>NZ_NMUA01000052.1 GCF_002312805.1 Sphingobium sp. D43FB | reverse complement strand
TATCTCCACATGTCGGTCGCCCATGGCACCGCCTACGACATTGTCGGTTCAGGCAAGGCGGACGCGGCGATGATGCTCAGCGCGATGCGCACCTGTGGGCGGCTCGCATCTGGGCAGGGATTTGAACGTGAAGGAGAAGCGAAATGAACACTCAAGCACGGGTTGAGGCCCAGCGATCAATCCCCACGGCGATCGACTATAAGGTCTATCACGACCCCGAAATCTTCGCTGCGGAACAGAGCAACGTCTTCAAAGGGCGCACCTGGTGTTACCTTGGACTAGAAGCCGAAATTGCCAATGCAGGCGATTTTCGGACGAGCCATGTCGGTGAAACACCAGTGGTCCTGGTGCGCGGTCAGGACGGCAAGATTTTCGCCTGGGTCAACCGCTGCGCACACAAGGGGGCAACCGTGTGCCGCTCGCTGCGCGGTAACCAGGCCGATGGCGCTTTCGTCTGCGTCTATCACCAGTGGGCTTACGATTCCGAAGGAACGCTGGTTGGCGTGCCGTTCCGGCGCGGCATGAAGGGCGTCGGCGGCTATGACAAGGATTTCGATCCGGCCAATCACTCGCTCGAGAAGCTGCGGGTTGAGAGCTACAAGGGCATGGTTTTCGGCACGTTTTCGTCCGAGATAGAGCCGCTCGAAGATTTTCTAGGCCCCGTGATGCGCAAATATATCGACCGGGTTTTTCATCGCCCGATCAAGGTTTTGGGCTACGCGCGTCAGTATATGTCTGGCAACTGGAAGCTCTATTCCGAAAACAGCCGTGATAGCTATCACGGAGCCTTGCTACATCTTTTCTACCCGACCTTCGGCATTTACCGCCAAAGCCAGGACAGCGCGGGGGAACTTACCGAGCAGGGCTTCCATAACGTCTTTACCGTGTCCAAGCCCAAGGGCGACATCGATTACACGTCGTTCGGCGACGAAGCCAATCGGGAGATGCAAGGAGCTACGAAATTGCAGGACGAAAGACTGTTGCAATTCCGGCCCGAAATTGACGACGATGTGGGGCTGCACATCCAGTCGCTGTTCCCCAACGTGGTGTTGCAGCAAATCCAGAACACGCTGGCGACCCGTCAGATCGTGACGCTTGGCCCTGACAAGACAGAGCTGGTCTGGACTTACTTTGGCTATGCCGACGATGATGAGGAAACAACGCGGCACCGCCTGCGCAACCTGAATCTTGTTGGGCCCTCCGGGCTGATATCGATGGAGGACGGCGAAGCGGTCGAGCTTTGCCAGCAGGGTACCATCGGGGCGGAAGGCAAGTTTAATTTCATCGAAATGGGTGGCGACGATGTGCGCGAATATTACGCGCCGATGGGCATGGATGAGAACGCCGTGCGTGGATTCTGGAAAGGGTATCTGGAATTGATGGGTGATGCCTTGTCGGCCTCGACAGTGGGGGTGCCAGCATGACAATCGCCGATCCCGTTCTGCAAGGTCTGATCGATTCCCTGAACGCCGCTTACGGCCTATGCCTCGATGACGGGCGCCTTGAAGATTGGCCCGAGTTCTTTGTTGAAGATTGCCTCTACCAGGTGATCGCTCGCGAGAATGTCGACAATGGCCTGCCTGCCGCAGTGATGTATTGTGATAGCAAGGGGATGCTGGTTGATCGCGTGGTGGCCCTGCGCCATGCCAACGTGTTCCCCGAACAATTCAGTCGTCATCTAATCTCTCGGGCGGTGGTGACCGGGAGCGACGGGAACACGGTGACGGCGGAGGCCAGCTATGCTGTGCTGCAAACCCGCAATGACGGTGAAACGCGCATCTATAATGCCGGGAAGTATATCGACAGGTTGCTGGTCAAGGATGGCGCGGCAAGGTTGATTAGCCGGACGTGCGTCTACGACACCCATCGGATCGCGACCCTGCTGGCGACCCCGATCTGACGGCCGTAATTTTTTACCGACAAAAGACAAGAGGAGAAACACAATGCAGTTGTTCATCAGTCCGGGCGCCTGTTCGCTTGCACCGCATATTGCCCTGCGCGAAGCCGGCGCGGATTTCGAGGCGGTCAAGGTCGATCTCTCAACCCGCAAAACCGAAGCAGGCGACGATTTTCTGGCCGTTAATCCATCCGGGAAGGTACCTGCGCTGACCCTGGACAACGGTCAGAGCCTGACCGAGAACCCAGCAATTCTGCTCTATATCGCCGATCAAAATCCCGGAGTCGGCTTGGCGCCAGCCGAGGGCAGCATTGAGCGCTATCAGCTGTTGAGCCGCCTCAGCTTTCTCGGCTCGGAATTCCACAAGGCCTTTGTGCCCCTGTTCACTCCCGGAACGTCCGATGAGGTCAAGGCGGCGGCCGCGGTGTTGGTCAAGAATCACCTGGCAGCGCTCGACAAGGAGCTGGACGGACGCGATCACTACGTCGGAGATTCGTTCAGCGTCGCCGATATCTACCTATTCGTGATGCTTGGATGGCCCGGACATGTGGGCATCGATATGTCTGCATATCCCGCGCTCGGCACTTATGCCGGCAAGATCGCGCAGCGTCCCGCTGTGGGTGCAGCGCTAAAGGCCGAAGGCCTAGCATGAGGTAGCTCGCGCACCGCTCGCAGGTATACGGCGAGTATAATGCATTCGCTAATTGCCAACGCGTTCTGTTTTGTGCAATAAAGCTGAAAATGATTCTAGCGCCCGCCTATAATGTTTTCCGTCAAGATGACGGGAGGCGCTTAGGCTTGAAGGCGGTAAAGGCGCGATCGGGAGAGATATGGTCACCGCAACGAAAGAAGATCCACGCCCCGAGATTGGCAAGTCGCTGGTAGTCGATGGCAGTGTGACCAACTACCATGATGTGGGCGAAGGGCCGCCAGTCGTGCTTATCCATGGATCGGGACCAGGTGTCACGGCATGGGCTAACTGGCGGCTCAATATGCCAGCTCTTGCAAAACAGTTCCGGGTGATTGCGCCGGACATGTACGGATTTGGTTATTCCGATTCCAAGGGCCGTATCGAAGACAAGCAGATCTGGGTCGACCAGATTGCCGCCCTGCTTGACGGGCTTGGCATCGACAAGGTGTCAATGGTGGGCAATTCGTTCGGTGGCGGCATTGCGCTGGCTTTCACGATCGCGCATCCTGATCGAGTCGAGCGGGCGGTCCTTATGGGACCGGCCGGTCTTGAGTTCCCGATCACGCCAGCGCTCGATGAGGTCTGGGGCTATGTTCCCTCGGTCGAGGCCATGCGCTCGTCGCTCGAATATCTTGCCTGGGATCACAGCAGGCTGACCGACGATCTGATCAAGTCGCGATACGAAGCAAGTATGCGTCCTGGTGCACAGGAACCGTATCATGCGACCTTTGGCGGCGCGGACCGTCAAGCCAATATCGCGATGCTGGCAAGCCGCGAAGAAGACATTGCGGCGCTGCAACACGAAATGCTGGTGCTGCATGGCCGGTTCGATGAGGTTATTCCACTGGAGTCGAGCGTGCGCTTGGCAACGCTGCTGCCTCGTGCTGACTTGAACGTGTTCGGCGAATGCGGGCACTGGGTCCAGATTGAGCGCATGGTCAGCTTTAACCGAGTTGTGTCTGAATTTTTCAGCAACGGCCTCAAGGGCTGACGCATGCAAGGAGAACTGAAATGGCTTTGACCGGTGTAATCCGCCCTGGATATGTGCAACTGCGGGTCCTCGATCTCGATGAGGCTATTGTTCATTATCGTGACCGGATTGGTCTCAATCTCGTCAGCGTCGAGGATGGGCGTGCCTTTTTCCAGGCGTTCGACGAATTCGACCGCCACAGCATTATCCTGCGCGAAGCCGATACCGCTGGGCTTGACCGCATGGCGTTCAAGGTCGCGAAAGACTCCGATCTTGATCATTTTGCCGAACGCCTGCTCGATGCGGGAGTGAACGTCGATGTCATTCCCGCTGGCGAAGATCCGGGTGTCGGACGCAAAATCCGCTTCAACGCGCCGACCGCGCATGTGTTTGACCTATACGCAGAAATGGAGCTGTCCGAAACCGGGCCGGCGGTCCGCAATCCTGATGTCTGGATAGCCGAACCGCGTGGCATGCGGGCAACCCGCTTTGATCACTGCGCGCTCAACGGCGTGGACATCTCGGCGAGCGCCAAGATCTTCGTGGAAGTTCTCGACTTCTCAGTAACCGAGGAACTGGTCGACGAAAGTACCGGGGCACGTCTCGGTATCTTCCTTTCATGCAGCAACAAGGCCCATGATGTCGCTTTTCTGGGTTATCCGGAAGATGGCCGGATCCACCACACTTCGTTCAACCTCGAATCCTGGAACGATGTTGGGCACGCGGCTGACATTATCAGTCGCTACGATATTTCGCTCGACATCGGCCCGACGCGCCACGGGATCACTCGCGGCCAGACGATCTATTTCTTCGATCCGTCGGGCAACCGCAACGAGACGTTCAGCGGCGGCTATATCTATTACCCCGACAACCCGCGCCGTATGTGGCAGGCAGAAAACGCGGGTAAGGCGATCTTCTATTACGAGAAGGCGCTGAACGAACGCTTCATGACGGTAAACACCTGATCATGGACGGTTTGGTGACAATCCGGACAATCGGACACGGCTTGGCCGCACAAGCGGTTTCGGCCGCCGTCGCCAAGGGCGAGGAAGCCGGTTACCCGGTCGTTGCCGCCATCATCGGTGGAGGAGGCGAACTGGCGGCTCTGCTGCGCGCGAGCGGTACACCCTTTCCCTCGTCACAAATTGCCCAGGACAAGGCCTATACCGCCGCCAGCTTTCGGGTTGCGACGCCTGACGTGTACAAGATGGTTTCAGGCAATCCGGCGCTGAGCGACGGGATAACCGTTCAGCCGGGGATCGTGATGTTTGGCGGGGGACTTCCCATCGTTATCGATGGCGAATTCGTCGGTGCAATCGGCGTCTCTGGTGGATCTGAAGAACTCGACATTGCCTGCGCCAACGCTGGCCTCTCCGCAATCGGCGCAGAGCAGCAGTGAGCGGCCAGTGCAATAATACATTGGGACGATAGAAATCAAATGACTACCAATTCGCCTCGACCTGTAGCCGACCACATACTCAATTTCATTGGGGGTTCCTATCGCAAGGGCAGCCAAGGAAAGACCTTTGACAACGTCAATCCGGCAACGGGACAAACAATCGGCACGGTTTATGAGGCAAGCGAAGCCGATGTCGCCGATGCAGTGGCGGCCGCTAAAGCGGCTCTTGATGGTCCTTGGGGCAAGATGACGACTGCCGAGAGGGTTAAGTTGATCGTCGCGGTGGCCGCCGAAATCGAGCGCCGTGCGGATGATTTTCTCGATGCCGAAGTGGCCGATACGGGCAAGCCCCGTCACGTGGCTTCGCACATCGACATTCCTCGCGGCGCGGCGAATTTCCGCATGTTCGCGGACGTTATCGCGACGATGCCAGGTGAATCCTTCACCACGCCGACGCCCGATGGTGGGCAGGCGATCAATTATGCCGTGCGCAAGGCCAAGGGCGTGATCGCGGTGATCTGCCCGTGGAACTTCCCGTTGCTGCTGATGACCTGGAAGGTCGGACCGGCGCTAGCCTGCGGAAACACAGTGGTGGTCAAGCCTTCGGAGGAAACCCCCCGAACAGCAGCGCTACTAGGCGAAGTCATGAACGCGGTGGGGATGCCCCAAGGCGTCTACAACGTCGTCCATGGTTTCGGCGGCGGCTCGGCAGGCGAGTTTCTGACCTCCAACAAGGATGTCGATGCGATCACTTTTACCGGCGAGACCGGAACCGGGCAGGCGATCATGCAAAAGGCTGCAGTCGGGGTCCGCGACGTTTCTTTCGAGCTCGGCGGAAAGAATGCGGCGATCGTCTTCGCCGACGCTGATCTCGACAAGGCGATTGAGGGCCTGTCACGCTCGGTCTTCCTCAACACCGGGCAGGTCTGTCTCGGCACAGAGAGGGTCTATGTCGAGCGGCCTCTGTTCGATGAGTTCGTCCGGCGGATGACGCTGGCGGCGCAGGCATTCAAGCCCGGTTCCATGGGCGATCCGGCCTACCTTGGGCCGTTGAGCAGCGCAGAGCACCGCGATAAGGTGCTAGGCTATTACGCGAAAGCGGTCGAAGAAGGGGCGACGGTTGTCACCGGCGGCGGCGTTCCGAAAGTCGAAGGCGATCAGGCGGGCGGCTTCTACGTGGAGCCGACGCTGTGGACCGGACTTGCGCACGATGCCACGGTGATCCGGGAGGAAATCTTCGGTCCGTGCTGCGGGGTAATCCCGTTCGACTCCGAAGACGAGGTTATCGCGCTGGCCAACGACACCGACTACGGATTGTGCGCGACCGTGTGGACCGAAAACGTTTCGCGCGCGCACCGGGTGGCAGCGGCGATGCAGGTCGGTGTGTGCTGGGTCAATTGCTGGTTCCTGCGCGATCTGCGCACGGCGTTTGGCGGGTCTGGCCATTCCGGGATCGGCCGGGAGGGTGGTGTCCACAGCCTCGAATTCTACACCGAAACCGCAAACATTTGCGTGAAGCTCTGAGATTATGACCATGGAAACCACGATAGACCCTCGGGTCATTCAACAAGCCGCCGAAATGCTGCGTGGAGCTGCGACAAGCGGAACACCCGTGGCGCCGGTTCGCGATCTCATTTCGGCGGGCGGGGTTGATGCTGCCTATGCCGTGCAGGAGGTCAATACCCGGCACTATGTCGACAGCGGACGAAGACTGGTAGGCCGCAAGATCGGCCTCACTTCGCTTGCGGTCCAGCGGCAGCTTGGCGTCGACCAGCCCGATTACGGCATGCTGTTTGCCGATATGGACGTGCCCGAAGGCATACCGATCTCGCTCAATCAGGTGATCCAGCCCAAGGTCGAAGCCGAGATCGCGATTGTCATCGGTCGCGACCTGCCGCATCCCGATCTGACGACCGCAGAAATGATCCGCGCGGTTGAATATGTCGTGCCGGCCATCGAGATCGTCGACAGCCGGGTGGCCAATTGGGACATCCGCATCTGGGACACCGTGGCCGATAACGCCTCGAGCGGGCTGTTCGTGCTGGGCGCGGTTCCGCGCAAGCTCGATGGGCTCGATCTGCGTGAATGCGGCATGGTGATGGAGATCAAGGGCGAACCCATTTCGGTCGGCGCTGGTATCGCCTGCCTGGGCAGCCCGATCACCGCAGCATTGTGGCTGGCACGGGTCATGGCGCGGGTCGGTCGGCCGATGCTTGAAGGCGACGTGATCCTGTCTGGTGCGCTCGGTCCGATGGCCGGGGTAAACCGCGGCGATGTCGTCGAGGCGAGAATCAATGGAGTTGGAACAGTTCGCGCAGAATTCGCCGCGGACTGAAACTGAAGATTGGATGAAAGGCAAGCGTATGGCCAAGATGAAATGTGCGATCATCGGCTCAGGCAATATTGGTACTGATCTGATGATCAAGATGCTCAAGGGTTCGGATGTGCTCGAACTCGCTGCGGTGGTCGGCATCGACCCAGCATCGGAGGGGCTGGCGATGGCCCGCGAGCGCGGTGTGACGACCACCCATGAGGGGATGGACGGGCTGCGCAAGCTGCCGGTTTATCCGGAGATCGGAATCGTCTTCGATGCAACCTCGGCTTACGCCCACAAGGAGCATGATGCCGTGCTGCAGCAGGACGGCAAGCTGGTCGTTGACCTGACGCCTGCTGCTTTGGGGCCGTTTTTCGTGCCCCCGGTAGGAAATGTGCTCGATAGCAGCGTCCGCAACGTGAACATGGTCACCTGCGGTGGCCAGGCGACCATCCCGATCGTCGCAGCGGTATCACGCGTGAGTCCTGTCCATTACGCAGAAATTGTCGCATCGGTATCATCGCGTTCGGCAGGGCCGGGCACCCGCGCCAATATCGACGAGTTCACCCGGACCACCGCTAAGGCGATCGAGGTCGTCGGCGGAGCGCGCCGCGGACGCGCGATTATCATCCTCAATCCGGCTGAACCGCCGATGATCATGCGCGATACGATCTTCACGCTGACCGATCAGGTTGATGAGGATCTTATCCGCCAGTCGGTGCAGGACATGGTGCAGACCGTCCAGTCCTACGTCCCCGGCTATCGCCTCAAGCAGGAGGTGCAGTTTGAACGGTTTGGTTCCAACCATCCGCTGAAAATTCCCGGCTACGGCGAGTTCGTCGGTCTCAAGACCAGCGTTTTCCTCGAGGTAGAGGGGGCGGGCGATTACCTGCCAAAATATTCCGGCAACCTCGACATTATGACCGCTGCGGCCAAGGCGGCCGGCGAGCGGATTGCACTGCAGAACCTAGAAAGGGTGGCAGCATGACTTTCAACCCTGAAACCGGCAAGCTTTACATCCAAGATGTCACCCTGCGTGACGGGATGCATGCCATCCTTCACATGTATGGCACTGACAGCGTCCGCACGATCGCCAAGGCCCTGGACGATGCCGGTGTCGACGCCATCGAAGTGTCGCACGGCGATGGTCTCAACGGCACGTCATTCAATTATGGCTTTGGCTCTCACACCGACTGGGAATGGATCGAGGCGGCAGCCGACGTGATCAAACGGGCGGTGCTGACCACGCTGCTGGTGCCTGGCATCGGCACTGTCGAAGAGCTTCGCCGCGCTTACGCATTGGGTGTTCGCTCGGTGCGGGTCGCGACCCATTGCACCGAGGCAGACGTTGCCAAGCAGCATATCGGTATCGCCCGCGATCTGGGCATGGATGTATCGGGCTTTTTGATGATGAGCCACATGATCGACGCCGAGGCGCTGGCCCAGCAGGCCTTGCTGATGGAAAGCTACGGCGCGCACTGCGTTTATGTGACCGACAGCGGCGGCGCGCTTGACATGGACGGTGTGCGCGAACGGCTGCGGGCCTACGACCGCGTGCTCAAGCCGGAAACCCAGCGCGGCATGCATGCCCACCACAACTTGTCGCTCGGTGTCGCGAATTCGATCGTTGCTGCTCAGGAAGGGGCCGTGCGGATTGACGCCAGCCTCGCCGGGATGGGCGCGGGAGCGGGCAATGCTCCGCTCGAAGTGTTCGTTGCTGCGGCCGACCGAAAGGGCTGGAACCATGGATGCGACGTGATGGCGCTGATGGACGCAGCAGAAGATCTGGTCCGTCCGCTTCAGGATCGCCCGGTGCGGGTCGACCGCGAGACGCTGAGCCTGGGTTATGCCGGTGTCTATTCAAGCTTCCTTCGTCACGCGGAAAAGGCGGCCGAACAATACGGCCTCGACACCCGCGAAATTCTGATCGAGCTGGGTAAGCGGCGTATGGTTGGCGGGCAGGAAGACATGATTGTCGATGTTGCGCTCGATCTCGTTTCTGTGCGGGCAGCATAGGCGATGGCAATGAACAAGATTGAACGTTACGCGGAAATTCTGGACAGCGCGGCGCTTCATGCGCGCGCAACGCCCCAACTCACGGATACCGAACCCGATCTGAGTGTGGCAGATGCCTATCTGGTGCAGAAGCTGTCGGTCGATCGTCGCCTCAGCCGCGGTGAACGCCGAATCGGAGTCAAGATGGGTCTGACGAGCCGGGCCAAGATGCTGCAGGTCGGGGTCGACGAGGTGGCATGGGGCCGCCTGACCGACGCGATGCTGATCGAGGAAGGCGCGTCGATGTCTCGCGCACGTTTCGTTCACCCACGGGTTGAACCGGAAGTGGCCTTCCTTATGAAGGCACCGCTTTCCGGAAAGGTCACAGCGATGGAGGCGCTGGCGGCGGTCGAAGCGATTGCTCCGGCAATGGAAATCATTGATAGCCGGTACGAGAACTTCAAGTTCGCTTTGTCCGATGTTATTGCCGACAACACCTCGTCCTCTGGCCTTGTGATCGGACAATGGAACGATCCGGCCAAGGATTTCTCGAACCTCGGGGTTATTCTCGAAATCGACGGCCATGTGATCGAGGTCGGTTCGACTGCAGCTATTCTCGGCCATCCCTTGCGGTCGTTGGTCGCCGCAGCGCGACTTGTCGCTGAAGGCGGAGAAGAAATCTCAGCAGGCGACATCGTGATGGCAGGTGGCATCACCGCCGCTCCCAATCTCGCGCCCGGTCAAACCGTCCGCACGAGTATCCAGGGGCTTGGTGCCGTAATGTTTCAGGTGGAGGCGTGAATGCCAATCATCGAGGTCAACATGCTCGAGGGTAGATCGACGGACGACAAAGAACGGCTGATCCAAGCCCTGACCGATGCTGCCATCACTTCGATTGGGGCGCCGCGTGAATCAGTTCGCATTCTCTTGCGCGAGATGCCGAGCGGCCACTTCGCGGTCGGCGGACAGTCCTTTGCGGCGAAAGCGGCTGCAAAGGCAGCTGAGAAGGTATAGCGTGACAACCGGGCTGCACCGGATCCGGATCGTCGGCGGCGGAGAGTTCAGCTGCGGTGAGGACGAGCGGATCTTGCTTGCCATGGAGCGATGCGGATCGAGCGATATCGGCGTTGGTTGCCGTGGCGGCGGGTGCGGAATTTGCAGGGTCAGGGTGGTCGGCGGAGATTACACGACCGGTAAGATGAGCGTGGCGAAGATTTCGGAGACCGAGCGTGCGGCGGGCTTTGCCCTAGCCTGCAGAGTGTTTCCGGTGAGCGACCTTTTGATCGAAGTTGGATGAATTCTAAGGAGAGATGCAATGGCTACACAGTTGAAAAGTGGTACTAACGAGTACGGAATTAAGAGTGAATACGGTCACTTTATCGGCGGCGAGTGGATTTCCAGTGATAGCGGAAAGACGATCGACCTGATTAACCCTGCCACCGGGGCGGTGCTGACCAAAATCCAGGCTGGCAATGCCAAGGATATCCAGCGCGCAGTGGCCGCCGCGAAGGCTGCTTTCCCGAAGTGGGCGGATAGTTCGGCCGCCGAACGCCAGGAAATTTTGATCGAGGTCGCGCGCCGACTCAAGGCACGGCATCAGCATTACGCGACGCTCGAAACGTTGAACAACGGCAAACCGATCCGCGAATCGATGCATTTCGACATGCCCCAGGCAATCGGCCAGTTCGAATTGTTCGCGGGCGCTGCGTACGGCCTCCATGGCCAGACCATGGATTATCCCGATGCCGTCGGCATCGTTCATCGCGAGCCGTTGGGGGTCTGCGCGCAGATTATCCCGTGGAACGTTCCGATGCTGATGATGGCCTGCAAGATCGCGCCCGCGCTCGCTTCGGGTAACACGGTTGTGCTTAACCCCGCCGAGACGGTCTGCCTTTCGGTGATCGAATTCTTCGTGGAAATGGCCGATCTTCTGCCCCCCGGCGTGATCAACGTGGTCACCGGCTATGGTGCCGACGTCGGAGAGGCGCTTGTGACTCATGAGGACGTCCGCAAGGTCGCCTTCACCGGTTCGGTGGGGACAGCCCGTCGGATCATGCAGTATGCATCCACCAATATCATCCCGCAGACGCTGGAACTGGGCGGCAAGTCCGCGCACATCGTCTGCGCCGATGCCGATATCGATGCCGCGGTCGAAAGCGCCACGATGTCGACCGTGCTCAACAAGGGCGAGGTTTGCCTGGCCGGATCGCGACTGTTCCTGCACGAGTCGATCCAAGATGAGTTCCTCGCCAAGTTCAAGGTCGCACTCGAAGGCATTCGCCAGGGCGACCCGCTCGACTTCGCCACACAGCTCGGCGCGCAGGCGTCGCAGATGCAGATGGACAAGGTCGTAAGCTACCTCGAACTGGCGACGGAAGAAGGCGCCAACGTTCTGACCGGCGGCAGCCGCAACGACAAGCTTGCCGATGGAAACTTCATCAGGCCGACGGTCTTTACCAACGTCAACAACTCGATGCGTATTGCGCGTGAAGAGATCTTCGGCCCCGTTACCAGCGTGATTAGCTGGAAGGACGAAGACGACATGATGAAGGTGGCGAACGATACCAATTACGGCCTCGCCGGTGGTATCTGGACCCGCGACATTGCGCGCGCGCACCGCATGGCACGCAAGCTCGAAACCGGCACGGTGTGGATCAACCGCTACTACAATCTGAAGGCCAACATGCCACTCGGCGGCTACAAGCAGAGCGGGTTCGGTCGTGAGTTCAGCCATGAAGTGCTCAACCACTACACCCAGACCAAGTCGGTCGTGGTGAATTTGCAAGAAGGTCGCACCGGGATGTTCGATCAGTAATCCCAGACTGATCGATAACCGGAGGCGGAGGAGAGAAAATTGTCTAACAGGCTTGATGGACAGGTGGCGCTACTTACCGGTGGCGCCACCGGGATCGGGGCGGCGGTGGTCGCGCGTTATATTGAGGAGGGTGCCAAGGTTGGCGTCCTGGTCAAGGACGATGAGCAGGTAGAACTCGTGCGTTCGCGGCATGGGGACAGCGTGGTGGCCGTGGCGGGAGACGTGCGTTCCTATGCCGACAATGCCCGCGCCGTGGCGGAAACCGTGGCGGCTTTCGGCAAGCTCGATGTATTTGTCGGGAACGTTGGGATCTGGGATTTTATGGTCCCGCTCGAACAGCAGGATCCCGAGCAACTCGGCAAGGTCTTCGACGAAATCTTCGACGTCAACCTGAAGGGTTATTTCCTTGGTGCCCGCGCCGCCATCCCCGAACTCAGGAAGGTTAAGGGAAGCATCATTTTCACGGCTTCGACCTCGAGTTATTATACCGGAGGCGGCGGCACGCTATACGTCGCCTCTAAGCACGCGGTGCTCGGGCTGATCAAGCAACTGGCTTGGGAACTGGCACCCGAAATCCGGGTTAACGGCGTTGCACCGGGAGGGACCCGGACCCCACTCAGCGGCACTCAGACGGGTGGCTTTGCAGAAATGAAGATGGAACAGATGCCCGGGCTTGACGAAATGATTTCCAGCATGACCCCGCTCGGGCGGATAGCCGAACCAGCCGACCATGCTGGTCTTTACGCGCTTTTGGCTTCGCGCCGGGACTCTTCGTACATGACTGGCACTGTGTTGCTCAGTGATGGCGGTAGCGGAATTGGCAATCGTCCTGATGGTTGAGTACTCTGCACTTAGCCAGGGTCATTAAAAGGCCCATTGACGTCATAGGTTGAAAAGCGGCAAACTCGTAGAACGGATCCGGAACGGACTGCGCGATTGACTGTTGCTTTCCGCTGTTCGAATGATGTGAGCAGGCGGGCCGGAAACGACAATGTCGGTGTTAATATCTGGGGGCGACGAGGATCTCGCCGGACGTCAAGGCGACCAATGAGCAGTAAGATCGCGCCAATGAGCATCGCCAGGCGAACGCGTGGCGATTTAACCATTGCCCTTGCTCGTTCGGTCAGCCGCGCGATACCGCTCGCCAACCGCTTCAACCAATTCTCTCCGCGTCGCCATGCTCGTACGCCTCCGTTGAGAGTCGCCTTCCCCCGGGCGTGATGGACCGCTCTTAAGTTCGCTCTTGAGAGCGATCGTAGGAGCGGTTTTGTGGGTCAGATCACGGTTTTCGGCGGGCCTGAGCGTCGGCGGCGCTGGCATGAGGACGAGCGGGCGAAGATTCTGTCCGAGGCCTTTTCTCCTGGCGCCTGCGTGGCGCGTGTAGCTCGCCAGCATGATGTATCGACGGCGCTGATTTACACTTGGCGCCGCAAGGCTGAAGTGCAGGCCGCTGCGGCGCCGGCGGAGGTCGCCT
>NZ_NMUA01000051.1 GCF_002312805.1 Sphingobium sp. D43FB | reverse complement strand
TACCAGCGTGTCTGTCGAACCAAGGGCTACACAGGACCGCTACAGCCTGATAGCCCTGCCTATTATCAGCAGCCGCGAATCACGCGAAATCGGGGAACCATCAAGGCTTCCCTGCCTCTCCGCCAATCTTTCCGTAAGATTATGAGATAAAACGATTTCTTCCTGATTCTGGGCTGTCGAGCGTTCAACCGCTACACGTCAGCAACATGTGGAGGTTGATCGCAAATATACCGGCTGCGCCAAGGAACCCTAAATGGCTCGAACACCGGACATACCTACGCGGATACGCTATGAGGCCCAATGCCGTGACATCCCGTATCTGCTACATTTCACACAAGCACAAAACTTATGCTCAATCGTCGATCACGGCCTGCTCTCTCGATCAGCGCTAGAATCGCAAAATGAATTTTCGGCGCACGCCAGCGCCCGCGTCCGTCTCGATGAACACGATAACGCAGTTTCAATTTCAGTCGCCGCGATAAATGCGCGAATGTTCAACGAAAAGATACGTAATGTCGCCACTCCCTATTGGGTGGTCCTGATGCTGGAACCCAGCATATTATGGACACATTGGTGCCGCTTCCTTCGTCGCAGTGGGGCCTCAAATCTGATGAAAGATCACCGAGGTCGACTGGATGGCATCTGGAGCTTTACTCAACTATTCTCCGACCCTGCCGGAGAACGCCCGCAAACCTTCTCCGGCACCGACTACAGGGCGAAGACACAAATACCCTCGTTCCTTCCCACCTACCCGGATGCCGAAATCCAAGTCCTGCAACCCATAGCGCCTAATCTAATATGCGGAGCATGGGTCGAACGTCCGGAAATAGCTCAAGCTGTCCAAGAGGGACTGGACAGGCTCCCCGGCACCGAGCGAACCACTTGGGTTCGACCGTTCTCTACAATTTCGAATGACCATGACAGGCACGGCTGGGTGATGCTGCTGCCTGATTGATGTGAGGCGTTATCATAAATTCGAGTATTCAGCACCTATGTCGAATTTAGGCAAACGTTCAACACCCTCCGCGAGGACATCAAGAGGCCAGTCGCCATATTGTTCACCAATCGATCGAGGTGCATGCCCTTGGAGCACATCCCGGATTTCGGGATCAAGCCCGGCGCGCCGCGCTAAGGTTTTGAACAAGTGTCGCCAAGCATGATTGGGCTGAATATGCGGATCGTCCACGCCTAGATCGCGGACCCATTTGGCCAACCGCTCTCCTACTTTCTTGTGATGCGGATGGGCTGAATCGCCCCCGCGACCCCGCGATCGATTGAAAAAAATGGGGCTAGCCGCAAAGGCATGCGCCATTTCCACCACGCCTTGTTCAATCAGATGAGAGTGCAATGGCACCAACCTCGCCGAGCCGGACTTTGTCGATCCGGCTTCGGGGGTGATCCGGATCGCCCACACGCCATCTCGCTGGATGAAATCGCACCCACGAAGCTGGGTTATCTCACCAACGCGTGCACCTGTATAAGCACAAAGAAATGGCACCCATCGTCTGGCGCGGCGATGTGCTTCGGAGACCTGTCCATGCTTTCCAGCAAGGGCCGCTCGGAGAATCGTTCTGGCCTCAATAGCCGTAAATCCTCGCTCTCGAAGATGCACCGTTTTGGCCACCCGGACGGTGATACCGGTGGTGGGGTTGGGTTGCACTTTTCGGTTTTCAGCAGCCCAGCCAAAAACGACCTTGATCGCGGCGAGATAGACCTCCCGCACCGTTCGGGGTGAAACACCGGACTGGATCAGTTCTGTCTTCCAGCGAACGATATCGTCAGAGGATACTTTGCCCGCGTCATCAAGGCCGATCCATCTCTTGAAATGAGCGAACACCGGCCTCCATCGCTTGATCGTCGAAGGCGCTGGCTTCCGTTCGAGCAGGTAGCCGTTGACGATCGTCTCGAAGGGAACCCTCTTGGACGCTGTTGCGGACTCCGCTGGGCAAACGTGAGCCACTGGTTCCGACGACGGCGCTGCATGCTCCTCAACCCGGCCCGCACGCGCAGCCTCGATCCGAGATTGGAATTTCACGATCACTGGTGCGGCCCGACGATTGGCCTCTGATCTGGAAACCCGCCCCAATCGCCGAGTCAGATTGGATTTTCCAATGATGGATTGGATCGATTTCGGGACGGTGATGCGGACCTCAAAACCACCGTCTGTGGTCGCCCGGAGATATGTCATCGATCTCATTCTGTAGCACCGTTATGTAGCGGTTGAACGCTCGACAGCCCAGAATCAGGAAGAAATCGTTTTATCTCATAATCTTACGGAAAGATTGGCGGAGAGGCAGGGATTCGAACCCTGGGTACCCTCTCGGGCACGCCGCATTTCGAGTGCGGTGCATTCGACCACTCTGCCACCTCTCCGCAGAAGGTCCGCCGGGCCGATGGCCGCTGCGTTCCTGGTCGAGCGGCGGCCATTAGCGAATGAAATCGCGCTTGCCAAGCGGGGTTTCCGGGTTTTTTCTTGTGTCGGCGTTGAACCACCCTAAATTGGGGACATGAGAAACACGATTCAGATTTTCGGCGCTGGCGTTACGGCCCCGCCGATCGTCCATTCCCGCTTCAGCATCGGCGACGTGGTCCGGCACCGCATGTTCGGCTTTCGCGGCGTCGTGTTCGATATCGACCCGGTCTTCGCCAATAGCGAGGAATGGTATGAGGCCATCCCCGAACATGCCCGGCCCGACAAGCAGCAGCCTTTCTATCACCTGCTCGCCGAAAATGGCGAATCCAGCTATGTCGCTTATGTCAGCCAGCAGAATCTGGTCACCGACGACAGCGACGAGCCGGTCGACCACCCCGCCATCACCGGCATGTTCGGTGCCTATGCGGACGGTAAATATCGCCTGCGCCCGCTCCATCGCCATTAAGGGCGTCGCCGCGCTGCTGCTGGCGCTCGCGCTGCCCGGCATCGCGCACGGGCAGGCGGAAGGCGGGCAGGCGGAGGATCGGCCGCCCAATGCCGATCCCAGCTTCCCCTTCGCGCGCGAGATCGAGGCGTTCGCCAAGGCCAATGCCGCCAGCCCGCCTGTCGAGGGCGCGACACTCTTCCTAGGCAGTTCCAGCATCCGCCTGTGGGACATAGCGGGCAGCTTCACCGACATCCCGACGGTCAATCGCGGCTTTGGCGGAGCGAGTACGCCCGACGTGCTGCGCTATTATCGACGTCTATTGCCACCGACCAAGCCCAGCACGATCATCGTCTATGTCGGCGAAAATGATCTGGCGGCCGGTGCCAGCCCCGACAAGGTCGCCGCCGACATCCTGACCCTGCTCAAGCGGCTGCGCAACGATTATCCCCGCGCGCCCATCGCCTTCCTCTCGCTCAAGCCCAGCCCGATCCGCTGGACGCTCTGGCCCAAAATGGCGGCGATCAACCAGGCCGTGGCCGCGCGGGCGACGTCCGTCCGCTTCACCTATCTCGACGTCGGCCGCCTGCTGCTGGCGCGCGACGGCCTGCCCGACGCCTCGCTCTTTCGCGCCGATGGATTGCATATGAAGCCCGAAGGCTATCAACGCTGGACGCGGCTGGTGGACAATTGGCTCGATCGCGTCGCCCTCACTGCCGCGGAAAAGGCCTCCTGACGGTCCCAATTGCACTTTCCGATTGATCCACGGTCAAGCAACATTATTACCAAGCCCAAGCAACAAGCACGAAGCCAAGGGGATATAGGGTGACAACGGACAAGCCACAGGCCAGCGGGATGGCCGAACTGACGCTGCGCGGCGTCATCCTGGGCGCGCTCATCACCCTCATCTTTACCGCGGCGAACGTCTATCTCGGCCTCAAGATCGGCCTCACCTTTGCCACCTCCATCCCCGCGGCGGTCATCTCCATGGCCATCCTGCGCCTGTTCGCGACCGGCACGATCCTGGAAAACAACATCGTCCAGACCATCGCCTCGGCGGCGGGGACGCTCTCGGCGATCATCTTCGTGCTGCCGGGCCTGGTGATGATCGGTTGGTGGCAGGGCTTTCCCTATTGGCTGTCAGCCTGCACCATCGCCTTGGGCGGCATATTGGGCGTCATGTATTCGGTGCCGCTGCGCCGCGCGCTCGTCACCGGCTCCGACCTCCCCTATCCCGAAGGCGTCGCCGCCGCCGAAGTGCTGAAAGTCGGCGCGGGATCGCGCGCGGGCGCGGAAGAAAATAAGCGCGGCCTGTCCGCCATTCTGCTGAGCGCCGTCGCCGCTGCCGCCTTCACCATCATCGCCAAGACCCGGCTGATCGCCGAGGAAGCCGCCACCTTCTTCCGCTTCGGCACCGGCGCGACATCGATGTCGACCAGCTTTTCGATGGCGCTGATCGGCGTTGGCCATCTCGTTGGCCTGTCGGTCGGCGTCGCCATGTTTGTGGGGCTGGTGATCAGCTGGTTCGGCATCGTCCCCTTCCTGACCGCACCCGTGCCCGCAGGCGGCGATCTCGCCACCATCGTCGGCGACACCTTCCGCACCAAGGCGCGCTTCATCGGCGCGGGCACGATCGGCGTCGCGGCGATCTGGACCCTGCTCAAGATTCTCGGCCCCATCATCGGCGGCATCCGCTCCGCCCTCATCGCCAATGCGACGCGCAAGGCGGGCAATGCCGGGCTGCTGGAACTCACCGAACGCGACCTGCCGATCGGCATCGTCTTCGGCACCATCATCGCATCCATGCTGCCTATCGCCATGCTGCTCTGGATCTTCGCACAGGGCGGACCGATCGCGGCCAACCCCATCCCCGTCATCGCGCTGACGCTGGCCTATGTGCTGGTCGCGGGCATCGTGATCGCGTCGGTCTGCGGCTATATGGCGGGGCTTATCGGCGCGTCGAACAGCCCGATTTCGGGCGTCGGCATCCTTGCCGTGCTGGGCGCATCGCTGATGCTCGCGGCCATTTATGGATCAGGCGGCGACCCGGATCGCAGCCAGGCTCTTGTCGCCTACGCCCTCTTCACCACCGCAATCGTGTTCGGCATCGCCACCATCTCCAACGACAATCTTCAGGATCTCAAGACCGGCCAGCTCGTCGGCGCAACGCCATGGAAGCAGCAGATCGCGCTGATCCTGGGCGTCCTCTTCGGCTCGCTCGTCATCCCGCCGGTGCTGGATCTGCTCAACAGCGCCTTCGGCTTCGCCGGGGCACCGGGTGCAGGGCCGAACGCTTTGCCTGCCCCGCAGGCGGCGCTCATCTCCGCGCTGGCGAAGGGCGTGTTGGGCGGCGATCTGGATTGGGGGCTGATCGGCATCGGCGCTGGCATCGGCGCGGTCGTGGTGCTGGCCGACGAATTGCTGGGCAAGGCGGGCAAGCTGCGCCTGCCGCCGCTGGCGGTCGGCATGGGCATTTATCTGCCGATGGCGCTGACGCTGCTGATCCCGGTCGGCGCGCTGATCGGCCATCTCTACAACCGCTGGGCGCTGCGCCAGTCCAACCCCGAATTTGCAGAGCGCATGGGCGTATTGATGGCCACCGGCTTCATCGTCGGGGAAAGCCTGTTCGGCGTCGCCTTCGCCGGCATAGTGGCCGCGACCGACAGCGACACGCCGCTCGCGCTGGTGGGCGAAAGCCATTGGGCCGTGCCGCTCGCCATCCTGATCTTCGCGGGCGTCATCGCCGGGCTCTATGCGCGGCTGCGCCACTGGGCGAGCGCGCCGCTGACCTGATCCGTTCAGCCGCGCGACAGCCGGACGCGGATAGAAGTCGGTTCATCGCAGGAGGATAAGAGGATCGGGATGATGGGCAAGACGCGCTGGATGACGGGATCGCTGGTGGCCCTCGGCCTGATGCTCGGCAGCGTCAGCGCAGCGGAGGCCCGCCCCCGCTATGATCGCGGCTGGGGCCATCATCATCGCGACCGGGGCAATGGCTTCGGCTTTGGCGATGCAATCGGCGTCGCCGCGCTGATTGGCGCAGTCGCGATCGTCGCCTCCTCTTTGTCCAAGGACAAGCAGGCCGCCCGTGGCAACGCGCCCTATGCCGACGATGACTCCCCACCCCCGGCCACCGGCACCGACTATGGCTCGGACGTACAAGGCGCAGCACCCGGCGAGGAGGATTTCTCCGACGTCGTCGGCAACCCCGATGCTATGGCAGACGCCTGCGCCCTCGCCGCCCGCGACGAAGCGCAAAACCGCGAGGGCGGCTATGCCGAAATCCGCGCCATGGACGAGCCGCGTCCCACCCAGGGCGGCTATAATATCGACGGCGAAATCGAAACCCGCGCCAGCTATCGCGCCACCACCGGCACCACCCGCCGCTTCACCTGCGCCATGCAGAACGGCCGCGTCGCAGAGGTCTATCTCAGCCGTGACGTAGCCGCGCGATAGGGGGAGTGGCGCCTGCCATTTATGCAGACGCAGCCCGAATGTTAGCGTAGAATGGCACCTGCCAGCATCCCTCCTTTCGCTGGATAATCATCCAATCACAAAGTCGGCATAGGACAAGGCCAGTCCCGGCGTGATGCTGGAAAATTGGATCGCCACCCCTCCACCATTGCCATCGGCATCGTAGAATAGCGCGCCGCTGACACTGTCATACAGGATGCGATCATCGGCCTGATCCGCAACGCTGCCGATGGCGAACGCCGCCTCTGCCAACCGGCCATTTGGCCCGACATTGGCAAAGATGGTTGGGGACAGGCGGATGCTATCCTCGCTGACATTGAAATCGTCGATCCTATCGATATTGAGCGCGCCTGGTGCCGTGTCGAACCAGAAAACATCGTCTCCGGCACCACCGATCAACCGGTCACTGCCTAGTCCGCCACGCAGCAGATCGTCGCCCGCGCCCGCATTCAATACATTCCCGCGGCCATTCCCCGTCAGCCTATTATCAAGATGGTTGCCCGTCCCATGGACGATCGCGGTGCCCGTCAGGATCAGGTTCTCAACGTGCGTACCCACCAGCACATAGCTGATGCTGCTATTTATGGTGTCATTGCCGCTGTTTATCGCTTCGATCACGCGGTCGGCGCGATCATCGACATGATAAATATCATCGCCTTGGCCACCGTCCATTATATCGCCTCCGCGGCCCCCATTCAGAATGTCGTGGCCACTGCCCCCCGATAAGCGGTTATGTCCATCATTGCCCCGAATCATGTTGTTCAAACCATTGCCTGTTCCGTCGATATCGCGGTTGCCCGTCAGGTTCAGCGTCTCGACAAATTGCCCTGCGATGGAATAGCTAACCGACGCATTGACGATATCTTGGCCAACTTCATTTGCCTCGACAACATGATCGCCGACATTGTCGACGATGTAGACATCGTTGCCGGCTCCACCGACCATCCGGTCTGCCCCGCCGCCGCCATCCATTCTGTCAGCGCCATCGCCTCCGTCCAACAGATCATCGCCCAATCCGCCTTCCAACACGTCATCGCCGCCCCGACCATGGAAGGTAACGGTGCCTGTTCGATCGGCAAAAGTGGGATTGATGCGGAAGGTTTCAGCCGCATCCGAGCCATAGACAATCGAAGGATAAGCCGGTGCTGGCACGACTTCGACGATTTCGATCGAGGATATGGTGTAGCTGGCCGTACCCGACGTCGCGGTTCCCGCCGCCAGATCGACCGTGAACGAAATATTTGTCTGCAGCGTGTCGATCCCGGCACCGCCATAGACGGCCCCCGCGCGTGCCGTGCCACCGAACGTGCCGGACACAAAGAAAATGTCATCGCCGACTTCGCCGTGCAACGACAGGTTGGGGGAGCCATTGAGATAATCGTTCCCCGCGCCGCCGAACACCGACACTGGTTGGTCGGTGAAGTTGGTCCAATAGAAACCATTATCCAGGTCATTGAGAACGATGCGTTCGACATTGGTGATCGCGAACTTCTGCCCGCCGACATAAACGCCCAGGCTGTAATCCCCATTGTCGAGCTGGATCGTCCCAACCACGATCGGCGAAACCGTCGACAGATTCAGCGTGTCGATGCCATCGCCCCCGTCGATCAGGCCGATGCGACTGCCTGACGCGCTGGATATGGCGGAAAAGCCGAACCAGTCATTGCCTCCCCCGCCATAGAGATAGTCCGCACCGAATCCGCCGATAATACGGTCATTGCCGCCATAACCCCATATCTCGTCGTCGGCCGCTGTCCCAGTCAGGGTATCGGCCCCCTCTGTTCCAATGATCGCCCCATCAGCGGGCAACTGAGCGGCTAAGTTGAACATCGAAACGGGAATAGACAAAGGAGAAAATTGGAACATAGAAGCGATACCTTTGAGCGAAGAGATCAGCTAGGTGCGTAACAGCCTGTCGGACTTGTGGAAAACGAACTTAGTTGACGCTCTGTGCGTTTCACAATGCGATCCGATTATCGTTCTGACCTAGAACGATTTTTCTCCGCTGGATAATAGAAATTTCGTAGGGCACCACCTTGCGGCAGGGTCTATGTTCGCCAATAAAATCAGCTTTTCTGCAATCGGCCGCATTTATTAGAGTCACCGATACCCCGCTTTCCTATCAGCCATTTTTCTGATCTACCCTCCCCATGCCTCCACTTCCCATCCACCTCGCAGCCACCCCAAACACCGGGCGCGCCACCGTTACCCGCATGGGGCGTCAGTGGTGCGCCACCATGACTTTACCGTCGCGCCAGTGTCGCATCGCCTGGGCTTTATCAGTACGTTTAGCCCGAATTGCGCCAAATAGTCCGACAACGGTGTGAACTTCGGGGTGGCGCGTCACTATTGCATTTGGGCGGGCCTGATCGCTATTATCTCCGGCCGCGCTGAACAAGGGCACGGCGGGATTATCACCGGGTGGACGCGGTGCGGCCGACATGTTGCCGCCGCCCTGCTCGGCCCCCGCCAACGAACCGACCGCCGATCCAACGGCAGCATGACGCTGCGACGGATCACCTGACCCATGGGCGCCCACAGCCTGCCGCGCTATGCGCTGGCCTTTGGACTGGCCGCGCTGGCGGGGATGGTCGATGCGTTGGGCCTGCTCAAGCTGGGCGGCCTGTTCGTCTCCTTCATGAGCGGCAATTCGACGCGGATGGCAGTGGGCATCGCCGGGGGCACGGCGGTCGCCGGCATGGCCATCGGCCTGATCGGCGCCTTTGTCGGCGGCGTGTTCGGCGGGGCGTTGATCGGCAAACTGGCTGGCCGCTGGCGCAAACAGGCGGTGCTGGCAACGGTGCTGGGCATGCTGATCATCGCCGCCCTGGCCGTCGGCCGCCGGGACGACGCCATCACCTTCCTGATGGCCGCCGCAATGGGGGCCGTGAACAATGTGTTCCAGCGTGACGGAGAGGTCAGCATCGGCGTCACCTATATGACCGGCGCACTGGTAAAGCTCGGCCAATCCTTCGCGCTCGCCCTGACCGGCGGCCCGCGCTTTGGCTGGCTGCCCCATCTGCTGCTGTGGCTCAGCCTGGTGCTGGGCGCGATCATCGGCGCAGCCCTGTTCGCGCAGCTCGACCTGTCCGCCCTATGGGTAGCATGCGGCTGGTGCGCCGCCTTATGGGGCTTCAGCCTCTATCTCGGCCCGCTTGGCGGGACGGTGACAGCGCGATAGCAGACGCCACCAGTTGGGGGCGTCGTGACTATCAGATCAAGCCCGGCATGACGGCAACATCTACACCTCTCCCGTCTTCACGGGAGAGGCTACGGAGACTTGGCAGCTTGCTGCCTAGTCGATGTCGGTGAGGGTCTTTCTTGGAGTGGTAGACAGACCCTCACCCTCCCACGCCTTCGGCGCGAGCCCCTCCCTCTCCCGCGAAGACGGGAGAGGGCAAACCAAAACCACCCCACCCCTTTCCTATTAGGATTTTCTCTGGTCTATCCTTCCAGATGAAACTGCGCCTACCACCCTCCCCCACGCTGGCACCGCCCCGGATCGCCCCATATGCGGCGCGCAATCGTCGCGTGACTGTCGCGCGACGGTCGCGTCGTCGTCGCGCCCCTGTCGCGTCGCCGCGCCTCCACAGGGGCCTTCCCAGGGCTTTACCGGCACGATTGGCCAAAATCGGCCTGCGACACTGTGAACTTCGGCCCTGTGACCTTACCCACCGCGCCCCTCGCCACCCGCTTGGCATTCGTCAGCCATCGCTATAGCGGGACCAGCATGTCCACCCCGCCCGCCCCCGCACGCACCGCTGCGATCTTCTTCATCCTGGTGACGGCATGGCTCGACGTCATGTCGATGGGCATCGTCATTCCGGTGCTGCCGCAGTTGATCGAGCAGCTTTCCGGCACGACCAGCGCGGCGGGCTTGTGGAACGGGCTGTTCGTGGCGCTGTGGGCGGGGATGCAATTTCTTTGCTCGCCGGTGATCGGGTCATTGTCCGACCGGTTCGGGCGGCGGCCCGTCATTCTGGTGTCGGTTTGCGGGCTGGCGCTCGATTATGGGCTGATGGCGCTCGCGCCGAGCCTATGGTGGCTGGCGGTGAGGCGCATCCTCGCCGGGATCACCTCGTCCAGCTTCACCTCGGTCTTTGCCTATATGGCCGACATCACCGCGCCCGAAGATCGCGCCAGGGGCTATGGCCTGATCGGCGCGGCGTTCAGCGGCGGTTTCGTCGCCGGGCCGCTGATCGGCGGCGTGCTGGGGGAAATATCGCTGCGCGCGCCTTTCTGGGCGGCGGCGGGCCTGTCGGGCCTGGCCTTTCTCTACGGCCTGATCGTGCTGCCCGAATCGCTGCCGCGCGACAAGCGCATGGCGTTCAGCTGGCGGCGCGCCAATCCGTTCGGCGCGCTCCGGCTGCTGCGCTCGCATCCCGAACTGTCCAGCCTCGCGACCGTTAACTTCCTGCTCTATTTCGCCCATCACCTGTTTTCGGCGGTGTTCGTCCTCTACGCGGGCGACCGCTATGGCTGGGGCGCATGGCAGGTCGGCACCCTGCTGGCGCTCGTCGGCCTGATGGACATGGGGGTACAGGGGTTGCTCGTCGGGCCAGTCGTCAAGCGTCTGGGCGATCGGACCACCATGGTCATAGGCCTATCGTTCGGCGCGGTCGGCATTGCGGCGATGGGCCTTGCGCCGACGGGGTGGCTGTTCGTCGCGGCCATGCTGCCCAATGCGCTCTGGGGCCTTGCCATGCCGACCCTCCAGTCGCTCATGACCCGGCGCGTGTCGGAAAGCGAACAGGGCCAGTTGCAGGGCGCGAACAACAGCGTCGCCAGCATCGCGGGCATCGCGTCGCCGCTCTTCTTCGGCGCGGTCTATTCCGCCTCGGTCGGCACCGCGCCGATCCTGCCCTTCATCGGCAGCGCCTTCCTGATCGCCGCCGCCGTTCTGGCCAGCGGCGCGCTTTTGGGATGGACCGCCGGGCGCGGCGCGCGCGCACCTGTGCTGGACAAGGACGCGACAGGACAGTAACCGGACGCGAATCCCTATCCCTCGGACTGACAAAGGCGATTCTATGACGCTGCCCCTTCAGGATTCCATCCTTATCGTGGACTTCGGCAGCCAGGTGACCCAGCTCATCGCCCGGCGCGTGCGCGAAGCCGGCGTCTATTCCGAAATCGCCCCCTTCAACAGCGCGGCCGAGGCCTTTGCCCGGATGCAGCCCAAGGGCGTGATCCTGTCGGGCGGGCCATCGTCGGTGATGTGGGAGGACAGCCCCCGCGCACCCCAGGCGATCTTCGACGCGGGCGTGCCGGTACTGGGCATCTGCTATGGCCAGCAGACGATGATGCAGCAATTGGGCGGCAATGTCGAAGGCGGCGAGAGCGGCGAATTCGGCCGCGCCTTCATTGAGGTCAAGAAGAGCTGCGCGCTGTTCGACGGCTTGTGGAACGAGGGCGAGCGCCATCAGGTGTGGATGAGCCATGGCGACAAGGTGACGCAGCTCGCCCCCGGTTTCGAGGTCGTGGCGACCAGCGAAGGCGCGCCCTTCGCCGTCACCGCGAACGAGGCCAAGCGCTTCTACGCCACCCAATTCCATCCCGAAGTCGTCCACACCCCCGATGGCGGCAAACTGCTCGCCAATTTCGTGCGCCATGTCTGCGGCCTGGCGGGCGACTGGACGATGGCGGAATTCCGCGCGACCAAGATCGCCGATATCCGCGCGCAGGTGGGTGAAGGCCGCGTCATTTGCGGCCTGTCCGGCGGCGTCGACAGCGCGGTGGCGGCGGTGCTGATCCACGAAGCGATCGGCGACCAGCTGACCTGCGTGTTCGTCGACCATGGCCTGATGCGGTTGGGCGAGGCCGAACAGGTGGTCAGCCTGTTCCGCGAACATTATGGCATCAAACTGGTCCATGTGGAGGCCGAAGCCCGCTTCCTGGGCGGCCTCGCGGGCCTGACCGACCCCGAAAAGAAGCGCAAATTCATCGGCGGCGAATTTATCGCCGTGTTCGAGGAGGAAGCCGCCAAGATCGGCGGCGCGGATTTCCTGGCGCAAGGCACGCTCTACCCCGACGTCATCGAAAGCGTCAGCTTCACCGGCGGGCCGTCGGTCACGATCAAGTCGCATCATAATGTCGGTGGCCTGCCCGACCGCATGAACATGAAGCTGGTCGAACCGCTGCGCGAACTCTTCAAGGACGAAGTGCGCGTTCTCGGCAAGGAACTGGGCCTCCCCGACATTTTCGTCGGCCGCCACCCCTTCCCCGGCCCTGGCCTCGCCATCCGCATTCCCGGCGAAGTCACCAAGGAACGCTGCGACATCCTGCGCAAGGCCGACGCGGTCTATCTGGAGGAAATCCGCAATGCTGGCCTCTATGATGCGATCTGGCAGGCGTTCGCCGTGCTGCTCCCCGTCCGCACCGTGGGCGTCATGGGCGACCTGCGCACCTATGACAGCGTCTGCGCGCTGCGCGCCGTCACCTCGACCGACGGCATGACCGCCGACATCTACCCCTTCGACGCGGCTTTCCTGAGCCGCGTCGCGACCCGCATCATCAACGAGGTCAAAGGCATCAACCGCGTCGTCTACGACTATACCAGCAAGCCGCCCGGCACGATCGAGTGGGAATGATCCGGGCGGCGGTTGCTATCTAACCGTTATCCCGGTACCGGGCAGTCGCCGACCCGCTTGCCGGTCAGGTCATGGGTGGTGCGGAGCACCGGTTGCCCGCCCTGCATCTTCGTCATGGTGGTGCCCAGCGTCATCGTGTCGGCGGTATAATTGCCCTCCGCCATGATTTCCGACGTGCCCGCCCCCGCCTTGCAGGCCAGCGTCACGATCAACCGGCCATTCCGCGCCAGCTTGTCCTTATAGCTGCAATCCGTGCCCTCAGCACCGGCCAGCGCGGCGACATCGGGCACACCGTCGGGCGCGATCGCGATGCAGATCTTGTCCTCGCTGACCTGCCGCAGCGCTTCCTGATATTGCGCCGGCGTGACGGTCGGCGTGTTGTAGCCGGTGGTCTTGCGGGTCAATATCCACTCGCCCGCGCGCATCAGGATCGGTGCCGCTTCGGCCTCCGGCGCTGGTGCCGGTTCCCCGCTACAGCCACCAAGCCCCAGCATCATCGCAAGCGGCAGCGCCGCCAAAAGGCTCTTGTCCATATCCTCTCCCCCGTTCTTACGTGTCGGAACAGGGGCAAGGCTCTACCCGTCGGGCATAAAGCGCAAGCGGAAATGCGCGGCGATTATTCCTCCGTGCAGTCCGCCCCGATCCACTTGCCCTCCGACCGCGCCTTCATCGCCATGGCGGTGCCGTCGGGTCCGCCCGCCATCTGCATGTCCATGTCCATCGCATAGCTGTCGGCCGCATAGGTGCCCGCCATCGTCGCATTCATGGTGCCGCCATCGGCCTTGCACGACACCTGCCCCTTCACCGTCCCGCCGCTGACGGCAAAGTCCTTGAAGGCGCAGTCCTTATTATCCTGGCCCGCAAACATCTCGCCGCTGGGATTGGCCGCTTCTTCAGGCGTGACGCAATATTTGAGCGCGGTCTGGCTCATCATGCTCTTCATCTGATCCTCCATGCCCGCGGGCGCGCCCGGCATTTTGGACAGGTCAATATCCTGGATGGTGAAGCGCCCCTCCCACTGGCCCGGCTTCAGCTGCACCTTGTCGACCGCGGCCTTCACCTCTTCGCGGCTCATGGCGTCGGTGGCCGCGATATTGCCGGTCGTCTCGCCCGGCTTGTCGCCGCAGGCGGCCAGCATCAGCAGCGCCGTGGCGGTAATCCCAAAAGCCTTCGTCATCGCATGTCCCCTGTTCGCGCGCGGTGGCAGCCTGTTGTTTCGAGAGCATATCAGGCCGAAGCGACAATTCAAATTCTTAGGCGGTATCGTCGTCTCATAATCCTGTTCTTGATTTGTTCTTTATTATTTGCTGCACCCGCGATCGCAAATCGGGGGGTGTGCGGATGAAAGAGACAAGCCAACAACATAGCCCGCCTTATTCACCAAAAGTGTCCTGAAGGGTTGGCGGGAGTGGCGTAAGCCTCTGATCTGAATTAGGAACTGGGTGTCTAAGCCGAACCTGCCGCAGGGCAGAAAATGCCACGGGCCACACCCGC
>NZ_NMUA01000050.1 GCF_002312805.1 Sphingobium sp. D43FB | reverse complement strand
CGCCCGAGTGGTATCGGTCCACATCGTTGATCTCCGGAAGTTTGTTGCAAAACCCCTGAATCAACGACTGCGGCAAGCGTCAAGCTAACCCGCTGATACCACTCAACTTAGTTTCGGATCGGGCTCTTAGTCATTCAGGATAACAGTTCAGCATCAGGCAAAACCTTCACCCAGGTCGAACGGAATTCTGCGCGTGCCCGAAAGTATTTTCTCGGAAATACGTCGCCAGCAAATTGCTTGCATATGTTTGAAACGCTGACCTCGGCTGGCATTCCGGTTCATCAAGTAGAAAATCAATATGGTCGCAACACCGTTTCTGCATTGATCGCGCTGAATGTTATAACTGTAAAAAACAATTTGGTAAGTCGTGTCGAATATTCCGATGAACCCATATTGAACATTATCAAGAGCGCGGCACTCAACACGCCAACTGTGAAATTCGTTTCTGCTAAACTATTAGGAAACCCCGAGATGATGGGTCGAGAAATTGGTGATGAACTAGCGAACCATTTGAATACAACTTGGAGCGAGGCCTCTCGTCTTCGATATGGAACGGCGCTTGCGACATGGGCGAGATGGGCAAACTCTCTCCCGGGAAAGCGAGGGAATGGCAAAAAATCGGCTAGCTCGCCAGAGCTTGATCTTACGAGGGAAATCGTCACGTCACCGTCTCCATCTTGAGCGCCGTCGAAAAGCCGCCGCCCTTATCCAGGCTGTGCGTCACCTCGCTGATCAGCCACTTCCCATCGATCCCGGCCTTGATCCCGCCCACATCCGCGCGCAGTTCGGGAAACATATCCGCGCGGCCGAGCGCCAGGTTCATGTCCAGCGTCGCGGGCGCGCGTTTGAGCCGGTCAAGTTCGGCGGTGGCGGCGCGCTTTGCCGTTGCTTCATCGGGGTAGGTTTTGCGCAGGCGCTTGGCCCCGTCCGCCTTGCCCACCGTCACCGTCTTGCGCTTGGCCCCCTTGCGATCATGCCAAGTGGCGGTCACGCCCGCCTGTCCGTCGCGGGTCTGGCGTTGCCAGCTATGGCCGTCGCCGTCGCGGCGGCGCAGGGTGATGGTGGGCAGTGTGCGGCCGCCGCTGGTCTGGCCCGCGCCGATGGGGGCGAAGATCAGCGTCTTGTCCTTGATGGTCGCCACCGCGCCATGTTCCCGCCCCAGGCGGCGCAGGAAGGCGATGTCGCTTTCGCGGCTCTGGCTGATCGAGGGGAGGGCGGTTGCGGCCAGGGCAGGCGCTATCCGCGCGGTCAGGCCGTTGCGACCGGCGACTTCGGTCAGGACCGCGCCCAGGGTGGTGGCTTTCCAGCTTTGTTCGCGCCGGTTGCGGATGTCGCTGGTGAAGTCGGTCGCGCGGGCGCGGATGCGGATCTGATCGGGCGGGCCAGTGTGGGAGACGTCGTCCACCTTGTAGCTGCCCTTGTCGACCAGGCCGATTGTGACATCGCGGCCCTGTTTCCAGCCCAGCGCCAGGCGCAGGACGGCCCCTTCGTTCGGGATAGCCAAAAGCCCGTCGCCATCGTCGAGGATGATGTCGAGCTGGTCGGCTTCGTCGCCGCGTTTTTCAGACAGGGTGAGGCTGACGAGGCGGGGGCGCATGGCGCTGGTCAGGTCGCGGCCGTCCATGGTGACGCGCCAGTCGGCGATATTGTTGATGCCCCGGTTCATGCCGGATCGCCATTGGCCGGGGCGGTTTCGTCCACGCGCAACAGGTCGATCGTGAAGTCGATGCGCCGGGCCCGGCCGTCGGCCATGAGGAAGGCGTGGCGTTCGTCGATCCCCTCGATCACGAAATTGCCGAAGATCATGCCGGTGCCGTCGAGCAGCGGAAAGGCCTCCCCCGCGTCCGCCATGGCGCGCAGTATGTCGATGGAGACGATGCCGTCGGCGATTTCGGTATAGACCGCGCCGGACAGGGCGATGGTTTCGGCCCCCGGCCCGATATATTGGGTGGCGTCGCGGGTGCCGACCCGGCCCGATCGCGCATGGACCCATAGCGCCTTTCGCTGCAATTCGTCATGGGCGAGCGTCGGCGTTTCGAAGATGAACATGCCCAGCGCCATCAACATCATTCATCCCCTTCGTCGCCGAAACCGCGTCCGCGCTTTTCCCGCTCGATCGCCTCGATCGCGTCCTTCACGGCCTGGGCAAAATCCCGCGGATCCTGGCCGATGCCGTGGAAATGGAGTTCGTAGGTGGTGGGAGCCGCGCGCGCCGGGCTGGCCGCTGTCCTGGTCCCGCGCGTCGGCGCATCGATCGGCGCGGCGGCGATGGCCGGTGTGGCCGCGCCCAGCGCCATGGCGCGGCTGATGTCGGCCGCCAGCGTCGTGATGCGATCAACGGGCGCGCGCTGTTCAGCCTGAATGCCGCCGTCGAGCCCCTGCATCATATAGCCGCCGAACTGCTGAAAGACGCGGGAGGGGCTGTGTATGCCGAGCTTTTCCTTGAACCATCGGGCGGCCGACCCGGCAGCGTTGACGATGGTGGATCTAAGCGCGCCCAGCCTGTCAGTGATGCCGTTGATCAAGCCGGTGATGAGGTTGCGGCCGATGTCGGAGAGGTTGATTGAGCGGAGATAGGCGAGCGCGGGCGTGAAGGCGCGGATCAGAAGCCCAAGCGGCGTGAAGTTCAGGAAGGCGGCGATCAGCGCCTGGATCGCGCCCCATGTGGTGGATTTGATGTCTTCCCACAGGGTGCCGAGCCATGTCGTGATGCCACCCCAATTGCTGTAGATGAGATAGGCGGCCCCGGCGAGCAGGGTGATGCCCAGCACCACGCCCGCGACGATGCCGATCAGTGGCAGCATGCCGATGCCGAGCAGGGTTGCGGCCCCGGCGAGGGCAGCGAAGGGGGCGACCAGCCCGGCGACGATAACAGCGCCGCCGCCCAGGACGACGAACAAGGCGGCCATGACGCCCAAGGCGACGGCAATCCCCTTGGTCAGGCCGGGATGGCGTTGGGCCAGTTCCGACAGGCGCGATGCCCAGCCCGACAGGCGTTCCGAGATGTTGCCGACCATCGGCAATAGTTGTTCGCCGATCGTGTCCTTGAGCAGTTTGGACTGGATCTGCAGGCGCTTCACCTTTTCCGCGCCATCGTTCATGCGATCGGCGAAGTCGGTATTGACGGTGCCGTTTGCGGCCAGCGCGTCGGCGCGGATGGTGCGATATTCCTGAAAGGCGGACATGAGCGGGCGAAGCGCCTGTTGCACCTGCATATCGCCAAACAGGGAAGACAGTTTGGCCTGGTCGCCGCCGGTTGCCTGCTGCGTCAGGCGTATGATTTCCTCGATCGGGCTGCGGCCTTCCCTGGCGGCCTTCTTCATGGCGGCGGGGATATCGATGCCGAACCTGGCGAAATTCCTGATCGTGTCGCCTGCGTTGATCTTGGACATGAGGTTTTGAAGATTGTTTGCGGCGGTGGCGGAATCGCCCGCGCCCTTGCGCGTGATCTGTAGCGCGGCGGCAAGATCCGCGACGGCGGGCACGCCCTTCGATCCCAAGCTCTGCATCGACGCTGTTAGTTCGGGAAAATATTGCGCCATGTCCTTCACTTCGAACGCGCCGCTTTTGCCCGCCTGCGCCATGACATCGAGCGCCTTGCCGGTCTGGTCGATCGGCACTTTGAGATTGTCATGGGCGGCAAAGGACGCGCGGCCGAGATCGTCAATCTCCGCCTTGTAAGCGGTGGCGGCGCGGCCGATGGGCGTCATCATGTCGGTCGCCTGCCTGGCCCCCATGCCAAAGCCGGTGAGGGTATCGACGCCCTTTTGCAGATCGGCCGGCATCTGATTGACGGCGAGGGCGGCGACGCGCAGATCCTTGCCCATCTGGCGACCCGCTTCGCGCGTCTGGTTCACCTTTTGGTTGATGTCCGTCATCGTCGATTCGTATTCGAGCGCACCCGACACCGCGTCCTGCAGCGGCGCGGCGACGACCATGCCGGTGCCGACGGCCGCCGCGCCACCGGCGGCGAGGCCAGTGGCCGTCCCCTGAATTTGCGAGAATTGATTGCGGGCCGTTGCCATGCGGCGGGCGCGGTCGGCGAGCTGGGTCAGGCGGCGTTCCTGTTCGCGCAGCGTGTCGTTGGTGGATGCGGCCTCGCCGCGCAGGCGCCGTTCATGGGAGGCGAGGTCGCGGGTGGATATGCCAGCGGCGGCCATGCGGGATCGCAGCGCCTGAAGCCGGGCCGATTGCTGGCCATGTTCGTCGGTCAGGCGGGCCGATTCCCGGCGTGCGCGTTCGAATTCGGCGCGCAGTTTCTTGGTCGGGTTTTCGGTTTGTGCGAGTTGTCGGCCGAGCGCGGCGGTTTTTGCCTGCGCCTGTTCCATCCGCTGGGTGGTTTGGGCGAGGCTGGTCTTGAGCTGGCGGAATTCGCCAATGTCCGCCTGGGCCCGTTCGACCTCCTTCAATCGATCGCGGGTGACGCGCAGCGCCTGGGCCAAGCGGCTCGATCCGCCAGCGGCTTCGCGCAAGGGCCGGGTCAGGCGATCGCCCGCATCAAGCAGCAGGCGGATGCGAAGATTGCGGTCCATGGCGATGTCCTATTTGTCCGCGCCCGACCGTCGTGCCGCGCGGCCGCGCCATTGCATCAGTTCGGCAAGGCCCATGGGGTCCATGACCGGCGGCCCCCAATGGAAGATGACCGCAATATCGGCCATCGCATCGTCTACCCGGTCGGGGAGAGCGCCGCCTTCGCGCCCTTCGGCAGCAAAAAATCCATCACTTCGCTGCCCAATTGGGTGAAGTCGGACGGGTCCATGGCCATGATCTGCGCCTTGGTCAGGGTCGGGATGGTGATGCGGGGCAGAAGATTTTCGAGCGCCGCATAATCGAGATTGAGCAGGGCCGAGAGGCTGAGGCCGCGCAGTTCGCCCGCCTGGGGTTTGCGGATCTTCACCTGGTCGATGGTGACGTCGCCACTGATGATCGGGGCGTCGAGGGTGACGGTGGCCAATTGCGGGCCGGTGGGCTGGTCGTTCATGGGAAATCTGCCTGTCTAAAAGGAAGGCCCGGCCGATGGCGCGACCGGGCGGAGGATCAGAAGATGCCGATGGCGGCGCGGCGCTCGGCCGAGCGATCGATGCCGTCGACGATTTCAATTCCGGCGAGCGGGTCGATCTCGATTTCGGTGCGGCCGTTCCAGACGAGCTTGTAATAAGCGAGCGCCGATTTGACCTTGAACTCGCCCGGTTCGCCGGGCTTTTGTTCGCCCATTTCGATTTCTTCATGGCGGCCGCGCACGATGATTTCGACGCTGTCGACGTCGCCGGTGTCATCCTGCTGATAGGCACCGGCGAAGCGGAGGTAGACGCCCGCGACGGTGGTGACGCCCCATTGGCGCAGGATGTCGCGCATGGGGCCGCCAAAGACCGCCTCCAGCTCCATCGCCTCCATGCCCATGTCCATCTTGACCGGGGCATTCATGCCAGCGCCGCGCCATTCCTCCATCTTGCGGGTGAGGGTGGGCAGGGTCACGGATCCGGCTTCGCCGAGATAGGCAAGGCCTTCGTTGAACAGCATCATGTCCTTGAGGGTGCGGGGCAGTCCCATCGCAGGCTCCTAAAATATGAGGAATAAAGGAAGGCCGATCAGGCGGCTTCGGTCAGCTGGCTGGCGAAATCGGCGAAATAGACGTCGGTGATGCGCTGAATGAAGCCCAGATCCTCGAGCGGTGGGGCACGGTATAGTCATAGTCGATGCGCAGCTTGCCCGCCTTGAGGTCGATGACGCTGTTGTTCGCTTCATCGAACCAGGCGCGGGCACCCAGAATCACGCCGCCCGCCTTCAGCGTGGCGAAGAAGCCGTTGATGGTTTCGATGATGTCCTTGGCCAAGCTGCGCGTCAGCGGCTTGTCCAACGCCCAGACCATGCCGCGTGCGACGGTGTCGGCAATCAGTTGGGCCACGCGCACGGTGCTTTCGAAGGCGAACAGGGGATCGGCCGAACAGGTGCGGTTGCCCCAGAAGCGGAAGCCGTTGTCGGTGCGGATCAGCGCCGTCACGTCGGCCGCGTTGAGCAGGCCTGCATCGGTGTCCTGATCCTCAATATCCCAATAGATATCCTTGGTCAGGCCGACCACGCCCGACACGGGGACGTTGGACAGGGTCTTTTGCGGGCCGGTCTGTTCGTCGATCAGCGCGCGCAGGCCAAGCGCGCGGGCGGCGGCATAGCTGGTGACGTTGGCGCTGGCGGCAGTGTCGAACGCCACGAAGTCGGGCATCAGCAGCATGAGTTCGCGTTCGGAGAAATTGGCGCGATAGGTGATGGCGGCCGCGACGGTTTCGCCCAGGGCGCGGGCATAGGCAAAGCCGCGCAGCTTTTTTGCGACGATGGCCAGGGCGGCGGTGACCGCCTGCGATTCCAGCCCTGGCGCGCCGATGATGCGGGGCCGCACGCCGAGCTGTGCCTGGGCCGCCAACAGTGCCTGCATGCCGGTGCGCTGGCCGGTGTCGGTGGTGGTGCCAATGATGTTGCTGGTGGTTTCGGCGGCGTCGTCGCCCTCCGCAACACGGACGACGACGAGGATGGGGCGGGTCTGGTCAGCGATGGCACGCAGGCAGTTAGCGAGTGTGCCGGTGACGCCCGCCCGCCCGATGGCGGTTTCGATGTCCGTGATGAGGGCAGGGCGGTCGAGCGGGAAGGTGGCGGCATCGGCATCGGCCGCCGTGGCGACCAGGCCGATGACGGCCGTGGACAGCGCCACCAACGTGCGGGTGCCGTTGGAGACTTCGGTAACGGTGATCCCATGTTTGAAGGTGGCGGTGGCCATGGTGGATCCTTTGACTAGAGGGGCAGGACGATGCGCGTGAGAGCGTCGGCGACGTTTGCTGGGCGATCGCGCCGTTCCGCCTCGATCAGGATGCTGGCGCTGGTGGGCCGGTCGCCCGCGACCAGGCCGACGCGGCGCAGACGAAGCCGGTTTTCCCAGCGTGAAAGCGCCAGCGCGGTCGCGGCATAGATGCGCAGGATGTTGGCGGCGGTGCGTGGCTGGTCGACCAGGTCGGGCAATTGCGACCCGTAATCGCGGCGGCCGACGCGCGCGTTGAGGGGCGTCGAGAGGATGTCGGCGACGGATTGGCGGATATGGTCGACGCCATCGAGCGTCGCGCCGGTGGAGCGCGCCATACCGGTCATTCGGGCTTGTCCGTCTTGGCCGCGCCCGCCTGCACCTTGCCATGGAGATGATTTTTGAGGCTGATGTCGGCGGCGAGCACGTCCTGCGATGCGGTGATGGTGCCGGTCACGTCGAGATCGCCGATGATCGACACGCCGCCGGGCGCTTCGATGGTGACGGTGCCGCCGTCGGGGAGGATGGCCGACAGGCGGTGGGCGGCATGGTTGTAGCTGATGATCGCGCCATCGGGATATTCGGTCACGATCCTGACGGGATCGAACGACGGGGGCGGGCAGGCGTCGGAATAGAGGCCAACCATGACAATGCCAGCCTCAATATCCCCTTCGGGCGACAGGAGCAGGCATTGTTCGCCGATGGTAGGGGGCGACCAGATGCGTGTCGCGCCCGCGCGCTGGGCGATCCAGGGCAATTCGCCGGTCAGGATATCGCCGCTTTCGACGGTGCAGGTCGCATTGGCATGATCGACCGATGCAATGGTGCCAAGGCGCAGGACGTCGCCAGTCAGTTGGTCGGGATTTCGCGCAAGTGCCATGCGCGGACCATGCCGCCGGACGCGGGAGGTGGCGCGGTCCGGCATGTGTAGAGGATCGCTCTACACATGCCGGGCGGATCGTCATGGCGTTGCCAGTGCCAAGGCTTCAAACGGCAACGCCATGTGGTCGCCATGTCGGGTCGGTGCCGTCATCACATTATGCCAGCGTGAAGTCCGCGCCATAGAGGCTGGCGACGTCGGCCAGGAAATCCGCACGGATCATTTCCTTGTCGGGGGTCACCCACTGTTCGTCGCAGATGAAGACTTCGGCCATGTCGCCCAGAAACATCTGCGTGCCCGCCGTTCCGGGTACGTTGAACTTCCCGCCTATCGCCACCTGTCGGCCTGCCCCTGCAGGCTCCAGGACATTGGCGGTCGCCCAGTTTCGCGGACTGACGGAATTGACCCCGACCGCACCGACTTTGCTGGCCGGATCGTAGCTCGCCCACACCAGATAGCAGCCGCCAGCCGTGAACAAGGGGCCGGTCGTCTGCTGCGCGGCGATGTTGCCATGGCTGAGCGCCATGGCATTGTTGAGCATGTAGAATTGCACGTCATGGTCGCTCGTATCGACGCCGCCCGCGAAGAAGGTGTAGGGGACGCCAGAAGCGACCATGGCTGCGCCGAACTTGATCACGCAGGCGACGAAATAGCCGGTCGACTCGTTCAGTTCATATCCCTGCACATGCAGCGGGAGTTCGCCACTGCCGGTCGTGTTGCCAGGCATTTTGATGACCGGCTTGGCGTCACCGGTCATGCCATCGCCAATCAGGATCGCGTCGTCGCCGGTGTAGGCCATATATCCCTTTCGCCCGGCGATCCGCAGCGCCTTGCCCGACCGACGCATATTATCCGCATCCGGTTTGATCCACACTTTGAGCGCGTCATAGCTGAGCAGGCGACGGTCGCGATCGGTCAGTTCGTAGGTCGGACGGGCGGGCATGTTGGGAAGCGCGAACGGTACGCGGGTGATGGCGGAAACGGCCATGATCAGGACTCCTTGGTCGCTGGAAAGGTCTGGATATTGGCGAAGATGTCGAGCGGTCGGCCGTCGATCAGGCTGTAGCGCCGCCAGTCGGATCGCTTGAACACGCAGCGCTGGCCGCCGCCTGACGGCCCGCCGCCCCAGCCTTGAGAGGGCGGGTTGGCGGTCGTCTGATTGCCATAGGCAATGCGGGCGGTCTCGACCGCGTCGGCGGCGATCGGCGCGCTGGTGGTCAGCACCAAATTCTTCGTGTCTGCCTTGTCGATCAGCACGGTGCTGATCCCGGTCGTCGCGCCATTGCTGTTGGCATGGGTGACGCCGCCATTGCCGCCTGTCAGGACAATCGTCTCGCTGTCACGCATCACCGGGTGGTTCATGGTGATGGTGAGCTTCGACCCGGTCCAGGTCGCTGCCTCGATCAGGAGCGCCGCACTCTGACCACGGATCAACCAATCGGCCATCGCTTCGCCCGACAGCGCGCCGCGCCACGTCTCTTCGGGCGCTTTATAATGGATCGTATCGCTGTCGAAGTCGGTGAAATAGTGTGGCGGCAGAATATGGATGTCGGCATTGTTGCGGGCCATTTCGACCTGGGCGAGCGCCGAATAGGCGGGTTCGGCGACGTTGCCGCGCGCCGCGAGTGTCTGGTGATAGAAGAGTTGGGGCGCGACCGCCTGCGCGGTGCGCGACGTAATGTCGGTCTTCATGATGGCCCAGGCGGCTTCGACCTGCGCGCGATAGCTGGCGTTGCTCCAGTCGGCCTCGCCCTGGTCGATCAGCATATGCACTTCCAGCGCCAGGCCGTTCGCGGTCGCGATGGACTTGGCCTGGTTGATCGACGCCAGGACATTGAGCCAGGCTTGCTTGCGGACGCTCCCATCATGGATGAGCTGGGAGAAGGAGGAAGAGCCAAAGCCAAAGCTAGCCGATGCCAGATAGACCGACCCGTCATAGCCGTTGGGGCCATTGAGGTGCGTCGCCATGGCAGTGATGAAACTTTCGCGGGTCGGGCCACCTTCGGCATGGGCCAGCGTGGCAAAGCCTTCGCGCATGGGGACGAAGCTGGCGATGCGTGCCGGATCGATCGGCACGTCCCGCGCCAGCACGCCACCGCCGATATTGACGTCGCCGTCCAGATTGCCCTGGTGCGGGATGGTGCCGCCTACCCAGGTGATAAGGCGCGAGGCGAAGGGCGCATTGCGGATCGGCATCGCCGTGCGGATCGTCTGCGGCCCCTTGATCGCGGTCGGGTTGGTGCCGTAGCTGCCAGCACCAACGCTGTTCGACTGGCCGATCACAACGACATAGACGATCTTGGTCGGGGCGGCGGTTGCCGGTTCGCTGACAGGCCAATGCGCGTGGCGGACCTTGTGCCGGTCGCGGATCGGGTCGCCATCGTTACAGCTGATGCGGATTAGGCCAGGGGTCGCGCCGCTAGGCCGTGCGATCACCTGATAGCCGGTCACGCCATGCTGCGAATAGGTGAGCTGGCGGCGCATGCGCGTCGGACCAAGCGGACTGTCGATCACTGACCAGAGCTGCGGGATCTTGTTGGCGTCGCCCTGAATGGTCAGGCCGTCCAAAACCTTGGGGTGCAGACGCACCCGCTGGCCCGGCTCGTAACCCGCAAGCGGTTGGCCCGCCTCATCCCATTCGGTGATGCGCAGGAAATCGAAATCGACCGTGCCAGGGCGGCCCAGCACTTCGCCATGTTCGGCGACGACGCGGCGGTCGAACAGGTCGAACGACATAACAGGCTGGCCGCCCTGGTCGCGCAGCAGCGGCATCGCCCCACCGCGCACCGCGCCCTCACCACCGTCCAGCACAAGGTTGTGGAGATAGACGCGGCCAAGGATCGGATCGACGTAGAAGAAGGCACCTGCCTCGTCTTCTGCGAGGACCATCATCCCGCCGCGCATATGTGTTGGCGCGACGCGCGGCGCGCCCGACGAACGTGTAACATGCTGCGCGCGCGCTCCGCTTTCGGCCGCAATGGCAGCAACGAGAAATTCGATGGTGGTAGCAAGGCCCGCCACCGCGCCGTCGATCAATCGTCCGACCAATGCGCCCAGTCGCCCGCGTTGAACGATACCGCCAACTTCAATGATGACGTTTTCCAGACCATCGGGTTCATCGCGCAGGGGGAGGTCGGGTATTTTCGGCATCAGGCGTCCTTTGGCCAGGCGTCGTGCGCGGCGATGTCGAGCGCGGTGAGCTGGTCGGCGCTGGCACTGGCGATCTGCTGTTCGATCAGGGTGGAGGCGGCGCGGACCGCATCGATCGCGACGAAGCGGGCGTCGGCTTCGGGGCCGGGCGCGCGCATGTCGTTCATCTGTCGCCAGATTGGGGCGAGGCGCTCGATGCGCCGGGCAGCTTCCCGCTTTGCCTGACGCAACAGTGTCGCCCGCTTTTCCACGACCGAAGAGTGCCGGATGCGCGGCTTGCCGCTGGCGTCGGCCTCGATCCTGGCACCTTCGGCCTGGGCAGCGAGCAACTGGCGATGGCGCGTAGGCCTGATCTGTACCGCATCCTCAGGGATGACGGCGTGGATCGCACTGTCGAAAAAGCCGTGCGCGGTGGCGGAATAGTAGATCGCCATCATCAATTTCCGATCGCGAGATAGGCCATGCCGACGCTGGTGTCGTCGGCCGAAAAGACTGCAAAGCCGCTGCTGGTGATGCCCGATGTTACCAAAACGGGTGGATTGTCCTGACTGTCCGCACCTCCCGCCGCTCCGCCGCACGGGGTGACCGCAAAACATTGGTTTGGAAAAGCGATGGGAAACAGCGTGTTCGTGGTGGTGTTGGCCGGGGCGGAGAAGCGGCCCCATTGCAGGATCAGGCCGCCAGTGCCGGGCAGATAGGTGTAGCCATTCTGGACGAGGCTGCGCGCGAGGCCCGATAGAGCGGCAGGCGTGATCGCCTTGTCCATGGCGGTCCCTGCGGCCACGTCGGCAGACGACGCGGCATCGACTGTGAGCGTGCGGCTGAGCGCGAGATTGCCGCCGCCTTTCACCAGCCCGCCACCGCCGAATGCTATCGCGCTTCGGAAGGCGAACAGGGCCGCAGGCGTAATCGCCCTGTCCGTGGCGGTGCCAGCGATCGTTTCACCGCCCGTCGCCGCCGGGACGCCGATCGTGCGATTTTCGGTCAGATCGCCGCCGCCCGTGGCTAGGCCACTGACGCCGATCGACAGCGCCGCCTGCACCGCGCGCAAGGCGGCCGGTGTGAGCGCCTTGTCAGTTGCCGTCCCTGCAATTGCTTCCGTGCTCGTCGCCGCCGGGACGCCGATCGTGCGATTTTCGGTCAGGTCGCCGCCGCCCGTGGCCAGGCCACTGACGCCGATCGACAGAGCGGCCTGCACCGCGCGCAAGGCGGCTGGTGTGAGCGCCTTGTCAGTTGCCGTCCCTGCAATTGCTTCCGTGCCGGTTGCCGCCGGGACGCCGATCGTGCGATTTTCGGTCAGGTCGCCGCCGCCCGTGGCTAGGCCACTGACGCCGATCGACAGCGCCGCCTGCACCGCGCGCAAGGCGGCCGGTGTGAGCGCCTTGTCAGTTGCCGTCCCTGCAATTGCTTCCGTGCCCGTCGCCGCCGGGACGCCGATCGTGCGGCCTTCGGTCAGGTCGCCGCCACCAGTCGCCAGGCCACTGACGCCGATCGACAGGGCGGTCTGCACCGCGCGCAAGGCCGCTGGTGTGAGTGCCTTGTCGGTTACCGTCCCGGCAATGGCCTCTGCGCCGGTCGCCGCCGGGACGCCGATTGTGCGAACGTCGGTCAGATCGCCGCCACCAGTGGCCAGGCCGCTGACGCTGATCGACAGCGCCGCCTGTACCGCGCGCAAAGCCGCCGGTGTGAGCGCCTTGTCGGTTATCGTCCCGGCAATGGCTTCCGCACCCGACGCGGCAGGGACGTCCAATGTGCGGGATTGGGTGAGATCGCCGCCGCCCGTTACCAGTCCGGTGCCGGTGATGGTGCGGGCGGTCAAAGCCTGGAGGATCAGGTCGAACGCATCCGCCAGCGCGGTCAGGTCATCATCTGTCGCTTGGGTCAGTGCATTGGCCAGCGCCGTCAGCCGCCGTTGCAGCTTGAGCGGCGATATGATGGTTTGATCGTCGGTCCCGCCATCGGCTTCGGCGTTGGTCGCAATGCGCGCCATTCCGGCGCGGGTCTCGGTCGCCGGGGGCAGCAGGAAGATGGCATCGCCGAAGCTGATATTGCCGGTGCCGTTTGCGAAGGCGACGTCGAGCGCGAGCAGGAAGCTGGCGATCGACACTTTCGTGAAGATCGGGGTGGGCTGCGCATAGACGGCGAACAGCGTGCCATCATCGAGATAGAGGGCGAGGCCGCGCAGGTCGTAGATGTCGGCCGTCCCGTCCACCGCCGTCATGTGGATGATGGTTTCGCTCACCACGTCGCCGGAGAAGCTGGCGGCCAAGCGCTTGAATTCACCGGGCAGGGCGTCGATCGTGGGCGCGACGATGAAGGCGCTCTGGGTCAGGCCGACCTGTGTGATGACGACGGGATGGGCGGCATCGGCGGCCAGGAAGGCGGCAAGCCCGGCCTGAGTGACCATCATGGTGACAGGATCGCTCATGCCACCTCCAGCCATGCGCCAGCGCCGTCGATGATCGGCTCGCCGGTTTCGGTTTGCAGATAATTGTTCCAGGCCGGGTCGGTCGCGGCGGTGACATCGGCGGCGGCGGTGACGCGGGACAGGCCCGCGAGATTACCAGCGGCGACGAGAGCTACTTCTGCCCGCGCGCGCAACTTGAACACGGCCAGCATGTGGGCGCGCACCGGTTTGACCTGGGCGATGTCGCGCAGGATCTGCGCCACGAGATTTTCATTATAAAGGACACCGCTGTCGGCCAGCAGCGGCAGTTCAAGGCGGAAGCTGAAGGGATCGAGCGTGTCGCGATCTTCGAACCATTCCACCAGGCGGATGAGCGGGTCGAAGCGATCCAGAACGGTGCGCAGCGAAACCGGCGTGCCTTTGCGCCGTTGAAAGGCAATGGCGTCGGCGATGGCGGCGCGCTTTTGCGGTTCGGTCCAGTTCGCGTCCCACAGGTCGATCGACACGCCCCAGCCAAGCCAGGGCAGCAAGTCGTAGGGGCAGTCCTGCGGCGACCAAAGCGCGCGGATCAGCACGTCGATATCGAGCAGACCGGCGGCGACCTGCTCCAAGGCCTTTTCCAGGCTGGTCGACCCGGTCGGGAGGACGGAGGGATAGGTCATTCGCCCACCCCCGCAATGACGATCGCGATGTCGGTGCAACGCGGTGCCTGCTGGCCGACGCGCGCGACAGTTTCCATGTGCTGGAGATCGAGCCGATCCAGGCGAAGTTTCTGGAGGTGAATGACGCATTGGGCGTCGAGGCCGTGCAGTTTCATGAGCGGGCGGCGGCGGCCGCCTGATGATACTACCGATTGATATCGCGGTAGAATTCCGCCTGTTGGAACGAAGACTTTATGTGACCGGGCGTTCGATCCTGCTATGGCCGAGCGAGGGCAGTGTTCAATCATGACGTGGCCCAAGCAGGAGAAGATGCATGCTTTTTCACACGATGGTTGGATCAAACGACATCGAGCGGGCGAAGCGCTTTTACGACACGGTGCTTGGTACCCTCGGCGTTGGGGAAGCGACGATCAACGTGGCCGACAGTGGCCACACGCGCTTGGTCTACAACAGTGGGAATGGAGCCAATTTCATTGTCACCCAGCCGATCAATGACGAGCCGGCAACCGTCGCGAACGGCAGCACCGTTGCTTTTTCATGCGATTCGCCAGAGCAGGTGAAGCAGTTTCATGATGTTGCAGTCGCCAATGGGGGCACGTCGATCGAGGTAGCGCCCGGTCCTCGCGAAACAGCGTCTATGGGGACGATCGTCCTCGCTTACTTCCGCGATCCCGATGGCAACAAGCTATGCGGCATCCACTTCCCCAAATGACGCTACTTTGCATCGTTTAGCCCGGATTATTCGTGACGTTGTTCGCTTCGGCGGTCCGCGTTTTTCGGTGCCAGCCTGTATGTGATCAGGACGAGGGATTTCGCTGCGTCTATTTCACCGCGGATATTTGATAGGCTTGCGAGTTGG
>NZ_NMUA01000004.1 GCF_002312805.1 Sphingobium sp. D43FB | reverse complement strand
TCTCGTCGAGGATCTGCAGCTTATATCTGGCGCCGAAGTTCCGCCGACGTGGCCGGTCGGAGAGCTCGGGCGATGCCGCCGCAGGCGCTGCCACCAGCGTCGGCCTGCGGCCTTCCTCGGCGGCAGCGCCTGCGGCGGCGGAGTTCGTCTCGTCGTTTGGAATACGCGGCATAACCATGGTGATATCTCATCCGCGCCCTCAAGGCTAAATTACCGGCGGTGCTTTGTCTCACCGTCGTTGGCACGGAGGGGGGGACCACGACCGTGGCGCCCCTCGGTCTGAGGTTCACGCAGGCCAATGCGTTGGCACACATGTGCAAAGTTGTAGCGCGCGCCGCAATCGCCGAGCCTGCTTCCATCGCATTTGACGAAGAACGGAACCGATGCGGCCCCCAGCAACCGGTCCCTCTGGGCGATATAGGCGCGCAGCCGGTCGAGAACAGTATCGTGGACGGGAAGCAGGCGCTCCTTGCCAAGCTTGCCGCAGCGGATGTGAACGATACCGGTACCGAGATCCACGTCGCCGGTATTGAGGCTCAGCGCCTCATTGATCCGCGTGCCCGTCACCGCGATCAACCCGAACAGGGTCGAACAGGTCAGACCGCGCATGCCATAGATTGACGGCAACTGCGCTGCTTCTTCGACGATGGTGGCGATCTGCGCCGGGGTGAAGATATAGGGATGCGTTCTGCAATAGCGGTAAGGGACCAGCCCACGGGGAAGCACTTCATGGGCAGCGTCCATGCCATGAAGCCACTGGCTGAACAGGCGTACCATGATGAAGCGAGCGCCCCATGTCGATCGTCTGGCGTTGCCGAACGCTCCCTGCCAGCGCAGGAACAGGTCGGTCGTGACATGATCGACGCCCTGCTCATCGGCATATTGCACGAAGCGGCGCAGTGCCCTTTCGGCTGTGCCCAGATCATATCCGAGGCTGCGCCTAACGCTGAGATAGCGGTCAAGTTCATGAGCGAGAGTCATTGTGCCTCTCCCGCCACCGGCCACGGTTTTGCGATCGAACGCAGGCCGTCGATATCCAGCTTCGCATAGATCATCGTCGAAGCGCGCGACCTATGGCGCAGCATGTCGCCGATTTCGGCAAGTGACGCGCCGTTGCGCACCATGTTCGTCGCCAGGCTGTGGCGAAGGACATGCGATCCTACATACGGGCCGGGCGGAGTGACGCCGGTCGCGGCGAAGGCATCCTGCAATATGGTGTTGATGACCTGCCCATCCTTGAAGGGGCCATTTGGCGCCCGCAACGAGACGAACAGCGTCCGTGATCCCGATACGCGCTCCTGACGGATATAGGTTGCGATCGCTTCTCCGACATCCGGCGGAACAGGCAGGCGATCATGCCGCTGGCCCTTGCCCCGGACGAGCAACTCACCGGCGCGCCAGTCGACATCGTCAAGCTGGATGGCGATCACCTCCGGTGCCCGCAGCCCGAGCCGCGCCATCATCAGCAGCATCGCATGATCGCGCAGTCCATGCTTCGGATTATCACGGACCCATGCGAGCAGGGCTTCGATCTGCTCAGGCGACAGGAAGCGCGGCAGCCTCGCACCCCAGCGCTGGGCGACGGTCGGCACGCACAGCGCAAGGTTGGTTTCCGTGACGCCGCGCTGGAACAGATATTGGAAGAAGTTGCGCAGGTGGGTGGCGGCGGTCTTGTCGCGATAGGGACCTTTTCTCCCGAGCAGATATTGAAGGAAGGATATTACATCGCCTGCGCTGATCGCCGCGAGATCGGTTTCGTCGCTGCCGAACCGATGGTCGAGGAAGCGGTCGGCAAAGCGCCAGGAATGGTAGATCGTACGCGGACTGATCCCGCGCTGCCTCACCAGATACTCTTCATAATCGACGCGCAACGCTGCACGGGCCATCTGCCCCGGTGTCGCGACCGGAGCTGGCACCGTGCCGCTGGTAATAAGATGGGCGACAAAGCGCCGTGCGATATTCTGGCATTTGTTGGGCTCGCGCCGGTTGCGTTCGTCATTGCGAACCAACTCGGCCGCCCGTTTCGCTGTCAGGTCTTGTGGCGATATTTCGGCGGCTTCGATCAGGGATACCAACCGCGTCAGCAGGACCCGATAGGTCTTTATCGTTTGAGGCTTGTAGTTTTCGGCGGTCAGCCGCTCCATGAACGTGGCGATATCTCGGTGGAACAGGCATTGCAGGTCGTTCGGCATTTTTCGTGCTCCTTGCTATGGAAGCACGATCCGACCCTTGCGACCGCCCCGGCCGCAATACTATCGTCAGCTCGTAATAGCCGATTAGGGCATGACGATCATGATCTTTGTTGCGGGCGGGACGATATGAAGAAGGCGACCAAGGGGCCGAGCATTAAGACGGCCCAGGCATTGCTGGCGAAGCATGAGTGCCCCGTGCCGTTCCACGAGGTACGCACCCGCTTCCTGGGCAATATCGCAACGCCCGCGATTTCAGCCTCGCCGCTTCAGATCATCAAGGACCTTTGGGGTGGCGAACTGCCCCCCTTTGACAGCATCGAGGAGGTCAACGAACTGCTGGATACTCTGGTGCAAGGGCTCTGGAACGACCTCACCCGGCATCAGAAGCGCAGTCAGCCGTTCCGGCTGACCCGCCCGTCCACGGAGCCGACCGCCGTCGACCTGGGCCAATATGGCCTCGTTCGCCTCCAAGAACTGGATGGGTTCATTGAAGGCCTGTTCAATGGCGAAGACGTCATCGACCTGCCTGAACGGGCGCACGAGGCCGTCGACCGTCTTGCGGAGATGCGCGCTATGATGGCGGGTATTTGCGAGCTGGTTTCGCACGCACCGGATGCAGATGACGCCGCCAAGTTAGGCACGACCTTCAGCCATTTGCGCGAACTGACGCGGGTCATGGAGACCGAGATCAACGAGGCCGTATTGTCCTGCACCCGCGCGCGCCGTCAGATGATCGAGGGCATCCTCACCGAGAAGCCGACGGTGCATTGACGGCCATGATATCCGAAGACCAACTCCGCGAGAAGTTGCGCAAGATCGAAGCGCTCTACGCCGGTGCAAAGACCGACGGCGAGAAGTCTGCCGCTGGCGCAGCGGCGGAGCGCATCAGGGTCAAATTCCAGAACGCCAGCAAGCAGGAGCGTGCCGAAGAGTTCAAATTCTCGATTACAGATCCCTGGTCCCGTCAGCTTTTTATCGCCCTATGCCGCCGATACGGCCTCAAGCCCTTCCGCTACGCGCGGATGCACCGTCAGACCGTCATTATCCGTGCCCCGGCCAGCTTCGTCCAGATGACGCTTTGGCCGGAGTTTGAGGAACTGAGCAGTGCCCTCACTGCCCATCTCGACGAGATCACCACCAAGATCATCCGCGAGGAGGTGCACGAAGCCACCCAGGATGCCGACGAGATACGCGAACCACGCCAGCTACGGTGAGCACAGGCGACGATATTTTTGGTGCACCTGTCCTATTATCGCCAACGCGGGTCCTTGCAGTTGTTGCTATCGGAGAAGACTGGCGTCACGCGCTCGTTACCCCATATGCGTTTGCCCGCACGCTTGGGAGTGTCGCGGAACTGCTGGTTTCGCTCAGCAAAATAGCGGTCGATCGCGGCACGCACGGCGTCAGTCGATGGATAATTGCTGTTGTGGATGATGGCGCGCGCCATACCGCTAAAGACAGACTCGATGACGTTGAGGAACTGGGCGCCGGCAGGAAGTGGCGCGGTCTCGACACGCGGGTGACCGGCAGCTTCAGCAGTGTCGTTGTGCTCCTCGATCCGCTTTTTCAGCTTCTTGGAGATGTGCCACGACGCCGCATCCCAAGAAAGGTAAAGCGTCCGACGATCCGCGTATCTGTCGAGGAGGACATCCATCATGCGGATCATCTCGGTCGTATTTTTTCGGTCACTGTAAAAATGCGTTACCTGATTGCCGCTCAGTTCCAGGGCCGCCGTCATGATCAAGCATCCTTTGGACTTCTGCCATTGCGGGACAACCCGGTGGGGGCCGGGTGGGTCGAGCATCAGGCCCTGCTTCATTTTCACTGCGAACGGACCGAACTCATCGATCGAGAAGAAGGCCTCGTCTGGGGCAAGATTCGACAAGATCGCTTGGACTGCGGCGAGCTTTTCACGATAGGCGGGATCCTGCGATGTAAGGACGATTCTCGCCTTCCGCCATTTCCAGCCAGCATCGTGGATAATCTGACGAAGGACATGCTGACAAGCGGAGAACCCTTGGCGAGTGAGCACCGCCCTGAGATCGCACATTGTCCACGACGTTCGATTAATCCCATGATCCTTCGGCGGCTCATGTAGCAGGCGGAAGACCGCAGCCTTCAGGTCTTCACTTTCAGCCTTTCGCGGTCCTCTCGTCATCGGCGCAAGAAGCTGTTCGACGCCTCCTTCCTGATATGCCCGCAGGTACCGGCGGCATGTATTGCGGCTTAAGCCAAGGCATGCGCTGATCCGCCTGATAGGGAAGCCCTGTTCATGCGCCAAAACTGCAATTGCGCGATTTCGCTGCCGACTCCTTGGATCGTGGATGTTGCTACGGAGTCGATTGATAACGTCTGGGGCTCCCCGCAAGGGCAGTTCCGTGTTGTTTCCCCGGACCTGATCGATCCAGTTCGCCACTTCGGTTGTACGCTCTAACCTGCGGTCTCGGTGAAGGCGTAACGTTATGCTTGCCGATCCTTTCGGTGCATGGGGAGCAAGTTGATAAGCTCGTGGCGTTCTCACGATGGTTAGTCTTTTTATGGATCCCAAATCGCCAATCGGCCGAACTACGACGTCGATTTCGGGCACTTGCACGCTGCGGCAATATCGACGAACGCTGTCGTATCCCCCGCCATAACCATGTTGATCCCGCAATAATCGGAAGATGGCGGCGATACCTCTGCGTTCGCATTGTGGTCGAGCATCATCCTCGACGAGCATCGCATCGATCAAACGCTCGTAATCGTTGATCAATGTTGGCTGCTTCGCGCGAACGTACCGGGGGGGCTTATCTCTCCGCAGCATCTTTCGAACAGTGTTGCGGCTTAATCCCTCCGCTTGAGAGACGCCCCTGATCGACTCTCCTCCACCGAAGACGCGGCGTCGAACACGAGTCCATAGGCCCGGATCGGTGTGCATTGTCGTTCTCGCTTATCAACTTTCTCCGGCGAGTAGAATGCGCGCACCCTGGAGACTGCGCTAGTCTCAATTGGCCGTGTCACAGATGCCCTCGATTATGCCGAACTTTCGCATGGCTGATCCGCAGAAATCTGACGTTCTGCGCAGCCATGCGGCATAATCCGGCGCGCGGCATAATGCCCCAGCTCATGCAGGACGGTACGATACCAGTTGATCGGCTCGAAATACTGCTCCGCCCGTGGCACAGCGATATAATCATCCTGCGGGGCATAGAAAGCCTGATTGCCGCCAATATGGATATCCGCGCCGCTGGCCTCTATCAGCGCCTCCGCACGGGGGATGATGATCGCCTCATTCCACGTCGTGACCGGGGCAGGCGCAACGCCCTCCAGCCCTTCGCACTGGTCAACATTGAAGACGGTAAAGCGTTTGAGGAAAGCAACCTGCCTCGGCTCGCCATCGGGTCCGAACGTCGCTTCGTCCTGCCCCTTGGGCGTGAACCTGTCAGCATAACAAACGGTCGTGCCCTGTTCGCCCTTGCGGACATTGCCGCCTAAGGCCTGCGCCTGTCGGTAGGTCAGCCAGCGTTGCGAGCCATAGCCCCGTTCGAACAGACGCGCCCACAGGATCAGCACATTGATGCCCGAATAGCGCCGTCCCGTTCCAGCATTGCGCGGCAGTCCAGGTGGGGCGGTGCCGCTGTCCCATGGCAGCACCCATGGTAGGGTGCCTTCCTCCAGTTGCGCGATGATCCGGTCCGTCACCTCGCTGTAGAGGGTCGCGCCCGTGCGCGTGGTCTTGGCCTGATAGCCCATGTCCTTCCTCCTTCCCGCATCGCACCGTCCGCCGGAGTGGCGGGGGTGGGCGGCAGGAGCGAACCGGCAGGCCCACCGAACGAGGCGGGCTGCATCCGAAGGACTGAAACGAAGAGGAGGAGCCGGCTTGCCGGCTTGCGGCCCGCCGCGGTGGGACTAGAGGGTAGCGACGCCCACCCCCGCCGCGCCGAAAGGCCGATAGATTAAAACCAGACGCCATCGCGCCCATCGCGCGATGTCCGCAGCCAGACCCTTCGCGCTGCATCCGCAGCGCTCCGCATCCCCAAGGACTTATCGAAACCACCCCGCCGGGCGGCGCAGCCGACCGGCGCAAAAATTGGCCCACCACCATGACCCGCGATCAGGGAAAGGCGGGCAACGGTTCCCCGTCACCCGCCTCCGAGACTTCACGCTGCCTGCTGGACCGGCTCCTCCTCAAGCTCGACGGCAATCGCTGCGCCTTCGTCCACCGCCTCGCTCTGTTCCGCGCCTTCCGTCTCGAGCAGTGGCGCAACCGTCTCCCACCGCTCGACGCTGCCAACGCCACCCCGGTCGGTATAAGCCGAAGGCGGAAAGGCCATCCAGCGCGGCACCCAGCCCTCCCGCTTCTCACGACCATTGGTCCCGTTGAGGCAGTCCCGCACTATCTGGCGCTGCACCTTGGCAGTCGCCCCGGCATTACCCGCAGCGGCCTCCTTGCCTGCCACATCGGCAAGCACATGGTTCATCACCGCCTTGTCGCGGATCAGGTCAAGCATGCTATCGTCCGCCTGCCAGCAGGCCGCCATATCCACGTCCAGTTGCACGCCCAGCAATTCAATCAGCGCCGATCCCGCTTCCAGCGTCTCGCCCATGATGATGGCAAGGATGCCCAGCACGGTGGCGTCATCCAAGTCGAGCAGCCGCTGATAGAGGGGAAGGAGATCACGGTCATAGGCATGGCCGGTCACGGTCGGCATGTCGGGGTCCAGTCCAAGCAGGTCAAGCGCGATCCGGCGCTCCTTGTCGAACGCCGCTTCCGATGCGCAGTTCTCGACGCTTTCCGTAATCGAATCGGTTACGCCCCGCTGCGCGGCAACGTCCACCCGCCATAGCGACGATCCGGCGATGGCATGGGCGACCACCAACCGCAGGGCGATCGCAGGCGCGGTCGCAACCTTTGCCCGCACGGCGGCATGCCGGTGGAGGTCGATATAGCTGGCCAGCGGCGCGGAAAGTTCGGGACGAACGGGCTTCTCGACGCTGTCGCCTGCCGCCAACTTGCGCGCCTCCTTGAGCGTCACATAGCCCTCATGGATGCTGACATCGCCGCTATGGCCGGTAGCGATATAGACCCGCCCGCCCTTGGACTTGGGGCAACGCTCATGTTCCCAGCTGTGGAAGGTCTCGCCCCGCGCCATGATGGCAACGTCCTGCCATCCGGCTTCGCGATAGGCCTCGGCCTTCGTCGCGATCGCGTCGTCCTGCATCTGCCAGAAAAGGCCAGCATCGGCGAAATAGCTGTTCTCGCCGAACAGGTCCGCCACGATCCCGCCCTTGTAATCGGCCGGATCGAACAGCGCCTTGTCGGTCGCAATCGCACTACCGCCCAGCAGCCACGCCTTCACATGATGCCCGACCGGCGGACGTGCGTCCTCATCGTCCAGCAGCGCCAGCCATTCGCGCTGCCGGGTCTTGGACGCCAAGGTCAGATGCCGCATGGTGACGGCGTCAATCCGGTCATTGCGATAGAGGTTGCGGATGCGGGGCAGAAGATTGCCCAAGGCCAACGTCCGCTTCACCTGCAAAGCGGTCAATCCAAAGGTCAGCGAGATATCTTCGGGTGACCGACCTTCCTTGACCAGCCGCGTGAAGGTTTCCCACCGCGTCACTTCATCGGGATCAAGCCGGGCGATATTCTCGATGAGCGATGCCTCCAGCGCTGCCGCATCATCCCCCGCCTCCATGATCGCGCAGGGCAGCGGATCGATGCTCCCTTCCTCCTGCGCCACGATCAGCGCCGCATGATAGCGCCGCTTGCCCGCCACGATCTCATAGGTGGTGGGGCTACCATTCTGCCGCACGATCAGCGGCACCAGCACGCCCCGCGCCCGCACCGACGGCAGGATGTTGGTGAGGTCCGGTGCCTTCTTCACGCCGCGCATGTTGACGGGCGAAACCGAGAGGCAGGCAATGTCGATATGCTTGAGTTCCATCTTCCTTACTCCTTGCCAGACACCGGACCCGGAAAGCGGGGTGGGCGGCAAGAGCGCACCGGAAGGCCCGGACAAGCGGCGGGCTGCATCCGAAGGACCGCAACGCAAGTGAAGGAGCCGTGCCACCGGCCGGCTTGCCGCCCGCCGCGACGGGCCTAGAGGGAAGCGACGCCCACACCGCTTGACCGGGACCGGCCCACGCCATCGCCCCAAGCGATGTCCGCCAGTGATCCGCTAAGGATCGCGCGTCAGCGATCGGAACCCGGCAGGGCCGAGACAGGCGGAGCAGGCTCGGTGGAGCGCAAGCGCAATAGAGCGCGGCCCAAAGGGGGCGCCCAGAAAACCCCCAAGAAAAACAGCTATCCCTTGCCTGGTCCCCACAAGACAGGTCATGGTCCATACTGCGGTCGATCCCGCATCTGGGGGGATAACAAGGCCATGGCCTTTGGCGTTTTCATTCATCGATCAGACTCGATCTACGACGACAGCCCAGCCGAACGCTATCAGTTCCCCTCCCAATATCTTGGCCGGGTCTCCGCCTGCATCCATGACTGGATCGTCTATTACGAGCCCGTGAAGGTCAGCGGCACCCGCGGCTATTTTGCGGTCGCCAAAGTCAGCCAGGTCATTCCCGATCCCCAGGCACCCGGCATGTATATCGCCATGATCGAACCGGGCAGCTATCTCGAATTTGCGAACGCCGTGCCCTTCAACGGTCCCGACGGCCTGGCGGAGAGCGGCCTCCTTAACGACGCTGGCAAGATTTCCGGTCGTGCCCAGGCGGCGGTGCGCCCGATTTCGACGGCCGATTTCAACCATATCCTCGATCTAGGCCTGGACGAGCGTGCCCCGCTTCTGCCACGCGTCGATGATCTGACGCCGCCCCTCTTCCAGGATGAGGCCATGCCCCTCCTCGCCGAACAGGAACGCCGCCGCACGACAACACTCGTGTCCAGGATAGAGCGCGACCGCGTCTTCCGCCGTGTCGTCATGCGCGCCTATGACGAGCGCTGCGCCATCACCGGGCTCAAGCTCATCAACGGGGGCGGCAGGGCAGAAGCGGAGGCCGCCCATATCCGGCCAGTCGAAGCCAATGGCCCCGACAGCGTCCAGAACGGTATTGCCCTGTCCGGCACCGTCCACTGGATGTTCGACCGGGGGCTTATCAGCCTCTCGGACGATCTCGACATCATGATCTCCCGTCAGGCCAATGACAGCGACAGCATCACGGGCCTTATCAACAAGAGCCGCCGTGCCACTCTCCCAATCCGCGCAGCGGACCGGCCACACCCCCATTTCCTCGCCTGGCACCGGGACAATGTCTTCAAGCTCTGAATGCCGAACGTGCCAAAGCAGCCTGACCCGCCACCGGCATAGGCAAGGACCCTCAGCCCATGGCCAGATACCGCCCCATTATATTGGAGGGCCTGCTGATGCAGGAAGGCCGTCAGCTTATCCTGCAAATGTCCGACGGCGGGCAATGGCGGCTTCTGGCCCTTGGCAGGCAACAGCATCTTCTGGGTCGCCATGTATGCGTCGAGGGTGTGCGGGAAGACCATGATATTGTCGCCGTGGACAAGATCACCGCCAGATGACGGCGACAGCAGCGGGGGGGGGGCACCGCGAGCAGGCCATAGTCATGCTCCCGCATGGCATGCGCGGAGCGCGCAGGTGCGACAATGCCGAACCCCGCTCGAGCCCATCAATGACTCGGCGATGCCGACTCTGGAACAATCCAACCGCCTGTCGGTCTTACTATGGGGACGACAGGACAGATATGATGCGCAACGCCCTTGCCCAGACACCCGAACGTCGTCGAAGCCCACGCGAGACTGCCAACGTCCCATGCACGGTCAACTGGTCGGGCCTCTATGAGTTTGCCACGATCAGAAACATGTCGATCTACGGAGCGCAGCTCGACGGGTTCGAATTTCCGCCAGCCGGAACGGCCGTGACGATCGTCGTCAATCAGGTCGAAATCTGTGCGTCGATCATTTGGGCGGATGGCGAGACATGTGGGGTGCTGCTGGAACATGATGTCGATCCCGCAGCCTTCATTCGCGAACATTCCATCCGGCCGCTGGGGCATAAGGCGCCCCTGATCGGCACCATCACACATATGAATGTCCTTGGCGCATGCTGAATGTGACGTCGCCGCACGCCCTGAGCTTCAGCTGAACCTCACAAGGCAGCTAAAGCAAAGATCCAAGCCGACAGCGCTACGTTCGACGTCCGACTAGGAATAATGGGCAAAGTGCCTGCCAAAAATCGACCCCGTCAGCGAGCGACTGCTGACGAGGCCATCGCGGCTATTGATAGCCGCCTTCCTGTTCGCGCTTTTCCGCAGCATCCTTTTGGGCGTCCTCCAGTTCATCGGCGTCCTGCTCTTCCTCCTCGGCATCGACATCGACGTCGACATCCTCGTCGGTGCCATCGGTGCCGGGCAAATCGTCCATGGACGTGCCCTTCATATCGGCTTGGTCATTTTCGCCTGGAATCTGTTCGGGGAACATGGCTCTCTCCTTTCAGCTATGAACTCAGCCAGCCGGTGGGAGGCAAGCATGTTCCGTGCGGCTTTCGTTCGGTCCGCCACAGATCCGTCGACAGCGTGCAGGAAGGCGATCAGTGACGTACCGGCGCAGGAATGCTGAGTTGAACTGAAGAACCTCGATGCTTCGGGTCTTAGAGCCGGCATAGGATCCGGCATGAATATCGCACTATGCTGCCCATGATGCCGGGGGGAGGGCTCACGGTATCAGGGACTTTATGGTAGCATTGGTCGCTGAATCTAACAGGCTATCGCCCTGCCAGCAGCTTCCGAGTGGCATCATCCCGTACACTGGAGAACCAGCGGTCCAGCGCGGCGCCAAAAAGGTCACCACCGCCCGCCGATTCGAAAAGAGTAAGGGATGATCGCAGCTTCACGGCGTCTACTTCGCCAAACACACTGGTCGCACTGTTGCCGGGGGGCAAGGCCTGTAGAGTTTGTACACATTCCCGCAGCCGCCCGCCGAGCGTAATATGCTCCAAATATGCCACCGCCTCGTCCAGCGATGCGATGGCGTAATGCTGCGCAGTGGGGCTGCGGCCCAGACCGGCAAGCTGCGGAAATATGAACCACATCCAATGGCTCGTTTTTCTGCCCCTGTGCAGTTCGGCCAGTGCAATAGCGTAGGCGTCGCGCTGGGCATCGAGGAAACGCTTGAGATTGTGGCATTTGGTAGTCATCCAGCTATGACGCTGTGGTGGCCGGGTCGTTCCACATAACTGGAATGCGCCAGTTATCGCCGTTCAGAGGGCGATTTCCTTGTGCTTGGAAGCAGACATTCCAAGACATGCTAGACCGCCTTCCAGGAAAGACGGGGCTTGGGACATTGCCGCTATTCATGATACCCGTCCTGAACAGCAGCATGAGCCGGAACCTGTCGCTACAGCTACGGGGTTGGAGCGGGAAAGGGATGGGCATGCGAAACAAGGCTCGCGATTCGCGCGGTCGTCTGAACCGTTACCCGCTCTTTCAGACCCGATACGAAGGCATTCGCGGGACCGAACCGAGCTAGGTAAGGTCGGATGAGATCATAACCACGCGAGTCACCTGACTCATAATGCCGGAAGATCCAGTACGCCACCAGGTCCGCCATCTGGATCAGGCGAGACGCCTTGGAGTCCAGAAACAGTGGCACTTCCGCGAAGTTTCTGAGCTGTCCGGCCGCGTGACCGATATGCTTGAACACGTGAGACAGCGATTGAATCTTCTCTTCGTAATTGCTCTTGTCGAGTATCACGATCCCGCGTTGGGGATCACTCTTATAATAGAGGGATCGTAGATAGTCGTCAAAGCAACTGGCGACGTCCTCAAACGCGGTCGCCAAGATATCATTCGGATTCAGCAACTTCTTTTCGATGACACAAGCGTAGACCCGCAAACCGAGCTGGCGATTGGAAAGCAGGTTCAGGTGTCCACCACCGCTTGGACGCGATCCTGCGGAGGGACCCCCTTCCAACCGTCCTTGCCGCTGCGCATCGGACTACCATGGAGCTCGATATCGCGCGGGTTGATGGCATTGAAGCGCGCCGCGACGGGATCGATCTGACCTTCGAGCCAATGGGTCTGACGCTCGAAGATGCTGAAACCGGCGAGCACGAAGAACTCAGTGTTCGGATCATGAGAGTGGCCGGATTCGTCGAGGTAGAGTAGATACACCGGCGTCTCTCAAGAAAAAAGCGGACCCCAACGGACCCGCTTCCCGCTGCTGAACTGGTAAGCCAGGTGAAGCAATCGTTCAACGCACCGACGAATCAGCGCTCCTAGCTTAAGCAGCTACTTAGGTAACCACTCGACCTATGGCAAGTGTTATGTTCTTGATAGAAGCGTTTGCACTTCTATCGTCTCCTCGCAGACGACCGCTCCTGTTCATATCGAGACACCTATCTCGTGGAACGGCCACAAGCGGAGAAGTCCGGCGGCTCCGCCATCAGCAAGTCATGAACGTCTGCGATGGAGGTCCAGCCAGCGCGCCCATAATCCCTGCCGAAGGACGACAGGCGCTCGTTGGTGAAGATCGCTGAGCGCACCCGGACGAGAAGGCAACAGGCGGCGCCCGTTGAACCGCATGATTCTGAACTGCCTGACAACTAGCCGTTTTTGTCCAGAGCCGACATTCAAGTTTTGCTTTTGGAGCTTCTTAACTTGGTCGGGGGGCGACGGCAAGGGAATGGCCGCTATCCAAGAGTCCGAACCCCAAACCAGTCTGTCGCCTATCGGCCAGAATTTGCCTTTGGGAACTTGGGTCAACACTAATAATCCGAGCTGGGCAGGTGAAACGGAGCCATCAGACGGGCAGCGAGTCCCCAAGTTATCGCAACATCAACAATCATCGACATCCCGAACCGTCCCGGCCGTCACGAAGCAAGGAATCGCATGGTGGCGGGGATAGGCAAGCTCGCCTCCCCCATTCCCGGCCGCGCGGTCACCATCACCCACAGTTGGCCTAGCCAGGATCAATTGTCTCTCACCGTCGCGACCATGGGCGTGGAGGTGCCCTGCATGATTGATGCGCAAGACACACACCTGCGGGTGACCCTGCAACTGCCTAGCCATGCTGCGTCTCATGTCCGGACTGATCAAGGTGACCGTCCAACAACAGGGCGAACGCCTGCTGCTCGACAAGAAATCCGATCAAAGGCCTGGCGCGCGCAGCAGCAAAGGTCAGGCCGATGTTAGCCTTCATCAGTCCCTTCGCTGCCGCGCATAGAGCAGCGCCGCGACAATGGCGGCGGAACCGATCCCAACAGCGGCACCCAGGATTTTCACTGGGCCTGATAGCCTGGTGTCCTGTTCGACTTCGCTCGCCTCGGTCGAAAGCGCATCTGCCTGTATGCTTTCGGCATGCGGCGCTGTGTGTGCGGGATAGGGTGCCGTGCTGCCTGGGGGCACGGAAGGCCGATGTGTCATATATTCTCTCCTTGGGTGGATCGAACGCGCCGGTGACGGCGGGGTTGCGCTCGAACCTAGATCGTCCGGCAACAGGCACGCCAAATGAGACAGCCTGAACCGGCGACGGCCCGATCTCGTCGTTGAGCGGCGAGTCGGACCGCCCCGGATCCTTATTTCCGCCCTTTTAAGCTGCGCCACAAAGTCGCGATGCTGGTCAGCACCGCCGCGATCCCGAGAAGAAATGATCCGTCGATTATCATCATTGCCGACTCCTTTCCTGCTCTTTATGTTCGCTATATGTTCTCATGTAGGAAAGAGGGATTTTGCGATGTGCGTTTCGATCACCCCAATTCCAGATAGCGTACGCCTGCGGGTCTCCGGCGATGTAGAGACGGTGCTGACGGTGCCCTATGACGAAGATGAGCGGTTTCTGGTGGGTCTGAGCGACGGCACTTTGCTCATGGGCTATTATGATGAAGGCATGCAGTGTCGATGGGAGGTAGCACGCGACGGCGCTGGCATTGTCCGATTCGAAGGCAATGCTGCCCGAGTCGAATGGCGCGTCGAATGGCTGACTGTCGCGACGTTCGACGCGAATGTGGTGGAGCCCGGCCTGCCGCCAGCCGTTCCGTTGTTTCCCGAGCTTGATCGTTGGGTGGCATGACAGCAGGCAAGCTCAGGGACCAGCTGGCCTGATCCAGATGCGCCAGGTCGGTGCGCGCCGTGCTACTGATGATCGGGAACTTCAGCGATGCCGCTCACACGCCGTGATGGAGAGGAAGGCGGGTTCCCCATATCCGCCATAGACCTCGCTCATCAGCCAGGCGCGTTCAGCGTCGCGGTCCTGCTCTGCGATGCTCTTCCACCAGAAGCGCATGGTGAGATCCCAGCGATATCCACGAGATTTCAGCCGGTCCTTGGAATCGAAGGGCGCGTCGATGGCGTTCACCCGGTAGGTCTGCTGTTCTGAGCAGGCAATCAGCTTTGCCAGGATCGTCTGCCCGTTCGGCAGGCCGTGAGAGAGCAGATAGAGGAGGGCCAAGATGTCATTTTCGGCCCTGTGCCCTTCATAAAACCAGCCGCATTGCGAAACGAGATGGGCAAGGGCCCGCCCCTCGAATCCGAGCCCAAGCCAGTCCAGCTCCGCCATCGAGCAGGCCCAGGGTTTGCTGGCGATGGCAGGCAGGCGGCGATCCACGAACGGCCTGTCGAAAGCGGCATTGTGCGCGACGATGATGTCGGCGGAGGAGAGAATGCCCACCGCAGCCGATTCATCGATCTGCTGCTCCGCCACGTCCGCATCGGTAAGGCCGGTCAGGCTGGTGATTTTCGGATCGATCGGCATGCCTGGATCTTCGCGCCAGACCCGAGGAACCCCGACCTGGGTGATCCGTCCACGCTCATCGAACCGGAAACGCTGGATCGCGAGTTCGATGATCCGATCGGTCTCTCGGTCGAGCCCGGTCGTCTCCACATCAATCACAACCCCGATACGGCTGGAGGCCGCAGGACTTGCTGCATGGAAATGCGTGATGGGGCCTAGGCGCCGCTGCACCCGATAATCTGGATGCGTGCCCAGCAGGCGGGCCGCCTGCGCGTGGCGATCGCTTGCAGTGTCGTTCATCTGGCGGCGGCTCCGTTCATGCGCCCTCTACCACCCTGAACACAGCGCCGCTTCCTGCGTCCCGAACAAGATCGACCCGCTTGCCGTTCCAGTGATAGTCGAGATGCCGACCCTGAACAGGGCTCGAGGCGCAGTCCGGATAGAATAGCGCGCCGCACTCGCCACCGGCCTGCCGGACGCTTGGATAGGCAATACCGTCCGAGCCTGAACGGCGCAGCGTCGCGGCGAACTGCTGCGCCGCTTCGTAGCTGTCGGGATCGAGGCAAGGGCCGAATGCCTCTGCATGCGCTCTGAGATCATGCAAATCGGCATCGACCTTCAGAATGATCTCCCGAAACTGCGATGTCCATCCGGCAGGCTCGGCCGTTCGGGCCATGAAGCGCGCATGATGATGGATGGTCTCGAACAGCGCGGTTTCATAACTGCGCGCAACATAGAGCACGCCATGATGTCCGGCGGAGAACCGGCTTGGTCGATCGGGACTGACATGAGTGAATGACGCCATGAGATAGGAGGCACCAACGCCGCCGACCCGTCGCGCTGGAGGGACGAGATCGATATTGCCGACCGACGTCATGATCCGCGGGTTCGTCTTCTGCTCGGCGGAGATGAGGAGGGGCCAGTCTGCAGGGTCCGCAATGTCCTCGAACAGATCAATGGGCGGATAGATGCTGCGGATGATCCTGACCGCACCCTCCCATTCGACCCTGTTGACCGGCGGACCATTAGTCGCCGTCACCAGCCGCCGCGCTCCGCGTCCAGATAGCGCCGCACGCGCATGATGTCGGTCAATTCGCCGCCAAGCATGACCGCCAGCGCGCTCGCGCCATCGAAGGCGGCGTTGGGCGCCTTGATCCAGTCATAGCCGCGATGTGGCTCCTGAAAGATGATCCGCAAGGCCTTGTGGATGCCCATCAGGTTGGACAGGCGCGCAAGGCCGTCACGCGAGATGCGGCCCGGCCCTTCGGCCTTCCACCGACGGAAGCTGCGCAAAGGCATATCGGTCAGCATAGCGGCCTGCTCGTCCGTGACACCCCACTTGGCGAAAAGATTGAGGGCCGCACGAAACATCGCGCCGCCTTCATCCTGCGTGACAGGCTCAGGCCGGAACGGAGCTGGAACCGTCTCGATGGGTTGCAACATGCTCATAATCGCCTCCGTATGGCATAATATATGAAATAAATGCCAAATGGCAATATCAAACTACTATGTGCTAATTCGCATAGAAGCTGCGCACGGGGTAAGGCGTATAAGCCAATCGGCATTCCCATTCACTCTTGCTTCGTCACCGCCGCCCAAATTTCGCTTTGATAACCTTTTCAGCCGCTCGGAGCTGGTCGAGATAATCGCTCCAATATTGCATCATCTTCACCCGCTCATTCCAATGCTCTCCGCGCAGATAGGCGCGCCGGACATCGTTGCTTTCGACATGCGCCAAGCTGCGCACTGGCATATCGGTAAGAACGGCAGCCTACTCATCGGTGATACCCCATCTGGCAAACAGATTGAGAGCCGCGCGAAACATCGGCCTAACTTCTTCTTGCGTGACACGTTCCTGCCGGAACGGAGCCGGAGCTGTCTCAATAGGTTGCAGGATGGCCATATGGCAAAATTAAACAATAAGCTGCCAAATGGCAATTGACTATGTGTCAGTGGTCGCCGCTCAGGGCCTTCCCGGTAAATTGATGCCGACTTGCGATACACCCAGGGCAGTCATCTTGATGGCTCCGTCAGCAAGCGGTTGCCCTTCAGATGTGGCTCAGATTTCGGCGAGCCCAAGCTCCAATGCCCTCAGCCTGGCCTCCATGCCATTCATGATGCTTGCATGTGTGGCTGTGGCAAGCCCATCGGGCATCATGGACATTGCCTGCTCAGGGGCTCTTTCTGCCATATGGATGACCTCACGGAACACCTTGCCGATGAGAGTAGGACCGAGCCCCGCCTCCTTCGCGGTTTCCACGAAATGTCGTCCGACAATGTTCAGAATCTGATATTTGCGGCTGTTGCCCGCAGACATCGCGAGCTTATAGTTGTTGTTCTGGATCTGCCGCGCATCGAACGCAGGCTGAGCCGTGAGAACGTCGTAGAATGGCGTGAGCCCGAAGCGTCCGCCAGGGCGCAAGAAGATGCTGAAATTCTTGGCGTGACCGTCCGTTGCCCCGATGAGCCAGAATATAATCTGGCTTTTCAGGAAGGCGGCCTGATCCTCAAGGGGATTATCGCTGCTTCCGAGCAGCTTGAGGATTGCAACGGCGCCAGGCCCGCCATGGCTCTGATATTTCTGGACAGAAGGGATGCCCAAGGCCTGGCAGAGGTCTTCCTGGGGCAGTCGGATCAGTTCGGTCGGACTCCTCCAGCGACGATCGAAGCGCTCGACCGCCAGCACCATGCGCGCGCCGAATGTGGCGATCTCGGTCTTGGCGACGGGCAAGCCAAAGCCTTCCAGCAGCTTGAGGCAATAATGTTCATTCTCGACGCTGTCGGTCATGTCGACCATCCCGAACGCCGTGGGAATTTTACCGAGTTGCGGCTTGAGGATGTGGGTTGTGGGGGTTGTTCCGAGCGGTCTTAGCCACTGGCCATCATGGAAAAGCAGGGCTGTCTTTTCCTGTGCTCCGGCAACCGAAATCCGGAACTCATGCTCCATGTCGATGCCTAGTGGCGCCTGCGTGAGATTGGCCAGCATCTGCTCGATCTCGGTGTCGCTGATGGGCTCTCCATCCACCGGCTGAATGCCATCGGAGGCGACATCATCCGGCAGGAATTGCATGGCGCCCACGCAATCCCGCCCGATACGCTCCAGCAGACTATAGGCGTCGCTGCCCTGGGCGCCGGTCCGCTCGGCGACACGGCGACGCACGGCCGCATTATCCGGCAGCAGATTATCGAAGACGGCGAGCACAGCTTCGCCGGTGTACGGCGATTCGCGCAGGGGCAACGAAAGGGAGATTGGAAATCCATGCTCCCAGCCGAGCCAGCTTTGATCGTAGCGGAATTCGATGGCGCCGCTGGATTGCTTGAGGAGACGTCCAGCCAGACGGTTGTTGATGAATATGTTGAGCGGCGGGTGCGTTCTGCGCCGGCCCATCAGAAGATATCCTCAATATCAGGCGCCGATTTGCCGGACCGCTGATCGATGACCATTTCCAGATCGAGGGCGGCGAACAGCGCATAGATCGAGGACAATCGGGTGCCCTCCTGTCCGGTCTCGATTTTCGAGACCAATTCCTGTCGCAGGCCCGCCAGGCCAGCCAGTTCTGTCTGGCTCATGCCCTTCTGCTTGCGCGCGCGCTGGATGGCGGCGCCGAGCTGCCTGGACGATCGTGCGATATGAGCCATGAGCCAGTCTCCCTGCTAACTCTTATGCCTCATATCGCATAAATCTACAATATGCTTTTTTCAGCATAAAACCGTCTTATGTTCCAGATCACATAAAAGTAGATTATGCGATTTTTCACATAGGCCCACGACTTTGGAACCAACGGTGAACCCTCGTCAGCGCCGCCCGAACCTGGCCTTAATAATTTTCTCGGCCGCCCGAAGCTGATCGAGATAGTCGCTCCAGTATTGCATCATCTTGACCCGCTCGTTCCAATGCTCGCCGCGCAGATAGGCGCGCCGGACATCGTTGCTCTCCACATGCGCTAATTGCCGTTCGATCGCGTCAGGATGCCATTTGCGGCTCTCATTAAGCAGCGTGCTCGCCGTCGCGCGGAAGCCGTGCCCGGTCATCTGGGTCTTGTCATAACCCAGCCTCCGAAGGGCAGCGTTTACGGTGTTCTCCGACATCGGCCGCCTCGGATCGCGAATGCTTGGAAACAGATATTTAGCGTGACCGGTGATCGGGTAGAGCGCCTCCAGCAGGTCCATGATCTGCGTGGAGAGCGGCACGCGATGCTCACGCCCCATTTTCATCTTCTCCGCCGGGATCGTCCAGATGGCCAGATCCGGGTCGAACTCGCTCCACTCGGCATGGCGCAGCTCGCCGGGCCGGACAAAGGTGTGAATGCCCACCTTGAGCGCAATCTCGACCGCAGGTTGGCCCTCATAGCCCCACAGGGCGCGTAACAGCTCTCCGACCCCGCCGGGATCGGTGATGGCAGCGCGATGCGTGACCTTGGGCGTGATAAGCGCGCCTTGGAGATCAGCTGTGACGTCACGCTGTGCGCGTCCAGTGGCGATCGCATAACGCATGATGCTGCCGCAGGTGGTCCTCAGCCGCCTCGCCGATTCGTAGCGCCCCTTCACCTCTACAACTCGCAGGACAGCAAGCACTTCCGGCGCGGTCAGTTCACCGATCGGCCGCTCGCCAATGATCGGCTCTGCATAGCGCAGCAACCATCGCATCTTTTCCATCGTGGCTTTCGAACGCCCTTCGGCTTCCAACTTGGCAAGCCACTCCTGCGCTACCTCGCCAAAACTCGTCCCGCCATTCAGCGCGAGGGCGCGGGCTAGCTTTTTGTAGGTGGATGGGTTCGTGCCGCGCTCAAGCAGCTTGCTTGCTTCCAGGCGCTTCTCCCGGGCCTCCTTGAGTGAGACTTCCGGATAGACGCCGAGCGATAGCGTCTGCTGCTTTCCGCCATGCGAGAAATTCCAGCGCCAGTAGCGAGCGCCGTTAGGGTTCACGAGCAGATAGAGCCCGTGCATGTCGCCGACTTTAAACGATTTGTCCTGAAGCCCAATTTTACGGATGGCGGCATCGGTGAGCATGACGTCGATTTTCCTGGTTTTAATACCAAGAAAAATACCGTTGGTGCATCCGGGTGGCAAGGCAGGCACATGGACGACGGCGGACGAGATACCACAAACCGTCCAAAATATACCATGGATTTCGGACGGCTATGGACAGGAAAAACAAGGGAAATGGTGCCCGGAGACGGATTCGAACCGCCGACACAGCGATTTTCAATCGCTTGCTCTACCAACTGAGCTATCCAGGCACAGCCAACTGCGGAGTGTTCCGCCCGATGGAGGCGTGCCTATAGGCGTCAATCCTGTTCGCTGTCTAGCCCATAATCGCCGATTTTTTGCGTGTCATCCTCGGCGGGTGGCCCGGCGACGCGATAGCCTTCGCCCAGCCATTGCAGCAGATCGCGGTCGCGGCAGGCCGCGCTGCAGAACGGCCGCGTTTCCGCGCTGGCGGACTTGTTGCAGACTGGACAGGCGGCGGCTTTAGGCGACATGGCCACCCGCGATCGCGAGGGTGGCATCGGCCTGCATGCTGATCGCGCCGCCGCGACGCTTGGCAAGCTGTTCGATCCAGTTGGGCCGCTTGTGCAGATAGTCGATGATGGCGGGCGCGGCGACCAGCGTCGCGGGACCGCCCTGGCCATGCCGTTCGGCGCGCCGCAACAAGGCGAGCGCAGCGGTCGCCACCGGATCTTCGCGCAATAACTCCATCAGGTTCGCGCGCTCGCGGCGGCGGATGATCTGGACGAAGCCGAAGCCGTTGACCGCCGTGCGCTCGAAGGGGAGCGGCAAATATTTGTCGATCTGGGCGGCGGCGATGATCCGCTCGTCCTTGTTGTTCATCGTCGGCAGGTCGATGCCGATCGATCCGCTCAGGCCCATGCGCCGCACCGTCTGCGCCGCCAGCTTCGCGCCCTTCGGCCCCAGTTGCGCCGGCGGCAGCGACCCGTCAATGTCGATCAGCAGCATGGCGGGCGTCAGATAAAGGCGCAGCGCCGCGGCCTCTGTGCCGACTTCGCCGCTGATCGCTTCTTCCATCAACTCGCTCCAGCCATGGGCTTCCAGCCGGTCTTCCTCATGCGCGGGGCATGGGACGACGGGGACGCCGGTGGCCCGGATACGCTGGAGCAGGCTGGGACCGGCTTGTGCTTTCATGCCCGGCTGGGTGCTGCGGCCCTTGGCGCGCTTGGGGCGGCCTTCTTCAGGGATTGCTTCGCGCAGGATTTCGACCAGCAGGTTCGCGCCCTCCGCCAGCCGGGGCGGAATCGGTTCGATCAGCACTTCCTCGCCACTGATCAGGCGGACGATGCCGCGCTTTTTGGGAATGACCGTGGTGATGAGCTTGCCCTGCATCACCGCGCCCGCGCGTGCGGCATCGCCTTCGCGCTCGATCAGCGCCTCGACCAGCTTACCCTTTTCGATCAGCGCGGCACGGGCCTCGCCAATGCCTTCTTCATAAAGCCACTCGGCCATGTCGGTTCCTAATCGAGGGGATGGCCCGCTGCCTTGAGCAGCGTGCGGGTTTCGTAGAGCGGCAGGCCCATGATCGCGCTATGGCTGCCCTGAATCGCGCGGATCAGCCCGGCGGCTTTGCCTTGGATGGCATAGCCACCCGCCTTGCCGCGCCATTCGTCGCTGGCAATATAGCGGTCGATCTCCGCCGCCTCCAGCCGCTTGAACGTCACGATATTGGTCGACAGCCGATGCCGTGCGACGCCCGCGCCGTCGATCAGCGTGATGGCGCTCAGCACGCGATGGCGACGGCCCGACAGCAGCGTCAGGCAAGCGCGCGCCTCCGCCTCGCTTTCCGCCTTGGGCAAGATGCGCCGTCCAGCAGCCACCACCGTATCGCCCGACAGAACCAGCGCGCCGTCATGGCGTGCCGCCACCACCACCGCCTTTTCAGCAGCGATCCGCGCGGCATAGAGCGCGGGCAGTTCGGCTTTGCGGGGCGTTTCGTCCAAGTCGGCGGGATCGACCGCATCCGGGACAACGCCGATTTGCCCCAGCAGCGCGAGCCGCCGGGGGGATGCCGAAGCCAATATGAGTCGCATCAGATACGACTTATTTGAAACGGTACGTGATCCGACCCTTGGTCAGGTCGTAAGGGGTCAGCTCGACAAGAACTTCGTCACCCACCAGCACGCGGATGCGATTCTTGCGCATCTTGCCGGCGGTGTGGCCGAGAATTTCGTGGTCATTTTCAAGCCGGACACGGAACATGGCGTTGGGGAGAAGCTCCACAACCTGTCCGCGCATTTCAAGCAGTTCTTCTTTCGCCATAATATCCCAAATTCGCAAAATCGCGCCGCCATAGCGCCAAACTGCGCAAAATGGAAGTCACGCTTTCACGCCGAACCGATCCCCTGCCGCGATGAGCGCTGCGAAAATGTGATCGAGCTGTATTTCATCCAGGCAATAGGGCGGCATGAGATAGATGCTGTTGCCCAAGGGCCGCAGCAATATGCCCCACTCCAGGAAGAAGGCCCGGAGCCGGGGCGCAAGGTCCGACAGATAGCCCGCATCCGGCGCGATCAGATCGATCGCCGCGATTGTCCCCAGTTGCCGCGGATTGGCGAAGGCGGAATGCTGCGCCAAGTCTGCGAGACGCGTCGCGATGCCATCGCTCAGCCTCGCGATCCGGCCCAGCACATCCTCTTCACGCCAGATGGCGAGATTGGCGGCCGCCGCTGCGCAGGCGATGGCGTTCGCGGTATAGCTGGACGAATGGTAGAAAAGCCGCGCCCGGTCGGTGGAGCGATGCGCTTCGAAGATCGGCGCGGTCGCCAGCGTCGCCGCCAGCGGGATCGCGCCACCGGTAATGCCCTTCGCCACTGCCATGATGTCGGGCACGACCCCTGCCTGTTCGCAGGCAAACAGCGTGCCGGTGCGGCCCCAGCCAGTCATCACTTCGTCCACAATGAACAGCACATCATGGCGGCGGCAGATCGCGGCCATCTCGCGAAGGATCGCAGGCGGGTAAACCAGCATCCCGCCCGCGCCCAAAATCAGCGGCTCGACGATGAAGGCGGCGGGCTTTTCGCGGCAAGCGGCATCAAGCGCATCAAGGCAGGCCTGCTCCTGGCCCGGCGCAGGAAAAGGAATCGTCCCGACATCGAACAGCAACGGCGTCCAGGCGGCATTATAGACGCCCCGCTCGCCGATCGACATCGTGCCGATCGTATCGCCATGATAGCTATGGTCCAGCACTAATATACGACTGCGCGCCTCGCCCAGCCCGTCCAGCGCGCGGTTATGCCAATAACCAAGCGCCATCTTCAGCGCGACCTCGACCGCGGTGGAGCCGCTGTCGGAATAGAAGACATGCGCGAGACTGGGCTGATCGGGCGCGTGCGGGGCAAGGTCGATCAGGCCACGCGCTACTTCCTCGGCGGGCGCATGGGTGTAGCCCGCGAAGATAAGCTGATCGAGTTGCCCCGCCTGCGCCGCAATGGCGGCGGCGATAGGCGGGTGGCAATGGCCATGGGTCGTCACCCACCAGCTCGAAATCGCGTCGATCAACGTGCTGCCATCGGCCAGATGCAACAGCGCACCCTCGGCGCGCACGACCTGGGGGATCGGCTCGTTCAGGCCATGCTGGGTGAAGGGGTGCCAGACAGGAGAGGTCATCGCCTGTCTTTAGGCGAGAGCCGCCTGCAAGGCTATGGCTTCTCCGCGTCCGGCGCATCCACCGGCACGGGCGGCGGAATGACGACCGGCGGCGGCGTGACGCGCACCTCGACCCGGCGATTCTTGGCCCGGCCTTCGGGATCGTCGCTACCATCCTCCTTGGCATTGGGCGCGATCGGCCGGGTTTCCCCCAGAGCGACCAGCCTGATGCGCTCGGCCGCCACGCCCTTTTCCACCAGATAATCGCGCACCCGCTCGGCGCGGCGGCGGGAAGCAACGCGGTTGTCGCCATCGGTGCCCAGCGAATCGCTATGCCCACGCAGCGCGACAGTCCCGCCCGCCTGCATCGCCGGGGTCGTCATCAGCGCGTCCAGAGCCGCCTTCGCCCCATCGTCCAACTGGAGCGACAGCGCACCGAAGCCGATCAGCAATTCTTCCGGCTCGATCTTGGGTTCTTCCACCGTGGGCACGACTTCGGGGCGCAGGATGGAGCGTTGCGGCTCGACCATATTGTCCGCGCCATTGTCCGCCACGCCATTGTCGGCGATCGCGTTATTGGCAGCCTCCTGCCCAGCGGGCGGCTGACACGCAGCCAAGCTCGCGCACAGGAGCAGCGCGGTTGGGGCCAATTTGGTCATTCTTCCTTTCCTTTCGATCGGATCGGGGCGGGCGGCACATAGGACAGGATGGTGTCGCCGGGCTGGGGCGTGGGGCGCGACGCATGGGAGAAGAAACGCAGCGCCCCGGTCCGGCGCACAAGCAAGAGCATGTCACCCTCCGGCGGCAAGGCGGCGCGGGCTGCCTCATAATCGAACTGTTCGCTGATCTTCGTCTTGCGGAAGGTCCAGCCTTGCTCCTCGCGTTCCACAATATCTTCCACACCATGGCCTGACGTGAAGAGCGTCCGGCCGCGCAGGGACTCCGGCAAGGTGCGTGGGTCGTCATCATCGCTGGCGTCGCCCAGCTGATAAACATTGTCACGGCCGATCTCCGGCGCGAATTCGTTGCAGACCAATGCGTTATAGGCTTCGTTGCCGGTCGCAGCAGCCAGCACCTGAAACTGGGCCAGATCCAGCCGCTCTTCGGTGGCTTCGGACAAGATTTCGCCGTGATAGGTGGGGATGCCCTTGTGCCGGGCCGGGGCAAGCCGTTGCCAGCTATTGTCGGCGATCGTCACGGGTATGTCGATCTGCCGCAACTGATCGGCCAACCCCAGACTGAAAGGCGTCGCGCCGACGATCAATAGCCCCTGTTCCGATGCGCCCGTCACCTTGAGCAGCCGCGCGACCGCCTTGATCGAAAAACCATGGAAAAGGATCGTCGCGATGACGACCGCAAAGGACAAGGTGACCAGGATCGATCCGTCACCATAGCCGAGCCGGTCGAGCCGCAGCGCGAACAGGCCGGAAATGGCCACCGCGACGATACCGCGCGGCGCGATCCACGCGACCAGCAGCCGCTCGTTCCAGGGGACGGGGGAGAAGGCAAGGCTGAGCAGAACGGTGGCAGGCCGCACTAGGAACAAAAGCGCCAGCAGGAAGCCGATGAAGCGCCATTCGAACTGGCGCAACACCTCCAGGTTGAGCGAGGCAGAGAGGATGACGAACACGCCCGAAATAAGCAGGACGGTGACATTCTCCTTGAACGGCTGAATGTCGCGCAGCGAATCGAAGCGCATATTGGCCAGCGCCACGCCCATCACCGTAACCGCCAACAATCCGGTTTCCTGCTGGATCATGTTCGATCCGACAAAGACACCGATCACCGCGACCAGCAATATCGGTGCCTTGAGATATTCGGGCACATGACCGCGCGGAAAGGCCCAGCCGATCGCACGGGCGGCAAGCCAGCCGATCAGGCCTGCGATGACCGCAGCACCCAGCAGCGACAAGATGACCGACGCCAGCGTCCCGCCCTCGCCTGCCCGGCGCAGATATTCATAGGTCACGACGCCGAGCAGCGCCCCGACCGGATCATTGACGATCGCTTCCCATTTCAGGATGGCGCGCGGCCGCGCCGCAACGTTGGATTGGCGCAGCAACGGCAGCACCACGGTCGGACCCGTGACCACCAATATCCCGGCGAACAGGATCGCCACCGGCCAGACCAGCCCCGCGACATAATAGCAGGCGATCGCGCCCAATACCCAGCCGATCGGCGCGCCGAGCAGGACTAGGCGGATCACCGCGCCATCAGTCTTGCGCAATTCGCGAAAGTTGAGGCTGAGGCCACCTTCGAACAGGATCAGCGCGACCGCGATCGACACCATCGGTTCGAGCAGCTCGCCGAACACATGTTCGGGATTGATGATGTGGAGAACGGGGCCGCCGATGACGCCCGCCGCCAGCATCAGCGCAATGGCGGGCCAGCCGGTGCGCCATGCGATCCACTGCGCGCCGATCCCCAATATGCCGATCAGCGCGATGGAAAGGGCCAGTTGCTGCATGGCAGGCACGATAGACAGACAGCGCGGCCGCCGTCACCCCCTGATATTTTTAACCGGTCGGGGAACCACCGGGCGGTGGGACGAAAAATGGGCCGATCAAGAACCGGCCCATCCGTCTTTCATCAGGGCTGCGGCTGCGCCGGGGCGGCGGGTGCCGCTGCTTGAATGCGCTGCTGAAGCGCGGGGTCGGTGGCAGCAGCCTGGCCGATCTGGTTGAACTTTTCAGGCGGCAGGCCCGACGCCTGCAACGCGGCGAGCATCTTGGGCTGCTTCTCGGCGGCCGGGATCGACGCATCCGCCTGGATTTTCGTCACTTCGGTGGCCGCAGCGGCAAATTGCTGGATATCGCTATCGCTGAAATTGCTGGCTCCGGCGGCGGGCGCTGCCGGGGAAGCGGGTGCCGCAGGGGCGGGCTGCGTGGTCTGCGCCGCGAGCGGGGCAACCGCGAAAAGAGCGGCCGATGCGAGGCCAGCCTTGAGGGCGTGGGAAAGGGTGAGGCTCTTCACAATGCGTCTCCTTGAACTGATGACCCGTCAGAAGCTGTGGACAACGCATCGGCATGGGAAGGCCCGTTCCGTCGAGCCGTGGCATAAGGCGGACGATGTTCGGGTTCCCGACAGTTCGTCCTTTTTGGACAACGGGCCATCAGCCGCCACTACCGTTGCGACCTTGCAACAAGTTTGCGCCGACTCCGAAAACCGGGGTCGGCGCACGCTTGTCATCACCAGATTTTGACGCGCTCCTTAGGCTCCAGATAGAGCTTGCCGCCCGGCGCAGGCTTGAACGCCTCATACCAGCTATCGAAATTCCGCACGATGTCAGCGCGATATTGCGACGGCGCGTGCGGATCGGTGACCAGCCGCTGGCGCAGATTGGCCTCGCGATAATTGCGCCGCCACACCTGCGCCCAGCCCAAGAAGAAGCGCTGGTCGCCGGTCATGCCGTCGATCACCGGCGCGGGCTTGCCGCTCAGCGAGGCATGATAGGCATCGAGCGCAACGGCCAGACCACCCAGATCGCCGATATTCTCGCCCAGCGTGAACGCCCCCTTCACATGCGCGCCGGGGAACGGCTCATAGGCGTCATATTGGGTGACCAGCTTGTCGGTCAGCGCCTTGAAATTGGCGACATCGGCGTCGGTCCACCATTGGTTGAGCTTGCCGGTCTCGTCATATTTCGCGCCCTGATCGTCGAAATGATGGCTCAGTTCATGGCCGATCACCGCGCCGATACCGCCATAATTGACCGCCGGGTCGGCGTTGGGATCAAAGAAGGGCGGTTGCAGGATCGCGGCGGGGAACACGATCTCGACCATGCCGAAATTGGCATAGGCGTTGATCTCCATCGGCGTCATGCCCCATTCCCAACGATAGATGGGCTTGCCCAGCTTCCCGATATTATAGTCGAAATCGAACTGATTGGCGCGCATCGCATTGCCCAGCAGATCGTCGCGCTGGATGGCGAGGCCATCATAGTCGCGCCATTTGTCGGGATAGCCGATCTTGGGGGTGAAGGCCGCCAGCTTCTTGTGCGCACGCGCCTTGGCGGTGTCGCTCATCCACGGCAGGCCGTCGATGCGACGTCCCATGGCGGCGATCACATTCTTGACCAGCACATCCATCGCCGCCTTGGTTTCGGGCGGGAAATATTGCGCGACATAGACTTTGCCGACCTCTTCGCCGAGTGAATCCTTGAGGAAATCGACGCCCCGCTTCCACCGCGCCTCACGCTCTGGCGTACCTGACAGGGTGGTGCCGTAAAAGGCGAAGTCGGCATTGGCGATGTTGTCGGGCAGTTTGTCGGCATAAGCATGCAGGCTGCGCAGCAACAGCGCGTCCTTCAGCACGGCGATCGGCGTCTTGGCGATCAGCGCCGCCTCGCCGGTGATGGCGGAGGGTTGGGCGACGAGCAGGTCGGTCGGCGTCAGGCCATTCGCCTTGAAATAGGCGGCGAAGTCGAAGCCTGGCGCGGCCTTTTGCAGGGCGGCCAGCGTCAGCTTATTATAGGTCTTGTCCGCGTCGCGGCTGTCGATCTGGGTCCAGTGGACCTTGGCCACTTCCGTCTCGAACGCCATCAAGGCGGCGGCGCGCGCCTTGGCGTCTGTTTCACCCGCCAGCGTCAGCATCGTCTCCAGATGCGCGACATAGGCGGCGCGGATCTTTGCCATTTCCGGCTTTTCATCCAGATAATAGTCGCGATCCGGGAGGCCGAGGCCACCCTGGCTCATCGAGAGGATATAGGTTTCGGGGTCTTTGTCATCCTGCCCGACATAGAAGCGGAACGGGCCGCTGATCCCGGCGCGAGCGGCCTTGGCGGCGAGTGTCGCATAGCCCGCCTTGTCCTTCACGCCCTTGATCTCGGCCATCCAGGGCTTGATCGGGGCCAGCCCCTTGGCTTCGACCGCAGCGGTGTCGAGATAGCTGGCATAGGCCGCGCCGATCTTGCTCGCCGGATCATCCTTCGCCGCGTCCAGAATCGCGCGGGTGCGGCTGCGCGACAATTCGTCGAGCGTGTTGAACGCGCCATAGTTGGACTTGTCGGCGGGGATCGGCGTGTTTTTCGCCCAAGTGCCATTGGCATGGTCGTAGAAATCATCGCCCGGCTTCACCGACAGGTCCATGCCTGCCGCATCGAAGCCATAGCTGCCATAAGTGGGCTTGGCCGGGGCCGAAGCCGGAGCGGTTGTGGCGGGCTGTTGCGCGTGGGCGATACCAGCGGTCAGCGCCAGTGCGGAGGCGGCAGCGCCCATAAGGAGGTGTTTCATCAAAGCATCCCTTGCTTGAAGTGGGCGCATCGAACGCGCCCGGCATGACGGGGACTTGAACGCCTGTCCAACAAGCCTGTCCATGTCGTTGGTCGAATATTATCAGCCGTTGAAAGGATCGAAAAGCCGTATATGCGCCGCGAACGCTTGCGCCAGCGTGGCCGGGCTCAGCGGATCAAGCAGCGGCAGGCGGCCAAGGCTGGGCACACCCGCCAGCAGCGGGATGATCCGCTCATTCTCCACATGCGCCTCACCGATGAAGGCGATGCCGGCGATCGGCACGCCGCGCGCGCGCAGCGCCTCGACGCTGAGCAGGCTGTGGTTGATCGTGCCGAGCGCGGTGCGCGCGCACAGGATGACGGGCTGACCCCAATGGGCGAACAGGTCGGCCATCAGCAATGTCTCGCTGATCGGCACCAGCACGCCGCCTGCGCCTTCGACCACCAGCGGTCCATCGACCTGCGGCAGCGCCAGCCGGTCCAACGCGATCGTCACCCCGTCGATCCGCGCGGCGAGATGCGGCGAGGCGGGTGTCGCCAGCCGATAGGCTTCGGGCAGGATCTGCGCGGCGGGCAGGCCGGACAGGCGAGCGACCTCTTCCTTGTCGCCATCGGGGTCGACCCCGGCCTGGATCGGCTTCCAATAATGCGCGCCCAGCGCCGCGGCGAGGCCAGCGGCAAAGACCGTCTTGCCGATGCCTGTATCAGTGCCGGTGACGATAAAGACGCTCATCGCATGATCCTTTGCAATTCGCGGCCGAGCGCGGCGATGTCGGCGCGACCGACATTGAGCGTCAGCGATATGCGCAGGCGGCTGGTGCCCGGCGGCACGGTCGGCGGGCGGATGCCGCGCACGTCGAAACCCGCGTCCTGCAAGGCCGCCGCCGCCGCCATGGTGCGCGCGTCCGTGCCCAGGATGACCGGCACGATCTGGCTGCGCGGCGTGGGCAGGCCGAGCGGCGCGCAGATGGCTTCGGCGGCATCCTGCCGCAACGTCTTCAACCGATCGCGCAGGTCGCTCGCTTCCTCGATCCGGTCGAGCGCGGCGGAGACCGCGACCGCCATCAGCGGCGACGGTGCGGTGGAGAAGATGAAGGCGCGGGCGCGGTTGATGAGATAGTCGATATGCAGGCGCGGCCCGCAGATGAGCGCGCCTTCCACCCCCATCGCCTTGCCGCAGGTATGGAGCGTGACGACATTGTGCAGCCCGTCCAGCCCGGCCGAAAGCCCGCGTCCACCCGGCCCGAAGACCCCGGTGCCGTGGGCTTCGTCGAGCAGCAGCATGCCATGATGTTTCGCCGCCAGCTTGGCGAGATCGGCGAGCGGGGCGAGGTCGCCGTCCATCGAATAGAGCGTTTCGACCGCGATCCAGATGCGGCCCTTGCCCCCTTCGGCGCGGAAGGCGGTGATCAGGTCGGCAAAGCTCTGCACATCATTATGGCGGGCAAAGACGGCGGCGGCCTTGCTCATGCGGATGCCGTCATGCGCGCTCGCGTGGATGAGTTCGTCCGCGACGATCAGGTCGCCGCGCTGCGGCAGGGTGCCGAACAGGGCAAGATTGCCGACATAGCCATTGGCGACGAACAGCGATGCCTGGGTGCGGAAGAAGTCCGCTGCCTTGGCCTCCAGCCCTTCATGTTCGGGCGCATTGCCGCGCAGCAGCCGCGATCCGCCCGACCCCACCGGCACGCCCCTTGCAATCGCATCCGCCACCGCCCCGGCGATGATCGGATCGGCAGCGAGGCCGAGATAATCGTTGGAGGCAAAATCGCGCCCCGACCGGGGCATCAGGCGACGCAACCGCCCCCGCGCGTCCAAAGCGGCAAGCTGTCTGGCGAAGGGTTCGGCGGTCATGGGCCGCGCTATAGGCCGCTCCCGAAAGGGGAGCAAGCCGCCGCTCAGCCCTCCGCCACCGCCGTCGACAGGCCAAGCCCCGGCACGCCGATCGAGCGTTTGCCCGAAAAATCGGTGCGGGCGACGATGACGCCCAGTTTTTCCATATAGTCGATCAGGCGGCGAACGCGGCCCGGCGAACTGGTGCCATAGGCGCGTGCCAGCGCGGCATCGTCCGGGCATTGATGCCCCTGCATCGCGGCGCGGGCGATCAGCAGGAAGGGGGCGAGCATGTCTTCGGGCAGCGTGTCAGCGGCGCGCATCGCCGGTTCCCAGCGCGGGTCGGCCGCGTCCATCATCCCCGCCTGCGCCATGGCAAAGCGCTTGCGGAAGGCGGGCAGGTCCAGCGGCGGGGTGCGCAGCCCCTTCATCCGGCAGCGCACGCCGAAATCCTGGTACAAAGTCGACACGCTGGGGGCCGCATCGCCCAGATCAGCGACGATTTCTTCCAGCACCGCCATCACCACCGGCTCATTCTGGCCGAAGTCCAGTTCGGGTGCGGCGGGCTTGGCCGAGGGCGAATCGGCCAGCGCGCGGATGATCTCCTCGGCGGGGCGAGGCGGCGGATCGGCACGCGGCGGGGCGACGGGGGCTGCATCCTGCGGTTCGGGGGCGAACAGCAATTCCTGAAAATCCTCGCCGCTCGTCACCGGCGGGGCCATCAGCTTGTGCGTGCCGCCGCGCGTGCTGGTGTGGACCGCGCCGATCTTCACCGACACCGGGCGGCGGCAGATGGCCGGACCCAGCGCCAGGAAGCGCCCACGCTCCAGGTCGCGGATCTGCTCGGCCTGCCGCCGTTCCATGCCCAGCAGGTCGGCGGCGCGCGCCATGTCGATGTCGAGGAAGGTGCGCCCCATCAGGAAGTTGGAGGCTTCGGCGGCGACATTCTTGGCGAGCTTTGCCAACCGCTGAGTCGCGATCACGCCCGCCAGGCCGCGCTTGCGCCCCCGGCACATCAAATTGGTCATCGCCGCCAGCGACACTCGCCGCGCCTCATCCGACACGTCGCCAGCCGCGGCGGGGGCGAACATCTGCGCCTCATCCACCACCACTAGAGCGGGATACCAATGGTCGCGGGGCGCATCGAACAGCGCGTTGAGGAAGGAGGCGGCGCATTTCATCTGCGCGTCGATCTCCAAAGCCTCCAGGCTCAGCACCACCGAGGCGCGATGTTCGCGAATCCGCGTCGCCATGGTGACGATCTCACGCTCATTATAGTCGCCAGCATCAATCACCACATGGCCGTAGCGGTCGGCCAGCGTGACGAAATCCCCCTCCGGGTCGATCACCACCTGCTGCACCATCGGCGCGCTTTCCTCCAGCAGGCGGCGCAGCAGATGCGACTTGCCCGACCCCGAATTGCCCTGAACGAGCAGCCGGGTGGCGAGCAATTCCTCCACGTCGACCAGCACGGGCTTGCCGTGGCTGTCGGTTCCTATGCTGATGCTGGCGGTCACGCCCACCCCATGGCCCATGGGGGCGGGGGAGCGCAAGAGGGGTGCGGCGGCGGCGACAGTGGCGCGCCTGTCGAGAATCGGCCGAAGTTCACACCGTCGTCGGGAAAATGGGGCCAATAGTAAGGGTGAGGGCGCTGTGAAGACACGGTGAGGTTCGTGTTGGGTCACGGTGAAGTCACGCTTGGGTCACTATGACGCGACAACAGGGCTATCGCATATGAAAACTCCGTTCGTCCTGAGCCTGTCGAAGGACTGTCCTTTTCTTCGCGCGGAAGTTTAGAACGAAGAAAAAGCGGCCCTTCGACAGGCTCAGGGCGAACGGAAAATTTTTCTTCACACCAAAGGGAGGCGACAGGCGCGGGCATCGCCATCAGCGTTGGGCTGGCGGCGCAGCAGGCGGCGGCGGGTCTGGCGCGAAGGGATCGGCCATGCACTGCGCATAATGGGCCAGCGCCCAGTCCCAGCTCTGGTCGAACATCGTCCCCGCCAGCCGCCGACGCAGGCGATGCGCGCTGGTGGGCGACATGCCGACACTGCGCGCGGCGGTAGCGACGGTGCCGGTTTCGAGCAAGGCAACGAGGAAGCGCCGCTGCTTGGCGGGCGTCCAGTGGGCGCGGTTGGCCAGGGGTGGCGGAGGCGGGGTGAGGTGCTGGTCCATCGGAGAGGATAAATCAGAGGATGTGCGAGTAGGAAAGGGGATTTTGGGAGAGGTGTGAAAGAAAACCCGGCATGGGGGGGCGTTCATTCGCCCGGTCCGGCCGTTTTTTCGTGCATTAAGAATAAAAACGGAACGTCGATCAGGACGCGAATGGATGTGCGAAATTTATTTGATTCCCAACAGGCAGCTATGCGCCAAATTGGGTCGTTGGAGGCCTGTCTCAAATTTCTCGAGAGCAACCGTTAGCCAGAGCCTCATTTGTATCCCTATGTCGGACGACCCAGAAGCGCCTGGTTACCTCCAATGGTACCGTATTGTAGAAGCAACGGTACCGATCGGTGCCGGCAGATCATGCTCAACTTCGATAATGCAATCCGCGCCGACCACGGCACGGATGAAATCGTTGAATGGGTTGAAGCGTTCAACGAGGAACATCCAGACTGGGCGCTAAGAGCGCGCGAACTGCACCGGTACATGGTCTCACGCGCGAAGTGTCGAGAGGCGATTTGGAGCAGAGTCCATATCAATCCGAGGCTGGTGGGTAAGTTGCGATATGGAGTGAAGGCTGGCCGAATGGGGGCGACGACGAATAATGAAGTATAACTTATCCCAGTTTATCGACAAGAAATTTCGCTCCGACACCGACGAGCACGATGAAAATTGCGAAACCGAGACCGAGAACCCTCAAGGCACCTCGGTAAAAAGATAGGTTTTTTTCGAGATCTACAACCGAGTTACGAAGATCCTTGACCTCGCCTTTGATTTCCGTCGCCTTTTCGGAGAGGTCTTTCTTGATCTCGTCAGCGCGCTCCTTAGCGCCTGTCTTAATTTCCAATGTCCTGTCTTTCAGATCGGCCGTCAGCTTCTCAGAGAGGCGCTCGAACGCAGCCGTCAATTTTTGGCCATGGGCATCGAGAGACGTTGTGAGTTTCTCACCCTGCGCGTCGATCCGCTCACCGAGCTTAGCATTCGCTGCAGCTTGGCGGTCTGCGGCATCCGTCAGCTTCGCGACTTCCATCATCACGAAACGAATATCGGAGGTGTCGTACAGGTTACGCGGCGAAGCCTGCGCAAACTCCGTTGGCGAAGCGTTATGGTCTGACTGCTTACCCATTGGGCGGCGTCGTCCAGTTATTCTTGATCCAGGTCCAGATCGCCGGATTGGCATACCCGAAATATGAGGCGACTTCGATCACGACTCCAGACGCGCGACTGCCATCCGAGAGGCCAAGAATGTCAGAAACCTGTCTCGCGGTTCCAGTCGTTGCGATCAGCCAGGACTCGTCGTTTAGGCGATAATTCGTCGACGCAAAGTGCTCGGCGACCGCGCCTGCCAAGTCGTTGTTCGTTCCCGGTTGCCGGATCACGGTGAAGATGGTCATGACAGGATTCTCATTGCCTTTTACGTGTCGCTTGTAGCCTCAAAGCGCAAGAGCCGCTGTTCCTGTTCCGTAATCATTTTCACTGCATACCACTGCCGCGTTTAAATTGCGTGAAGATTTACCGGCTCCCCGATGCCTTCAGACGGTACGCTTCAATGACACCCGGCTCAATTCATGTCTTTGTTACGATCTGGACAAGCGGCATGCGAATGGAAAGCCGACTGCCTGTGTTCGGAAGTTCCACATCCGACGTTAAATAACCGCGATAGATCGCAAGCCGAGGCCGCGTGAACAGCAACCATCGACACATTCCGGGTCTGAAACCTACATTCCGTTACCGGCCATTGCACGACAATCAGGCAATTCCCCTCATTCGGGCCAATCGTCGGGGCGCCAGTTGCGCGCCGTGTGGATGACGTGGAGGATCGTCAGCACCGCATCGTCGCGGCTTAGCGTGTAGGCGAGGATATAGGGTAGGCGGTGGACGGATTTTTCGTAGGTGCCGCCGACCCGGCCGGGGTGGCCGGTCGCATAGTCGGCCAAGGCGTTGCCTGTCTCGCGTATCCGCTTGGCGACCCGCCGCGCTGCCGCCGGATTGTCTTTGGCGATATGGACGATTTGCCGTTCCAGATCGTCAAGCGCGTCGTCCGACCATTGCACATGCCTCATGCAGCATTTTTGGCGGCGGCGGCAATCGCGGCGTCGATCCGGTCCATCGCTGCGTCATGCGGCGTCACCCGGCCCGCCTCCCTGTCGGCAAGCCCCCGCTCTATGCCCTCGATGATCTGCAATTCGCGATTCACATAGGCTTCGACCGCTTCGGCGGCGAGGTAGGACTTGGTGCGGCGGGTATTATGGGCAAGGCGGCCGAGCTTTTCCTTGAGATCGGGCGTGACCCGGATCGTCATCGTCGTGCTGGCAGCCATGTCGCATTCCTTTTCGCTGGTGGCACACATTGTAACACAAGTGCCTGCACTTGCCAGCAATGCATCTATATCCGCTATATCCGCCTCGTCGAGGCGGGCATGTTTGGCCTCCCGATTGAACAGCCGCGCGTTGTGAGATAGTATGAATACATCATACCGACACGAGAGGCCGACCTATGGGCGCTTATGAACGCATGACCGTCGTGGTCCCCGATCAGATGGCTGCGAAAATCCATGCTGCCGTCGAGGCTGGCGAATATGCTTCGGCCAGCGAAGTCGTGCGCGATGCGATGCGGTTGTGGAGCGAGCGGCGCGCGTTCCGCCAGGAGGAATTGCTGGCGCTGCGGGAGGCGTGGGATCGTGGCAAGGCCAGCGGTGTGGCTGGCCCGCTCGACATGGAAGCCATCATCACGCGCGCGAAGGGCAGAAAGGCCGCTGCATCCGACAATGGCTGACATCATCGTCTCGCAGCAGGCGGAGGATGATTTTGAACGACTTTGGCGCACCATTGCGCTCGACAATGACGATGCCGCCGATCGCCTGTTGCGGGCCATCAACGTCAAGATCGAGCGCCTTCGCATCTTCCCGGAAATCGGACGTGCGCGCGACGACCTTCGGCCTGGCGCGCGGGGGCTGGTCCACGGCTCCTATCTGATCCTGTATGAATATGATGCGGCGCGCGACGTGGTGACTATCGTTACCGTGGTCGAGGGGATGCGCGATCTCGATCGCCTGTTCTGACGCCCTTGGAAGTCGGCAAGAAAGACCCTCACCGACATCGACTAGGCAGCAAGCTGCCAAGTCTCCGTAGCCTCTCCCGCGAAGGCGGGAGAGGACAAGGCGCGACATTCGCTTTGCCAATTGCCCTCGCCCCTACATCCTCCGCTTGACCCTTTCCCTGTTGCAATGCAGCATTGCGTCCCATGGCGACTCTTTCCCCCTCCCCCTCCGCCCCTGCGATCACGCAGAATCCCGACATCCGCTTTCTGGGGCGCCTGCTGGGCGACGTGATCCGGGCTTATGGGGGGGAGAGCCTTTACAAGCAGACCGAATATATCCGGTCGGCGTCGGTCGATCGGGCGCGCGGGGTGCAGGGGGCGGACCTGACCGATACCGGGCTGGATGCGCTGACGCTCGATGACACGCTCAATTTCGTGCGCGGGTTCATGCTGTTTTCGATGCTCGCCAACCTGGCCGAGGACCGGCAGGGCATCGCCGCCGAGCCGGGCGCGGATGTCGCGTCGGTGCTGGCGCGGTTGGAGTCGCATGGCATTGGCCGCGACGCGGTGCTGGACCTGCTGTCGCACAGCCTGATCGTGCCGGTGCTGACCGCCCACCCGACCGAGGTGCGGCGCAAGAGCATGATCGATCATAAGAACCGCATCGCCGACCTGATGCTGCTCAAGGATGCAGGTCGCGAAGAGACGGAGGATGGCGAAAATCTGGACGAGGCGATTTTCCGCCAGATCGCCCTGCTGTGGCAGACCCGCCCGCTGCGCCGCGAAAAATTATTCGTCGCGGACGAGATCGACAATGTGCTGGCCTATTTCCGCGATACGTTCCTGCCGGTGCTGCCTGCGTTGTATGCGCGGTGGGAGCGGGTGCTGGGCGCGCGGCCGCAAAGTTTCCTGCGGGTGGGGAGCTGGATCGGCGGCGACCGCGACGGCAATCCCTTCGTTCAGGCGCCGCAGTTGCGCCATGCCTTGCAGCGCGGCTGCCAAGCGGCGATCGCTTATTATCTCGATGCGTTGCATGCGTTGGGGGCGGAACTCTCGCTGTCGACCGAATTGGCGCATGTGCCGCAGGCGGTGCTGGACCTGGCCGAGGCCAGCGGCGATGCGTCGCCCAGCCGGGGGGACGAACCCTATCGCCGTGCCATTTCCGGCATCTATGCTAGGCTCGCCGCGACCTGCACCGCGCTGACCGGCACGCAGCCCGCGCGGCCCTCCGCGCTAAAAGGCAAGGCCTATGCCATGCCGCAGGATTTCCGCCGCGATCTGGTGACGGTGGCGCAGGGGTTGGCGAGCGAGGGCAATGGCGCGCTGTCGAGCGGCGGGGCGCTGGGTCGCCTGATCCGCGCGGTCGAGACATTCGGCTTCCACCTCGCCACGCTCGACATGCGGCAGAATAGCGACGTGCATGAGCGGGTGGTGGCTGAGCTGCTCAAGGTCGCCGGGGTCGAGCCGGATTATGCGGCGCTCGACGAATATGCGCGCATCGCGCTGCTGCGCAAGGAATTGGCGAGCAACCGGCCGCTGGGATCGCGCTTTTCGGCTTATGGCGAGGAAACCGCGTCCGAACTGGCGATCGTCCATGCGGCGGCGGAGGCGCATCGCATCTATGGCCCGCAATGCATCACCCATTATATCATTTCCAAGGCCGAAAGCGTGTCCGACATGCTGGAGGTCAATATCCTGCTGAAAGAGGCCGGGCTGTGGCAGGCGGGCGTGGATGGCGCGCCGCCGCAGGCCGCGATCATGGCGATCCCGCTGTTCGAGACGATCGGCGATCTGGAGGCCGCGCCCGCGATCATGTCCGCCTATTTCGGACTGCCCGAAATTGCCGGCGTGGTGCAGGCGCGCGGGCATCAGGAAGTGATGATCGGCTATTCGGACAGCAACAAGGATGGCGGCTATATCACGTCGACCTGGAGCCTCTACAAGGCGAGCCAGGCGCTTGCCCCGGTCTTTGCCGATGCGGGCGCGGCGATGCAGTTGTTCCACGGGCGCGGCGGGGCGGTGGGGCGTGGCGGCGGGTCGGCCTTCGCCGCGATCCAGGCGCAACCGCGGGGGACCGTGCAGGGGCGCATCCGCATCACCGAACAGGGCGAGATGATCGCCGCCAAATTCGGGTCGCGCGACGTTGCCATGACCAATTTGGAGGCGATGACCAGTGCCACGCTGCTCGCCAGCCTGGAGCCGGAGGGGATTTCGGAGCGCGACGCCGGGCGCTTTACCGCGGCGATGGACGAACTGTCGAAAAACGCCTTCGCCGCCTATCGCGACCTTGTTTACGGCACGGAGGGCTTCAAGGAATTTTTCCGGCAATTGACCCCGATCCAGGAAATTTCCGGCCTCAAGATCGGATCGCGCCCGGCGAGCCGCACCAAGAGCAACGCGATCGAGGATCTGCGCGCCATTCCCTGGGTATTCAGCTGGGCGCAGGCGCGGGTGATGCTGCCGGGCTGGTATGGGGTGGGCCAGGCGCTCGCCGGGTTCGAGGACAAGGCGCTGCTCGCCGACATGGCGCAGCATTGGTCCTTCCTCAAATCCGCGCTCGCCAATCTGGAGATGGTCTTGGCCAAGTCGGACCTGGGCATCGCCGCCCAATATCTGCCGCTGGTCGAGGATCAGGGAATGGCCGACACCCTGTTCGGGCGCATCCGCGAGGGCTGGAACCAGACGCATGACGGGCTGCTCGCGGCCACCGGCCAGTTGCGGCTGCTGGAAAAGAATGCGGCGCTGGAAACCTCGATCCGGCTGCGCCTGCCCTATATCGAACCGCTCAACCTGTTGCAGGTCGAACTGTTGAAGCGCCACCGCGCGGGCGAGGATGATCCGCGCATCAAGGAAGGCATCGAATTGTCGATCAACGCGATCGCGACGGCGCTGCGCAACAGCGGTTGAGTTTGCCGTTGGGCGGGATTGACAGGGGCGGGACCGGAGTGCGAGCGCCCCTGTCATGATTGACGCCACCTATGCCCTTGCCGCCTGTATCTTCTTTGGCGCGGCGCTCTATTCCAGCGTCGGTCATGCCGGGGCGTCTGCCTATATCGCATTGATGGCGTTGTTCGGCCTGCCCGCGCAGGTGATGCGTCCCACGGCGCTGGTTCTCAACGTCATCGTCGCGACCTTCACCTCTGCCCGCTTCGTTCATGCCGGGCTGTTCCGCTGGCGCACGCTCTGGCCCTTTTTGATCGGGGCCATCCCCATGGCCTTCATCGGCGGGGGTATCATCCTGCCCACGCATTTCTATCGTCCGCTGGTGGGCGTGGTCTTATGGCTGTCGGCTGCGCGCCTGTTGTGGCCAAAGCCGCTCGGCACGGCGGACGATGTCAAAGATCCGCCCATTATCGTGGCGATCGCGGCCGGGGCGGGGATCGGTCTGTTGTCGGGCCTGACGGGCACGGGCGGCGGGATTTTCCTCTCGCCGCTGCTGCTGTTCCTGGGGTGGGCAACACCGCGCGCCGCATCGGGAATCGCGGCGGTGTTCATCCTCGTCAATTCGATTTCCGGGCTGCTCGGCAATCTGGCGTCGCTGCAACAGCTTCCAGAGACGCTGCCGCTCTTTGCCGGGGCCGCGCTGGCGGGTGCGCTGGTCGGCACGACATTGGGCATCCGCCTTCCATCGACCATGATCGTGCGCGCCTTGGCGCTGGTCCTGATCGTGGCGGGGGCCAAGATGATCGGCGTCTATTAAGTGGAGAATCCGGGACGGTGGCAGTCCAATGCACCGCCCCGGACCCCCAGTCCTTGCCGCGGCAAGGATTGGCTGGTGGGGGCGAGCCGTTATGGCCCGCCCGAACCTTTAGTTTGGAATTAGATCAGAACTTCGCGACGACACCAGCCATCGGGCGGATCGAACGGAAATTGCCCATCGTGTCAGCCTGCACCCGGAAACGGATGTTGCTGCTCATGGCCGAGCTGCCCATGTCGGCGGGCGAAAGTTCGACGCCAGCGCCATAGGTGGTGCCATGGAAATCCTGGCTATCGGGGCCGAGCGCGTCGAAATTGACCCACTTGTAACCGACCTTGCCGAAGATCAGGCTGTCCTTGCCAGCCTTCACACCGACACGGCCCGCGGCATTATATTCCCAGTCGATGTCGCCCGACACGCCCTTGGACGCGCCGCCTTCAACGCCGAGAACGATCGGCCCTGCGACATTATAGTTCACGCCAGCGACGCCTTCGACCATGCGGCCCTTATAGCCCACGGGCGGAATGCCTTCCTTGCCGGTTTCGCTGTCGAAATTATGCACGCCGCCCATCACGCCGACATAAGGTTCGAGGCGACGGGTAGAACTGCCATCGTCCTGCGCCATCGCGACGGCGGGAATGAAGGACGCAGCGGCAGCCGCTGTGAAAAGCAGTGTCTTCATGGGGGTAACCCTTTTTCTATTGTTGAGGATAAGCAGCGGTGTGGACCCGCCGGGTCGGCGCGAGCGCTCCAAGCTGCTGCACCAGACACGACACAAAATGACCAGACCCGCCCGAAGGTTTCCTGAACGAACGATAAAAACCGGACGAATGACATTTATGTGACGGAAAAAACACGGTTTCTGTCGCCCAGATGAACGAAACACCCCTTATCTGAACGGCAGATAAACGCTGGACGGCGCACCCCATTTTCATTCACAACCAATTCAACCGGCCCGCGTTACGTCAGTGACAGATAAAGATGAGGAGAAAGGCGATGACGGGCATCCGACATCGGTTACTGGCTACGATGGGCCTGATTGGCGCGCTGGCATTGGGGGGCTGCGCCTATGATGACGGCTATGGCTATGGCGGCGTAAACGTCGGCACGGGCTATTATGGCGGTGGTGGCTATTATGGCGACGGCTATTATGGTCCCGCAGGCTATTATCAGCCGGGCGCCTTTGGCGGCTGGTACAATAATTATTATTATCCCGGTAACGGCTATTATGTCTACGACCGGGGCGGACGTCGTCACCGCTGGAATGATGGCCAGCGCCGCTATTGGGAAGGCCGCCGCGCGGACCGCGGCGACAATCGCTGGCGTGACCGGGATCGCGACGGACGACCCGACGGGCGGCCCGATTGGCGCGGGCGCGATAATGACGGGCGCGGCGATGGACGGGGCGAATGGCGTGGACGCGGCAATGATGGTCGGCCAGGCGATGGTCGCTATACCCGTCCTCGACCGCAGCCGGGGGTAGAGGGTGACCGTGGCCGGGGTCGCTGGCAGGGCAATAATGCCGTGCGCCCGACACCGCAGGCCCGGCCGGATCGTCCGCAGGCGAGCCAGCCCCGGCCGCAGCGCAGCGTTGGCAATCGCCCCGCCCCCAGTATCCGCGCCGATCGACCGGCGCGCACCAACAGCCGTGGCCCAGCCATGCGGACACGCCCAGACTGATGCGGGGACAGATGAAGGCACTCTTACTGACACCCCTCCTGCTCGTCGCCGCCTGCGACGGGCGGGAGGAAAGCGCGATCGACAATCTCGCCAATGGCGCGAATGTGGCCCAGGTGGAAAACAGCTTCCGGGCCGAGGCGATGGCGGTGATGGAACCGCTCGATCCGCCAGCGCCCGGCACGCCGGGCGGCCTGCCGATCGACCCGGCCCCGCTGGCCGAAGGATCGATCGATCCCGACAGCGCACAGGGCGCGGCGCAGGTCGTGCAGGGCTATTATGGCCTGCTGGAGGAAAAGCGGTTCGAAGATGCGCAGGCGCTGTGGAATCCGCGCGGCCAAATCGGGACGCAGGATGACGCGCATTTCGCGGCGCGTTTCCGGGGTTTCAGTGAAATCCACGCCAATGTCGGCGCGCCATCCGAGCCGGAAGGCGCGGCGGGCTCGCTCTATGTCATCGTGCCAGTCCAGCTTTATGGCCGGATCGCCGCGAACGGCAAACCCTTCTACGCCTTGCGCCAAGTGACCTTGCACCGCGTCAACGACGTGCCCGGATCGACCGCCGAACAACGGCGCTGGCATATCGAAAGGATCGGTGCCTATGCGCCGCCCATCCAGGCGGCCGATGCCAGCAATGCGATGGAAGCCATCTCCATGACCGACGGCATGGCGGGCAAGAGCAAGAAATAAGCGCCATCCGCTTCGAGAAGGGCGAACGCCGCCGCAAGGCAGGCGGTTCGACTTCCCGAAGCGGACGGTGATGGTCAGATCAGGCGACGGTCGCCGTGACGATCTTGCCCGGCGTGCGCGGCGGCTCGCCCTTGGGCAGGGCGTCGACATGTTCCATGCCCGACGTCACTTCGCCCCAGACGGTATATTGGCCGTCGAGGAAGGTCGCATCGTCGAAGCAGATGAAGAACTGGCTGTTGGCGCTGTTCGGGTTGGACGAGCGCGCCATCGAGCAGACGCCGCGGACGTGCGGCTGGCGGCTGAACTCAGCCTTGATGTCGGGCAGCTTGGACCCGCCCATGCCGGTGCCGGTCGGATCGCCGCCCTGCGCCATGAAACCCGCGATGACGCGGTGGAACACGACGCCGTCGTAAAAGCCGTCCTTGGCGAGCGTGGTGATGCGCTCGACATGGCCGGGGGCCAGGTCAGGGCGCAGCTTGATGACGACGTCGCCGCCACTGTCGAGGGCGAGGGTAAGTGTTTCTTCGGCCATGATGATCCTCTCTTGCCGGGGAAGGGGTAGTGGCCCCCATATAGAGGCTATCAAAGGGGATGGAAGATTGTTGTGGTTGAGCCGTTCATTGCCGCCGCCCCATTGCAATTAGGCCGAGCATAGGCGAAAGCACCCCCATGTTACAGGAACCGGACAGTAGCGCGCGCCATGAGCGATCGCGGCGACAAGGCCAATGCCCGGCCCGATGAAGAGCTGATCGACGCGAGCGCGATCGATCAGGCCGAATCCCGTCATGACGAGGATGACCGGCTGAGACCCGAATATGTGAACGCCGTGCTGGACGCGGTGGAGGATGGCGATGCCGAGCGGGCGCGCGATCTTGTTTCGCCGCTGCACCCTGCCGACATTGCCGATCTGCTCGAACTCACGCCCGCCGACCGGCGTGGCGCGGTGGCGGCGGCGCTTGGCGATCTGGTCGGCGCGGAAGTGCTGTCCGAACTCAACGACTATGTTCGCGACGACCTGATCGGCGACCTGGCGCCGGAACAGGTGGCGGGATTCGCGGCCGAACTCGACACCGACGATGCCGTCGCGATGATCGAGGATATGGACGATGCCGACCAGCAGGCCGTCCTCGATGCCCTCGACCCCGAAGATCGCGCGGCGATCGAAAGCGCGCTGTCCTACCCGGAGGAATCCGCCGGGCGCCTGATGCAGCGCGATCTGGTCGCGGTGCCCGAACATATGACGGTCGGCCAGGTGATCGACTATCTGCGCGATCATGGCGACCTGACCGCCGATTTCTGGGAAATCTACGTCGTCGATGCGATGCACCGGCCGGTCGGCTATTGCCAGCTAAGCTGGATTCTCACCTGCCCCCGTTCGGTCGCGATGGCCGACCTGATGAAGCGCGAGCAGACGCTGATCCCGGTCGACATGGACCAGGAGGAAGTCGCGCTGCGCTTCCAGAAATATGCGCTCATCTCCGCCGCCGTCGTTGATTCGAGCGGGCGGCTGGTCGGTATGGTCACGGTCGACGACGTCGTCCACATCATTGCCGAGGAAGCGGGCGAGGATATTTTGCGCCTGTCGGGCGCAGGCGAAGGCGACATCAACGAACCGATCCTGATGACGGTGCGCGCGCGCCTGATCTGGCTGGTCGTGAACCTTGGCACGGCGATGCTGGCCGCGTCGGTCGTCGGCCTGTTCGAAGGAACGATCGAGCGGTTCGCCATGCTCGCCGCGCTGATGGGCATCGTGTCGGGCATGGGCGGCAATGCGGGGACGCAGACGCTCGCCGTGGTCGTGCGTGCGCTTGCCACCAACCAGCTCACCAGTTCCAACACCGCGCGGATGATCGGCCGCGAATTCCGCATCGCTGCGACCAATGGCGCCACGCTCGGCACGCTGATCGCGATCGGCTCCTATGTGATTTATGGGCGGCTCGACCTGTCGCTGGTGTTCGGCGCGGCGATCCTGACCAACAATATGGTCGCGGGGCTGGCCGGGGTTTTGGTGCCGGTCACGCTGGAACGCAATAATGTCGATCCGGCGGTCTCTTCTGCCGTATTCGTGACGATGATGACGGATTCGCTCGGCTTTTTCACCTTCCTGGGGCTGGCCACGCTCTTCCTGCGTTGAAGCCGCGCTGGTCCGTCCCCAAATCGCGCCCATGCCGCTGCACATCACCAAGATCGCTTTTCGCAGCGAAAGCCCCGCCACCCTGCGCGCCTGGCTGGAAAGCCAGCCCGGCGAAGCGCGGATCACCACCCGCTATCTGCCCAAGCGGGTCGAGGAAATGGCGGACGGATCGCTTTACTGGATTCACGCCCATATGATCGTCGGCCGCAGCCCGATCCTGGGGTTCGAGGAAACGGGGCAAGGCCGCCACTGGGTTCGGCTCGAACCCCGGCTGATCCCGGTGCGCGCCGCGCCCAAGCGCGCGCATCAGGGCTGGCGCTATCTGGAGGACAAGGACGCGCCGCCGGACCTGGCCGATGGCGAGGTAGATGCCCGCGACGCCATGCCCCCTGCCCTGCTGCACGAACTGGCGAAGCTCGGTCTGGTCTAAAGGGCATAAGCATTTGAAACGCTGGACTTGTTGCTAGAAAGAACATAGCACGAACGCTATGGTTCAGATGTCCACTCGTCAGAAGCTCGAAATCCTGGCCGATGCCGCCAAATATGACGCCTCCTGCGCGTCGTCGGGCACGTCGAAGCGGGATTCGCGCGGCGGCAAGGGCATCGGCTCGACCGAGGGCATGGGCATTTGCCATGCTTATGCGCCCGATGGCCGCTGCATCTCGCTGCTCAAGATCTTGCTGACCAACAGCTGCATCTTCGACTGTCATTATTGCATCAACCGCAAGTCGAGCGACGTGCGCCGCGCGCGCTTCACCGCCAAGGAAGTGGTGGACCTGACGCTCAGCTTCTACCGCCGCAATTATATCGAGGGGCTGTTCCTCTCCTCCGGCATCATCCGATCGTCCGACTATACGATGGAACAGATGGTCGAGGTGGCCCGGTCGCTGCGCGAGGATCATGATTTTCGCGGCTATATCCATTTGAAGACCATCCCCGATGCCGATCCCGGCCTAATGCGGCAGGCGGGGCTGCATGCCGACCGGCTGTCGATCAATGTCGAACTGCCGACCGAAAGCGGCCTCAAGCGGTTGGCGCCGGAGAAAGACGGCACCCGGATCGAAGGGGCGATGGGCCAGATGCGGACCGAGATGGAGGATAGCGGCGACGCGCGGCGCAAATATCGCCATGCGCCGCGCTTTGCGCCTGCGGGCCAGTCCACCCAGATGATCGTCGGCGCGGACGCCGCCGACGACCGGGCGATCATCACGCGGGCGAGCAGCCTCTATGACCGCCACCGGTTGCGCCGCGTCTATTACAGCGCTTTCTCCCCCATCCCCTCGCCCAGCGCCGTGCTGCCGCTCAAGCGCCCGCCGTTGATGCGCGAACATCGGCTCTACCAGTCCGACTGGATGATGCGTTTCTATGGCTATGACGCGAGCGAAGTGGCGGCGGCGACTGACGCGGAAACCGGCCACCTGCCGCTCGACATCGATCCCAAGCTCGCCTGGGCGCTCAACCATCGCGCCATCTTTCCGGTCGACGTCAATCGCGCCCCGCGCGAGGCGCTGCTGCGGGTGCCCGGCTTGGGCGTCAAGGCGGTCGATCGCATCCTCGCCAGCCGCCGTCATCGCCGCCTGCGGCTCGACGATGTTGCGCGAATGACGACCTCTATCAAGAAGCTGCGGCCCTTTCTGGTGGCGGCGGATTGGCGCCCCGTTGCGCTGATCGACCGGGCCGATCTGCGGGCGCGCATGACGCCGCCTGCCAGCCAGCTCGAACTCTTTGTGTAGCCGCGACTTTTCCGGTTGCTTCCGAGTCGCGATCGTGGAATTCTTTGGCTTTCCGTCATTCAGGGGGTCGGGTCTTGGCGACGATGTTCGACAATCAGGCAATGGGCCGCAGCGGCGGCTTTGCGAAGCGGATCAGCAGCCATCTGGCGGCGGCGCTGGTGGTTTTCTGCCTGTTGCAGATTTTCATCGTCGCGAAGATGGGCGGATCGCTCGTCCTGCACCTGGGCGTCATCGTCGCGATCGGCGGCTATGCGATTGCTGCGCGCGGACTGGAGCGGCGCTGGCAGATGCTCGACCACAGCAGCCTGTCGCGCAGCGGCCTGGCGCTCCGCTTCCGCCGCGACGTGGTGCAACTCTGGGCCGCCAGCCTGATCGGCGCGGCACTGTGGATTCCCGTCGCCATCATCTTCCGCGCCCTGTTCGGTTGAAGGCGATTGGCGGGAGCCAATTGTCGTTCGCGTCGTTGTGATCCTTCGAACCAGGGAGGAACCAGCATGGCCGACATCACTATTTTCGATCGCCTGAAACAGGATCATGACGCGCATCGCCAGCTTTTCGAGAAGATGGCCAAGGCGGAAAGCGACGACCAGCTCGAAAAATTGTTCGCGCAATTCGCCGTCGAAGTGACCGCCCACGCCGCCGCCGAGGAGGAAACCCTCTACGCCACCATGTTGTCGCGCCCGGACCTGCGCGAAGATGCGCAGCATAGCGTGTCCGAACATAAGGAAATCGACGATTATCTCGAAGAGCTGGACGGGCTGAAATTCAACGGCGAAGCCTGGCGCAAGAAATTTGCCGAGATGAAGAAGCGCTACCTCCATCATATCGAGGAGGAAGAGGAAGAGATGTTCCCGACCGCCGCCAAGGATCTGACGGCGGACGAAGAGAAGAAGCTCGGCGCGCTGTTCGCCAAGCGCAAGCCCGCCGAACTGGAACGCGCCCAGGCAGAGGATTAAGCAAGACACCATGCACCGCGTCGCCCTGACCGCGCCCGATGATATGGACGGTTGGCGGTCGGCGGCGCGGCGGCTGGCAATGGCGGGCGTCGATCCGGCCGATGTGGTCTGGCAAGTGGGCGATGCGCCGGGCGACCTGTTCGGCGACGCCCCGCTCCCGCCCGAAGACACAAGCAGCGCTTTTTCCGTGCCGCGCAGCTTCGTCTCGCTGGCGGAAAGCGCGATCCTGCACAGCGACCCCAGCCGCTTCGCCTTTCTCTACGCCCTGCTGTGCCGCGTGCGCGCGCGGCCCGGCACGATGGAGGACAGCGCCGATCCGATGCTGGCGCGAGTGCAGGCGCTGGCCAAATCAGTGCGGCGCGACATCCACAAGATGCGCGCCTTCGTCCGCTTCCGCGAAATGGAGGATGGCGACGGCCCACGCTTCGTCGCCTGGTTCGAGCCGGACCATCATATCGTGCGCGCCAATGCCGGTTTCTTCATGCGCCGCTTCGCCACCATGCACTGGTCGATCCTGACGCCCAATGTCAGCATTCATTGGGATGGAGCGACCTTGCGCGAGGGCCCCGGCGCCAGCCGCGCCGACGCGCCGCAGGGCGACCCTGTCGAGGCGCTGTGGAAGGGCTATTATGCCGCCATCTTCAACCCGGCCCGGCTCAAGACCGGGGCGATGCTGTCGGAAATGCCAAAAAAATACTGGAAGAACCTGCCCGAAGCATCGCTCATCCCCGACCTGATCGCCGGGGCGCAACAGCGCGAGGCGATGATGATCGCCACCGCTCCGACCCCGCCCAAGCGCGCAAGCAATGCCGCGACCGCCTGGGCCAGCCTGCGCGCCGAGGCCATGACCTGCACCCGCTGCCCGCTGCATCAACATGCGAGCCAGACGGTGTTCGGCGAAGGCCCGCTGGCCGCGCCGCTGATGTTCATCGGCGAACAGCCGGGCGATCAGGAGGATCTGGCCGGTCGCCCCTTTGTCGGCCCGGCCGGGCACTTGTTCGACGCGGCGCTGGCGCAGGCGGGCGTCGATCGTGCCCAGGCCTATGTCACCAATGCGGTCAAACATTTCAAATATGAACAGCGCGGCAAGCGCCGCATCCACCAGACCCCGGTGGCAGGCGAAGTGCAGGCCTGCCGCTGGTGGCTGGACCAGGAGCGCGCGATCCTGCGGCCGCGCATCATCGTCGCGCTGGGCGCGACCGCCGCGCGCGCGATGCTGGGCAAGGCAGTGACGATCAGCGGGACGCGCGGTGCCGCCATCCCGCTGGAAGACGGCGCGGAAGGTTGGGTGACGGTCCATCCCAGCTATTTGTTGCGCCTGCCCGACGAAGACCGGCGGGCGGAAGAGCAAGCGCGCTTCGTCGCGGACCTGGCGATGATCGGCGATCGGCTGCGCGTCTTGACCGCCGACTAAACCCTGTATTTTTGTGGGCCGCACGCCTAAAGGCCTTGCGCGAACGCTTCCGTCCGACCCGCAACCTAGAAAGCCCCGCCATGACCGACTATCCCATCAAGCGCGCCCTCCTGTCCGTGTCGGACAAAGCGGGGCTCATCGAATTGGGACAGGCGCTGGGCAAGCATGGCGTCGAACTGGTCTCGACCGGCGGCACGGCCAAGGCGCTGCGCGACGCGGGCCTGACCGTCATGGATATTTCCGACCTGACCGGCTTTCCTGAAATGATGGACGGCCGCGTCAAGACGCTGCACCCCAAGGTGCATGGCGGCCTGCTCGCAGTGCGCAACAACCCGGCGCATGTCGCGTCGATGGACGAGCATGCCATCGGCGCGATCGACCTGGTCGTCGTCAACCTCTACCCCTTCGCCGCGACCGTGGCCAAGGGCGCCGCGCGCGACGAGATCATCGAGAATATCGACATTGGCGGCCCCTCAATGGTGCGTTCGGCGGCCAAGAATCATGAAAGCGTCGCGATCGTCACTGATCCTGCCGACTATGCCCGCCTGATCGCCGAAATGGACGAAAAGGGCGGCGCGACCAGCTATGATTTCCGCCGGATGCTCGCCGCCAAGGCCTATGCTGCAACCGCTGCCTATGACTCGATGATCGCCAGCTGGTTCGCCTTCGCCGACCAGGGCGTCACCTTCCCCGAAACGCTCGCGGTCGCCAGCACGCTTGGCACCACGCTGCGCTACGGCGAAAACCCGCACCAGTCGGCCGCCCTCTATCTGCCCACCAGCCCGTCGGCGAACGGCATTGCCCAGGCGACCCAGATCCAGGGCAAGGAACTGTCCTACAATAATTATAATGACGCCGATGCCGCGCTGGAGCTGGTCAGCGAATTTCGCGACGGCCCGCCGACCGTGGTCATCGTCAAGCATGCCAACCCCTGCGGCGTCGCGACCGGCGCGACCCTGATCGAAGCCTATGAAGCGGCGCTGGCCTGCGACAGCGTGTCGGCCTTTGGCGGCATCATCGCGGTCAACCGCCCGCTCGATGGCCCCACTGCCGAGGCGATCAGCGGCATCTTCACCGAAGTCGTCGCCGCGCCCGGTGCCGATGATGCGGCCCGCGCGATCTTCGCCAAGAAAAAGAATCTCCGCTTGCTGCTGACCGGTGACCTGCCCAATCCGGCCCGGACCGGCTTGCAAATCAAGAGCATAGCGGGCGGCCTGTTGGTGCAGAGCCGCGACAATGGCCAGGTCACGCGCGACGCGCTCAAGGTCGTGACCAAGCGCGAACCCACGGAACAGGAACTGGCCGACTGCCTCTTCGCCTGGACCGTCGCCAAACATGTGAAGTCCAACGCCATCGTCTATGCCAAGGGCGGCAGCACCGCAGGCGTCGGCGCGGGCCAGATGAACCGTCTCGAATCCGCGCGCATCGCCGCGTGGAAGGCGAAGGACGCTGCGGAAAAGGCCGGCTGGAGCGAACCACGTACGATCGGCTCGGCCGTAGCCTCCGACGCCTTCTTCCCCTTCGCCGATGGCCTGCTGGCAGCGGTCGAAGCCGGGGCGACCGCCGTCATCCAGCCGGGTGGATCGATCCGCGACGACGAGGTGATCGCCGCCGCCGATCAAGCAGGCCTCGCCATGGTCTTCACCGGCATGCGCCACTTCCGGCATTAATTGTCAAAGAGGCCGGTGCGGCACGAACAGGCCAAGCCTGTTCACAAAGCTATGACACGGGTGCGAAGACATTCCCTTCGCACCCGCAAAATAACGGTTTTCCGCCACTTTTTGTCAACTGGCCCCTTTTCAAAGGCTCTTGCGAGGCTTATTTACAGCGTGACCCTATTTCCACGCAGATGTGGGGCTGAAAAAAACAAAATGTTCGACAGGAGAATAGGATGAACAAGAAGATGCTGGTGGCATTCGCCGCCACTATGGCCCTTGCGCTGCCCACTATGGCGAGCGCCGGCAGCAATGACATGGATGTGATCGTCGATGGCCATGCGGGAACCGAAACCCGCTCGGTCGCCGTATCCGTGGCGGACCTCAACCTGGCCAAGAGCCGCGACATGCGTCGCGCCGATTCGCGCGTGACCCGCGCGGCCAAGCAGGTGTGCGGTTTCGTCAACGGCTCGATCCTGCCCGTGACCGACGATTATCGCACCTGCTTTGGCCAGGCCATGGACGGTGCGCGCAGCGACCTCAGCAATATGGCCCAGCGCCAGATCTGATTGCCGCTTTCGCCCTCCCCCACGAAGGGGACTGCAGGGGGCCGTTCCGCATCAGCGGGGCGGCCCTTTGTCATGGGCAGCAGCGCATGGGCGCTTTGCTTACGCGCCATTAACCAGTCCTTAGAAGATTTCCTTCACTCCCGAAGCGACGAAAGACCATCGGGGGAATAGCCTGCCATGCCGCGTACCGACCAACATGTGGACGTCGCCATCATCGGCGCTGGCCCGGCCGGATTGACCGCTGCCTATCTGCTGACCAAGCAGGGCTATAGCGTGACGGTGATCGAAAAAGACCCCGTCTATGTCGGTGGCATCAGCCGCACGGTCGAACTGGACGGCTTCCGTTTCGACATTGGCGGGCATCGCTTCTTCTCCAAATCGCAGCAGGTGGTCGACCTGTGGAATGAGATATTGCCCGATGATTTCATCCAGCGTCCTCGGATGAGCCGCATCTATTATGAAGGCAAATTCTACAGCTATCCGCTGCGCGCCTTTGAAGCGCTGTGGAACCTGGGCGTCTGGCGTTCGACCCTGTGCATGGCGAGCTTCGCCAAGGCGCGGCTCTTCCCCAATCGCAACGTCCGCTCCTTTCAGGATTGGACCGTCAACGCCTTTGGCCACAAGCTCTTCTCCATCTTCTTCAAGACCTACACTGAAAAAGTGTGGGGCATGCCGTGCGACGAAATGTCGGCCGACTGGGCGGCGCAGCGGATCAAGGGTCTGTCTTTGTGGGGCGCGGTGGTCGATGGCCTCAAACGCTCGCTCGGCCTCAACAAGAAGCCCAATGACGGCATGGCGACCAAGACGCTGCTCGAAACCTTCCGCTATCCGCGCCTTGGCCCCGGCATGATGTGGGAAGCCGCGCGCGACCGCGTGGTCGAAGGCGGCAATCAGGTGCTGATGGCGTACAGCTTCAAGCGGCTGGAACAGGAACCGGGCAGCGACGGCTGGCGACTGGTGGCCGAAGGACCGCAGGGCGATGTCGTGATCACCGCCGCCCATGTCATTTCCTCCGCGCCGATGCGCGAACTGGCCGCCCGCATCCATCCGCTGCCTGCGACGCTGCCCGAAGCGATGGACCTTAAATATCGCGACTTCCTGACCGTCGCCCTGATGGTGAAGGGGAAGGATATCTTCCCCGATAACTGGATCTACATCCACGACAGCAAGGTACAGGTCGGCCGCATCCAGAATTTCCGCAGCTGGTCGCCCGAAATGGTGCCGGACCCGACGCTGGCCTGCGTCGGCCTTGAATATTTCTGTTTCGAAGGCGACGGCCTCTGGTCGTCGACCGACGCCGATCTGATCGCGCTGGCGACGCGGGAAATGGCGCTGCTTGGCCTCTGCAACCCCGACGATGTCGTGGGCGGTGCGGTGGTGCGGCAGGAAAAGGCCTATCCCGTCTATGACGACGCCTATGCCGCCAATGTGCTGGCGATGCGGAGCGAACTCGAAGCGCGCTATCCCACGCTGCACATGGTCGGGCGCAATGGCATGCACCGCTATAATAATCAGGATCATGCGATGATGACGGCGATGCTGACCGTCCGCAACATCGTCGCGGGCGCGCGCGTCCATGACGTCTGGTCGGTCAATGAAGACGCCGAATATCATGAGGCGGGCGATGAGGGCCAGATGGATGGGACGGATGCCGACACGCAGGCCGCGCTTGCCAGTAGCCGCGCCGTGCCCTCGCGGCTGAAGGCTGCCTGATCCGATGATTGAGCGGCTGCGCGTGCTGGCCATGCTGGTCGCGCGCGCCACCTTTGCCCGCTATCTGCTCGCCAGTATCTGCGCGCTGGCGAGCGACATGGCGCTGTTTCTGGCGCTGGACCAAGGGGGGGCGCCGCCTTTGCTTGCAGCCTTTGGCGGCTATGCCGGGGGGCTGCTGGTCCATTGGATCATCAGCATCCGCTTCGTTTTCGACACCGGCACGGGACCGACCCATGCCCAGCGCGCAGGCTTCGTCGCGAGCGCCCTGCTCGGCATGGGCCTGACCTTGCTCCTCGTCGGTGGTTTGAGCGCGCTTGGCCTCGCCCCGGCGCTTGCCAAGCTCGTTTCCATCCCGGTGAGTTTCCTCACCGTCTATGCGATCCGCCGCCATGCCGTCTTTGCCCGCTCCTGAGCGCAACCGGGCGGCGCTGCTGGCGCTGCTTGGCTGGCTGCTGTGTAGCACGGTGATGCTGGCACTGTTCCGCGCCGATATCGCGACGCTCGGCTTTCGCGATCCCGACGATGCGATGCGGCTGGTGCAGATCCGCGACTGGATCGGCGGACAGGCCTTTTGGGACGTGTCGCAACATCGGGTGAACCCGCCGCTGGGCGGCCCGATGCATTGGTCGCGCATCGTCGACATGCCGGTGGCGGCATTGATCCTGTTGTTCACGCCGCTCTTGGGCGCGACCCAGGCAGAAATATTAGCCTGCGTGATCGTGCCGCTGCTGCTGCTCGGCGGGCTGACGGCCGCCTTATTCATCGCCGCGCGCCGGATCGCCGGGCCTATCGTCGCCTTGCTGAGCGTCGTCCTGCTGCTGACGACACCCAGTATATTGGTGCAATTCACCCCCTTGCGCATCGACCATCATGGCTGGCAGATTTTGCTGGCCGCGATCGCCCTGTGCGGCGCGACCGACGACAGGCCGGCGCGCGGCGGCATCATCGCTGCTTTGGCCTTGGCGCTCTGGCTCCAGATTTCGAGTGAGAGCCTGCCCTATGTCGCGCTGTTCGGCGCGGCCTTCGCGCTGCGCCACTGGATCGCGCGCGATCAAGCGCCACGCTTCATCGCTTTTGCGCTCACCCTGGGCGGCGCCGCTCTCTTCTTGCTCGCGCTGTTGCGCGGGCCGAATGCCGCGATGGCCAGCCATTGCGACGCGCTATCCTATGTCTATGTCTGGCCGCTGATTGCGCTCGCGATCGCCACACTCGCCGCCGCACGCCTGATCGGCACCGCTACCGCGCCACGCCGCCTGGCCATCACCATGATCGGCAGCGGCGCGGCGTTGGCGACCTTTGCCCTGACCGGCGGTCCCTGTCTGTCGGGCGACCCCTTCGCGGCGCTTGGGCCGCTCGCCTATAAGCTCTGGTATCTTCAGGTGATGGAGGGCCGCCCGATCTGGGAACAGAGCCTGTCGATGCGCGGCGTCATCCTGTTGCCGCCTCTGCTTGGCCTTGGTTCCGCACTGCTGGCGGCGCACACGACGCAGGGCGAAGCGCGCATGCGCTGGCTTTTGCTCGCCCTGTTGCTGCTCGGCGCGACCGGCGTGGCGATGCTGGTGATGCGCGCGCTATCGGTCGCGCATGTCCTGGCCCTGCCCGGCATCGCCTGGTTGTTGATCGCCCTGTTCCGCCGCATCCAGAGCGCGCGCGCCGCGTTGGTGCGGGTCAGCGGGTCGGTCGCGCTGGCGCTCCTGACCCCGGTGGGGCTAAGCGCCCTGTGGACGGCGCTGGCCAGCCCGCCCGAACCAGCCGCGCAAAAAGGGGGTGATTGCCGGTCGGCCAGCATGCTTGCGCCGCTCCGCGCGCTGCCGCCTGCCACCCTGTTCGCGCCGCTCGACCTTGGCCCGGACATTCTCGCACGCACCGGCCATAGCGTCATCGGCACGGCGCATCATCGCAATGCCGTCGGGATCACCACCGTCATTCAGGGGTTTGTCGATCGGCCTAATCAGGCGCACGCCACGATCGGCCGGACGCGCGCAACCTATCTCGTCACCTGCGGCGGCCTCAACGAACTGCGGCTCTACGCCAAAACCAACCCGGCGGGCCTTGCCGCCTTGCTGGCAAAGGGCAAGCCGCCCGCCTGGCTCGAACAGCTCCCCACCAAGGAACCGCTGCGCCTCTACCGCATCAGGCCGGAATGAAGCGCATCGCCACGCCGTTCATGCAATAGCGCTTGCCTGTCGGCCTTGGCCCATCATCGAACACATGGCCCAGATGCCCGCCGCAGCGCGCGCAATGGACTTCGGTGCGCGGATAGCCGAGATCAAAGTCGCGGCTGGTGCCGACCGCCTTGGGCAGGGGCGCGTAGAAGCTCGGCCAGCCGGTGCGGCTGTCGAACTTGGTTTTCGAGCTGAACAATTTCTGGTCGCAACCCGCACAGGCGAAAATACCCGCGCGCTTTTCCTTGTCCAACGGACTGGTGAAGGGATGCTCGGTCGCCTGTTTGCGCAAGACATTATAGGCAAGCGGCGACAAGCGCTGGCGCCATTGCGCATCGGTCAGGGCAAAGGGATAGGCCGCTTCGGCTTCGCCGACGCCCAATCGCCAGAAGCCCAAGGCCACCGCGCCGGTCGCCATGCCGGCAAGAAGATGTCGTCTGTTCATCGCACGATCCTATCCGCCCTAGCCTGTCGAAGCCCTGAACAACTGTTTCCACCAGCGCCCGCCCGACTGCATCACATGGCGGCGGAACAGCAGCACGCCGACGCGGATGATCAACCCCACGAAGAGCGCCTGCCAGACGATCGCCAGCAGATGCGGCCATAGCGCATCATCCTGCGCCGCCCGCGCGATCATGGTGAAGGGGGAGCTGAACGGGAAGATCGCCGCAGCAATCTCCGGTGCCTTGCCCATATGGTCGATCGCGTAGCTGGCGAAGAAGAAGATCATCATCTGCCCCATGGTGACGGGCATGTTGAGCGTCTGCACCTCGCGCACCGTCGCCGCCTGCGCGCCGATGCCTAAGAATAGCGAGCCGAGCAACGTATAGGCCATCGCAAAATAGATGACCGCTAGAGCCAGGAACACCGGCCAGCCGACCGCTGGCACCGGCACCGCCGCGCCATTGCCGCCCAGCGCCAGGAAGATCGCAAAGGCCGTCCCGCCCCAGAAGGCGATACCGACAAAGCTCATCGCCAGCATCGCCATCAGTTTCCCTAAGAAAATCGCGTCGATCGGCACCGCCGCTGCCAATATCTCGATGATCTTGTTGGTCTTTTCCTCGACCAGATTGGACAGGATCATGCCCGCCAGCAGGATGGTGAGGAAAAACATCACGATCTGCGCCACCCGGCCGATCTGCAATCGCCCCTGCGCCTGCGCCCCGTTGCTGGTGGCGACTTCCTCGCGCTGCACCTGCACCATGCGCAGCGTATTTTCCGCCTGCGCCGCACTGGCGATCAGGCTGAGGTCGCCCTGCAGCCGGTCCAGATCCTCCGCCTTGCCAGTCAACACCGGCCGCGCGACCGTGCCCGACAGGATCGCCACCACCGCCGAATCCGCCCGCGCCAGTTGCACGCGCGGCGCGGGCGTCACCGGCACCCGCCGCATCCGCACCAGCGCCTGATCCCCCATCCGCTCGGTCAGCCGCCCATGCGCCCGCTCCAGCCGAACCGCTTCGTTCGCGGGCATGGCAATGCCGACCACAGGCCGCAAATCGGTGCTGGAAATCTTGTCGGTGAACCCGGCAAAGACCATGCCGATCAGGATCGGCAGCAACGGCCCCAACAGGAACAGGATGAAGGTGCGGGACAGCACGACCGCGGTGAAATCCCGCCGCGCGATCACCAAGGCAGCGCGCCACATTTCCCTCATGCCCCAACCTTCTTCATACTAAGGCCTCCCGCTCGGCATCATCGCGCATCTGCTGCGCCGCCGCCGCGCCCGCAATCGCCACGAACGCATCATGCAGGCCCGGCCGCTCGATCGACAGGCTCTCAATCCCCGCATCGCCATCCAGCAAGGCGCGGAGCAACGGCTCGATCCCGCCATCGGGCAATGCGAAATGCCACGCCCCTTCTTCCTGGGTCGCATCGCCGGGCAACGCCGCCCGCCACGCGCCCTCGCTCGCCCGCGTGCGCAACCGCACCTGCGACCGCAACTGTGCGCGCGCATCGTCCACCGTGCCCTCGAACCGGATGCGCCCGCCGGCCACGATCGCCACCCGCTCGCACAATCGTTCGGCATGGGCGATGACATGGGTGGAAAACAGCACGGTGACGCCCCGCTGCGCCTGTTCGCGGATCAGCCGCTCCAACTTCTCCTGATTGATCGCGTCCAGCCCCGAAAAGGGCTCGTCCAGCACGATCAGCCGCGGCTCGTGGATGATCGTGCCGAACAATTGCACCGTCTGCGCCATCCCCTTGGACAATTGCCGGATCGGCTTGTTGATCGCCGCGCCCATGCCATGCCCCTCCAGCATTTCGCGCGCCCGCACCCGCCCCTGCCGCAGCGGCAGCCCGCGCAGCGCGCCCATGAAGGCAATCGCCTCATAGGCTTTCATCGAGGGGTACAGCCCGCGTTCCTCCGGCAGATAGCCGACCTGCCGCGCCATGCGCAGCGGCTGCTCCGCGCCCAGCAGGCGGCGATGCCCCTCATCAGGATCGATAATGCCGAGCAAGGTGCGCAACAGCGTCGTCTTGCCCGCGCCATTGGGACCAAGCACGCCATAGATGGTGCCCGCAGGCACGGCGATGTCGACCCCATCGACCGCGCGGAAGCTGCCGAAAGTCTTGACAAGGCCATGGCCTTCCAGGGCATAGGCTGGAGCGGGAGCAAGGCCCGGAGTGTCGCCGTTCATGCCCTTGTGATAGTCTGGACCCGTGGCCGTGCAAACCGAAACCTTGGAGCAGCGCCTGAAAGGACAGGCCGCGCAATTGGGCTTCGCCATCTGCCGCATCGCCCCCGCCGATACCGGCCCGCAAAGCGCCGAGCGGCTGCGCCAATGGCTCGACGCCGGCCATCATGGCGACATGCTGTGGATGGAGGAACGCGCCGACCAGCGTGGTTCGCCCCAGGGGCTGTGGCCGGACGTTCGCAGCGTCATCATGCTGGGCATGAGCTATGCGCCGGGGCGCGACCCGCTGGCGCTCGCCGATGTGCCCGACCGCGCGCGCATCTCGGTCTACGCGCAGGGTAAGGATTATCACGACGTCGTGAAGAAGGCTCTCAAGGCGCTGGCCCGCTGGCTGGTCGATCAACAGCCCGGCGCGCTCAAGGTCTTCGTGGATACAGCGCCGGTGATGGAAAAGCCGCTGGCGCAGGGCGCAGGCCTTGGCTGGCAGGGCAAGCATAGCAATCTCGTCAGCCGCGACCATGGCAGCTGGCTGTTCCTGGGCGCCATATACACTGAGCTGACGCTGGCTCCCGACGGCGCGGAACGCGACCATTGCGGCAGTTGCACCGCCTGCCTGACCGCCTGCCCGACCGACGCCTTCCCCGCGCCCTATGTCGTCGATGCGCGCCGCTGCATCTCCTATCTGACGATCGAACATAAAGGGCCGATCCCGCACGAATTGCGCGCCGGGATGGGCAACCGCATTTATGGCTGCGACGATTGCCTGGCGGTCTGCCCCTGGAACAAATTTGCCGACGCCGCCGCCGCCAACCGCGCCTTCCTCAGCCGCGCCGAACTCGCCGCCCCGGAACTCGCCGACCTGCTGGCGCTTAACGATGCCGACTTCCGCGAACTCTTCTCCGGCTCCCCCATCAAACGCATCGGCCGCAACCGCCTGGTCCGCAACGCCGCGATTGCGGCGGGCAATAGCGGCGACGCGCGACTGCGGGGGCGGCTGGAAGCGCTGGTCGCGGATGATGATCCCGTGGTGGCGGAAGCGGCAGCGTGGGCGATCGAAAAACTGTCGAGCGCCGCCCCCCTTGGCCCTCTCCCGCCTTCGCGGGAGAGGGAGGGGCCCGCGCCGAAGGCGTGGGAGGGTGAGGGTCTGTCTAACGCTGCAAGAAAGACCCTCACCGAATGCGACTAGGCAGCAAGCTGCCAAGTCTTCATAGTCTCTCCCGCGAAGGCGGGAGAGGTGTGAAGGTCGCCCTTGCGTCGCCCTTTATGCGGTCAGAGCCGAACCTGGCCCGTCCCCCGCACGATCCACTTATAGGTCGTCAGCCCCTCCAACGCGACTGGACCGCGCGCGTGCAACCGCCCCGTGGAAATACCGATTTCCGCGCCCAGCCCGAATTCGCCGCCATCGGCGAACTGGGTCGAGGCGTTCCACATCACGATGGCGCTATCCACCGCGTTGAGGAAGCGCTCGGCGGTGGCGGCATCGTCGGTGATGATCGCGTCGGTATGGTGGCTGGCATGGGCGGCGATATGGGCGATCGCTTCCTCCACGCCATCGACCAGCCGGATCGACACGATCGCGTCGAGATATTCGGTGTCCCAATCGGCCTCGTCGGCGGGCTTCACCCGCGCGTCCATCGCCTGCACCGCTTCGTCGCCGCGCACTTCGCATTGCGCGTCGAGCAGCGCCCTGACCAGCGCGGGCGCATAAGCATAGGCGCGGTCGATCAGCACCGTTTCGGTCGCGCCGCAAATGCCCGTGCGGCGCATCTTGGCATTGACCACCAATTGCTGCGCCATCGTCGGGTCCGCCGCGCCATCGACATAGCTGTGGTTGATGCCGTCGAGATGCGCCAGGACCGGCACGCGCGCTTCGTCCTGCACGCGCGCGACCAGGCTCTTGCCGCCGCGCGGCACGATCAGGTCGACAAATTCGGCCGCCTTGAGCAGCGCGCCGACCGCCGCGCGATCGGTGGTGGGCACCAGTTGCACGACATCGGCGGGCAGGCCAGCCGCGACGATCCCCTCGACGATCGCGGCGTGGATCGCGCGGTTGCTCTCCTTCGCCTCGCTGCCGCCGCGCAGGATCACCGCATTGCCCGCGCGCAGGCAGAGCGCCGCCGCGTCGGCGGTCACATTGGGGCGGCTTTCATAGATGATGCCGATCACGCCCAGCGGCACCCGCACCCGGCGCAGGTCCAGCCCATTGGGGCGCACGCTCTGGTCGATCACGCTGCCCAGCGGATTGGGCAGCCCTGCGACCTGTTCGACGCCCGCCGCCGTCGCCTCTACCCGGCCCGCGTCCAGCCGCAGCCGGTCGAGCAAAGCGGGCGACAGGCCGTTCGCCACCGCATTGTCCATGTCGCGCGCATTGGCGGCGATGATCGCCGGTGCCTGGTCCCGCAATGCCTGAGCCGCGCGGCGCAGCGCATCGGCCTTTTGCGCGTCGCTCGCCTGCGCGATCACGGCGGCGGCGCGGCGCGCGCGCGCGCCCATCGTCGCGATCAGCATTTCGGGGGTCTGGGTCAGGTCGTTCATCATCACTCTCGCCATTCGGATGCGCGGCGGCTTAGCATGAAAGCCGACCGTTGCGAAGGCGATAGGACCGGCGTCAGGCCGCCTTGGCCAGCCCCTCATCCTTGACCGCGCGAAACAGGCGGCAGGGCGGAATATTGCGCCATTCCAGCGCATCCTGCACCTGCCCGAACAGGGGATCGATCAGGCGGCGCACCAAGCGCGAATATTGATAGACGAGGAAGGCCCCGCCGGGCCGCAGCGCGCCAAGCGTCTCCGCCGCAATGCCCTCGCCCACACCGTCGGGCAGGGTGGAGAAAGGGATGCCGGACAGGATATAGTCGGCCTGAACATGGCCCGCTTCCCGAATGAAGCGGCGCACGTCGGCGGCCGATCCATGCACGACCCGCAGCCGGGGATCATCGATCTGCGCCTCCAGATAGGCAACGAAATCGACATTGAGGTCGATCGCCAGCAGCGTGGCATCGGGGTGCATCCGGTCGAGAATCGCCTGGGTGAAGGTGCCGACACCTGGCCCATATTCCACGAACAGGCGCGTGCGCTGCCAATCGACGGGGTCGAGCATGCGCTTCACCAGCGTCGCGGACGAGGGAATAATCGACCCGATCATGCCGGGATGCTTAACGAATTGCCGGAAAAACAGCCTCCATTGGCTCAGGAACGCGCCCTTGCGAGCGCGATTGTCGTTCTTTTTCAAGGGAATGGAGGCCATCAATATCCGCCTGTTTGTCATTACGGTCGGGCGTCGCAAAAATCGGCAAGCCTTGCAAGCCGCATTGCGCGCATCGGGCAGGAACGCGCAGGCGGCGATTGGTTTCCCCGCCGCCTGCGCGTCACCCTAGCGGTGAGGCTCGATCAGGCCCGGTCGCGCCCGCGCACCATGCCCGGTGACACGAAGCCGATCGGGTCGATCTGCATCGCGCTTTGCTTCAACGTCGCCTGGATCTGCTCATATTCCCGCTCCATGTCGGGCGTCACCGATGCGCGGGTTTCCAGCAGCGCGGCCTCGAAATGGGCCATCGTCACCTTCTCGACCGTCATCGACTGGCGCAGCGCGAACAGGCCCGCGCGACGCGACAGATCTTCCAGATCCGCGCCGGTAAAGCGCTGCGTCCGCGCCGCCAGCGAGGCGAGATCGACATCCTCGGCCAGCGGCATCTTGCCGGTATGGATCGACAGGATGCGCGCGCGCCCCGCCTCGTCCGGCACGGGGACATAGATAAGCTCGTCGAACCGGCCGGGCCGCAACAGCGCGGGATCGACCAGGGTCGGCCGGTTGGTTGCGCCGATCACGACGACCGATTGCAGTTCCTCCAGCCCGTCCATCTCGGCCAGGATGGTGTTGACCACCCGCTCCGTCACCGCCGGTTCGCCAAGCCCGCCGACACGCGCGGGGACCAGGCTGTCCAGTTCGTCGATGAAGATGACCGTCGGGGCCACTTGCCGCGCGCGGGCGAACAGCCGGGCGATCTGCTGCTCGCTTTCGCCATACCATTTGGACAAGAGGTCGCTCGATTTGGTAGCGATGAAGTTCGCCTGCGCCTCACGTGCGACGGCCTTCGCCAATAGCGTCTTGCCGGTGCCGGGCGGGCCATAGAGCAGGAAGCCCTTGGCCGGGCGGATGCCGATCCGGCGGAAGGCGTCGGGGTTTTTGAGCGGCAGTTCGACCCCTTCCTTCAACCGCATCTGCGCATCGTCCAGCCCGCCAATGTCGGACCAGCCGATATTGGGCGCCTGCACCATCACCTCGCGCATGGCGGATGGCTGCACCCGCTTGATCGCAGACATGAAATCCTCGCGCGTGACGCACAATTCTTCCAGCACGTCGGCCGGGATCGTTCCGTCCTCCAGGTTGAGGCGCGGCATGAAGCGGCGCACCGTCTCGATCGCCGCCTCGCGGCAAAGCGCCGCCAGATCCGCGCCGACAAAGCCATAGGTCGTGCGCGCCAGTTCGGAGAGGTCCACCTTGTCGCCCAGCGGCATGCCGCGCGTGTGGATGCCCAATATCTCGCGCCGACCGCGCTCGTCGGGCACCCCGACCACGATCTCGCGGTCGAAGCGCCCCGGTCGCCGCAGCGCCTCGTCAATCGCCTCCGGGCGGTTGGTCGCAGCGATCACCACCAGATTGGTGCGCGGCTCCAGCCCGTCCATCAGCGTCAGCAATTGCGCGACCAGCCGCTTTTCGGTCTCGCCGGTCACCTGCCCGCGCTTGGGCGCGATCGAATCGATCTCGTCGATGAACAGGATCGAGGGCGCAGCCTTGGCCGCTGCCTCGAATATCTCGCGCAACTGTTTTTCGGATTCGCCATAGGCCGACCCCATGATCTCCGGCCCGTTGATCAGGAAGAATTCGGCTTCCGATTCGTTGGCGACGGCGCGGGCCAGCCGCGTCTTGCCAGTGCCCGGCGGGCCATGGAGCAGCACGCCGCGCGGCGGATCGACGCCCAGCCGCTGGAACAGTTCGGGGTAGCGCAGCGGCAGCTCGACCATTTCGCGCAACTGGTCGATCGTATCGGCCATGCCGCCGACATCGTCATAGGTGACATCGGCACGCCGCGCTTCCTTGGGCTCCTCATATTCGGGGCGCAGCTCGACTTCGGTTTCGGCGTCGATCTGCACCACACCTTTGGGCACGGTCGAGACCACGACCAGCCGGATTTCCTGCAAGGCATAGGCGGGCGCGGCCAGCATCTGGCGCAATTGCGGCGGCATGTCACCGGTCGGCACCTGCTGTTGGCCCGCGGTCGCGACGACATCACCCGCGGTCAACGGCCGCTGGAAGAAGACCCGCTTGAGCGCTTCGGGATGGCCCTGAAGCCGTAAATTATTTTGTGCAGGCGCGAACACGACCCGCTGCGCCGGGCGCGGCTCGACCTTCTCGATATGGACGAAATCGCCCGACCCGGCCCCGGCATTGGCGCGCTGCAAGCCATCGAGGCGCAGCACGTCCAACCCTTCATCTTCCTTGTACGGACGCACCACGCGCGCAGGCGTCGATCGCTTGCCGACGATCTCGATCACATCGCCTTCGCTCAGCTGCAATTCGGCCATCACCGTCAAGGGCAGCCGCGCAAGCCCGCGTCCTGCATCTTCGGGCCGCGCATTGGCGACCTGGATGCGGCGTCCAGTCATTTCCTCATCGGCCATCGGGCACCCCGTCCTTCTTGTTCCGTAACGAGATAGGAAACGTCGGCCGCCGCGAAAAGGGGGCCATGTGCCGCGCGCTGGGCATAAAAAAAGGGCCGACCACAAGGGTCAGCCCGTAAAGTTTTAGGAGAGGATGCCTGAAAGGCCTGCTCTATATGTAGCGCTAAACGCGATATTGCAAGTGCGAACGCAAAAGTTCCGGTTGCAAAAAATGCATCTTGCCATTCGCCTGATTTTCCTGCTCTGTAGGGCGAGGATGCTTGAGACCGGAAGCTGCCCACTCGATAACAGGCGATGACGCGGCGCAGCGCACCGGCGATGGAATAGTGAAAGATCATGCGGAGATTACCGCCCCTTACGGCCCTGGAGGCCTTTGTGCAGGTCGCACGCCTCGGCTCGGTCAAGGCGGCGGCGGAAGAGCTTGCGCTCTCGACTCCTGCGCTCAGCCGCCGGGTTCAGGCGCTGGAACGCTTCATCGGCCGCCCCCTGTTCGACCGCAAGCATCAGGCGCTGGAAATCAATGCCGAGGGGCAAAGGCTGCTCGACGACATCGCGCCCGCCCTCGATTCGCTGGCGCAAGCGCTGGAAAATATCCAGAGCGGCGGCAATCAATTGCGGCTGCGGCTGGCGGTGCTGCCGCTGTTCGCGACCCAGCGTCTCTTCCCGCATCTGGGTGCCCTGCGCGCGCTCCACCCCCAGCTGCATATCGACATCGAAACGACGCCCCATGCGGTGGCGCGGCTGGGCGAAGGGCTGGACGCGGCGATCGTGCTGCTGGCCAAGGATATCGATCCGGCGCTCTATGCGCATGAGCTGGACCATGACGAAGTCTATCTGATCGGGCGGCGCGAACTGCTCGAAGCGCCCCATGCGCTGACCGCGCCGCAGGAGCTGGCGAACCATACCGTCCTCATCCACCGCGACATGGCCCAATCCTTCGACGCCTGGAAGGAAGCGGTCGGCCTGCCCGACCTGCAACCGCTGGCGATCGACAATTATGATTCGGGCCAGTTGATGCTGGAGGCCGCGGCGCAGGGGCTGGGCGTGGCCGTCATGCATGCCAGCCATTTCAACCAGTCGGGTGATACCCGGCTGGTGCGGCTCTTCCCCGACACGCATGTCGACAGCCCCTATCGCTATTTCTTCGTCTGCCGCCCCCGCGCGCTCCAGACGCGTGCGGTCCGCATCTTCCGCGACTGGCTGGTCGCCGCCGACATCTGACCGCGCGCGCGACCGGGAAGGGGAGACGGATCGATTCTTTCCCGCTATGCTCTTAACCCTGTTCCACCTCTGCCGTTATGAGGGTCATGACCGGGGCATCCTCTTCTTCCGCAGGCTCGCAACATGGGCTTACCGATCGGCTGACGCGCTGGGCCAAGGGTCTGTCGGGCAAGGCGGAGGAGGAAAGCGCGGAAGTCGAAGCCCGGCCCCGCGCCGGATCATCGTCCAGCCGCGAGATCAACCGCCGCCGTCAGCTCTATGAAGATATTGGTGATTTTCTCTTCGCCCATGACCTCGACCTCACGCCCATCAATTTCAGCGTCGCGCTGGATTATCTGACCGGCGCGAATATCGGCGTGGAAAAGGCGATCCGCGCGGTCATGATGGAGCGCGGCAAGATCACCAATGGCTGGATCGAGACGATCGCGGCCGAACAGCGCGCCGATGAAGTGACCCCCGATTCGCTCGCGACCATGCTCGACAAGGTCGAGGAAAATCTCACCCAGTTCACCGGCCTGATGCATGAATCGCGCAATTCGGCGAAGGATTATGGCGCGGCGCTGCAGGAACAGGCCAAGGATCTGGTCGAAGGCGGCGATAGCGAGCCGGTGCTGGCGCGCCTCGTCGGCCTCACCCGCTCGATGGTCGAAAAGACCCGCCTCGTCGAAACCCAGCTGCGCGAAAATCAGAAGCAGACCAAGGCGCTCAAATCCAGCCTCGAAACCGCCCGTCGCGCCGCCGAGCATGACCATCTGACCGGCCTGCCCAACCGCCGGGCCTTCGAAACGGTGCTGCGCGAGGAAGTCGCGCTGGCGCAGGCGCAGGGCGAACAGCTCTCGGTCGCCTTTTGCGACATCGACCATTTCAAGCATGTCAACGACACCCACGGCCATGACACGGGCGACCGGGTGTTGAAATTCGTGGCTGGCCTCTTGGCCAAAGCGTCCAACGACCGCTGCCATGTCGCCCGTCATGGCGGCGAGGAATTCGTCATGCTGTTCCGCGGCAAGGGGCCGGGCGAAGCAGGCGAAGTGGTGGACGGCGTGCGCGAGGATCTGGCCAACCGCAGCCTCGTCAACCGCGCCACCGGCGAGCGGATGGATCGGGTCAGCTTTTCCGCCGGGGTCGCCAATGTGCTGGCCTATGAAGACGCCCGCGCCGCGCTCAAGGCCGCCGACCGCGCGCTCTATCTGGCCAAGGAACATGGCCGCAACCGCGTCTATCTCGCCGCCGAAACCGACTGATCCCCCGTCCCTGTCCCGCCCCTGTACAAGAGGCGGGCTTCGTCGTTGACAACGCCCCCATAATGATCGACCCCAGCGTCGATACGCATGGCGAACCCGGCGCAGTTTCCGGCTCTACGATACATTGGGGGGGGGGACTGCATGATCCTGTATTTGATGGCCGCTGCGGCCAGTACGACGCCTGCCGACGCATGGACCACATGCCTGACCACGCGGGTCGAGACATTGGTGCGTGGCACCGCGACCGCCGACACCATCGCCGACCAGGCGATGCGCGCCTGCGCCGCCGATGAGCTGGCCGTGCGCCGCTCGATCGAGAAAGATGCGGGTGGTGCCAGCGTTGCCGAGGTGTCGCAGCTGCTCGACACGCTGAGCCGGGACACGCGCAAGGAAATGCGCACGCTGGCGATCGAACTGCGCGCGCTGCAACCCAAGGCCGCCGCGCCCCGCCCGGCCGCAACCGCCGCCGCGCCGCTCGACCCGCGCGCGGCCGCCCGCGCCAAGGCCGCCGCCGTGCAGAAGGGCAGCACTGCCACCGGCCCGCTGACGCTCAAGCTCAAAGTGTTCAACTCCGCCACCGTGCCGGTCGGCTCCATGAACACGATCGCCACCAATGGCAGCGTGGGTGCCAACTGGCTGACGCAAAAGGCGATCGCGCCCTCGGCCTTTCACACCTTCACCTTCACCAATGCCGCGTGCAGCCGCAACCTGCGCGTCACCTTCAGCAGCGGGGCCAGCCTGACGCGGATGCTCGACTTCTGCGGCAAGACGACGCTCTACATCAGCAATCGGGACATGTGGGTCGAATAAGCCGCGCAGCTATTTGCGCAGCAAAAACACCGCATGTTCGGCGAACAGATTGGCGTTCGCGTGGGTGGTTTCCTTGTCGCCCTTCAAAAACCATTGTCCGTCGATGGTCCAGCCGCGCTCCTTCACCAGGGCGCGGAAATCATCGACGGTGACATGGTGGATGTTGAGCGTGTCGTACCAGGTGTCGGGCAACAGCCGCGTTACCGGCATCCGCCCGCCCCACAGCAGCGACAGCCGCCCGCGCCAATGGGCGAAATTGGGGAAGGACACGAAGGCCTGCCCGCCGATGCGCAGCAATTCCTCCACCACCAGGTCGGGCCGCCGGGTCGTCTGGAGCGTCTGGCTCAATATCGCATAGTCGAAACTGGCGTCGGGATAGTAACGCAGGTCCGTGTCCGCATCCCCCTGCACCACCGACAGGCCGCGCGCCACCGCCGCCGCGACGTTCGATCCGTCAATCTCCAGCCCGCGCGCATCGACCCCGGCATTGTCGCGCAGCGCCGCCATCAGCGCGCCCTCGCCACAGCCGACGTCCAGTACCCGCGCGCCCTGCCGCACCGTCCGCGCGATCAGCGCCAGGTCGGGACGTAACGCCGCGCTCATGCCCGCCCGCCCTTCAGGAAGCCGTCGACCACCCGGTTGAGTTCGGGACATTCCAGCAGGAAGGCGTCATGGCCGAACGGGCTGGACAGTTCGACGAAGCTCGCCTGCGCGCCGCTGGCGTTGAGCGCATGGACGATGATCCGCGATTCGGTGGTGGGATAAAGCCAGTCGGTGTCGAAGCTGACGAGGCAGAAGCGCGCCTTGCTCGCGGTGAAGGCATGGGCCAGCGACCCGCCATGATCCTCGGCAATGTCATAATAGTCCATCGCGCGGGTGATGTAGAGATAGGAGTTGGCGTCGAACCGATCGACGAAACTCAATCCCTGATGCCGCAAATAGCTTTCCACCTGGAAATCCGCGTCGAAGCCGAAGGTCTTGGCGTCCCGCCCCTGCAAGCGCCGCCCGAATTTCTCGGTCAGCCCGGCTTCGGACAAATAGGTGATATGCGCCGCCATCCGCGCGACGGCGAGGCCCGCGCTCGGCACCCCCCCATCGGCATAATAGTCGCCGCCACGCCATTGCGGATCGGCCATGATCGCCTGGCGCCCGACTTCATGAAAGGCGATATTCTGTGCGCTGTGCCGTGCGGTCGAGGCAATGACGACGCAGCTTTCGACCCGGTCGGGGAAGAGGGTCGGCCAGGTCAGCGCCTGCATGCCCCCCATCGACCCGCCGATCACCGCCGACAGCCGCGCAACGCCCAGATGGTCGAGCAGCAACGCCTGCGCCCGCACCATGTCGGCGATGGTCAGCACCGGAAAGCGCATCGCATAGGGGTCGCCCGTCACAGGATCGATACTGGCCGGGCCGCTCGACCCCATGCAGCTGCCGATGACATTGGCGCAGACGATGAAATGGCGCGCCGGGTCGACCGGCTTGCCCTCGCCCACCATCCGCCACCACCAGCCGGGCTTGCCCGTGCCCGGATGCTCCGACGCAACATATTGGTCGCCGGTCAGCGCATGGCAGATCAGGATGGCGTTGGACCCGTCGGCATCCAACTGCCCATAGGTTTCATAAGCGATATCGACCGGTCCCAGCGTCGCCCCGCTCGACAGGTTGAGCGGTCCGGTCAGGCGGACCTGGCGGCGCAGGCCGAAACGGCTGTCTTCAGTCGCGATGATGCTGGCCATGATGCCGCCGCGCTAGGACCGCCACCTGTTCCTGTCAATCGCCAGCGGGCGGTGGCGGCGGGGCGGGGCGGCTTCGGGTCGGTGCGTGGCCCATCGCCGCGCCGCCAAACGAGCGGCAGGGTCACAGCGCGCAAGTTCACACCGTTGCAGGCAGTGTTTTTCCGAGCGTTTTCGCTGTAATCGCCACCGGGGCGTACCACCCAAGCACCCCCGACGCGCCGCTAAAGTCACAGCGACGCGCCGCCTATGCGACGGTGACGCGACAGGCCGGTCACTGTGAGAGCAATCGGTGGGGGAAGGCGAAGGGCGGGCAGGTCCATCGACAAGGATAGATCAGAGGAAATCCTATTTTGGAAGGGGAATAGGATTGGGCGCGCGCATCGGATCAGATAGGTTTCGCATTAAATGGGTCGTTTGCGGAATATCGGGTTTCGAACAGGCATAGGCCGATAGTGGAGGTGCTATGGTGACGGAAAACCATGCTTTCGGGTTTCCGGAGCATTTTTACCATCCGGCAGTGTTTCTCGGACAAGTGAGTAGGATGAAGGGCCGCGCAATCTGGAGATTGGCGCAATTAACGGGAATTTTCATCGCTTCCTGACGCCTATCATGTGGTTTATGTCAGTCTGGTGATTGTGCGCTTTCAGATGCCGTCAGAGTATAGGGTTGATGTCTTGGATGCTTTTCGGACCACATTCGCAGAAGGCGAAGCACGCTTGCGGGATCGTAGATGTCGAAGTCCTTGTCCGGAAACGTATCTCCCTCTCTCAACCATCGCGGAAGATCATCTTCCTTGCACCCGCGAATTAGCAGCTTTGCTATACTTCTGAAGTTTGCGGCTATTGAAAGTAACTCCATCTGAAATTCGTGATTTTGGCCTGTTGACTGAATCATATCATAGTAGATAGGCCAACCATGACTAACCAAGATTGACCAACCAATCTGTTGGAATATGCCGTCAGCGTTATAAGCCGATTCCGATGACGTCGATGAGTCATTGAGTTGTCCTCTGCCTTCGATAGCTTCGGCGTCGTAGTTCGCGAGTGCTTCCCGTGCCTTGGGATCGTTCACATACTTTTTGAGCATCGCGTAAAATTCGTCGAACGCGAACGGTCGTGGTAATTCTATGTCAGCCATGTCCGCCCGTTTCCGTTCTTCCCGACCCGTCATTGTGACGGCATTTTCTTAAGATATCGGCGGTGCGACGAAAATCAGGTGAAATCCGCTCATTCATTCGGGGTTTCCGCTTGATCCGCGATGGCAGCGATCGGCGGCCACTGGCGGCGCGCATGGAGCAAGCGCAGGATGCGCACCAGATCGTCGGCGACATCGTAAACCAGGATATAGTTGCGATGCACCACTAGCTCGTATGTCCCTGTCACACGACCTGGGCGTGCGATTGCGGGGTGATTGACCAGATTGCGCGCCTTCTGCGTGAACAATGCATCCAGCGTCAGCGCGGCCGCTGGATTTTCCTTGGCGATGTAGGTGCGTATGTGCCGCCGGTCTTGGCGCGCCTCCAGCGTCCATGCGAGCTTCACGCCCCGCCAGCCATCCTAGCCCGCGTCTCGTCCCGCCATGCCTCCGCTTCCTGTTCGACGTCATCGTCAGAGACCAGACGTCCGGCATTGGCCGAATCCAGCCCGACCTGCACCTGCTGCCGGAACCATGCGTCATGGTCAGCCGCCTGGCGTTCGCCCGACACATAGTCGCGCATGAAATCGCGGATGAGTTGTGCTCCGGTTCGATCATGCGCCTTCGCAGCGTCGGCAAAGGCGCTTTTGAGGGCATCATCGACCCGGAAGGTAAAGGTGGACTCGCCCATGCCGCCATCTCCATGTGTTACAAGGTTAGTACATGGTAACATAACTCCCGTTGTAGGGGAGGATTTTATATCCGAATCCCAACGCCCCTCAGGACTGAAGGCGGCGCAGCGCTTCGTCCTGGCCGATCAATGGCAGCAGCAGGCTCATGTCCGGGCCGTGATCGAGGCCTGTCAGCGCGCGGCGCAGGGGGAGGAAGAGGGTCTTGCCCTTGCGGCCCGTCTCGCCCTTGAGCGTCTCTGTCAGCGTGCGCCAGATAGCCGTGTCGAAGGGTAGGTCGGCCAGCAGGCGGTGTGCGGCGGCCAGGAAGTCATGGTCTTCGGCGTCCGGCGCGGGGGCATCGACGGGGCCGGTGACGATCCGCCACCAGTCAGCTGCACCTGCCACCGTCTCCAGATTGGGGCGGATCGCTTCCCATGCCGGGGCGTCCATGCCGCCCGGCAGCCGCGCGGCGACTGCGTCATAGGGCAGGAGATGGACGATCTTCTGGTTCAGCCCCGCCAGTTCCGCCTCATCGAAGCGCGCGGGGGCGCGGCCGAAATGGGCGAAATCGAAACTGTCGATCAGCGGCTCCATGTCCGCGAACGGCTCGACCGACTGGCTGCTGCCGAGCCGCGCGAGCAGCGACGCGATCGCCATGGGTTCCAGCCCCAGTTCGCGGAAATGGGCGACGCCGAGCGACCCCAACCGCTTCGACAACTTGCCCTCCGCCCCGGTCAGCAGCGCTTCATGCGCGAAGGCGGGCAGCGGCGCGCCCATTGCCGCGAGCATCTGGATCTGGGTCGCGGTGTTGGACACATGATCCTCGCCGCGCAGAACGTGGGTGATGCCCATGTCGATGTCATCGATCACCGACGGGAGCATGTAGAGCCAACTGCCATCGGCGCGGCGGATCACCGGATCGGACAGCAATTTGGGGTCGAAGCGCTGTTCGCCGCGAATGAGGTCGGTCCAGACGATCGGCTGGTCATGGTCCAGCTTGAAGCGCCAATGCGGGCGGCGGCCTTCGGCTTCATAGGCCGCGATCTGGTCCGGCGTCAGGCTCAGCGCGCCGCGATCATAGACCGGCGGCAATCCGCGCCCCAACAGCACCTTGCGCCGCAATTCCAGTTCCTGCTGCGTCTCATAGGCAGGATAGACCTGGCCCGCCGCGCGCAGCGCTTCGAACCGGCTTTCATACAGCGCGAAGCGTTCGGACTGTTTGGCCTCCGCGTCCCAGCTCAGGCCGAGCCATTGCAGGTCGGCGCGGATCGCATCGGCATATTCGGGGCGCGAGCGTTCGAGGTCGGTATCGTCCAGCCGCAGCAGGAATTGCCCGCCGGACTTTTGCGCGAACAGCCAGTTATGCAGCGCGGCGCGGATATTGCCGACATGGAGATGGCCAGTGGGCGAAGGGGCGAAACGGGTGATGACGGTCATGATGGTCACTCATGCCCCGTTCGGTTCGAGCTTGTCGAGAACAGTTCTCGACAAGCTCGAACCGAACGGAGGTTGTTACAGGGTGCGAAACGCATTGGTGATGGGATAGCGCCGGTCGCGGCCGAAGTTGCGGGTGCCGAGCTTGACGCCGGGCGGGGACTGGCGGCGTTTATATTCGGCGACATAAAGCAAGCGCTCGATCCGGGCGACGGTCTCGCGCTCGAACCCGCGCGCTACCAGTTGCTCGACCGACAATTCTTCCTCGACCAGGCCGTAGAGGATGGGGTCCAGCACCTCATAGGGGGGCAGGCTGTCGTCATCGCGCTGATCGGGGCGCAATTCGGCGCTGGGCGGCTTGGTGATCACCCGTTCCGGCATGACCGGCCCGGTCGGCCCAAACCCCTCGCCCAGCGTCGGGACATTCTCGTTGCGCCAGCGGCAGAGGTCGAAGACGGTGGTCTTATAGGCATCCTTCAACACCGAATAGCCGCCCGCCATGTCGCCATAGATGGTGGCATAACCCACCGACATCTCGCTCTTGTTGCCGGTGGTCAGCAGCATGTGGCCGAACTTGTTGGACAGCGCCATCAGCGTCACGCCGCGAATACGCGACTGGATATTCTCTTCGGTCAGGTCGCGTTGCCGCTCGGCAAACACATCACCCAGCATCGTGTCGAACGCACCGACCGCCGGTTCGATCGGGATGGTATCGTATCGCACGCCCAGCAACCGCGCACATTCGACCGCATCGTCCAGGCTCTCCTGGCTGGTGAAGCGCGACGGCATCATCACGCACCATACCCGGTCCGCGCCCAGTGCATCGACCGCGACCGCCGCCGACAAGGCGGAATCTATCCCACCCGACAGGCCCAGCACGACGCCCGGAAAGCGGTTGCGGTTCACATAATCGCGCAGGCCTAGCAGCATCGCATTATAGATGTCGGCGGGCCGGTCATCCAGTTCATGGCGCGCGCCGGGCAGGCAGACCCACTGCCCTGCCTGCTTCTCCCATATCGTCAGCACCAGCGCCTCGTCCCAATCGGGCATCTGATGCGCGATCGACAGGTCGGCGTTCATCACGAACGATGCGCCGTCGAACACCAGCTCATCCTGCCCGCCGACGCGGTTGAGATAGGCAAGCGGCAGGTTGGTCTCGCGCACCCGCGTCCCCGCGACGCCATTGGTGCGGCGGTCATCCTTGTCGACCTCATACGGGCTGCCATTGGGGCTGATCAATAGGTCCGCGCCCTGCGCCTTCAGATGCGCGGTGACGAAGGGGAACCAGATATCCTCGCAGATCGGCACGCCGATCTTGACGCCCTTGAAGTCGATGGGTGCAGGCAGGGGGCCGGGCGCGAACAGGCGCTTTTCATCGAACGTGCCGTAATTGGGCAGCTCGCGCTTCTGGCGGATGGCGGTGACCGCGCCGCCTTCCAGCAGCGCGACGACGTTGAACAATACACCCTGCGCCGCGACCACGGTGCCGACCAGCATCGCCGGGCCGCCATCGCCGGTCGCCTGCGCCAGCCTGTCCAGTTCCTGATTGGCGCGTTCGACCAGCGCGGGCTTCAGCACCAGATCTTCGGGCGGATAGCCGATCAGCTGCAATTCGGGATAAACGATCAGGTCCGCATCCATCGCCCGCGCCCGCCATTCCAGCATCGCGTCGGCATTGGCGGCGAGGTCGCCCACCGACTGGGTCATCTGGGCAAGGGCGATCACGAGTTTGTCGGTCATGGACGCGGCCCCTAATGCATTTTTCCGGCTGGCGCAAAAGCGCCTTTCCACCGCGACCCCGCGCCGCTACAGGGGCGGCGTTTCACCCAGCGTCATCAATTCGTCACGCCTTTTCATTTCAGGGGGTTTTGGCCATGAAGCTCATGACCGGCAATTCGAACAAGCCGCTCGCGGCCGCCATCGCCGACTATATCGAAATTCCCCTGACCGACGCCAGCGTCCGCCGCTTCGCCGATGAGGAAGTGTTCGTGGAAATCCACGAAAATGTCCGGGGCGAAGATGTGTTCGTGCTGCAATCGACCAGCTATCCCACCAACGACAATCTGATGGAATTGCTGATCATGATCGATGCGCTGAAACGCGCGTCGGCCAAGCGAATCACTGCCGTCGTCCCCTATTTCGGCTATGCGCGGCAAGACCGGAAGCCCGGCCCCCGCACCCCGATCAGCGCCAAGCTGGTCGCCAACCTGATCACCAAGGCCGGCGCCGACCGCGTCCTTTCGGTCGATCTGCACGCAGGCCAGATCCAGGGCTTCTTCGACATTCCGACCGACAATCTGTTCGGTGCGCCGGTCATGTCGGCGGATATCCAGGCGCGCTTTGGTGACCGCAACCTGATGGTCGTGTCGCCCGACGTCGGCGGCGTGGTGCGTGCGCGGGCGCTGGCCAAGCGGCTCGACAACGCGCCGCTCGCCATCGTCGACAAGCGCCGTGAGCGCGCGGGCGAATCGGAAGTGATGAACATCATTGGCGATGTCGCCGGGCGTTTCTGCGTCCTGATCGACGATATCGTCGATTCGGCGGGGACGCTGTGCAACGCGGCCTCCGCGCTCAAGGCGGCGGGGGCCGAAGATGTCGTCGCCTATGTCAGCCATGGCGTGCTGTCGGGCGGCGCGGTCGCGCGGGTCGATGCGTCCGACCTGCTGGAACTGGTGATTACCGACACGATCCAGGGGACCGAGGCGGTCAACACCGCCAAGAAGGTCCGCCACCTGCCCATCGCCCCGCTGCTGGGTGAGGCGATCAAGCGCATTGCCGATGAAAGCTCGGTCTCCAGCCTGTTCGACTGACAGCATGAAGCCGGGGCGGCAATTGCCGCCTTGCGTGATGCCGTGCCGCCCGCTATCGGGCTGCCGTCCGTAGCGCTCGGTTGAGCGCAACGGGCAAGATCGCGCCGGTGCCTCTTGATCGAGGCTTAAAAGGGAAGGCGGTGCGGATGGGTCACACCATCCAAAGCCGCAGCTGTCCCTGCAACTGTAAGCGGTGAGCGTGATGTACAAAGCTTCCTCTTCGAAGGAAGCAGCCACTGGACCGTCAAACGTCTGGGAAGGTCGTACATGACGCCATGACCCGTGAGCCAGGAGACCTGCCGGCGTTCTGGTCGCTCTTGCCTTGGTCCAGGGGATGGCCGCGGCACGGTAACTCTCCGTCTGAGCGACGACAGGAAGGCGGCCGGGGCCGCAACCGTCGTGGGACGCTGGGCTATATATGCGCCGGTTCGTCGCCCTGCGTCGGCCGTCGATGCGCAAGGCCAAGGCCCTATCATCGACATGCTCCACCGCCCGATATCGCTCGGCGCGGGAGGAGACTATATATGATTAAGTACGGCATATCCCTGCTGGCGCTCAGCGCTGCCAGCCCCGTTTTCGCCCAGGCACCCGAACAGATTTCGGACCTGAGCGGCAACAGCACCCCCATCATCGTCACCGCCTCGCGCGTGACCAGCGAAGCGCGCGAGATCGGCAGCGCGGTGTCGATCATCACCCGCGCCGATATTCAGCGTAACCAGATCCTCTTCTTGAAGGACATATTGCAGGACGCGCCCGGCGTGCAGACGACGGCCGACCGGCCCGGCCAGCTGACCAGCGTCCGCATCCGGGGATCGAACAATAATGAGATTCTCTGGCTGATCGACGGTATCGAGCTGGGTGATCCCAGCGCGATCAGCACCCAGTTCCAGGCCGATCATCTGACCAGCCGCGACATCGACCGGGTCGAAATCCTGCGCGGCAACCAAAGCTCGCTTTATGGCTCCGACGCGGTCGGCGGCGTCATCAACATCATCACCCAGCGCGCGACCGAAGAGGGGCTGCAAGTCAATGCCGAGGCCGAAGCCGGTTCCTATGGCATGCGCAGCGGCGGCGCATCGGTGCTGGGCAAGAGCGGCGCGCTCGATTTCCGCCTGAGCGCGACCGGCTATCGCCATGACGGCCCCTCGCTCGCCGATCCCCGCACCGCCAGCCCCGCAGGGTCGGCCACCGAAAAGGACGAATATCGCCGTTACGGCTTTAGCGGCCGGGTCGGCTATCAGGCGACCGAAACCTTGTCGCTGCAGGCGATCGGCTATTGGTTCGATGCCTTCAGCGATCTCGACAATACGACGTCCGACAGCGACGATACCGCCAAGACGCGCGACTATGCCGCCGCGGGCCAGGCCAGCTACAAAAGCCTGGACGGCCAGTTCACCGCCGACCTGACCGCCAGCCGCTATGCCGCGCGCCGCCGCTATTTCGGCACCTGGAACCGGGCCGAGGGCGACCTGTTCCGTGGCACCAAGGACGAGTTGACGCTGGCGCTCGCTTATGGCGGCACCGGCCCCGTCAGCCTGGCCGCGGGCGGCAATTATGAGCGGGAGAAGACGACGCAGATCACCAGCTTCTCCGGCAATTTCCCCGCCCGCGTCAACACGCGGTCGGCCTATGCCGAAATCGCGCTGCGGCCGGTCGCGGGCCTCACCCTGACTGGCGCGGCGCGGGTCGATGACAACAGCCGCTTCGGCACGTTCGACACCTATCGCGGCACGCTGGCCTATGCGCTCGGCGCGCTCAAGCTGCGCGCCAGCTATGGCACCGGGGCCAAGGCACCGGGCCTCTACCAATTGTTCGACCCCACTTATGGCAATCCAGACCTTGAGGTCGAAACCAGCCGGGGCGGCGATGTCGGCTTCGACCTGGCGCTGGCCGAAGGGCTGACCGCGCAGGTCAGCTATTTCTTCACCCGCAAGACCAACGAGATCAACTTCGACGGCAGCCGTCCGCCCTTTGGCGGCTATGGCCAGTTCGGCCGCACCCGCGCGGAGGGGATAGAGATCGGCGTCACCGCCCAGCCGCTGCCCTGGCTCGGTATCAGCCAGACCTATGGCTATACCGACCATGAAATCGATCGCGACATGGACGGTGTTTACGTCAACAGCGGCCGCCCGCGCTACACCGGCACGACATCGGTCATCCTGACCCCGGCCGAACGCGCATCGATGACCGCGCGGGTCCGCTATCATGATGGCGACTCGTCGGGCTTTGGCGGCGCGACCAAGGCCTATACGGTGGTCGACCTGCTCGCCTCCTACGGCATCACCGACCGGGTCGAACTGTATGGCCGCGTCATCAACCTGTTCGATAAATGGTATCAGGTCAGCTACGGCACCCAGACGCTCGGCCTGTCGGCCTATGGCGGCGTGCGCCTGAGCTTCTGATATGATCCCGTCCCCGCCATCAGACCCCGTTAGGCAGGCTGCGCATGGCCAAGGCCGGGTCGTTGGCGGGGAAGGGTCAGCGCGGCTTGACCGCGCGGGCGATCGCCTGCGCGGCCTGCACATAAGCGGGGCCGCCGCACACCGTCCACGCCTGCGGAATGGCGATGCGCGGGATGCTGCGCAGCGCGGGATGGTGCAGCATTTCGGTGCCCTGGTCGGTCACCGTCTGCGTCGCGCTTTCGATGATCAGATAATCGGGCCGCGACGCCACCATTTCCTCCAAACTCATCTGCGACAGAGCGGGCTTGCCCAAGCGGGTCGCGAGATTGCTGACGCCCGTGCGCACCAGCAGATCGTCGATCAGCGTGCCCGATCCGGTCAGATAGCCGCGCCGCTGATAATAGGCCGCGACCGGCGCGCGCGCGGGACGGGGCAGTCGCGCCAGATCCGCCTCCATCCGCGCGATCAGCGCCTCGCCGCGCGCGGGATGCCCGACCGCCTGCGCCACCTGCCGGATCGAGGCCAGGATGCTGGCGTAATTTTCCGCCGATTGCAGGTCGAGCGTGCGGAAGGGCAGGGTCTTGAACGGGGCGAGCGCCGGATGCCCGCGCGCGGGCAGGCCGATCACCAGATCGGGCCGCGCCGCCAGCACTTCCTCCGACGTGCCGCGCAACATCGGCAGGCCGCGCGCCGCCTCTACGGCCGCCGACATGTCGGGGTCACGCACATTGCTGGTCAGCCCGGCAATCTGCCCCCGGTCGGCCAGCGCCAGCACCAGTTGATCGGAACAGAGGTTGAGCGACACGATACGCTGCGCCCGCTGGGGCGCAGCGCCGCCCCGCTCGGCCGCCGCGCCGGGCAGGGCAAGGCACAACAGGCCAGTGGCAAGGGCAAGCGAGCGCAATTTCATCATCGCGCTTCCATAACGCCCCGGTGCCGTGACACAAGCAAGCCCGATCGGACCCCATGCGCCTGACCCATGAACCGCCCGCGCCGCGCCATTATGCGCTGATGCCGCTGCTGATCGCCGGGGTAGTGATCGTCGCGGTCGCCTCGCTGCGGCTTGGCCCGGTCACGCTTTCGCTCGACCGGCTGCTGGCCGTCGTCATGGGTCATGGCGATCCGGTCGCGACCACCATATTGCTCGACCTGCGCCTGCCGCGCACGCTCATCGGCCTGCTGGTCGGCGCGATGCTGGGGCTGGCGGGCGCGGTGTTGCAGGGTTATTTGCGCAATCCGCTGGCCGAACCCTCGGTGCTGGGCGCGTCCAATGCCGCCGCCCTGGGCGCGGTCGCGGCCATTTATTTCGGCGTGGCGGGCTGGCATCCCGCGATGCTGCCCCTGCTCTCGATCGCCACCGGGCTGGTCGCGCTGCTGCTGCTCTTCACCCTGGCCGGACGCGCCGAAAGCGCCTTGACGCTGATCCTGGCGGGCATCGCCGTGTCGACGCTGGCCGGGGCGGGGATCAGCCTGGCGCTCAACCTCTCGCCCAATCCCTTCGCGGCGATGGAGATCATGACCTGGCTGATGGGGTCGATCGAAAATAGGTCGATCGATCATGTCTGGATCGTCCTGCCCTGCGTGATCTTGGGCGGCGCGCTTCTGCTGATCGACCGGCGCGCGCTCGACGCGCTGACGCTGGGCGAGGACGGCGCGCGGTCGCTCGGCGTCGATCTGCGCCGCACCCGCACCCGCCTGTTGCTCGGCGTCGCGATCGGCGTGGGCGGGGCGGTGTCGGTGTCCGGCTCGATCGGCTTCATCGGCCTCATCGTGCCCCATCTCGTCCGCCCGCTCACCGATCGCAGCCCGTCCGCCATCCTGCTCCCCTCGCTGCTGGGCGGCGCGATCCTGCTGGTCGCAGCCGACATCCTCGTCCGCCTGATCCCGACCAGCAGCGAGTTGAAGCTCGGCGTGGTCACTGCCTTCCTCGGCGTCCCCATCTTCCTGCTCCATCTGTTGCGGGAGCGGCGGACATGGTGACGATCCGTGTCGAAGGGCTATGCGCCCGGCTTGGCCGCCGCGCCGTGCTGCACGATATCGATGCGACGCTGGCGCCCGGCGCGCTGATCGGCATCATCGGTCCCAATGGCGCGGGCAAATCGACGCTGGTGCGGGCCATGCTCGGTCTGATCGATACGACCCACGGCAGCGTGACGATCGACGGCCGCGCCATCGCCACCCTGCCGCCGCGCGACCGCGCCCGCGCCATCGCCTATCTGCCGCAGGGTCAGACGCTGCACTGGCCGCTCAGCGTCGAGCGGCTGGTCGCGCTTGGCCGCCTGCCCCATCTTGGCCCGATGTCGCGCATCGGCGCGGCGGACCATGACGCCATCGTCGCGGCCATGGCCCGCACCGACGTCGCCCACCTCGCCGACCGCATCGCCACCGAATTGTCGGGCGGCGAGCGCGCCCGTGTCATGCTCGCCCGCGCGCTGGCGGTCGGCGCGCCCGGCCTTGCGGTGGACGAACCGCTCGCCGCGCTCGACCCCGGTCATCAGATCGACGTCATGCAATTGCTCGCGCGGGAGGCGCAGGCGGGCGGGCTGGTCATCGCCGTGCTGCACGACCTGTCCATGGCGGCGCGCTATTGCGACCGGCTGCTGCTGCTCGATCGCGGCAGGCTGGTCGCCGACGGCCCGCCGGACGCGGTGCTGACGCAGGACCGGTTGCGCGCCGTCTATGGCATCACCAGCCGCATCGACCTTGCCGCCACGCCGCCGCTGGTCGCCCCGCTCGACCGCTGGACCGCCGACCCTGACCATGGAGAATAAGATGCCGCCTGCCCCCTTCTGGTCCAGCGCCGCCGACTTCGACGCGGCGCTGCGTGCGCTGCCCGGTCCCGACACCGACGCCATCGCCGCCGCCGCCGCGCGGCAGGCGCAATTGACCAAGCCCGCCGGATCACTCGCCCGGCTGGAACAACTCGCGCTGTTCTTTGCCGGCTGGCAGGGGCGCGCGATTCCCGCGCTCGACCAGGGCCGGGTGCTGATCTTCGCGGGCAATCATGGCGTCACCGTCCATGGCGTCAGCGCCTTTCCCGCCGCCGTCACTGCGCAGATGGTCGCCAATTTCAATGCGGGCGGCGCGGCGATCAACGCGCTGGCCGGTGCTGCGGGCCTCGACCTGCGCGTCGTGCCGATCGACCTTGACCGCCCGACGGACGATTTCACGCAAGGCGCGGCCATGAGCGAAGCGGAGTGCCTCGCGGCGCTGGCGATCGGCGCGGCGGCGGTGGAGCCGGGCCTCGACCTGGTGCTGCTGGGCGAAATGGGCATCGGCAATTCGACCGCCGCCGCCGCCCTCGCCGCGCGCAGCCTGGGCGGCAGCGCGGCGGAATGGGTCGGGCCGGGCACCGGCGTCGATGCCGACGGCATCGCCCGCAAGATCGCGGTGATCGACCGGGCGCTGGCCTTCCATGCCGACGCGCCGCTGACCCCGTTCGAAACGCTGCGGCGTGTGGGCGGGCGGGAGATCGCGGCGATGGCGGGCGCGGCGCTGCGGGCGCGGCAATTGCGCATCCCGGTGATGCTCGATGGGTTCATCAGCGGCGCGGCCATCGCCCCGCTCGCCGCCGCCCATCCCGCCATCACCGATCATTGCATCGCGGGCCATTGTTCGGCCGAACCCGGCCATGACCGGCTGCTCCGCCAGCTTGGGCTCGATCCGCTGCTGCGCCTTGGCATGCGCCTTGGAGAAGGCAGCGGCGCGGCGGTGGCGGCCAATATCGTCCGGTCCGCGCTCACCGTCCATGCGCAGATGGCGACCTTCGCGCAGGCCGGCGTGTCGGGCGCGGCATGACGCCCCGGCTGCTCCATCTGCTGCGCCATGGCGCGCCCGACACGCCCGGTTTGCTGATGGGCCGCACCGATGGCGCACCGACGCTTGCGGGGATCGACGCCTGCCGCGCCCGTGCCAACGGCCTTGGCATGAACGCCATCATCAGTTCCGACCTGACCCGCGCCAGCGCCGCCGCCGACGCGATCGGCCGTGACCATGGCCTGCCCGTGCTGCTCGACCCGCGCTGGCGCGAACTGGATTTCGGCGCCTGGGATGGCCTCGCCCCCGCCGACGTCCCCGCGCAGGCCTTTGCCCGCTTCCATGCCGATCCCGACGCCAGCCCGCCACCGGGCGGCGAGCGCTGGTCGATGCTGGTCGATCGCGTCGCCGCCGCCACCGCTGCACTGACCGCCGACTCCACCCTTATCCTCACCCATGGCGGGGCGATGCGCGCGGCCATCGCCTATCATTGCGGCCTGACGCCCGCGCAAAGCTGGGCGTTCGACTTGCCCTATGCGTCTTTGCTGTCGTTGCGCCTGTGGCCCGGCCCGCAGCCTGCCGCGCAGATCATCGGCCTGCATCCATGAAGGGGCTGGTCATCGCGCTCCAGTTCCTCACCCGCCTGCCGATGCCGCGCGTCACCGCCACGGCGCAGGATTTCGCCCGGTCGATGCGCTGGTTCCCCGCCGTCGGCCTGATCCTCGGCGCGCTGATCGCCGTCGCTTGCGGGGCGGGGGCGCGGATCGACCCCTGGGTTGGCGCATTGCTCGGCCTCATCGCCTGGGTCGGGCTGACCGGCGCGCTGCATCTCGACGGCCTGGGCGACATCGCCGATGCTTCAGGGGCCGCGCATAAGGACAGGGATCGCCTGCGCGCCGTCTTGTCCGACCCCCATGTCGGCAGTTTCGGTGTCGTCGCGATCGTGCTCCAGTTGATCGCCAAGCTGGTCCTGCTCCATGCCCTCATCGATCGCGCGCCTCTCGCCGCGCTGATCCTGATCCCCTTTACCGCGCGGATCGCGCCGCTCTGGTGGACCCGCCTTCTCCCGCCGCTGCACGAGGGGCTCGGCACCGCCTTTCGCGGCGCGATCCGCCCGGTCGATCTCGCGCTTTGGGCCGCCGTCTGGCTGCTCGCCTGCTGGTGGGTGCCTGGCCTGCTCGCCGCGCCGGTGCTGATGCTCGGCTGGGGCCTGTGGCTGCGGCACCGGATCGGCGGTATTTCGGGCGATGGCCATGGCGCGGGCATCGAACTTGTCGAAAGCGGCCTGCTGCTGGCGGTACTGCTATGATCGACCGCTGGCACTGGCATGGCGGCGGGCTGGGTGCGGCGCGCGCCTATTTCGGGGAGGTCGATGCGCCCTGGATCGACCTGTCGACCGGCATCAACCCGCAGCCCTGGCCCATCCCGCCGCTGGCGATCGACTGGGCGCGCCTGCCCGATGACGCGGCCCTGCGCGCGCTCGAAGCCGCCGCCGCCGCGCATGTCGGCGTCGATCCCGCCACGGTCTGCGCCCTGCCCGGCACCGAGATCGGCCTGCGCCTGATCGGCGACCTGTTGCCCGGTCCCGCCTGCTACATCACCCCCGCCTATCGCACCCATGGCGAGATGATCGACGGCAGCATCCCACTTGGCCGCGCCCACCTTGCCGAGGCCGACGACCAGACACTGATCCTCGCCAACCCCAACAATCCCGACGGCCATCGCTTCGACCACCCCACCCTCCACGACCTGCTCGCGCGGCGCGGCGAAGGCTGGCTGGTCATTGACGAAGCCTTTGCCGACACCGACCCGACGTTCAGCTTTGCCGATCAGGTGAGCGACGACTGCCGCCTGCTGGTATTCCGCTCCTTCGGCAAATTTTTTGGGGCAGCGGGCGTGCGGCTCGGCTTCCTGATCGCCCCGCCCGCCATCCTCGCCGCCGTCCGCCGCAAGCTGGGGGCCTGGCCACTCTCCGCCCCGGCCATCGCCATCGGCACGGCCGCTTATCGCGACCAGCTCTGGATCGCCGCCACCCGCCAGCGGCTTGGGCAACAGGCATCCGCCCTAGACGCGCTGCTGACCCGCTGCGGCTACAGCCCGGTCGGCAACTGCCCGCTGTTCCGCCTGATCGAAGCCGACGACGCCCCCGCATTGTTCGACCGTCTCGCGCGCCGCGCCATCCTGACCCGCCCGTTCCTCGAACAGCCCCATTGGCTGCGCATCGGCCTGCCCGCCGATGCCGCTGCCTGCGACCGGCTCGAAGCGGCGCTGCGCCATGGCTGAGCCGGTCGCGCTCGTCGCGCTGATGCTCGACGCCGCGATTGGCTGGCCCGCCTGGCTTTATGCGCGGATCGGCCACCCGGTCGGCCTGTTCGCGCGCCTCATTGACACTTGCGAGTCGCGCTGGAACCGCCCGCACGGAAGCGACGCCACCCGCCGCACACTCGGCATCGCCACAGTCCTGCTGCTGCTGATCGTCGCGGCGGGCGGCGGCTGGATCATCCAGACCGTTATACTGCATCTGTGCGGCCCCTATGGCTGGCCGCTCCTTGCCCTGCTCGCCTTTCCCGCGCTCGCCCAGCGCAGCCTGTTCGACCATGTCCGCACCGTGGCGCAGGCGTTGGCCGCAAACGACCTGCCCCTTGCCCGCCAGCAGGTCGCCCGCATCGTCGGCCGCGATACCGATGCGCTCGATGCCAGCGGCGTCGCCCGCGCTGCGATCGAAAGCCTGGCCGAAAGCTTCTGCGACGGCATCGCCGCCCCGCTCTTCTGGCTGCTGCTGCTCGGCCTGCCCGGCGTCTGGGCCTATAAGGCGATCAACACCGCCGACAGCCTGATCGGCCATCGCGAGCCGCGCTGGCGCGCCTTTGGCTGGGCGGCGGCGCGCAGTGACGATCTGCTCAACCTGCTGCCCGCGCGGATCGGCGGCGCGCTGATCTGTATCGCGGGCGGCGGCGGATGGCGCATCCTGCGGCGCGACGCGCGCGCGCATGCCTCTCCCAATGCGGGCTGGACCGAAGCGGCGATGGCGGGTGCCTTGCGCCTACGCCTCGCCGGGCCGATCGCTTATGATGGCGTCGCCTGCCCGAAGCCCTGGATCGGCGATGGCAGGGCGCAGGCCGATGCGGGAGACATAGACCGGGCGCTGCGTCTCACGATCCGCGCCTGCCTGCTGCTTTGGCTGATTGCGGGGCTATGGGCATGGCTGGCATGAAGGGAAGAGGAACATGACTGCAAATCACAGCCTGCTGGTACTGGGCGGCGCGCGATCGGGCAAGAGCTGCTATGCGCAGGCGCGCGCCGAAACGACCGGCCCCGACCGCTGCTTCATCGCCACGGCGCAGGCCTTTGATGACGAGATGCAGGACCGCATCACCCGCCACCAACAGGATCGCGATGCCCTGTGGCAGACGGTCGAAGCGCCGATGGCATTGGCGCAGGCAATCCACATCCACGCCGCGCCGGGCCGCGTGCTGCTCATTGATTGCCTCACGCTCTGGACCTCCAACCTGCTGCTGGCGGACCGGGACATCGACGCCGCGACCGATGATCTGGTCGCCGCCATCGTCGCCGCGCCCGGCCCGATCATCCTCGTCGCCAATGAAGTGGGGCTCGGCATCGTGCCCGACAATGCGCTCGCCCGTCGCTTCCGCGATGCGGCCGGGCTGCTCAACCAGCGGGTCGCCGCCGCCGTGCGCGAAGTCCAGTTCCTCGCCGCAGGCCTGCCGCTGGCGCTCAAGGGCGCTGCCCCTCTGGCGCAGCCGGGCGCAACCGGCTAGGCGATCATGCCATGACAACCCGTGACGACCTGACCCTCGCCAACCGCCTTGCCGATGCGGCGGGCGAAGCCATCCGCCCCTTCTTTCGCGCCCGCTACGATATGGAGTTGAAGGCCGACAAGTCGCCCGTGACAGAGGCCGACCGCGCCGCCGAAGCCGCGATCCGCGCGATTCTGGAAAAGGAACGGCCCGGCGACGGCATCATCGGCGAGGAATATGGATCCGTGCGCGAGGATGCCGAGCGGGTCTGGATTCTCGACCCGATCGACGGCACCCGCAGCTTCATCGCCGGGCGGCCGATCTTCGGCACGCTGATCGCGTTGACGCAAGGGGGCTGGCCGACCGTCGGCCTCATCGACCAGCCGATCGCGCGCGAACGCTGGGCGGGCATGTCGGGCCAGCCCACGACCTTCAACGGCCAGCCGATCCGCACCCGCGCCTGCCGCGCGCTGGAGGGCGCAGGCATCGCCACCACCAGCCCGCACCTCTTCGCCGATGGCGACGTGCCCCATTATATGGCGCTGGTCGCGGCCGTCTCCGGCGGTGCCCCGCGTCAGGGGCCGGTCTATGGCGGCGATTGCTATAATTACGGCCTGCTCGCGTCGGGCTTCCTCGACATCGTCATCGAATCGGGCCTGCAAAGCTATGATTTCGCCGCGTTGGTGCCGGTGGTCGAAGGTGCAGGCGGGCTGATGTGCGACTGGAATGGCGAACCGCTGACGGCGGACAGCGACGGCCATGTCCTGGCCTTGGGCGACCCCGCCCGACTGGAAGATGTGCTGGAAGCACTCGCCAGCGCCGCGCATGATCATGGTCACGATCACGACCATTAAATTTGCCTCCTTCCCCGGTGGGGAGGGGGAGCGAGGTGCAGCCGAGCGTCCGCGCTGGGGCAGTTGCCCAGCCCATTGACTATGCCCGTATAACCACTCCGTTCGTGCTGAGTAGGGGCTGAGCGAAGTCGAAGACCCGTATCGAAGCATCATGCCCAGCGTCTGATCCTTCGATACGCCATTTCGACTTCGCTCAATGGCTACTCAGGACGAACGGTATGATAGGGACTGGGCACAACGCCCCTCCCAGCCCGCTTAGAAAATCCCCAGAAACTTCTTCTTCTGGCTCTTCTGCTCGCTCTTGCTGCCCTCGCCCTTTTCGTCCTTCGCGGTCGTGCCCTGGCCGACATCGTCGCGCGCATTGCCGCGCTTGGTGCGCTGCGCCACCGCATTGGCCCCGGACAGGATCGGGCCGCAGGCCGCGCCCTTGGCATCGCCCACATCGGCAAAGGCCAGCACCGCCGCCAGCGGCGTGCCGACCACGGCCAGTCCCAAGGCCGCCCCGCCGCGCGCCATCAGTTCCGGGCTGACGACCGCCATGCCGGGCCGAGCGAAATAGCCGTTGATGCCGATCGGCGACTGGCCGGAAAAGAGGCTGATCTTCTTGCTGTCGGCGCGGAAGGCGATGTCCAGCCGCTCGTTGCGGAACGAAAAGCCGCCGCGCCCGATCATCACATTCTTCTTCGTATCGATGAGGATCGGGTCCGCCGCCGCCACGCCATTGCGCACGGTAAAGGCGATCAGGCCGCAATTAATCTGCACCGGTTCCTTGAGCTTGCCCGCGAACATCTTGGTCGCAAAGGTGCCGATGTCGAGTTCCGACAATTGCACATTGCGCGCCCACATCGTTCCGGCTGGCAATATCACCGCGATCCGCCCGTTCGATGTCGCGAGCGAATCATGCAGCGTATCGCCAAGGCCCGTCATCTGTATCCGGCCCTTGATCGTACCGGTGGTGCCCGATTGCTCCACCCCCCAGCGCGCCAGCAGCGTGCCCATCGGCGTCGGGGCCAAGCGAATATCGTAAGTTGTCCGCACCGGCGCGCCGCGCGCGTTGATCTCGATATCCGACGCGACCTGCCCACCCGACATGGCGAACGTCAGCGGCGACAGCGTCAGCACGCTGCGATCCAGCTTCAGGGACAGGTCGATATCCGAGATCGGGACATAGTCCGCCCGCACCCGCTTGACCTTATATTGCACCTTCGCATCGAAATTGCGGATCGCCTCGACCCGCAACGGCGTATCTGGGAGGACGCGCGGGGTGCCCTGCACCGTCTCGATCGCGCCAGCCGCGCCCTGCTGCTCGATCTTGGCCGGATCATAGCCAAAGAAGGGCGCGACATCGATGATGTCGAGCGTCTGGGTCGCGAGGTCCGCCGTCAGCAGCAGCCGGTCATTGGGCAGCGAAGCGGTGAAGCGCCCGGTCAGGTCGCTATCGCCAAACCGCCCCTTCAACCGGGTGAAGCGCCACTCGTCGCCCACCTTGGTCAAGGCCGACGTAAAGCGATAGCGGCGCGTATCGGGGATCGCCGCGCCCAGGAAATCGAAGAGCAAGCTGAGGTTCGGCCCGCGCGTCACCAGTTGCAGGTCGCTGCCCTCCAACTCGGTCGCGCCGCGCAGCGTGCCGGTGACATCGACCACCGTCGCACCCGCTTCCGCGCGCAGCACCAGGCTGTTCTTGCCGCCCGACACCGTGGCGTTGGGGGACAACAAACTGCCCTTGAGGTCGAAGGGCTTGCCCCGCATGCTGCCCGTGCCCGACAGCCGCACGTCGCTGGCAAAACGGGTGTCCTTTGCCCTTACCGTCTCGAACCCGATATCGGCGTTCAACTGCATCTGCGGATCGCGATAGCGCAGCGTCGTCCCTACCAGCCGCGCCTGCCGGATCAGCGGCCATGTCATCGGCTCGCCATCCGAGTTCGGGTCGCCCAGCGTCCAGGTATTCTGCTTGTGATCGCGCGACCATTCCAGGTCCACTGCGCCATTACGCAGTTCCAGCCAGGACAGGCGCGCCCGGTCGCCGAAGATCAGGCTGAACGGCGCGATCCGCGCATCGATCAGGTCGGCGCGGAACAGGTCGGGCTGGCTCGCCCAGGGCAGGTTGGCGATGCGTGCTTTTTCTGCCAGCAGCTTGATGGAGAAGGGCGCGAAATAGAGCTGGAAATCGCCCCCCACGCGCACGTCGCGCTCCAACTGGCTGCCGACGATCTGCTCGAACGGCCGTTTGAGGAAACGGCCCTTGGTGATGAACAGGATCAGCCAGATGGCAAAGAGGAAGCCCAGGATGCCAAGCAGGATTTTCACCGGCAGCGGCAATTTGCGCCACCGCTCGCGCACACGCGTCGCATGATGACGCACGGCCGCGCCGCGCCCGGCCGTCGGCTGCTCTGTCATTTCGGGCTCAGCATCGACCATCGCGCGCTCAACGCGCCAGCGCGTCAAATGGCTCCCGCGCCCCCCAAAACGCGAATCGCTTGCCTTTTCCCCGGCCGCCCCTTATGGCGCGCCCTTCGCGATATTCAGTGGGACCGCCCGGCTAACTAGGGCTGCCGGGGCTGTCTGTAATCGTCGCGCTACGCAAAGGAGACGAAAATGCCCAAGCTCAAGACCAAGAGCGGTGTGAAGAAGCGCTTCAAGTTCACCGCTTCCGGCAAGGTCAAGCACGGCGTCGCTGGCAAGCGTCACCGTCTGATCAGCCACAACGCCAAATATATTCGCCAGAACCGTGGTACTTCCGTGCTGTCCGATGCCGACGTGGCTCACGTCCGCCTCTGGGCGCCCTACGGCCTCAAGTAAGGATTAGGGACATATGGCACGCGTAAAACGGGGTGTAACCACCCGCGCCAAGCATAAGCGGCTTCTGGTACAGGCGAAGGGCTATTATGGCCGTCGCAAAAATACCATCCGTATCGCCCGTCAGGCCGTCGAAAAGGCCGGCCAGTACGCTTACCGCGATCGCAAGGTCAAGAAGCGCAGCTTCCGTGGCCTGTGGATTCAGCGCATCAACGCGGGTGTCCGCGCTGAAGGCCTGACCTATTCGCAGTTCATGCATGGCTTGAAGCTCGCCGGTGTGCAGTTGGACCGCAAGGTTCTGGCCGACATCGCGATGCACGAAGGCGAGGCGTTCAGCGCCATCATCGCCCAGGCCAAGGCTGCCCTGCCCGCAGCCTAAGGCCGATCGGTCGCAAGATCGTCAAAAGGGCGCCGGGGCAGATGCTTCCGGCGCCCTTTTTGTTTTCCCACCACCCCAATCCCCGTTCGGGCTGAGCTTGTCGAAGCCCCGCACTTTCTTGAAGAAAAAGCGGCCCTTCGACAGGCTCAGGGCGAACGGATGTGATGACCCGCCAGCGTGAGGACCACCCCATGTCGCTGCATCTCTGGTGGCTCTATGTCACCGCCGTCTTCCTCATCTCCGCCACGCCGGGGCCGAACATGCTGCATGTGATGACGCAGAGCATCCAGCACGGCCCGCGCAAGGCGATGGCGACGATGGCGGGCCTGATGAGCGCGGTGCTGCTGTGCCTCGCGGCTTCGGCGCTCGGCCTTGGCGCGCTGCTCAAAACCTCGCCGCGGCTGTTCGATGTGCTGCGCTATGCAGGCGTCGCCTATCTCGTCTGGCTGGGGATAAAGGCCTGGCGCGCACCGGTTGGCGCAGCCGCCGTCGCCGCACCCGCCCGTTCGCACCACGCCCTCTTTGCCACGGGCCTGCTCACGGGCCTCTCCAATCCCAAGCTCATCATCTTCGCCGCCGCGCTCTTCCCCCAGTTCATCGACACCGACCGCCCCTTCGGCGTCCAGCTCGCCATCCTGGTGCTGACCTTCGTGGTGATCGAAAGCTTCTGGTACAGCGTCTATGCGCTGGGCGGCCTGCGCCTCGCCCGCTGGCTCGCGCCCACCAACCGCCAACGCCTCTTCAACCGCGCGACCGGCGTCATGTTCATCGGCTTCGGCGGCGCGTTGCTGGGGGCGCGGGCGTAGGTTAAAGAGCATAGTCCGTCATCCCCGCCTCTCACTTTGTCATTCCCGCTCTCTATTTCCGTCATCCCCGCGAAGGCGGGGACCCATCTCCGGGGGCCTGTATGAAGCGCGAGATCAGCCCAACCGTCTATCTTCTGGCCAGTCGCAGGAACGGGACGCTCTACATCGGGGTCACATCCGACCTCGTAAAGCGACTCTATGAACACCGAAACGGCTTGATCGAAGGCTTCACCAAAGACTACGGCGTCAAGCGCCTGGTCTGGTTCGAACCGCATGACAGTATGGACAGCGCCATCCTGCGGGGGAAGCGGATCAAGAAATGGAACAGGCCGTGGAAGATCGCGCTTATCGAAGCCGGTAATCCCGACTGGGACGATCTGGCGCTGGGCTTTGGCTATGAACCTTTGCCTACTCTGCGCTGCGACTGACCGACAGGTCGGGAGATGGGTTCCCGCCTTCGCGGGAATGACGAGATGGTGGTGACAAGACAATGATGACAGACATTAGCGCATTGAAAGCCGGGCTGATCGCCGACATCGACGCCGCCGACACGCCGGACGCGGTGGAGGCGTTGCGGGTGGGGGCGTTGGGCAAGAATGGGGTCATTACCGGCCTGCTCAAGACGCTCGGCCCGATGTCGCCGCAAGAGCGGCTGGAGCAAGGCCCGCCGATTCAGGATCTGCGCGAATCCGTCACCGCCGCCATCGCCGCGCGCAAGGCTGCGCTCGAAAGCGCCGCGCTCGATGCGCGCCTGGCGTCGGAAAAGATCGACATGACCCTGCCCGCCGATCCGGCCCCGCAGGGTAGCGTCCACCCGGTCGCCCAAGTCATGGACGAACTGGCCGAAATCTTCGCCGATCTGGGCTTCTCCGTCGCCACCGGGCCGGAGATTGAGGATGACTGGCATAATTTCACCGCGCTCAACATTCCCGAGACGCACCCCGCGCGGGCGATGCACGACACCTTCTACTTCCCCGACGCGGAGGGGCAGAAGCGGATGCTGCTGCGCACCCATACCTCCCCGGTGCAGATCCGCACGATGATGACGACCCCCCCGCCGATCCGCATCATCGCGCCCGGCCGCGTCTATCGCAGCGATAGCGACGCGACCCACACGCCGATGTTCCACCAGATCGAGGGCCTCGTCATCGACAAGGGCATCACGCTCGGTCACCTGAAATGGACGCTGGAAACCTTCCTCAAGGCCTTTTTCGAGCGCGAGGATATCGTCCTGCGCCTGCGCCCCAGCTACTTCCCCTTCACCGAACCCTCGGTCGAGGTCGACGTCGGCTATACGCTCGCCAATGGCCAGCGCGTCATCGGCGGCGACGGCGATGCGCCCGATGGCGGCTGGCTCGAAGTGCTGGGCAGCGGCATGGTCAATCGCCGCGTGATCGAAAGCTGTGGCCTGAACCCCGACGAATGGCAGGGCTTCGCCTTTGGCACCGGGGTCGATCGGCTCGCCATGCTCAAATATGGGATGAACGACTTGCGTGCCTTCTTCGACGGCGACCTGCGCTGGCTCAAACATTATGGCTTCTCCGCGCTCGACGTGCCCACGCTCAGCGGAGGAGTAGGCGCATGAAGTTCACGCTCAGCTGGCTCAAGACGCATCTCGCCACCGATGCCGACCTGGCGACGATCCTCAAGAAGCTCAACGCCATCGGCCTGGAGGTGGACGGCGTCGACAACCCCGCCGAAAAGCTCGCCGCGTTCAAAATCGCGCGCGTGCTGACCGCCGATCCCCATCCGCAGGCGGACAAGCTGCAAGTGCTGACCGTAGACCATGGCGACGGCACCCCGTTGCAGGTTGTCTGCGGTGCCCCCAACGCCCGCGCAGGCTTGCTCGGCGTGTTCGGGACGGAGGGCGCGGTCGTGCCCTCCAACGGCTTGGTGCTGAAAAAGACGGCGATTCGCGGCGTCGATTCCAACGGCATGATGTGTTCCTCGCGTGAGCTGGAACTGGGCGACGATCATGACGGCATCATCGAACTGCCCGGCGACGCGCCGGTGGGACAGGCCTATGCCGACTGGGCGGGCCTCAACGACCCGGTCATCGACGTGTCGATCACCCCCAATCGCCAGGATTGCATGGGCGTGCGCGGCATCGCGCGCGATCTCGCCGCCGCTGGCCTTGGCACGCTCAACGCGCTGATCGTGCCGCCGATCACCGGCGTCGGCCCCGGCCCGGACGTGCGCACCGACGATGCCGAAGGCTGCCCCGCCTTCTATGCCCGCACCGTGCGCGGCGTGACCAATGGCGCTTCGCCCGAATGGATGGCGCGCCGGTTGAAGGCCATTGGCCAAAAGCCGATCAGCACCCTGGTCGACATCACCAACTATATCATGATCGACCTCGGCCGCCCGCTGCACGTCTATGACATGGCGAGCCTCACGGGCGGCCTGGTCGCGCGCAAGGGCAAGCCGGGCGAACAGGTGCTGGCGCTCAATGGCAAGACCTACACCGTCGATGACACGATGACCGTCATCGCCGACGAGGAAGCGGTCCACGATATTGGCGGCATCATGGGCGGCGAACATTCGGGCGCGCAGGATGGCACGACCGACGTGCTGATCGAATGCGCCTATTTCACGCCCGAACGGATTGCGATGACGGGGCAGAAGCTGAGCCTCACCTCCGACGCGCGCGGCCGCTTCGAACGCGGGGTCGATCCCGCCTTCCTCGACGATGGCCTGTCGATCGCCACCAGCCTGGTCATCCATCTGTGCGGCGGCACCGCCAGCGAACCGACGCGCGCGGGCAGCCCGCCACTCACCCCCAAGATCATCGACTATGATCCCGACCAGTGCCTGGCGCTGGCCGGTGTCGATGTCCCCGCCGACGAACAGAAGCGCATCCTGACCAATCTGGGCTTCACCGTCACCGGCGAGGCGGCGAGCTTCGATTATCAGGATGGCATGCCCGTCAGCCTGCCCGGCCATTGGGCCGTCACCGTGCCCAGCTGGCGCCGCGACGTCGATGGCTGGCCCGATCTAGTCGAGGAAGTGGTGCGCATCGTCGGCCTGGACCATGTGCCCTCGACCCCGCTGCCGCGTGTGCCGGGCGTCGCCCGCCCCACCGCCACGCCCGAACAATTGGTCGAACGGCGCGTGCGCCGCACGGCGGCTGCGCGCGGCCTGTCCGAAGCGATCAACTGGTCCTTCCTCTCCGAAAAGGAAGCCGCATCGGTCGGCGGCGGCGACTGGGTGCTGGCCAACCCGATCTCCGAAGACCTCAAGGTCATGCGCCCCTCGCTGCTGCCGGGTCTACTGTCCGCAACCCGCCGCAACATGGATCGCGGCGCCTCTTCGGTGCGCTTGTTCGAGCTTGGCCGACGCTATTTCAAACAGGACGAGCGCGCGACCGTCGGCTTCGTGCTGGCGGGCGATCAATCCCCGCGCGGCTGGCAAACCGGCAAGGCGCAGGCTTTCTCCGCCTTCGACGCCAAGGGCGAAGTCGTCGCCCTGCTCGCAGCGGCGGGCGCACCGGTCGCCAATCTGCAGAATTTCGGCGATGCGTCTGGCGCTTATCATCCCGGCCAGTCAGGCACGCTGCGCCTTGGCCCCAAGGTGATCCTCGCCGAATATGGCGTGCTGCACCCAGCCCTCGCCAAGCAGTTCGGCCTGAGCGGCACGATCGTCGCGGGCGAAATCTTCCTGGATGCCATTCCGGGCAAGCGCAAATCGGGCTTCATGCGCGCGCCCTACGCGCCGCCTGCGCTCCAGGCAGTGAAGCGCGACTTCGCCTTCGTCGTGCCGGAGCAACAGGAAGCCGACGCGCTGGTCCGCGCGGTAAAAGGCGCGGACAAGAAGGCGATCGTCGACGCCCGCTTGTTCGATGTCTTCACCGGACCGGGCGTCGAGGACGGCCATAAGAGCCTCGCCATCGAAGTCACGCTCCAACCCGGCGACAAAAGCTTCACCCAGGACGATCTCGACGCGATCAGCGCCGCTATCGTGAAAGCCGCCCAGAAGCTGGGCGGCATCCTGCGGAGGTAAATAGCCAGCCTGTTCCCCGGCGGAGGCCGGGGTCCAGTTCCACGCTCTGAACTGGACCCCGACCTTCGTCGGGGAACAGGCTCGAAACGGCTTATTTCTTATCATCGTCCTTCTTGGGCTTCGCCACCACCGGCGGCACGATCGGGGCGATCTTGCAGCCCTTGGCCGAAGCCAGCCCGCGCAGATAGCCGCGCCGCGCGATTCCCGCCGTCACCGCCGCCTGCAAGCGCCGCTCGGCCGGAGCCGCGCCGCTGATCTCCCGCACCAGCCCGCGAAACGGGATCAGCGAATTGACCACGGTCTTGCCGACCGCCGACGCGATCTTGCCGGTGCGATTTTCGTTCGCATCCTTGCCCGCGACGAAATCATCGCCCAGCACCGCGTTCAACTCGCCCAGCCCCCGGTTCAACCCGGTGCAGGTGCGCGACGGCGGCGACGCATAGGGATTCTCGACCGCCTTGAGCAGCACCGGCGGAATTTCGTCCTTCTCAAGCCCGATGTCGCGCACCGGCTGGCTGGCGATCTCGCCCGCCCGGTCCAGCGTATCGTCCCTTGGCTTGTCCTTGTCCTGCGCCAGCGCGGTCCCCGACAACAGCAGGGACAGGGTGGCAGCAGCGATAAATGATTTCATGATATTTCTCCCGATCGCCAAACCAGCGACCAGGGGTTTCAGTTCCCAGACGAAACGATTGCCGGGGCAGACAGGCCCATGCCGCGACGCTATGGGGGGCGGGACAGCCCAGGAGCCGCCCTTGTCCGACGCCCTTATCGCCATCGCCTCGCCCGCTTTGTCCGCCACCATCAATCCGCTGGGGGCCGAACTCTGGTCGCTTCGGGACACGCAAGGCCGCGACCTGATGACCGATGCCGATCCGCGCTGGTGGACCGGCCACGCGCCGCTACTCTTCCCGTTCGTCGGCCGGTCGCGCGGCGATGTCTATCGGCTGGACGGGCAGTACTATCCCATGCCGCAACATGGCTTTGCCCGCCGCAGCGCCTTCGCGGTCGTGGAGCAGGGCGACGACAGCGCGCTATTCCGGCTGGAGGCGGACGACGCCAGTCGCGCCATCTACCCCTTCGACTTCCGCCTCGACATGGCGTTCGCGCTGACCGACGCCACGCTGCATATGACCGCCACCGTCGCCAATCGGGGCGACACAGTCATGCCCTTCGCCTTTGGCTATCACCCCGCCTTCGCCTGGCCGCTGCCCTATGGCGGCCGCGCGGAGGATCATCGCATCATCTTTGAAGCGCCCGAACCCGCGCCGATCCGCACGGTCGGCGACGAACCCGGCCTCATCGCCCACGAACATGCGCCCTCCCCGGTTACGGGCGACAGCCTCGCCCCCACCCATGATATGTTCGCGGGCGACGCGCTGATCTGGGACGACCTGGCCAGCCGATCGCTCCTCTGGGGCGTCCCCGGCCAACCCCGGCTGCGGATCGACTTTCCCGACACGCCCTGGCTCGGCCTGTGGCAAAAGCCCGGCGCGCATTATCTCTGCGTCGAACCCTGGGCCGGGATGGCGGACCTGGTCGGGTTCGAGGGCGACGTCTGGGCCAAGCAGGGCATCATGGCGCTCCCCCCCGGCAACGCCCGCAGCTTCCGCATGGACGTCAGCCTTGTGGACGTGTAACGGCGCAACTCAGTTTCCGTTCGGGCTGAGCTAAGTCGAAGCCTTCCACTGAACGCAGTGAAGTGCCTCGCCTCCGCTCGGCATGGCCCTTCGACTTCGCTCAGGGTGAACGGGTTTAGTTACTCCCGACCCAGAAAATCATCATGACCACCCCATCCCGCCGCACCTTCGCGATCATTTCCCACCCTGACGCCGGCAAGACCACGCTGACGGAAAAGCTGCTGCTGGAAGGCGGCGCGATCCATCTGGCGGGTGAGGTCAAGGCGCGCGGGGCGAACCGCCGCGCCCGGTCGGACTGGATGAAGATCGAGCAGCAGCGCGGCATTTCCGTCACCTCCTCGGTCATGACGTTCGAGCGGACGCGCGATGGCGAAACCATCACCTTCAACCTGCTCGACACGCCGGGGCATGAGGATTTCTCCGAAGATACCTATCGCACCCTGACCGCCGTCGACAGCGCCGTCATGGTGATCGACGCGGCCAAGGGCATCGAGCCGCAGACCCGCAAATTGTTCGAGGTTTGCCGCCTGCGCAACCTGCCCATCATCACCTTCGTCAACAAGGTCGATCGCGAAGGCCGCGAAACCTTCGGCCTGCTCGACGAGGTTGCCGACCAGTTGCAGCTCGACGTCTGCCCGATGAGCTGGCCGGTCGGCATGGGCGGCGAGTTCGAAGGCATTTACGACTTCGCCACCAACCGCCTGATGCAGCCGACCGGCCCGTCCAAGGAATTTGACGGCACCCGCCATCAGTTTACCGGCCTCGATGATCCCAAACTCGGCGAATTCCTCTCCCCCCGCGCGCTCGAACGGCTGCGCGAGGAAGCGGAACTGTCGCAGGGCGGCTATGCCAGCTTCGACCTCGACCGCTATCGGCAGGGCGACCTGACCCCGGTCTATTTCGGCTCGGCGCTCAAATTGTTCGGCGTCACCGAATTGATCGACGCGCTCGCCGCTCATGCGCCGCCGCCGCGCGCGCAACCGGCCGACCCCGCCGCGGTCGAACCCGACGCCAGCGAAGTCACCGGCTTCATCTTCAAGGTGCAGGCCAATATGGACCCGCAGCATCGCGACCGCATCGCCTTCATGCGCCTCGTCTCAGGCAAGTTCAAACGCGGCATGAAACTGACGCCGTCAGGCTCCGGCAAGCCGCTCGCGGTCCATTCGCCGATCCTGTTCTTCGCGCAGGATCGCGAACTGGCGGACGAGGCCTTCCCCGGCGATATCATCGGCATCCCCAATCATGGCGCGCTGCGCGTCGGTGATACGCTGTCGGAGAAGCCCGGCCTGCGCTTCACCGGCCTGCCCAATTTCGCGCCCGAAATCCTGCGCCGTGTACAATTGAAAGACCCGACCAAGACCAAGCAGTTGCGCAAGGCGCTGGACGACCTGTCCGAAGAGGGCGTGATCCAGGTCTTCTATCCCGAAATCGGCAGCCAATGGATCGTCGGCGTCGTCGGCCAGCTCCAGCTCGAAGTGCTGATCTCGCGGCTTGATGCCGAATATAAGGTCGCCGCCGTGCTGGAAGCCTCACCCTTCGACACCGCCCGCTGGATCGGCGGCGACGACGCGGCGATCAAGGAGATGGTCTCCTACAACAATGCCAACATGGCCAAGGATCGCGACGATAATCTCGTCTTCATGGCCCGAAGCGCCTGGGATATCGGCTACCAGCAGGAACGCCACCCCAAAGTCACCTTCAGCGCCACGCGCGAACGGTAAGGCACCCTCGACCCGTTCGTCCTGCCATTGTTCCCCGGCGGAGGCCGGGGCCCAGTTCAGGGCGTGGGACTGACCCCGGCCTTCGCCAGGGAACGCTAAGCCCATATTCTACTTGACGTTTTTCGACCTAGAGCATGATGACTTTAAGTCGCATCACTCCGTTCGCCCTGAGTAGGGGCTGAGCTTGTCGAAGACCCGTATCGAAGGGTCGGCTGCGCTTTATATCCTTCGATACGCCATTTCGACTTCGCTCAATGCCTGTCCTGAGCGCCTGCCTTGGCAGGCAGTCGAAGGGGCTACTCAGGACGAACGGTTCTGAGTAAAGTCATCACACTCTAAGCCCGCCCAGTGCGCCTCACAAATCAACCCCCGCCGCGATCGCCTCCAGCTTGCGGATGCGTTCCTTGAGGTCGGCGACTTCGATCCGCGCGACCGCCGATGGCGGCGCGGCGTCATCGGTCGCACGGGTCAGTTCGGCGCGCTTCAAGGCCAGCCAACCGTCCCAGCCGCGCAAGGCCGCCACCGCGATGATCGCCACGCCCGCCAGGGTGGTGAGCGCCATGGCCAGATAAAGATAAGGGTCCTGCATATGTGCCTCCCTGTCGACGCGAACCGCGCTTAGTCGCGGTCCCGCAGCTTTTCGAATTCCCGCTCCAGCGCAGTGGAGCCATCGGTCGCCAGCCGTTCCAGCACCGCGACCCGCTCTTTCAGCCCCTTGACCTCGGCGCGCAGCCTTTCGGTGTCGGGGTCCGGCCCGCGTGCGACCAGCGTTTCGCCCTTGTCGTGCCGGACCACGCCGTAACGCGCGCGGATGACGCTGGCGATGGCGGTGATCGCGACGATGGCGACGACCATTTCAAACGGTCCCATTCCCTTAACTCCCTGTTCTTATGCCGGGATCAGTTGGCGACGCCGCGCAGCTGCTCGATCTCGCGGGTCAGCTGGTGGCTTTCGTCGGTGACGATCCGCTCGACCACGGCTAGCCGGTCCTTCATCGACCCGATCTCGGCGCGCAGCTGGGCATTTTCCTGGCTCAGCAATTTGATGCGCTCGACCATTTCCTCGTTTTTTTGCGGATAGATCGGCTTGCCCCAGCTATTTTCCAGCGGGTAGCCATTTTTCACCCGCAACCAGGTGGTGAATATCCAGCCGCCAATAGCAAGCGCGCCCAGGATCATTCCGACTTGCGCAAAATCTTCAAATGGAAACATCGTCTCTACTCCCTTGCCGGCTGCGCCTCAGCGCAGCGCCTCGATTTCGCGCGCTGTGCGGGTGGCGGGATCGGTGGCGATCCGCTCCAGCACGGCGATGCGTTCCTCCAGGCGGCTGATCTTGCCCACCAGCTTTTCGTTTTCGCGCGACAGAAGGTCGATTTTTCGACCAGCGGCGGCGTCCGTTCGATCAACGGTGCCGGTCCATTCATTTTCCACCGGATAGCCGTGCCGGGCACGGACCCAGGTGGTGAACATCCAGCCCAAAGTCGACATCGCGATGATCGCCAGAACAAAGAAAGGTCCACCGACATTCATGATTAGTCTCCCTGTTTTGCCCCAGGCTGCTTAGCGCAGACGATCGATTTCATCGGCCAGGCGCGTGTTGCGGCTGGTATAATAGATTTCGATGTCCGCGAGGCGGCGATCGATATCGCGGAACTTGGACCGGACGTCGCGGGTGGAGCGGGTCGGATTGGTCCGCACGCCCTGCCAGAATTTCTCGTCATCGCGATCGGCATAGAGGCCCGATGGCTTGTTGTCGGCGAAATAGGCAGCGGCGAAATAGGCGATCAGCGTCCAGGGGAAGGCCCCCATCAGCGTCACCAGCACCGCGCCGACGCGGACCCACACGACGTCGATCCCGCTATAGTCGGCAATGCCGGAACAGACGCCCATCCATTTGCCGTCGGCCTTGTTGAGGTAGAATTTGGTGCGGCGGGCGGTCATGTCAGTTTCTCCGGTCGAAGGTGAATTCGCCCGGCTCCTGCGGACGATGCGGGCGGAAATCGGGGTTGTCGGCGGCGACGATCCGTTCGACCGTCTGCAGCCGCTCTTCCATCCGACGGGCGAGAAGGTGGAGTTCATCCAGCAGCTTCTCATCCTCGTCGGTGATCTTGGGGGCCTGCTTCCACTTGGTGACATAGTGGAAGATCAGCCACGGCATGCCGATGAACAACATGCCGCAGACGATGATGGGCAGAAAAATCTCTTCCATCGGATCAGTCCCCCTTGTTCATGCTGGCCTTGAGCGCGGCGAGGTCGGCATCCACCTTGTCGGCGGAGCGCAACTCGGCAATCTCTTCTTCCAGCGTCTTGGGCGCGCTGCCCAGGTCCATCGCGTCGGCGCGGCCTTCGGCCATGTCGACCCGGCGTTCCAGCAGGTCGAAACGCGCAAACGCCTCATTGACCTTCTCGCCGGCATAGGCTTCGCGCACGCGCAGGCGGTTTTCCGCGCTCTGCATCCGGGTGACCAGGCTGTTCTGGCGCACGCGGGCTTCGCGGAGCTTCGCCTGCAGCTTGGCGATATCCTCTTCGGCGGCGCGCAGCGCTTCGTCCAGCGTCTCGATCTCATGGGTCAGATGCTCGGCCATGTCGGTCGCCTTCTGCCGTTCGACGAGCGCCGCCTTGGCCAGGTCTTCGCGATCCTTGGAAAGCGCAAGCTGCGCCTTTTCGGTCCAGCTGTCCTGCAACGCGGTCAGCTTGGCGATGTGGCGGCGCATTTCCTTCTGGTCGGCGATGGTGCGGGCGGCGGACGCGCGCACTTCGACCAGGGTTTCCTCCATTTCGAGGATGATCATGCGGATCATCTTCGCCGGATCTTCCGCCTTGTCGAGCAGGTCGGTCACATTGGCGGCGATGATGTCGCGGGTGCGGGAAAAAATACCCATTTTAACGTCACTCCTGGTCTTGGCTATTTTCGGACAACCCCGTCGGCTTACGCCAGATAGCGCGGGGTTGCCGGATTGTGGGTTTCGCTGGCGAGGATCGGGATTTCGCTGGCGCGGGCCGGGCCGACAGCTGCCAGGATCAGGGTCGATCCTACCAGCAGGGCGGCGACGGCGACCGACATCAGTTGGCCGATTTCGCGAACGCTGTTGCTGTTGTCTTCCATTTTATACACTCCCTGAACCTTGGCCTTCATCGATTTCCGCGATTATTTGCGGATTGCCCATAGCATTGCAGGGGCCGTGCCAAATTGCCGAAAGACACGGATTTCCGCCATTTTTGCTCGTTCATTTCGGTCGAGCGTGGAATTTCGCTTGCGACAAGGTGGGAAATTTCACCATAAGTTGGTGTATGGAGAAAACGACCCATTTCGTCGGCCAGTCATTGGCCTTTCTCGACGCCGTCGAACTGGCGGGGCGCGCGGCCGAACTCAACCGCCCGGTGCTGGTGATCGGCGAGCGCGGGACCGGCAAGGAGCTGATCGCCGAGCGGCTGCATCACCTCTCCCCGCGCTGGGGCGAACCCTTGATCGTCATGAACTGCGCCGCGCTGCCCGAAACCCTGATCGAAGCTGAATTGTTTGGCCATGAACAGGGTGCCTTCACCGGCGCCAACCGCGCGCGGCCCGGCCGGTTCGAGGAAGCCGATGGCGGCACGCTGTTCCTCGATGAACTCGGCACCCTGTCGATGGCGGCGCAGGAACGGCTGTTGCGCGTCGTCGAATATGGCGAAGTCACCCGCATCGGCGCATCAAAACCGCTGCGCGTCGATGTCCGCATCGTCGCAGCGACCAATGACGATCTGCCCGCCGCCGCCGATGCCGGGCGCTTCCGCCCCGATCTCCTCGACCGGTTGAGCTTCGAAGTCATCACCCTGCCGCCGCTGCGCGCGCGCGAGGGCGATGTGCCGGTGCTGGTCGATCATTTCGGGCGGCGCATGGCCGCCGAACTCGCCTGGCCGCAATGGCCGGGCTTCGACGCGGCGACGCTGGCGGAACTCGAAGCCTATGCCTGGCCCGGCAATGTCCGCGAATTGCGCAACGTGATCGAGCGCGCCGTCTATCGCTGGGATGCGCCGACCCGCCCGATCAGCCGCATCACCTTCGACCCCTTCGCCTCGCCCTGGAAGCCCAAGCCGCTCATGCCCCGCGCCGCCGACCCCTGCGACCCGCCCGTGCCGACCGCCCAAGCCGCCGCCGCGTCGGTCGACGATATTTGCGACCTGCGCGCCGCCGTCGACGCCTATGAATCCGCGATCATCACCGCCGCCCTCGACCGCTACCGCTTCAACCAACGCGCCACCGCCAAGGGCCTCGGCCTCACCTACGACCAACTGCGCCACTGCATGAAGAAGCATAGCCTGAGCGCAGGCTAAATCCTCCCCGGCACGGGGAGGGGGACCGCCGCGCAGCGGTGGTGGAGGGGGCGTGCAACAGGGCGCATATCCTCGCCCACCCCTCACCCGTCATCCTGACGAAAGTCAGGATCCATTAGCCGCTACGTCGCCTCGACGCCCCTAAGGTTGCGCCCATGGATCTCAGCTTCCGCTGGGATGACGGTGAAACCCCCCCCTCACCGCGTCGGCACAGGCTCCGCGCCCGAATAATCGTAGAAGCCCCGCCCCGTCTTGCGGCCATACCAGCCCGCCTCGACATATTTCACCAGCAGCGGGGCGGGGCGATATTTGGGGTCGCCCGTGGTGCTGAGGAACACGTTGAGAATTTCCAGCGCCGTATCCAGCCCGACGAAATCGAGCAGCGTCAGCGGCCCCATCGGGTGATTGAGCCCCAGCTTGCAGCCCATGTCGATATCGACCACGCTACCCACGCCCTCGCCCAGCACAAACACCGCTTCGTTCAGCATCGGCAGCAGGATGCGGTTGACGACGAAGCCCGGCGCGTCGAACGCCTGCACCACCGTCTTGCCGATCCGCCCGGCAAAGCCTTCGACCGCCGTCACCGTCTCCGGCGTGGTGGCGAGGCCGCGAATGACCTCGACCAACACCATCACCGGCACCGGATTGAAGAAATGCACACCGACAAAGCGCCCCGCATCGGGTGCGGCCTGCGCCAGCCGGGTAATCGGAATGGACGATGTATTGGTCGCCAATATCGCATCCTCGGCCAGCAACGGCCCGACATTGGCGAAGATCGCGCGCTTCACTTCCTCGCGCTCGGTCGCCGCCTCGATCACCAGCTGCGCGTCGGCCAGCGGCGCGATCTCGCCCACCGGCCGGATGCGCGCCAATGCCGCATCGGCATCGGCCTTGCTGATCTTCTCCTTCTCGACCGCCCGCGCCAGCAGCTTGGCGATCCCCGCCAGCCCCTTTTCCGCGCGGGGCAGGTCGATGTCCGACAGGATCACGTCATAGCCCGCCTGCGCCGCCACCTGCGCGATGCCAGCGCCCATCTGTCCCGCGCCGATCACGCCTACCGTGCGAATATCCGTCATGTTGCTCTCTCTCCGTGGCTCAACTCGTCCTCCTCATCCTAGCGCCCCGCCCCGCCGGGGGCCAGAGCGGCCCACTCCGCAAAAAGCGCAGGCGACAAAATGCGCCTGTTGCGCGGGGGAAGGACGTTTCGGCCTTTGCCTCGACCGCGCGCCATGGTTAAAAGCCCGCCATGATTGTTGCCGAAATGATGCCCTCTCCCGCGACCGGACGCTTCATCGCGGCCGTGCATCATTTCCCGCTGCGCATCTATTTCGAGGATACCGACCTGTCGGGCCTCGTCTATCACGCCAATTATCTGCGTTATATGGAGCGCGCCCGGTCCGACATGCTGCGCCTGGCACAGATCGACCAGCGCGCCGCGCATGAAGGCGGCACCGGCGTCTATGCCGTCACCGACCTGCAGATCCGCTATCGCCGCCCCGCCCGGCTGGATGACGACCTGATGGTGGTCAGCCGCGTGGCTCAGGTGAGCGCAGCGACCTGCACCATTCATCAGTCAGTCATGCGCGGCGACGAACAGTTGACCGACGCCAGCATTTGCGTTGCATGGCTGACGCTACAGGGCCGCCCGCAACGGCAACCCAAAGCCTGGACCGACATTTTCAGCCGCCTTTGCCAAGGGGAAGACCTCCACCCATGACCCTCAACCTGCCAGACGTCGCCGCGGTGGCCGACGCCGCCACCATTTCCCCGCTGGCCCTGTTCCTTCAGGCCGACATCGTCGTGAAGGGGGTGATGCTGGGCCTGTTGCTGGCCAGCATCTGGACCTGGGCGATCATCATCGGCTTTTCGGTCAGCCTGCGCCGCGCCAGCAAGGAAAGCCGCAAGTTCGAGGCCGATTTCTGGAAGGCGGAGGATATCGACCGTTTCTACGAAACCCGTGGCAAGGTGGAGCATCCCGCGGCCAAGGTGATGGCGGCGGGCGTCACCGAATGGCGGCGCTCGACCGCGCAGAAGGTGGTCGATCGCGACGGCACGCGCGACCGGCTCGCCACCGCCATGTCCAGCACCATCGCCGCCGAAATCGACCGGCTGTCCGACCGGCTCAACATATTGGCGACGGTCGGCTCGGTCGCGCCCTTCGTCGGTCTGTTCGGCACCGTCTGGGGCATCATGCGCGCCTTCACCGCGATTGCGGCCGAACAGAATAGCTCGCTCGCCGTCGTCGCGCCGGGCATTGCCGAGGCCTTGTTCGCCACCGCCATCGGGCTTTTTGCGGCCATCCCGGCGGTCATCGCCTATAACCGCTTCAGCCACGGCATAAACCGCCTCGAATCCGCCCTCACCCGCTTCGCCGACAGCTTCTACGCGACCCTGAGCCGCGAACTGGAGGCCCAGCGATGAGTGCTTCCGTCATCCCAGCGAACGCTGGGATCTCCCTTTTCTTCCGCGCGCCAACGCTCAAGATGCCAGCCTGCGCTGGCATGACGACCAAGCGAGCCCCCCGCTAATGGCCATGTCCGGCCCTCCCTCCGCCCGCCGGGGTCGCGGCCGCGCGCCCATGGCCGACATCAACGTCACGCCGCTGGTCGACGTCATGCTGGTGCTGCTGATCATCTTCATGGTCACCGCCCCGCTGCTGGTGACCGGCGTGCCAGTCAACCTGCCCGAAACCCGCGCCAAGGGGCTGGATCAGGACGCCAAGCCCACTGTCGTCTCCATCGACCGCGACGGCGCGACCTATGTCGATGAGGATGCCGTGGCGGATATCGACCTGCCCGACCGCCTCGCCGAAATCGTCGCCGCCAATGCGGGCAAGCCCGAAGCGCCGCAAATCTTCCTGCGCGCCGACAAAGGGCTGGATTATGGCCGGGTCATGCGCGTCATGGCCGAACTCAACCGCGCCGGCCTGAACAAAGTGTCGCTGGTCTCGTCGCCCGACGATGCAGCCAGCGACGGTTCAGGCGAGAGGCCGTAGGGCAAGCCGGATGGAGCGCGCGGAAAAGATTGGTTTGGGCGTCGCGACGGCGGGGCATGTCCTGTTGTTCGGGCTGTTGTCGGCCGGATTCCTGGCGACCCCCAACCCGTTGAAGCTCAAGACCCCGCCGATGGAAGTCTCGATGGTGGACGAAGTCGCGCTGCAATCGACCGCGCCGCAAATCTCGACCGCCCCGCCCCCGCCCAGCATCGCGCCGGAGCAGGGACCAACTGAGGATGCCGCGCCCGCGCCGGAACCGGAACCCGCGCCCGAACCGACGCCGCAGCCGACACCCAAGGAGGTCGCGAAACCCGCGCCTGCCAAGCCCCAGCCTGCCCCGAAAAAGCCTGCGCCCGCCAAGAAGGAAGTGGCCAAGGCGAAACCCAAGCCCGCGCCCGAAAAGCCGACGCCCAAGGCCAAGCCCGCCCCCGCCAAGCCCAGCCCGGCCAAAGCCAAGACGGACACAAAGGCGAAGGCAGACGCGAAGCCCGCTGCCAAGGCATCGACCAAATCGACCGCCAAGCCCAAGGCCGACGCCCCCGCGCGCGCCTCCGGCCAGGGCAAGGCGGACAAGCCCAAAGGCTCGCTGCTCGGCAAGGATTTCCTCAAGGGGATCGACACCAATGCCGACGCGCCGCGTCGCCCGCCCGCCCCCGCGCCTGCCGCCGCCATGGGTCCGGCGCAGAAATCGGCGCTCGACGCCGAATTGCGCCGCCAGTTGAAGCCGCACTGGCGTCCGCCTTCCGGGGCGGACGCCGACAAGCTCGTCACTCTGCTCGAAGTACGGCTCGACAAGAGCGGCGCGGTCATCGGCACGCCGCAGGTGATCGACCAGCTCGGCGTCACCGCCAGCAACCGGCCACAGGCCAAGCTCCATGCCGAACGCGCGATCCAGGCGGTGAAGCTCGCTTCCCCGTTCCGCAACATGCCACCCGAATTTTACGACCAATGGAAATGGCTCCGGCCACTCCGCTTTGACGCGAGGCTGAACCGATGAAACCCACCCTGCTCCGCCGCCTGCAGCTGGCGACCGCCGCGCTGCTCGCCTTCACCGCCCTGCCTGCCCAGGCCCAGCTATCCGTCGATGTCACCGGCGAGATCGACAGCAATGTCAAGGTCGCGGTCCCGCCCTTGCCCGCGCAGCAGGAGGTCGCGACCCCCGCCGGGTCCGCGACCGAGCTTGGCCGCAAGATCGCCGAAGTCATCGCGGCCGACCTCAAGGGCTCGGGCCTGTTCGACCCGTCGGGTCCGGGCGGCCTGCCGGTCATTCCCTTTGCCGAAGTCACCTTCCCCCAATTCGACAAATGGGGCGCCTATCAGGCGCTGGTTCAGGGCTTCGTCCGCACCAGCGGCGGCGAATCCGACATCACCGTCGGCTGCTATCTCTACGACGTCGCGCTCAAGCAGGAACTCACCCGCCAGGGCTTCGTAGTTGCACCGCGCGACTGGCGGCGTGCCGCGCATAAATGCGCCGACGCCATCTATGCCCGCCTGTCGGGCGAAAGCCCCTTCTTCGACAGCCGCATCGCCTATATCGCCGAAAGCGGCCCCAAGGGCGCGCGCGTCAAGCGTCTCGCCATCATGGACAGCGATGGCGCGAACCACCGCTTCATCACCAATGGCCAGTCGATGGCGCTCACCCCGCGCTTCTCGCCCGACTATAAATCGATCCTCTATGTCAGTTATCTGGGCAGCCGGGTCCGCCTCTATGTCTATGACATCGGTGCCGGGCAGCAGCGTCTGGTGACCGAAAGCAACAACCCCACCTTCGCCCCGCGCTGGTCGCCCGATGGCCGCAACATCCTCTTCTCGATGGCAGTGGCGGGCAATACCGACATTTATCGCATCGGGGCCAATGGCGGAACGCCGGTGCGCCTCACCACGTCGCCCGGCATCGATGTCGGCGGCAGCTATTCGCCGGACGGCAGCCAGATCGTCTTCGAAAGCGATCGGTCGGGCGGGCAGCAACTCTATATCATGAACGCCGACGGCTCGAACCAGCGCCGCATCAGCCATGGCGGCGGCCGCTATGCGACGCCCGAATGGAGCCCGCGCGGCGATCTCATCGCCTTCACCAAAATGTCGGGCGACTTCAAGATCGCGGTGATGACGCCCACCGGCGACAATGAGCGTATCCTGACCAATGGCTGGCAGGATGAACAGCCCACCTGGTCGCCCAATGGCCGCGTGCTGCAATTCTTCCGCACTACGCCGGGCCGCCAGGGCGCGAGCCAGGTGTGGCAAGTCGACCTGACCGGCGTCAACGAACGCCGCATCCCCACGCCCTTGAGCGGCTCCGATCCCGCCTGGGGACCGTTGCTGCCCTGATTATCGCCCTTCCCGCCTGTCGCTACGGAACCCATTCGTCTTGACAGCGTAACGAACTTCACGGAGCCTGCCTGCGTCCCGATCCGAGCGCAGGCAGCGCTGAAACAAGGAGACACGCAATGACATTGTCCCGCACCCTTCTGATGGCCACCGCCATCATCGCACTCGCCGCCTGCTCGAAAAAGCCGCCGGCCGAACTCCCCCCCGCCCCCGGCGGCACCGACACCAGCATGCCCAGCGGCCCGATGACGCCAACCGGCCCGGTCAAGGGCAGCCAGGAAGATTTCGTCGCCTCGGTCTCCTCCGACCGCATCTTCTTCGCGCTCAATGAATATGACATCGACGCGCAGGATCAGGCAACGCTCCAGAGCCAGGCCGCCTGGCTCCAGCAGAACCCCGCTGTCCGCGTCACGATCGAGGGTCATGCCGACGAACGCGGCACCCGCGACTATAATATCGCGCTCGGCGAACGCCGCGCCAACGCCGCGAAAAACTATCTCGCCTCACTGGGCATCGATTCGGGCCGCATCACCACCGTCAGCTACGGCAAGGAACGCCCCGCCGCCCTCGGCTCGGACGAAGCCTCCTGGGCGCAAAACCGCCGCGCAGTAACGGTAACGATCCAATATTGATCGCCCTTACGCGCTGATAGAAAGGCCCGCCCGTCCCCCGACCGGCGGGCCTTTTTGTGGGAGGAACGCTAGAGCGTGATGACTTTACTCAGAACCGTTCGTCCTGAGTAGCCATTGAGCGAAGTCGAAATGGCGTATCGAAGGATATAAAGCGCAGCCGACCCTTCGATACGGGTCTTCGACAAGCTCAGCCCCTACTCAGGGCGAACGGAGTGATGCGACTTAGAGTCATCATGCTCTAGGCCCCTACCCTCCAAGGGTAGGGTAATTGCATATGGCACCCAACCTATCCAAAGTCGTCACCCTGAACTTGTTTCAGGGTCCATCTCTCCCCACGAGCCGCCGTTTTCGGGGCACGATGGATGCTGAAACAAGTTCAGCATGACGAAGTAAAATCCCGTCATTCCCGCGAAGGCGGGAACCCATCTCCCAACCCAAAACCCCGGCGAGACGGTGAGGTCACTCCACCCCAGCCCGCTGCTCCGCCATCCGCAAACTCAGCAATCCCAGCAACTCGACCCCAACCTCCACCGCACCATCGGGCAGTCCGCTGAGCAATCCCGCACGCACTTCCGCCAGCCGCGCCGCGATCTTCTCAGCCAGCGCCTTGCCCGCCTCCGTCAGCGCCAACCGATTGGACCGTTTATCATCGGGATCGGCAATCCGCTCGATCCACCCGGCGACCTGCAACTGGTCCAGCGTCCGCACCAGCGACGGTGGGCTGATATCCAGCAACAGCGCCAGTTCCGCCTGTCGCGGCGGCTCCCCAAGCTGGTCGAGATGCACCAGGCACCATCCCGCGCTGCTCGACACGCCGAACTGCGCCAGCGCCGCATCCCCCATCTGCCGCCAGCCGCGCGCGACCGGAGCCAGCAAATGCAATAAAGCCAATTCCTGTTCCGCGTCCGCCATAATAGTTAGATAGCTAACTAATTAAATTGGCACAAGTCGCAACCTATGTCTCCTTCGCTGTCCGCTTTGGGGGTTCGGGCAGCACCCGAACCCCCAAACCCCTCAGGCCCGCCGCGTCCCCGTAAAGGCCGAAGCCCCGAACGCGCCCAGCTGCATCGTGCCGGTAATCGCATCGCCACTGACCGTCGCTTCGCATTCCAGCGTCATCGGCATCGGCATGGTCATTTCCATCTTCCAGGTCAGCACGTCGCCCGCGACCTTGCCATCGACCACGTCCAGCGACCCCATCATCCCGGCAAAGGTGCCGTTGAACCGGTCGCCATTGCTGATCACGGTGAAGACGCCATTCTGGTCGCCCATCGGCGTCTTGGCCACGCAATCATAAGCGCCATCGACAGTTGCCATCTTATTCACTCCTTTAGGTTTTTTCTCAGTCAGCCAGGGTGCCGTTTTCGACCGGCAAGCCGACCGCGTCAAGCTGTGGCCGCACCAGTTTCGCATCGCCCACCACGACCCAGATCAGCCCGTCGGCATTGATCGCCTCGCGCGCCGCCTTGTCGAAATCGGCCGCCGTCATCGCCCGGTAGATTTTGGGCAGCGTCTCATAAAAATCATCCGCCCGCCCGATCAGGTCGTTGCGCATCATCGCCCCCAGCAGGTCCGACGAGGTTTCGAAACTGCCCGGCAAGGACAGGATCTGGCCATTGATCGTCTGGTCGCGCTCGGCCTTGGTCGTGCCCTTGGTCGTCAGGAAATCCTTGATGTCCTGCCGCGCCGCGATGATCGACTCGCCCGTCTTGTCGCTCTGCACCGGCGCATAGACCAGCAGCGGGATCGTGTCCTTGACGCCGGGCAGTGCCGTCCCCGCGCCATAGGCCCAACCCTTGGTCTCGCGCAGATCCATGGTCAGCCGCGACGTCGTGCTGCCGCCCAGCACCTCATTGGCGGACTGGAGCGTGACCGGATTGTCGGTGCCCTTCTTGGCGGTCAGCACACCCGCCAGGATCATCGACTGCGGGCTTTGCGGCTTGTCGATCAGGATGATCCGCGCCGGGCGTGCCATCCGGTCCATGCGGAACAGCTTGGTCCCCTTCGCCGCCGCCGGGGCCTTCCAGTCGCCAAAGCGTTTTTCCAGCAAGGGCAGCAATTCGGTCAGAGTCGTGTCGCCGGTCACGAAAATCTTGGCATTGTCGGGCCGCAGCCAGCCGTCATGAAAGGCGACCAGATCGGCCCGCGTCACCGCCTTGACCCCGCTCTCGGTGCCCGACCCGGTGAACGGAATGCCATAGGGATGCGCCGTGCCATAGAGCAAGGGCGGCAGCATACGCTGGGCGATCGCCATCGGCTCGGTCTTCTCCGCCGCGATCCGGGTCAGCATCTGCCCGCGCAGCCGCTCGACCTCCGCCGGGGCAAAGGCCGGATTGCGCACCACATCGGCCAGCAGGCCAAGCGACGCATCCAGATTGGGCTTGAGCGCGAACAGGCCGACCGTCGTGCGGTCCATGCTGTTGCCCGCGCTCACCGCCGCGCCCAGCCGCTCCTGCTCCTGCGCGATGGTGAGCGAACTGCGGGTCTTGGTCCCTTCGTCCAGCAACGCCGTGGTCAGCGCCGCCGTGCCCAGCTTCGTCCGGTCATCGGCGGCATTGCCCGCATCGAACGCCACCGACACCCGCACCGTCGGCACCGTGGCGCGGCGCGCGAAGACGACCGGGATGCCGTTGCTGAGCTTGGCATGTTCGACCGGCGGAAAGTCGAGGTCAGCGACCGGCTCGATTGGCGGCTCGGCAATCTTGGTCGGCTTGGGCGGCGTTGCGGCCGTGGGCGCAGGCGCATCGGGATCGCGGAAATAAGCGGGTTGCATCGTCGCATTGCCCGCCAGCGCATTATCCGCCGCCGTCCGCTCGCCCGGTGCCACCGTCAGGCGGAACACGGGCCGTCCCAGCCATTTGCGCGCGGCTTCCGTCACCTGTGCCGGGGTCGCAGCGGCATAGGCGGCCAGATCCTTCTTGTAGGTCGCCGGGTCATCCGAATAGACCGCCCCCTCGGCCAGCGTCACCGCCTTGCCGGAAAAGCCGCCGACTTGCTCCAGGCCCGAAATCGTCCCCGCCACCCGCTGGGTCGCGGCGCGCTGCACCTCGTCGGCGCTTGGCCCCTTGGCCAGATAATCGGCCAGCAGTTGGTCGAGCCGCTTGCCCACGGCCACCGCATCTTCGCCCGGCTTCACGTCCACCGTGATCTCGGCGATGCTCAGCTTTTCGAACGGCTGGACATTGGCCTTGACGCCCACCGCCACCTTCTCGTCGCGCACCAGCGTCGTATAGAGCCGCGACGATCCCAGCCCGCCAAATACGGACAAGGCGAGATCAAGCGCAGGCAGGTCCGCGCCATTGACGCCCGGCACCACCCAGTTGCGATAGAGCCGGGTCGCCGCGACATTATCCTTCATCAGCTTCTCGACATCCTTGTCGAGCGTCGGGACGGTCGCGTCCACATCCTGCGGCGGCGGCCCGGCGGGGATGTTGCCGAACCAGCGTTCCACCTTCTTCTTCGCGGTCGCCATGTCGATATCGCCCGCCAGCACCAGCACCGCATTGTTCGGGCCATAATGCGTCTTGAACCACATCTGCACATCGGCCAGGCTCGCGGCATTCAGGTCCGCCATCGACCCGATGGTGGAGTGGCGATAGGGATGGCCTTCGGGCAGCAGCGCGGCGAGCTGCGCATATTCGACCAGGCCATAGGGCTGGTTCTCGCCCATCCGCTTTTCATTCTGGACGACGCCGCGCTGGGTATCCAGCTTCGCCTGCGTCACCGCGCCCAGCAAATGGCCCATCCGGTCGGATTCCAGGAACAGTGCCCGGTCGAGCGCGCCGGTCGGCACCGTCTCGAAATAATTGGTGCGATCAAACCAGGTCGTCCCGTTCCAGTCGGTCGCGCCAATATCCTCCAGTCGCCCGAAGAACGGCCCGTCAGCATTTTCCGACCCATAGAACATCAGATGTTCGAACAGATGGGCAAAGCCGGTCTTGCCCGCAGGCTCGAAGCGCGACCCGACATGATACCAGACCGACACCGCCACCACCGGCGCCTTGCGGTCGGTATGGACGATGACGCGCAACCCGTTCTTCAGCGTGAACTCTTCATAGGGAATGTCGACCGCCGACACGAGGCTGGAAAGTGGCGCGGGCGCAGCGACGGCGGCAGCGCCCTGCGCCACCGCTTGCGTTACGGGCGTCATCGCCAGCATGGACAGACCGATCAGCAAAGGCAGGCGGCGCGGCAGGGAAGACAGGATCATGAAGGAGCCTTCTGACAAAAGCAGCGGGGTGAAACCGCCCGCAGGATGGCGCTAGAATAGCGGGGCGTTTTAGCAGCGCAATACGCATACGGCTGGACAGCGCGAACCGCGACGATAGGTTCCGCTCCATCATCGACGTTAAAAGAGTAACCCATGCGCTTTCGCCTTCCCGTCCTCGTCTCCCTGCTTGCCCTCGCCGCCCCGGCTTTCGCTCAGGAACCGACCTTCTCGCCCGACGCGATCCGCGCCGACGTGACATTCCTCGCCGACGACCTGCTCGAAGGACGCGACGCGGGCACGCGCGGCTATGACATCGCCGCCCGCTTCGTCGCCGCCCGCTTTGCGGCGCTCGGCCTGACCCAAGCGGTCAAGGATAGCTGGTATCAGCCGGTCACGCTGGCATTGGCCGATCTCGACAAGAGCGCACCCGCCGCGCTCACCATTGGCGGCCAGCGTTTCGCCAATGGCACCGATGTCGCCATCGGCGGCTTCGGCCGCGAAGCCAAGCAGAGCATCGCCGCCGGGGCCGTGTTCGTCGGCTATGGCCTGCAATCGGACCGCGAGAAGATCGACGATTATGCCGGGCTGGACCTAAAGGGCAAATTCGCCGTCGCCCTCTCCGGCTCACCCGTCGGCATGCCGAGCGAAGTCGGCGCGCATCTTGCCGCTGAAAAGGCGCTGGCGGCGCAGAAGGCCGGGGCCATCGGCCTCATCACCCTGCCCAGCCCCAGCCTGCTCGCCCGCATGCCCTGGGACAAGTTGCGCGAGCGCAGCAACGATCCGGTCGTCAGCTGGATCGACGGGCAGGGCCAGCCCTATGTCCGCACGCCTGCCATCCGCGCCACGGCCACGGTCCATGGCCCGGCCGCCGACGCGCTCTTCGCCGGATCGCGCGGCAGTCTCGCCGCCATCCTGAAGCAGGCGGGCAAGAAGGGCGGCCGCCCCAAGGGCTTTGCCCTCAAGCCGCTCGTCACGCTGGAGCGCGCCAGTTCCGTCAGTACCGCTCCCTCGGCCAATGTGCTGGCCGTGCTGCCCGGCTCCGATCCGGCGCTCGCCCATGAATATGTGCTGCTGATGGCCCATCTCGACCATAATGGCGTCAAGGACAGCGCGAAGGGCGACGACAAAATCTATAACGGCGCGATGGACAATGCATCGGGCACCGCGACCATGCTGGCGGTGGCGAAGGCCTTTACCGAAGGCGGCGCACGGCCCAAACGCTCGATCCTGTTCGCTGCCGTCACCGCGGAAGAGGACGGCCTGCTCGGCTCGCAATATCTCGCCAAACATCCGGTCCTGCCCGCAGGCGGCAAGCTGGTCGGCGTCGTCAATCTCGACATGCCGATCCTGACCTATGATTTTCAGGATGTCGTGGCCTTTGGCGCGGAACATTCGACGCTCGGCCCGATCGTCGACCGCGCCGCCCAATCGGTCGGCGTCGCCCTCTCGCCCGATCCGCTGCCTGCCGAAGGCCTCTTCACCCGTTCCGACCATTATCGCTTCGTGCAGGAAGGCGTGCCCGCCGTGTTCCTGATGACCGGTTTCGCCGGGCCAGGCAAAGCCGCGTTCGAACATTTCCTCAAGACCCAATATCACCAGCCATCCGACCAGATCGACCTGCCTTTCAACTGGGATGCCGCCGCGAAATTCGCCCGCGTCAACTATGCCATCGCCCGCCAGATCGCCGACGCGCCGGAAGCACCATGCTGGTATGCGCAGGATTTCTTCGGCGACGCCTTTGCCGCTGAGCAGCCCAAGGCGCCGATGCCCAAATAAGTCACGCGCCTGCGGAAATTGCGTATCGCCCCTTGTGTGGTTTTTGGGCAACACCACATGAGGGGCAGCATTACGAAGGGCATGTTATGAACCTCGAAAAATTCACCGACCGCGCCAAAGGCTTCCTGCAATCGGCGCAGACCGTCGCGATCCGCATGAACCATCAGCGGATCAGCCCGGACCATCTGTTGAAGGCGCTGCTGGAGGATGAGCAGGGCATGGCATCGGGCCTCATCAAGGCGGCTGGCGGCGACGCGCCCACGGCGCTGCGCGAAACCGACGCGGCGCTGGCGAAAATCCCCGCCGTCTCAGGCAGCGGCGCGCAACAGACGCCGGGCCTCGACAATGACATAGTGCGCGTGCTGGACTCGGCCGAACAGGTCGCAGCCAAGGCGGGCGACAGCTTCGTCACCGTCGAGCGGCTGCTCCTCGCGCTCACGCTGGCCACCACCACGGCGGCGGGCAAGGCGTTGGCGGCTGCCGGCGTGAAGCCCGAAGCGCTCAACGCCGCGATCAACAGCCTGCGCCAGGGCCGCACCGCCGACACGGCGGGCGCGGAGGATCGCTATGACGCGCTCAAGAAATTCGCCCGCGACCTGACGCAAGCCGCGCGTGACGGCAAGCTCGATCCCGTTATCGGCCGCGACGAAGAAATCCGCCGCACTGTCCAGATTCTCGCCCGCCGGACCAAGAACAACCCTGTCCTGATCGGCGAACCGGGTGTCGGCAAGACCGCCATCGCCGAAGGGCTGGCGCTGCGCATCGCCAATGGCGACGTGCCCGACACGCTCAAGGACCGCACGCTGATGGCGCTCGACATGGGCGCGTTGATCGCCGGCGCCAAATATCGCGGCGAGTTCGAGGAACGGCTAAAGGGCGTGCTGGACGAAGTGAAGGCCGCCGAGGGCCATGTCGTCCTCTTCATCGACGAAATGCACCAGTTGATCGGCGCGGGAAAATCCGAAGGCGCGATGGACGCGGGCAATCTCTTGAAGCCCGCCCTCGCGCGCGGTGAGTTGCACTGCATCGGCGCGACCACGCTCGATGAATATCGCAAATATGTCGAGAAAGACCCCGCGCTCCAGCGGCGGTTCCAGCCCGTATTCGTCGGCGAACCGACGGTCGAGGACACCATCTCGATCCTGCGCGGCCTCAAGGAAAAATATGAACTGCATCATGGCGTGCGGATCACCGACGGTGCGATCGTGTCGGCGGCAACGCTCTCCAACCGCTACATCACCGACCGCTTCCTGCCCGACAAGGCGATCGACCTGATGGACGAGGCCGCCTCGCGCCTGCGCATGGAGGTGGAGTCCAAGCCCGAAGAGATCGAGAATCTCGACCGCCGCATCATCCAGCTCAAGATCGAGCGGGAGGCGCTCAAGAAGGAGAGCGACCAGCCCTCCAAGGACCGACTGTCCGCGCTGGAAGCCGACCTTGCCAATCTGGAGCAGCAGTCGAGCGAACTGACCAGCCGTTGGCAGGCGGAAAAGGACAAGATTGCGGGCGAAGCCAAGATCAAGGAACAGCTCGACGCCGCCCGGCTGGAACTGGAACAGGCGCAGCGCGCGGGCGATCTCGCGAAGATGAGCGAGCTGTCCTATGGCACCATCCCGGCGCTGGAAAAGCGGCTGGCCGAAGCGGCCACCGCGTCGGAAGGCGCGATGCTGCGCGAGGAAGTGACCGCCGAAGACATCGCTGGCGTCGTCGCCCGCTGGACCGGCATCCCGGTCGAACGGATGCTGACCGGCGAGCGCGAGAAATTACTCGCGATGGAGGAGACGCTGGGCAAGCGCGTCATCGGCCAGGCTCATGCCGTCCGTGCCGTATCGACCGCCGTCCGCCGCGCCCGCGCGGGACTACAAGACCCCAACCGGCCGCTCGGCAGCTTCCTGTTCCTCGGCCCCACGGGCGTCGGCAAGACCGAGCTGACCAAGGCGCTGGCCGGCTTCCTATTCGACGACGACAATGCGATGGTCCGCATCGACATGAGCGAGTTCATGGAGAAGCATAGCGTCGCCCGGCTGATCGGCGCGCCTCCGGGCTATGTCGGCTATGAGGAAGGCGGCGTCCTGACCGAAGCCGTGCGCCGTCGTCCCTATCAGGTCGTCCTGTTCGATGAGGTCGAGAAAGCCCATGGCGACGTCTTCAACATCCTGCTCCAGGTGCTGGACGACGGCCGCCTGACCGATGGGCAGGGCCGCACGGTCGATTTCACCAACACGATCATCGTGCTGACATCGAATCTGGGCAGCCAATATATCGCAGGCCTCGCCGACGACGAGCCGGTCGAAAAGGTCGAGGATCAGGTGATGGAGGTCGTGCGCGGCCATTTTCGGCCTGAATTCCTCAACCGTCTGGACGAGGTCATCCTGTTCCACCGCTTAGGGGCCGCGCATATGGCCCCGATCGTGGACATTCAGGTGGCGCGGGTCGGCAAGCTGCTCAAGGACCGCAAGATCACGCTCGACCTGACAGACGGCGCCCGCGCCTGGCTCGGCCGCGTCGGCTATGATCCGGTCTATGGCGCGCGGCCGTTGAAGCGCGCGGTGCAACGCTATCTGCAAGACCCCCTGGCCGACATGATCCTGCGCGGCCAGGTGCCCGACGGATCGACCGTGCGGGTCGAAGATGGTGATGGCGCGCTGGTGCTGGGGGTCAGCTAAAGGACGAGGGCGTTGCGATCGACCGCAACGCCCTTCCCCACCCGGATCAGCCGTTCGGGTTCATGCCCGCCCGGCTGCGCGAAATCAGATCGTCTGCGTCGCGGTTCTGCTGCTCGCTGATCTTGCGCCATTCGGCGTTGGTGCGGCAAACCCGCTCCTTCTTCACCAGCGATCCCGTCACGGCGAACTTGCGGCAGCGGGTAGCGTTGGGATCATTTTTGTCCAGCTGCGGCGCTTCCTGCGCGAGCGCGGGAAGCGCCATGACGATCAGGCCCGACGCCATCATTGCCTTGATAAATCGCACTGCAAATCTCCTCGAAAAGGCGGTGGCGGTGTCCCTGCACTATGGGCCATCCGCCATGCCGTCCATCAGATACGGGGCAACATCTTGTCTGCCTTACTCGCATCGGCTGTGGCATAGAATTGCTTTAATAGCTGCTGCTCCGCAAGCGACAAATGCGGGTTCCACACGTCGAATATCAGCACCACGCGCAGATGATCGGATTCATTCCAGGCTTCATGATCAATCGTGTCGTCGAAGGCGAAGGCTACACCCTCTTCCCATGCCCTGGTTTCGTCGCCGACGCGGAATAAGCAACCCGGCGGAACGATCAGCGGCAGGTGGACGATGGCGCGGGTATTCGTAACGCCGGTATGCGCGGGAATATGGCTTTTGGGCTTCAGCAAGGAAAAGAAAGCCGACGGTGCCCGCCCTGGAATATCGGCGCGGGGTAGCGCTTCCAGCGCCGCCACGGTTTGAGGACAGGCCGCACACACGGCTTCGTTACGGACCCCATATTCCCACAGAAAGGCTGCCCCCCAGTCGAGCGAACCGTCCAGCGCCGTCCACTTGTTCAGGGGCGTTCCGGCATCCTGCCGCACATAGGGACGGATGTTGCCACCGTCGCGCGCCACCATCGCCAGAAACTCCGCGCGGATGACCTCGGTTTGCGCCTCCAACTGCGCCATCCAGGGGAAATGGTGGCGATCGAAATATTCGTCGGCCGGCAGGAAGGGATAGTGCAGGCCCGAACAATGATTTTGGTGAATGATCCGCCGTCCGAACTCACGGTCAAGGCAAGCCTGAAATCGCCGACGCGCGGTCGGATCGGCGCTGCCCAGCGGTTCCGCAACCCCTGCCTCGATATAGGCCGCGAAGCGCGCCTGATGATCGCTCACGAAGCGGCGCGCATCGGCCAGCGTGTCAGCCAGTGGTGCCGGAATGTCCGTCAATGCGGCGGCGAGCGCCAGGACTTTGCTCCAACTGCTCGCAGCATCCTGATCCTCGCCCAGTCGCTGTTGCAATTGCGCCATGCGGATTTGCGCCATCAGGTTGCGCTGATCGATGGCGAGTGCGCGGTCGAGTGCCGCTCTTTCTCCTGGCGCGTCGTCCAGGCCGCGATGGGCCGAAGCAAGGTTCATCCAGAGCGCCGCCTCATTCGGGTCGGCCTGCGCAGCGCCCAGAAAATGGGTGGCGGCATTGGCAAAGTCGCGATGGTCGAGCGCGATCAGACCTAGCAGGTTGAGCGTCTGGGGATCGCTAGGTTGGCGGGCAAGCGCCTGGCCGAGCAATATTGCGGCGTCAGCCCCATGCCCTCGCCGCCGCAAGTCCCCGGCTTGCTGCACCAATCGTCCGACCGTCTCATCCATAAAGCCCCCCAGCTATTGCTGACCATGGCTACCATAAGACCGGGGAGTAGCAAGCAGGGGAATAAGCCCGGCTTGTGCGGCTGGTGCGCGCATGCGAAAGTAGATGCGTATGAACGCCGCTTTTCCGCCCTTGGCCAATGCCATGGCCACAGCCCAGTGGCTGGCCCATCGATACGATCCGGGCCATGATGCCTTTCATTTCGTGGACGTGCCCCGCGCCCATCATGCCGCCATTCCTTTCCTGACGGATGACAATCTACCGAGCGCCGGATCGCCGCTGATCGTCCGGCGGAGCGATGCGATGACGCTCGCGCCGCCACCGGGCCCGATCCATTTCATCTTCCATTCCGCTTATTGCTGCTCGACGCTTCTGGCTGCTGCGGTAGACCTGCCGGGTATTGCGATGGGCCTGAAGGAACCGGTGCTGCTCAACGACATCGTCGGCTGGCGACATCGTGGCGCAAAAGGCCCGGACGTCGCGCGCGTTCTGGACGAAAGCCTGCGGTTGCTGGCCAGACCCTTCGCCATGGGCGAGGCGATCGTCGTCAAGCCGTCCAATATCGTCAATCCCCTGATCCCGGCGATCATGGCATTACGGCCTGACGCGCGCGCAGTGCTGCTCCATGCGCCGCTCGACGCTTATCTCGCTTCGATCGCACGCAAAGGGCTGGCGGGGCGGCTTTGGGTGCGCGACCTGTTCGGCAAGCTGATGAATGAGGGAATGCTCAAAGCCTTGGGGATAGCGCCTACGGACTATCTTGGCCTGACCGATATACAGGTCGCGGCCGCAGGCTGGCTCGCCCAACAGCTCCAGTTTCAGTCTTTATGCGACAAGCTGGGTTCCAGGGTCGCTACGCTTAACAGCGACGTCCTGATCTCACGGCCGCAGGACGTTCTTGCAAGTTTGGCAAAATTGTTCGACCTCGCCATCGACGCGGACACCATCGCCGCGATCGTGAGCGGGCCGGTATTTACGCGGGATGCCAAAACGGGGAGCGAGTTTGGCACCGGGCAACGTCAGCGCGATGCGCAACAGGCTATCAGCCTATATGCTGACGAAGTTGAAAAAGTGGGTCATTGGGCGCGCGTGATCGCGCACAATATCGGCATTTCAGAAGCATTGCCACGGCCGCTGCTTCCCTAGACATCAACCGAACGGATCAATCGTCACGTCAACCACAGTTGTCAGCCCATAAGAAAAGGGGCCGGTGTCGCCACCGGCCCCTTTCTTTTCATGCTCGATCCAAAAGGATCAGAAGCGCAGCTTGGCAGCCACGGTGAAGCGACGGCCCAGCGCGTCGTAGGTCGACGGATAGACGTTGCCGCTGTTGTAGCTGGTCGAGCCGATCGAGTTACCGACAACCTTGGGCTGGTTGTCGAGCAGGTTCTGAACGGTCATCGTGATCGTGACTTCATCCGAAGCATGGAAACGACCGGTGAGGTCGAAATAATGCTCGGCCGGGATGGTGTTGAAGTCCACATCCTTGCCGTTCAGCGTGCCAACGAAGGCGTCGCCGTCTTCATACTTCACGCCATCGATATAGCGCCACAGCACCGACAAGTCGAACGACTTGAAGCTGAAGGTGTTGCGAACCGACCAGGAGAATTCCGGCTGGATCGACGCGCAGTTGACCGAATAGAGGCCAACGCATTCGCGGTTGATCGAGGTCGGGGTCGCCTGGAAGGTCGAGCTGTTCGTCCAGTTGCCGGTGGCAGCCAGCGCCCAGTTGGTGAAGCCCAGGTCCTTGTTGTAGTTCAGCGAGACGTCGATGCCGTCGGTTGCCAGCTTGCCAAGGTTCGACAAGGGCTGGAACAGGCCGGGCGTGGTCGCAGCTTCACCGAACAGTTCACCCGTGGCCGGGTTACGACGGATGACCGTGCAGGCCTCGCTGGTCGCGCTGGCAGCAGTGACATTGTCGAAGCACGCATCGATTACGTCACCAGGGGTCGGGCTGGTGATCGCACCAGTGATCTTGATGTTGTAATAGTCGACCGTCAGGCTGAGACCGGGCGCGAAGGTCGGCTGGAGAACAGCGCCGATGGTGTAGCTGTTCGACTTTTCAGGACCAACGTTGAGGTTGCCGCCCGTCGTCGTATTCACCTGACCAGCAGGATCGTTCGTGATCGAACCGATCAGTGCGGCAGGAGCGCCTTGTGCAATACACACTGCGCGCAGGTCCGCATTCTGGGCCGGTGCCGAACCAGCGCAAGGATCGACGTCCAAGTTGGTGAGAACCGTGTTCAACGGCGCGAACAATTCGGCAATGTTAGGCGCACGAACCGCACGAGCATAGTTGCCGCGGATCTTGATACCATCAACCGGGGTCCAGCTACCGCCAGCTTTCCAGGTCGTGGTGTTGTAGCCCGAAGCACCTGCGGCATCGATCTTGTAATCCGAATAGCGGATACCGGCTTCGAGCGTCAGATCCTGGAAGAACGGCTTGTCCTGAACCAGCGGCAAGATCAACTCACCAAAGGCTTCATAGACTTCGTAGCCGCCGTCGATGTTCGGAGCCGCACCGCCAGCACCGCCCAGATCGCCCGACTGCGAGAGCAGATCGGATACCTGGCTGGCACCATATTTGCGATATTCGCCGCCGATCGCGAAGGCGACCTGATCGCTCGCCCAAGGCGCAGCGAAGCCAACATCGCCGCTGATGGTTCCCTTGACCTGCGCCAGCGAGGTCTTGGTGATGATCTGGCTGTCCGCGTTCAGAAAAGCATTCTGTTCGTCGGTGATCGAACCGTCAGGGCCGAAGATGTTGAGCGGGACGCAACCGTTGGAGTCATCAAGGCAGGTCGTTGTATTGGTAGCCTGCACCGCCTGACGCACGCGCGAGTTCAGCCAGTAACCCTGCTGGGTCTGCACGTTTTCGGATTCGCCATAGGCACCCGAAACATCCCAATCGATCGAATCGGTGATACCGCCACGCGCGCCGATCTTGTAATCGAAGAAAGTGGTGGTGAAGTCCGAAATGCGCGGGCCCAATTCTGTCGCGCGACGCGACAGTACGGTGGAAACCGTGCGATAGTCTGGGTTAGCCGTGCCGTCGGCCAGGGTCGGCTGAGCCGTCGCTGCGGCATCGCACTGGGCTTGCGTGAAGCGTGCCGTGTAACCGACACCGGGATTGGTATCGAATGCGCAGAATGCGTTACGCTGTGCAGCCGATAGATAAGGATTGCTCAGCGGAACATCGACCGCGATGCCGAAGGCACCGGACGGGGCAATGATCGTGCTGACGGTGTTCTTCGAGAAGATACCGCGCGAGTAGACTTCCACCGCGTCGCTGACTTCGTAGCGACCCGCAGCGTACATGTTGAAACGTTCGAACGGCGTCTGGAAGATGTTGAAGGGGTTGAAGTTGTAGGCATCGAACGCCGAAGTCGGACGGAACGCGCCACCAGCGGCAGTAACCTGACGGTTGCCCTGGACAGCGTTACACGCAACCTGGCCTGCTTCACCGCAACCCGTGGTGATCGAATCAGCGCCGGTCGTGTTGACGTTGGTGAAACGCGAAGGGGTCGACGTGCCCGAACCACCGCTTGCACCGCTGAACGAATCGATCGCGGAGACGGCGAAAGGACGATCGCCCTGATAGACTGGGTCGGACTGCTGATAGCCGACCGAGAACACGACGTTGCCGCGGCCATCGTCGAAATTCGCACCCAAGGTCAGGTCGGCGCGCACGTAATTGCCATCACCCTGTTCGGTGATCTGATTGGCAATATTGGCTTCCATGCCGGCAAAGTCGGACTTGGTGATGAAGTTCACCACGCCGGAGATCGCATCCGCGCCATAGGTGGTCGATGCACCACCGGTCAGCACTTCGACGCGCTCGATCAGGGCCAGCGGGATGTTGTTAAGATCGAACAGGCCGTTCAGTTCGGCGGGAACCAGACGGTTGCCATCGATCAGCACGACGTTGCGGTTTTCACCCAGGTTGCGAAGGTTGACGAACGAAGCGCCGCCATTGCCGTTGTTGACGGCCGAACCGACGCTGGGAACGATACCCGGAATTTCGCGGAGAACTTCTTCAGCGGTGTTGTTCTGCTTCAGTTCGATCTGGTCGGCGGTGGTCGCCGTTACCGGGGTCGAACGTACCAGGTTCGGATTGCGGATCAACGAACCGGTAACGATGATGGTGTCGCCCGCTTCTGCACCAGCGGCCTGCGGCGCTTCCTGTGCGAATGCGGCGGTTGCGATCAGCGACGCGCCCAGGATCGCCGGTGCGGCGCTGGCACGCAGAAGTGCCCTCTTTGAAAATGTCTTCACGGTCCAGTCCCTTGCTCTGGAGGTTGGCAGATGACCTGCCACTCTATGTACCTACGGAGGGATAAGGTGCCCGACAGCGATCCCCCCATATGCATGGCCGCGAAACTGCGCGGGGAGCAGGGCGCTGTAAAGCGCGGGAAAAGGGCATTCACCGCTTTTGAATGGGGCTGTATCATAAATGCAACAAGCGCGTGCTAGAGCTGTTTTACGGCTGATTAGTAACATAATTTCGCGAATGCGCCCTGTTGCGATCCATTGATGTCTGCGCGTCGATCCTGCTCGACTGAAAATGGCGCAGACGCGACTGACCGTGGCGATCCTGCGATATATTGACCTTGTTTTCAGCCGATGCATGCTAGGGCGTGGACGGGTCGATTGAAGAGGAGAGACGGCATGAAGCGCTTGAACACCGGACTGATGGGCGTGTTTTTGTGCCTCACTACGGTCAGCGCGAGCGCCGCGCCGCAGCGTCAGCAGCCCCGGCCGGAGATTTTCACCGACCTGCTGCAATGCCGATCCATCACGCAGGATGCAGAGCGATTGGCCTGTTTCGACCGTCAGGTCGGCGCGATCGACGCCGCTGCGCAGCGCGACGAAGTGGTGGTGTTGGACAAGAGCGAACTTAACAAGACGCGCAAGACGCTATTCGGTTTTTCCTTCCCCAAGCTGCCATTTCTGGGTGGCGGCGAAGAGGATGACAGTGGCGAGGCGAAGGTGGACGGCGTCGATCAGATCGAGGCGGTGATCACGTCGGTCCGCAGCCTGGGCTATGGCAAGTGGCAGATCGGGCTGGAAGATGGCGCTGTGTGGGCCACCACCGAAGCGATCAGCGCGCGCGACCCCAAGGTCGGACAGAAGATCGAACTCAAACGCGCCGCCATGGGCAGTTTCATGGGCAAGGTCGAAGGCGGCCGCGCAGTGCGGATGAAGCGGGTCAGCTAAACCGCTTCATCGCCCCTCTTCACCGTCCCTGCGGCATCGGCCCCGCGACCAGCAGCGGGTCGATGCGCGCGTCGTTCCACTTCATGCCCCAATGAAGATGCGGGCCGGTGGCGCGGCCGGTCGCGCCAATCGCGCCGATGCGTTGCCCCTGGGTCACAGTGTCGCCGGGCTTCACATCGATTCGCGACAGATGCAGGAAGGCGCTGTTGAGGCCATGGCCATGGTCGATCATCAGCAAATGCCCTTCCAGCGTAAAGGGCTTGGCCGCCGCCAGGATCACCACGCCATCGGCAGGCGCGACAACCGGCGTGCCGGTCGCGCCCGCCACATCGACGCCGCCATGATAGGCGCCCGGCTGCCCCTGATAGACACGCTGCGATCCGAACAGGCCGGAAATACGCCCCATCGCTGGCCAGATGAAGCGTTGCCGCCAGCCCCTGGCATCGGTGTTGAGCCTACGGGCGGCAGCGATCTGGGCCAGTTCGGGCCGACGCAGCGCCAGGAAGGCTTCCGTGCTTTTGGTGGGGCGCATCGGCGCGTTGATGCGCTCGATCCGCCAGGGGCGGGGCGCGATGGTCAGGCTTTTTTCGATCGTCCGCCCGTTGGCGAGCTGCGCCGTCAGTCGGGTGGTGGGCGCGGCGTCGCGGTCGAAGGCGATCAGGAAGCGGCCATCGGCATCGACCGGCACGACCTCCTCTCCCAGCCGAAGCGAGACTGTATCGGCAGGCGCGGTGCCAGCCACCACGCCGCCCTGCGTCATCGTGCCGGTAAGGCGGAGGTCGTCGGACAGGGGCGGTGCCGCCGCTATCGTTGTTCCCAAGACGGCAGGCAACAGAAGGAAGGCGAGACGATTCATGGAATGCGTTTCGCCGCGCGCTCCGCCTGAACCGAGGCTTCCGCGCTGGCATAGGGTTCCTGGCGGGCGATGCTCCAATAGCGCAGATCTTCGAGCGCGATCTTCTGCCCCGTGACCGCGCACAGCACATGATCGCCCGCCTGCAACACGCGGAAGCTGTAGGGCATATAATGAAGCCGGGCGATCCGGTCGCGGTTGGACATGAGCATCGGTCGGGCCTTTCAGAAGGTCAGGAGAAAAGATCCTGCTGCGGCGGTGCGTCGGCGCTGCGCGGTTTGCGGGACTGGCGTGGTGTGGACGATATAGCGGCAGGGTCCGGCTTCTCAAGCAAGGCTGCGCCCTGCCCGACCGTCGCATCGACCGTTCCATCCTTGAAATGCAGCGTCACCGCGCCTGCAGCCTGCGCCGCCGCGACGGATTGGACGAGCCGCCCCCCTGCCATCACGCGGGCATAGCCGCGCGCCAGCGGCCGGTCGGGATCAAGCGAGGTGAAATGACGCGACACCCGGTCGAAGGCCGTCGCGCGATCGGTCAAGACCCGCGCCAGATAATCGGGACGCGGCCGCAACCGTTCGAGCCGCTCACTTGCACGGGCGAGTTGCTGCTGGAGCAGCGCCGGTCGCAACGCACCGCCCGCCTGCCCCAGTTGCGCGCGGGCGTCGGCGATCCGGTGGCGCAGGCCGCTGGCCAGGGCTTCGGACAATTGATCGAGCCGCTGACGCTGCGGCGCAAGCAGCATGTCGGGGGTGGGCATCAGCCGCGCCTGCATGTCGAGGCGCTCTTTCGCCTGCGCGGCGTTGCGGCGAACCGCGCGTCCCGCCCGCAGGCCCATTTCAGCGAGGGTGGCGAGCAGGTCGGCGCGCACCGGTACCGCCATCTCCGCCGCTGCGGTCGGCGTAGGCGCACGGCGATCGGCGGCATGATCGCACAGCGTCGTGTCGGTCTCATGCCCGACCGCCGAAATGATCGGGATGGTGCAATCGGCGACGGCGCGGACGACGATTTCCTCGTTGAAACTCCACAAATCCTCGATCGACCCGCCGCCACGCGCGACGATGACGAGGTCGGGCCGGGGCACAGGGCCGTTGCCGTCCATGGCGGAAAAGCCGCGCACTGCCCGCGCGATCTGCTCGGCAGCACCATTGCCCTGCACCAATACCGGCCAGACCAGGACGTTGGTGGGGCAGCGGTCGGCAAGGCGATGGAGAATGTCGCGGATCACAGCGCCGGTGGGCGAGGTGACAACGCCGATGGTGCGAGGCAGAAAGGGCAAAGGCCGCTTGCGCTCGGCTGCGAACAGGCCTTCGGCAGCGAGTTTCGCCTTGAGCTTTTCGAGCAGCGCCATCAGCGCGCCTTCGCCCGCCAGTTCCATCCGCTCGATCACGATCTGATATTTGGAGCGGCCGGGATAAGTAGTCAGCTTGCCGGTGGCGATCACCTCCACCCCGTCCTGCGGGGAAAAGGCGAGGCGTTGCGCCCCGCCCTTCCACATCACGCCGTCCAGCACGGCATTATCGTCCTTGAGCGCGAGATAGAGATGCCCCGAAGCCGCCCGCTTGAAACCGGAAATCTCGCCGCGCAACCGGACATGGCCGAAGCGGTCCTCGACCGTGCGCTTGAGCATCCCTGACAATTCACTGACCGAGAGCGGCGGCGCGTTGTCCCCTGCGCGTTCCTCCGCTAACAGGCGGCCCATACTGTCATAGGCATCGAAATCCGGGGACATGGGCGACATGAATATCCTTTTGCTTGGCGGCGGTGGCCGCGAACATGCGCTGGCGTGGAAGCTGGCGCAATCGCCCCGGCTCGATACGCTCTACGCCGCGCCGGGCAACCCCGGCATAGCCGAGCAAGCGACGTTGGTCGACCTCGACGCGACGGATCATCGCACGGTGCTGGATTTCTGCATCCGCCATTCGATCGGTCTGGTGGTGATCGGTCCCGAAGCGCCGCTGGTGGACGGGCTGGCCGATAATCTGCGCACCATGGGGGTTCCGGTGTTCGGCCCCAACAAGAAGGCCGCGCAATTGGAGGGGTCCAAAGGGTTCACCAAGGATCTGTGTCAGCGCGCAAACATCCCGACCGCCGCCTATCAGCGCGTCACGTCCAAGGACGGCGCGATCGCCGCGCTCGACGATTTCACGCTGCCGGTGGTGATCAAGGCCGATGGGCTGGCCGCGGGCAAGGGCGTCATCATCGCCGAAACGCGGCAAGCGGCGCTCGATGCGCTCGACATCATGTTCTCCGGCGCGTTCGGCGCGGCCGGTGAGGAAGTGGTGCTGGAAGAGTTCATGACCGGCGAGGAGGCCAGCTTCTTTGCGCTGACCGATGGCAGCGCCATCCTGCCCTTCGGATCGGCGCAGGATCATAAGCGGGTGGGCGATGGCGACACCGGGCCCAATACCGGGGGGATGGGTGCCTATAGCCCCGCGCGCGTGCTGACGCCCGAACTGGAGCGCCAGGTGATCGACACGATCATCAAACCGACAGTGGCGACGATGGCGGCGGAAGGGATGCCCTATTCCGGCGTCCTTTATGCCGGGCTGATGCTGACCGACCAGGGACCAAAGCTGATCGAATATAATGCCCGTTTCGGCGACCCCGAATGCCAGGTGCTGATGATGCGCTTCGATGGCGACCTGGTCGATTTGTTGCTGAGCGTCGCGCAGGGGACGTTGGCCGAGCAGGGGCCGGTGCAACTGGCCGAGCGGACGGCGCTGACCGTCGTGATGGCCGCCAATGGCTATCCAGGCACGCCGGAAAAGGGCGGCGCGATACAGGGGATTGATGCGGCGCAGGCGCAGGGGGCGATGGTGTTCCACGCCGGGACGGCGCAACAGGGTGGCGCGCTGGTCGCCAATGGCGGACGCGTTCTCAATGTGACCGCAACGGGGGAGAGCGTCGGCGCAGCGCAGGCGGCCGCCTATGCCGCCGTCGATGCGATCGATTTTCCGACCGGCTTCTGCCGTCGCGACATTGGCTGGCGCGAGGTTAAGCGCGAACAGGCGTGAAGGCTTGCCGTTCGGGACAAAGCGTCCCTACATAGCCGCACGATATTCAGGGAGGCGCGTGATGCAGGAATTTTTCATGGACTATGGGCTGTGGTTGCTGGTCGGTCTGCTGGTGATCATCGGCCTTGTCTTCCTGTTGTCGGGCAAGGGTAAGACGAAGGAGATTGCGCCGCCTGCTGCCGTTGAGGTGAAAACAATCCCAGTTGCAGCCGTGCCGGTCGTCCCGCCCGTGGTGATTGAACCGGTGGCCGTCGAACCCGTGGCGGTAGAGCCGATTGCGGTAGAGCCTGTGGCGGTGGTCGAAGCGAAAGCGCCTGCGCCCGTGGCTGCCGTGACATCGGAAGCAGGCGAGGATGACCTGCTGCGCATGAAAGGGGTCGGCCCCAAGCTCAAGGCGTTGCTGAACGAACTGGGCATCACCCGCTTTGCGCAGATCGCTGCTTGGACCGACACGGACATTGCCGCGATCGACGCAAGGCTGGGCAATTTCAAGGGCCGTCCGATCCGCGACCAGTGGGTTGATCAGGCGAAATATCTGGCAGCGGGCGATATTGCCGGATTCGAAGCGCAATATGGCAAATTGTAAAGCCTGAGCGTCAGCCCGGCGCACCCCCCAATATTTCGCGGGCGCGGGGCGCCAGCCGATCCGTCGCAGCAGCATGAATGCCGGGCGCAGCGCAAAGCAGGCCGAAAGCGGTCGGTTTGGGGCGGTTGAAGCGCATGGGCGCACCCAAGGCGTCGGTGACCGTCGCCCCGGCCCGCTGACAGATCAGCGCGGCGGCGGCGACATCCCACTCATTGCCCCAGCGCACCGTGGCGACCAGATCGGCCTCGTCGGCGGCCACCATCGCCATGCGCAGCGCGATGCTGTTGGGTTTTTCGACCGTCACCAGATCGCGGTCGATGCGCGGCAGTTGATCGGCGGGCACGCGGGCACCCGGCAGCGTCGTGCGGTCGCCCGCGCGCAGCGTCTGTCCGTTGCGCGTCGCGGGGCCATCCGCCTGCGCGATCCACAGTTCATTGCGGGCAGGTGCGGCCAATATACCGAGCCGGACAGCGCCATCCTCGATCAGCGCGACCGAGACCGCCCATCCGGGCCGTCCCCGCAGATAATCGCGGGTGCCGTCGATGGGATCGACCACCCAGACGCGCGGCACGCCCAGGCGATGGACCGTGTCGGCCGTCTCCTCCGACAGCCAGCCCGCTTCCGGGTCGATCTGGCCGAGCCGCTCGCGCAACAGCGCATCGACTTCCAGATCGGCCTCGCATACCGGATGGCCCGGCACTTTTTCCCATTGACGCACGCGGGTATCGCCGCCCGCCCAGAGGGTCAGCGCATGATCGGCCGCATCGGCGACCGCCGACACGATCGCGCGCAGATCTATCTCAGCCCCCGGCAACGGTCATTCCATCCACGCGCAGCGTCGGGACGTTCATGGCATAGCGGAAATGCAGGTCATTGGCGGGGATGAGCGCACGGAACATAGCCTTCAAATTGCTGGCTATGGTGATTTCCGACACCGCATGGGCGACCGCGCCATTTTCGATCAGAAAGCCAGCCGCCCCCCGGCTATAGTCGCCGGTAACGCCATTGACGCCCATGCCGATCAGTTCGGTGACATAGAGGCCGCGTTTTACGTCGGCCATCAGGTCGCCCGGCGACACCGTGCCCGCCTCCATATGGACGTTGGTAATGCTGACGCCCGGTGCGCCGCTGCCGCCCCGGCTCGCATGGCCGGTGGGTTCCAGGCCCAATTGCCGTGCCGAAGCGCTGTCCATCAGCCAGCCAGTCAACACGCCCCGGTCGATCAGCGCGCGCGGCGCGACCGGCAGCCCTTCGCCATCGAAGGGGCGCGAGCGGAGCCCTCGTGGCACCTGCGGATTGTCGATGATGGTGACGCCCGCGTCGAACAGCGCTTCGCCCAGCGATTCGAGCAGGAAGCTCGACCGGCGCGCGATCGCTGGGCCGACCATGCCGCCGATTAGATGGCCAAGCAGGCTGGAGCCGATACGCGGATCGAAGATCACCGGCATGACGCCACTTTCCACCTTCACCGGATTGAGCCGGGCGACCGCGCGCTGGCCTGCGCGCATGCCGATCGCCTCGGCATTGTCCAGATCCTCCAGATGGCGCATGCTATGGCTGGCATGGTCGCGCTGCATGTCGGACCCAGCGCCCGCCAGCACGCTGGCCCAGGTCGAGTGATTGGTGCCCGCATAGGCACCGGCAAAGCCATGGCTGGTCGCCAGCGCCACTTGGCTGCGACCATTCGACGCGCCGCCGCCTTCGCTGTTGGTGATGCCAGGCACCGATCGCGCAGCTTCCTCCGCCAGCAGCGCGCGTTCGCGCAGCGCAGCGGGTTCGGGCTCTTGCTCATCGGTCAGGTCGAGCGCAGCGGGGCGCTTCTTCATGAGGCGATCTTCGGGTGCGAGACCCGCATAAGGGTCTTCCGGGGCTTCGCGCGCCATGGCAACGGCGCGATCGACCAGCGTGGCCAGCGTCGCGGGGTTCATGTCTGACGCCGAAATGCTGGCCGACCGGCTGCCAATGAAGACGCGCAGGCCGATCTCCTCGCCCTCCGACCGTTCGACATCCTCCAGCAGGCCGAGCCGCACCGACACATTGGTCGAAGCGTTGCAGGCATAGATGGCGTCGGCCGCATCCGCCCCTGCCTTGCGCGCGGCGCTGACCAGATCCTGCGCGCGCGACTGGGCTTCTTCTAGGCTGAGCATGGAGGCGTGGGTTTCCCGAAACGATAAGAGGAGCCTGTGGCCTTACGCGCTTGCATCCGATGGGGCAACGCCCGCCAGCCAGCGGTCGAACAGGTGCCAGGCGACTGCCATCTTCGGCGGCGCGAGGAAAGGTGCGCCGGGCTCCTCCGCTATCGCCGCGCGAACGGCGTCGGCATCGCACCAGAAGGCATCCTCAATCTCGGTCGGATCGAGCGTCAGCGCGTCGTCCTCCGCCTGCGCGATGCAGGCGATCATCAGCGAAGAGGGAAAGGGCCAGGGCTGGCTCATGACATAGCGCACGTCGCGGACACGGATGCCTGCTTCCTCGAACAGTTCGCGCGCTACGGCTTCCTCGATCGTCTCACCCGGTTCGACAAAGCCCGCCAGCGCCGAATAGCGCCCCTGCGGCCAGGCATGTTGCCGCCCGACCAGCACCCGGCCCCGATATTCCGCGAGCATGATAACGACCGGATCGGTGCGCGGGAAATGTTCGGCGACGCAAAGATCGCAACGCCGCGACCAGCCTGCCTTCACCGGCTGGGTCGGCCCGCCGCAAACCGAGCAGAAGCGATGGCGCGCATGCCAATGGACCAAGCTGCGCGCGGTGCCGTAGAGCGCGACCTCCGCCGCTGGCACCAGCCCGGCGATGGCGCGACTGCGCGGGGTAGGAATGAGGTTGGGACCGAGATCGGCGACCAAGCGCGCGAAGATCGGCTGTCCGGCAGGGTCGATGCCGAGCAGCACATGATCCGCGACATGCGCGTCCGCCGCCAGCGGCTCCAGCAGCAGATGGCCGTCCACCTCGACCGGCTCCAGACCGTCAAGCACGAGTAGCCGCGCGGCAGGGTCAGCAAAGGCTTCCGCCAGCTTGGCCGGGTTGGAGCGGATATGGTCCACCCGATCGATCGTGCCGCCAGCGAAACCGGGCAGTTTCTTTATGACCGGATTAGTGCCGTGCATCGCTGACATCCTCTTTCTTCATGGCCGTTTCAGCCGCGCGCACGAACAGCGTCGGCAATCCCGCCTCCGCCAGTCGATCGATCGGCCACCATTCGCCTGCACCTGACGGCACATGATCCTGATTCACCTGGATCGCATGGACCGTCAATGCCAGCGAGAAATGGGTGAAGACATGGGCGACCGGCGGCTCCAGCCTTCGCCATGGTCCGGCGAAGGGCGGGGTCGGATCAGGCGCGTCGCCCCACCCTGATCCGAGCAAGCCGCGCATCCCGCCCAGCAATCCCTTGTCCGGGCGGCGCACCAGCCAAACATGACCGTCCGCCCGCGCGATCCAGAAGGCGTGGCCCAGCCGATGCGGCTTGGCCTTTTTCGCGGCCTTTACCGGAAAGGCGGCAGGGTCGGCGGTCAGGACGGCGGCGCAATCGGCGCGCAAGGGGCAGATGCCGCAGGCGGGGTTGCGCGAGGTGCAGATGGTCGCGCCCAGATCCATCATCGCCTGGGCAAAATCCCCGGCACGGGCATCGGGCGTGATTCTGTCCGCCGCTTCGCGGATCGCTGGGCGGGCAGCAGGCAGCGGGGTGGTGATCGCGAACAGCCGGGCGACGACGCGCTCGACATTGGCATCCACCACCACGGCGCGGCGGCCAAAGGCGATCGCGGCGACAGCGGCAGCGGTATAGGCACCCACGCCCGGCAGCGCGCGCAGGCCTTCTTCCGTATCGGGAAACGCGCCGCCATGCTCGGTCGCCACCGCGCGCGCGCAGGCGAGCAGGTTGCGGGCGCGGGCATAATAGCCAAGCCCGGCCCAGGCGGCCATCAGATCGGCATCCGGCGTAGCCGCCAGCGCCTCTACGTTCGGCCAGCGTTCGGTGAACTTCGCGAAATAGGGGCCGACCGCCGCCACCGTGGTCTGTTGCAGCATCACTTCGGACAGCCAGACGCGATAGGGATCGGTCGCATTGCTCCCCGGCGGCGCGCGCCAGGGCAGGCGACGGGCATGGACATCATAATGGGCGAGCAGGTCACTCGCGATTTTTGACTCTCTACCCTCGACGCGCATGGCGGCCCTATGCCATGGTGCGGGCGATGACGGAACGCCCCCCAGTGCCGAAAGTGAAAAGCCGCGCCGCCTTGCCCGTGGAGCGGCCCCGGATCGGTGCGAGCCGCCAGATTGCCGACCTGATGCCCGACATCGGCCGCGCGGCGTTCCGCAAGTTCGGCTTCGTTCAGTCGAGCATCGTCACCCGCTGGACCGAGATTGTCGGCAGCCATTATGCCGCGATCACCGCGCCCGAATCGATTCGCTTCCCGGTCGGCAAGAAGGCGGGCGGCACATTGCAACTGACGGTGATGAGCGGCCATGGACCAATGGTGCAGCATATGCTGCCCGACATGATCGAGCGGGTGAACCGCTTCTTTGGCTATGCCGCCGTCGCCAAGGTGGCGATGCGGCAGGGCGATATTCTGCCAGCAACCGCCGAACGCCGTCCGCCACCGCGCAATTTGCGACCGATCCCGGTCGAACTGGGCGATTCGTTGCGCGGCATCGGCGATCCCGAATTGCGCACCGTGCTGGAATCGCTGGCACAGGGGCTTGCCAACAGCAGCGGCCCGCCCAAGATCGGCTGATGCCGTTACGCTGTCGTTCAGCCGATATCTGCCAGGAACCCGTCCCCATGACCATCGCCCGCTTCCTGCCCCTCGCCCTCATCGCCCTGCCCACTGCCTTGGTTGCCGCGCCTGCCACCAACTGGGTGAACCGCGTCGTCATCTCGCCGGTCGGCGGGCATGTGATGGGCAATCCGTCCGCCACGACCAAGCTGGTCGAATATGTGAGCTATACCTGCAACCATTGCGCCCAATTCGTGGGGCAAGCGAGCGGGCCGCTCAAGACCGGCTATGTGAAGGGCGGCAAGGTCAGCGTCGAGGTGCGCAATGCGGTGCGCGACAAATATGACCTGACCGCCGCGCTGCTTGCGCGTTGCGGCGGCCCGGCCCGCTTCATGGGCAATCACGAAGCGCTGTTCGCCAATCAGGATGCTTGGATGGCGCAGATCGAAACCTATGATCGCGACGCGACCAAGCCGACCGACCAGATCGCCGCGCTGCGCGATATCGGCCAGAAGACCGGGCTGTACACGCTGATGGGCAAGCGCGGCTACAAGCCCGCGCAGCTCGACGCCTGCATCGCCAGCCCGATGGCGATGAAGCAGGTAATGGCGATGACCGACGATGCGTGGAACAAGGTGAAGATCACCGGCACGCCCGGTTTTACCGTCAACGGCACGCGGGTCGAGGGATCGACCTGGGCCATCCTTCAGGCCGCATTGCCGCCAGCCGCGCGCTGATCTAGACTTGTTTTTCAATCATCCATCATCGGAGCCTTGCCCGTCGTGAAAGCCTTTTCCGGTCTTGCCCTTGTCGCTCTCAGCCTGACCCTCGCCGCGTGCGGCAAGAGCGAGGAAGGTGCCACGCCCACCGGCGAATCGGTTGCCGCGGTTGCGCCGCCTGCCGGCACCAGCTGGTCGCAGACGGTCGCCGAAACGCCGGATGGCTATTATCTGATGGGCAATCCCGCCGCGAAGGTGAAGCTGGTCGAATTCGGTTCCTATACGTGCAGCCATTGCAAGGATTTCACCGCCGAAGCGTCGGAAGAAATCAACAAACTGGTCGACACCGGCAAGATGAGCTTCGAGTTCCGCCCCTATGTGCGTGATCCCATCGACATTTCGACGGCCTTGCTGGCGCGTTGCGGCGGCAAGGATATTTATTATCCGCTGTCGGAGCAGTTCTTTGCCAATCAGACCGCGATGTTCGACAAGGCGCAGGCGATGGGCGATGCGCGCTATCAGGCGGTGATGAACGCGCCGCCCGCACAGCGATTCGGACAGTTGGCAAATGATTTGGGCCTCGTCGAATTTGCCCAGCAGCGCGGCATTTCGGCAGATCAGGCCAAGCAGTGTCTGGCCGACACGGCCGCAGCCGAAAAGCTGGCGAAGGGCGTAGAGACGGCCAACAGCCAGTATCAGATTACCGGAACGCCAAGCTTCCTGATCAACGGCGTGCTGGTCGACAATGCCGCAAACTGGGCCTCGCTCCAGCCCAAGCTCAAGGCAGCGGGACTCTGATTGCCGGCCGGGGGGCGGACATCGGCGCTTGAAGGAACCGGAGCGATGCATCGCCCCGGTCCGATCCCGTGCAGATAAAGCGGCTCAAACTCTCCGGCTTCAAAAGCTTCGTCGATGCGACCGAATTGCGGATCGAACCGGGCCTGACGGGCATCGTCGGCCCCAATGGCTGTGGCAAATCCAACCTGCTGGAAGCCATCCGCTGGGTGATGGGCGAATCGAGCGCCCGGTCGATGCGCGGCGGCGGGATGGAAGATGTGATCTTCGCGGGCACCGCGACCCGACCGCAGCGCGATTTCGCGCAAGTGTCGCTGCTGACGGTGCAGGAACAGGGCGAATTGTTCAGCGCCGTCGATGTCGGCGCGGATGGCGAACTGGAAGTCACCCGCCGGATCGAGCGCGGCGCGGGCAGCGCCTATCGCGCCAATGGCAAGGATGTCCGCGCGCGTGACGTCGCGCTGATCTTCGCCGATGCCGCCACCGGGCCGCATAGCCCGGCGCTGGTCAGCCAGGGGCGGATTGCCGCCGTCATCGCCGCGCGGCCGCAGGAGCGGCGTGCGATGCTGGAGGAAGCGGCCGGGATTGCGGGCCTGCATGTCCGTCGGAAGGACGCCGAACAGAAATTGCGCGCTGCCGAAGCCAATTTGACGCGGCTCGACGAAATATTGATCGACATGGATGCCCGCGCCAACAGCCTGCGGCGACAGGCGCGCGCGGCGGAACGCTATATCCGCCTGTCCGACCAGATCCGGGTGGCCGAGGCGCGCGTTTTGTTCGCACGCTGGCGCGAGGCCAATGCCAGCGCGGAAGCCGCCCGCGCCGACGCGAAACAGGCCGATCATGGCGTGCTCGTCGCGCAGCAGGCGCAGGTGGCAGCCGTAGCCCAGGCGCAGGAAGCGGTGGCCCTGTTGGCGGACAAGCGTGCTGCCGCGCAGCAGGCGCGCGAGGATGCCAGCGAAGCGGGGCATAGGCTTCAGACATTGCGGACGCAGCGCGATGCGGTGGTGCGACGTTTGCAGGATCTCGTACAGCAAAGCGTACGACTGGAAGAGGATCGGGCGCGGGAAGGGACGCTCGCCAATGACGCGGCCGAGGCGATTGCGCGACTGACGGCGGAGATTGGTACGCTCAAGGCGCGGATCGCCGAGACCGAGACATTGCGACCCGATTTTGCGGCACGGATCGCCGCTGCCGAGAGTGGCGCACGCGATGCCGAGTTGGATCTGGCCAAGGCGATGGCGAAGCAGGCGGGCGAGCAGGCTGAACTGCGGGTGGCGGAAGCCGCGCTGGTGGCCGCGCGCACGCGGTTGGAGCGGGCGGAGCGCGAGGCGTCTCGCCTGGCCGCCGAAGCGGCGGCGCTGCCCGATGCGGCACCGTTGGAGGCGCAGCGCGCCGAGGCGGTCGCGCGGCAACAGCAGGCCAGCCTGGATCGGGATGCGGCCGAGGCGATGATCCGCGAAGCGGAAGCCGCGCGTCAGTCTGCAAGCGAGGCGCGGGCGTTAGCGCAAGCGGCGCTGTCATCCGCGCGCGCGGCACTGGCGGCGCTGGACAGTGAAGCGGTAGCGTTGCGTCGTGCCGTCGATAGTGGTTCGGGCGGGCGGGCGCGGGCGCTGGACCAAGTGAAGGCTGCGCCCGGTTATGAACGCGCCTTGGCGGCGGCCTTGGGCGATGATCTGGAAAGCCCCATTGCGACGGAAGGCAAGCGCCGCTGGGCGGGCGCGCAGGCGCAGTCCAATGATCCGGCGCTGCCTGATGGCTGCGAGTCACTTGCCGACCATATCAGCGCGCCGCCCGAACTGGCGCGCCGCCTGGCCCAGATTGGTTTTACCGAGCAGGATGCGGGGCAGATGTTGCGCGTTGGCCAGCGGTTGGTCACCCGCGACGGGCAGATGCGGCGGTGGGACGGCTATGTCGCCATCGAAGGCGGCGCGGCGGCGGCCGAACGTTTGATCCGGCTCAACCGGCTGGAGGCGATCATGGCGGCCCGGCCCGCGATTGCGACCGAGGTGGATGCGGCCCAGGAAGCAGAGCAGGCCGCGCGGGCATCCGAACAGGCGGCGAGCGATGCCCTGGCGGCGGGACGCACGCGACTGACCCAGGCGGAGCAGCAGCAGCGCGCCGCGCTACGTACAGCCGACGAGGCGACGACGGCGCTGGAGCGCCTGTCGGGACGGCGCGAAGGGATAGAGGAGCGGCTGATCGAAGCCCGGCGTGATTGCGATTCGGCCCACACCGAGCAGGATATGGCACAGACCGCGCGCACGGCGATGCCCGATGGGGCGGACACGCGGGCGCTGGTTGCTGCGCTGACGCAGGCGAGCGAGAAGGCACGCGCGGCCGTCAGCCAGTTGCAGGCCGACCAGGCCTTGGCTGACCGCGCACTGTCGAGCGACCGCGAACGGCAGGCGGCGGCCGAGGCGGAGATCAAGAGCTGGCGCGGACGGGCGGGCGAAGCGGCCAAGCGTATTGGGGCGATGGTCGCGCGCGGCGAGGCGATCGCTACCGAACGCACGACGATCGAGGATCAGCCCGATTCCCTGGCGCAGGCCATCGCCGCATTGGATGATCAGGGTGCGGCACTGGCGGAGGCCGCCGAAGCAGCGCGGCGCGCGGAATATGAGGCGGAAGCGACGCTGCGCACTGCCGAACATCGTGCAGCGCAGACGGGTGAAGTGCTGGCCGCAGCACGCGAGGCACGCGCTACGGCCGTCGCCCGCGCGGAAGCCGCCGATGAAAAGCGCATCGAAACCAATCGGCTGTCGGGCGAACGGTTCGAATGTCCGCCGCCGCTGTTACCGGAGAAGCTGGGTTTTGCCAGCGCCGACATCCGCATCGCCCAGACCGAACAGGCCGAGCATGACCGCTTCGTCGCCGAGCGGGAACGGATTGGTCCGGTCAATCTGGTTGCGGCGCAGGAACTGGGCGAGCTGGAAGCCAGCCAAGCGGCCAGCCGCGCGGAGAGCGAAGAATTGACGCAAGCCATCCACCGGCTGCGCGGGTCGATCGGCAGCCTCAATCGCGAAGGACGCCAACGGCTGCTCGCTGCGTTCGAGGCAGTGGACGGCCATTTCCGTCGCCTTTTCACCACGCTGTTCAACGGCGGGCAGGCGCATCTGGAACTGATCGATAGCGACGATCCGCTGGAGGCGGGGCTGGAAATCATGGCGCAGCCGCCGGGCAAGAAGCTGGCCGCGCTGACTTTGCTATCGGGCGGCGAGCAGGCTTTGACGGCGGTGGCGCTGATCTTCGGCCTGTTCCTGACCAACCCCGCGCCCATCTGCGTGCTGGACGAAGTCGATGCACCGCTGGACGACGCCAATGTGGAACGCTTCTGCGACCTGCTCGACGCGATGGTCGCGCAGACCCAGACCCGCTATCTGATCGTGACCCATAATGCCGTCAGCATGGCACGCATGCACCGTCTGTTCGGCGTCACCATGGTCGAACAAGGCGTCAGCCGTCTGGTCTCGGTCAACCTCCAGAGCGCGGAGGCCCTGCTGGCGGCGGAGTAATTTTGTAGTTACAAAAATGCTTGACGAACTTCTGTAGTTATGAGAAATAGTCGATGGCGTTTTCTTCCACCTTGGACGCCTTTCGTGCTGGCTTTTAAGGTGGCGTACGTATGAATATCAGTTTTGACCCGGCTAAACGGCAGGTAGCATTGGAAGAGCGTGGCGTGGACTTCGCCGATGCGCTTGAGGTGTTTGAAGGGCCTGAGCTTACGGCGTCTGACGACCGCAGAGACTATGGCGAGGATCGCTTTGTAACCTATGGTTATCTGAAGGGCCGGGCGGTGATTTTGGTATGGACGCCGCGCGATGACGGGCGGCGCATAATTTCGATGAGACATGCAAATGACCGGGAAAGATCACGATACGAAGCCGCTTTGGGTCGATCCGGATGATGCACCAGAATTGGACGAGCATTTTTTCGCCCATGCCGAATTTCGTATCGGCGGAAAGGTTATTCGTCCTGCAACCGGGACACTTACCAAAGTCGGCCGTCCCAAATCCGACGATCCCAAGCAGCAGGTTACGCTCCGACTCGATGCGGCTGTTCTGGACGGCTTCCGTGCGACTGGTCCCGGCTGGCAAAGCCGGATCAACGCCGAACTGCGCAAGGCGCTTGGCCTGTAGAGTGACCTGACCTTGACCCGTTCGTTTCGAGCGAAGTCGAGAAGCCAGTACGCGGTGTTTCTCGACTTCGCTCGAAACGTACGGGTCTGGGTGATGCGCCCCAGAGTCGCTGCACTTACCCCCGCCCGAACCAGCCCTTCATCCGGCGGAACAGGCCTCGTTCGCTGATCGATTCGAACATTTCTTCGGGGCCTTCGGGGTCGAGCACTTCATGATCGGCGAGCCAAGTCTGAACATCGTTCAGATCCGGGGTGACATAGGGGCGTAGCGTCCGCCCCGGCTTCTGGCGCATTTCCTCGATCCCCGCGACCAGCCCGCGCTCCGCAATCACGGCGGCGACGCGCTCGACCGGCATGTCGAGATGTTCGGCGATCAGGTCGTTGCGAATGGCCAATATACGGTCCTGCCGACCAGCGTTGGCGGGCAGGATCGTGTCGATCGTCACATCGCATTCGGTGTCGAGCCGCATCGACCGGTTGTTCATGTTGGAGGAGCCGACCCGGATCAGCCGATCATCGACGATCAAGATCTTGGCATGGATGTAGATGGGCACGCCGCGCGTGGTGAAGGCGTGATAGATGCGGAAGCGGCCATGGGTATCGCGCGCCTTGAGCGCTTCGTAGAGGCGCGCGCGCGCCGTATCCATCGCCTGCTGTTCCAGCCAGCCATCGGCATGCTCTGGGTTGACGATGACGATATCCGGGCCATCGGGTTCGGCCAGCCGCTTGGCGATGGCCTCGGCGATGCGGCGGGAGGCGAAATATTGGCTCTCGGCATAGATGCAGCGTTTTGCGGCAGCGATCTGGTGGCAATAGAGATTTTCAATCTCCGTCACGCCATCCTGATCGTCCATTTGCGGCGCGGATCGGGAAATGGCGACATCCACCCCTTCAAACTGCACGGGGAGACGATCAGGCCAGCAATCCTCGCCGCCTTCCACCGGCTCTAGATCATCACCACCCGCCATCTTCCAGCGCATACGCGCATGGGCGCCGAGCGCGGCGGCAACCGGCCCGGCCAAGGCCGTGGTCGCATCGTGCCATGGACCATAGGGCGAACCGTCGGGATGATGACGCCCGGCTTCATCGTCGCGATGATGGCGGGTGTCCCAGCGGTCGCCGGTCATGTCGATACCGCCGCAAAAAGCGAAACAATCGTCGATCACGACGATCTTCTGATGGTGGGAGGCCGCAGGCGGATGATGCCCGTCCAGCTTCACCGTGACGCGCGGATGCGCCATCCATTTGAGCGTGGTGAAGAGGTTGACGGGGCTGACCATCGACTTCATCGCGCCGACATCCCAGCGCAGGAGGAAGATTTCGAGGTCGGGCGAGCGATTGACCAGCCAGCTGATGAAATCGCCAATGACGGCGGGTGCGCCGTCTCCGACCTCATCGTCGCGCACCAGGCTGATCGCGGCATCGAAATCCCAGCCGATCAGCATGATCCGCTTGCGTGCCTTGAGCATCGCGGCGCGGGCGTGGCGGAAATAGGTGTCCGCGTCGATGATGACGCTGGCGCGGGTGGCTGTCTCGATGCGCCAGCAATCGTCGCCGGGCACTGGACCTGTGGGATGCGCGCTCATGCGCTGCCTACTACCAGACAAGCCAGGAACATCAACAACCCCGCAAAGCGATTGGCGCGAAACTTGGTGAGCGGATCTACGCCGTCTTCGCGCAAGGTCGCAACCTGCCACAGCAGATGCGCGGCCATCGGCAAAAGAGCGACAAGCGCCAGGCTGTCGGGCCGCACCTGCCAGATGGCCGTCGCCCAGAGGCCAAGCGCTAGCACATAGCATAGCGCAACGCCCGCGCGCACATGGCGTCCCATGGACAAGGCGCTGGAACCGATCCCGATCAGCGCGTCATCCTCCCGATCCTGCAGCGCGTAGATGGTGTCATAGCCCACGACCCAGAAAATGGTTCCGGCGTAGAGCAACAGGCCAGGGATGGTCAGCGTACCGGCCACTTCGCTCCATCCGACCAAGGCGGCCCAGGAAAAGACGAGGCCCAGCCAGATTTGCGGCCAGCCGGTAATCCGCTTCATGAAAGGATAGGCCGCGACCAACGCCAGCGACGCAAGCGCCACGACCTGCGCATAGGACCGCAATTGCAGCAGTACGACAAGCCCGACCGCGCAAAGGACCAACAGCCAGAGCCAAGCGGTTCTGAGCGAGATCGCGCCGCTGGCAAGCGGGCGCGAAGCCGTGCGCGCGACCTTCGCGTCGAGATCGCGATCGACGATATCGTTGAACACGCAGCCCGCGCCGCGCATCGCGATGCTGCCCAGCAGAAACCACAGGATGAGCGGCCAGCGGACAAAGCCACCCCCGGCCAGCGCCACGGCCCAGGCCCCTGGCCAGAAGAGCAGCCACCAGCCGATCGGCCGGTCGAACCGTGCCAGCAGCGCAAGGCCGCGCGGCGTATCCGGCAGGCGCGACAGCAGACCGCGCGCTTGGGTGTCGGGGACGATGCTACTACTCACACTATCTCCGTTTCGCCGCTGATCGAGGGGCGCGTCTCGACTTGCTTCGACAGGAACGGCATTAGGGGTCGCATCGCCATACGGAAAGACCGAAATGACCGCTACCCCCGCCTGGCCGCCGCAAAGCGCCCCGCGCCTGCATGTCGAAACCCAGTTGGGCGAAGGCGTGGTGGTGTCGATCGACGGCAATCCGGCCCATTATCTGATCGCCGTCATGCGGGTGAGGCCCGATGATATCGTGCTGCTGTTCGATGGGCGGTCGGGCGAGTGGGCCGCGCGCGCGCGCGACATCCGCAAGCGTGATCTGGTGCTGGAATGCGTGACGCAGACCAAGGGGCCGGAGACGGTACCGGATTTCTGGCTGTGCTGCGCGCCGATCAAGAAGGGACGCATCGATCTGATCGCGGAAAAGGCTTGCGAATTGGGGGTGGCGAAGTTGCAGCCCGTGCTGACTCGCCGCGCGGTGGTGGACAAGCTCAACCTCGACCGGCTGCACGCGCATCTGGTCGAGGCTGCTGAACAATGCGGGCGCACCGCGCTGCCCGAACTTGCCGCCATGGTGAAGCTGGATACGCTGTTGCGCGATTGGCCGCAGGGGCGGCATCTGTTTTTCGCTGACGAGACTGGGGGTGCGCCATTGACGGAGGCCTTTGCTACCCATCCCGGCGCGGCGGCTTTCCTGATCGGGCCGGAGGGCGGATTCGACCCCGCCGAACGTGACGCGATCCGCGCGCATCCTCAAGCCGTACCCGTCTCTCTTGGCCCCCGCATCCTGCGCGCGGAAACCGCCGCCATCGCCGCTACGGCGGCGTGGATGACGATCAATGGCGACTGGAAATAGTTTCATTTCGCTATTGGATTGAACCCGATAGCAACACAGCCTATTTGACCGAAGCCCGCCGCTGTTTGACGGGCAGAGGGGAAGCAGTAAGGGCGGGGCATGAGCACAAGAACCGACTCAGCGGGCCAAGATCCCGTCATCGAAAGCCGCGACCAGCTGATCGCGGCCTTTGCCAAGGGCGAAAAGCCCAAGAACCGCTGGCGCATCGGCACCGAACATGAGAAATTCGTCTACAGCCGCAAGGATCATCACGCCCCATCCTATGAGGAAAAGGGTGGCATCCACACGCTGTTGATCGGCCTGACCCGCTATGGCTGGAAGCCAGTGTTCGAAGGCGAGAATATCATCGCTTTGTCGGGGGACGATGGCACGATCAGCCTGGAACCCGCCGGGCAACTCGAACTGTCGGGTGCGCCGCTCGACAATCTGCACCAGACCTGCGCTGAAACCGGGCGGCATCTTGAACAGGTGAAGCATGTCGGCGACATGCTGGGCTTGGGTTTCCTGGGTCTTGGCATGTGGCCCGACAAGACCCGCGCCGAGTTGCCGATCATGCCCAAGGGCCGTTACGAGATCATGCTGCGGCACATGCCCCGCGTGGGATCGATGGGCCTGGACATGATGTTGCGCACCTGCACCATTCAGACCAACCTGGATTATGGCAGCGAAGCCGACATGGCCAAGAAGTTCCGCGTCTCGCTGGCGCTACAGCCGCTTGGCACGGCTTTGTTCGCCAATTCGCCCTTTACCGAGGGCAAGCCCAATGGCTTCCTGTCCTATCGCAGCCATATCTGGTCAGATACCGACCCCAAGCGCACGGGGATGCTGCCCTTCGTGTTCGAGGATGGCTTTGGCTATGAGCGTTACGCCGACTATGCGCTCGACGTGCCGATGTATTTCGTCTTTCGCGACGGCAAATATATCGATGCGTCGGGCCTCAGCTTCCGCGATTTCCTCAACGGCAAACTGTCCGTCCTGCCGGGTGAAAAGCCGACCGAGAAGGATTGGGAGGACCATCTCTCCACCGCCTTCCCCGAAGTGCGGCTGAAGAGTTTTCTCGAAATGCGCGGCTCGGATGGCGGTCCATGGGGCCGCATCTGTGCCCTGCCCGCCTTGTGGGTCGGCCTGCTTTATGATCAGGGCGCGCTCGATGCGGCGTGGGATCTGGTCAAGGACTGGAGCATGGAGGATCGGCAGATTTTGCGTGATTCCGTGCCCAAGCTCGGCTTGGACGCACCGGTCGGCGGCGGTCGCACGCTGCGCGACATTGCCAAGCCAGCGCTGGACATTGCCCGGTCGGGGCTTGCCGCACGCGGTCGGTTGAATGCCGCGGGCGACAATGAAACGGGCTATCTGTCCGATCTGGAAGAGGTCGTGTCATCCGGCAAGACGCACGCCGAACGGCTGCTCGATCGCTATCATGGCGAATGGGGCGGCGATGTCAGCAAAGTTTATGCCGAGGAAAGCTTCTAGGCGGCGGGCTGCTCCGCCGTCTGTGCCACCACAGTCGCTTCCCGCTTGCGCCCGGTGACCCAGGCGAAGAAGCGGGGCACCGGGGCGTTGCGTTCCATCCAGTCGCTATAGGCGCGATAGTCGGGGTCGGCGGACAGATGCTGCTCCTCCGTCCGGGCGCGCCAATAATAGACGGCGTTGGTGAGGCCCAGCATCGCGCAATTGCGCACGATGTCGGTGATCGACCCGCTGACGCTGAGGAAGGGCAGCGCTGAAAACCACCAGAAGAGGTTTTTCGACAAATAGGCCGGGTGCCGGGTCCAGCGATAAGGACCATGGGTCAGTATGCCGCGATGGGTAAGGTTGGAAAAGCGCAGGCCGAACGCCATCGTCGCCCAGGCATAGATGGCAGTGAGCAGCACCAGCCACCCGCCCAGCAGCCATTGCAGCGTCGTCGATCCTTGCGTCCAATAATCCCATTCCGCGCCGCCCGCATGATAATCGAGCGGCCCGCCGCCGCCCATCAGGACGAAAGGCGGGTAGCAGATCAGGGCAGCCAGCCAGCCGGCAAGATAGGGATTGGCGGTGCGGATATGCGAATCGAGCGGCTTGAAGGTCAGGATATAACCGACCGTCGCCAGACAGACGTCGATCATGAACATGACCGCGATCAGGAATCCGGCGAGCGCGATCGGATTGGCCAGCGCGTCGGCGATCCGCCATTCGACCACGCTTGAAAAATTACCCGGTACGATCGACACCATGAAGGCCAGGAAGAAGCCCTTGACCGCCCAAGCGCGAGCGTGATGCGCGACCTGTACCATGTCGGGCGCGCCCGCCGCGCCGCCGATCACCCATTGGCCAAAGCTGTAGGAGGCATCCTTTGGATCGACCATCCGCCGGTCGATCCAGATGACATAGGGGATGGAAAGTGCCAGCAGCCATGGCGCGGCGCTGGTGAACAGGTCCATCGAGAAGCGGTAATTGCCGCTCCAATACCAGCGCGCGACGCAATAGAAGATGGCAATGGCGAGCCAGGTCGCCCATAGACCGGCGATCTTGACGATGCTGATGTCCAGCACGCTGCGGACCGGACGGGCGGGCGCGTGCCAGTCTATGCCGGTCGAGGCATTGCGATGCACCTTGTCGATGAAGAGCGACCACAGCACCATCGGCACGCCGCAGGCGACGACCGCAGCCAGCCCGGCATGGGGACCGTTCATGCCATAATGGCGCGCGACCAGGGTCCAGAGGCCAAGGCCCACCAAACCAGCGATGCCGACGCCATGGCTGACGTCGGATTTGGGGCAGGGATCGTCAGAGTCGCGCATGGCGGCAAGCCCTAGCAAAATTTGGTAAGCAAGCGGTGAAGGCTTTGGTGGCTGGACCGTTGCAGACAAACTGCTTAACCTGCAGCAAGGTCATGAACCCATTTTATCTCAATGCGTTACCCCCTCATCAACCGATAATGATGGAGGCAGGAGATGACGATCGCGGTGCGGTTTCCCGATGGCAGCATCCAGAATGTGCCTGCCCAATTGCGGGAGATCAGCGATTCCCCCGGTGCCACAGCCTCGCCGCGGTTCGAGCGCGTTCCGCTCAATTGCGATTCCAACTGGACCTTTCATCGTCATGGCCAAAACTGGTACGCGATGCCGCGCTCCGGTAGCCTGTCCGCCTTGCGCCCAGTCGTAGCGGAATGGTGGCGGTCGGTGGCCTATATGGAGGAGGATGCCGGGAAGGCCGTTGGTCCGACCAAAACAGGGCGTAGCCAGCGTCAGCGCCAACGGTCCGGCTGGGGCAACGCCGCTTGAGGCACTACCCGCCCAACACGTTGATCGTGAATGCCAATATGCCAAGGTTGAACAGGAATGCGGCGAGGCTCTGAAATAGCGCCGTGCGGCGCATGATGCTGCTCGTCACGGATACGTCGGATGTCTGGAACGTCATGCCGAGCGTGAAAGCAAAATAGAGAAAGTCCCAATAACCCGGCTCCTGCGTATCCGGGAAGTCGAGGCCGCCGCTATCCTCTCCCTGCGGTCCGGCGCGATAGAAGATATGCGCATAGTGCATGGCGTAGACGAGGTTGGAAAATAGCCAGGCCACCAGCAAGGTGATCAGCAGCAGCGCGACGGTGCCACCCTTATGTCCGCCCTGCTCCCCCACGGCCACGCCCACGGCGACCAGTACGACCAGGCTGACGATCGCGGTGATCAGCAGCATCAGCTCGCGATTAGCATCGTTCGCCGCCGCCTTGCGCCGCATGGCGGCGGCGTCGGCCCGGATGAGCGACGTTACCGACAGCATGAACGCGACCGCGGCAATATCAAACCCTGCCATTACCGCCTGATGCCACGGGAGCCCCAGAGCCAACGGCGCGATCGTCGCCAGAAACGTCAGGAACATGCCATAGCGCCAGGGAAAGATCGGCGATCCTGATCGAATGCGGTTCATGTCGGATATCAACCCGCAATTAGCGGGCCGCGCAAGGGACGATCACAGCACCGCGGCGATCAGCCCCCGTGCGCGCGCTTCATTGGCTTCAAGATACCAGTTTTCTGGCGCTTTTTCGAGCAGCTCTTCCATGGTGATATCCGATCCCAGGATCAGATTGTGAAAGCCTTCATTCTGAATCGCGATCGACGACTGGATTTCGTTGAGCGTTCCCTTGAGCGTAGCGATGCAGGTGGACAGTGGCCCCGCGAGCTGGATCGTCTTGGTGATCAGCCGCTCGTGGATCATGAGGCGCGTACCCCGCGTGACATAGCGGTTTTCGGTTGCGAAGAAGCTCATGAAGGTCGCGCCCGCCGAATAAACCGCCGTGCGGCCGAGAAACACCAGACGCCGTTCGGGGTAGAGATCGGAATGGAAACGGATATCCTCACCCATCAGACGGGCGATTTCGGGGTCGCCGCCCAGGGTGGAGATTTCCACCACCACCAGCCCCTGCTGCGGCGCGGTGGACAGGCAATTCTTGAAATGAAGATACATGCCATGGTCAACCACGCCCGAAAGCATGATCGCGGGATATTCGAAGTCCTTGGGGCCGAGCATCGGCGCGGTCATTTGCATCATAATCGCCTTGATATGGAATGGGTTTGGGCAGCATTACGCATGGCGCGCGGAAAAGCTGCCTCATGCGCTCATTCTTTTGACTGGCGCGCCGCGCGACAGGCTGTAAAGAACAGATCATGACCAAAGGGCAGCGGGCATGATCGCGAAACTCAAGGGGCTGCTGGACAGCGCGGGCATCGACCATGCCATCATTGATGTGGGCGGCGTCGGCTATCTGGTCGGCGCATCGTCGCGCACGCTGGCGGCTCTGGGTCCGGTGGGGGAAGCGGTGACGATCCACACCGAAATGCTGGTGGCGGCAGACTCGATCCGTCTGGTCGGGTTCGCCCGCGCGGAAGAGCGCGACTGGTATCGGTTGCTGACCCATGTGCAGGGCGTCGGATCGCGCGTGGCGCTGGCGATATTGTCGGCGCTCGAACCGCTGGAACTGCACCGGGCCGTCGCCATGGGAGACAAGGCGATGATCGCCCGCGCCAACGGTGTTGGCCCCAAGCTGGCCCAGCGCATCGTCAATGAATTGAAGGACAAGATCGGCGCAGCCCCGGTCGGCAGTCCGATCGGCGCGGGCGGCGTGGCCGTGCTGCCGACCGGCAGCTTCGCCGCCGACGCGCTGTCCGCGCTGCAGAATCTGGGCTTCAAACCCTATGAAGCCAGCACCGCCGTCGCGGCGGCCGAAGCGGAACTGGGTGACGACGCCAGCCTGGATGCGCTGGTGCGGCTGGCGCTGCGGAAGGCGGCGAAGTGATGGTGCTGATGTTCACCATGGGAGAAAATCATGCGTAATGCAGTTCTGGCCTTAAGCATTGTATGTCTACTGTCTTCATGTGGGGACCGTCCTGATGAGGAAGATCAAGCAGGACAGCCAACATCCCCTTATGCTGATCTGGGTAAGCAAGCTACTTGGAATGACGCAGGCAAGGAAGCTATTAAAGCTAAGTTGAGAGATCCGACGAGTGCCGAATTTCAGGATGTGAAATTTCATCTAGCCTTTGGAAAGACGCCCGTTTCGTGCGGTAAGGTTAATGCTAAAAATGGCTTCGGCGGCTATGGGGGCTATGAGAGATTTATTGCGGCCGGAGATGTCATAACTGTTTTGGAATCAGAAATGGCTCCCGGTGAAATGGACAAAACATGGGAGCAGCTTTGCACTCCATGACTGACGACCGCCTCCTAACCCCCGCCCGCCGCGTCGAGGATGTCGATGCGGCACTGCGTCCCAAGTCGCTTGACGAATTTATCGGGCAGGAAGCAGCGCGCGGGAATTTGCGCGTGTTTATCGAGGCGGCGAAGGCGCGCGGCGAGGCGCTCGATCATGTGTTGTTTTTCGGGCCGCCCGGCCTTGGCAAGACGACGCTCGCGCAGATCGTCGCCAAGGAAATGGGCGTGGGCTTTCGCGCCACGTCCGGGCCGGTCATCGCCAAGTCGGGCGATCTGGCGGCTTTGCTCACCAATCTGGATGAGGGCGACGTGCTGTTCGTCGATGAAATCCATCGGCTCAATCCGGCGGTCGAGGAAGTGCTCTACCCGGCGATGGAGGACCGCGCGCTCGACCTGATGATCGGCGAGGGGCCGTCGGCGCGATCGGTGCGCATCGACCTGCCGCCTTTCACGCTGGTAGGGGCCACGACGCGGCAAGGCTTGCTGACGACGCCGCTGCGCGACCGGTTCGGCATTCCCGTGCGGTTGCAATTCTACACGGTGGACGAGCTGGAACTGGTGGTGCGGCGCGCGGCGCGATTGCTCGACCTTGCCATTACGCCAGACGGCGCGATGGAGATTGCGCGGCGATCGCGGGGGACGCCGCGCATTGCCGGGCGGCTGCTGCGCCGGGTGCGCGATTTCGCCAATGTCGCGGGCGTCGCGGCCGTGGACGCTAAGGTTGCCGATGCCTCGCTCCGGCGGCTGGAGGTCGATGAGTTGGGGCTGGACCTGATGGACCGGCGCTATCTGATGATGATCGCGGATATTTATCGTGGTGGGCCGGTGGGGGTCGAAACGTTGGCGGCGGGGCTTTCCGAAGCGCGCGATACGATCGAGGAAGTGATCGAGCCTTACCTCATCCAGCTTGGCCTCATCGCCCGCACGGCGCGCGGCCGATGCCTCAACGGGCCGGGGTGGAAGCATCTGGGCCTCAATCCGCCGCAGGATGTGCAGAACGGGCTTTTCGATGGATGAAACCTGATAAAGTCGATGGCCGTTACGGCAAGGCGGAGCTATAGCCTGACGATGAGCAGGTGCGCAGCAGACGCGCCGGAACCGCAGGAGCAGAGCCTTGAGGGCCATCGAAAAATTCCCCAATCTGGTGACCATGTTCTTCGCCCGTGCGGGCGAGAGGGGCGACGCGCCGTTCCTGTGGCGCAAAAAGGACGGCGCCTGGCAATCGTTAAGCTGGACCATGGTGGCGCAGCAGGTCGCCGCCCTGTCCGCCGCGCTCAGGGCGCAGGGGTTGAAGCCGGGCGATCCGGTGATGTTGGTCAGCGAAAATCGCCCGGAATTCTGCATCGCCGACCTCGCCATCATGGCGGCGGGGTGCATCACCGTGCCGACCTACACCACCAACACCACGCGCGATCATCAGCATATATTGACCGATAGCGGCGCGCGCGCGGTCATCGTTTCGACCGCCAAGCTGGCGCAGGTGCTGATGCCGGCTGTCGTCCGGTCGCAGGCCGACTTCATCGTCGGGATGGAGCCGTTGCGCGGGACGCAGGGGCAGATCGCCTGCCATATGTGGGATGAGCTGATTGCGGCTCACCCGGTCGATGTCGCCACTTGCGCCGCCGCCCAGACCGCAACGCGCCAGGACCAGGCCTGCATCATCCACACCAGCGGCACCGGCGGCGCGCCGCGCGGGGTGATGCAGCATCATGGCGCGATCCTGCTCAATGCCGAAGGGGCAGGCGCGGTCGTGGCGGAGGATTTTGGTTGGGGGGAGGAGGTTTTCCTGTCCTTCCTGCCGCTGTCGCATGCCTATGAACATAGTGGCGGGCAATTTCTGCCGATGCTGCTGGGCGGGCAAATCTATTATTCGGAAGGGCTGGAAAAGCTCGCCAGCAATATCGAGGAAACGCGGCCGACCATCATGGTGGTCGTGCCCCGCCTGTTCGAAGTGCTGCGCGCGCGGATCATGAAGTCGATCGAAAAGCAGGGCAAATTTCCCAATTATCTGATGGCGCAGGCGCTGCGCATTGCGGCGAAAGAGCAGCATGGGCGCAAATCCCTGCTCGATCGGCCGATGAAGGCGCTGCTCGCCCGCACCTTGATTCCCAAGATCCGTGCCCGGTTCGGCGGCCGGTTGAAGGCGCTGGTATCGGGCGGCGCGCCGCTCAATCCCGATGTCGGCCTGTTCTTCGACGCGATGGGCCTAACGTTGCTTCAGGGCTATGGCCAGACTGAGGCAGGGCCGGTGGTGAGCTGCAATCGCCCGCGCGCGGGCATTGCCATGGACACGGTCGGCCCGCCGCTTGATGGCGTGGAAGTGCGGATCGCCGAGGATGGCGAAATTCTGGTCCGGGGCGAATTGGTCATGCACGGCTATTGGCGCAATCCGGCGGAAACGGAAAAGGTGTTGAAGGATGGTTGGCTCCACACCGGCGACATCGGCGAATTCGATGCCAAGGGGCGCATCCGCATCACCGACCGCAAGAAAGACCTGATCGTCAACGACAAGGGCGACAATGTCGCGCCCCAGAAGGTCGAGGGGATGCTGACGCTGCAGGCCGAGATCGGGCAGGCGATGGTCCATGGCGACCGGCGGCCCTATCTGGTCGGGCTGATCGTGCCGGATGCCGAATGGACGCTGGAATGGGCGCAGGCCAAGGGTTTGACGCTGGCGGAGGCGCGCGCCGATCCGGCCTATATGGCGGCGCTACGTGCGGCGGTGGACCGGGTGAATAGCGACCTGTCGGTGACCGAGCGGGTTCGTCGCTTCATCCTGGCCGACGAACCGTTCACGATCGAGAATGAGGAAATGACCCCGTCAATCAAGATCCGCCGCCATGTCATCCGCAAACGCTATGCCGACCGGTTGGACGCGCTTTACAAGGGCTGAGCGGGTTCGCCTGAAGGCTGGTTCGGCCGATCAGCGTCGGCAACGCCGAATGTCGCCCATTCCGCAGCCCCGGCAGGCGATTCGGGCAGCATCCTGGCCGTTTCGACCGTCATCCGGGTTTCGCTGTGCCGCCGATGGATATAGGCTTTGGCGATCATATTGGCCGAAATCGGCGCGGTGATGAACAGGAAGAGCGTGATCAGCAGTTCATGCGCCGACCAGCTGAGGCCATGGGTCGGGAAATAGAGCATCGACGCCATCAGGCAGCCGCCAACGCCCAGCGTGGTCGCTTTGGTCGGGCCGTGCAGGCGGGTCATCAGCGATGGCAGGCGCGCTAGTCCCCAGCTGCCGATCAGCGCGAAGGCACCGCCGAGCAGGATTAGGAAGGCGATGAAGATGTCGATCAAGGCGGTCATTCCGGCTGGTCCATCCTATTCCACAATGTCGCCGCGCAGCAGGAATTTGGTATAGGCGACCGTGCCGACGAAGCCGACCATCGCCAGCAACAGCGCCGCTTCGAAATAGGCGCCGCTTTCTTCCAATATGCCGAACAGGATGATGAGCGCGATGGCATTGATGACCATCGTATCGAGCGCCAGGATGCGATCCGGCGCGGTTGGCCCCCGCAGCAGGCGATAGAGGTTGAGCAGCATCGCCAGCGCCACGCAGCCCATCGCGATCGACAGAGCGGTCTCTATCATCGGAAAATCTCCAGCAGGCGGCGTTCATAGCGCGTCTTGATGCGCGTGATTTCGCCCGCCGCATCGCCGGTATCCAGCGCATGGACCAGCAGATGGCGGCCGTCGGTCGAAATATCGGTGGAGACGGTGCCGGGCGTCAGGCTGATCGTGCCAGCGAGCAAAGTGATGGCCTCGGCCGAGCGCAATTCCAGCGGTATGCTGAGCCAGCAGGAGCGGAAATCGCGGTTGCGCCGGAACAGGATCAGCCGCGCAACTTGGAAATTGGCGACGACGATGTCCCACAGCACCAGAAAGGCATAGCCGAGCAAAGGCAGGCCGAGGCGCATTTGCGGCCGGTCCGGCCAGAAGGGCGCGGTGAAGAGCGGCACGACGATGGCGAAGAAGAGGCCGAGCAGAAAACCGCCTATGCTGAGGCTGTTGAGCACCAGCATCCACATGGTAACCAGCAGGAGCGTAAGGCCGGGATGGGGCAGCAGGCGTTTCATCGGGCGGCTCCCGGTGCATCTGACCCCAGCACGGCGCGGACATAAGCGGGCACGTCGAACAGTTGGCGGCTGGTGGCGTCGGCATAGGCCGTGGCCGGGCCAGCGGCCACGGTCAGCACGCCCAGCATGGCGAGCAGGAAAAAGGCCGGCAATGCTTCGATTGCGCGAAAGGCGGTGCGGTTCTTGGACGTGGGTGGGCAGCTGCCTTGTTTCCAGAACACGGTGGTCCCGGCCCGTGCCATGCCGACCACTGCGAGCAGGCTGGTCCCCAGCACGAGCGCCCAGATGGCGATGACATAGGGCGATGTCAGCGATGCCTGAAGGATGAGCAATTTGCCGATGAAACCCGACAGCGGCGGCAGGCCTGCCAGGGCGACGGCTGCCGCCAGGAACAGCAGGGACAGCCTGCCCTGCCCGGCAAAAGCCGAGGTCGGCACAATCGAGTCGCCTTCGGCCGGACGCCAGCGGATAACGAGATCGATCGTCAGGAACAGCAGCGCAGCGGCCAGAGTGGTATGCGGCAGGTAGAAAAGTGCGGCAGCCATGGCGCGCTGATCGAACTGGGCGATTGCGACCAGCAGAGTGGCGGTCGATCCGATCAGGCCGAACGCCGCCATATCGCGCAAGCCCCGCGCGGCCAGCAAGCCGACAAATCCGAGCAGCATCGCGACCAGTGCTGCAGGCAGCAGCAACTGCCCGACCCAGTCGCCAAAGATCAGCGGTACGGTGCGGATGATGGCATAGGCGCCGACCTTGGTCATGATCGCGAACAGCGCGGCGACGGCGGGGGCTGTCGATCCATAGGTGCGCGGGAGCCAGAGGTGCAACGGCGCAAGCGCCGCCTTGAGCGCGAACACCGTGACCAGCAGCAGCCCGCCCGCGCGCAACAGCCCCATATCCGCCGGCGGCAAGGCAGCAGCGCGCACTGCCATGTCGGCCATGTTGAGCGTACCGGTGATCCCATACAGCAGACCAAGGGCGATCAGGAACAGGGTGGAGCCAATGAGATTGACGATCACATATTGCACGCCCGCCGTAAGCCGCTGCGCGCCCTGCCCGTGCAGCATCAGGCCATAGGAGGCGATCAGCAGCACTTCGAAGAAGACGAACAGGTTGAACAGATCGCCGGTCAGGAATGCGCCATTGATGCCGAGCAGCTGGAATTGGAAGAGCGGGTGGAAATGCCAGCCCTTGCGATCAAGCCCGGTCAAGGTCGCATGGGCCGCCACTGCAAAGCCGAGGACGGCGGTCAGCAGCAGCATTAGCGCCGCCAGCCGATCCAGCACCAGCACGATGCCGAAGGGGGCGGGCCAGTTACCCAGCGCATAGGCGGTCGGTCCGCCTGCGATGGCCTGCCCCATAAGGATCATTGCCAGCAGAACGAGTCCCGCCGCCGATCCGACCGAGATGGCCGCACCGATCCAGCGCCGCCGACGGCGGAACAGCAAAGTCGCGGTTCCGGCAAAGGCAGGGAGCAGCAAGGGCGCAGCGATCAGCGCATCGATCATGGCGCCGCCTCCCGATCGGGCTGGGGCGGGTCCGCCTCGACGATGCCGTCGACCTGATCCGTGCCGGTTTCGAGGAAGCTGCGCAGCGACAGCACGACGGCAAGCGCGGTCATGGCGAAGGAAATGACGATGGCGGTCAGCACCAGAGCTTGCGGCAGGGGGTCGGCATAGTCGGTCACGCCCTTTTCATAGAGCGGCGGACGGTTGACCGTCAGGCGACCGATGGCGAAGAGGAAGAGGTTGATGGCATAGGACAGCATGGCGAGGCCAAGCACCACTGGGAAGGTGCGCCCGCGCAAAGCGAGATAGATGCCCGCCGCTGTCAGCACGGCAATGGCGGAGGCGACCAGAAATTCGATACTCATGCCCGGCGTCCCCGCAATTTGGCCGGGTCGATATCCATCGGGCCATCATCCTCCACCAGCGCCTTTTCCGCGCGCTGGGCGATATGGCTGAGTTCGGCCAGCGCCAGCATCACCGCGCCGATCACCGTCATGGCAACGCCGACGTCGAACAGCATCGCCGTCGCGAGTTCAAATGTTCCGACCAGCGGCAGCGTGACATAGCCGAAAGCGCTGGTGAAGAGCGGCGCGCCGAAGAAGAGCGAGCCAAGGCCGGTCAAGGCGGCGATGGTGACGCCCAAGCCGATCAGCATATGTTCGTCGATACGTCGCCGCTGGTCCGCCCATTCAAAGCCCGACGCCATATATTGCATCAGCATCGCGATGGAGACGACCAGCCCGGCGATGAAGCCGCCGCCCGGCAGATTATGCCCGCGCAGGAAGATAAAGAGGCCGATCATCGTCGCCAGTGGCAGCAAGAGCCGGGCGGCGACTGCGAACATCATGGGATGGCGTTCGGGCGACCGGGGCAGATCCGCGACCCACTCGCGCAGGCGTTGGCCCGACGGTCCACGCGCCACCGGTTGCAGCAGCGCGAAGATGGTGAGGGCGGCGATGCCCAGCACCGTGATTTCGCCGAACGTGTCGAAGGCACGGAAGTCGACGAGCGTGACATTGACCACATTGGTCCCGCCGCCACCCGAATAGCTGTTTGCCCAATGATAGGCGGAGATCGGATCATTGGGCTCGCGCGTCATCACGGCCCAGGCCGCCAGGCCCGCGACCGTGCCACCGGTCAGCCCGATCAGACCGTCGCGCAACCGCAGACTGTTGCTGGAGAGGCGCACCGGCTGTTTGGGCATCAGGTTGAGCGCCAGCAGCAACAGCAGGATCGTCACCACCTCCACCGAAATTTGCGTGAGGGCGAGGTCCGGGGCCGACAGATAGACGAAGGCGAGCGAAACGACGAGGCCGACGACGCTGATATAGACCAGCGTCAGATAGCGTTGGCGCTGCGCCTTCACGACCGCGATGACCGCCGCGACCAGCAAGCCCCAGGCGAGGATCGCCACGGGATGGGCGGGAATGGTGGGGCGGGTGCCGGGGCTGTAGCCGCCGGTCCACACGCCCAGCGCGCCGACCAGGATCGCGACCAGGAACAGCAGGCTGAGTTGCCGTTGGAGCGAGCCATTGTGGATGGCGCGCGTCATGTCGCTGGCCCGATCGACCAGCCATTCCAGCGCCCGGTCAAACATCCGCTTGGCATCGGGCAGGCGCAAGGCATCCCAGGTCCGCAGCAAGGGGGCATGAAGCCACAGCATCAACGCCCCGACCGCGACCGCCACGATGCTCATCACCAGCGCCGGGGTCACGCCATGCCAGAGGGCGGGCTTGAATGGCGGCGCGGTGCCGCCGGTGACGATGGCGGCGGCGGGGGTGACGAGACCCACCGTCAATGTCTGCGGGAACAGGCCGACCAGGATGGTCAGCACGACCAGCAAGGCGGACGGTGCCCATAGACCGAACGGCGGATCATGTGGCTGGGCAGGATAGGACGCCGGGCGAGGCCCGAAATAGAGATGGACAATATAGCGTAGCGAATAGGCCACCGACAGCGTGGCTCCGATCACGGCGCCGAGCGGCACGATCCACGACTGCCCTGCCCATAGGGTATGCCCGGCTTCCTCCAGCATCATTTCCTTCGACAGGAAACCGGCAAGCGGGGGCAGGCCCGCCATGGAGGCGGACGCGACGATGCCCAGCGTCGCGGTGATCGGCATCAGCGTCGCCAGCCCGCCCAGCAGGCGAATGTCGCGCGTGCCCGTTTCATGATCGACGATCCCCGCGTTCATGAACAAGGCGGCCTTGAAGACGGCATGGTTGAGCAGATGGAAAACGCCGACCATAGCGGCGACCGGCGTGCCGAAGCCGAACAACATGGTCAGCAGGCCGAGATGGCTGATGGTGGAGTAAGCGAGGATCGCTTTGAGATCATGACGGAACAGGGCGACGGCCGCACCGAGGATCATCGTGACCAACCCCGTCGTCGTCACCAGATAGAACCACAGGTCGGTCCCCGACAGCACCGGCCAGAAGCGCGCGAGCAGGAACACGCCCGCCTTCACCATGGTCGCGCTATGCAGATAGGCGCTGACCGGCGTCGGGGCAGCCATGGCGTGGGGCAGCCAGAAGTGAAACGGGAACTGCGCCGACTTGGTGAAGCAGCCCAGCAAGATCAGGATCAGCGCCACGGGATAGAGGGTGGACGATCGGATGAGGTCGCCGCTCGCCAATATGTCTGCCAGTTCGAACGATCCCGCGATCGTGCCAAGCAACACCAGACCGCCAATGAGCGCGAGGCCACCGCCGCCCGTCACCGCCAACGCCATGCGCGCGCCCTGCCGCCCCTCCGCCGTGTCGCTGCGGAAGCCGATCAGCAAGAAGGAGGACAGGCTGGTCAGTTCCCAGAAGATGAGCAACAGCAAGATGTTGCCCGACAGGGCGATGCCCAGCATGGCCCCCTGAAACAGCAGCAGCATCGCCAAGAACCGGCCCATCGCGTCCTTGGCGGACAGATAGAAGCGCGCATAGAGGATGATGAGCAGGCCGATGCCCAGGATCAGGCCCGCAAACAACAAGCCCAGCGCGTCGAGGCGCAGGCTGAGTTCCAGTCCCAATGTCGGCACCCAAGCCATATGCCATTGCACCACCCCGCCGCTCAGCACGAGCGGCGCGAACCATCCCAGCAGGGCAAGTCCGGCGATGGCGGGGATGACGGCTATCGCGGCCTGCGCGTTGCGGCCTGCCCTACCCATGATCGACAGCAGCAAGGTGCCGACGAATGGCAGGAGGCAAAGCAGGACCAAAAACAAATTCTTCTCCGGGTCGACACCCATGCGGGCACGAGGATGGCAGGCCTATCCGATGATGATGACCGTCTTCCCCATTCCTATGCCGGTAGGCAACCCTAAAGCGACATCATTCTCCCGATCTGTCGATCGGAAGCTGCGTAGAGGCCAATAGTGTCTTGTCCAGTCGGGCGCCAGAGCCGCTAGATGGTCCGCGCGGCTAGGGTTTAGCTGCCGTTAGGGCCGGGGCCGCCACCGCCTGCACCGGTACCACCCATGCCACCGGCACCGACCGCGCCGATATTGCCGAAAATCTCGTCGAACAGGCTACGGTTGCGGCCGAGAGTCGGGGTCTTGTCCCCAGATGGCGAAATATTGGCGACCTGTTCCAGCCCCATGCGATCGACCGCCGCGACATTGCCGGCAGCATCGAAGCGGACGCGCAGCACGGTCTGTTCCACGGGTTTGGGGTTCGAGAAGGCCAGCGCGCGCATGCTGCGCGAAATATAATACCATTCCTGCTCGCCGAACTGCGAGGTGAAGGTCGGGCGGCCCAGCGTGCCTTCGACCGAGGCGCGATTGTCGATGCCGGGCTGGACCGAATCCACCAGCAGCTTGTCGACCTGATAGCCCTGATGGGTGCGAACGCGGGTGCAGCCCGAAGCGCCCAGTACGAGCGCGCCAAGGCCTATGGCGAGCAGGATGCGCCCCTGTGCGGAATGACGGCTGAACGGACGCATCGACTTCTCCTGCGGGGGCGAACCCGCGAACCCAAGAAACATGACGCCGCCATTGCATTGGGCGACGCAGCGATCAATATGGAAATGCGCCGCCCCCGGCAAGGGGCGCGAAATATGGGGCGACGCGCGCCGCCCGCCCATCCACCATGAAAAGACGTTGCCGCATGTCCACCACCTCCCCTTCCTTCCTGCAAAGACTGTTCGGGCGTACCGACCCCAAAGACAGTCTGATGCCGCTCTATCATGCCATCGTCGCGGAAGGCCGCCAGCCGCACTGGTATCTGGACGGTGCCGTGCCCGACACGCTGGACGGCCGGTTCGACATGATCGTCGCGATTTTGAGCCAGGTGCTGGTCCGGTTGCAGGAACAGGGTGCGACACAGGAAAGCGTCTGGCTGACCGAAGTCTTCGTCGACGATATGGATGGGCAGTTGCGCCAGGAAGGAATTGGCGATGTCGTGGTCGGCAAGCATGTCGGCCGCATGATGAGCGCGCTTGGCGGGCGGATCAGCGCCTATCGCACGGCACTGGCGGGCGAAGCGGATTTGCGCGAGGCGCTGGTGCGCAACCTCTATCGCGGCGGGGAGGTGTCGGACGCGGCGCTAACCCATGTCGAAGGCGCGCTGCGGGCGCGCTGGACGCGGCTGGGCAGCCTGTCGCGCGATGCCTTGCTGGCAGGAGATATCGGATGAGCCCCGTCCCTGCGCCTGAATTTTCGCGCCCGATCAAGGTCGATCAGATCGGTCGGCTCGCGGGCAGCGTGCATATCGCGGCCAAGGCCGAAGAGCGCATGGCATTGATGCGCCGTTTCGGCCTGATCGCGCTCGACCGGCTGGAAGCCGATTACGGGATTGGCGAGGACAATGGCGCGATCGTCGCGCGGGGCCGGATACGCGCCACGCTGTCGCAACCCTGCGTGGCGACTGGCCTGCCGGTGCCGGAGCAGATCGACAGCGATTTCCTGCTGCGCTTCATTGTCGAAGGGACCGACGTGATCGACAGCGACGAACTGGAGCTGGATGTCGAGGATTGCGACACGATCGGCTATGACGGCCAGGTCATCGACATGGGCGAAGCGGTGGCCGAAACCATGGCTTTGGTCATGGCCCCCTATCCCCGCTCGCCGGACGCCGACGCCTATCTCAAGGAGGTCGGCGTGTTGAACGAGGATCAGACCGGCCCCTTCGCGGCCCTGCTAGCGCTCAAGAACAAGACATAGATGCAGCGCAATTTCGTTTCTCTTTTGTTCTGATTATGCCATAGAATTGGGCCATGGACCCCGTGCCGCCACCGCTGCGCAAGATCATCCATATCGACATGGATGCTTTCTATGCGTCGGTGGAACAGCGCGATGACCCTGCGCTCCGCGGCCAGCCGATCGCCGTGGGCGGAGGTGGTCCGCGCGGCGTGGTGGCGACGGCCAGTTATGAAGCACGCACATTCGGGGTCAAATCGGCCATGCCCGGCGCACGGGCGCGGCGGCTCTGTCCTGGTCTGATCTTCGTCACGCCCAGGTTCGATGCCTATCGCGCGGCATCCACCCATATTCGCGAAATTTTCAGTCGCTATACCGACATCATTCAGCCGCTGTCGCTGGATGAAGCCTATCTCGACGTGACGGTGAACAAGCCGGGCATCGCCTCGGCAACGCAGGTGGCCGAAGAGATAAGGCATTTGATCCGCATCGAAACGGGCCTCACCGCCTCGGCCGGCGTGTCTTACAACAAGCTGATCGCCAAACTGGCATCAGACCAGAACAAACCCGATGGCGTGTGTGTGGTGCGGCCGAGCGAGGGCGCCGCCTTCATCGCGGCGATGCCGGTACGGCGCATCCACGGCATTGGGCCAGTGACCGCGCGGCGGATGCATGAATTGGGGATCGAGACGGGGGCGGACCTGCGCGCGCGCGACCTGCGCTTTCTCCAGGCCCATTTCGGCAGTTCGGCGGACTATTATTATCGCGCGGCGCGGGGCGAGGATGACCGGCCCGTGCGCGAGCGTGAAGGGCGTAAATCCGTCAGCGTGGAGGACACATTTTCCGACGACCTGACCGATCGGGCTGCGTTGGTTACGGAGATAGACCGGATCGCCGCCAGCCTATGGGTCCGGATCGAAAAGGCGCAGGCCTGGGGCCGGACGGTGGTGCTGAAGGTGAAGTTCGCCGATTTCCGCATCATCACTCGGTCGCGCAGCTTCACCGCGCCAGTGCGATCGCCGGACCTGCTGGCGCAGACCGCGCGCGAATTGCTGCTGGCGCAATTGCCCCTGCGCATGGGTGCGCGGTTGCTGGGCCTGGGCGTGCATAATCTGGAGGCGGAGGAAGCGGTCGAGCAGGGCGAACAACTCGCCCTGTCGTTATAGACCGGGTTAGAAGGGCATCCAGTTCCGCTTTTCGCTGAACTTCATATAGCCCGCATTGCCGCCCAAGCGATAGCCGACGCCGAGCCGGATCGGGATCAACACGACATTGCCCCACCGCAGATAGCTGGCGGTGAATCCGCCCACCAGATAGGCCGTGCCTTCGGCGGCGGGGAAGCGATGGTAGAGATCCTGCGTATCGTAGAGATTATAGACCAGGACGAAGGTGTTGGACGCATTGCCGCCGACGTCGAAACCGATCGACGGCCCGGTCCAATAGACTTCGCGCTTGCCTTCGACCTTATGATTTAGTGTGCCCGACCCGTAGCGCAGGCCGACGACAAACGCGCCCGACGCCTCGCGCCCGGCGATATAGGCGTTGGGACGACCCTGATCCTTCAAGACCTTCTCGATGAGGCCAGCCAGCCCCTCGGCACCCTTGCCGAACACGCCCTCGGCCGCGCCGATCAAATCGTCTTCCTGGTAGGAGATGGTGGGATCGGGCGCGGCGGGCGGCGAATTGGCCGTTACCGGCGCGCCGGTTGCCGTCGCTGGATCTTCGATCGCCGGTGGGCCATCATAGACGCTGGAATCGACACCCGGCGCGGTCGGTTGGCTATTGGCGGGCGGCGGCGGCGCGAGATCGGCATCGATGGCCGTGTTTGGATCGATCGTGCGGACCTGCGCCTGTGTCGCGACGGGCGTCAGCGCCAGTCCGGCAAGCGCCACGACCCATGTGCCCGCGCGCGCAACACGGGCGGCCATTTGCCCCATTTTGCTGTTCATGCCCGTTGCTCCCCGAAAAATCTGCGCTCAATCATTTCCCCGGTTATCGGCTTTCAAGCTGAAAGGCCAATGAACGAACGCCAATCTGAGTCGATTCTGCGCCGGAACGAATGCGCATGGGGGTGATGCCCGCAAAATAGCTGTGACAGACCCGTTGCCATGCAGGAAGGCCATCGCTATAGCCCCTCCCCAGCCATTGTCCGCCTACCCGGCAGACAATTCGTGCGGAGACGTGGGTGAGTGGCTGAAACCAGCGGTTTGCTAAACCGTCGAGCCCTGAATGGGGCTCCCCGGGTTCGAATCCCGGCGTCTCCGCCAATTTTTTGCGGCAAGGCTGTTCCATCATGATCCGCTCCCGGTTCGGTACTTTCCGCGGACTGGTGCGGCTTGCTCTGTCCTATCCGCAACTCGCGCTTGGCCGATCCGCCAGCGTTGCGCCTGATCCCGCGCAGGTGCGGCGATTGGTGTTCGTGTGTCAGGGGAATATCTGTCGCAGTGCCTTTGCCGATGTGGTGGCGCATAGCGTCGGGCTGAACAGCGCATCCTTTGGGCTATCGACGACAAGCGGGCGGCCGGCGCATGGTCCCGCTATCGCCGCCGCACGGACGCTGGGCCATGATTTGAGTGCACATCGCGCCATCGATCTGGCGGATTATATACCAGAATCCGGCGACCTGTTGCTGGCGATGGAGGTGCGGCAATTGCACCGGCTGGCTGCCGATCAGCGGCTGGCGGCCCTGCCCCGTATGTTGCTGGGTCGCTGGACCCGGCCGATGCTACCGCATCTGCATGACCCCTATATGCTTGATGACCGCTATATGGCGCAATGCCTTGCCCGGATCGAACAGGCCGTGGGCGCGCTGGTCAGGGCTTTCCCCGGCGCACGGCTTTCCTGAACATCTGCGCCATGTCGCGCAGCCAGGGGCGCGGATCGGACAGGCTGAACACATAATAGCGCGCACGCGGATCGAAGAAGGTCAGCAGATAGGCGGTCAGGTCCGCCAGTGGGCGACGCTGCAAGAAGGGATCGCTGATCCGCGATGGCGACAGCAACACGCGCGCAAGCCGCTTGGTTTCGGGCACCATATAGCGGGCGCGGAGCGTGTCACGGGGCGTCGGCGCGACATCGGTTTGGTCAAGGACAGTGCGGCGATAGGCCTCCCAGGCGAACAGCGCGCCGCAATGGCGCGCCAGCGGCAGGCTGCCCCAGAAGCGGCCATTGACTTCCATCAGCCAATATCGGCCGCTTTCGGCTTCATAACGATATTCGACCATCGCCTGGCCCTGCCAATCGAGCGCGCGCAACAGGGCTTCCGATAGCAGCATTTGCGCCGCATGTGCGTCGGCCGGCTCGGCGCGGCAGAGCGTGGACACGCCGCCTTCGGGCGGCCATTCGTGCAGGCGGCGATGCTGGAAACGTAAGGTCGCATGGCCGCCGTCCATATAGAGCATTTGGCCAAGGCCGACGCCCCGGCAATATTGCTGGATCAGCGGCCAATGACCGACCGGGGCGTAGCGGTCGAGCAAGGCCGCCAATTCCTGGGGCGTGCGGATATACTCAGTCTTGAGCCATTCCAGCCCCGCCTGCTCCAAAATGGGCATGATTTCGGGGGGATTGGCCCATTTGGCGACCAGCGGATAACGCATGGCCGCGACACGGGCGGCAAAATCCTCACCCGCGCGCGGTTGCCAGGTTTGTGGGATGCACAATCCGACCTGCGCCGCGATCTCCAGCGTGCGAAGCTTGTCCAGCACCTTGGCCAGCGGCTCTGGCCGAGGCACCAGCACATGGCAGCCACCGATCACCGGCGGCAGAGCCGAAAGCTCCAGCAGGTCGGATTCGGAAATGGCCAAGACCGCCCCTGCCCCCGTGGTGCTGATCAGATCGGGCAACCATTCGGCCATCGGTCCAGAGGGGCGCATCGTCATGGCAGCACAATGGCGCGACGCCGCAGCCACGGGCGCCGCTTCGCGGGCGATGCCATGGACGGGTACGCCCTTTTCGCCCAGTTCGCGCACGACCGTCAGGCCGATGGCATTTTCCAGACCGAGGACGAGCGCGACGGGATAGCGGCTCACGCAGGAACCAGTCGATGTTCGTAGCGCCAGGTCGCCCAGGCCTGCTGTGCGAGTCGCAGCCCCGTGCGTATCCGGCTGGGCGAAACACGGCTTTGCGATGGTGGCGAATCATCGGCCATCGCCGGGGACAGGTCGCGGAAGCCGACCCCCCGCACCTGCGGCATGCGCGCGGCTTCGCGGCACAGCGCCACGAACCGCGCCTTGACCATGGCATTGGGGCGCTGCCGATCCCGCGAGAGCATTTCGAAACTATGGGTGACGACGGTGAAAGCGTCGTGCCCCTCACGCACGGCATGGCGCAGGCCCGCGCGCATTTCCGCCGCCGACATGGCGCAGATTTGCGCCGGGCGGAAATGGCCGGGCCGGTCATGGATGCCTGATACCGGCAGTTCGACCACGCCTTGCATCCGCTGCGCGCCGATCTGCGCCGGATCGGCGGTAATGCCGCATTCGCGTCCCAGATAGGCGGGATTGACGCTGCTGTCCCACGCCACGCCGATCGCGGCCAGCGCCCGCAGCGTATCGTCGTTCGCGCCGAAATTGCCGGCACGAAAGGCCGTGATGGACGGCGCGCCCGCCTGCTCCAACAGCATCTTGGCAAGACTCAGCAGGGTGATCTGATCATCCAGCGAGAAATCGCCGATATTGCGCCCTTGCCGCCCACCCACGGGTGGCTCCTTTGCCCAAGCGAGCCATTCCGTGTGGATATGCATCTGCACTTCATGCCCTCGGCTCTCGATCGCCTTAACGATGGGTGCGAGGAAATCCGCGCCATGCACCAGCGCGGGCATGGGATCGAGGAAGAAGACGCCTTTAAGGCCATGGCGTTCCAGCATGTCCATCTGCCAGCCAATACCATGCCCCTCTCCCTTTGCTTCCGCCCAGATCGAGCGGCTGACATTGTCGGTCAGGCTCACCCCGCGCTGATGCAGCGAAGAGGACAGCTCTGTATCGACGGTGATGAGCAGCGCGGTCATGGGCAGTCCGGTCAGAGGGCAACGCACCTGCATAGGAAGAAGGCGTTAAGGACCCGTAATATGTCCCGCTTATGTCTGGGCCGCCGCAAAAGGAAAGAACAGCCCCTTTCCCGACCAGACGGCAGGCATCCCGCCCGACCGTCAGGCAATCAGCGAAAATTCGCCATAGCTGCCCTGGAAGAACAGCAGTGGCCGCTCCGGCCTGTCGACTTCCAGCGCCACGACCTTGCCCAGCACGATATAATGGTCCCCCGCCTCATGCACCGCATCGAGCGCGCAATCGATCCAGGCGACGACATCATCGAGGATCGGGGAGCCATTGGCGGACACGCGATGCACGATGCCGGCGAATTTGTCCGGCCCTGGCGCGGCAATCTGGCGGCACAACGGCTGCTGGTCACTGGCCAGAATATTGACGCAGAATTTGCCGACCGCCTCGATCCGGGGCCAGCTGCTCGACGATTTGGCGGGGAAGAAGGCCACCAGTGGCGGATCGAGCGATACCGAGGTGAAAGACCCTACCACCATGCCGACCGGTGCCCCGCTGGCTTCCATCGCCGTCACGACGCAGACGCCCGTGGGATAATGGCCGAGCACGCGCCGGAAAGTGGCGCTGTCGAAACTCACCATGTCGCTCATGCCCGCTCGCTCCTTCAACTTATTCCATAGACTGCGTCGGTCAGAGCGCGATCCCGCCCGCCGCCAGCACCGCAAGCGTCAGCAACTCGGAGGCGTTGGACGCCATCGTCGCGATCTGGACCGATTTTTCCATGCCGACCAATACCGGCCCGATCATCGATGTCCCGCCCAGTTCGCGCAACAGCTTGGCCGAGATATTGGCCGATTGCAGGCCCGGCATCACCAGCACATTGGCGGGCCCGGACAGGCGGCTGAACGGATAGTTTTTCATGACAGCGGGATTGAGCGCCACGTCGGCGGTCATTTCGCCTTCATATTCGAAATCGACATTGCGTTCGTCGAGCAATTTCACCGCGCCGCGCACATTTTCGAGGAAAGCGCCGGGCGGGTTGCCGAAATTGGAGTAGGAGAGGAAGGCGACGCGCGGGTCGTGGCCCATGCGCCGCGCGACCGCGACGGTGCCCTCGGCAATGTCGGCCAGTTCGCTCGCCGTGGGGCGTTCATTGACCGTGGTGTCGGCCAGGAAAACCGTCTTGTCCTTGGCCACCATGACATGGATGCCGAACGGCGTGCGACCGGCGGCCGGGTCCATCACCCGCTTCACCTCGCGCAGGGTTTGCGCATAGGGGCGGGTCATGCCGGTGATCATGGCATCGGCCACGCCCATCTTCACCAGCAACGTGCCGAAGATGTTGCGATCGCGGTTGACCATCCGTTCGCAATCGCGGCGCAGATAGCCGCGCCGCTGGAGCCGGGCGTAAAGCAGATCGACCATTTCGGGGACGAGCGGCGAATTGACGCTATTGTGCAGTTCAAAGCTATCCGGGTCACGCACACCCAGCGCCTTGAGCTTGTCCACCACGTCGCCGCGTCCCACCAGCACCGGCACGCCATAGCCCAGGTCGCGGAACTGGATAGCGGCGCGCAGCACCACTTCCTCCTCCGCTTCGGCGAAGACGACGCGCTTGGGATTGGCCTTCGCGACTTCATAGGCGGTAGTCAGGACCGAGGTGGTCGGGTTGAGGCGGGCCTTGAGCGACTGGCGATAGGCCGCCATGTCGGTGATCGGCTTTTGCGCCACGCCGCTGTCCATCGCGGCCTGCGCGACGGCGGACGGCACCACTTCCATCAAGCGCGGATCGAAAGGGGCGGGGATGATATAGTCGGGGCCGAAGCTGTGCGAGCGGCCATAGGCCTTGGCCACTTCTTCGGGCACCTGCTCGCGCGCCAGCTCGGCGATGGCATGGGCGGCGGCGACCTTCATCGCTTCGTTGATCGTCGTCGCGCGCACGTCGAGCGCGCCGCGGAAGATGAAGGGGAAACCGATGACATTGTTGACCTGGTTGGGATAATCCGACCGGCCGGTCGCCACGATCGCTTCAGGGCGCACCGACTTGGCATCGGGCGGGGTGATTTCGGGGTCCGGGTTGGCCATGGCGAAGATGATCGGCTTGTCGCCCATATCCTTGACCATGTCCGGCGTCACCGCGCCCTTGACCGACAGCCCCAAGAACACGTCCGCGCCCTTCATCGCTTCCTTGAGCGTGCGCGCGTCGGTCTTGACCGCATGGGCCGACTTCCACTGGTTCATGCCCTCGGTACGGCCCTGATAGATCACGCCCTTGCTGTCGCACATGATGACATTGTCACCGGCGACGCCCAAGGCTTTGATGAGTTCAGTACAGGCGATCGACGCCGCGCCCGCGCCATTGACCACGACCTTGAGGTCTTTGAGTTCACGACCGGTCAGCATCGCGGCATTGATAACGCCCGCCGCCGCGATGATCGCGGTGCCATGCTGGTCGTCATGGAAGACCGGAATGTTCATCCGCTCCTTGAGCGTCTGTTCGATGATGAAGCATTCGGGTGCCTTGATGTCTTCAAGGTTGATGCCGCCGAAGGTCGGCTCCATCAATTCGACCGCGTCGATGAAGCGATCGACATCTTCGGTCTTGAGTTCGATATCGATGGAATCCACATCGGCAAAGCGCTTGAAGAGGACCGCCTTGCCTTCCATTACCGGCTTGGACGCCAGGGCGCCGAGATTGCCAAGGCCCAGGATCGCCGTGCCATTGGTGATGACCGCAACCAGATTGCCCTTGGCGGTATAGTCATAGGCGAGGGCCGGGTCTTTTGCGATCGCCAGCACCGGCACCGCGACGCCGGGGGAATAAGCGAGGCTGAGGTCGCGCTGCGTCGCCATCGGTTTGGACGCGATGATCTCGATCTTGCCGGGGCGACCGGTCGAATGGAAAAACAGCGCCTCGCGCTCGGAAAATTCCACACTCGACTTGTCGGTCATCGATTATCCGCCTCTTCTGTCCGTTGCCTTGGCCCTAGCGGCAAGCCATGCTTGGGGGCAAGTGCGAGAAGGCCGCTTTTTCGCGCTCTTTCCTGCGCGCCGCCTTGCCGCTATCCGGGCGGGATGCGCAGCGCCCCCGACACGTCCTCACCCCTTACGCCTATGATGGCGCAATATCTGACGCTCAAGGCACAGGCGCAGGGCTGCCTGCTCTTCTACCGCATGGGCGATTTCTTCGAACTCTTCTTCGATGATGCCAAGGCGGCGGCGGCCACGCTCGACATCGCGCTGACCAGTCGGGGCGAACATGATGGCGCACCGATCCCGATGTGCGGCGTGCCGGTCCACAGCGCGGAGGGCTATCTCGCGCGGCTGATCAAGGCGGGCCATCGCGTCGCCATTGCCGAACAGACGGAAACCCCGGCGCAGGCGAAGGCGCGCGGGGGCAAGACGCTCGTGGCGCGCGACATCGTGCGATACGTGACGGCGGGCACGCTGACCGAGGAGACGTTGCTTGATTCTCGGCGCGACAATATGCTCGTCGCGCTGGCGCAGGTGGGCGGAGACAGCGAGATCGGGATCGCCGCTGCCGATATTTCGACCGGCCGGTTCGAGACGATGACATGCCGCGCCACCGATCTTCATGCCGAACTTGCGCGCCTGCGCCCCAGTGAAACGGTGGTGGCGGAAGGATCGTCGCTGGACCTGCCCGACATGCATATGTTCGATCGCACGGCCTTTTCCAGCAGCCGTGCCGAAGCAGCGCTCAAGCGGCTGTTCGCGGTCGCGACGCTCGATGGATTCGGCCAGTTCGGCCGCGCGGAGCTGGCAGCCATGGGTGGGCTGATCGCCTATCTCGACCATGCGGGGAAGGGCACCCTGCCCTTTCTGGCGCCACCTTTGCGCCAGACGAGCGGCGGCCATGTCGCGATCGACGCGGCGACGCGCGAGAGTCTGGAGATCGTCGCGACCACCAGCGGCGCGCGCGCTGGCAGCCTGCTGGGGGCGGTCGATCGCACCGTGACGGGCGCGGGCGCGCGGCTGTTGGGGCAGGATCTGGCCGCGCCGCTGATGGATCTCGACCGGATCGAAGCGCGGCTGGGGCTGGTGCAGCTGTTCCACGACGATGCGGGGCTGCGCGACCAGTTGCGCGCGGCGCTGCGGGCGCTGCCCGATATCGGCCGCGCGCTGGGGCGGGTTGCCGTGGGGCGCGGCTCCCCTCGCGATCTGGGGCAATTGCGCGACGGTCTGGGCGAAGCGCGGCTCTTGCGCGAACGGCTGGGGCACCTGCCTGATCCGCCGCTGTTGCTGGTGCGGCTGCTGCCCGCGCTCGATGGCCATGGCGCGCTGGTCGATGCGCTGTCGCGCGCTTTGGTGCCTGCCCCGCCGACCGAGACGGCGAGCGGCGGCTATATCGCCGATGGCTATGATCCCGCGCTCGACGAACTGCGCCGGATGGCCGGTGACGGTCGCCGCGCGATCGCCGCGCTGGAGGCCAAATATCGCGAACAGACGGGCATTGCCGCGCTCAAGATTCGCCATAATGGCGTGCTGGGCTATCATGTCGAGGTGCCCGCCCGTTCCGCCGATGCGCTGATGGTGCCGACCAGCGGCTTCACCCACCGCCAGACGCTGGCCGGCGTCGTGCGCTTCAATTCGGTCGATCTGCATGAGGAAGCCGGGCGCGTGGCGCAGGCGGGGGCCCATGCGCTGGTCGCCGAAGCCGCGCATCTCGAAGAGTTGATCGCCGCCGTGCTGGACCGCAAGGCCGACATCGCACGGGCGGGCCAGGCGCTCGCCCGGCTCGACGTGGCAGCGGCGCTCGCCGAACGGGCAGCAGAGGGCGGCTGGCAGCGGCCCCATCTGATCGCAGACGACGGGTCCAACCCCTGCCTGTCGATCAGCGGCGGGCGGCATCCGGTCGTGGAGGATGCGCTGCGCCGCGACGGCCAGGCGTTCGTCGCCAATGATTGCTGCCTGGTCGCCGACGACCGGCTGTGGCTGGTCACTGGCCCCAATATGGGCGGCAAGTCGACCTTCCTGCGGCAAAATGCGCTGATCGTCATCCTGGCGCAGGCGGGTGCCTATGTCCCGGCGCAATCGGCGACGCTGACTTTGGTCGATCGGCTGTTCAGCCGGGTGGGTGCGTCGGACAATCTGGCCAAGGGGCGGTCGACCTTCATGGTTGAGATGGTCGAGACTGCCGCCATCCTGGCGCAGGCGACGACGCGCAGTTTCGTCATTCTCGATGAAGTGGGGCGCGGCACGTCCACCTATGACGGGCTGGCGCTCGCCTGGGCGGTGGTAGAGGCGGTGCATGAGGTCAATCGTTGCCGCTGTCTGTTTGCCACCCATTATCATGAACTGACGCGGCTGGCCGAAAGCCTGTCTGCCCTATCGCTCCACCATGTCCGCGCGCGGGAGTGGAAGGGCGATCTGGTGCTGCTGCACGAATTGGCACAGGGACCGGCCGACCGCAGCTATGGCCTGGCCGTCGCGCGGCTGGCGGGGCTGCCCGCGCCGGTGCTCAAGCGCGCCAAGGATGTGCTGGCGCGGCTGGAAGCGGGCAAGGCGAAGACCGGCGGTATCGCGGCGGGACTGGACGATCTGCCCCTATTCGCGGCGGCGGCTGCGCAGGAAGAGGCTGCGCCCGATCCGGTGCGCGCGGCCATCGCCGCGATCGATGCGGATGCTCTGTCCCCGCGTGAGGCACTCGATCACATATATCGATTGAAACAACTGGCAGCCGACGCGACGCCCGACTAGAGAACGCGCATGGTCATGCAGTTCCCCGCTTTGGGATCGCGCCGTGCGATCATCGACCGGCGCGCGATTTCCGACAGCATCAACGCCCTTGCGCACGAGCACAAGGGCGATCCCATGCGGTTGCGCGGGCTGATCGTCGGCGAACTCAAGGCCGCATTGGAAGAGGGGCGGGTGGAAGTGGCCCGGCGGCTGGAGCAGCGCCCTACGCGCGGGCGCGAGACGGTGACCGCCTTCGCCTTCCTGATCGACCAGATTCTGCGCCTGCTCTATGACGCAACGACACATCATCTTTACCCCTCAGGCAATCGCAGCACCGGCGAGCGCATCGCGCTGATCGCGGTGGGAGGCTATGGCCGGGGCGAGATGGCGCCGCATAGCGACGTCGATATCGGCTTCATCACCCCCTGGAAGCCCACCGGCTGGACCGAGCAGGTGATCGAATCGATGCTCTATTCGCTGTGGGATCTGGGGCTGAAGGTCGGGCATAGCAGCCGGTCGATCGATGAAACGATGCGGATGGCCAAGGCCGACCTGACGGTGCGCACCGCTTTGCTGGAAGCGCGCTATGTTTGGGGCGACCGGGCGCTGTATGAGGAGACTTCGGTCCGCTTCGATGCGGAGGTGATGCAGGGCAATGCCCGCGCCTTCGTCACCGAAAAGCTGGTCGAGCGCGACGAGCGCCACAAGCGAATGGGCGACAGCCGCTATGTCGTCGAGCCCAATGTGAAGGAAGGCAAGGGCGGGCTGCGCGACCTGCATACGCTGTTCTGGATCGGCAAATATGTGAACCGGGTGCGGTCGGTCGCCGAGCTGGTCGATGTCGGGCTGTTGACGCAGATCGAACTGCGCCAGTTTCAAAAGGCGGAGGATTTCCTCTGGGCGGTGCGCTGTCATCTGCACACCATCACCGGGCGTGCAGAAGACCGGCTGACCTTCGACCTGCAACTCGAAACGGCGACTCGGATGCGCTTTACCGGGCGGCATGGCCAGTCCGGGGTCGAGCGGTTTATGCGCTATTATTTCCTGAACGCGAAGATCGTCGGCGACCTGACCGCGGTGTTCCTGGCGCATCTGGATGACCAGATGGGGCCGAAGGGGCGGCGCTATATTCCCGCCATCTTCCGGCGGCCCAAGAAGCTCGACGGGTTCGTGCTGGACCGGGGGCGGCTGGCGCTGCCGAGCGATGATTTCTTTCAGGCCGACCCGGTGCGGCTGGTGGAGATTTTCGCACTGGCCGATCGCCATGGCTTGTCCATCCACCCCGCCGCGATGCGTGCGGCGAGCCGGGACGCGGGGCTGATCAACGCCAAGATCCGTAAAGACCCACGTGCCAACGCCGCCTTCATGGATGTACTGACGTCGCCGCGCGACCCGGAAACGGTGCTGCGCTGGATGAACGAATCGACCGTGTTCGGCCGCTTCGTGCCCGACTTCCGCCGGGTCGTCGCGCAAATGCAGTTCGACATGTATCATCATTATACGGTCGATGAGCATACCATCCGCGCTGTCGGCCTGCTGTCGCGGATCGAGAAGGGGGAACTGGCGCAGGATCATCCGCTGGCCACCGACCTGATGGGCAAATTGCTCTCGCGCCGGGTGCTCTATATCGCCGTGTTGTTGCATGACATCGCCAAGGGGCGTGGCGGCGATCACAGCATATTGGGCGCGCAGGTGGCTGAGCAGCTCTGCCCGCGCCTTGGCCTCACCCCAGCGGAAACCGAAACGGTCGCCTGGCTGGTGCGCTATCATTTGCTGATGTCGGCGACCGCGTTCAAGCGCGACCTAGCCGATTACAAGACGATCGTCGATTTCGTCGACGTGGTGCAAAGCCCCGAACGGTTGCGGCTGCTCCTGTGCCTGACCGTGGTGGACATTCGCGCGGTCGGCCCCGGCGTCTGGAACAGCTGGAAGCGGCAGTTGCTGGGCGATCTCTATGATTCGGCCGAGGAACTGCTGCGCCTGGGCCATAAGCAGAAGGGCCGCAGCGAGCGGGTGACCGCCAAGCAGAAGACGCTGCGCCAGGCGCTCCATATGGACGAAGCGACGTTCGAGGCGTTCAGCAAGCGACTCCCTGAATCCTACTGGATCGCCGAACCCGACGATATCTTGATCCATAATGCCGAACATATGCTGGCGGCGGGCGACGCGCCGCTGTCGATCGCGGCGCATTATTATCCGCAGCGTGGCGCGACGTTGGTGACCGTCTATGCCGCCGATCATCCAGGGCTATTCTATCGCATTGCAGGCGCCATCCATCTGGCGGGCGGCAACATCATCGACGCGCGCATTCACACGACGCGCGATGGCGTGGCGATCGACAATTTCCTGGTGCAGGACCCGATGGGTGGCGCGTTCCACAGTCCCGATCAGCTGGCCCGCATCCGCAACGCGATCGAGGATTCGCTGTCGAACCGCCACCGGTTGATCACCAAGTTGAGCGCGCGCCCGCTCACCCGGACCCGCGCCGAAGCCTTCCGCATCGAGCCCAATGTCCTGATCGATAACAAGGCGTCGAATCGCTTCACCGTGATCGAGGTCAATGCGCGCGATCGGCCTGCGCTGCTATTCAGCCTCGCCAACGCCCTGTTCCAGTCGAAGGTGACGGTGCATAGCGCGCATGTCGCCACCTATGGCGAACGCGCGGTCGATACATTCTACGTCACCGACCTGTTCGGCGGCAAGATCGAGAGCAAGGCGCGGCTCCAGACATTGGAGCGGCGATTGCTGGAGGGCGCTGGCGGCGAGGTTGGCGAGGCGCTGGCGCGAGCCTAGGCGACGATCTCCATCCTGTCACCCGGCGCGAGCAGCGGTAATAGCCGGAGCATGTCGTTGCGTTCGATGGCGACACAGCCCGCCGTGGGGCGTCCTTCGGACAAATGGAAGAAGATCGCACTGCCCTGCCCCTGCACGGGTGACCCGTCATTATGGCCCAGCACGACGATGATGTCATAGGCATCGTCGGCACGGATCAGGCTTTCGGCCGAGAAGCCGCGCGGCAGGCGAACTGGGCGGTTATAGGCGGGATCGACGGGATCGTCCGACCACCCATCACCAGGTCTGATCCAGCGCCAGGGCAATCGGATAGCGACGGCGTCGACCTTGCCAGGCCGCAGCAGGACACCACGGATCGGCCAGAGGCCAAGCGGGGTGCAGCCATCGCCTTCGCGCTTGTCCGCGGCCGCACAGGTGCCGCCCCGGCCGATCGTGCAATCCACGGTCATAGCGCCGAAGGTCAGGCGACCCGCGCCACTATCGACGCGGATCAGGCTCATAGCTGATGGCCGGTCCGGTCGCGCTTGGTGGCGAGATAGCGTTCATTATGCGGGTTGGTCGGCAGGATGATCGGCAAGCGCTCGATTACGCCGATGCCTGCCGCTTCCAGCCCCGCCACCTTATTAGGGTTGTTGGTCAAAAGTCGCACCTGCGCGACGCCGAGCAGGTCGAGCATCCGCGCCGCGACGGAGAAATCGCGCGCGTCGATCGCAAAGCCGAGGCGCACATTGGCGTCGACCGTGTCGAAGCCCTGGTCCTGCATCGCATAGGCGCGCAGCTTGTTGACGAGGCCGATGCCCCGCCCTTCCTGCCGCAAATAGAGCAGCACGCCCCAGGGCGCGTCGGCGATCTGGTGCAGCGCCTGATGCAGTTGCGGGCCGCAATCGCATTTGAGGCTGCCCAGCACATCACCGGTCAGGCATTCGCTGTGCAGGCGGACAACGGGCGGCGAGGCATCGCGCTTGCCCACCACCAGCGCGACATGCTCGCGCGGTTCGTCGGGGCTACGGAAGGCAATGATCTCCGCCGTCTCGCTGGCCGATACCGGCAGCCGGGCGCGCGTGGCGATGGCGAGATGAATCGCATCATCATAGGCGTCGATATCATCAGCCTGCACCGTGACATCCACGGCCTCATCGCCTTCCGTCAGGAAATAGGCGGGAAGGATGCCGGCGAGGCGGGCGAGCCGCAGCGCCGCCTTCGCCGCCTGGGGCGCGGCGAGCGGGCGGGCGCGGAACGGCCCCTTGAGCGGCGAGGCGAGGTCGAGCACCGGGTCGGACATGGCGGTCGCGACGTCCGCGTCGATCCACGGTGCGCGCTCCACCAGTACCGGCAGATCGGGATCGGCAGCGGCCAGTTGGTTCGCCAGCTTGAGCGTTTCGGCACGCGCGGCGGAGATCAGGATGTTGGCGCGCGCGTCCGGGTCGAATGCGGTCAGCGTTACCGCATCCGCCCCTTCGATCGCCATCAGCCGGATTGCCCCATCCGCCCCGGCAATCCTGATCGCCCAGCCGCGCCGTAGCGCGTCGATCGCACGGGCAGCGTCGCGCGCGCGCATCAGAAGACGAAGTCGGTGATGATGGGGATATGGTCGGACGGCTTGATCCAGCTGCGCGCGGGTTCGACCACGCGATGGCTGACCGCCTTGTCCGCGACGTCGCGGGTCATCCACATATGGTCGAGCCGACGTCCGCGATCCGACTCCGCCCAATCCTTGGCGCGATAGCTCCACCAGGTATAGAGACGCGCAGGCGCAGGATGGAAATGGCGGCCGATATCGACCCAGTCGTTCGACGCCTGCAACCGCGCCAATATCTCGCATTCGACGGGCGTATGGCTGACGACGTTGAGCAACTGCTTGTGGCTCCACACATCGCTTTCCAGCGGCGCGATGTTGAAGTCGCCGGTCAGGATGGTCGGTTTATTGTCCAGCGCGCTCGACCATTCGATCATCCGCTCCAGAAAGTCGAGCTTCTGCCCGAATTTGGGATTGACCGTGCGGTCGGCGATGTCGCCGCCGGCGGGTACATAGACATTCTCGATCCGCACGCCATTGTCGAGGCGCACGCCCACATGGCGCGCTTCGCCATTGGCCTGCCAGTCGAACCGGTCATCTTCGTGAATCGGCACTTTGCTCATGATCGCCACGCCATGATGCATCCGCTGACCATTCAGCACCTGATGGACATAGCCCATGCGCCGGAACATGTCGGTGGGGAAAATCTCGTTCACCACCTTGGTTTCCTGAAGGCAGAGAATGTCGGGGGCTTCCTGCTGCAGCAGCTGTTCGACGATGTCGATGCGCGCACGGACGCTGTTGATGTTCCAGGAGCAAATGGAGAGAGTGTCGGCCATGGGTTTGCCCTAGAAGGCCGCGGTGGCGCGCGCAAGCGCCAGACAGAGTAAGACCCCCGCTCCGGGGGCATGGAACGGGGGTCTCGATCGCGCCCTTGAAGCGCTTCGCGGCGAGAGCGGACCGGGTAACAGGGGGGAAATCCCGATGCCGTTTCGCGCCGTTGGTTTATGATTAGCGACCGCCATATGAGCGGCAGATGAACGGTTTTGAAAAGCGATCGATCTGCCGCACCAAGCGCTCGGTTCAGCCCCCGGCCGAGCGGCCGCGCGGTCGCGGGTCGGTCCAGCGAAAGGTCGAATCCGCGACCGTCACACCATAGCGCTGGTTCGTCAGCCGAACCGCGGTGCGATTATTCTGCGAATCGAGCGCGACCCAGCCATAAAGTTGCAGGCCTGCCGGGCTGCCCGCATCCCGCTTGAAGATCATCGTGATCGTGCCGAACTCAGGGCGCTTGGGATCGCGCGCCTCGACGCTCAATATGCTGGGGTCGCCGGTTGGTACAACCTTGCCGAATTTGGACAAATCCTTGGACGGGTCGAGCAGCGCACCCAGCGGCGAATTGCCGATCGGCCAGCGCTGCACCTGGCGTACTTCATAATCGATCATCGTCAGTGCCTTGCCATCGCCCACGATCAGCAGCGGCACGCCCTTTTGATATTGAAAGCGGATCTTGCCCGGCTGCTTGATCGTTAACTGCCCCGTCAGAGTCTGGCCGTTGCGGTCGGTCTGGGTGAAATCGGCCGTCATCGTCGTCACGGCACGGATATAGGCGTTGACCTTGGTGAGATCGGACTGGTTCGCCTGGGCCAAAGCAGGCACGGCGATCGGCAGGGCAAGGGCGACTGGCGCAATGGCCAGCGCCAGAAAGATGCGCTTCATCAGACAGAAACTCCGGTTGTTACGGATGCGGTTTAGGCGGCGCGGCTTGAACGACCTGTGAACCCAGCCGTTCCCTGCCGTTCAGCAACTTGTCTGAACCGTTATAGCGGATTGCCATTTTCGTCGCGCAGCACTTCGCGACGGCCGACATGGTTCGGCGGGCCGACCAGGCCTTCCTCTTCCATCTTCTCGATCAGGCGTGCGGCGCTATTATAGCCAACGCGGAGCTGGCGTTGCAGCCAGCTAGTCGAAGCCTTCTGATTCTCGAACACGAGCTGGCACGCCTTGCGGAACAGTTGCGCGTCGGGGCTGTCGTCGCCAAGGTCCACGCCGTCGAGCGCGAAACTACCTTCTTCGGGCTCTTCGGTCACCGCCTGGATATAATCGGGCTGGCCCTGCGCGCGCCAATGGTCGGCGACGACGCGGACTTCGTCGTCCGAGACGAACGGGCCATGGACGCGGGTCAACCCCTTGCCGCCGTGCATGTAGAGCATATCGCCCTTGCCCAGCAGCTGTTCGGCGCCCTGCTCGCCCAAAATGGTGCGACTGTCGATCTTGGACGTCACGAAAAAGCTGATCCGGGTTGGCAGGTTCGCCTTGATGACGCCGGTGATGACGTCGACCGACGGGCGCTGGGTTGCGAGGATCAGGTGGATACCGGCTGCGCGCGCCTTTTGCGCCAGCCGCTGGATCAGGAATTCGACTTCCTTGCCCGCCGTCATCATAAGGTCGGCCAGCTCGTCCACGACCACCACAATCTGGGGCAGCGGCTGAAAATCGAGCTGTTCCTCCTCATAGATGGGCTTGCCATTTTCAGGGTCGTAGCCGGTCTGGACGCGGCGACCGAGCGGCTTGCCCTTCGCCTTGGCGGCGCGGACCTTTTCATTGTAATTGGCAAGGTTACGCACGGAGATGGACGCCATCATGCGGTAGCGATCCTCCATCTGCTCGACCGCCCATTTGAGCGCGCGGATCGCCTTTTGCGGTTCGGTAACGACCGGCGAGAGCAGATGGGGAATGTCGTCATAGGTCGACAATTCCAGCATCTTGGGATCGATCATGATCAGCCGCAGCTGATCGGGCGTCATGCGGTAGAGCAGCGACAGGATCATGGCGTTGAGCCCGACCGACTTGCCCGACCCGGTGGTGCCCGCGATCAGCAGATGCGGCATGGGCGCGAGGTCGGCGATGATCGGTTCGCCGGAAATATTCTTGCCCAGGATGATCGGCAGCGTCCCTTCGCCGCCAAATTGTTCGCTGGTGATGAGTTCACGGAACGACACACCCTCGCGATGCGCGTTGGGCAGTTCGATGCCGATCACCGTGCGCCCCGGAATCGTCGCGACGCGCGCCGACAGCGCCGACATATTGCGGGCGATATCGTCGGCCAGCGCGATGACGCGGCTTGCCTTGATGCCGGGGGCCGGCTCCAGCTCATACATGGTCACGACCGGGCCGGGCCGGACCTCGACGATATTGCCCTTCACATGGAAATCATCGAGCACCGATTCGAGCAGCCGCGCATTGCGCTCCAGCGCGGCCTTGTCGATCTTGCCGCCCTGGTTGACGGGAATGGGATTGAGCAGGTCGGGCGAGGGTAGCGAGCTATGGCCGAACAGATCGTCCTGCGAGATCGGCGCCATCTGCCGCTGCGGCGCGGCGGGCTTGGGACTCTGGATCGTGATCGGCGGCTTGGGTTCGTTCGAGACCTGCTTGCGGGGCGCGATAACGCGCTCGGCCCCGTCCACCTCCGGTTCGATGTCGCTGCTGGTGCTGCCGACGCTCGGCAACGCCAGGGTCGGGCGGGGGAGCGCCAATTTGGGCAAGGATGGGCGGCGCAGGGCGATGATCGGCTTTTCCAACGCCAGGCTGCGATAGCAGGCGATGAGTCCAGCGATCAGCGTCATGACCACCAATATGCCGGTTATCCAGGGGGCAGCGGCGGGTGCCTGCGCCGTGAGACTGGCCACGCCCTTGGCCGTGACAAGACCGATCACTCCGCCCCAGCCCGCGGGCAGGCCGACCAGCGGATCATCCTGAAACAGCGACAGGGCAATGCCGATGAGGACGATGCCGAACAGGCATTTGCCGAACTGCCCCTTCCAGCTGCGCATATCCTGGTCGCCCCACATCCGGCGGGCAGTGACCGCCATCAGCGGCAAGATCAGCGCCACCGGCACGCCCAACAACCAGAGCAGGAAATCGGCGGTCCAGGCACCCGGCCCCTGCATGATGTTGGCGACATGATCACCCGCCACCGTATTCATCGACGGGTCACTGGGCGTATAGCTGAGTAGCGCCAGCGCCACGAACAGCGTCGCCAGCATCAGCAGGATCGCGCCGATCAGTGCGCCGCTGCGAAGCAGGCTGCGCTTGAGCATTTCGCGCCATTCCGGCGTGCGCTTCACGGTGCGGCTGACAGCCATGCTAAACCCTTGTCCCCCAAATGTTCCGTTTCGGCACAATGCGCCGGACCGCGAGTCCGCGTCAAGCCTGCGACCGATCGGCTCGTCCCGCCTTATCCGTAACAACCCTTATGGCAGGGGACGCGCCAACCGGCGCAAAAAGGACGGCAGAAAGGAACCTGTCCCATGTTCGCTACCTATTATCCCGCCCTGGTCGTCGTCTCCATGGCCGCCTTCGCCGCCGTCATGCTGTATGTCAGCATCGAGGATCGCCTGAAGAACTAACTGCGGGCCAACGCCTGCAACGACGCACCGTCGAGCCGCTGGATGGTCCATTCGTCCATCGGCACAGCCCCGATCGCGCGATAGACGGCGATGGCCGGTTCGTTCCAGTCCAGCACCGACCATTCCAGCCGGGCGCAGTCGCGTTCGACGGCCAGTTGCGCCAACCGGACGAGCAGCGCCTTGCCTGCGCCTGATCCGCGTGCGTCAGGGCGGACGAATAAATCTTCCAGATACAGGCCCGGTCGCCCTTCGAAGGTCGAGAAATTGTGAAAGAAGAGCGCAAAGCCGATGGCGTCGCCCTCCCGCTCCGCGATCAGCACTTCGGCCATGGGGCGAGCGCCGAACAGATAGCGGGCAAGCGTGTCGCGGTCCGTATTCACCGCATGAGCGAGTTTCTCATAGGCGGCCAAATCGCGGATGAACTGCAAGATAGTGTCGATGTCGCCCGGCTCGGCCGCGCGGATGAGGATGGTGTCGGTCATGCGGTTCCCGCTTCCACATGGGCCAGATCGGCCCGTTTCGTGCGCGCCGCGATAAGGCAGGCGACCACGATCAACAAGGCACCGGCCACCGTCGGCAGCGTGATCCGTTCACCGAATACCAGCCACCCCAGGATCGCCGCCCAGACGAACGCGCTATATTCGACCGGGATCAACCGCTGCGCTTCCGCCCGCGCATAGGCCCAGGAGAGGGCCGCGAGCGATGTGAAGGCGAGGGATGCTGCCAAAACTATGAGCGGAACAGCCGGGCGTGGCGGCAGGGCCAGCAGAAAGGGCGCGCCGAGCGCGAAGACGCCGAGCATCACCAGATGCTGAAAGAAAGCGACCTCGATCGGCGAGGCGACCTGCGCCTGTTGTCGTTGGATGATGAGGTTCCAGGCAAAGAGCACGGCCGACGCCAGCACAGCCCCCGCGCCCAGCAGCGCATCGGCATCATAGCGTCCCTGCAACCGTCCCGACAGGATGACGGCCACACCCACCAATCCCAGCAGCGATGCACCGATCGCGCGACGGCCAATCTGTTCCTTGAGCAGCAGGGCGGCAAGATAGAGCGCGATCAAGGGTGCGATGAACGACAGGGCGATCGCTTCGGCCAGCGGCATCCGCATGATCGCCCAGAAGAATAGCCCGGCCATCACCGCGACCACCGTGCCGCGCAGCAAATGGATGCGCAGGACCGCGCGCGACGGCCAGCGCTGGTGCGTGACCAGCATCAGCGCGAGGCCGAGCAGCGTTCCCGCGACCGCCCGCCAGAACAGCGCATTATAGAGGCCGATGCCAAGGCTAAGCCCCTTCATCGCCGCATCCATCACCGCAAACAGCGCCACGCCCGCGCAGCAGACGGCAAAGGGGATGGCGAAACCGACTGCGGGGCGCGACGCCCCCATGGCAGGCGTCACTCCGCCGCCTGCGCCTTGCCCGCGTCGGTCATTTCCGATTCCGCCTTCGCGGCTTCGATTTCGGCGGCCTTGTCCTCCACCAGTCGGACGATGTGGTCGACCAAGGCTTCGTCCTGCACCGTATGGTCGGTAATGCCTGACAGATAGACCATGTGCTTGCCATTGCCGCCGCCGGTCAGGCCGATGTCGGTTTCGCGCGCTTCGCCGGGGCCGTTGACGACGCAGCCCAAGACCGAGAGCGACAGGGGCGTGTGGATATGCTGGAGCCGTTCCTCCAGCGCCTGCACGGTGCGGATTACGTCGAAGCCCTGCCGCGCGCAGCTGGGGCAGGAGATGACCTTCACGCCGCGGGTACGGATGCCAAGCGATTTGAGGATTTCATAGCCGACCCGCACTTCTTCTTCGGGTTCCGCCGACAGCGAGACGCGGATCGTGTCGCCGACGCCGGCCCAGAGCAGGTTGCCGATGCCGATCGCGCTCTTGACCGTCCCGCCGATCAGACCGCCGGCTTCCGTGATGCCCAGGTGCAGCGGGCAATCGACCGCTTCGGCCAGTTGCATATAGGCCGCGACCGCCAGGAACACGTCGCTTGCCTTCACCGCGACCTTATATTCGTGGAAATCCTGGTCCTGGAGCAGCTTGATATGGTCGAGCGCGCTTTCGACCAGCGCTTCGGGGCAGGGTTCGCCATATTTTTCGAGCAAGTCCTTTTCCAGGCTGCCAGCATTGACGCCGATGCGGATGGCGCAGCCATTGGCCTTGGCGGCGTCGACCACTTCCTTCACTCGCGCCTGCGACCCGATATTGCCGGGATTGATCCGCAGGCAGGCGGCGCCCGCATCGGCGGCTTCCAGCGCGCGTTTATAGTGGAAATGAATGTCGGCAACGATCGGCACGCGGGCGGCGCGCACGATCTGCTTGAGCGCTGCCGTCGATTCCTCGTCAGGGCAGGAGACGCGGATGATGTCCACGCCTGCCTCTTCGCAGCGGCGGATCTGGTCGATCGTGCCCTTAATGTCGTGGGTCAGCGTGTTGGTCATGGTCTGGACGGTGACCGGCGCATCACCGCCGACCGGAACATTGCCGACCATGATCTGTCGGCTCTGCCGACGGGCAATATCGCGCCAGGGGCGCAGGCCGGGATTATGGTCGGACATGAAAAAGGGGCTCCGTGGTTACGAAGCCCCTATAGGGATGTTTGGTGACGGTTAGAAGCGTTGCCTTTTGGTGTTTCAGCCGAGCTGAAACGTGCCGCACCGGCCCGCACCCCCACCCGGCCTCCCATCCAGGATATTCTGTGGGAGGCCGGGTGGGGGTGCGGGCCGGTGCCGCTTCTTCAAAAACGCATCGTGAGCGATGCGGCGATCTGATCGGCATTGCCGCTCGTCTGCGCCCGCGTCGTGGCGGTGACGGTGGCCGGCGCTGGGAAATAGCTGTCCGGGCGGATGATGTTCGCCTTTTCCACGAAGGTATGCGCGTAGCTGAGGTTCAGCGCGAAGGACTGCGACAGGTTCCAGGTCGCGCCGCCGCTCAGCCAGACCCGGTCGCCATCAGGGACGCGGGTGGTCAGATGCTGCGGATTGGTCGGCGAACGATCGAACATCGTGCCCGCGCGCAGCGTCAGCTTGTCGTTGACGTCATATTCGCCGCCCGCGCTGACACTATAGGTATCGCTATATTCCAGTTCCTTGACCGATGTGCCGTTGGCGGCATTGATCGTGATCGCCTGCATCACCGACCAATTATACCAGCGCGCGGTCAGCATCGCGCGCAATTGCGGTGTCAGGCGGTGAGTCATCGACAGGGTGACGATATCGGGCAAGGTCAGCGGCGCGGTGGCGGCAAAGCTGCCGTTGGCACCGGCCAGCGGCCCGGCGAGGCCTGAAATCACCTGCTCGCCCTCAAGGCTGTGCTTCATGCGCGAGCGATAATGGACACCGAACTGGGTGTCACCCGCCCGGTAGAACAGCCCTGCATTCCAGCCGACCGACCAGTCGTCGCCCTCGACCGAGGCATGGCCATCGGCCAGCAGCGGCGAGAGTTGCGGCAGCGCGTTGGTCAGCGTCACCTTGACATATTGCACATCGACGCCGCCGCCGACGGACAGGTTGTCGGTCAGCTTATAGGCGGCCGATGGCTGGATATTATAGGTTTTGAGGTCGGTGTAGAGCGAGTCATAGCGCCCGAAATAGCCATCCTCATATTCCAGCTTCAGACCGAACGGTGCGTTGACGCCCAGGCCCACCCACAGCCGGTCGCTGACCTGGCCGGTGGCATAGAAGCTGGGGATGGGGATCACGCTTTCAAAGGCATTGCCGCCGTTGGTGCCGCTGACGGGCACCTGCGTCGTCACGCCGGGAATCGTGCGGGTGGTGCCGCGATTGGTCTGCTGCGCCTTGGCGAACAGCGCGATGCCGCCGACCGAGGTCTGGATGCCCGACAATTCGGTCATCGCGGCGGGATTGAAATAGACGGTCGAGGGGTCATCGCCCGCTGCCGCGCCGCCCGACAGGGCACGCCCGGTTTCCTTGGGCGATTGTTCCTGCAGATAGAAGCCCCCGGCCAGCGCCGGGACGGGCGCGGCGATCGCACCTGCGACAAGCAGGAAGGACGGGAGGCGGCGGCTGAACGACATGGCAGATCCTCTACGGCTATTTTCAACCTGCGCGGCCATATATGGCAAGGACGCGGGCTTTTGACGCAGGCCGCTTACCAACACTATGGTTAAATTCCAGTGTTTAGCGGTGAATATCCGGCAGGGTTTCGGTCCGTTTATGACGGCGATGCCGGCTGACGTTACGGCGAACGGGTGCGATAGCGCCATGGCGACAGCACAAAAAAAAGCCGCCCCGGAGGACGGCTTATAAAGTTTTAGGAGAGGATGCCTGAAAGGCCCGCTCCTTTTGCTGGGCCAACGCCTTTGTTGCAAATGCGAAACGGACATGTCTGATTGCGTTTCTTGCAATCGTTTGATCAGGCCTTTTATTCCGTAAGGGAAGCCAGGTCAGCGAAAAGCCGAATGGATCAGATTTTTACGCGATCCAGCCCGGACGCCACCAAGTGCGAATCGATTTCGGCGATCAGTCGCGCCAATCCGGCTGAATCGATGGATTCCGCGCGGGCCACCAGTGCCGCCTGCGTATTGGAGGCGCGCAGCAGCCACCAGCCATCGGCAGTGGTGACGCGCGCGCCGTCGATGGTTTGCATATCCGCGCCGCAAGCCGCCAAGCGCGCGCAAATCTCTTCGATCACGGCGAATTTGCGCCTGTCATCGACGGGAATGTGCAGTTCGGGCGTCGCGGCCATGACGGGCATGGCGCTGCGCCGGTCGGTGATGCTGCCCCCTGCCCCGCTTGCGGCGCGGATAAGCCGGATCGCGGCATAGAGACCGTCGTCATAGCCATAATAATCATCAGCGAAGAAGAGATGCCCGGTCATCTCGCCCGCGAGCAGCGCCCCTATCTGCTTCATTCTGGACTTGATATGGCTGTGGCCGGTTTTCCACATGTCGGGCCGTCCGCCCCGTGCCGTGATCCGGTCGAAGACGGTCTGGCTAGTCTTCACATCCGCGATAATCCGGGCACCGGGGTGCTTTTCGAGCAGATCGTCCACGAAGAGACCAAGCAACTGATCGCCCGCTATGGTGCGGCCCAGCCCGTCGATCACGCCGATCCGGTCGCCATCGCCATCAAAAGCGACACCGAAATCGAGCTGCTTGTCGAGGACGAGCGCGCGCAGATCGGCAAGGTTTGCCTCCACGGAGGGATCGGGATGATGGTTGGGAAAATTGCCGTCTATCTGGGTGAAGAGCCGATGATGCTCACCCGGCAGCAATTGTACGAGCGCATCGACCACGGGCCCGGCCGCGCCATTGCCCGCGTCCCAACCGATACGCCAGGCCCGGCCGTCAAAATCCTGCATCAACCGGGCGACATAGCGGTCCATCAGGGCGATCGTGTCTACCCGCCCTGCCCCGCCATCCCAATCGCCCGCCGCCGCCATCCGACCCAATCGCGCGATGTCCGCCCCGAAAAACGGCGCGTGTCGCTGTACCAGCTTGAAGCCATTTTGATCGCCGGGATTATGGCTGCCGGTTATCTGAATGCCGCCATCGACCTCGCACGTCATTTCGGCGAAATAGAGCATGGGCGTCGGGCCAAGGCCGATGCGCAGCACGTCGATGCCGCTGGCGGTCAGCCCGTCGACCAGCGCAGCCTCCAGCATCGGGGAACTGAGCCGCCCGTCATAGCCGACCGCGACCCGTGATCCCCCTGCCCGCGCGATGATGGTGCCAAAGCTGCGGCCCAAGGCCCAGGCGTCGGCAGCGTCGAGCGTTCGCCCCACCGTGCCGCGCAGATCATAGTCGCGCAGCAGCGTCGGGTCGAACCGATGGCTCATCCCTCTTGCCGGTCTGCCAGCAACAGGTCGCGCGCGGCATTGATCTGTGCCGCAAGCGCTTCGGTGCCACCCTTGTCGGGATGGACCGAGGCAATCAGGCGGCGATGGGCCGCGCGGATGGCGGCGGGATCGGCATCGGGACCGACTCCCAGCAAGGCGCGGGCCTGGGCGAGATCATCGATCCGGTGCTGCGGCGCGGCCGGTGTTGCGCGGGGACGGGGTTTATAGCGGCGCAACAGAAACAGTCCCGCGCCGATCAGCACTGGCGCGCCGATCACTGGCTTGCCCTTGGCCGCCAGCACCGCACCCACCAGCGCCGCACCAAGCGCCATGCCATCCTTCGCCGTCATGCGTTGCAGCCTCCCGGTCCAGATGAGCCAGCCGGCCAGGCCGACGAGCAGCAGCGCCAGCCAGCCCATCAGGCCGCGCCGAGCATGTCCACGGGCACCGCACCCGCATGCGTCGGCAGGGCAAGCCCCGACACCATTTCGCGCAATTCCTGGCGCGCGGCGATGTGGCTGACGCCCAGTTCGCCCAGATGCCCCTTGTCGAGCAAAGTCAGGCCAGAGGGGAAGAGTTCGCGGAAGATGACGCGCTCCGACAATCCGGGGATGACGCGGAAACCGACCCGGCGCGACAATTCCATCAGCGCGTCGCCGACCCGCTTCTTGTTGCGGGCGTCATGATGCTGGAGCCGGTTGCGCAGCACCACCCAGTCGATCGAGACACCATCGGCCTTGGCTCTGGTCTTGCGCGCTTCGAAGATGAGTTCGGAATAGAAGGACAGGCGACGGACCTTGAAACTTTCGGCATCGACCTGACCGATCAGGTCGAAATCGACAAAACTGTCGTTCATCGGCGTGACCAGCGTATTGGCGCGCGCGGCCATGTGGCGGGCGAAGACGTCGTCGCGGCCGGGGGTGTCGACGATCAGGAAATCCTTGTCCTGCGATATGGCGGCGACTTCGGCGTCCAGCGCTTCGATCGTGTCGCCTTGCAGCACCGCGAAATCTGGCGCGGGCAGGTCGATCTGACGGCGGCGCGCGGTTTCGGCGCGGTTTTCCAGATAGCGAGTGACGGTGCGCTGGCGCGGATCGAGATCGATCATGCCGACGCGATGGCCAAGCGCCGTCAGGGCGATGGCTGTGTGGACCGCTGTGGTCGACTTGCCCGTGCCGCCCTTTTCATTGGCAAAGACGATGAGATGCGGCGTTGGATTGCCCATTGGTCGCTTGATAACCCCGTTGATTGTCGCCATGATTCCTGGTGGCCGCCAAGGCCGCAGCCCAGCAGGTCGACCGCTTGTTCCCCTGCCCTTATCGGAGCCGTTCCCCCCGTGCAAACCCTGTCTGACCTGCCCGCCCTCCGCGCTGCCGTCGCGGGGTTGAAAGCCGACGGAAAGCCGTTGGCGCTGGTGCCGACCATGGGCGCTTTGCATGACGGGCATATGGCATTGGTGCAGGAAGCCAAGCGGCATGGGCGGCATGTCGTGGTGTCGATCTTCGTCAATCCCAAGCAATTCGGCCCGGCCGAGGATCTGGACGCCTATCCCCGGCGCGAGGCGAAGGATGCGGCGATGCTGGCGGCGGCGGGCGTGGACCTGCTGTGGCTGCCGCCGGTCGAAGTCATGTATCCGACAGGCTTTGCCACCAATGTCAGCGTGTCCGGGGTGAGCGAGGGATTGGATGGCGCGGCGCGGCCTGGCCATTTCGATGGCGTCGCCACCGTGGTCACGAAATTGTTCAATCAGGTCCGGCCCGACGTCGCGATTTTCGGCGAAAAAGACTATCAGCAACTGGCCGTGATCCGCCAAGCGAACAGCGACCTGGACATAGGTATCGATATTATCGGTTTGCCGACCCAGCGCGCCGAGGATGGCTTAGCGCTTTCCTCGCGCAATGCCTATTTGAGCGAAGCGGAGCGCAAGGCCGCGCTAGCGCTGCCGCGCGCCTTGGGCGAGGCCAAGCGGCTGATGGAAAAGGGCGAGAGTGTCGAATCCGCGACTGCCAAGGCCATGATTATACTGGAAAATCATGGGTTCTGGCCGATCGACTATGTGACGCTGTGCGATGCCGTGACGTTGGAACCCATGACGGTGCTGGACCGGCCGGCCCGGTTGCTGGGGGCGGCGAAGCTCGGCAAGACGCGGTTGATCGACAATATCGCGGTCGAGCCGAAATAGGATTTTCGATAGTTAGCTAACTATCTAATATGGCCATTTTGCTGGGTTTTGGAGCGTCATCACACCCTGCCTGCCGTTCGCCCTGAGCTTGTCGAAGGGCTTTTCTTCCGAAAGAAAAGAAGGGGGCTTCGACAGGCTCAGCCCGAACGGGGGTGGGTGGATTTTCAAGGGAAGGATCAGAACGGCTTGACGATCACCGCGATGACGATCACCGCCGCAGCCACGCCGGGGACTTCGTTGAGCAGGCGCAATTGGCGATCGGTCATCGTCCGCTGGCCCCTGGCGAGTTTCTTGGCATAGCTGGCGATCCAGCCATGATAGCCCGACAGGCCGAGGACGAAGAGCAGTTTGAGGTGAAACCAGCCAAAGCTCCACGCACCGATTTCGACCATCAGCATGAGGCCCAAGACCCAGACCAGAACCAGCGAGGGATTAAGGATGATCTTGAGCAACCGCTGTTCGCGGTCGATCCATTTGCGGTCCTCGTCCGAACCGACGGCGCATTCCTGATGATAGACGAAGAAGCGCGGGATCATGAACAGCCCCGCCATCAGGAAGATGACGAAGATGAGATGGGCAGCCTTCACCCAGAGATAGGCAGCACCAAGATAGGCCATCAGCGTTTTTCCTCCTGCCGCAAATAGCTAAGCAATGCTTCGACATGCGCAATGGGGGTGTCGGGCAAAATGCCATGGCCAAGGTTCATGATGTGGGGCCGGTCGGCGAAAGCGGCGCAGATATTGTCCACGGCCTGCTCCCCCGCCTGCCCGCCTGCAATGAGGGCAAGCGGGTCGAGATTGCCCTGCACCGGCATGCCCTTGGGTAGCACGCGGTTGGCCCAGTGCGGATCGACGGTTTCATCGACGCCGATCGCATCGACACCCGTGCCCGCCGCATAATCGGCGAGTTTCGCGCCGGCACCCTTGGGAAAGCCGATGATCGGGATAGTGGGGTGCAGCGCCTTCAATCGGCGCACGATTGCGGCATTGGGTGCGATGACCCAGCGTTCGAACTGGAGCGGGGCGAGGCTGCCGGCCCAGCTGTCGAACAATTGGACCGCTTCGACCCCGGCCTCGATCTGGCCGGACAGATAGGTGACGGTCGCATCGACGATCGCGTCAATGAGCGCACCAAAGCGGGCGGGATCGCCATAAGCGAGGCGACGGGCCGCGCCCTGATCCTTGCTGCCCTGGCCCGCGACCATATAGGTGGCGATGGTCCAGGGGCTGCCTGCAAAGCCTAGAAAGGTGACCGAGGGGTCCAGGGCTGCCTTCACCTGCCGCACGGTTTCGTAGACCGCCTCGAAACGGCTATAATCGGGTTTCAGGGTCGAGAGGTCGGTGTCGCTCAGGATCGGCGCGAGGCGCGGGCCTTCGCCGGTTTCGAACCACAGATCCTGTCCCATCGCATAGGGGACGATCAATATGTCGGAAAAGAGGATCGCGCCGTCGAAGCCGAAGCGACGTAGCGGCTGGAGCGTGACTTCGGCCGCGGCCGCGCTGTCATAGACGAGTTCGAGGAAGCCGCCTTTGTCGGCCCGAAGCGCGCGATATTCGGGCAGATAGCGCCCGGCCTGCCGCATGAGCCACATGGGCGGCACGGCAGGGCGTTCCCCCCGCAGGACGCCAAGGAGCGGCTTGGCCACGGGATCGGCCTTCGGGTCGACAAGCATCGGACTCTCTTCTCTTCTATTAAGATTCAAATAGGAATGTTGGAGATAGTAGGGGCGTTGGCAGCGGGGTTTATGCGTTGTGCCCGCTTTTGCCAACAGCTTGACTCCGATCCGCCCGGCCTTACCCGTCCGAGTCCCCTGACTTATCCCCGTTATCCACAGGTTGTTGAGGAAAAAGCGGGTCTGTTGGGGGCCTGTGGATAAGAGTCCGGGCAGCGTGGAACGAAAATCGGGGGTCCATTGCTCCCCATTTCGTCCCTTGCTTTATCCACAGCCTATGCACAGAGATATGGACCATGGCGCGCATCCATCTCCACCTGCTTTCGGACTCCACCGGCGAGACGTTGGAGAATATCGCCAAGGCGGCGATCGGTCTGTTCGAAAATGTCGATGCGATCCGCCATTTCTGGCCGATGGTGCGATCCGAAGTCCATCTCGACCGGATCATGGAGGAGATTTCCGCCAATCCGGGGCTGGTCTTGTTCACCCTGACCAACCACCCGTTGCGCAAGCGGCTGGAGACGCGCTGTCGGGCGCTCGGCCTGCCGCATGTCGCGGCACTTGATAGTGTAGCGGATGCGCTGTCCAACATATTGGGGCAGGAAACCCGCACGCGGCCGGGGCGCAAACATGTGCTGGACGAAGCCTATTTCGCGCGGATCGAGGCGATCCAGTTCACCATCGCCCATGATGACGGGGTGGGGCATGAAAATTGGGAAGAGGCGGACATCGTGCTGGCGGGCGTGTCACGCGCGTCCAAGACGCCGACGTCCATCTACCTCGCCAATCGCGGCTACAAGACCGCCAATATCCCGCTGGTGCCGGAATCGCCGCCGCCAAGCAATCTCTACAGCCTCAAACATCCGCTGGTCGTGGGGCTGACGGTCGGCCCCGAACGGTTGATTCAGATCCGCCGCAACCGGCTGCTCTCGCTCAACCAGACGCCCGAAACCGCCTATGTCGATAATGACAAGGTGCAGGAGGAACTGTCCTTTGCCAGACGTATGTTCGCCGACAATGGCTGGCCAGTGATCGACATGACCCGCCGGTCGATCGAGGAAGCGGCGGCGGCGATCATCAACCTGTTCAACGACCGGGAATTGGCGGAAGGCGACGCTTTATGAGGTTTTGGGCATGATCGTGCTGGCATCGCAAAGCGCGAGCCGCCGCGCGCTGCTAAGCGCGGCGCAGGTGCCGTTCGAGGCGCTGTCGCCCGGCGTGGACGAGGAAGCGGCGAAGGAGGCGTTGCGCGCCGATGGGCTGGATGCGCGGGCGCTGGCCGATGCGCTGGCGGAACTCAAGGCGCGCAAAGTGTCGCGCCGGGTGCCGGGCGCGCTGGTGCTGGGATGCGACCAGACGCTGAGCCTGGATGGCGGCGAGGACCGGGGCGTGATGATCGACAAGGCGGTCGATCGCGCGGATGCCGAGCGCATATTGCGGCTCTTGTCGGGGCGGGTCCATCATCTGCACAGCGCGGCGGTGATCGTGCTGAATGGCGAGCCGATCTGGCGGCATATCGAACGGGTGCGGATGACGGTGCGGCCTTTATCCGAGCCCTTCATCGCCTCCTATCTGGATGGCGACTGGGACGAATGCCGCTGGTGCGTCGGCTGCTACCGGATCGAGGGGCCGGGCGCGCAATTGTTCGCCAAGGTCGAGGGCAGCCAGTTTGCGATCCAGGGCCTGCCGCTGCTGCCCTTGCTTGACTTTTTGCGTGTGCGGGGTGTTTTGACGGCATGACCCAAGGCCTTCCCTATGCCGAAGTGATCGGCGATCCGATCGCGCACAGCAAATCGCCGCTCATCCATAATTTCTGGCTCAACGCGCTGGATATCGAGGCGGAATATCGCAAGACGCATGTGACGCCCGAAGGGCTGGCCAGCTATTTCCTGCAGCGGCGGGCCGACCCCGATTGGCTGGGGTGCAATGTCACCATTCCGCACAAGATGGCGGTGATGGACTTTACCGACGATCCGGGTGGGGTGCGCGAGCGGATCGGTGCGATGAACACGATCGCCAGCGAAACCGGCGGGCCGCTCATTGGCACCAATACCGACGCGGGGGGCTTCCTCCAGCCCTTGCTGCGCGATCGATGGAAGGGGCGCAGCGCGGTGCTGATCGGCGCGGGCGGCGCGGCGCGGGCGATATTGTTCGCGCTCACCAGCCTTGGCGTGCCCGACATAACGATCATGGCGCGCGATACGGCCAAGGCGCAGGCAATGCTCGACCATGCCGGAGTGAAGGGGGCGGTGATCGGCATGGACGATCCACTGCCGGCCGTCGACCTGCTCGTCAATTCGACGTCGCTGGGCATGGTGGGGCAGCCGGTGCTGAATCTGGACCTAACGCCGTTGCCGCCGAGCGCCACGGTCTATGACATCGTCTATGCGCCGTTAGAGACGGGGTTGCTCAAGGCGGCGCGGGATCGTGGGCTCAAGACGCTCGACGGGCTGGAAATGCTGATCGGCCAGGCGGCGTTGGCGTTCGACATTTTCTTCGACGCGCATGCGCCCCGTGAACTGGACGCCGAATTGCGCGCGCTGCTGCTCGCGGCGGACTGATGAAGATTTATGGCCTGACCGGATCGATCGGCATGGGCAAGTCGGCGGTCGCGGCGATGTTCGCCCGTGAAGGCGTGCCGGTGTTCGATGCCGATGCGGAGGTGCATCGGTTGCAGGGGCCGGGCGGCGCGTTGCTGCCAGCGATCGAGGCGCGTTTCCCCGGTACGACCGGGCCCAAGGGCGTGGATCGCGCGAAACTGGGCGCGGCGGTGTTTGGCCATCCGCAGGAACGCAAGGCGCTTGAAGCGATCGTCCATCCGGCGGTGCGCGAGGCGCGGAGCCGGTTTCTGCGCCGCCACCGATCGCGCAAGTTCGTGCTGCTCGATATTCCCTTGCTGTTCGAGACGGGGGGGCAGAAGCGGCTGGCGGGCGTGATCGTGGTGACGGCTCCTGCTTGGAAACAGCGCAAGCGCGTCCTGGCGCGGCCGGGCATGACGGTCGCCAAATTCCGCCAGATCCTGCATCTGCAAACGCCCGACGCGGAAAAGCGTCGCCGCGCCGATCATCTCATCCAGACCGGTACGACCTTTGCCGAAACCCGCGCGCAGGTGCGGCGTCTGGTCGCTTGCCTTGGCCGCAAAACAGGCAGATAAGGGTTGGCCCATAGAGTCGATATGAAGAGGGCGATGCGCGAGATTATATTCGATACCGAAACGACGGGATTTGACCCGGCATCCGGCGACAGAATGGTCGAAATCGGTTGTATCGAGCTTATCAATCGTGTGCCCAGCGGCCGGACCTTCCACGCTTATTACAACCCCCAGCGCGACATGCCCGCCGCCGCCGAAGCGGTGCATGGGCTGTCGAGCCATTTCCTGTCGGACAAGCCGTTGTTTGCCAGCGGCGTGACGGACTTGCTCGTCTTTCTGGAGGACAGCCCGCTGGTCGCGCATAATGCGCGCTTCGATTTCGGCTTCCTCAACCATGAATTGCGGCTGTGCGGACGCGGCGAAGTGTCGCTCGACCGGATGATCGACACGGTCGCGATCGCCCGGACCATGCATCCCGGCGCCAAGCATAGCCTGGACGCGCTCTGCACCCGCTATGGCATCGATCGCAGCCATCGCATCAAGCATGGCGCGCTGCTCGACGCCGAATTGCTGGCGCAGCTGTACATCGAACTGACCGGTGGCCGTCAGATCGGCCTGGGTCTGGCACAGGAGGTGGCAAAAGAAGGGTTTGGGGCGGAACTCGCGGCGCAGGCCGTGGTTCGCCCTGTTCGTCCCGCGCGCGTCTTTGCGGCGAGCGCGACGGAGCTGGAACGGCATGGAGCGTTCATCAGGACGCTCGACAAGCCGCTCTGGCTGGAGGGGGCACTGGCGGACTGACAATCCGCCTGCATGCCCCCAGTCAACCGGGCCGTGTCCTGCGGCCCGCAAGAACAAGGAGAAGGCATATGGATATTCGTGTTTCCGGGCATCAGGTCGATACGGGCGAGGCGCTCAAGGAGCATGTCGCGACCCGCATGGAAGCGATTGCCGAGAAATATTTTTCCCGCACAATCTCCGCGCATGTGACCTTTCGACCGGCCCCGCATGGTGCCTTTCACTGCGACATCGTCTGCCATGTGATGACTGGCCTGATCCTCAAAGGCGCGGGCGAGGCGCAGGAAGCGCATCCCGCCTTCGACCAGGCGGCCGAACGGATCGAAAAGCAGCTGCGCCGCTATATGCGCCGCCTGAAGGACCGCCATGGCCAGGCTGTCGCCGCAGAAGCGCAGCGGGTGAGCAGCTTCAACATCGATGATATTGACGGGGCGGGCTATACCATCTTCGCCTCGCCCGCGGATGAAGAGGAACAGGTCGAGGACGCGCCGCTGATCGTCGCGGAAACCCGTGTCGACATTCCCGAAGCGAGCGTGTCGGACGCGGTGATGATGCTGGACCTGCGCAACACCAACGCGCTGTTGTTCGTCAATGCCGGGACGGCGGCCTACAACATGGTCTATCGCCGCCATGACGGGACGATCGGCTGGGTCGAACCGCGCATCCAGGCAAGCTGAGCGCTACCCGGTTCCAAGGGCCGCCTGTTGACCTTGTGGCGCAGGCGGCTTATGGGGCCGGGCTTTAATTCCCTGAGCATAGGCGCATGAAGTCCTGACTGGGCGCGGCTCGGTTGGATCGGACATGTGATGGTGCATTTCAACGATATCGTTTCACCCGACGCGCTCGCCACGGGCCTGTCTGCGAACGGCAAAAAGCAGTTGTTCCAGCGGATCGCGGCGCTCGCCGCCGATGCCTATGGGCTGGACGCGGACATGGTCGCTGACGCGCTGTTCGATCGCGAGCGGCTGGGTTCGACCGGTTTCGGCGGCGGCGTCGCCATTCCCCATGCCAAGATCACAGGTCTCGACAAGATGTGCGGCGTGGTCGTGCTGCTCGATCCGGCGGCGCCGTTCGATGCGGTCGATGACCTGCCGGTCGATATCGTGTTTGCGCTGCTGTCGCCGGTCGACAGTGGGGCGGAACATCTGAAGACGCTGGCGCGGGTGTCGCGCTATCTGCGTGATGAGGCGCAGGTCGCCCGGTTGCGCGGCGCGCGTTCGACCGGGGCGCTCCATGCCCTGCTGGCCGGTGGCGGGGCGCGTGACGCAGCCTGACGTCGGCGCACCGGACAGCGGCGAGACCGCGCATTTCCGGGCGCTCGAAAATCTCTACCGCTCCGCGCCGATCAACCGGCTGTTCCGGTCGGAGATCGCGATCAGCGAGCCGGGGCGCTGCGTCATCGACTTCGATGTCGACGAAAGCCAGTTCCATGCCGCAGGCGCCGTTCATGGCACGGTTTATTTCAAGATGCTGGACGATGCGGCCTTCTATGCCGCCAATAGCCTGGTGAGCGATCGATTCCTGCTCACCACCGCCTTCAACCTGCTGTTCACCCGACCGATCGCGCCGGGGCGAATCCGTGCCGAGGGGCGCTGGATCAGCGGCAAGCGCCGAGTCTATGTCGCCGAAGCCAGCTTGGTCGATTCGCATGGAGAGGAGGTCGGACGGGGCACCGGCACCTTCATGCGCTCGCAATTCCCGCTGTCATCGCTGCCCGGCTATCATGGCTGAACAGCCGCCCGCCCGGCTGACCAGCGGGATGCTGGTCGGCGCGTTGCGACGGCGGGCGGCGGCGGCCGGGGGCTTTGCCACGATCCTGGTCAAAGGCGATGACATCAGCGGCGTGATTCTCGTCCAGACGCTCGAAAAAGGTCAGGAAACCGGGCTGTTCGAGCGGGTGTCGAACTTTTCCGGCGGTCATGCGTTAATGCGCTGTGGACCCGACCCGCAGGAGGGCGCGCAAGCCATGGTCCATTATGTCGAGCGGCGCCGCCGGTCGGACCCCGATCTGTGGGTCATCGAACTCGACATCCCGGAAGCGGAACGGCTCGCCGCTGAAACAATCTGCTGATCGTTGACATATCGCAATGGCCCGTGCAGAGGCCCGCCCACGCTGAACGCGCAGGTTGCCGCAATCGTCCAAGGGGGGCGGGCGCGGTAAACACGCAGACGGGGGGCGGCCGGTCGTCGGACAGAGTGGGTTAAAAAAGACGACGTTTCCGGCCAAGAACCGCATGATTTTGAGTAAAAATGAGTTTTCGTCTAAGAGCTGCGATTATCGCGGCCTTTGCTTTGTCCGCCGCTGCAGCGGTCACGGCATCCGACATGTCGATGGCCGGTGAAGCCATCCCATCTTCGGTGTCCCTATCCAGGGACAATGCGCTGACCACAGCGCCTTCGGCCGGTGCCAAGCCCGCCGTCACCTTTGCCGCGCCGCGCGAGATCGTGCAGCCGCTGGCTTCGGCCCCTAAGGCCGACACTGTTTCTTCCACCTTCTCCGAGATGCAGGCCGATAGCCTCGCTGCGCTGGTCGATGCCCAAGGCACGCCCGAACAGCTGGATGGCGAGATGCAGTGCCTGGCCGGAGCGGTCTATTTCGAATCCAAGGGCGAAAGCCTGGAAGGCCAGCTGGCCGTCGCGCGTGTGATCATCAATCGCGCCGAGTCCGGCCGGTTCGCGAGCAGCCTGTGCGGCGTCGTCTATCAGCCGAGCCAGTTCAGCTTCGTGCGCGGCGGTGGCATGCCGCCGATCCGCACCGAAAGCCGCAGCTGGCGTCAGGCCGTTGCCATTGCGCAGATCGCCATGGCCGACGCTTGGGACAGCCGGGCCGAAGGCGCGCTGTTCTTCCATGCCCGCCGCGTATCGCCGGGCTGGGGCAAGGCCAAGCTGGCGATGATCGACAATCATATCTTCTATCGCTGAGTATTGCGGAATGTGTTGAGGCACATTTTGCGGCACACATCAAAAAAGGCCGGTTCGGATAATCCGAATCGGCCTTTTCTTTTGTTCCTGCCTTGTTCTATGATTGCGGCATGAACGCTGCGATATCCGACACTTGCTCCCCTTTGACCGACGGCACCGCTTTGGCCGTTGCGCGGGGGACGCTGCGCCTGTTCTTCCGTCATGATATGAGCGGAATCATGGAAGTGCCGCTGCCCAATGGGCGGCGCGCCGACATTATGGCGATCGACGGGGCGGGACGGCTGACCATCGTCGAGATCAAGTGCAGCCGGGCGGACTTGCTCGGCGACATGAAATGGCCCGATTATTTCGACTATTGCGACCGCTATTTCTGGGCGGTGCCGATGGGGTTCGACGTGACCCTGTTTGATAGCGAAGCGCTATGGCCCGCCCGCACCGGGCTGATCGTCGCGGATCAATATGATGCGGAGCTAGTCCGGCCCGCGCCGATCGAGCCGCTGGCGGCGGCGCGGCGCAAGGCGGAGACATTGCGCTTCGCCCGGCGCGCGGCACGGCGGCTGACCGCGATCAACGACCCGGATCATGCGGCGGAGATCGGCTGGTAGGGCGTGAATGCGCGCAGAGTGCCATTCAGGCCGTCATGCTGACGAAAGTCAGCATCCATTGGCTCTACCGCTGAGCCTCTCTCCAGGAGAGAGGCTAATGGATTCCGGCTCAGGGCCGGAATGACGGCTATTGTGGGGGCAGCTTAGAGGGTCAGAAAACCGGACCCTGCACCGGGCCTGCGGGCTTGGCCGCTGGCTTGGCGGCGGCGAGCGCTTCGATGAGGCCGGGGGTGCGGCCGTCGCGGGCGGCATAGTCGCGCGCGGACATGCCCGCGATGCTGTCGCGCTTGTCCGGGTTCGCGCCCTGCGCCACCAGCAGGCGGACCAGGCCGAGGTCGCGCAACTGGACGGCGCGGATCAACGGGGTTTCGCCGCTGCCATTCGTCTTGTCGACCTGCGCCTTGTTGGCGAGCAACGTCTGCACACCCTCCTCGAACCGGCCCTGCACCGCGTCCATCAGCGGCGTGTTGCCATCACTGTCGGTCAGGTTCGGGTTCGCGCCCTTGGCGAGCAGGAAGGAGAGCCAGGTCGCGTCGCGACGCGCGACGACGATATGCAGCGCGTTTTCGCCGCTGTTGATGTCGCGACTGTTGATCACGGTGGAGCCGGGCTTCTGGATCAGGTCGGTGACCTTCTCGCCATCCTTGTCCTTGACGGCCTTCAGGAAATTATAGGCGTCGGAAAATTGCGCCTGCGCCGCGCCGGGCACGAGCAGCGCCGCCGCGATCATGGTCATCATGGCAGAAACAAACCTGGTCTTCATCATCGCGCCCCGTTGCATTTGCAAATCCATCCCTAGCAGGGCATGGCTGGCCACGCCATGAACAAAGCCCGGATGCTCTTCACCCTGTCCTGCCTCGCCCTGCTGGCTGCCTGTAATATGGGCGCTGGCGGCAATGCATCAAGCGGGGCATCAAGCGACGACAGCGTGCAGGGCGAACTGGCCGGTGCGCGGATCGGCGCGCCCTTCACCCTGACCGATCAGGACGGCAAGCCTGCGCGCTGGGACGACTATAAGGGCCAGTATCGGATCGTCTATTTCGGCTATACCTATTGCCCCGATGTCTGCCCGGTCGATCTGCAGCGGATCATGCAGGCCTTTGCCCAGTTCGAGAAGGCCGCGCCGGAGCGCGCCGCCAAGGTGCAGCCGATCCTGATCAGCGTCGATCCGGCGCGCGATACGCCCGCCGTGCTGAAAACCTATGTCGCGGCCTTTCATCCGCGTCTCATTGGCCTGACCGGGACGCCCGATCAGATCGCCAAGGTCGCCAAGGATTTCGTCGTCATCTACAATAGCGAGAAGGTCGCGGGCGCGAGCGATTATCTGGTCGGGCATAGCCGCACGCCCTATCTGTTCGATCCCGATGGCAAGCCGGTGGCGCTGGTCCCGGTGGATGATCCCGGCACGCCGGACGTGGACGAGGGCGCGCCGGACAAGGTGCTGGCCTTCTTGCAAAAATGGATCAAGTGACGCCTTTCTGGGAAAAGCCGCTCGACAAGCTCGACCGGGCCGAATGGGAAGCCCTGTGCGACGGGTGCGGCAAATGCTGCCTGCACAAGGCCGAGGATGAGGATAGCGGGCGCATCTATCCCACCAATGTCGCCTGCCGCTTGCTCGACCGGCAAAGCGGCCAGTGCAGCAATTATAAGGACCGCCGCAAATTCGTGCCCGATTGCGTGCGGCTGACTCCGGCCAAGGTGCGCCAGATCAGCTGGCTGCCGCGCACCTGCGCCTATCGGCTGCGCGGGGAGGGGTTGCCGCTGCCCGACTGGCATTATCTGCTGTCCGGCGACCGGGAAGCGGTGCATCGCGCGCGCGAATCGGTGCGGGGGTGGACCGTGGCGGAGGCCGATGCGGGCGACTGGGAGAATCATCTTGTCGACCGGGATATCTGATCCCGACGCCGCGATCCTGATCGATGGCGTGCCGACGCCGGTGCGGGTGCGCCGGTCGGCACGGGCGCGCGCCTATCGGCTGACGATCGACGGGGCTCGCGGCGAAGTGCGGCTGTCGATGCCGGTGCGCGCGAATTTGAAGCGGGCGCTGGGCTGGGCGCAGGATCATGAGGGCTGGGTGCGGCAGCAATTGGCGCGGCAACCGGTGCTGACGCCGCTGAGCGATGGCGCGGTCTTTCCGCTGGAGGGGCGCGAGGTGCGCATCTGCTGGGAGGCGGGGGCGAGCCGCACGATCCGGCTGGAGGGTGACCGGCTGCTGCTGGGTGGCGCGGCGGAATCGGTGAGCGCGCGGGTGCTGCGCTGGCTGGTGCGGCGGGCCAAAGCGGTGCTGGAAACCGAGACGCAGGCGTTGGCGTGCGACCATGGGCTGATCGTCGCGTCGGTGGGCGTGGGCGATCCGCGCAGCCGCTGGGGCAGTTGCACGTCATCGGGCGCGATCCGCTATAGCTGGCGGCTGATCCTGTGCCCGCCAGAGGTACGGCGGGCGACGGTGGCGCATGAATTGGCGCATCTGCTGTACATGGACCACAGCCCGGCCTTTCACGCTGCCCATGCGCGCATCTATGGCGCTGACCCGAAGCCTGCGCGCGCGTGGCTGCGCACGCATGGGACCGGGCTGCATCGCTATACGGGGTAGGGGGCATGGCGCGTAAGAAACGCTATCTAACGGCCACGATGGCGGACGGCTATGTCAAGACGATCGGGCCGACGGCCGACCCCTTCACCCATTATTGGCGGATCGTCGCCTTGCTCGACAATGGCAAGACCGAGGTGTTCTGGGGCCATGCGCGATCGCTGGCCGAGGCCAAGAAGAAACGCGCGGCGGCCGAGGACGGCGCGCGTATGCGGGGCTGGAAAAGCTATCAGTTCGAGATTGCGGAGTTGGTGGAGACGGTGCCTTAATCCGTTCGTTTCGAGCGAAGTCGAGAAACCAGCGCACAGGTTTCTCGACTTCGCTCGAAACGAACGGAGGTGGTTGACTCTAACCCCGATGCGGCCAGGCACCTGAGGCGTCAGCCTCGCATATATGCTCGGCGTCATTGGGATAGGGCAGGCCGCAGGCGCGGCAGGTGCTATAGTCGCCGAGCTTTAGGCCATGGCCCACCGCGACCCGCTCGTCGAAAACATAGCAATCGCCCTGCCAGCGGCTTTCGCTCTCTGGCATTTCCTCCAGATAGCGCAATATGCCGCCCTTGAGATGATAGACCTCGTCGAAGCCGCGCGCCTTCACCAGCGCGGTGGATTTTTCGCAGCGTATGCCGCCGGTGCAAAACATCGCGATCTTGGGCGTCCGGCCCTGGTTGCGGAGATTTTGCGCGAAATCGTCGAACCAGCCGGGAAAGTCGCGAAAGGCGCGGGTTTCGGGGTCGATCGCGCCTTCGAACGTGCCGATTGCGACTTCGTAGGCGTTGCGCGTGTCGATCAGGATCGTATCGGGATCGGCGATCAGCGCGTTCCATGCGGCGGGGTCGAGATGCGTGCCCGCCTGGCTTGCGGGATCAAGGTCGCCGACGCCCAGCGTGACGATCTCCGGCTTCACCTTCACTTTCATCCGAGCGAAGGGCGCGCTGTTGGCGGCGGAGTATTTGACGTCCAGGTCAGCGCAGCCGGGCAGGGTGCGGATATGGGCGACCAGCGTTGCGATCGCGTCGGCGCTGCCCGCCACCGTGCCGTTAATCCCTTCGCGCGCGACGATCAGCGTGCCGCAGGTGCCAAGATCGGTGCAGCGCGCGCGGAGATCGGCGGCGATGGCGTCGGGATCGGCCAGAGTGGCGAACCGGTAGAGGGCAGCTACGGTATAGGACATGGGGGTGGCCTATAGGGCTTTGCGCCGCCTCTTGAAAGCGGGCACGGACAGGCGCATAGGCGGGGCCATGGTTCCCCTTTCGTTCGCGGGGCACGACTTTCTGGCTTTGCCGGAAGCCGCGCTATTCTGGCCCTTGCACGGTGCGCTGCTGGTCGCCGACCTGCATTTCGAGAAGGCGAGTTGGTACGCCCGGTTCGGCCAGTTCCTGCCCCCCCATGACAGCCAGGCGACGCTGGACGTGATCGAGGCGCTGGTGGCGCGGACCGGCGCGCGGGCGGTCTGGTCCCTGGGTGACAGTTTCCATGATGCCGATGGCGCGGCACGGCTGGATCCGCAGGCGCGCGCGCGGCTGGACGCGCTGACGCAGCGGCTGGACTGGACCTGGATCACTGGCAATCATGATGTCGGCATGGCGGCGATGCCGGGGGGACGCCGGGTCGCTGAGGCGGAGGTCGGGGGAATCTGGCTGCGGCATGAAGCAGCCCCCAAGGATGTTCGGCCCGAAATATCCGGCCATTTTCATCCCAAGCTGCGCCTGTCGCTGCGCGGGCGACATGTGGCGCGGCGCTGCTTCGTCGCGTCGGATACCAAGCTGATTCTGCCTGCGCTCGGCGCGCTCACCGGCGGGCTGGATGCGGGTCATGGCGAGATTCGGCGTGCCGTGGGGCCGGGTGCAGCCGCGCTGGTGCCGGTTGCCGACCGAATGCTCCGCTTTCCGTTATCGTAAGGCGACGCTACGGAAACCGGAAATTAAGCCGTTGCCGATAAGCAACAGGGCATGAACATTCTGTCATCGCATCCGCAAAAAAGCGCAGAAAAGCTAGGGTCTATTGCCTTAACCCTGCTGTGGCAGCATAATCACCCGCACGTCCCGACCCGGCAAAAAGCCGCGCGGGCAGGAGAGGATTGACCATCATGACCAACAAGAGCCTTTGGGCGTCGACCGCTGCGGTGATTGCGCTCGTCATGGGTGCGACCGGCGCGCAGGCGCAGGACGTCGCGGCACCGCAGGCCGCCGCCGAGCAGGATGCGGCCGAGATCATCGTCACCGCCACCCGCCGCGCCAGTCCGTTGTCGGACGTGCCGATCGCCGTGTCCGCCGTCAGCGCGCAAGCGATGCAGAATAGCGGTGCCAGCGACATCCGCACCCTCAACCAGCTCGCCCCTTCGCTGCTCGTTTCGTCCACCGGGTCCGAAGCCAATGCGTCGGCGCGTATCCGTGGCATCGGCACGGTCGGCGATAACCCCGGCCTCGAAAGCTCGGTCGCGGTGTTTATCGACGGCGTCTATCGTTCGCGTACCGGCGCGGGCCTCAACGAACTGGGCGAGATTGAGCGGGTCGAAGTGCTGCGCGGGCCGCAGGGCACATTGTTCGGCCGCAATGCGTCGGCGGGTCTGATCAACATCATCAGCAAGGCCCCCGAACAGACGTTCAGCGCCAAGGGTGAGATCACCTATGGCAATTATGATTATTGGCGGCTGTCGGGCCGGGTCACCGGGCCGATCGCTGATGGCATCGCGCTTAGCCTGGACGGCGTATGGTCCAAGCGCGATGGCTTCTACAAGCTGGTCGATACGACCGGCTCGACCGTGGGCGACACCAATGACCGTGATCGCTATTTCCTGCGCGGACAGGCGCTGATCGAGCCGAATGACGATCTGTCGATCCGCCTGATCGGCGATTATACCAATCGCGACGAAAGCTGCTGCGGCGCGGCCTATACCGAAGCGCGCGAGCGCCGCCCGGCCGCAGGTGGTGGCTATACCGATGCGCCGTTCAACCGCATCGCCGCGATCCTGGCAGGGCAGGGCAGCGTGATCGCCGCCGATCCCTATGATCGGGAACTGACCATCACGCCCGGCCGCGACTATGTCAGCAAGCTCAAGGATTGGGGCGTTTCGGGCGAAATCAACTATGATCTGGGCGGCGTGAAGCTGACCAGCATCACCGCCTATCGCGATTACAAGTCGAGCGACTATGGCGATTATGACTATAATCGCGCCGACCTACTCTATCGCGATTCCAACACCTATCGTCAGTTCAAGACCTTCACGCAGGAATTGCGCGCGCAGGGTTCCGCCTTTGGCGACGCGCTCGATTGGTTGGTCGGTGGCTATTATGCCAATGAACGGCTGACCTTGCAGGATAATATCCGCTTCGGCGCGGACTATGGCCGCTTTGCTGCCTGCCGCCTGATGGCGGGTTCCGGGGTGAACAGCAATTTCACCGCACAGCAGCTCGCGGCGTGCGGCAGTGGCCTTGCCACCCAGCCGTTGATCGCAGGGACGCAGGCCAATCTCAACGCCGGGCTGACCGCGGCGCTCATCAATGCTGGCCTGCCAGCCGCCGTGGCCGCGGGCCAGGCGGGCGCGATCTCGACGGGCCTGGGCAATGGCCTGCGCGCGCTGGCCGCCATTCCGTCAGGCACCGGCGATACCGGCTCGATCTATCGCCAGAAGAGCGAGAATTGGGCGATCTTCACCCACAATATCATCCACGTCACCAACCGGCTCGATCTGACCTTGGGCCTGCGCTACACCCATGAAAGCAAGCGCTTCTCGGCGGACCTCAACAATAATAACGCGACTTGCGCGGCGTTCCAGTCTTCTGCTTTGCCAGGCCTGGCCACCAATCCGGCGCTGGGCAGCGCGGCAGCGCTGGCGGGCGGCATCCTGACCCTGGGGTGCCTCGGCAATGCCTCGACCAGCCTCAACGCGCTCGACCTCAATGACAAGATCAGCGACGGCGAATTGTCGGGTACGGCGGTCCTGTCGTGGAAGGCGACCGACGATCTGCTGCTCTATGGCAGCTATTCGAAGGGCTATAAGGCGGGCGGCTTCAACCTCGACCGCTTTCAGCTGGGATCGACCGGTCTCAATGCCATTCCGGCGGTCTTTTCGCCGCGCAGCAATGCCGACGTCGCCAGCCTGCGCTTCGCCGCTGAAAAGGTCGACGCATTCGAAATCGGCCTGAAATACAGCCAGCCCAAATGGAGCGCGAACGTCGCCGCCTTCCGCCAGGAGTTCAAGAATTTCCAGCTGAACACCTTTAACGGCACCAGCTTCGTCGTGCAGAATATCAATGGCTGCGACAGCGCGCTATCGGCGGCCCGCACCTGCGGCTCGGACGATGTCGGGCCTGGGCTGATCAGCCAGGGCGTCGAACTGGAAATGACCGCCACCCCTGCGCGCAATTTCCGCGTGACCGGCGGCTTCACCTATGCGGAAGCCAAGTTCGCCAGCCGTCTGGTCGGCAGCGGCGATGGCAGCGTGCCGCTTGACCCGGCCTTGTTCCTGTTGCCGGGTTCCATCAACAGCAATGCGCCCAAGATGGTGACGACCGCCAGCGCCGCCTGGACACCGGACATCGGCACGAGCGGCCTGTCGGCGCTCTTCTATGTCGATGGCCGCATGACCAGCGATTTCAACACCGGGTCTGACCTGTTCCCGGAGAAGAATCAGGACGGCTTCACCGTCGTCAATGCGCGCGTCGGGCTGCGTGGGCCGAACCAGCGCTGGGCGATCGAATTCTGGGGCCAGAATATCTTCAACCAGGATTATACCCAGGTGGCGTTCAGCAGCCCGCTCCAGTCGAGCAGCCCGGCCACATCGACCACCGGCCAGTTCGCCCAGGGTGCGCCGATGGCCAATCAGCTGATCTCCGCCTATCTCGCCGAACCGCGCACCTATGGCATCACGTTGCGGGGGAGTTTCTGATCATTCCCCGCCCGCTCTTGGGCACGGGGCGGGCGGGGGTTGGACGATTGCCGAACAGGGCGGTGCCGACACGAATATCGGTCGCGCCCAGCATGATGGCGGTTTCATAATCGCCCGACATACCCATCGACAGGCGCGGGAGGCCCTCCTCCCGCGCCATTTTTGCGAGCAGCGCGAAATAGGGGGCGGGTTCGACGTCCGCCGGCGGGACGGCCATCAGGCCGAGCAGCGGAATATCCGCATCACGCGCAGCGGCGATCAGCGCGGGCACGTCGGCGATGGCGCAACCGCCCTTCTGTTCCTCTGCGCCGATATTGACCTGAATATAGCAGGGGACGCGCTTGCCCGCTGCGTCCATCGCCTTGGCCAGTACAGTCAGCAGCGAGGGGCGATCGAGGCTGTGAATGACATCGAACAGCGCGACCGCATCGGCGGCCTTGTTGGATTGCAACTGGCCGACCAGATGCAGCGCGATATCGGGATGCTCGTCGCGCAGGGCGGGCCATTTCTCCTGGCTTTCCTGCACGCGATTTTCGCCGAACACGCGCTGGCCCGCCGCGATCAGCGGGCGGATGGCGTCGGCCTCTTGCGTCTTGGACACGGCGATCAGGGTGATATCCTCGCCGCTGCGATCGGTCAGGCGCGCGGCCCGATCGATGGCGTCGCGCAGGGCGGAAAGGCGGAGGGCGGCTTGCGAGCTGTCGGTCGTCATGCGCGCTGCTATAGGACAGGGTCATGACCCGCCGCCACCGCAAAAAACTGCCGACGATCTGGCTGATGACCGACGAGCGGGTCGCCGACGCGGCGTTGCTGGCGGCGGTGGCGCGCTTGCCCAAGGGGCGAGCGGGAATCGTGTTCCGGCATTACCGGACGGAAGGGAAGGCGCGGCGGGCGTTGTTCGAGGCGGTGCGGCGCGTGGCGCGGCGGCGGCGGCTGGTGCTGCTGCTGGCGGGCGATGGGCGGACGGCGGCCGCGTGGCGGGCCGATGGCTGGCATGGGCGCGACACCAGGCGGGCAGGGCGGCCGATGCTGCACAGCATGGCCGCGCATGACGCGCGCGAGATGATGGCCGTGCGGCGGGGCAGGGCGGACATGGTCTTCGTATCGCCCCTCTTCCCCACCCGATCGCATCCGGGGGCGGCCAGCTTGAGTCGGGTGCGCTTTACCGCCCTGGCGCGGCAGGCGGATAGGCCAGTGATGGCGCTGGGTGGGGTGCAGCCGGGACATCGGCGGATGCTGCGCGGGATCGGCGCGCATGGCTGGGCGGCGATCGATGGGCTGGTTTCAGAACGACCCATTATGGCGCGTCGGCCAATCCTCAGCATGCCCGGCTGAAAGAGCCGGACGTCGGCTATTTCGAGGAGCTGCTGGCGCGCATTCGGGACATCCGGTCGTCAGGCCGACGCGACAAAGGTTGAGGGGCCAGACAGACTGATCGCACCATCACGCCATCACGCCATCACGTCGTCGAGAAACTCGCATCCCGGTGCCACCCCTGACAGCATCAGATGGTCTCTGGCCCGTGTCGCTGCAACATAAAGGAGATGTCGCTCAGCATCCTGGATGGCTTCGAGATCGGCCATATCACCAATGTCGGAAAGCCGCTCCGGGTCCGGTAGGACATCCTCGTCCAGTGCCATGACGGCGACGGCGCGAAACTCCAAGCCCTTGGCGGCGTGCATGGTCATGACCGGCACATCTGCGGCCGCCGCCTTCACGGCGGCGCGACCACGGTCGAACTGCTGCTGGCCCCGAACCAGCACGACCAACTCGGACGCCGCTACGCCTTCTTCCAGCCGCGCGCGCAGCCAGTCCGCAACCGCCTGTGCTTCGAGAGCAGTGTCGTCGAATAGGGCGACCGTGGGATCGGGGCCATCGAACACCGATACGGTGCCGCGTCGGCTTTCCTCGATCCCATCCTGATCGACGATCTCCGGCGTCAAAAGCCGGTCGGCGGCGCGACGGATTTGGTGGGATGTGCGGTAGCAGACTTTCAACAGCTGCGCGCGGCCGCGCACATCAAGGCCGAGCTTCGCCCATGAGAATGGCAGATGAAAGATGCGCTGCCCCAGATCGCCTGTGAAAAACAGCGCATCCGCACTGTCCACTCGACCAACGGCCGCAAGAAATCGCGCCTGCGCCACTGACAAGTCCTGCGCCTCGTCCACAACCACATGGGTGAAGGGCAACCGCCCACCGTCCATGGCCCAGCGCGCCAGCCGACCATAGACATCGGCGATCGTCACCACGCCCCGCGCCGCAAGGCGGTCGCGCACGAAGGCAAACACAGCCCAGGCAGCCTCCCTCTGCTTCGGCCCCAGTCGCGTCCGCCGACCGATCCGCGGCACAGCCGCATAGGCTTGCGCATCATGCAGCCCCCAAGCGTCGACCAGTTCGTCCCATTCTTCGTAGAGGAAGGGTGCGCTGTGCCCGGAACCAAGGCCCGCCTCCATCGCAGCCTGTATGGCGCTGCGCACCTGCGCCGCTATGGCCAGGCTCGGCTGGCCAAAGAGCTTGGTGTAAAGGTCATGCGCAGCCTGATCGATGGCGCGCACGGTCAGGCGAGCGCGCGCGTCCGGTAGCGCTTCGGTCATCAACGCGGCCTTGCTGGCGAGGCTGGCAGCGAGCGGCTTGGAGAAGGTCGTGAGCAGCACCCGCGCCTCCGGCCGACGCGCCAGATGCACCGCGCGATGCAGCGCCACGATCGTCTTGCCCGTGCCAGCCGACCCCGACACGCGCGCTGGTCCGTTCCACGCCCGCGTCACCGGCGCGCGCTGCGCCGGGTGCAGGAACACCGCCCATTGGGCAAAGGGGGCGTCCAGCGCGGCCTTGAGTTCCTCCACGCCATCGACGGCGCGGAACCTGCGCTGGGCGTCCGGGTGCGCAAAGGGATCGGTGCCGGGACTGGCCTGAACCGCCACATGATCCTGCAACTTCCCGCCTGTCGCAAAGTCCAGCAGGGCTTCGGCGGCTTCGTCAGGCAGGGCGTCGAACAATCCATCGACGCTCGCCTCGTCGGCCGCCCGCACCGCGTCGAGCCAATCGCGCGGCACCCCGACGTTCAGCAGGTCGTCGTCCGACAGGTTGGCAAAGGGGCGGTGGAACGCCACAGGCTCAGGCGCGGCCTGATCATAAAGCGTCTCGGCGGAAACGAGACGCTCTTCGGTCCGCTCGACAATCTCGACCAGCTGCATCGCGCCGGTGCGTTCATGCGGCACCAGCTTGCGCCGTTCCGCCCAGCGATAGGCCTCGTCATGATGCCCGACCCAGGCCAGCAGCATATGGCCGCCATCCTTATGCAGGACGATACGAATATCCTGACTGACCCGCGCCGTCCAGAAACCGGGCGTCGCCTCGACCCGGTGGAGCGACAGCCCGTTACCGCTTTCGTCCTGCGCCAGATCGAACGCCGTGATCTTCACCTGCTTCTGCTCGGCGGTGGTCAGGCGATCCAGCGCTTTGGTGAAGGTCGAGGCGTAGAGGAGTGTCAAAGGCTATCAAGGCCGTATTCATCGCCGGGTGTCTGTTCCTGATACCCAGAAAATCGATAAACTATCATGACATGACTGGAGTCATACTGGTCTTCGGCGATGATCATCAAATCTATCTGCGTGATATCGGCGTCGAGCTTGGCGGGATTTGTCCACCGAGAGAAGTGGGTGCGTTCACCGTGGTTCAGTGCATTCCAAAATTCATGTAAGTCCGGCCAAGTCGCTTCCTCATCTATCAATTCAAAAGTTTCTGGGGCGCCATAAACCTGCGCCAACTGGCGCTTGATACGATCATAAAGATCGCGGGCCGACCGGCAATCCGCTTCATCTGCAAATATTTTTGAAGATGCCAAGACTTGGACAATGCCGCCTGCTGGCGTCCAGACGCCCGAATAATTATGAAACGCTGGATGCGGCTTCGGCACCGCGTGAAAGGCGACGTGATATTTTGCCATTCCGGCAGGAGGCGTCGAACCGGCGGTAATTCCAAATGGATCAGGCACTACAAATTCTCCCTCAGATAAATCCCTAAACCCCCACAACCTTCATCACTTCATCGCCCAGATGGTTGATCACCTTCACCGCCACCCGGCCGTCCTTGGGCTTGGGAAAGGGGCGGGAGCGGGTGCGTTTGAGGCTTTCCCAGGCGTCGGCGTCGATCTCGGCCTTCAGCGTGGTCTTCAACGCCTTGTAGGGATCGTTCGCGCCGGGGAAATAGGCGTGGCGGACGAAGAAGCTTTCATAATTATAGTCGGTGTCGATGAACCACACGGCAATGTCGTCGGCGTCGCTGGCGACGATTTCGCCGCCCTTATACATGTCGATGCCGGCCACCTCGATGCTGATGCAGCCATCGCCTTCGTCATGCACCTGGATGTCGGGTTCGCCAAAGACGGTGAACAAATTGCCCGCGCCGGTATTGGCGAGGTCGGGCATGTGCAGGTCCGGGTTGATCCGCGCCTGCAACACCGTCAGCGCGCCCATCCGGTCGAACTCGGACGCATGGGCGTCGAAGTTGAACGAGGCGGCGATCAGCAGGTCGAACCCCGCCTCCATCGCCTCGCGCGCGGCGGCGGTCAGGTCGGCGCGGGCGACGGTGCCATATTCCGGGCCGATCAATATGGCGGCGCGGCGCGTGGGACTGTCGGACAGCGTGTCGCTGTCGCCTTCCGACGCCTGTCGCACCGCGCCCTCGGCGCAGATGAAGCGGCCGGGCCAGGGCTTGAGCGACGAGAAGACCAGCCGGTCGGCCTTATGCGCCTGCTGCACGCCGGAGCGTTTGAGATTGTCCAGCACCATCGCGGTGAAATCGACGCTTTCGGCGGCTGCACCCGCCTGACGCCGACCCTCGGCCGCCTCCAGTTCGTCGAACAGGCTGTCGTCCACGTCCATCGCGGGGACGCGGTGCGGTGACAGGCTTTCGACCGTGAAGGGACCAGCGACGCGGACGCGGCTCTTATCCTCATAGGGTTGGTCGTAGAGATATTCGGTGTCCGCCTTGGCCGCGATCGACGCGTCGATCTCGCGCTGGCGGGCGATGCGCTGTTGCCACCAGGCGGCGTGCAACCCCTCAACCGTTCGGGCTGAGCCTGTCGAAGCCCCGTCCTTCTGCTCTTCGACAGACGCAGAGAAAGGAAGCCCTTCGACACGCTCAGGGCGAACGGGGGTTTTGGCTTGCGCGTCTGTCAATTCACGCGGGATTTCCCATTCCTGCCAGTCCGTTCCCAGCGCGGCGTTGATCGCCTGCCGCAGCGGTTCCAGCTTCACCTGATAGCTTTCCCAGATCGTGTCGATCTCGGCATTGTTGGCGATGGATTTGAGACCAATGCGGGGAACGCGTCTATAAACAAATCCCTGCCGGATGCGGCAGTAGGTGGGCGTATCGGCGGGAACGACGCGCGTCACCTCGCCCTCCTTCACCTGCCCTTCGCGTGAGTCGGCGAGCAGATACCAGGGATAGCGCGCCCCCATGATCCGCGCACGCGCCAGCGCCAGTGCAACGCGGCTGGTATCGATGGTGATCCACCGGCGGCCCCATTGTTCAGCAACAAAGGCGGTAGTCCCTGACCCACAAGTGGGGTCTAAGACTAGATCACCCGGATCGGTTGCTAATAATATGCACCGTTGAATGATTCTAGCAGTCGTCTGAACCACGTAAATTTTTGGGTCTGACGCACTGGCACCACTACTTACATCATCCCAATAATTTGAGATCGGCATGACCGGAAAATCGTCGAGAAAACGAATATACTTCAAGCTATTTATTGTCGGCCAGACTCGATTTGATTTTATAAGTCGAGGAAATTGATTTTCGCCAGTCGACCAATACCGAGGTCCGGGCCACTTTACTTTTCCTTGATAATCGACTGGATAACGGCCAGGTGGCCGCTGAGAAGGGCTTTGTTGCATAACTCCTGATAGGTTTGCTGCGGGCTTTATTTGAGATTACTACGAGACGCGGACAGTATTTGGTGTGCCGATTTGCGAGAAGCGATTGAGGATTGCAGCACGGACTTTGAGCTCGGTTATCTGACGCTCGAAGGTGCGGGCCATGACGCGCTGACCAAGCAGCTTGAAGCAG
>NZ_NMUA01000049.1 GCF_002312805.1 Sphingobium sp. D43FB | reverse complement strand
GCCTGATCACCTGACCGCCGGGCAAGGCCCATCGCATCGAACCCACCCCTTCAACCCACAAGCTTCGATCATCGGAAATCACCCCGCACAAGGGGCATGATCCCGTGCGCCTGCTCCCAGTTCAAGCGGTCAGCTTTGCGCTAAAAATCCAACCCGGATGAATTTTACGGGCTAGCAAACGCAATGTACAATATGCAACGGAGATCGACTCTCCGCGCTTTTCTCAGGTGGGTTAGGGCCTGAATCGACACAATCGACTTTGACGAAGGCACCGGCTGATTACGATGTGCAACTGAAGCTGGACCCCCGCAAAAACTCTGGCGGATTTGGGGCATTCGTGATTCATTGATTGGGTAGGCATCGGAAGTAATGATCCATGGACCCCGAGTCTCTTTTCAGCCTGCATGACCATCTTGAGATGCTGAGCCGTCATGACGATCCGCTTGATGTTCTGGAACGGACCGTGGACTTTGAGTATTTGCGGGTCTGGCTGGTCGATGGGCTGAGTTATGGCGATAGCAGCACGGGCGGTCGTCCGCCGTTTGACCCTGCCGCGATGTTCAAGATCCTGATTATGCAGGCCCAACATAATCTCTCCGATGCCCGGATGGAGTATATGATCCGGCCACCGGCTGAGCTGGATGCGGTTTCTGGGTTTTGCGCTCGGCGATCGCACCCCCGACGAAACACCATCCGGCACTTTCGCAACCGTATGACGGAGACCGGGACGCTCATGCGGGTGATGAAGGCCTTCGACTGGCAACTGCACAAGAAGGCCTACATCGGCATGTCGAGGCAGATCATCGATGCCAGCCTGGTGCCAGCACCCAAGCAGCGCAACACCGATGACGAGCGGCAGGCCATCAAGGATGGCGAGTCGGCGCAGGATATCTGACTGATAACCCGGCCAAGGCGGCACAAAAGGAACACAGATGCGCGCTGGACGCTCAGGATCGGCGGGAAGGTGCGCTATAAGGATTGCAAGCCGCTGCCGATGTCGCCTTGCCGGTGTTCGGGTATAAAAGCCATATCAGCATCGACCGCCGGTATGGCTAGCCGATCGTATGCTGACCAGTCGCATCCACCGTCGCAAGCCCAAGGAAAGTCCATGCCCAAGGCCACCGCCCGCGCAAATGCCGCAAGTCCGCGATCCGTGCCAGGATCGAGCATGTGTTCGCGCATCAGAAAAACCGGTTCGGGCTGTTCATCCGCACCATCGGAATCAAGCGGGCTGAGGCGAAACTGACATTGGCCAATCTGGCCTATAACTTCAACCGCCTGATCTTCCACGAACGACGCGCCGTCAAAGCATGAATCTGCCCTGAAACCCGGAAACGGCTATGTGAAATGTCCTATCCGGTGACCGAAAGCCGCCCGCGAGAGCGCCCAGCGCCGCGCTCATACCGTCATCACCGCAACGGCAGCAACAAAACGCCGGTTTTTGCGGGTGCCCAGCTAATCGCCTCGGGGCACCCATGCGACCTGCACTCGCCCCGCTCGACCTTATCCTATTTAGAAGTCGAATTTGACGTTCTCGGGAACGCCGGGGGCGGGATCGTCGGCAACCATCCTCACCCCATCGATTACGATAGGGCTGGCCACCCCGGGCTTACCATCGTGTTCAATCGCCATGCCTCTCGCGATAACCTGCGGGTTCGCAAATACCTCGTCCAACTCATTGATCGGACCTGCAGGAATCCCTGCACCATTGAGCCGTTCGAAGAGATCGTCCCGGCTCCATTTCGCGGTGATCTCTTCGAGCGCTATGATCAAATCCACGCGGTTGCGGATCCTTTGTGGATTATTGCTGAACCGCTCATCTTCGTGCAGTGTCACGTTCAGTACACGACAAAGCGCAGCAAACTGGCCATCGTTCCCGACTGCGATGATCAGATCTCCATCACGGGTCGGGAACGCTTGATAGGGTACCAAATTAGCGTGGCCATTGCCTACCCGGCGTGGCACTACTCCCGAGGTCATCCAGTTGAGCGCCTGATTACCCATGACGCTGACTTGGGTATCTAGCAGCGCCATATCGATATGTGCGCCGACGTGCATTTCGCGACGCCGGTTCAGTGCTGCCAGAATTGCCACCGCGCTGTAGACCCCGGTGAAAAGATCGGCGGCAGCGATCCCGGCCTTCTGCGGCTCGCGCTCCGGTTCACCGGTCATCGACATGAGCCCGCCCATCGCTTGTGCGATATAGTCATATCCCGGGCGGGCAGCATATGGCCCGGTTTGCCCAAACCCGGTGATAGAACAGGTAATGAGATGTGGATTAAGCGCTGACAACGAGGGATGATCAAGTCCGTATTTCGCCAGCCCCCCGACCTTATAATTCTCGATCATGATATCGGCCCCTCCCGCAAGACGGCGGATGGCAGCCTGACCCTCGGGGATTGTGATATCAATCGCGATGGACCTTTTCCCCCGATTAGCCGAATGAAAATAGGCCGCGCCAAGGTTATCGCCACCGTCGGACATTACAAAGGGTGGCCCCCAATGTCGGGTGTCGTCTCCGCTTCCAGGGCGCTCTACCTTGATCACTTCGGCGCCGAGATCCGCAAGCAGTTGCCCGCACCATGGCCCGGCAAGGATCCTGGCAAGCTCAAGCACCCTGATGCCGGCAAGCGGCTTTCCAGATGCTTCGCTTTGTGCGGAGCGCCAGTCACACTGCTTCATTTTGCACCAGCGACCGCTGTATCGATGCGGCAACGCCAGTCCCGCGCAAGGTCTCCTGCGGCCTTTGCCAAAGTGAAAGAGTCTATACCCACCGCTAGGAACCGGGCACCGCCTTCCAAATATTGCTGCACCAGACGCTCATCGCGCGACAGGATGCCGCAGGGAATGCCGGTGGCCCGAATTCGGTCGAGAGCCGCTCCGGTGGCCTGGGCGAGAGCTGAGGCGTTAGCGGGCCCGAGCAGGCCGAGCGAGGCAGCCAGATCAGCAGGGCCGATAAACAGTGCATCAATGCCATCGACTGCCGCAATGGCTTCGAGATTCTTGATCGCTTCGGCCGTCTCGATCTGGGCGATGATACACAGTTGCTCGTTCGCGTCTGCCACATAAGCGGGAAAGCGGCCCCAGCGTGCGGCACGCGCACCACCGATCCCGCGATCGCCGTCCGGCGGATAGCGCGAAGCCTTTACGATTGAAGCTGCTTGCGTTGCGTTATCAACCATCGGAACCATGATCGTCTGTGCACCTAGGTCCAGGATCTGGTGGATCGTCACCGGATCGTGGCCAGGAACGCGCACGATTGCTGAGCAGTCCGATACGGTGTCAACCGCGCGCAGTTGATGGGCAATCCCTGGCAGCGTCTGCGCGCCGTGCTCGGCATCGATCAGAACCCAATCGTAGCCAAGACCTGCGCAGATTTCCGCGATGTCGGGATTGGCGAGCGCGAGCCAGAAGCCCAGCTGCGGCAAGCCGTCACTGAGTTTATTCTTGAAGTGGTTTTGCGGTGTCAGCATCGCCCTGCCTCAGATAAACCGGAAGCCTATGGCACCCAACGGCCCGAAATCGGCGCTGAACACATCACCCGGGCGGGCTTCGACAGGGCGGGTGAACGAACCACCGAGCACCACTTCGCCCGCCTCGAGCGTCTGGCCCCATGGCGAGAGCCGGTTGGCTAGCCACGCCACGCCGATTGCCGGATTGTTGAGCACGCCCGCAGCAACCCCAGTCTCCTCGATCACACCGTTCCGGGTCAGCAGCGCACTGACCCAGCGCATGTCGATCTTGTCAGGTCGCATCGGCAACCCTCCCATGATAATCCCGGCGTTGGCGGCGTTGTCACTTATAGTGTCCTGCACTTTGCGACGCCCCCCGGTTTCGGGGTCAGTAGGAAAGGTGCGGCTGTCAATTACCTCCACTGCGGGAATAACATATTCGGTCGCCCGGAGTACGTCAAAGATGGTCGCGCGGGGCCCTTCGATCCTTCTGCCCAGCACGAAAGCAAGCTCGACCTCGACCTTGGGAGTGATAAACCGTTCACAAGGCACGTCGCTTCCTTGCTCAAACACCATATCATCGAGCAGTGTGCCGTAATCGGGTTCGGTAATTCCGGCAGCTTGCTGCATCGCTCGCGACGTCAAACCAATCTTGTGGCCGATGACCTTTCTCCCAGACGCGAGCTTAAGGTCTACCCATCGTTTGCTGATGCGATAGCCGTCGGCAATGGACATTTCCGGACAGCGCTGTGAGAACTGGCGGATCTGCTGACGCGACTGTTCGGCCTGATCGAGTTCAGCCGCAAAAACGCCGACTTCGGCTTCGCTGAGACCCGCCCCGACCATGCCGGGTCCGTCACTGCGGCGGTCCATAAATTGCTCCTCATCCCCGATCTGTATTGGCAAACGCATTGCACAGTTATAAACGCTAGTCTATAGCCCGGCGGCAGAACAGACCGTACTTGGCAGAACGACACTTGATTTGGAGGAGAGGCATGATGGCAGGCGATACGAGCGTGAGAGAAGAGAAAATAACCGGTCGCGGACTGACTTCTCACACCCTGCTTGCCGGCGACCGGAGCAAGCCTGCTATTCTTCTGCTGCATGGAGCAGGGCCGGGTGCCCATGCCGGTTCCAACTGGCTCCACCTCATGCCCGACTTGGCGGAGAATTTCTTCGTGATCGCGCCCGACCTAATTGGCTTTGGGCAGTCAGTTATACCTGAACCTTGGCCAGACAACGTAATGGCGTGGATCGGAACGCGAGTTGAACAGTGTTTCGGCTTGCTTGAAGCGCTTGGGATCGAAAAGGCCCACGTCGTCGGCAACTCGATGGGCGGTGCGCTCACCTTGCAGATGATGAGCGAAGAGCCCGACCGTATCGATCGTGTGGTCCTGATGGGGTCGATCGGCGCACCTGGCCCGCGGACTCCGGAACTAATCCGTCTGCTTTCCTTTTATTCCGATCCTCGGCCGTCCCGTTACCGCCAGCTGATGCACAGTTTCGCGCATGATGCCGACAAATTCGATGGCATGGAGGAGATCGTCAGTAACAGGTACAAGATTGCCACCGATCCCGAGATTATGAAGACTGCGGTCAAAATGATCGATTCGATGAAGCAGGGAATGGAGGGGCTTAATATGCCGCCGTCGATGCTTTGCAAGATGCCGCATAAGGTTTTGATCTTCCACGGAAGGCAGGACCGCATCGTTCCGCTCGACACCAGCCTGTACCTTATAGAGCATCTGAAGCATGCCGAACTGTACGTACTCGACCGGTCGGGCCATTGGTCGCAGCTCGAGCGCTGGGACGTCATGCGCCCGATGATGGAAATACATTTCGGCGCGCGCACCTTCTGATGCTTCCGTTGTTCCGGCATCGGGTTGCCGGGCGGGCGTGATGCTCTGCATTCGTTTGTCTGGTTCGGCGTGGGGGTGACCAATATGGCCCAGACAGCGGCCTCGGCATTTTGGCAGTTCTCGCTGGATCTGTATGCTAGGCCGCACGTGTCCACGCTGTGCCTCGCGTTGCAGGATAAACATGGCTTCGATGTCAACCTGTTGCTGTTCTGCCTGTGGTCGGCTCAGGTTTCCAAAGTGGCGCTCGATAGTTCCGAGATCAGTGAGCTTCTTGACAGAATATCGCCGCTCAATGACAACCTTGTGCATCCCGTGCGAAGCGCCAGGCGATGGGTTCGCCTGTGCATCGCCGGATCGCCGGAGACCGATCCTGCCGTTGGACTGGTCAAGGTCTACGCGTCGCTGAAGGCGGTCGAACTGCAATCGGAACGCCAAGTCCAGTCAGCGCTGGCCGGTCTTTCGCGGCAAACTGCCAACCGGGATCGGACCACACAACAAAGCGCTGCATCGGCGAATTTATGCATTTACCGTCAGGTAATCGCGGCACCCGACGCAGCGGCCGTCCTGTTATCGCAATTGGTCTTTATGGCTTTCGCGCCACCTATCAAACCCGGCGTTTCGCTGACATGATACTGAGGGACAAGCTCGAAATTTTCATCGCTGGGTCAATCATCCTTGCCTTGATTTAGGCCGCATCTTTCCCGTCCACGCGGCTAATAAACGAACCTGGTGGCACAGTTACCTTAAACGGGTGCGTCAAACACCGCCTTACCGGTCGTGGGATCGAATGGCACCGAAAGATTGTGGTATACAATCAGCCATTTTCCGTTGACCTTGCGGTAACAGTCGACCTGCCGGAAAACCCAGTCCTGAACTTTGTTCATAGCGATATTGGTGAACACGACCCGCTGGGTACTGAAAGCATAGGCGATGTCATGATCTGTACTGATAGACATTTTAAGGATCGTAGCTCGCAGATCTTTAGTTCCCGCAAAGAGCGTGGTCGCCGCGGTGGCCACCGCTTTGCTGCCTCGGGCCTGGCCTGGAAAGAATGCATCCATCACAGCGTCAGGCGCGAAATCTTTCAAAAATTCCTCTGCGGTCTGCGCAGCAGCCATGTCTTGCTCGATCTTCAGAATCTTTGCCTCATCGGGATTTTCTGCAGCGTGAGCGGTGCTCGCAACTGCAAGCAGCAAAGGCAGGAACGCTGCTCGGATGGATTTCATCACGCATCTCCACATCTTGTTGCGGTCAAATGACTGGTGCAGTCTATTCTAAAATGCAGCAAGTATACAAGAATTGAGCGAACCTTCCGAACCGGTCGGCGGGCAGGCTCCGCCTCGCTTCTTGACCGGCACCAAGATCAGGTGCCCTCAACGATAAATGCCGCACTGGTAGAGGCAGAAAGCCTCATCGAAGCCAGTTTTTGATATTCGTCGGATCGGTACCAGCTCTGAGCCTCCTCAAGAAAAGCAAACCGGATAATCACTGCTCCCTTCGGAGGCGATCCTTCCAGAGTTTCGGCGACGACCGGGCCGGCCATGAACGAAACGCCCTGCGTCCCAAGCAGATACTGAGCCTGTTCCTTATATTGATTCATCAACTCCGGATTCGAAATTTCCCCGGTCACGATGACGACATAAGCTGCCATATTAGTATCTCCTTGCCTAAGCTTTCGGCCCATTGTCATGAATTCAGTCCGCAAAGATCGAAACCCATCGCTCGAGCACGGTAAGCTAACATGCTCGGGAAACTATCCGTCATCGGTTAAATTTAAACGGGATACAACGGTTAGGCGAAACTTCTCTATCATGGCTCCTGGTTGCCTATTACCAGATATGCATCTCCGGCATTCAGTCGAAAAAGCGGTTGCTTGGGCGGGGGAGGCCCAAATGGTCACGCAGCGTCGTGCCTTCATACTCGGTTCGAAAAAGGCCGCGCCGCTGAAGTTCCGGGATGACTTGATCCACGAAAAGGTCGAGCCCTTCAGGCAAAAAAGGAAACATGATATTGAAGCCGTCGGCCCCAGACTCGTACAGCCACTGCTCCATATCGTCGGCGATCGACGCCGGCGTGCCTACGAACGCGAGACCGGCATAACTCCCAGCGGTCGCCGCCAGTTGCCGAATGGTCAGATTCTGTGTTCTGGCCATCTCCAGCAATCTGTCGCGAGCGGTCTTGCTGGCATTCGTTTCGGGAATTTCGGGCAACGGGCCATCGGGATCAAAGCCCGAAACGTCAAAGTTCAGCGCACCCGACAGCGAATGGATGCCGCTGTCATAATGGACCAGGCTGTCAAGATGCGCTCGCTTGGCTCGTGCTTCCTCGATCGTATCGCCCACCACGACAAAGGCGGCAGGTAGAATCTTGAGAAGGCCGGGATCGCGTCCGACTCTTCTCATCCTGTCCTTGACGTCTGCATAGAAGCGCTTGGCGCCTTCGAGCGTGTTTTCGGCCCCGAACACGGCTTCTGCCGTCTCGGCGGCGAGTTGGCGGCCCGGTTCGGAAGCACCTGCCTGCACAATTACGGGCCAGCCCTGCACGGGGCGCGCGATGTTGAGTGGGCCGCGCACCGAAAAATGCGCTCCCTTGTGGCGGAGCACATGGAGCCGATCCGGATCAAAATAGATGCCGCTTTCAGCGTCGCGGACAAATGCGTTGTCGGCGAAGCTATCCCAAAGTCCGGTAACGACATCGTAAAATTCGCGCGCACGGGCGTATCGCGCAGCATGATCGGGCTGGTCTTCATAGCCAAAATTCTTCCCATTGTCGGGATTGGCTGTCGTAACAACGTTCCATCCTGCGCGTCCGCCGCTTAAATGATCGAGCGACGCAAACCGCCGCGCGACATGGAATGGCTCCTCGAAGGTTGTCGACGCAGTAGCGACTAAGCCGATCCGTTCCGTCACCCCGGCAAGCGCCGAGAGCAAGGTAAAAGGCTTCTGTGGTTGCCGCCCGTGATGCAAGAAGTTTCTGATCCGAAGAGCGAGTGATCGAGTGCGGTCTTCTGTCAGGCCTTTGGTTGCGGCGTTTCAGAAGCCGCTGGCCGGTATGGTGATCTGCGGTTCGAGTCCAAATCTCGTTTTCGAGCTGGGATGCTCACGCCTCGTAACTGGTTTTCCCGAACCAGATCTGTTCGCTCATTTCGCCCATTCGGGTCGTCGCCTTCTCACACCCCCATCATCCGACGTTAGGTAAGCTTGTTGGCATGCCGATCATGCAACTGCTGCCTGCGCCGGAATTCTGTATTCATTACCATTTTTTATCAGGGCCCAAATCGTTCTGGCCATCTTGTTGGCGAGGGCAATTGCCACAAGCATTCTCGGTTTCCTGGCAAGCATATCTGCGAGCCAGGAATTTTCTGGAATCGATCTTCGACCCATCCAATTCAGACGGGACATTGCACCTATGATAAGCAGTCTGCGGATATCGGCCTGACCCGCTTTCGAAATACGTCCAAGGCGCTCCTTTCCGCCCGAGGAGAATTGTCGCGGGACAAGACCGAGCCAGGCCGCGAAGTCCCGCCCGCATCGGAAGCTCTCCATTGATGGGGCGAAGGCCTCGACCGCTAAGGCTGTTAAAGGGCCAACTCCCGGAATCGTCTGTAGCCGCTTGGCCGCGTCAGTTTCAGCCGCCAGCGCTTTGATCTTCTTTGTCCGTATATTGATACGCTCAGTTTTCTCAGCGATCTGTGCCAATAGATCTCGGCATTCCTCCCGCATCAAAACGGGCAAATCGCTGTTAAGCTCATCAAGAATGTCCGCAATCCTGCAGAGCTGATTTATGCCTTGGGGGACAACATGACCATATTCATAGAGCGCCGCCCTTACGGCATTGACCAGTTCCGTGCGTTGATGAACCAGCCGTTCTCTTCCGCGAAATAGAATCGCCCTGCTTTGCTGCTCTTCCGACTTTGGATCAACAAACCGCATCTCTGGTCGTTGAGCCGCAATTACGATCGCTTCAGCGTCAGCGGCATCATTTTTCTGTCGCTTCACGAACGGCTTAACATAGTGTGGTGCGATAAGTTTGACCTCGTGGCCAAGCCGGATCATTTCCCGGGCCCAATAATGCGCACTGCCACATGCTTCCATCACGATCACCGCCGACGGTTGCGCTGCCATAAATGCGGCGAAGGCTGAACGCGGAAGCTTTTTCCGAAACTTGGGTTCGCCTGTCATTGACGCTGCATGAAGCTGAAACACGGACTTTGCCAAGTCCACGCCGATCATTGTATCTTTTGACACGATTGCCGTCCTTTCCGCTCAGTGGTCCTAATTCCACTATCCTGGCACATCTCAGTGCCGTCTGGGGAGGGCGGCAACCACCCCATCTCGTATGACGTGACGGTATGGCTACGTTTCAAGGCTTCAACCGGCATATTGAGAACGCCTAGGTGATCGGCCATGAAAAAAGCGTCAAATTTGCCCTCTTCAAGCTTCTGGGCGAAGCGCTTCAAGGCAGCAAAATTGAAATTGGCGTCATGTATCGCGCCGGGATAGCGCCATGCTCCTGTATGCATACTAACTGGGCGCATGAAAGCGCCGAGGTGAAGCTGTCGAGAGTGAGCCATGTTCAATTTCCTGTAACCCGCTGGTAGGTGCGCCGATGATCTGCGCGCTCGGCGTGACCGTCACAACGGTACAAATGATCGAGATGCTTCCAAGGCGACAGATCTTACGCCGTTTCCCTGATTTATGCGGTCCGGATCCAAACTGGGATCCGCACTTGGTTGACAGCGGCGTCCCAAAATCATATGGGAAACGCGATGCACAGTATGCAAAATAAAATGCAATTGCAAGATGCTATAGCTCAGCAAGGAGATAGGACATGAGTGCTTTTGCGCGATACGTCTCCTTTATCCGGTGCTCGGCGCCAGCAATGTGGAACTCCCCGACTTTGCTCCTTTGCGTCGCGTCCGTCTGCTGGGCTATGAACCCAATTATTGGGCGGGCGGTGCGCGACCTTGCGTCTCCTTTGTCACTCGCATTCTGGCGGTGGATGGTCGCTTTTTTGTGCGTGCTACCCTTCGCCTGGCGTCATCTCAAGGTTGACGTCCAAACGCTGCGTGCTTCCTGGCTCCTTGTCACGCTGCTCGGTTTTTTCGGTGTCGGGCTGTTTGCCTACATCGTCTACAGCGGCCTGCAATACACTACCGCTACAAACAACCTGCTGTTGCAATCGATCATGCCGATCATGATCCTTTTGATGCCGACGGTGCTGTTTGGGGAGCGGCTGCTACCCCTCCTCGCTTTAAGCGCTGCGATGTCGTTCGCGGGGATCATGTGGATCGTGACCAAGGGTCATCCCTTCAATCTAGTAGGGGGCATCTCGGTCAATCGCGGGGACTTGCTTTCCGTGGCAGGGGTATTTCTCTATTCGGCTTATGCCACCTTCCTTCGCAAGGTTCCGGCTGTACACCACCTCTCATTGCTAGCGGCGCTGTTCGCGATCGGCGCCGGCTCGCTGGCACTTCCCTACATCTCCACGCTGGCCAGAAATGGCCTGTCGATGCCGCCAATGAAACTGGCGGCGGCCATACTGTATGTCGGAGTTTTCCCTTCGCTCGTTGCTTACGCTCTTTTTAACCGTTCGGTGACGCTGATCGGATCCGTTCGTGCCGGGGCCTACATGAACCTCCCGCCAGTCTTGGGTGTGGGCCTTGCGATGCTGCTTCTTGGCGAAGGCATTGCATCCTATCATTTCATTGGTGCCCTTCTAATCATCGGCGCGATCGCCGTTTCACGCGGGTACCGCCCCAGAGCCAACGCGTGATCAGACCAAGAAAGTACTAGATATGACGGTCGGACGAGGCAATCTGGAGTATAGTGATATTTATCGTCGGGCCTCCGAAGACCCGGTGGGTTTTTGGGCGGAGGCCGCGCGCGCGATCGACTGGTTCGTTAAGCCCCGGCTTGTTTACGATGAACAGAAGGGTTGGTTTTCCGACGGGATCCTCAACACTTGTCATAATTGTCTAGACAGGCATGTCGACGCTGGTCGTGGCGATGCGGTAGCGCTGACCTATGACAGCCCAGTCACCGGCGCACTACGATCCTTCACCTATTCGCAACTTTTGTACGAAACCGGGCGGGTGGCAGCGATGCTAGCCGCGCTGGGTGTGACCAAGGGCGATCGCGTCGTCATCTTCATGCCGATGATACCTGAGACGGCATTCGCGATGCTGGCCTGCGCGCGTCTCGGGGCGATCCATTCCGTGGTGTTCGGCGGATTCGCCGCGCCGGAGTTGGCCAAGCGTATCGACGACGCCAAACCGAAGCTTATCCTGACCGCTTCGTGCGGGATAGAGGGCACACGGGCGATCGCCTACAAGCCACTGGTCGATGAGGCTGTTGCTCTTTCGTTGCAGGGTATCCAGCATGTCGTCCTTCTGCAGCGCGACCGGCTGGCTGCCGATCTTGATCATGCCCACGATATCGACTGGCAGGAATTGCGCAGCCGCACCGCCGGTGAACCTCAGCCTGCCTGCGCGCCGGTAGGCGCGACCGATCCGCTTTATATCCTCTACACGTCGGGGACGACAGGAACGCCTAAGGGTGTCGTAAGAGAAAACGGCGGCAACGCGGTGGCGCTCTCATGGTCCTTGGCAAATGTCTATGGAATTGGCCCGGGCGACGCCTTCTGGGCTGCATCCGACGTCGGCTGGGTCGTGGGCCACAGCTATATCGTCTATGGCCCGCTGTTGGTTGGCGGGACAGCCATCCTGTTCGAGGGAAAGCCGGTCGGAACGCCCGATGCCGGCACCTTTTGGCGGACGATCGTGCGCAACAAGGCAAAGGCTTTTTTCACCGCGCCCACTGCCATTCGGGCGATTCGCAAGGAAGACCCTGAAGCGAAATTCCTGAAGGACATCGGCACCGGTGATTGCCGTGTGATCTTCCTTGGCGGCGAACGTGCTGACCCCGCGACCATCGCCTGGCTCGAACGAGCAAGTGGATTGCCGGTCATTGATCACTGGTGGCAGACCGAATTGGGATGGCCGGCCATTGCATCGTGTTTTGCCATAGGCGACTTGCGTCGTAAACCGGGCAGCGCTGGACATGCGGTGCCCGGATATGAATTTGCTATCCTCGATGACTATGGCAGTCCAGTGGACGATGGCGAAAATGGCAATGTTGTTATTCGCGCGCCCCTTCCGCCTGGTGCCTTCCGTACATTGTGGAACAACCCGGCCGGATTTGCCAAAAACTTCGCCAGTTTCCCCGGCTTCTACGAAACCGGTGATTCCGGCTATCGCGACGACGCCGGCTTTCTCCACATCATGGGACGTACCGATGACGTCATCAATGTCGCGGGCCATCGCCTTTCTACCGGACAGATGGAGGAGATTGTGGCGCGACTCCCTGATGTTGCCGAGTGCGCGTTGGTCGGCGCGAAAGATCCTGTCAAAGGCATGGTTCCTGTTGCATTCGTAACCACGCGCAGAGGTTCGGCCGATGATGGGATAATTTCCAAGCTCGCGATCGACGCTGTTCGCGCCGAGTTGGGTGCCGTGGCGGCACTGAAAACCGTTTACGTTGTCGACCAATTGCCAAAGACGCGCTCTGGCAAGATTCTCCGGAACCTTTTGCGGAGGATCGTCGATCAGGAACCTTTCACTCTGCCGCCGACAATAGACGACGCCGATATACCCCAGGCCATCGCCTTGCGAGTGAATGGCGCCTGATCATTGTTTACGTGGCCGCGAACATCCCGGTCAAACCGGAAGAACCGATTTAACGCGGTGCCCCGCTCCGAGCTTGAACTCCACCCAGCGGCGAACCCTCAGAAAAAGGCCTGCAGACCCGTCTGAGCGCGTCCCAGAATCAGCGCATGGACATCATGCGTACCCTCATAGGTATTAACCGTCTCCAGGTTCATCATGTGGCGTATAACCTGATAATCCTCTGAAATACCGTTGCCGCCATGCATGTCGCGGGATTGGCGGGCGATGTCGAGCGCCTTCCCGCAATTGTTGCGCTTCAAGATAGAAATCATCTCGGGCTCCATCCGCCCCTCGTCGAAAAGGCGACCGACACGCAACGAGGCCTGCAGTCCCAGCGCAATTTCGGTCTGCATGTCGGCAAGCTTCTTCTGAAACAGCTGGGTCTGCGCGAGCGGCCGCCCAAATTGCTTGCGGTCCAGGCCATATTGGCGCGCGGCATGCCAGCAGAACTCAGCTGCGCCCAACACACCCCAGCTAATGCCATAACGAGCTCGGTTCAGGCAGCCAAACGGCCCGCCGAGGCCCTCGACATGCGGTAACAGCGCTTCCTCGCCGACCTCGACCTCGTTCATGATGACCTCCCCAGTAATAGAGGCGCGAAGCGACAGCTTGCCACCGATCTTGGGCGCCGACAGTCCTTTCGTTCCCTTCTCCAGGACGAAGCCGCGGATATTGCCACCGTGCGCATCGGACTTCGCCCAGATTACGAATACGTCAGCGATCGGCGCGTTGGATATCCAGGTCTTCGCACCGTTGATCCGGTAGCCGCCCTCGATCTTTGTCGCGCTGGTAGTCATGCCGCTGGGGTCAGATCCGGCTTGGGGCTCTGTCAACCCGAAGCAGCCTATCCATTCTCCCGACGCGAGTTTCGGCAGAAATCCGCGCTTCTGTTCTTCCGAGCCATAGGCAAAGATCGGGTGCATCACAAGCGACGATTGCACCGACATCATCGAGCGATACCCCGAGTCGACGCGCTCCACCTCGCGTGCAATTAACCCGTAGGCGACATAACCGACTCCTGCGCCGCCATACTCGGGCGGAACCGTGGGACCAAGCAGTCCAAGCTCCCCCATCTCGCTGAAAATCGCAAGGTCCGTCCGCTCCTCTCGGAACGCGTCAATGACACGCGGTTGTAGCCGCTCTTGCGCGTAGCTCCGCGCAGCATCACGGATCATGCGTTCGTCACTGGTGAGCTGGTCGTCAATAAGAAAGGGATCAATCCATTGAAAGCTCCCGTGTACTTGTAGCTCAGGTTCGCTCATTTCCGGACCTTTATTTTATTGCTCATTAGAATAGAAGCTTGGCCCGAAACTGCCCTATCGAAGCACTCCTCCAGAGACAATTCCAAATGCATTTGGTCGACCATATCAAAGTTTTTTTGAAAGCGGCATATGAATTATTTTTCGGCTTCAGTGGCACTGTTCCCATCAGGCTGAACAAACTGGCATTGTTGCGCTGATGGAGCCGATTGTCGAGCAGAGTGCTTTGACGATCAAATGTTTGACGCGACCCGACCGGTCGCTACAGCGCGACCATGTCTTTTTTTAAACGCCTTGATGCAAAGCGATTCCGCCCAACAGACCTTGTCAGTGGCGCCTGGAACGTCCGTGAGCAGCATCTAGCACCCGCATTAGGTTTGCTCGCTCATGCTATTGAACTTGACCATGCAGTTCGTCGTGACAGCATACTGACGATGGCTCGCGTTTCCTACGACATCCTCGGCACTCTGCCGATCGATGAATTCGAAATTGACGTGTCGGTGATCAGGCCAGGACGGACCATCGAGCTGGTCGAAGCGCGTCTAAGCCACGCCGCGCGAGCCATTGTGATCGCACGGGCGTGGCTTCTTCAAACGCCGGATACGTCCGCCATTTCTGGAACACCGGTGTTGGCTATCCCAACCCCCGAGACCTTAGCCTTGTGGAAGCCAGAGACATTGTGGCGGGGCGGGTTTGTCCGATCTATCGAGGTTCGTCGGTCATTGCTCGGAGTAGGCCGCGCCTGGTCCCGAAAGTTCAGCGGAGCATGGCTGAAACTTGCCGACAGGTGGTGCTCAGCGAGCCAAATGCCCATCTGCTCAACGAACGGTTCATATTGATCGTAGCTGTATAAATGCCCGCCACCGTGAAGCGACAATGCTTTGGCGATAACCAGCGAAGTTACTCCGGAACCTAATTCCACAACATTTTTCGGTTGTCGGACTTCAATCTCATCAACAATCCTGTGAAGAAGGTAAGTGTCTGCTTTCCAGCTGCCAAGATGAGGCAAGGCGTCCTGTTCAAGGTTTATACGCTCAAGAACAGCATTTTTTTCAGCTTTGTTTCCCCCATAAAGGCTTTTCAACAGCCAAG
>NZ_NMUA01000048.1 GCF_002312805.1 Sphingobium sp. D43FB | reverse complement strand
CGACGCCATCGCCGGCAAAGGCCATCACCGCCTGGACCAGTTCCCAGTCGAAGATCCTGCCATATTCCGACCCGGTCGCCGCCCGCAATTCGGTGCGACCATTCTCGGTCTGGAGCAGTTTAACCTGCTCGCCCCGGTGGTTGATCAACCCATGCTGCAGGTTGATGCCGGCAAGCGCGGCAGGCAGCTGGCGCAGATAAGAGGCCGGGGCACCGACGAGACTTGCTACCTGGCCAAAGGACCAGTTAGTGGGTGCAAGCGGTCGATCATCGCCCGGCGCCACCAGCATCAGCCGCTCTGGATTGTCGCTTTTCGCCTCGACCCGGATCGAGCGGCTTTCAACGATACGCGTGGTCGCACGGTCCGCGCGGCCGCGCACGGCATCATAGAGACTGGTCAACGAGAGATATTTCTCATCGTCCGGACGGGAGAACCACTCGGACGATACGCGGCTGCTCATGCGTCCGCGCGAGACATCGATCCGATAGGGCGCCGTAACGCGGGGGCTTTCGTTCATGGGGGCAAGGATCGCCATGGAAATCGTCTCCTTGAGATGCAAAGCGACAGGTGCTTCACCGCCCCTGTCACATCCCCGCCCCTCCCTTCCCTTTCGCGCACCGCGATATTGGGTTCACGAGACCCCGACCGGCGGCAGCAGGTACGACGGCGGCTTGTATGTTTTACAAATTGGCGTATATGTTCAACGAAAGGAGGCCATGATGGCGACGAAGCATGAGGATCATCTGTCTCAGCGACATGAAGCGGTCGTGGCCGCTGCCAAGGCGGCGGGTTTACTGTCGGGCACGAACAGCGCGGTCGGCGCCCGCGTGCCACGCGAACTCATCGATCGCGCCAAGATGCGCAGCGGCATCGCCTCGACCACCGATCTTGTCGAATATGCGCTCGCCAAAGTGGCGCTTGAGGATGATTTTGGAGCCAGGCTAGTGCGCCGAAAGGGCACGATCCCTGCGGATATTGCGCTTGGGATTTGATCGCAAGGCCTCGTTGCGCCGGATCAGGCCGCAGCGATCTGGTGCCAGGCTGTCGCGACGACCCGAAGAGGCATTGCCGCTTGTTCACAAGGCAGCTGTCATAGGCCGCGAGCTTCTGCTCGACACGTGCGTCTATATTGATGTGCTTCAGGGCAAGACACCGGTTGAAGTAGATTGTTTGCTGGAAAACCGGATCGTCAATCATTCCTGCGTGGCGCTTGCCGAAATGACCCACCTGATGGGCGCGCTCGATCCTGCCGACAAGCGCACGGCGTCGGTGCTCAAGACCCTGGGACGGACAATCGACGATATCCCGGAGCATCGTCTGAGCGCCCCCTCCTCCCGCATGTTCGGAGAGGCCGGTATGCTGGCAGGCATGGTCACACGGCTTTGCGGCCAACCCCATTCGATCGCCCTGCTCAACGATGCCCTGCTGTTTCTGCAGGCTGCGGCGACCGGCTGTGACCTGCTGACCGGCAACCGGCGCGATTTCGATTTTTTCGATCAGATCATTCCGGGGACGGGCGTCATCCTGTATTGACCCGTCACATAGGCACGGGAAACCGACCATCATCTCGACGGGCAGGATCGGTCAGGCAACATGCCAGCAGCACCAGCGTTCAGCCGCCTGTCGTGGACTGAGCAGGCCATGATTGTCGGCACACCATGTACGGAAGGAAGGATCGAGCGCGAGCCCCTGATCGGCGAGCCGGTCGATGACGTCCTGCATGAAGCGATCGACTGGAGCGATGGCGGCCCCGGCTCGAGCATGAGCGACCGCAGCCTGAAGTTGCGTCACCATTTTCTCGGCTTCATCGATCGAAATATCCTCGACGGCGCGTAATCCGCCGCGCGGTCCGCAGATGGCCAAAGTTATGATTGCTGTGCCAGACGGAATCCGGCCCAGAGCGTCGATATGGACATGTCGGGACATGCCAATCTCCTATGATGTGAGGCGCGAGAATGTCAGAATAGGCTCAACTGTCGCGGCATCGATCGCTGCGATGCCCCTGGCTCGTGCGATGGCGGAACGGCGCCTTGCGATGGTGATGTCGGGCCGGTCGCGATGGTCGCGCGTTGGGCGGTCTCAGCCACGGGTTCACGACGTTGGCGAAGGGCGAACCGAGCGGTCCATCCCCCCAATATATGCGCCGGGGCGAACCAATGGTCCTGTATCTCGCCCGACAAGGCGTTTCCGACCATGAGATGGGCTGGAATATGAAGAAATGAAAACTGGATATAGGCCATGTGGATCGCACGCGGATCGATATCGATCGCTGTCACATGAAGGTGCCGCTGATAATTAGCCCGATATCGCGCATGGCCTCGGCAAGCGCGATCACCATAGGAAATGGCGCTCAGGAAGCCCTTAGCCATTCGTAGAGAAGATGATCGTCAGGACCATATTGCGAACCGATGGCGATCCGGATCAGGCGGCCGTCGCAGGCGAAGGCGGAGGCCCTGGGAAAGGACAGGTAGGAACGACCTTCGAGGATCAGGTCGCCCGAGCGCACTTCGGTGATGTCGCGGGTCGTTCCAAGAAGTCGATGACCAGACGGTGCGTCCAGAAGCTTCAGCCGATCACCGGCTTTTACACGCTTCTTGAATGCCGCTAATGACAGGACCGTATCGACGGGATTGCGGATACCCTGACGTTTTGCCAATGCCGCCCAATAGGCCTGGCCGATACGCGCCTCGCTGTAGAAACTGCATGACCAGAAATCCTGCAACGGATTGGTCCGCGTGAACCCGAACCGTTCCATCTGATCGCGCACCTCGACGATGAAGGCATCCTGCGCTTCACGGCCGGTGAGGTCGTCCGGGGTATCGAGGATTTCCGCGATGACCTTGCGTCCGCCCGCAAAGGTCTCGGTGCGGATCGCAAAGCCGGTGCCAGTAAAATGCTGTACGACATGGCGTTCGATCCGGGAGGCGAGCGATGGCAACGCTTCGCCGGCGCGGTAGAGATCGCCTTCATAATGGAAATTGCCGCGTTCGTCATGGTCGGTCTGGCTATACAGGCGCGCGGACGCGCCCGGCGCGTTAGCGTCGGTCATGATGTCATCCTTATGGTTCGATCAGATTTGGAGGGGCGAGTGCGTCAGGCCGGCGGCACTTCCATTAAGGGAGGCTCGCTGTGGTCTGCTTCATTTCGGGCAAGAGCCCAGTCGAGATAGCCAAGACGCGTGTCACCGTTGGCGACCTCGGCCTGCCAATCGACCGAGGGATATTGTGGATAGTCGATCCATGGATCAGGCGGTTCCACCGGTGGCGCCACTGCAGATCGGATCAAACGGCGCGCCAGCTCTTCCTGGGTGCTCGCAAATTCGACATGATCGGCAAATATCGCGCACCATCCTCCGCCAAAGGCGTCGCGACGTGGGCGCGAACAGCCATAGCTCCAGTCGAACCCGACAGGCGCGGTCTGCAAGCTCTCCTGGCAACAGCGTCGGATGAGTTCAGCAATCGGACCTGGTTGGAAGTCGGTCGTGCCATAAATGGCGACAATGCACTCGGCTGCACCCGCAATCTCGATCTCAGCCCCGAAATGCGGGAAGTCGGGATCATCGAAGATTTCGAGCAGGCCGTTGAACGGATTGGCGAGATCGGTCGGCATGAAGGCGGCGAGGAACTCAGCGCTCGGTTCCCCCGGGGCAAAATCACCCAACAGGTCGGACGCGTGCTGCCACGCCTCCTCGATCAGCGCGCCTTCACCGGCCGTGCAGGTAAACGCGAAGGAAGCTTGAACATAATGGTCAGCCATGCACCAGCTCCATCATTGCTTCATCGTTCGGTTCTTCATCGACGAGCACCAGCGGCGGCGGGTTCTGGCGCGCAAGCTGGTAGTCAGTTTCGATTGCCGCGATGCCTCCCAATTCCCGAATGCGTTCGATCGAGAAGAGCTGCTGGTCATCTTCGGTCGTCAGATAGTGTCGCGGTTCGCCATGGCCCCTGTAAATGACGCGGACAGAGGGGAAGGTTCCTGCATATCCGCCCGACCATCGGACATAATGAAGGCCAAGACGTCGACAGCTTTCTTCAATTCTCCCGAAGCATCCATTGGCCACTTCGTGATCCATCAAGGTGAGAGGATCATTTACAGGAAGATAGGCGGGATCGAAGGGCGCTCCGTCCCAATCCACAGCCGCATTGTCGTTGCCGATCGCCTGAACGAGAACCGAATATTGCGGACGGGGACGCACACCGCCTATCATGATATGCGCGGATACACGGTCGGCCATGACATGCCTTTCGTAGTTACTGGACTCCAGTCGGTCTCCCCCTTCTCACCCCCTCCCCTTTCCTGGACCGTATGACCGTTACTCATTCCTGCCTTGCATGAGCTGTGGTTTCCCGTTTAGCTACAGCGCAGTTCCAGTCCGGCGAAAACCGGCATCCTCCATTCATTCCTCAACCAGGAGTCCTTTCGTGGCCGATACCGAACAGTCTGATTTCACCGCAATGACGGTGCAGTTACTGAGCGCCTATTTCTCCAACAATCAGGTTCCAGCCGGCGACATCGCCGGCATCATCGAAGCGACCCGCGGCGCGCTCGAACGGAAGACCGAGGTGGAAGTGCCAGCGGCCCCCGATCATGTTCCTGCTGTATCGATCCGCAAGAGCCTTGGTTCACGCGAGCACATCATCAGCATGCTTGATGGAAAACCGTACAAGACCCTCAAGCGGCATCTGGCAGTCAACGGGCTGACACCCGCCGAATATCGCGAGCGCTATAATCTTCCCAAGGATTATCCCATGGTCGCGCCTGCCTATTCGGAACAGCGGCGCATCGTCGCGCAAAAGCTCGGCCTTGGACGGCGGGTTGTCGTGAAAGCACAGGATGCTGCTCCGGTGGTGGAAGCATCACCCGTAGTTGAGGCGACACCGGTTGTCGAAGCCGCGCCGGTTGTCGAAACCGCGCCGGCAGTTTCGACGGAAGCTAAGCCCAAGCGCGGCCGCGGCAAGGCGGCCGCTGCCAAACCCAGCGAACAGGCCGAAATCGTATCGTCCGAACCTAAGCCAGAACCTTCGACTGTGCCTGCAAAAGCGGAGGCCGCGACAATAAAGCCTGCCAGGAAGAAGCTGGGCGTACAAACGACACCGCGAACTGCGAAGGCCACGACAGCGGCCCTGAAAGAGCCGTTGGAACCCGCAGTATCAGAGCCTGCAAAGGCCAAACCCGCCAAGCCAGCTACCGGGAAAGAGACAACTGGAAAGGCCGCGACGCCAAAGGCTGCGGCAGCCGCTAAGCCGAAAGCCGCAAGGCAACGCGCATCTGCGGAGGACAAAGGCGCTGCTAAGGTAGCAGCACCAGCGTCGACGGAGTGATATCCTGGACGAGGTGCGCCATAACAAGCCGCACCTCGTCTGTTCGATGATCAAGCAGCGCCTCAACAGCAGTAAGGCAAATCTGATCACACATGCGATGCCATGATTGTTCTTCGGGATATTCTGCCAGCCAGCGTCAGACATCATGATGCCATGAGCGGGCGATAGCCTGTTTCATCGTTCATCTCTTCCTCCCAAGCAATTATCCGGAAGTCGTCCAGCGTAACGCCGCAATCCTCCAGCATCCGGGCGGCCAAGTGCGGATTTTCCGCCACCGCGTCCGCGAGGTCGCCAGCTTGGCCGCGATACGTTTCGTGCCAACCCCAGCGATCATCGTCCTGTAGCGAAGGATCGCGCTCGATCACCAACAGGGAAGCGTCGAGTTGCAACATGGCGGCGAGCAGCTTCTCGCAATGGTCGACGTTAAGCGTTTCCCTCGGCCCATGCTGGCCATGATAGCCGACCGACAGGTTGGTGCATTCAGGGACAATGCCGGCATATTCGTTGGTGTCAGTATAGACCCCCGTATCGTCAGGCCGATAGCGGAAGCCTGGATTAAGGTCATTGAGAGCGGACGCCAATCTAGCAGCAAAAGCGTCCGAGCATGTTCGCCCGTAGCTCTGATGGGTGATGACGTCGCTGAGGCCGGCACGGTCGAAAGCGATTGCTGCGTCGATATCCTTCAGCAGATCCGGCGTATTGCGCGCAATCCAGTGCGATCCGAGGCAGCCTTGCTCTTCGCCGCGATGGAACAGGTAAAGGCCGGGGCGGCCTGCCGCGATCATGTTGAGCATGATCCATATCCCGGCCCCATCGTCGGCACCGAGCGACATGCCGGCCTTGCCCTTACACAAGCTGGCGATATCGAGTTCATCAATGCCTACGTCCTGCTGTCCGCCGCGTGCAGCGACAGTATCGACATGAGAACTCCACATCACCCGAGGTCTATCCCCGATGGTCAGTATCCGGTTGCCGAAGGCATCGGCCTTCATACCAGGAATCCGATCGAGATATTCCTGGCAGAAGGCGCGTTCGACGGGGCTGTTATGAGGACGTGCCCAAGACAGGATTTCGAGCAGGCCGGTCCGGCCTGCAACATGATGATAGGTCATGGGATCAGGCTCCTGCTTGGGAAGCGGCGGCGCTCGATAGCGGCGCTGTCATCGCGATGGCGGGAAAGCGGCTTCCGGGAATGCCAGGCGACAGGTGGTTCTCGCCCGGTGAGCATGAACCATCGTGCGGCTTATCGACATCATGCCGGAGCGCTTCGCGACGAAGGCGCTCTGCCTCGTCTCGCTCACGCTCTAGCCTTGCGGCTCGGGCGCGCTCGCCAGCGGCCTGCCACTTGGCGACGTCCGCATGGATCGCCGCCATTTCATCGTGGAACTGGCGGTAAGCAAGGATATGCGCATTGGCGCAAGAGGTATCGTCATCGTCAAACGGCTCGGGGAGATGGTCGTCGGACAGCCATTCGCCATGATATTCGGTGAGGTCCTCCATGTGGAACCAACCGCCGGAGCCATCGCATTGGCGGCAGCAACGGCTGATCCACCATTGGCAGCGATCTTCGAGATAGACGGCGCCGAACGCCACTGCATCTTCTTCAATTATGCTATGCGAACTGTCGTCCGCATAGACGGTGATGAAGTTTTCGTCGTCACTATAGTGGCACTCGTTATGCTCACAGAAGCTACTGTGGTTGTGGAAGCAACTGTAGCACCATTCCTCATATCCACCGCCACTGAGATATACTGAATCATAGGGACTGCCGTCACTGTCGCAATGCGGACAATACCAAGGGTCGTTTGCCAGCCCGGTCGTACTCTCACAGGAGATACTACCGTGGCCGATAACGAGATATTCGCCATCATCGGCAAGGTCGCCACCTGCGTCGATATACGGAACGACAAAATGGTCATCATCCTCGATGCGTCGGATGCGAGCGCCGTTCAGGCTGCCTTCGGTGTAGCCGGCGCCCTCAAGCAATAGCGTCAGACGGGAGACATCTCCATAGATTCTGGTGTAGATTTTACGGCTTGGCCAAATGACGCTGCGGGCTTTGGCGTCCTCGCGCGATCCAATATAAGCGAGAGCTGTGTCCGGCCCGGCATAAACGCGTGTCGGATGACATGAGCTATCAAAGCCGCACGCCGTATGCGCCATGCAGCTGCTGGGGCCGCCGACATAGACGTCTTCGATCTCGTCTGCGTCCTGGGTTATCTTGAGCGTGTCCTCATGCAATTGGACGGACAATCTGGCGCACCAGCCTTCTATCGCGTTGTTGTCCAGATGCTCGCAGAAGAAGCGGTTAAGGTAGCGACCCGGCGACATCACCAGTTGGCGATCCATTGCCCCTTTTGCGGCATTTTCGGTGAATGCGATTTTACCCGCCTGCTCCATTGAGACATGGCAAAAATGCGCCTCATGCTTCGACTGGTACCAAGGTTCGTCGTGCCAGGGTGTCGGTTGATACGTACCGTCGGCAAAGCGGAGCTTCTCGCGAATCTGCCAGTCGAGGTCGCCAATCTCCGCGCCGACAAGCGCGACACGGAACCCGACATCAGGCGCGCGCTCAACAAGCCGCTGCAGGGCGGCTTGCGCATCTTCAAAGCTCGACCACACATATTGCTGATCGCCATGTGGTGCATAGTTGAATTCGATCGTTACCGGCCGCCAATCGGAAGCCGAATAGGGAGACAGGATTTGGAATTGTGCCATGGACGTGACTCCACGCAGCCGGGTGCAGCGGGCACGGGCTGGATTGTTGGGCTAGGATTGCGGGGCTCAGCGAGGGAGCGGCTGCACGTCGACTATAGTGCCGACGGCCAAACCTCGGTTCGTCTCAAATGGATAAGCCGGAATTTTCCAGGGGGCGCTACGCCGCGGGAGGATCCAGCCCGATCCGGCTCTCCTTTTCCCGCTCTCCTTCATTCCGTCCCCTGACTTTGCAGGAAGGATAGATCAGACCCGGTGACGGGGGATCGGCTCGAGGCTATGGAAGAGCATGGCTATTCCACTCGACTATCTCGGCGAACTCGATCGGCTGCTGCTTGATCAAGGCGAGGATTGCATGCTGCTGTCGCAGCTGGACGGTTTCCTCACAGGGATACTTGTCAGTCCCGACCTGCTTGCACCAAGCCAATGGCTGAAGATGATCTGGGTCGGCGAAGACGGCACGGGCATGCTGGATTTCACCAACCTGGGCGGTTTCCAGCATTTCACAGACCTCGTCATGCACCATTATCATGTCATCCTGGCCTGCCTGGGTCAGCCGGGCAGCTTCGAACCCGTGCTGGAGATCGACACACGGTCGGACGAGACATTGTGGGAGATGTGGATCGAGGGTTTCGGACAGGCGATGGATCTTGCCCCTTCGGGCTGGCAGCGTGTCCTCAATGACGATGATCCCGGTTGCCGCGCCGCGATAGAGGGTATTCGCGAACTTCGCTCGTTTGCCGATGGGACGAAAAAGTTGACTCTCACTGCGGAAGACCAATGGGATCGGGAAGCACCTGACCTGATCCCGATTTGGGTCGAGATGCTGCACCAGTGGCGAATTGAAAATGACCCCTACCGACCGGTCACCATCAAGCGCGAAAAGACAGGGCGTAACGATCCATGTCCCTGCGGGTCAGGCGCCAAGTATAAGAAATGCTGCGGTCTGAATTAAATGATCGCGGACAACTGCGGGCGCGGCATGACCGTCAGCTGGGTCTTCCTCTGCGCGCTTCCAAACCCGTCAACCCGATGAAGTTAAACGGCGATCGACATCCGCCCCGGCTGAAATCGTCTCCGACAAAAGCAGCAGACACGTTCGCTCTTTCACGTGCCGACCGCAATCATCCGGGCATGCCCTCATTGCCATAAAGAAAGTCCTGGCTACGTGCCGCTTCGGGGCCAGTTGTCGTCTTGGCTGTGGCGGCCAAGCGCACCTCTTCCAGCCAAACGCGGCGGCTGGCCCTGTCAGTAGGCATATTGACCGGAACAAGACGGACAGCAGCGTGCCCCTCACGGGTCAGGATGATTTCTTCCCCTGCTTCCGAGCGCCGAACAAGGTCGATGAGTTGGCCTGCCGCATCAGGTATGGAAATATGCATAGGCCATTATTCCTGGCGATTAAGGGCAGCGGCTCATTTTAGACAGTTGCACAGTTACATCCAAGGCCGAAACCGGGGGCGGGGACTAAGCCGTGCCCCCGGCCATGTTCAGGCGGCTTGCGCGAAGCTTTGGTCGCCTTCGTTGCCACCTTCCTTGTTCACCATGTCCGCCAGGTCGTGGTCGCTATTGTCGGGCGAGGTCAGCTCGTCGCCGCTTTCGGGGGCGGCGAACCGCATTTCCTCGGGCAGCCAGGCGAGCGCCCGTTCCTGGAGTTCGGGCTCGATGATGACATCGCCACCGAACAACCGCTCGGCCGAGGCGGCCAGATCGTGCTTCTTCGACCCGGAATAGCGTACCCGCAACTCCAGTCCGCCAATCTCCTCGAACAAAGCGAGGATGCCAGGCTTGGTCAGCTTGTCGAAATAGGTGAGCGCCGTCGGCCGCCACCAGGCAGCGACATCGATCCCGAGCTTCCGCCCCAGATGATCGAGAAAGCCTGCCTCGCGTTGTCCGGCAGGAACGGCATGAAGCGTGCGTGCGATCACCCATCCGAGCCAGGCCGCTCGTGCATCGTCTGGCAGCGCGCAGAAGGCGTCGTAACGATCTGGAACTGCCGGGTGGTGGAGCCAGCTCCGATCAAGCGCCCCGTCAAGCTTCGTCCATTCACCCGCCGCCGCTGTTTCCGGCTTGAAATCGGGCAAGAGACGGGAAGGCACCGAAGCCCGCAGATCGCTCGGCATGTCGAAGGCCGCCAGGCGGGATTCACGATCGACCATGATGAAGGTGCCGAGATCTAACGCGAACGCGGGATCACTGGCGACGTGGACCGCAAGAAGCTCAGTCTTCATCATCGCCAGCATTTCGCGAAGGCGCAGGCTCATCACCGGGCGAGCGTTTTCGGCAGCATCGTTCTCCTGCGTTTCAACGCTGGCATTATCGTCGCCCTCGTCGCCTTCATCATCGGCCTCGCCGCTCTCCTCGTCAGACGCCGGCGCGATATAGAGTTGATGATGGATTTGCGGTGTGCCGTCTTGGCCGAGCACCACATAGCCTAGAGCGGTCGCTTTCTGCTCAGGATCGATCACAACCTCGCGCTCTACGATCGCCGTGAGTTCCGCCTGGAGGGCAGCATAGCGCTGTTCCTCATCCTCTTCCGGCTCATAGGCCTCGTTTTCGGCGAGCAGTTCGATCTCGGCAATCTCCTCCTCAATCTCCAGTTTACGCGCTTCCTGCGCCTGCGTGAGCGGTTCGGCGACGCCGGTCAGCGGTTGCATCGCATAGGTCTCCATATAGGGGATTCGCGCGCCGGTGACGATGCGTACTTCCCCCAGGCCTTCACGCTCGCGGAGTGCCTCGGCGTGCGCGGCGAGTTTCGTCTCCGCCAGATCATCGAGAATATGGGTGTCGATCCAGCGCTCGTCCGCTGCAGTGGAGAACAGGTCCGCGTCCTCTACACGGCCACCTGCCGCGATATAGGAATCCCGCCCGACCAGCAGGGCCTTGGGATCGGTTGCGCGATAGCTGTAGCCATTGAGCGCCCGCCGGATTTCATTCACATTGTCGCGGGAATAGCTGCCTCGCAACGTCTCCCAGATCGCCGTCTGACGGGCGGTGTCCGCGGTCGTCGCATAGGCCTTGGCCACGTCGAGCGTGATTTCGTCAGCCTCGAGCGCATCGAAGATCGGCTGGGCGAGGTTCGCGAGACGCAGGCGCCCGACAACAAAGCGTTCCTCGATGCCAAAGCGCTTGGCGATCTCCGCCGTGCTGCGGCCCTCGACCTCGATCAGATCGCGAAATGCCAGACAATCTTCGGCAGGCGACATCTGCAGCCGGTCATAATTTTCAGCAAGGCTGATTTCGCGGCCGTCCTTCGCTTTGGCAAGAACAAGGACGGGGACCTCATAATCGGCAGGCAGCGTTCCCTTCTCGATCAGGCGATGGATCGCATCGAGGCGGCGGCCACCGGCAGTGATCCGATAATGACCTTTCTTACGGGAGACCGGCACGCCGACGAGATTCTGGATAAGTCCATGCCCGGCGATGCTGGCTTCGAGTTCAGCGTCAGCGCGCGGATCGGTCCGCTTGCGCACATTGACGGGCGACTTGGTGAGATGGGTTGCCGGGACGAGGATGGATGGCTTGGTCATGCAACAAACTCCGCAAAAGCTGCGGCCCGCACATCGAACCGCGCATTCGCTTCCTTCCCCCTCTCCTTTCGTTTGCGCCGTTTTGAGGCGTGACGGCACAGTGCCGTGACGCTAGACACGGCAGCTGCACAATTTCAGGAGGACGTTTTATGAACAATTCCGAGCTGGCTGAAGCGCTCAGCGCCGATCATGGACTGACCAAGGCTGACGCACGCAAACTCGTTGACGCCCTGTTTGGGGTCATTGCCGACGCGGCGGCCAAAGGCGACGAGATTTCGCTGAACGGGTTCGGCAAGTTCAAGGTCAAGGACGTTGCAGCGCGCGAGGGCCGCAATCCGGCCACCGGCGAAACCATCGCCATCAAGGCGTCGAAGAAGCTGACGTTCACCCCCGCCAAGGTGATCAAGGACCGTCTTAACGGCTGACCTATATCGCTGCTCTGCTGCCAACAGGTGCAGGGCAGCGGAGCCGCATCATGGTAATCAGGCAGCGCGTGACTGCCCTTCCAGCACATCCGCCCAATCATTATTGGGCGGCGGCGGCCACGCGCTGATGATCTCAAGGCCAGGACGCTCATAGGCGAGGCTCGCATTTTTGTTGGCTTTCCATCCAGCCTCATCCCGGTCGAACAGCAGAACGAGGCGTTCGAGACTGTCGGGTAGCAGGATATGGCCGGCCCGTTCTGTCCCGAGGATCGCCCATACCGGGATCTTGTGCAGTTGCATCGCCGCCAGCGCGGTCTCGATGCCTTCGGCGAGGCCGAGCACCGAAGTGGGAGGCATGAGTTGTACCGCGCCGCGCCCCGGACGTCCGAGCATCATGCGGGGATCGGCAAGATCCTTTGCTTTGGTGGCAGTTGCGGCATCAAGGAAGGTGCGGTGGATGGCGACGAGCCGTCGTCTCTCCCGCACGGCTGCAATCATGGCGGGCCGGAACAGCGCGCGGCTGCCTCCTCCCAGCGGCGTGCGTGGATTATAGCGCAGATCATGCCAGGGCGGCGTGAGCAGGCGCCCAGACAGGTAGCTTTGCGCGGGCGTTCCCACGAGGGATGTGGATGCGTTCCATATGCGTAGGGCTGGCCCTGCACCCGCGTGAGGCGAGGGCACGTTGCGCGACAAATCGGAAATGTGTTGCTCCGAATGGGGCAGGCGTAAATGCCGGATTGCTCGCAGGACGTCTCTCGTGTCGCAACCGGCAAAGCATTTGAACAGCAGCGCGCTTCTACCAACACGGATAGACAGGCTGGGATTATGGTCGTCATGGGCCGGACACAGGCATAGACCGCGATCCATTTGCCATGTTCCGCCTAGCTTTCGGCAAAGTGCTTCGCCCTCGAATTCAAGTTTTAAAGATTTCATTGTTATAGTCTCGCATAGGTTCATCTTCCCTCTCAGCCTCCCCTCCGGTGCGATCGATCTTTTTGCACTTGAGAACCAGGCGGACTTCCGAATTGATTGGGTCTCGAGCGTTATCAGGAGTCTGACTGGATGATGCTGTTCGATCTTTTCATAATCGAGCAGTGGAATTTGGATGAAGTACTGAGGCAATTTTTTCCCAATTCCGCCGATCCGAGACCAGCGGGTGTCTATCGCAGGACCATCGAAATGTTGGGTGATGATCTACTTGATCGCATTCTCCATTCTCCTGATCGCAGGCGAAGTTTCATCAGGTTGTCGGGCCGGACGCGGGCAAAAATGGCCAAGATGATGCATAGTCTTGCGACACCGCTGCTTGAATGAGTACCCAGATGACCTGCCCCCCGTTAAACACGATGGCCCCTGTGAAGCGTCCCGGGTTTTCCGGAGGCTCCTATTTGTGAGAAGGAGCCACGATGAGCGCTACAAGGAACAAGTTTTCACCTGAGTTTCGCGACCGCGCGGTGCGTATGGTGGAGGAGCACCGAGGGGATTACCCCTCGGAGTGGGCGGCGATGAGTTCGATTGCCGCCAAGGTTGGCTGCACGACGGAGACGCTACGCCGCTGGTGTCGCGAGGAGGCGAGCCGACGAGCGGGACCAGCGGCGCAGACCGCCAGCGATCGGGATCGGGTCAAGGCGCTGGAACGCGAGGTGAAGGAACTGCGCCGGGCCAACGAGATCCTGCGCAAGGCCTCGGCATATTTTGCTCAGGCGGAGCTCGACCGCCACGGCAAATGGTGATGTCGTTTATCGACGCGCACCGCGAGGATCTGGGTATCGAGCCGATCTGCCGGGAACTGGCGATCGCCCCGTCCTCCTATCACGAGCATGCTGCCCGACTTGCCGATCCCGGCAGGCGTCCGGCCCGTGCCCGCCGCGACGACGAGTTGCGCGAGGCCATCAAGCGTGTTCACGATGCCAGCTTCGGTCTCTACGGTACGCGCAAGGTCTGGCATCAGCTGCGCCGCGAAGGGGTGGCAGTCGCCAAGTGCACCGTGGAGCGGCTGATGCGCACCATGGGCCTGGCAGGCGTGCGGCGGGGCAAGACGACGGTCACCACCGTCAGCAACCCGAAGGCCCCGTGCCCGCTGGACAAGGTCAACCGCGAGTTCCGCGTCAGCCGGCCGAACGCTCTGTGGGTGGTCGATTTTACCTACGTCCATACCTGGGCGGGGTTCGTCTACGTCGCCTTCGTGATCGATGCCTACGCTCGGCGGATCGTGGGCTGGAAGGTCAGCACCAGCGCCACGGCGGGCTTCGTGCTCGATGCACTGGAGCAGGCGATCCATGCCCGCAGGCCAAGTGCCGAGGACGGGCTGATCCATCACAGTGATAGGGGAACCCAATACCTTGCCATGAACTACACCCAGCGCCTGGCAGAGGCCAACCTCGTCCCGTCGGTGGGCAGCGTCGGCGACAGCTATGACAATGCCTTGGCCGAGACGATCAACGGCCTCTACAAAGCAGAAGTGATCTGGCGGCAGCGATCCTGGCCGAGCGTATCAGCCGTCGAAATGGCAACCCTGCGCTGGGTCGATTGGTTCAACAATCACCGCCTGTTCGGCCCTATCGGGCATATCCCACCCGCCGAGGCCGAAGCGAACTACTATGCAGCCCGAGAGACCCTCGATATGGTTGCATGACCCAAATGAAACTGCCTCCGGAAAACCCGGGACGCTTCACTGCGCGTGTACAAGCGCGTCGGGAGTGATGCTCTCGTCTTGCTCGAACGCCCGACGCGTTTGTGCAGGCGTCCGATTTCCCAACGACGAGTGGGGCCGGACATTGTTGTAATCATAGCGCTAGATGGCCAGCTTCCGGCGCGCATCGGCCAGGCTCTCAAACAACTCCTCGTTGAGCAGTTCGTCGTGCAGCGAGCCGTTGAAGGACCGATGAACCCATTCTGCTGAGGTTTGCCCGGGTCGATGATATGCCACTCGACCTTTTTCTTGCCAGCCCATTCTAGGGGCGCCCGACTGACGAACTCGGTTCCGCTATCGCTGACAATGCAAGCCGATTTGCCATAGAGCCGTACCAGCGTATCGAGTTCGCGCGCCACTTGGGCACCCGAGATGCTGCTATCTCCGACCAGCCACAGGTTCTCCCGGCAGCAATCGACCAACTCACGACCTTCACTAGCCGTAATGTGAGCGGCCGCTTGTGCTGGAACCAGCCATTCGTCTCATCCAAGGTCACCACCGGCTGTTCCATGTCGCGAGGATGCAGCACGCTGATCATGAGGGCTTAGCTTTTTTGGTTTTCCAGTACAGCCAGTTGAGGAAGGCGTCTGATTCCGAAAAGTTTGCGCCGCCAAGTCGCGCGCCTAACCCGCCTTATTCACCAAAAGTGTCCTGAAGGGTTGGCGGGAGTGGCGTAAGCCTCTGATCTGAATTAGGAACTGGGTGTCTAAGCCGAACCTGCCGCAGGGCAGAAAATGCCACGGGCCACACCCGC
>NZ_NMUA01000047.1 GCF_002312805.1 Sphingobium sp. D43FB | reverse complement strand
AGCGCCTGCGGCGGCGGAGTTCGTCTCGTCGTTTGGAATACGCGGCATAACCATGGTGATATCTCATCCGCGCCCTCAAGGCTAAATTACCGGCGGTGCTTTGTCTCACCGTCGTTGGCACGGAGGGCGGCCAGTCAGCGTGTCACTCCGTTCGCACGCTTGTTGTGGCGCGCTGAAAAGAAAACGCCCGCCCGGATCGAGGGCGCCAGCTACCTTGCCAAGCACCGTCCGCTGATTGTTTGCACTAAGTAGGAAGATGAGGCCGATCGATACGGCCCCTTCGAAAGTGCGACCGAAGAAGGCACTGTCCTGCGCAGGTTCGCACACGACGGGCTTCGCAGGAAGGTTGTCACGGAATGCCGCGATAAGCGTGGGTGATGCATCAATGCCGAACAAGGCAAACCCGTCATCGGTAAGCGCCTTTGCGATCGGGACTCCAGAACCACATCCGACATCCACAATCGACGACGATGGAAGCAAGCATTCTTGCGCCCAAGACCGCACTACCGCTGTTCCGACCTCGGATCGAATCTTCATGAACCTATCGGCAACGGCTTCCCAACCTTGAAAATGGTCGATCGCCACCAAATGACCTCCTGCTTGCTTTGAGGATCAGCGTAACAACTGCTCAACCGGCAGAGAAGCGCGAAATCTCAAGGCGGTCATCGGGCTGACCGACAAGCAGGTGAAATCCCCTACGTCATCTTCCGACATAACCTGTCGTTCATGCGCCGACGACGGAACGACGTGAGGTGGTCGTAGGCCGCCAGGCGGAGTCTAGCGACCGTGCAGGAGCAAGTCAGTTTGCTCGCTCCCGCCAGCCTGGAGGCCTCAGCGTTTCTCCGTAAGGCGACGGATCCACCTTCTGTGAGATTAAAGCGATCCGACGCCGAAGGCTCCTTGATCGCCCAGTTTGAAGCGGTCCGCTCTGGCAGGGCATCAATTAGGTCGAAGGAGCATATGTTTGGAGATCGATATTCACATATAGTCGTCGATAGTGATTGAAATTCATAGCCAGTGATCCATATTCGCAGTTGGTCTAGACCGCAGTGAGCGGTTTTTACGGGATCGTTTATGGGTGAGTGGCCTTCGCAAGCAGTGATGGATTTTCGCGGACGGCGCTTGCCTGAGCCCGCGATCCCGCAGGGCTATGCCGCGCTCATAGCGAGATATGATCTGTCGCTGCCCATGCCGCCGCACCTTGCTGCCATCGCCGAGCGCCATCATCCCGCCTCAACCGACGACTGGACGCTCCTGACGCCGAGACATTTTGCCGAAGCGACTCTCGCGGGTCAGTTGGTGTTTGCCCTCAAATGGGAGGGTGTCGACCTTAGCGTCCTTGCACGCCTTTTTGCTACCATCGGCGCGCAGACCATAAGTGACTTCATTCTCGCGACGCCAACGGGCGCGTTCGCCCGTCGTATCTGGTTCCTCTACGAATGGATCACCGGCGAGGCGCTTGATCTTCCCGACCCCGGCAAGGTCAAGGCCGTTCCGATCATCGACGACAAGCTACAGTTCGCGTTGGCGAAAGGCCGGGTGTCATCGCGCCACAAGGTCATCGACAACCTCCCTGGAACGCCTGCCTTCTGTCCGATGGTCCGGCGTACCAATGCCCTCGAAACCGTCGCAGCCAAGCAGCTCGACCAACTCGCCCGCGCGGAGATTGGCAGGGTCCGTGGCGACGTCATCGCCCGGGCTGCCGCCTTTCTCCTTCTCAATGATTCCAAATCATCCTTCGCCATCGAGGGCGAACGCCCCTCCGGAACACGCGCGGCGCGCTGGGGGCAGGCAATCGCGCAGGCAGGGACGCATCCGCTCACGATCGCCGAGTTCGAACGCCTTCAGCGCGTCGTCATCGGCGAGGATACCCGCTTTGTTCGGCTCGGCCTGCGAACCGAGGGCGGCTTCGTCGGCGTCCATGATCGCGAGACAGGGGAACCGCTGCCCGATCACATCAGCGCCCGCCATGAAGACATCGAAAGCCTGCTGACGGGTCTTGTCGCTTATGCCGAACGGACCTTGGATGGTGGCCTTGATGCCGTCGTTACCGCGGCCGCCATGGCCTTTGGCTTCGTCTACATCCACCCCTTCGTGGACGGGAACGGCCGCATCCATCGCTGGCTGATCCACCACGCACTGGCCTCGGCTCACTACAATCCGACAGGGCTCGTGTTTCCGATCAGCGCCGCGATCCTGCGTCAGCTCGAAGGCTATCGCTCCGTTCTCGAGACTTATTCGCGTCCCCTCCTTCCTGAGATCGAATGGCAGCGAACCAAGGAAGGCAATGTCGAGGTACTCAACCAGACGATCGACTTCTACCGCTATTTCGATGCCACTGCGCATGCCGAGTTTCTCTATGCGTGCGTGGAACAGACCATCGTGGAAGACCTTCCGCGCGAGGTCCGCTTCCTAGAAGCATTCGACCAGTTCAGCGATGCTGTGCAGGAGATCGTCGATATGCCTGCGGCCCGTATCGAGCTGCTGCAGAAGTTTCTTGAGCAAAATGCCGGCCGCTTCTCCCAGCGGGCGCGGACCCGAGAGTTCGGCGCCCTGACCGACGAGGAATCCAGCCAGATCGAGCAACTCTACGCAGATGCCTTCGGAGAGGTCGAATGACGGTTTCCCTCCTCGACCAACGCCGCTTGGCGATTGAAATCATCGCTACGCTCGTGAACATCAAATGCACCGCCGCAGACCAGCTCTTGCGGCGTGCGAATGTCCCGGAACCCCTGATCGGTCGCTTTCTGAGTGCCCGCGACCCGGCAACCGGCACAAAGCTGTCGAAACGCGTGGTGGGCGCGATGGTGCTCGACGCACTTGCTGCCGAAGGTCGCGAAGCCACGGTCATCGACGCGCTCATCAGCATTGCCGCCAATTGGGGTGCCTACCATCTCACTGCCGACGAATATCAGGCCCGCGTGACGGTTCAGAAAGCGCGCGAGGTCAAACCTGAGCTTGCTGGGCAGCGCGAACAGGAAGACGATCAGGCCGCACTGTGTCCTGAACGGCGTGTGTGGGCGACGACGATGCGGTCACGCCCGGCTTCCTTTGCGCGAAGCAGGGCCGCATCTGCCGTTTTGACGAGCGTGTCGAACGGGCAATGGAGCGGCGCGCAGGCCATGCCAATCGAGACGGTAATTGGTCCCAGTTCGCGCCCGTCATGCTGCATCCGCAACGCATTGACGCGGGAGCGGATGTCTTCAGCGCGTTGGCTGGCTTGCTCGGCCTCAAGTTCCGGCATCAGCAGCAGGAACTCCTCGCCGCCAAAGCGGAAGGCAAGCCCGTGCTCGCGTGTCAAGGTCAGCAGGATCTTGCCAAGAGCGCGGAGCACGGCGTCGCCCGCGTCGTGGCCGAACTGATCGTTGAACCGCTTGAAATGGTCGACATCAAGCATCAGGCAGCTGATGGGTCGTCCGAGCCGATCAGCCTCTGCCAGTTGAACTTCGAGTACCATGTCGAGCTGGCGGCGGTTGGCGAGACCCGTCAGCGGATCGGCCATCGCCATCTCGCGAAGCGCATCGCGCAAGCGCAGGTTTCCAAGGGCCAGGCCGATATTTTCCGCAAGCCCCCTCAGATAGGTTTCGCTGACCTCTCTCGCCGGTTCGGGAAGGTCAGCGCGGGGCTCAAGATAAAGCAGCCCGAGCGTGACGCGCTGGGCGATCAGCGGCAGGCAGATCGAAGCCACGCCAATGTCGCCTTGAGGATCGACATGGTCGCAGGGAATATCGATCAATTGTCCGCATGGCCGATGCAGATCGCTTCGCTGCAAAGCCCAGCAAGCCATCGGCGAAAACTCTGCCCGTGAATGAGTCGGTGCCAGCCACGCGCATCGTTCGACCATAACGTTGCGTGATTCGTCCAGGCGATAGAGACGGCCGGCGTGCCCAGGCGCGATCTCGGGCACGAACCCCGAGACGACCCGTTCGAGATTGTGCATAGTATCGCAGCCCTGCATCCGCTGGGTCATCCGCGACAGCAAGGCACGCATGGTTTGATCCCCGGCGCGTTCGGCCTCGAGCCGTTGCCGTTCGAGCCCATTTTCGCGAAATATGCGGATGGCCTGGGCCATGTCGCCGATCTCGTCGATCTGGTCGTAATCCGGGGCTTCGACTGCATAGTCCTGCCTGGCGAGCCGGCTGACGACGTCGCTCAGCCGCACCACCGGATGCAACACCCGCCGCTTGAAGATGAAGTAGAGGACGCACAGCGACAGAAAGCCGGTAAGCCCCAGCACGATCTCCGAACTTGTCTTCCAGATCCGGGCTATCGTCGTTGCGGCCGCGACCTCGGCATCGGTACGCTGGTCGAGGCGATACTGGAAGCGCTCGATATTGCCAGCGACGCGGTCGAGGCCCCGTTCATACTCGGCGCCGAACAGGATTTCACGGGCACGGTCATCGTCGCCACGCTGGAAGGCAGCGATCGCGTCGACCTGCTCGTCCTGAAGGCTATCGGCCCAACGTATCGCTTCGGTGAGCGCCGTCAACTCGTCCGCCGAGGCGCCATTGTCCTTCAGGTGACGAACGCGATTCTCGACCGACCGCAGGGCTTCGACCTCGCGACGGTAGGCGGCAAGGTGGGCCTCTTGTCCAGTGATGACGAAATCCCGCGCCTGGTCACTCGATGCGGATACTTCGGCAGCAATCTTCGAGGTGGCTTGATCAAGCTGGTAGCGCTGCGCGACCGCCGCGCGCTCCTTCTCCTGCGCGCCGGACGCCAGCAGCATCGTCGTTGCCGAGGCGAGCGTCAGCAGGACGGTCGCGCCGTAGGCCCAGTTCGTGATCGTCGCTAATCGCATAGTGCGCGTGATAGGAACAAGTCTGCTAGAATTCGTTAACCTAGCGGGGCGTGAGCACGCACAGGCCCCGTAACTCGCCATTTCCGACGCGAGGCGAGGGGCATGCTATTCGCGCTTCGTGGCTTGCGAACCGCCACGGGTTCGCTGAGGGGGTGCGTGGGATGACATTTCGACAGCCCCTGCCGTCTGGCGCGGCTGCCTTCTGCGCATTCTCGATATCTTGAACTTGCAGCCGCCATCGGTCAGTTGAAGCGGCTTCTTAATATTTTCTCCCTAGGCTTGAGATAGTTGCACGACGGCCTGTCGTTTAACGCGCGCTGGTATGGCACCGGTCATGCTTGTTTGGCGAAAGCTTAGGGCCAGTTCGCGCGCGTAAAATATATCGCTCCTTTGGTTGTAGATGGAAGCCAGTCATGCCATTCGAAACGCCCGCGTTCCAAACCCCTGCAACGACAAGGCTGCAACGGCGCATGGTGCAGCACTTGCTGGGTGCCGCGAGCCTGGGTGCCATCGCTTTCGTCGCGACCGCCACTGAGGCGCGAGCGCAGGTGGTCGTCAATTACGGCAACCCCGCCTATCTCGAAGGGCAGCACGGTGCCGACGGCGCGGCGGGCAAGGACAACCGCCAGAACAACAGCTGTGGCACAGGCCCCGGCGGCGATGGTGCCACCGGTCCGATCGCCAATCACGGCGGTAACCCGCTGACCTATGCACCGGCGAGCCCGACCGCAACCCGCAACGGATCAATCGCGATTGTCGGCAGTCGCGGCGGCGCGGGCGGGCACGGCGGCAACGACATCTACGATGACGGTTGCGTTTATGACGGCGGCAATGGCGGTAAAGGCGGCAATGGCGGCACTGTGAACCTGACCATCAATCCGGGCGCGAACCAGCCGGCCGGTGGTTATACGGCGAGCAATACGGGTATTCTGGTATATAATTATGGCGGCAATGGCGGGACGGGCGGCAATACTCGGCGCAAGACATTTTCCGGGGGTGACGGCGGCCTGGGCGGCAATGCGGGCTTCATTTCGCTCGTCAACAATGTCAGCCTCAATATCGTAGGCGGGCCGACGGCGTTCGGCATCGTCGCGCAAAGTGGCGGCGGCCTAGGCGGCGAAGGCGGCTATGCCGATAACGGCAACAAGAATTCATCCGGCGGCAACGGTCTGCCCGGTGGTTCGGGCGGTGATATCTATATCACGAACAATGGGGCCATCCGAACCAATGGCGGCATGGGCATCGTCGCGCAGAGCATCGGCGGCTTTGGCGGCAATGCGGGCACCAGCGTCAGTGGTTATGGCGGCGGCGGGGGCTATGGCGGCCATGCGGGCGTCGTCGGTATCGCCAACTATGGCGCGATCACCATCGGCAGCGCATCGGTTCGTGATTGCGAAAGTTCGGGCCTTAGTGGTTGCAATCCGGTCAGCATCGCGGCGATCGCCGGCCAGTCGGTCGGCGGCGGCGGCGGCGATGCGGGCGGCGACGCCGGACGACATGCGCTGGGTGCCGATGGCGGGAAGGCGGGCAATGGCAACATCGTCAACATCACTAATACGGGCACGGTCAGCATCTTCGGTTCGTCGTCTGTCGGCGTATTCGCGCAATCGGTCGGCGGCGGCGGCGGCAAGGCAGGTTTTGCCACGGCTAGCGGGCGCCGGTCAGTGGCGGTTGGCGGCAGCGGCGGCGATGGCGGCGTGGGCGGCGGCGTCTTCCTGTTTAACAGCGGAGACATTTGCACCGGCAATGCGTGCCTTGCAGGCCTGAGCACGACGCCGAACAATGACGACAGCGCTGGCGGCGCGTTCGGCCTGTTCGCCCAGTCGATTGGCGGCGGTGGCGGCAGCGGTGGCTATGCCAAGGCGAAGTCGAAGACGATCTTTGGCGGGTCGGCACATGCCACGGGCGGCAGCGGCGGCGGCGGCGGCAATGGCGGCGAGATCGCGCTACTTAACGGCGGCTCGATCCACACCGTAGAGATCAGTTCGGCGGCTATCTTCACCCAGTCGGTGGGCGGCGGCGGCGGCAATGCCGGCGGCGCGATGGCGATGGCGACGTCATTCCTAGGCGAGGCAACCTCGGTTGCGCACGGCGGAACGGGCGGCGGAGGCGGCAATGGCAACATCATCACCGTCAACTGCAACACCTTCAGCACGAACTCGTACCGGCCTGCAATCTGCGGCAACAGCGGACGCGGCAGCCTGACCACGCCGGCGACCGGCAAGATCCTGTCGACGGCGGGCCTTTCGTCGCAGGGTATTCTCGCCCAGTCGGTCGGCGGGGGCGGTGGCAGCGGCGGGTATGCCGTAGCGCTGTCGGCGGGCTTTTTCGGCGCGTTTTCCGTGGCGCTGGGCGGATCCGGCGGCAACGGCGGCACTGGCGCTGAGGTGTTTGCCAGCACTGGCGGCGCCTCCATCGCGACCCGCGGGTTGAGCTCGCAGGGCATATTGGCGCAGTCGATCGGCGGCGGCGGCGGTAGCGGCGGAACGGCGATCGATGCTGCGCTGGCAGGAACCGTAGCCATCGGCATCGGCATTGGCGGCACGGGCGGATTGGGCGGATCGGCAGCGGCGGTCACGGTGGAAAATCAGGGTGGGCTGATAACGACACAGGGCGATTTTTCCCAAGGCCTGATGGCGCAGTCGATCGGCGGCGGCGGCGGTGCGGGCGGATCGGCAATCAGCGGCGCGGCAGGTATCGGCGGGTTGGCCGTAACGCTGTCGGTCGGTGGCAAGGGGGGTACCGGCGGCGTCGGCGGCGGGGCATTGGTCTATAACCTGACCGATGCTGGCGCGGCTTCTATCACCACCAGCGGCTATGGCTCGAACGCGATCCTGGCGCAGTCGATCGGCGGCGGCGGCGGCAATGGCGGCTATGCGACTGCAGGCTCGGTCTCGATGGGCGTCGGCAGTGCCAACAGCATCGGCGGCGGCGGTGGCGGTGGCGGCCTGTCCAGCGCGGTTAGCGTGGTGAATGGCGGCGCGCTGACGACGACGGGCGGTGGCGCTGCGGCATTGCAGGCGCAGTCGATCGGCGGCGGCGGCGGCTCCGGCGGCTTTGCGGTGGCGGGCAGCTATGGCGGCACGCTTGCAGCCAGCATCGGGCTTGGCGGTTCGGGCGGCATCGGTGGCGGTGCCGGCACCGTCAATGTCTGGAGTTCGGGCGACATCACCGCGAAGGCCGCGACGACCGGCAATGCCGGCGGCATTCTGGCGCAATCGATCGGCGGATCAGGCGGCAGCGGCGGCTTCGCCATAGCAGGCAGCTATAGCCCCAATGTTTCGGGATCGCTCTCGCTCGGCGGCAATGGCGGCTATGGCGGGCGCGCAAGCGCCGTCACCGTCGCGCAGTTCGGTAATACGACGGTCACTGGTGACCTGTCCTCGGCCGTCGTGGCGCAAAGCCTAGGCGGGCATGGCGGCAATGGCGGCTTTGCGATCGCTGGCGGCTATGGCGGCACGCTGGGCCTGAGCGCGGCGATCGGCGGCGATGGCGGCTATGGCGGCATTGCCGGCGATGTCATGCTGTCGCTGGCCGATCGCAACCGCGCTGTCATCACCACCGGGAGCCAGTCCAACGGCGCGGTCGCACAGTCGATCGGCGGCAATGGCGGTAACGGCGGATGGGCATTCTCCGGCGCAATCGGCGCGCTGAGTGCGGTGTCCGTCTCGCTCGGCGGATCGGGCGGCAGCGGCGGGCGCGCCGGGAATGTTATGCTCATTTCGGACCAGTCGGTTACCACCAATGGATCGCTTTCGGTTGGCCTGTTGGCGCAATCGATCGGCGGCAATGGCGGCAGCGGCGGGTTCAGCGCTGCGCTCGCCGGGGCGGCCGTTGTCGCGCCCGCGATCTCGGTCGGTGGAGCAGGCGGCAACGGCAGCATCGCCGGGTCGGTCAGCCTGATCAGCAATGGCAAGATCGTCACCAAGGGGGATCTTTCGACCGGCATTCTCGCTCAATCGATCGGCGGCAGCGGCGGCAATGGCGGATCGGCGCTCTCGGGCGCGATCGCCACGGGCTTTCCGCGTGTCCCGCTGTCGGTCGGCGCAGCCGGAGCGACCGGCGGCAGCGGCGGCACGGGTCAGGCGGCAAAGGCGGTTGCCGTCCAAAGCACCGGCGACATCGTCACATCGGGTCTGTCCTCGATCGGGATTATCGCGCAATCGATCGGCGGCGGCGGCGGCAATGGCGGCAACGCCGCGGCCTTCAGCGTCACTGCGGGCGGCGGCAACAGCAAGAACACATCGGTTTCGGCCTCGGTCGCGATCGGCGGCGCGGGCGCGGCAGGCGGCGATGCTGCCAGTGTCACGGTCAACCAGTTCGGCAACATCGTGACGGGCGCGCCGGTCACGCCGGGCAGCATCAGCAGCGGCGACCAGTCGATCGGCATCCTGGCGCAATCGATCGGCGGCAGCGGCGGCAATGGCGGATCGGCCTATGCCAATTCGATTGCGGGCACCGGATCTGTTTCAGTGTCGGTGGGCGGCGGCGGCGGCGTGGGCGGCAATGGCGGCACGGTCGCGGTCAATTTCAACCCGTATGAATATATCGCGTCGTGGAGCGACCTGGTCCGCAATATCGGCGACAATCCGACTTATGGATTCGAGCATTTCCTCACCAGCAGCATCCGTGAGGGAAGAAACGCAAACGGCTTCAACGTCCGCCAATATCTGGCGAACTATTCCGACGTGAGCGCGAAGTTCGGCGATGACCTCACCGCTGCCGCGAGGGATTATGTGACATCTGGCTATGCGGCAGGCCGCACCGACAAGCCGCTGGCCGGCGTGGCCTCGATTGCGATGCCCAATTCGGGCTCGATCACCACTTATGGCAACGCAGCGTCCGCGATTTATGCGCAGTCGGTCGGCGGCGGCGGCGGCAATGGCGGCTGGTCCGATGCGAGCGCGTCGAGCAACAAATATGCTGTAGCGGTCGCGATCGGCGGCTATGGCGGCGGTGGCGGCCACGGCAGCGATGTGATCGTGACACAGACCGGCGGCACACTCACAACGCACGGCGCCCAATCGAATGGCATCTTCGCGCAATCGGTGGGCGGCGGCGGCGGCAATGGCGGCGCGGCCAGCGCATCGGCGACGGGCGAAGCAGGCGGCGCGCTCAATGGCGGTGCGGCTTCGTACAGCGGCAGCGGCTTTGCCCAGCAGACCAACAGCGGTGCATCCGTCTCGACCGCAGCGCAGCTTGCGACCTCCGGCCCGCCCGCTTCGGACGAGAAGGCCGATAACGGCGCTGGCGCATCGCTCAGTATCGGCGGCAGTGGTGGGACGGGTGGCCAGGGTGGCCGGGTGCTCGTCAACAATGCGGCCCGCATCGCGACCAGTGGCGACCTGTCCAATGGCGTGTTCGCGCAGTCGGTCGGCGGCGGCGGCGGCAATGGCGGATCAAGCACAGCCAATGCGTCCGGCGGCAACTATTCCGGCGCGATCAGCCTGGGCGGCGCAGGCGGCGTCGGCGGCAATAGCGGCGACGTGTCCGTGGTCAGCACCCACGCGATCAGCACTGGCGGCAATGTTTCGTCCGGTATCTTCGCCCAGTCGGTGGGCGGCGGTGGCGGCAATGGCGGCTCGACATCGACTTCGGCAACCTCTGGCGGCGCTGCAGCGCTCAGCTTCGCGCTGGGCGGTTCGGGCGGTGGCGGTGGCACCACCGGGGCCGTGCTGGTCAAGAATAGCGGCGCGATCACCACGCTGGCGAGCAATTCGGCGGGCATCTTCGCCCAGTCGGTCGGCGGCGGCGGCGGCAATGGCGGCGCGGCCTATAGCTCGGCCGAAGCGGCTCCCGCCAGCAGCGGGTCGTCCAGCTCGACCCAGGCGAGCGTTCGCACGGGCGGGACGGCCTATACCTCCGCCAATAACGCCACATCCTCGTCCGCTGGCCACAATAGCAGCGGCGGCCAGGGCGGCGCGGGCGGCGACGGCGGCTATGCGGTTGGCATGAGCCTGGGCGGCGCTGGCGGTTCTGGAAGCGCGGGCAACGCGGTGTCCGTGGCGAACAGCGGTTCGATCACCACCGGCAGCGCGTCCACGGCATTCCTCGCGTCGGGATCGGCGGCGATCTTCGCCCAGTCGGTTGGCGGCGGTGGCGGCAATGGCGGGTCGAGCAGCACCAATGCCAATGCGGGGAAGGCTAGCGTCTCGATGTCGATGGGCGGCAACGGCGCGGGCGCGGGCGCAGGCGGCGCGGTGCAGGTGACGCAAAGTGGCGGCCTGCTCACCACCTATGCGGCGGGCAGCAGCGCGATCTTCGCGCAATCCGTCGGCGGTGGCGGCGGCAATGGTGGCTCGACCAGCTCGACAACCGGTTCGGGCGGTTCCGCGTCGGTGGCGATCGGCCTGTCCGGTACGGGTGCCGGCGGCGGCGCGGGCGGCGCTGTGCTGGTCTGCGGCACGACTAGCGGTGGCCACTGCGCCACGGCGACCAGTGGACAGGGCATCGTTACCTTCGGCACTGGCTCCTACGGCATCTTCGCACAGTCAGTCGGTGGCGGTGGCGGCAACGGCGGCGCGTTCAGTGCGGCGGCAACCGCCGGATCGGGCAGCGGCGGCGGCAGCGCTTCAAGCAACACGACCTATGCTGGCAATGCCGACGCGAACACGGCCAGCGGCATGGCAGTGGCAATGGGCCTTGGCGGCAATGGCGGCGCGGGCGGCGGCGGTTCCGCCGTCGAAGTGGCCAATCAGCTCGCGATCACCACCGCAGGCGATCAAGCGACGGCGATTCAGGCGCAATCGGTTGGCGGCGGCGGCGGCAATGGTGGATCGGCGACCAGCAACGCCAATGGCGGTTCCTATGCGATTGCAGCGGTACTCGGTGGATCGGGCGGTGTCGGAGGTTTGGGTGGCGCGGTATCGCTCACCAATGCGGGCGCGATCAAGACATCGGGTGCGCTGGCTTACGGGATGTTCGCGCAATCGGTGGGTGGCGGCGGCGGTTCGGCCTCGACCTCCAGCGCGACCAGCGCGGGCGGCGGTACGGCCAATGTCGGTCTGACGCTCGGCGGTTCGGCGGGCAGCGGCCAGCATGGCAGCGCAGTCACGCTGACCAGCTATGGTCAGGTCGCCACCAGCGGCGCAGGCGCGTTCAGCCTTATCGCGCAGTCGATCGGCGGCGGCGGCGGCATCGGCGGCGCCAGCAGGCTCAGCGGATCGACCGGCGGGATCACCGCATCGTTGAACCTGGGCGCGACAGGCAATATCAGCGGCGATGGTGGCGCGGTTGCGGCGAGCTATTCGGCTAGCCTCTCCACCACCGGCGCCAATGCCGTCGCACTGCTGGCGCAGTCGGTCGGCGGCGGTGGCGGTGTCGCCAGCTTCACCGATCAATCCACGGGCACCAACAGCGGGAGCGCCAACGGGCGGCTCGGCCAGCTAAACGGCTCCGGCGCCGCAGGCAATGTAGCGGTAACCGGCACGTCCAACATCACAACGAGCGGCGCGCAGGCAGTGGGCATCCTTGCCCAAAGCGTATCAGGTGGCGGCGGTCTGGCAAGCTTGTCCGCGTCGCCGGCGAGCAGCTTTTCCGGGACCATGACCCTTGGCTCCGCCGGCACCTCCGCCGGGACGAGCGGCACCGTGAATGTTTCGGCTACCAGCGGCGCCATCGCTACACGCGGCAATTTCGCCCATGCTATTGTCGCGCAATCGATTGCGGGCGGCGGCGGCATGAGCCAGGTGATTGCCAGCAATGCCGTGCTCGGCGGCAAGCCCGGCGGCACTGCAACGGATGTCGCCATATCCTCAAATGCTACTATCACCACCAGCGGTGTGGGCGCGATCGGCATCGTTGCACAGAGCATCGGCGGCGGCGGCGGTCTCGCCATCTCGTCGGGAAGCGCAAGTCTTGGCGGGTCGATGGCTTCGCCATTCGTCACCACATACGTTCCGGCTTCCGTTTCGCGGACCGGGTCGGGGTATGTCTACACGCCCGCAACATTCGTCACCACCGGGACTGGCTCCAATGCCAACAGCGCCAACGTTACCATCGCCAGCAATGCAGCGATCTCCACCACTGGCGTCAACGCGATCGGCATCCTTGCCCAAAGCGTGGGCGGTGGCGGCGGCGCGGTCCTCTCCAGCGGCAATGCCGTATCGGCGACCCCCATCGCCGGCACGTCTGCCAATTCCGGCAACGTCACCGTCAATGTGAATGCCTCGATCTCCACCACGGGCGCGGGTGCTTACGGCGTCGTGGCCCAATCGGTCGCAGGCGGTGGCGGATTGGTGATGAACGGTAACTCTGCGCGTCTGATCAGCGCAGGCGCAGGCGGCGTATCCGGTGTCGTCACGGTGAACCTGCGCAGCGGTGTGTCGATCAAGGCCACGGGTGCCGGGGCGAGCGCCATCTATGCCTTCTCCTCGACTGACCCCATCCTCAATATCGAAGAAGGGGCAAGCGTCTTGGGCGGCGCAGGCGGCCATGCAGCGCTGCTAGATTCGCCCATCAACCTCATCAACAACAGCGGCACCATGTCCACCATGGACGGTGATGCGGGAATGGCCATCAAGAGCCTGTCCGGCGACACCACCATCGCCAACTACGGCACCATGCTGGGCAGCATCGCGCTGAAGGACGGTGGGACGAACCTTCTCCACAATCTGGCGGGAGGCACGATCCAGTCGGGGTCATCGATTGATCTGGGTAGTGTCGGCCACTTCCGCAATGACGGCATCCTTGGCAATGCATCAGGCGTCGGCAGCGTCCTTATCAACGGTGCGTTCACGCAATCTGCGACCGGATCGATCCAGATCGGGGTCGATCATCATAGCGGGCGTTCCGATACGTTCCATATCCTTGGCGCTGCGCAACTGGACGGCACGCTGGCGATCAAGACGCTCAACGCCGGGTCGGTCCGGCCGGGCAGCTTCAAGCTTGGCGGGGTCGTTTCGGCCGTCGGCGGGCTGGCGGCGCAGGGCATGACGCTCAGCACCGCCCGGAGCGCGATCCTCAGCTATGCGCTCGCGAACGACGGCGGCGTGCTGAGCCTTGTATCGACCGCGAATTTTGCCCCTGATGGCCTCAGTGGTGCAGGCGTTGAGATCGGTAATGCGTTCGGCGCGATCCAGGATCGAGGCGGATCGGCGCTGTCACGCCTGTTGACCGCACGACTGGTTGGGCTCGAAAGCACACACAAGCTGGAAAGCGCCTATAAGACGCTCGGTGCAGGCGGGGTGACGATTGTGCCCCGGCAAGTTCTGTCGGTGGCGCAGCGATCGGTCCAGTCGGTCACCGATCGCCTCGATGGCTGGCGTGTTGAACCTGCACAATCCGGCGCAAACCGGTTCTGGCTGACGCCCACCGCGTCTGCTGGCAGCGGTGCAGGACTGTCCAGCCAACTGCGTGGCCTAACCGTCGGCATCGACGGCGAAACGGGAGCAGACCCCATTCTGCTCGGCGCCGCATTCACCTATATGGATGCCTCGTCTAGCCTGGTTGCGCCCCATTCGAACGCGCAGGGGGACCATTATTCGCTCAGCCTCTACGGCATCGGCCATATCGGTTCGGCTTATGTGTCGGCACTGGCCCAGGTCGGCACCGGCACCACCCGTTTTACCCGCCGACTGGATGCGCTGGGTGTCAGCGTGGCAGGTTCGCTCAAGCTGAACACCAAAACCGTCGGCGCGCGGTTCGAAACCGGCTATGCGTTCGACCTTGGCGGACCGGCAGCGCATATCGTGCCGTTCGTTTCTATCGAGCCGATGCGATTGTATCAGGGTTCCGCGACGGAGAACCTGTCCAACGCCCGTGAAAGCGCGATCACTTTCCACAAAAAGACGATCACCGCCCTGCCGATGTCGCTTGGCGTGCGGGTCGATGGCCGGTGGAGCACTTCTGGCGGCGGCAGCTTCTCGCCACTGTTGCAACTGGCCTGGATTCACGACTTCCAGACCGATCGCAGCGTGGCACGCAGCTTTGCGGAGCTTCCGTCGATTCAGATCAGCCGGACGACTCTGCCGGCCGACGCCAACGCCGCATTGGTTCGGTTCGGCGGGCAGTGGAGTGCAGCGCGGTCATGGTCGGTGAGCGCATCCGGCGATGCCCGGCTATCGCGCAACTACAGCACTATCGGGGGAACCATCAGCCTGCGCTATGCCTGGTAAGGCTCGGCGCGAACGGCCAGACTGCAATAGGGCGGCCCGGTCTGGTCGCTGCGGTCGGTAACGCGGGTCATGGCAATTGCATGCCAACCGTAAGCCGCGGCGCGAGACGGTATCTGCTGTTCCACATGTTCCCATTTCGAACGGATGTCATTTTGCAGCCGTTTGTGCAGGATCTGTTGAACTGCTTGGTCGAGCGATGTTGGGGGGAGGGTGATCGTCCCGGTTCACGGCCAGATCGGCACCCTTTGAAAGAGCCGCAAATTCATCGCGTCCTATGGTGAAGACCAGCTCGGGTCGGAAGCAGGGCAGGGAGGATTGAATGCTGACATTGATGTTAGCTGGGGAAAGCCATAGTCGCAGAAAATGAGACCGTTACAATAAGCGTCTGATGTTTCAGTTTTGCCGTCTGCCCAGCAGCCCTGCGCCCTCAAAATCCGAACATGCTGATGCAAACCAGCCAGGCATAGGTCTGAGGGTCCGCCGAAGTTTGCCGCCGTCCCAGCTGGCCACGGGTCGGTAGGGTTCATAGGCTAGGCTATTATCATAGATCTCGGCCTCGTCGGAGATGACGATCGCCGCAGATAGATTTTCCAAGCTTTTGTAGTAGCGACGTCGGGACTGTCAGGATTTCCGTGTGTGGCCGGGCATAATGGGTAACAAGGAGTCCCACTATGTCACGACGCAAAGAACCCGTTATTCCCAATGCGCTTCTCGACCAGCTTTTGGCCGGAGGCGCTGCCAGTGCCGCATTTGAACAAGGTGGCTTGCTGGATTCGCTGAAGAAGGCGCTGACGGAGCGCGCGTTAAACGCGGAGATGGATCACCATCTTGCGACAGGCGAAGGTGCCGGCAACACGCGCAACGGCTATGGCC
>NZ_NMUA01000046.1 GCF_002312805.1 Sphingobium sp. D43FB | reverse complement strand
TCCCTGGGGCCAGCGCTATCCCGCGATCGGCCAGAACTGGCGGCGTGCCTGGGGTGAGGTCATCCCGTTCTTCGCCTTCCCAGACGACGTGCGGCGGATCATTTACACGACGAACGCGATCGAGGCGCTGAACTCGAAGCTCAGGCGCGCGGTCCGGGCCAGGGGCCACTTCCCCAGCGACGAAGCTGCCACCAAATTGCTCTATCTGATCTTGAACAGGTCGGAAAAAGAGTGGAAAATGCCGCCACGTGAGTGGACCATGGCCAAGGCCCAGTTCGCCGTAATCTTCGGTGAGCGCTTCATCAGGGCCATGGCGGCGTAATGTTCAACCGCCCGGCCGCACACGGAAATCCTGACAGTCCCACCCTGCAGCCTGCGCATTGAAGCAGGGATCAAACCGCAGCCAATGTCGAACCTGAACAGGTGCACGCCCAACAAGCGCAGCGATGCGAGGTATCCACCAACTGTTGATCTGCAAGGGACCAAGATCATAAGAGCCATTGCTGTTACGAACTTCAGCGCCAATCCAGCCCGCTTCCTGATCACGCAATCCCCAAAGCGTTTTCTCGAGCCAGGGCTGACCAAGCGAGGCTTGCCGAATACAGGCGGAGACGGGACGCGGCAGCGCGCTGGCCGCATTGCGCCGAGCCGATGTCGTCGCTTGCGATGAAACAGGTGTGCGGATCGAAGGGTGCAATGCCTACCAGTGGGTATTCTGCTCGGCTGAGGCCATCGTCCATACCGCCGACTTTACCCGGGCAGGCCAAGTCGTGCGTGACATCATGAATGGCCACCAGCCCGACGTCTGGATATCTGACCGTTATACCGCCCAGCAAGGGCATGGCCGGCTGCACCAGACGTGTCTCGCCCACCTCGACCGAAAGGCCCGCTTTGTTGCCGAACATGGCAGCGATCTGACAGGCGTGCGTCTTCAGCTCTGGCTTGATCGTGCCTTCAGCCTCGCCCGAAGTATCGCCGAACTGGCCTCTTCCACCGTAAGAAGCCATAAGCGTAAGCTTGAGCGCGACCTCGGCGCCATCCTCGCCAGCGCGACCGATTGTCCGTTGGCCAGTGAACTGCTCGGCCAAATCCGCCGTGCCCGTGACCAATTGCTCACCTTCTGCGACTTTGCCGGAAAGGTCGATGCCACGAACAACGTGAGCGAGCGGGCGCTGAGGCCAAGCGTCATCCAGCGAAAAGTCACCAACGGCTATCGCGCCAAATGGGCTGCGGACGCGGAGGCCGCACTGCGGTCAACCGTCGACACCGCGCGCCTCACCGGACAACTGCCATTCCGCACCATCCTGGGCGCTATCTCCGCCTGAGCGACCCTACGAGGAGGTTGGTAGTTACTTCGAAAGTGTGGGGGTGGTGTACAATGCCATACTGATGACGGCAGTGCATAACAGCCTGGGGATGCCGTATGACGTCATCTGACCCTCCGGATAGCGGTTCCAGGCGTAGTGATCGAATTGGTCGGATCACTGTAAAGTGACAGCGCCGCAGCTGGGCCACCTTTGAGAAATGCAAAGAGCGCTCTCCCCGAATTGATCTCGGCGGCGGCGCTACGACTGACAGAAGTCCTGCTGTGCGGTTTGGTCCATCCAATGCGGCTCAGGGAGACTCTACACCCTCTGGTCTGGCGCGAAGTACTGAATTCAAATAGATACTCAGGCGGGACGGCAACTGCTAAGCGCTTTGCATGGGTCAGCTGAAGGGCAAATTTGGAGCGAAGCATGGGCAGTGACCTTATCGTTCGGGGCCATGGGAGGGTTCGGGTCGAGGTGCAGGAGAGTGATTTTCCCGGTTGATGCCGGTTTTCGGCGCTCTCCCTTCGGCGCGCGCATGGTCGGGAATGCCTGCGAGAAACCTGTCGAGCACCTGCGCGATGCTCCGGGCACCGTCGGCAAGATGCTCAGCCGCGCCACGGGGTGAGCGGTCACGATAGTGGTGTTGTCGATCGAGAGCCCAATCGCGCCGCTCGTTTCGGTCTCGCTCCTGCTCGGCCCTCAGACTTGCCAAATGGTCTTCCCGGCGTTTCGAAAAGGCATCTACGCGGTCAGTCTTCAACCGGCCCAACCCTTCCAACGAAGACGTCTTCTCTCCTGATTGGCGCTCAAGCTTGGCAATCAGTTCCTTGACGTTGTTGGTCCAGAGCCTGGCGCCGAATGCCGCGCGGGTGATAGCCGTGTAGAAATTCTGGGCGTTGACCAGCGGAGATTCGACGGGCGCTAGCACGAAAACGCGCGGATAGGTTTTGGACTGAGCGGAATAGACCGTCTCTGCATAACCATGATCCCAGGTCCGGTGTTCTGACAGATCAACCCGCTGCACGCGCCCATCTCGATCCCATCGTATCGTCGCTAAGGGGCCGTCAAGTTTCTCCACGGTGCCGCGCTCGGCATTGCGCAGACCAAGTTCGCGACTGACGAGCCGCCACTGGATACGGTCGCCCTCGGCGATTTCCCGTTCTTCAGGATTGAACACATTGATGTGACGGGCCCTTGTCGTCTGCGGATCCCAGCGTATGACGCGCCCCTGATCGTCGACAAAACGCACAACCTGGCGCCCATTGACCTCCCGGCCTAGTCCTGCGACGCGATAATCGGCGTGCTGTGCGATACCGTGGCCAGCGATGTCCCGATCAAAGCGCACCACCTGCCCCGCCCCGTAGAAGCGGGCCATATGCTTCTGGATATCGGTCAAGCCCGCCGGGGCCAGGATGGAAAACCGGCTGTCCTCGGCAGCCAGCCCATTCTCGTTTTTCAACACATCGCGAATCTTACTGTTGACGATCAGCCGGGTCGCATTGTCGAGAGCAAGGATATTGGTCCCTGTCCGTGATTCCGGCTTGAGCCGTATCCAGGCATTGACGACCTGCTCCGCCATCTTTTCATTGTCGTCGACGGTGTTGACGCTATCGAGCTTCGCCAATGCCTCGGCAAAGTTCCCCGTCCGCGCGGCTGTGACGGCGGCCTTGATTGATTTGGTTTCCTGCCGCACGGCGTGCGTCAACTCGACCGTTGGCAAGCCCAGCCTTCGCATCAACCAGAAGGGTTTACCCTGCTCGATTGCCCCTGTCTGTTTCTCGTCTCCAAGGAAAAGCAGCCGTGCGCCGGTTGTCCTGCTGATCTCCAGCATCCGCTGGGCCTGCCGGTTGCCGAGCTGCCCTGCTTCATCGAGAACCAGCACATGGCGGTCCGTGATCCCCTGCCCGCCGCGCGCGACGAAGCTGGCGACAGTATGAGACATGATGTTCGCCTTACTTCCCAGTTCCGCAGCGGCCGATGATGTGGGTGCTAATGCAATCAATGACGTTCCCGGCTCGGCCGCCTCAGCGAGAACTCTCACCAGCGTAGATTTTCCAGAACCGGCAACACCGTGAATCGCCGTGACCCGATCCCGCGTCAGCGCCGTCTCGACAAGTGCGCGCTGCTGCTGCGTGTTGAGCGACGTCCCGTCGAGCACGGCCAGCAAGCGATCGCTGGTGGCGATTGGACGCGCGTCATCAAGGCCAAGCGCGATATGCTGGGTCAATGCCAGCTCCAGACGCCACGACTTCCGGCTGGTGCGGCCACGGGTCAACAACCTGTCACCGGTCTGATCAGGGGTCGGCAGCAATTTGCGCAGGACCTCATGTGCTGCGATCCGGGGACGGATATGGTCGAGCCGGACTTCACCGACATAGGCAGCAAGACCAGTGCGCAATATATCGCCTAAATTGTTGACCGCCTCGGATGTCTCCAGTTGCCGCAAGCCGAAAAGAGCCGCACGCGACGCATCGCGTTCCGTGGGCGCCGGATGCTCCCCTTCCCGACCCCGCGCCAGCGCAGCAATCTCCTGCAGCGTTTCGAGACGCTGGCCTGTCCGCTGATGCCATTGCGCGCCGAGTTCTTCCTGGCTGATCTTAACCTTCGCCTTGCGGGTGGCGTAGAAGGAAGCACGCTGGGCTTTCTGTCCCACCAGACCATGCTCGCGCGCATGATCCTCGATCGCTTCGGCGCGCTGCGAGAATTGGTCAATCAGGTCCTTCGGCACGCCTTGTATCTCGAACAATCCGGAACGCGGATCAGCATCGATTTCGTAGCCCGCTTCGCGCAAGCCGAAAGCCAGCGCGTTGCGATAGATCTGCCCGGCCACGCGCTGTTCGCCATACATGACCCGGCTTTCGAGGCTTGCCATGGGATCGCCATTCTCGCGGTTCGTCATGTTGAGCACGACGAGATGCGTATGCAGATGCGGATCAAGTTCCCGGCTGCCATGCTCGGTAAAGCGAGCAACCAGGATCCGACCCGTTGTTTCATGAACAATCTTGCCCTCATCGCGGCGGCGCAACTGCGCCTGCTCCTCCAGATAGGAAATAGCTGCGGTCACCCCGTCCTCATGGGCGGCAAGCACGCGTTCGTCACCTGCCACCAGCCCCATGATCGAAACCGACTTTGGCGCATTGACCGCAAAATCCCAACCGGGGTGATGCTGAATTTCGCCATCCGCGCGGTGCCGCCCGAGTTGTTGATCGCCGACTTTTCCAGCAAGAAGGTCGCGCAGCAGCTTCGGATCAACAGCGCCGAAGAGGCCGAGATCGGCTGCAAGCTGCCCACTCCATGCAGACGGTTCATTGCCGCCCTTGGTGTAGTAATCGCCAACCGTGTAGTAGCGGGCGATATTGGCTGGTGTACCATGGAGACGTTGCGGCTGGATCATGCTGGCCTCGCCCGCTCACGCGGTCCGTCATCCCGGCCATGCTGGACAAGATCGGACCGGATTTCTCCCTGCCTGCCGGCAAGGATCGTCCAAAGGGTGCGGGCGGGCGCAGGAAGCTCGGCATTCTCGTCATTGAGCAATATATCTTCCACGCGCTGCGGGTCGATGTTCTGCGCTGGAAGCGTAAACAGTTCCGGCTGCGGTGGTGGCGTCGGGACGGATTCTGAAGATACCGAAGGCTTCGCTGGCTTGATCTCGCCATGTGTCGCCGGCGGAGATGACTGCGTGGCTTCCCGCTCCATCGCTTCGCGAACACGCGCTTCGGCGTGAGCGATGCGAACGAGCATCCCGGCCTTGTCGATCTGAATGGGGGGCGTCGTGCGTTCGAGGAAAGCTGGTCCCAACGATGGTACATTGTTGAACCGGCTATCGAACCTCACCACGGGCAAATTGCGGCCGAAGCGCAGGAAGCCCACCAGGTTTGGCAGGTTGGTGACCTCGGTCGACATGACCAGTGGCCGCGTCACCTGCATCCGCGACAGATTGACCCCATCGCGCATGTCGTTGACCCCATAGGACATGCCCTCGTTGGCTTCGACCTGTTCGACCTGACCAAGGTTGATCGAAACATGCTCGGCGGTATCGGTGTCGTTCGCGCGCAGCGCCACCCAGGTCGAGCAATAGCCAGTGATAGCGGCCGCATCGTCCTTGCCGTAGGTCGCCTTGAGCTGGGGATAGGACTGGAAGCCCAATATGCCGCACCCCCCATATTTGCGGGCACGGGCGAGAAAGTCCGAGAGCGACGGCAGCTTATGCAGCGTCGGCAGTTCATCGATCACGCAATAAAGCCGTCGGTCGCGATCGGGCGCCAGGCTCATGATCGCGCTGATTGCGATGTCGAGCCAGACGGTGATAAGCGGGCGTAGCGAGGGAAGCTGGTCGGCTTTCACTGTGATGAAGAGCCAGCTTCCATCAGCGCCCTTTTCCACCCAGTCTCGGATCGAGAAGCCGTCTTCGGTATCATCGAGATAGCCGAAGCTGCGCATGACCGATGCAAGTTCGGCCTGGATGCCGGCGGATGTCCGTTCGCCTTCGGTGCTGATGAAGGCGGCGGCATCAGTGCCGGTGACAAAGGCGGCGAGGTCCTTCAGTTTGGAGCGCAGCAGACGATCGAGCAGCACCGATACATAGGTATGTTTCTGGCGCGCCAGCTTGCGCATGACCGCAACCAGCGTGCCCCGCGCCGCCTTCGCCCAGAAGGGATCGCCATGCTTGTCGGGAATGGTCGATTCCGCGATCTGATCATAATGATAATCGCGTGGCACATCGACCCAGGGCGACCAGCGCGCCGCGCGTTGGTCGAGTGGGTTGAGCAACATGTCAGTGCCCTGCCGATAGAATTTCTCGACGAAGGTACCGGCGGTATCATAGACGATGGCGCGCCGACCCGATTTGCGGATGCCGTCGAGCATGCCGACGATGAGGTTTGTCTTTCCCGTGCCAGGCGCACCGCACAGCAGGATATGCTCAGGCTCATAGGCCTCAGGCACCGGCACATTGCCGATCACCAGAGGTCCCTTGGTCTGTCGCCATAGCGCACGTTTCACCTGGCGGATCGTGCCGAACCTTGCCCCTCGCAGATATTCGTTGGAGCCAAGGCCCCTACCCGTCCGGGTGAAGTAGAACCAGGCCCAGGCGAGCATAACAAGGGTGAACAGGCCAGAGAGCAGTGCGCCATGCAGCAGATAGACTTCAAATGCATGCATGGTCTTTTTCGCAAGGGTGGAGGCAACCAGCCAGTCCGCCGAGGTCCAGTAAGCCTGGCCTTCGGGGGTGCGAAACTGCACCGGATCATTGGTCCCGGCGGCCGCATCCACCTTGATCGTCGCCTCAGCCAGTTTGACCAGAACGAACCGCTCATACTCGGTCGATTTCTCGAACGCATACCAGAGTGTGCCGATGATCCAGATGATGAAACCCGCTAATATGGTCTGATAAAAGACCTGGGTCGTCATGCGGACATTGTGGACGATCGCCTGGCCACCGCGCGTCCAGGAGCCTAATGTGTCGTTGCGAAAGATGCTCATGGGATCTCCTCCCCGCCAAGCAGTCCGCGTTCGGCAAGGATCATTCGGGCTTGCGCCATGCCCTGTTCCAGCGCTTTGGGGGATTGCTGGCCGACGGACGTCGCGACAATCGATAGGATCTGGATCGACGTGGCGAGGATTTCATCCTGGGAGGAGAAAACATAGCGTTTGCGCTCATCGACCGCCTGTTCAAGGAGCTGACGGATGAACCCCGATAAGGACAGGTTCGCACCGAGCGCACGGCGCATCAAGGCGGCATGCAGCGATTCATCGAGGCGGAAATTAAGCTTGGGCAAGCGAAGGGTCTCCTTATCCAGAGACCTTCGAAAATATCATGAAGCGGTCGCATATTACCGGAATGGCAATATTGGCGCAAGCCGCCCTATCACCAGATTGATCCAGAGATTGAGCGCTGAGGATATGTGCCGACAGGAACAGGCTGAGCAGCTCAATCAGTTGCCTCTGATGATGATGGACGGCGGCGGCGTTCCGCCTGTCTCGTCGCGGTATCGACGGATTTCGCCGATCCCCAGTCTGATCTTCTTGGCTACAACGTCCGACATGCGCCGCACCTCACTGGGCGTATCGAGACCAGGGACGCCCTCCAGAAACTCGGCCAGCAAAATCGTGAGCATCTGACAGACTTCGGCTGAGCCGATATAGAGTGTGTCCCCCTTCCCCGCTTCCGGAGAGTGCTGCCTTTGCGCCGACACTTCGCAGATGGCCTTGACCACCGCCCGGCGGAGGTCGCTGATATATTCCTCGTTCAATTCCGTCATGGCGCTATCCTTTCTGCCGCGGCAAAAAGACCATGAATTCGGCCAGGATTCAACGGGCGGTGACCTGCCGTCACAGCATTCTGGGATCCGCAATGGCGTACGACGCGTATCACGAAATTCCCGAAGTCATTTCAATACGATATGTGGCCCCGTGTGAGCCCTGTGTTCCGCGTACGACAGCCCACCGGTTCGACGTGTGACATGTGATACAGACTTATCTCGATGTTTTCAGGGCATAATGCGCCCGCAGCACCCGTGCGTAGGGTCCATTACAAAACGGCCTTGCGCCGTGCGTCCCGCCTTACGCAGCGCGCTCGCGCTGCGCTGCCTCGTGCCGGTAGGCGCGGGGCTACCTTTCTGCTGGTTTCCAGGGATCGATATCGGGGTGGTTTGAGGGTAGAGCTCATGAGCTTTTTCTCCCAGAATTTAAAAAAGGAGGCCGGATATAAGGCCCGGTCCCGAGAGCGTGATTACCGTCATCAGGAGATTTAACGCCGGGCTTCGCATGCCAGCATCGCTGCCTCGCCGGCGCGCCGTACACCCCGCCAGTTCCCCAGGAAGCGGCAAGCCGCTCTTGCTTTGGCCCGTCGATATGGCAAAGTTGCATGCGACGGGCAGCCCATCGGGGAAGGACGATGGAAATGCCGAAGATGACCGAAAGGGATCGGCTTGCCGATCTCGAAACACGTCAGCGCAAGCTGACGGAAGATCTGGAAACCGCCCGCCGCGCTCTGCGCGGCAAATATGCAGCCATGGTGAACGACGTGCCGATCGAGACGCTGACGGAACGTGAGTTCCGCGAACTTCTGATGCAGGCGATCCGGGTTGGTGGCAGCGCAGCGCTGACGGCCCTGAAGAAGTTGCCGCCGGTGACCTGACCCGCCGCGAAGCGGCAATCTGAAGATGACCGGCAGGGGTGGAGCATAAGAAGCCCATTCCTGTCGGTATCAGAGCGCAGGATGACGATGCGGTCTTCCGGGCAAACCAGATAGGGACGAAGCATCCCCGTTCTGCACATCCACGGATATTGGCGAGACTTCCCCTGCTCTGATCATTCTAGATGATAAAGCCATAGGAGGTATTCCGCGCTATGGCCCACCCCTCCTCAGATGGTCACGCTGAACGTTTCCGCGACGACCCGCCCTTCCAAACCGCACCCGAAGGGTGTCCCTGCGACGAGCACGGCGAAGCCGCGCGCAGGAGGCCGGGACCGCGCTGGCGGTTCCGCATCGCACCTGCGACGGGCCCGCTTGCGGGTCCCTAAGCGGGGGCGAGTGCTACGCTCGAAAAAGAAATGAGGATCGGCCCGACAAAGCGGACCGATCCTCCCGAGGCGTCACTGTGCTTCCCATTCCTGATCGCTCCGTCTGACAAACCGCGCCGGAACACGCTTCTCTTTGACGAGCCTCGCGAGGTGCGATTGCAATCCCGATCCTTCGCAGACCAGCGCCTCGACGGGACGGAGGCCCACCATCTGCTCGTTGCGGACAAAGCCCGCCCGTTTGCCAAGCTTCGCACTGAGCCGGAATGTGATGAGCGTCACCTTGCGCGACGCTGCCCAGGCTGCGGCCATGGCGTCGCACCCCTTGTCCTGCGCAGTCGTCGCCAGCACCATCATCGGATTTCGGGATTTGGCTTCATCGAGCTTGCCCCAGATGAGGTGGTCGTCGAACCAGCATTCCGCTCCTCCTGAGAAGATCACGATGGGTCCTTGCGGGTTGTGCGCATCAGTTCTGCGCTGACGACGGGCGGCGAGGAAATCGGTGGCGGCAATAACCGACGCGGTGCGCTTGCTCGATACCAGCGACCCCTTGGGCGCGGACCATGGCCGTCCGGTTTCGGTGTGGAAGACGTCAGCGGCATGGTCGCGCATGCACCGCAGCGCATCGGTAGCTTCGTCGAGATATTCAAGTTCGTCGCGTGCCTGTTCGAGTTCGACGCTGTGGATTTCGCTGCCATCGGCGCGACGCAGCAGGTCCTGGACCTCGCGTATCGCCTTGTCGGCCTGGCCCTCCCACTGGTCAGCGACGTGATGGAAGCTGTTGACGATGCCCCATGCCAGGCGTTGCGCGGCGGGTTCCAAACGCGTGTCCCGCAGGACGTCGAAAAGCGTCGTGACGATCAGTTCGACGGCGAGTTGTGCCTCCCTCGGATCGGGCATGTCGGTCGCCATCTCCTCACCGCCTCGCCCGATGCGGACACCATCTAGATCGGACGCGAAGGCGGCGTGGAAATCGTCGGTGGTGGCCGCTGTCTCCTGCGTGATGAATGCGGCGATGTCGGAAAATGTGCGGTCAGACTGGTTGATCTTCGTCATGTGAACCTCCTGTTGAAACGAAAGAGGTTCCCCCTTGGGCACGGGCTCCGAGCGGCGGGGTCAAGGATCGCGGAACGCGACCGGCGCAGCCGGCGATGGGGGTCACGATTTTTTGGGGCGGCCACAAGGGTGGAAGGCTGGACGCAATGCCTGACCCGCCCCGAAAAATGGTGGGGCCCCGTCGTCCTTGAGGCCGACGCGGTCCCGTGCCACCCTTGGAATTCTTGAGAGAGAGAAGAGGCGTTGCGAATCTGGGGCTCGATGCCCCTGATTCGCAAATGGGTGCCTCCAGGCGATGGCCTCGCAGGGAAGTGCCGGCAACGCTTACCCTGATCGCCAAGGTAGCATCTGTTCCATGAAAAAGGGGACAGCACACGTAGCGCTGTCCCCGAACGGAATGCAAACGATGTATTGTCAGGCGGCACGGCGAAGTCGGTTGCGTTGGGGCGGAGCGACCTTTTCGACCGGCACCTGGTCGGCCTTGCGGAAGGCATGGATCGGAACGCCGGCCTTGCGCAGGGCCTGATAAAGATTGGCCTGAATACCCGATCCCTCACCCAGCAAGGCTTCGACGGGTTTCAGGTCCACAAGCTTGCGATTGCGGGCGAAGGGCGCACCGCGCCCCGACCCCGTCAGCGAATATGTCACAAGTTGCACCTCCCGATTGCCCGCCCAAGAGGCCACGATCGCGTCGAAGCCCTTGCGCTGCGCAGTCGTCACCAGTGTCATATGCGGGATACGTTCGAGGATCGTGTCGAGCCGATCCCAGAGCAATTGCCAGTCATGCCATTCCGCATGGCCTGAGGCGATGACGATCGGTCCGCGGGGGCGGTATCGCTCGCGTTCGACCAGTTCCCGGGCACGCAGGAAATCCTGTATCGACACCTGCGTAGCGGTAGCGGCATTCGAGACGCGCGATCCACGCGCCGGCGACCAGGGGCGACCCGATAGCACGCGGAAAGTTTCAGCGGCATAATCGCGCATGCACTCGACCGCCTCGCGCTGTTCGGTCAGCGACTGGCACAGGAGCTGTTTCTCCTCGAGTTCGCTGTTGAAAACCTCGGAAGGCTCGATCCGTCGGATCATATCGCGCAGCTCATTGGCCAGCATGTCTTCCTGTCGTTCAAGCTTGCCAGCTACGAAGTGGAAGCTGTTGACCATGCCCCAGGCGATCTCGGGCGCGAGCGCGTCCAGGCGGGTATCGGTCAAAAGATCGAAGATTGTGGCGATCACACCCGCGCAATCGGCCTGCGCGTGGAGCGGTTCGGGCATATCATGCTCGCCCGGCTCGTCGCCCGGCGTGATGATCGAAAGCGGGATGGGATCGCCAAAAGCGCGTTTGAATTCCGGTGTCGCCGTCATCTGTGCAAACAGTGTCGGCAGGTCTGCAAAGTGGCTGATACTGTGCGAATGGTCATGGGTCATGGGACTTCTCCTCATCATGGAAAAGGAAACAGGGGCGCGAACGCGCAACAGCGTCCCGCCCCATTATGTCGATCAGTGCATGTTCGCCCGTACGCTGGCGAAAGCGGTTGAGCGCGTCAGGACGGCATCGACGATTTGCGCCGCATGGGGCGCAAAGGGCGTGCCTTCGAGCAGGTCATAGATAGCAGCGATGATCTCGCCGCATGTAACGCCGCCAGGGATCTCCGGCGAGCGGATCGCAAGCGTGTTTCGGGGTGCCAGCAGGTCCCGGATAGCGGGACTGGCGATAATCGCGGCGCAGAGCGCCGAGAGATCGGACAACGGCGCGATGTCATGAAAAGAAGGAAGCGGCATGGACTGTCTCCTCATGCGAAGAAAGGAAAAGGGCCGGGGAGGCCTGACGCCTCCCCGGCCCCGAACGGGTTCCGATCAACGAGTGATCAGAACGGGTCCTCCTCGCCGAACGCTGCGCCCGCCCCGGCCAGTTCGCCGTCAGCCCCTGCGGTGCTGTCGCCGAAGCCGCCTTCGTCGCGCGAACCGCGATCGTCATAATTGGTGCGGCTGGTCCCCATGCTGCCCCCGAAGTCGGAGCGCATGGTGTCGCGCCGCCATGCGACCATGTAGCCGCCATGATCGGCCGGGAAGAGCGCGATCGGCAGCGGTTCAGGCAGGCTGGGATCGTCGATATTGCCGGCAAGGAAGACCTCGCCGGTGCGCTTGGACGCAGCCTCCCACAATGCGCCGACCTGAACCCAGCGACGCGCGACGTTGAGAGCCAGGATTTCGTAGACCGGAGCCTTCTCATTCTCGCTCATGACCTTGCGCAGCCCGATGCGCGGGAGATCGATCGTGCGAGTGGCGATCGAGCCCGTCAGGCGGCCGTTCTGATTGAAGATTTCACCGATGTTCATCGTCTTGACCTTTCGAATGTCGCTCGAAATCCATTTTCCGGCGACACCCTCCCCGTCCCTTCTCTCCTCTCTGTCCCGCCCTTGCCCCCCCGCGCCGCCCGTCGAAGGAACAGCGCTCCCCATCCTTCCCGCGACGCTCGCCCCTCCGCCACCCGCAGCCCTGCGACCGGCCCACAATTCAGCGCAAAACCCCGGCAGGACGGGTCGCCAATACAGCCCTGCCGGGGGCAGCGCAGGTGGATGGCGCGCGAGGCTGAAGGCGCGGTGGGGCTACGGTCGGGCGAATAGCGGTAGCGGTGCGCATGGTGAGATCATGCCGCCATCGCCAGCCAGCGATCCGGCCAGGCCGGCGGCCTTGTCGTCACCCGATAGGCCTGCAAGGGCACGATCCCGCGAATGACATAATGTGGGATGCCCGTGTCCCGCCGAAGGTTGATGGCGATTTTATAGGCGTGATCGAATGAGCATAAGCGGCGCCGGCAAGGTGACAACCGGGCGGGCAGATCGGACGAGGGCATCATGGCCTCCATGCTGGAATAGGTTCAGGTAGCGATTGACCGATCGGCATCGACCGCCTCAGCGGATTTAAGTGCAAGCAGGCTTTGAAGCGTGACGGTTGTGCGATTTGCCCGCCGGGTCCTGGGGCCTCGGACGGGCCTGGCCGGATCATTGAACCGGCAGCCGATGCGCGCGGCATGCTTACCGATGACGGCGGGATCGCGGCCAAGCGCCTGGGCGACATCGACCATCGAGACGCCATGGGTCCAGGCGTTGCGGATCGCCCGGTCCTCATGCGCGCTGAATGCGCGCATGAAGCCATGCACCAGCCCCAGACGGTTGGCATGATAAAGGACAGCGCGCACGCCGCGACCAAGGTCCCGGGCAAGTTCCCGTGTCGGGACCTTGCCATAATCCGCTCGCAACCGGGCTTCGTCCTCGGCCGTCCAGACAGGTCCCTGCCGAAACCCGTCGCGGCGTACATGCGTGCCGCGCAAGCCAAGCGCCTCTGCACGCCAGCGGATGGAATGCGGGCTGCGGCCAAGCCGCTCCCGCAGGGGCGTAAGGCTCGCCCCGGTAGCGTAGGCGTGGCGCAGCAGCTCGTCTTCCTCGATGATCCACGGCCTGCCCCACCCTCTGCCGTAGCCCAGTTTGCGAAGGCGTTGGCCAAGGCTGCGACTGTTCCGGGCCGGAAATCCCTCAGAAGCGAGCGCCCTGGCAATGACGACATAGGGCACGCCGGTGGCCGCGAGTGCGAGTGCGCGAGCCATTTCCGCGTCGCTCCAGTCGTCCGGCTGGCAGGCATGGCGCAGACCCAGCGCCGAAGCGCGGGAGATGACGCCAGCGAAGGGACGGCCGATGAAGCTGGCAATCTGGGCGACGGGAACACCCTTGGCGTACCCGGCGCGAAGCTGTGCATCTTCCCAACCACTATACGGCGGCGATCCGGGCTCGGAGAGTCCGAGCAGTTGCGCACGGGCATAGAGGGCGCTCACAGCGCGGCCGAGGCGGGCAGCCAGTGTCGCGGTTGGTTCGTGCGTATAGCAGCGCGCCAATTCCTCATCCTCCCACGCGATCCAGGATCGCCGCGAGTTTCGGCGAAGGCCAAGATCATAGATGCGCGTGGCGATGCTGGCACGAGATCGGCCCAGCATTGTGGCAATCTCCTCTAGCGTGCCGTCATCGACGAAGGCGGCCCGCAAGCGCTGCGTTTCATCGGGGAGCCATGCGTCGGCACGGAAAGCCAACTCGGCAAGTGGCGCGGTTGTACCCGTTTGCTGGTCAGGGACGAACGGGGTGAGTTCGACGATATCAGCATCAAGATCGAAGCTTGTCTCTTTCATGGCACTCTCCGTTCAGACCAGGCCGATAACGGGCGTATCGACGACACGCAGGCGCAACCGGGCCGACAGCCGCGCGATCCGCGTATCGCCGCGCGGCATGGTGTCGGACGCACCGATCGCGGCGAGCAGGTCGAGCCCGGCATCGATATCGTTCGCAGGGAGGGCAAGGTGCCGCACCAGATCGTCAGCCGTGGTGGCGTTGGGCGCTATGCTGCCCAGCGCGCCGACAATCCGTGCAGCAGCGGGGGCGGCGGGATCGAGGAGGAAGGCGTCGAGCGCACGTTGGCCTCGCATGGTCCCCCGATCGCCCCTTGTCGGCATGACCTCGCGCAGGGCGTCAAGATCGAGCAGGGTCCGGCTTTCATCGGCATCAAGATCGGCGGCAGCGACGAGATCGGGCGTGCGCCCGATATGGGGGGTGATTGTCTGATCAATCTTCGCCAGCACCGGGATCGCCGCGAGCGCGGGGCCAAAGGCGAAGAACTCGCCGGGCGGAAGCTGGCGCAGCAACGCCGCCTGATCGCTGCCGAACCCCAGAAGGTCGGCAGCGCGCGCGACATCGCGGTCGAAGACGTTGAGGCCGATCAGATGATTGTGAAGTTCGGAAACCACCGAACTTGCGAGCTTGGCGAGACGCTGGGTCGCGATGATCGTACCGATCCCGCGCTTGCGACCCCGCGCGCACATATCCGTCAAGGTGGCGACCCCGATGCGGCGGGTTTCCGCGTCGCGGGCCGAGGCTGCCATATGCGGCGCGAGCAGATGCGCTTCGTCGATACATACCAGCACCGTGTGGGCCCAATGTTCGCGCGGTGTCGAGAGCAGGCCCGCAAAGAAGGCCGCCGCTTTCTCGATGCGATGATCGGGCTCCAGATCGGTAAGGTCGAGATGGAGGGCGATACGATGCTGCCGCGTTCGCAGCGCGAGCGCTGTGAGACCATCATTGGCATATTCGCGTGCGATGACCGTCGTTGCGCCGATATGCGTAGCAAGGTTGGCGAACTCGCCTTCCGGGTCGACAATGATGGTGGTGAGATAGTCGAAGGCTTCTTCGATGATCCGCCGCAGCGTCTGGCTTTTGCCCGCGCCCGAAGATCCTTGAATCAGACAGCGCCCCGACATCAGCTTGCCGAGATCCAGTTCGAGCGGACCCGTCGAAGAGCGGCCGAGCGGGACTTTCGTGTCACGGGTGAAATCATGGTTGGCGATGGTCATCTGATGTCCTTCTTCACCCGGCGTCGCGCAGAGCGGCCGGAGATGCTGGTCGAGGGAATGGGCTTGACGCGATAAGTGGCTGGCGGCCTGGCGATCAGGGATGCTTGTGCTGCGATCCCTCGATCGACTGTTCGGACAGCGTGGCGTCCTTTTCACAGGCCTCGCAAAAAGCTGCGTCGAACACAGAACCGAGCGCCCAGTCCTGGGCATCATCGTCCCAACGCGCCCAGGCATCGCGCATCACCTCGGCGCTGCCACATGCAGAACAGCGGATCGTGATCCTGGCAGCGGGGTTTGCGGCATTGACCGATTTCCCGGCGTCGCCCGTTGCCTCCCCCTGCCCGGCCGCGAAGACAGGGAATCGATCGCAAGGCGGTTCATCACGGTCGAAGCTCAGCCAATTCGCTCCAGCCTTGCGGGCGTCCGACAGCAAAGCCCAGAATTCAGGCGAAAGCCCATCGGGGCGATCGGGCCAGTCATCGATGAAGCCAAGATGGACCCAGAAGCCATATTGGTGGGCCTCGATCG
>NZ_NMUA01000045.1 GCF_002312805.1 Sphingobium sp. D43FB | reverse complement strand
AGATTCACCCTACTTTGAACGCTAACATGCGGCGTCCAGCGCGACGACCGCGGAGAGAACCCTGGAGCCCAGCGCGCGTGACGAACCGCAAAGAGGTCAGCTGTTGACAGTGGCGATTAGAGAACGCGCCGGGACACGACCGCAGAGACCGGATTTCTCAACACAGCCTGGCAAAGACCGTCGGCTGCAGCGAACGCTGGATTCGCGAACTTGAGGGTGGCGCTGGGGCACCTGCGCTTGAGGATCATATTCGCTGCGCGCATTCGCTGCGGATGACCACGACTCATTTGTTCATTCCTTTGCTTGCGATGGAGCACAATATGAAATTGCCGCGTGAACTTTTGCTTCAAGATGATCTGTGGGAGCTTGAGAGAGATATCCTTGAGGTCATGAACCGATATCAGGCCGGAGCGGTCGGGCGCCTTGCCTCGCGTGCTGGATCTGTCACGCAACCCGACCAGTACCGATAGAGACCGGCATGTCTCCGGAACCGGTGGTAGCTGAAAGAGCCTATATCCTGCTCAAGGCTGATATTATGGCGGGCCGCTTCCCGCCGGGCAGCATGCTCATCGAAAGGGCGCTAGCTGCCGAGTATGGCGTATCCGTGTCGCCGTTCAGAGACGGAGCCCAGCGCTTGGTCGGCGAGCATATGCTCGAAATTGCCTTCGGCGGTGGTTATCGCCTGCCTGATCTGACGCCGGACAGCCTCCGAGATCTTTACCGCTGGCACAGCCATCTCCTACGTCTTGTACTCAAGGGAAACCGCTTGTCTGAATTTGGGACTGCAAGGCCGCATCCTCAAGCCGAGATGAATGGCCAGGCATTGGCGAAGGCGGCGACTGATTTGTTTCTGTCAGTCGCATGGGCATGTCACGATAGTGAACAGGCAAGGGCCCTGAAGTCTGCGACCGAACGACTCCATATGGCTCGCCTGGCGGAGTTTCGCGTGTTGCGCAACTTGACCTCGGAATTGCGGTCGGTCGAGATCGCGACCACTTCCGGTCAAGGTTCAGACCGTTTTGATGTCCTTTGGGCCTATCACAGGCGCCGAATTCGTCGTGCCGAAAGAATTTGTGAAAGCATCACTTCATAACCATGTGGTGCAATATGAAGACGTTGTCTCAATTCATGTCAGCCACATTTTGGTTGGATAGCATTATAGTACCGACTGGTTGCACATACGAGACCTTATAAGATGGCTGATCAATTAGGGCCTGACTTACCATGATTGGGCTGCAAGGAGTGCAGCAGTCCAAAGAAGGAGGTAAGTATGGAACGCGACAACCATCTGGAAGCCAACCTGGTCGACCTAGGAGCGGTGACCGAGCAGACGAATGGCAACAACGGCGTCGACATCGACCAGGCTCAGCAGCGGCTGCAGTCCGGGCTTTCCGACGACTGAAACGGTGGCGCGCAGGCTATGCTTGCGCGCCATACAGCTAGAGAATTGCTCATGGCCTATAAGCTGCGATCGGGTGTCTCCTATGTATGGGTTGGATCTGCTCCGGTATTTCTGGATCTCGATCATAACCGATATTTCAAGATGTCATCCAGTGGTGCATCCGCACTTATGCGGCTGGAACAAGGTCAGATGGCAATGCCTGGCGACGCTGAGATATTGGTCGGATCCGGCCTCATTTCCGCAACAGAATGCCCTTCCATCGTTGCACCAACGGGAAATATGCCCGCAATCACTGGGTCTTATTTTGACCAGGCGAGGCGTCCGTCCTTGGGACATGTCATGGTTGCCGTTATCGACCAGCTATGGGCTTTCGCCATGATACGCTGGGGCGGGCTGGCGGGCGCGGTAGCAAAGCTGGAACACCGGATACAGCAAACGCGTGGTCTTGAATGTCCCGATGATATTGGCCGTCTGGTCGGAGCCTACCGGCTCATTGACCTGGTTCTTTCTGCCGAAAAGCGTTGCCTGGTGCGATCATTCGCGCTTGCCCGATCCCTCACGAGATACCGCGTAGGATTCAGTCTCGTGATCGGCGTCCGCACGGGGCCGTTCGGTGCACATTGCTGGATTCAGAAAGACCAAATAAGCGTCAGCGACCACCGCGACAAGGCGCGTGAGTATGTGCCGGTGCTCATCCTATGAACCGCGCTCGCTATCTCATATTGTCCGGTCCCGACAATCTCGTCCGCATGCGCGCTACGAAAGTCGCAGCGTTGGCCGGATTGAAGATGACTATCAATCAGCCAAATTTCCTACTGCTTGCCGATCAACCGGCGGCAGTTTTTGACCAGCCGCCAAGGACGGCGATCCTGCTGGGGTGGCTTTATCGCCGCGATAGCGCGACGAAGCCAGTCGATCTCTTCGATCCTGCAGAAACGCGGGACATATTCACCCCTGAAGGAGCGATCCATGCCAAAAAATATTGGGGTTCATATGTTGCGATCCTTCATGATGAGGATCACGACACCACCACGGTGGTGCGTGACCCTTCGGGGGGGATGCCATGTTACTATATGAAATCACAGGGCGTGACGGCAATTGGTTCAGATATGGCGTTGTTTCGTCAAGTCGGCCTTTTGGGCTCCGCCATCGATGATGAGCAACTGGGTCGTCATCTGTATTTCTCAAATTTGAGAACAAATCGGACATGCTTGGCTGAACTGAATGAAATTCCGGCGGGTTTTCAGTTGGACATTCAGCATGGGAAAAGCGAGCTGGCGCAACGGTGGAACCCTTGGGATTATGCCAAGAGACAGGAATATTATGGCGAACCGGCTGCGGCAATATCGGATCTGCGAGCGACACTGACCTCCACAATAGGGGCATGGGTCTCACGATTTCCGACGCTTGTCGTGGGACTATCAGGTGGACTTGATTCATCAATAGTAGCGGCAGCCGCCGTTCAGGCGGGGGCGAAGGTCACAGGCCTGACCCTTGTGACCGATGAAACTGCTGGCGATGAGCGCTATTATGCTCGCGCAATCGCAAATTTCCTCGACATTCCCATGGAGGAGGTATTTTTCAGCGCCGACAATACAGATCTTGAAATGAGCCATGCCACTCATTTGCCACGGCCGTTGGCCCGATCCTTTGCTCAGTCAGGAGACCAAGCCTACCTCGCTGTCGCCAGCGCGGTAAGTGCCGATGCATTTTTCACGGGGTCGGGTGGCGACAACGTGTTTTGCTTCCAGCAATCAGTCCTTCCAATCGCAGATCGGCTCCTCTCTGAAGGCGTTGGCCGAGAGGCATTGGTGACTGCTGCAGAAGTCGCTGAGATGGCAGAGACCAATATCATACGCTGCGCGACCTTAGCTGCACGGCGCGCGTGGCTGCGCAAGCCGCACTATCGCTGGAAACCGAAGGCGGATTTGCTGAGTCGGGATTTTGTGAGCCGCTTAGGCGCGGAATTTTCGCATCCATGGCTTGAGGTGCCAATCGGTGAGCTGCCGGGCAAGGCAGCGCACATTGCTTATCTCATCCAGATACAAAACCATCTCGAGGGATTCAGAAGAGAAACGGTCCTGCCGATGATAAACCCCCTCATGTCTCAACCGATCGTAGAGACGTGCCTGCGCATTCCCTCCTGGTTCTTTTGCATAGGAGGAGAAAACAGATCGATCGCAAGAGCGGCGTTCGAGTCCCGGCTCCCTGACTCGATGCTTCACCGCAGAACGAAGGGCGGCCCCGATGGCTTCCTGCAACGACTGGTCGAACGTAATCGGAGCAAAATTAAAGATATGCTTCTGGGCGGACATCTTGCAGCGGCCAATATCATCGATCGCTCAGCAGTGGACGCCGCAATTAAGTTGGAAGGAGACAGGCACAACCATAGGCATTTCCGAATCCTCGAACTTGTTGATGCAGAAGCATGGGTAGCCGCGATGAAGGCGTCATGACGATATCCTATGGTGCCCAATTTTTTTGAGCAGCCATCGCCCGCCACCGATCATAGGTTGATTTCTTTTTAGCTGACGGGTCCTCCTCATGCTTCAGCCAGAATTTGAACCAGTCTATGTTCCTTTCATAGATAGCAAAACGGTGGGCAGGGCCGGTCTTGATATGGTTTTCATTCGGGAAAATATATAATTCCGTTGGGCGATTATTCGCCTTTAGGATCCCGTAGCTCTCCATCGCCATCAAATATTCGTTGTCCGAAACCTGCATCAGGATTGGGAGATTGAATTTGTCGACGTTGCGTTCGATAGACGTGGTTGACCAGAAATGCGTTTGATCATCGCTTAAAGACGGATACCCCATAGCGATAAGCTGCTTTGCCCATGCCGAGCCGCCGTAGATCTGCGTCGACTTCGGTTCCTGAAAGCCGGTGGAAATGGATGCTGCTGCGAACCGGCCAGGGGCGTTGACCAATGCAAATTGCACGGTCGAAACTCCATCGCTCAAACCTGTGATGCCGATACGACCTGTATCGATGCCGCCGCGAGATTCAACCAAGGCGATGCCGTTCATAAGGGCGGAATGCACACTGCGTCGGTCATTCCAGTCGCGTTGATTGATGGTCCTTGCGTCCAGCGCTGTTCGGATCGAGCCATCCTTGATCGTCATATAGTAGTCGGCAGGTCTCTGCAGGCTTAGGACTGCAAAACCCTGTTCAGCGAGTGGAAAAATCGGATATTCGTCTCCGACACCGCCGCGCAAAAAGCCTCTTGTGAGATACTGGACCACAATCAGCGGAATTTTCGATTGGTTAGAATGCCTCTGCGGCAACACCAAATCTCCGAAGCATTCGATGCCAATTGAATTTTTCCAGCGGAGGCGCTTGACGCCACCCACCCGCAACCCTCGAAACGACGGATTGGGGTCGAACAAGATTGTTCTTGCGCCGCTATCGGAGTTGATACGAACGATCCGCCGCGGCTGATTGGACGCTTCGTGAAGGCAGATGAGCATGTCAGAAGCCAACTGACAACCGGTGATAAGGTCTTCGGTCTTCAATATGGCCTTCGGGGCAGATTTCATGTCCCAGCTATAGAATTGCAACTCGCTATTGCCCCAGCCCGCACGCCGGAGAAACAGCAGCCTTTTGGCTCCCTCAATCCACCACATATTCTGGATCCCGCTCGCACAAGCAGGATCATTGCAGCGCTCGCGGCGGCCATCAGCATGTTGAATCCACAGATCTGTGGGGGACGAAAGGCTGGTCCAGTCCCGCCGCACCAGCTGAGCCGCGAGGCCTCTGCTCTCCGGTACTGAGCGAAGAAGCCCCTTTGACGTGCGATCATCCGGTCGTTCGGCGCGCTCGGACATTTCTTCAATCGTCGCGAGACGCAAATCCTCGCCACTGGCCGTCAAAGATTGAAATCGGATCGGTATGGGGGCAGGGATGGAGGGACGGGCTGCCCTATTAGGTACAAAGCTGTCGTCATAAAGAAAGCCGGCGTGGCCTCGCTGATCGATATCAGCCTCTAATCTCGCGGCTTCTGGCTCGTTGCCAAACAATAGCCTTCCCCCAGACGTCCATCCTATCTCGCGAACGGCTGTTTCAGACGTCGTGGTAAAGACCACGCTTGCGCTATCGACCGATATGACACGGGCCTGCGGGATGCCGGAAACCAGTACCAGATATGCCAGATACTGGCCGTCTGGCGACCAATGCGGATTGTTGATGATGGACGTCCCGTTGGTTGTGCGGAACCCGCGAATGCTTTGCACATCGTCGATGACACCGCGGGTCATGTCCAGGATTTCCAAAGATCTCTGGTTTTGGGCGTCGATGGTGACCAATGCCTGACAATAGTCATTCAGCGCCGGATCTGCCCGGCTGAGGACAAAAGCGACATGCTTGCCATCAGGTGATAGCGCCAACGGGCTTTTGGGCAGATCGGTGCCGAAGTTCGGCCCGATATCGCGCAGACCGATCAGATCGGTCGTTGTGACACCGCGATTGTCCGCATGCCCATTTGCATCATCGTCAATAAGATTACGGCAAACCAGCGGGGCTTCAGTGGCGGTTGCCTCTGCATGAGAAGCCGCCACGATTATGCCGGCGCATGTCGCCAGCAGGGCAAAGAAATTCACGGCCCTTCACCAGGACTTCGAGATCGAAAAGCTGATATATCGACCCCATGGTGAGTAATTCGCGGAATCGTACGGCGCCTGACTGACCTGGGTTGTCGCAATCACAGATGGCTTGTTGTTGAAGATATTTTGTGCGGAAAGCGAGAGGTCCATGCCGCGAAAAACCGGCGTTGAACTGTCTATTTTCAGCCTGGCAGTCAGATCGAATGTGGTCATCGAAGTGACGTCATATGTCACCGTTGCGCGTCGATCTTCCACCCCACCGATATAGTTCAAGATCGGGGTTAGCCTGAATGGCCCGTGGTCCCATGTGAAGCCAGCGCTACCCCGCAGATGCGGTGGAAAGAATAAGATGCCGGCCAATTCGGTATCGGGCTGCAAAGCGCTCAGGCGTTGGCGACTTTCAATATAGCTCGCATTTGCCCAGAAAGAGATGTCCCCCATTCTACCGACGTCGGCATGATGGCTTACACTAATGTCGACGCCGTCGATTTTCTGACGTGCCGCATTGGCATATTGACTGTAAATGATCGCTCCCACTTTCGCAGGGTTCCAAGGATTGCTGGAATTGTTGAACAACAAGGCGCCGTCGAGCGCCGCATTGATCTCGTCAACGGCCGGGTTCACGCTTACAAGATCAGCATAAATCGGATTGCTGAGCGCCTGGGTGATGTAAGTAACTGGGGTCACGATCCGATTCCGATAGCGGATCGAATAATAGGTTATCTCAATCTTCGAATTGGGTGATATCGCGGGTTGAAGTATCGCTGATGCGGTCCAGTTCGTGGATCGTTCCGGTTTCAAATCAGGGTTTCCGCCGCCGCTGTACAGTCCCACTGTCCCTGTCGGAAAGCCAGTTCCGCCAAATACCCCAATATTGTAGACGCTTGCGCCGCGGACACTATGCAATTGGTAGAGAGTGGGCGCCTTGAACGACTTGCCCCACGAGAGCTTGAACATCACCCCATAGCCCGTCGATAACACCGCGCCGAGCTTCGGCGTCGCCACATCTCCTATTCCAGGATAGTCCTCGTAACGAACTGCGCCATTGAGAATGAGCGATTGGAGGAACGCGCTGCTATCGTCTGATCCGACTATCGGGGCGTTGATTTCGAGGAACCCATAACGGTTATCCTGACTTGTTCTGATGCTCTGGCCGTTTTCGACCAGGCGATTATAGGAATGAAGGAAGTTCTTACGATATCCACCGCCCAGTGCAGCTTTGATCGCACCTGCGCCGACATCCAACAACGTCCCTTGGGCGATGCCTTCGACGCTGAATGCCTTGTTGCAATAACAGAGTTCGGTTCTCGTAAGAACGCTGTTCCAGTAATCATCGGACTTTGCGAGAGTTCGATCCTTGGCATAGACGCCCGAAAAATTCACCTTCCAAGAGTTGCCTACGTCCAGGCTGATATTGGGTGCCACGCTAATCGTTCTGGTGTCCGTTACTCGGCGCAATCCCTGTATTCGATAGTCTCCAGCTGTTGACGATCCAAATGCCCGATCTGTCGTGCGTTCGCCATACAAGCCATCGATGCTCAACGTCACGCCTGGCATGAGGTCCTGGTGGCCGCTAAACAATATATTATCGCGCTCGAATCCTGGATACAGGGTCAGACCCGGCGAGCGAACTGCTGCATATCCACGTTGACTTGATAGAATCGGCGTTGAGTGCCCGAAGTCATAGGCCAAGATGAAGCCGCCGGTGTTCCAGGTTGTGCCGCCGGTCACGCTATAATTCTGCTGTACGTTCCCGCCATCGGTGGAAGCGCCCCAATAGGCGCGTGTTGTCAGTCCACTATAGTCCTTGCGCAGGATGATATTGGCGACGCCAGCTATGGCGTCGGAGCCATAAATGGCAGATGCTCCATCGGTTACAATTTCCATCCTTTCCACAGCAGCAAGAGGAATGGCCGAAATGTCGATCGACTGAACCGCGGTGTTGAATGCTAGTCGGTGGCCATTGAGCAGCGTGATGGTGGCATCGGAACCCAGACCACGCAGGTTAATCGATGTGCCTCCTCCCAGATTGCTGCCAATGCTTTCTGGTACATTCTGGCCAATTCCCGGATTTTGCCCCGCGCCTGAAGCGACCGGCAAAGCTCTGATCGCCTCGCCAAGACTATTATATCCGTTGTCGAGCATCCTCTCGCGATTGATAACCTGTATTGGTGAGGGCGACGCGACGCCCGCAATCAGCGATCCTGTAACCACGATCTCGGTACTGGCGCTGTCCTGACTCACCTCCTTAGCGACTTTTGAAAATCGCTCCCGGATCAGAATGGCTCCGTCGCGCTCGACAGCCGTCCAAGAAGTTCCCTTCAGAATGATTCCGACCGCTTCGAGCGCGGTATAAGTTCCGTTGAGCGCGGGAGCCCGGCGTCCCTTGACCGCCTCTGTAGGAAAGATGATGTCTTGGCTGGCTATGTTGCCGATAGCGCGTAATGCGGCGTCCAGATTTTGCTGGTCGAGGTTCCAGTTCAGCTTCTGCTCCGGTTCGGCCAACGAGGGCGTGGCCATACTCATCAGAGCCAGAGCGAAAACCGAACTGACCGACTGCCATCTAACCTTGCTCATCGTTGTCCCCTATATTTTCCGGCGTGGTTCAAAGCCGGTTCCATTGGGAGTAGCGACGAGCGGGTTGCGCCAATTATGATGGCATTCGACAATTTCCTTTCGACGGCGTGGAGCAGTGGCGCGCAAGATGAATGGAACTGGGGCTGCTCATGACGACTAAGCCCAGCATGTCTCCGAGATTTCGCGCCAGCCGTGCGCTATCAGAAATACGAAAACTTCCCGATACGCGAATATCCTCGATATCGGGTGCCTCGCTGACCAGCGGAATAGAAGCATAGCGGTTTACTTCTGCGAACAGATCCCCAAGGCGAACATTCGTGAAATTCCTCAAGCCATTGGGCCAGTCGCTGTCATTAACGTCCACCTCTCTGATCTTTGTGGGCCGGGCGATGGTATCATTCTCAAGTTCAACCTGCTCGCCAGGGATGAGTTGGACTGGGCGCTGGAGAAGCGCCACTTTGGCCGCGGTTTCGATCTCGACGTCAACAGCGCCTCTTACCAGCCGAACGACAACATGGTTGCCCGGCAGAAGGTCAACGTCGAATATCGTGCCTCGAGCTACAACCTTCCCGCGGCCGGCATGAACCGTGAAAGGCCTGCTCTCATGGGCGACGGTAAAGCGCGCGCGACCACGTAATAGTCGGAGGCTTCTTTGGATATCGTCAAAATTCACCAGCACAAGGCTGTTTGTATCGAGCGTGACGACGGAGCCATCCTTAAGATGAAAGGATTTAATGTCGCCGGTGGCGGTAACAAGCGTTGCCACGGCCTGATCGGAGAACCGTGAAGCGTCTTTCGTGGCGAACTGGGGCGTTGGCTCGTCTCGAATGGGGGCACTCCGCGCCCAATGCGCGACAAGGGCTGTCGCTCCGAGCAAACCGACCAGTAGCAGGGCATATTTTGTTGCTTTCGTGCGAGACCGGTTTTGCCGGGTGTCGATGTCAAGCGCCTCGCTCATGGTCACGCCCGCATCTTCGGGCAACTCCTTCAACCGCTTGCCGATACTGTAGGCTTCGGCGATGCGGTTGTAGGCGGCACGGTGAAGCGCGCCACGCGCCAGCCACGCCTCGAAATCCTTTCGCTTGATCTGCGCTTCTTCCTGGTCGCGCATGATCGCGAACCAATCGGCGGCCTCCTCCCTAAGTTGGCCATGGCGACGCGGCGGCTCGGTGTCTTCCATCATTCCTGTTCCAGGGCCGCGTCGATATGGGCGAGGGCGCGGGCAACATGATATTGCACAGTCGGGATGGAAATTCCCATGTTTTGCGCGATCTGCCGGTAGGTCAACTCGTCGACACGATGTGCCAGGAAGATTTCCCGCGTTTTTTGAGGAAGCTCCTCAAGTGCGCGCCGGTAGACCCGCATCACGTCTTCGGCCTCGATGCGGACGGCCTGGTCCGGCGGTATCGCCAGTTCAAAGTCCTCGCCGATCGGAACGTGGAAGGCCGCGAGGCGTGTCTCGAGTCGTTTGTAGCGATCCAGTAGGAGATTTTGCGCGATGCGCTGGAGATACGCGGCTGGTCGGGGAAGCTCGGCTCTGGCCATGCACCCAATGAGGCGAAGAAAAGATTCCTGTACGAGATCACCTGCATCATCCCGCGAACGCAAGCGCGCCTGAAAATAGCGTCGCAGCCGCGGCGCCTCAGTTTCGTAGATATGCCGAATGTCACTGACATCCGGTCCGGCATTTTGCTGAGCAGCATCCTGGCTCATCCCGTGTGGGGCGTTGAAATTATTTGACGACATGAAATCACGGTTCCTCACAGCACGGCAAAGATCCCCTGGCCCAAGCCAGGCGTTATCTTGAGTGAGGTGAGCCGTATCGCTGTCGTAACAGAACAACGTCGGCGCTCGACCCGCATGTCGAGCTTCGAGATACCTACAGGACAATCCTGCGAGCGACTGCCATAGTCCTCTCGCATAGCGATCATGCCTTGGTATCGGCGTTCGATCAAGCCCGGTCGATTAACGTCCAGTCGGCATATGTGGCTGCCGTCGCTTGTGGGAGAAGTTCCAGCCGGTCCCCTCCATTGAGGCGTTAATTGACCGGAAAGCGCATCGCATATAGATATGTGGGTGGAGTTAGACATGCAGAAAGTTGATCAATTCGATTCGCTTGATCGTCGGCGCGAGAAGCAGCGCGCCCGCGAGCAGGATGATCGCGACCTGAGATCTGGTGTCATCTCGCCCGAGGCATTGGGGCAGCGCAACGGCTTTTTCTCCGGCATCGATTTTTCGCGCGCCTCTGTGCGCCGTTCGCGGCGGGGCGCTGCCTGAGCGACAATCACTTAGATCCAGCCGCCGTTCTCGATATTGCTTCCCATCTTGTTCTGGAGGATGGCGCATTCGTCATCGGCGGACAGGCATTGAACCTATGGGCGGAATTCTATTCCGCAGCCGACGAGCTTCATCTCTACCGCCCATATACCTCCAAGGATATCGACTATTTTGGACGGCGTGAAGCCGCGCAAAAGTTGGCGCAAGCGCTCGGAGGCAAGCTGCTTATCCCAGGGATCGACAATCAGACACCCGAAACCGCGATCGTTGAGGCGGTGGTGGACGGGATAGCCATCCGTATTGATTTTCTGGGCCATGTCCTTGGCGTTAGGCCCAAGGAGCTAACGGCAGGCGTCGCCGAAATCATCGTGCCTTATGAGCGAGCTGGCTTTGCAGGGCAGGTTGCCATCCCTGTGATGAATCCACTTCACTGCCTGCAAAGTCGGATCGCCAATCTGCACATACTGAAACGACCAGATGATACCGCCCGACGGCAGGCTGCAGCAGCTCCCATCGTGCTGCAGGAATATATCAGTCACGCCCTGCGAGACGGCGATCATCGGGAGGCGACCCGTACCTTGTGACCTGCCCCCCGAAAGCTCCCTCATTGTAATGTAGAGTCTGCCCACTTGAAGGAGCAGACGCATGAGAAAGAGCCGTTTTACCGAGGCGCAGATCATCGGGATGATCAAGGAGCAGGAGTCAGGGCTGCCAACGGTCGAGATTTGTCGGAAGCACGGGCTGAGCACGGCGACGTTTTACAAACTGAAGGGCAAATATGGCGGGATGGAAGTGTCCGATGCGCGCCGACTGCGTCAGCTTGAGGACGAGAACGGCAAGCTGAAGCGCTTGCTGGCGGACAGTATGCTCGACAACGTCATCCTGAAGGACCTGCTGGGAAAAGCCTGACGACATCAGGCCAGCGGCGAGACGCTGTGCTCAAGGTGCTGGGAGGTTACCAGATTTCCCAGCGCCGGGCCTGTGTGCTGATTGGTGTCGATCCCAAGACGGTCCGGCGTGAACGCCCGCCAGACCACAGTGCTATCCGCGTTGCCATGCGTGAAGTCGCGGGCAAGCGGTGCCGCTTTGGCTACCGCCGGATCGGCGTCATGCTCGAACGCCAGGGGCTGATCATGAATCACAAGAAGCTCTATCGGATTTATCGGGAGGAGGGTCTGGACTTGTAACGGTTTTGTGCCGGTCACCTATCTCATTAAGCCACCTTGGCTTCGAAGGCGAGCGGGCTGATGCCGCCCAGATATGAATGTCGGCGGCGGGTGTTGTAGAACCCGTTGATGTACTGAAAGATGGCGGCTTCTGCCTGACGCCGTGTCGGCCAGCTCTGCCGCCAGATGAGTTCGGCCTTCAGGGATTTGAAGAAGGTCTCGACGGACGCATTGTCGTAGCAATTTCCCTTGCCGCTCATCGATGGACGCAGGCCATAGGCCTGCAGCTTTTTCTGATAGTCGTAAGAACAATATTGGCTGCCACGATCCGAATGAAAAAAGCAGCCTTCCGGAGGCTGGCGCAGGCGCACCGCCATATCCAGCGCTCTGATCGCCAAGTCCTTCTTCATTCTGTCACTGACTGCCCAGCCCACGACGCGACGGCTATGCAGGTCGAGAATGACGGCAAGGTAGAGCCAGCCCTCCGACGTCCAGATATAAGTAATGTCGCCCGCCCATTTCCGATTGGGAGCATCGGCGGCAAAATCACCGTCCAACCAGTTTGCCGCGACACCCAAGCGATGGTGACTGTCCGTCGTAACCTTGTGCTTGCGCGTGCGGACTGGCTTGATCCCGTTGATCTTCATCAGGCGCCCGACCCGGCGCTCGCCAACGGCGAGGCCGACCTCCTTGAGTTCCATTGTCATCCTCGGACGACCATAGCTGCCAAGGCTGAGGCGATACTGTTCCCGGATATGTGCCAGCACTTTCATATCCGTGCGCGCACGTTGGCTGATCGGTCGCGAGCGCCAGGATCGATAGCCGCGCTCACTGACAAGCATGACACGGCAGAGCAGTTCGACGGGCCACCGGTGCCGCCAGCTATGCACAAAAGCGAACTTCACGGCCTTTGGCTCGCGAAGAACTGCGTGGCCTTTTTTAGTACTTCCCTCTCCTCCCGCAGCACACGGTTCTCAAGGCGAAGGCGTTCATTCTCACGTGCCAGATCTGCCTGCGGCGCTGAAACCAGATCACTGGGCCGATACTGCGACACCCACTTGCCCAGCGTCGACTTCCCTATCCCCAAATCCGATGCGACCCGGTCGCGAGGCAATCCGCTGGTCAGCGCAATCCGCACCGCCTCCTGCTTGAACTCTTCTGTATGCTTGATCATCTCGTCGGTCTCCTGTTGCGAGCTCTAATCGCTCAGGTGACCGGCGCAAATCCGTTACAAGTCCACACAGCTTGCCTCCCTCAATGGAATCGCCGTTGGCCTGACGCACTCGCCCCTCCAAATCTGATCGAGCCATAAGGATGACATCATGACCGACGCTAACGCGCCGGGCGCGTCCGCGCGCCTGTATAGCCAGACCGACCATGACGAACGCGGCAATTTCCATTATGACGGTGATCTCTATCGCGCCGGCGAAGCGCTGCCATCGCTCGCCTCCCGGATCGAACGCCATCTCGCCCGGCATTTTACTGGCACCAGCTTTGCGATCCGCACCGAGACATTTGCAGGCGGACGCAAGGTCATCGCGGAAATCCTCGATACCCCGGACGACCTCACCGGCCGTGAAGCGCAGGATGCCTTCATCGTCGAGGTGCGCGATCAGATGGAACGGTTCGGGTTCACGCGGACCAATCCGTTGCAGGATTTCTGGTCATGCAGTTTCTACAGCGAGGCGCGCATCGGCCAGGCCTATTGGGCGGCATTGGCAAAACGTCAGGGTATCCGCAATCCCGTCGTTACGGTCCTGTCATTAGCGGCATTCAAGAAGCGTGTAAAAGCCGGTGATCGGCTGAAGCTTCTGGACGCACCGTCTGGTCATCGACTTCTTGGAACGACCCGCGACATCACCGAAGTGCGCTCGGGCGACCTGATCCTCGAAGGTCGTTCCTACCTGTCCTTTCCCAGGGCCTCCGCCTTCGCCTGCGACGGCCGCCTGATCCGGATCGCCATCGGTTCGCAATATGGTCCTGACGATCATCTTCTCTACGAATGGCTAAGGGCTTCCTGAGCGCCATTTCCTCTCCGCCGAAACGCCGGTCGGACGCAAACAGGCTTGAGAAAAAAGCCCGTCGCTGTTCGGCCCTTCGGCGCCGTTCCATCTCACCGTCAATTGCGGAGGCATTCGTGCACAAGCCGCATGTCAAAGCCATGGCGGCGCTCTTGCGCCGTAGCCAGCCGCGCCATGACCTCTATACCGTCTTTGGTGACTGCATGGAGGCGATCGCGATCGCCATGGCGAACAGTATCGACCTGCGCGCTCGCGCACCGCGCGAGGCTCGTTATCGGGATATTGTCGGGCGCTACCCGCGCGAAATCGTCGACTTGTTCCCGCAACTTCTTGCCGGGCTGGTGCAGGCTCTCCAAGCCGGGCCTGGCGACGTGCTGGGCACTCTTTTCCACGAGCTTGACCTTCACAGCAAGGCGCGGGGGCAATATTTCACACCCTATGCGCTCAGCCGCTGCATGGCGCAGGCCACTCTGGGCAATCGCGAAAATGTGGAAGCGATGATCGCGCAGCATGGCTTCGTGACCGCCATGGAACCAGCATGCGGCGCGGGATCTATGGTAATCGCGCTTGCCGAGGCCATGCGCGATAACGGGCATAACTATCAGCGGCACCTTCATGTAACGGCGATCGATATCGATCCGCGCGCGATCCACATGGCCTATATCCGGCTCTCACTGCTTCATATCCCGGCACATCTCATGGTCGGAAACTCCCTATCGGGTGAAACATGTGACCATTGGTTTACTCCGGCACATATATTGGGGGGATGGACCGCTCGGCTCGCCCTTCGTCAACTTTGCGAACCCGTGGCTGAGACCGCCCAACGCGCGACCACCGTCCCCGCCGCGACATCACCATCGCAAGGCGCCGTTCCGCCATCGCACGAACCAGGGGCATCGCAGCGATCGATGCCGCGACAGTTGAGCCTCTTCTGACATTCTCACGCCTCACATCATAGGAGATTGGCATGTCCCGACATGTCCATATCGACGCCCTGGGCCGGATTCCGTCTGGCACGGCAATCATAACTTTGGCCATCTGCGGACCACGCGGCGGCATGCGTGCAATCGAGGATATTTCGATCGATGAAGCCGAGAAAATGGTGACGCAGCTTCAGGCTGCGGTCGCTCATGCTCGAGCCGGGGCCGCCATCGCTCCAGTTGATCGCTTCATGCAGGACGTCATCGACCGGCTCGCCGATCAGGGGCTCGCGCTCGATCCTTCCTTCCGTTCATGGTGTGCCGACAATCATGGCCTGCTCAGTCCACGGCAGGCCGCTGAACGCTGGTGCTGCTGGCATGTTGCCTGACCGATCCCGGCGGTCGCGAGCATGGTCGGTTTCCCGCGCCTATGTGACGGTTCAATACAGGATGACGCCCGTCCCAGGAATGATCTGATCGAAAAAATCGAAATCGCGCCGGTTGCCGGTCAGCAGGTCACAGCCGGTCGCTGCCGCCTGCAGAAACAGCAGGGCATCGTTGAGCAGGGCGATCGAATGGGGTTGGCGAGAAAGCCTCGTGACCATGCCTGCCAGCATCCCTGCCTCTCCGAACATGCGGGAGGAGGGCGCGTTGAGGCGATGCTTCGGGATATCGTCGATTGTCCGTCCCAGCGTCTTGAGGACCGACGCGGTGCGTTTGTCGGCCGGATCGAGCGCGCCCATCAAATGGGTCATTTCGGCAAGCGCCACGCAGGAATGATTGACGATCCTGTTTTCCAGCAAACAGTCTACTTCAACCGGTGTCTTGCCCTGGAGCACATCAATATAGACACACGTGTCGAGCAGAAGCTCGCGGCCTATGACAGCTGCCTTGTGAACCAGCGGCAATGCCTCTTCGGGTCGTCGCGCCAGCCTGGCACCAGATCGCTGCGGCCTGATCCGGCGCAACGAGGCCTTGCGATCAAATCCCAAGCGCAATATCCGCAGGGATCGTGCCCTTTCGGCGCACAAGTCTGGCTCCGAAATCATCCTCAAGCGCCACTTTGGCGAGCGCATATTCGACAAGATCGGTGGTCGAGGCGATGCCGCTGCGCACCTTGGCGCGATCGATGAGTTCACGCGGGACACGGGCGCCGACCGCGCTGTTCGTGCCCGACAGCAAACCCGCCGCCTTGGCAGCGGCCACGACCGCTCCATGTCGCTGGGACAGATGATCCTCGTGCTTCGTCGCCATCACGGCCTCCTTTCGTTGAACATATACGCCAATTTGTAAAACATGCAAGTCGCCGTCGTACCTACTGCCGCCGGTCGAGGTCTCGTGAAACCGATATCGCGGCACGCGAAGGGAAGGGAGGGGCAGGGATGTGACAGGGGCCGTGAAGCACCTGTCGCTCTGCATCTCAAGGAGACGATTTCCATGGCGACCCTTGCCCCCATGAACGAAAGCCACCGCGTTACGGCGCCCTATCGGATCGATGTCTCGCGCGGACGCATGAGCAGCCGCGTATCGTCCGAGTGGTTCTCCCGTCCCGACGACGAGAAATATCTCTCGCTGACCAGTCTCTATGACGCCGTGCGCGGCCGCGCGGACCGTGCGACCACGCGTATCGTTGAAAGCCGGTCGATCCGGGTCGAGGCGAAAAGCGACAATCCAGAGCGGCTAATGCTGGTGGCGCCTGGCGATGATCGACCGCTTGCCCCCACCAACTGGTCTTTCGGCCAGGTGGCAAGTCTCGTCGGTGCCCCGGCCTCTTATCTGCGCCAGCTTCCTGCCGCGCTTGCCGGCATCAACCTGCAGCATGGGTTGATCAACCACCGTGGCGAACAGGTTAAACTGCTCCAGACCGAGAATGGTCGCACCGAATTGCGGGCGGCGACCGGGTCGGAATATGGCAGGATCTTCGACTGGGAACTGGTCCAGGCGGTGATGGCCTTTGCCGGCGATGGCGTCG
>NZ_NMUA01000044.1 GCF_002312805.1 Sphingobium sp. D43FB | reverse complement strand
GCACTGGCAGCGCCGCCCGCCAAAAGCTGATCGAGAAGCTCATTCGGTATGGCAGGCTCTTTGCGTCGAGACATAGTGGGACTCCCTTTTTACCCATTATGCCCGCCCGCACACGGAAATCCTGACACTCCCATCGCCCCTTGGGAGATCGTGAGGCCAAACAGCTCCGCGGCAATGCGCGAAAGTCGCTCGAAGCTGACATGGTGGCTGTGATGCAGATAGGCCAGCAGCGAGCGGATGCCGGGGCCAAACGGCGTGCCCGGCTCCATGCCCGCCGGTGCCGCGGCACGGTAGCGACGGCCACATCCCCCGCAGCGCGCACCAAACAATTCGATGCGGGTCACAATCGGACGGATCGGCGGCAGGTCGATATGATCGTAGCGGTGGCGGCAATGCTGGGCCTGCGAGGATATATCGGTCCTGCAATGGCAGCAGTTTGCCGCCATGATGTGTTCGGTTTTGTCCGGCGTCTCGGCCAATGGGCGGTGCTTGCCTTCGCGCGGCGGGCGCTTGCCAGCCTTGGGCTTACCGCCTTTGCCACCGCGCTTGCCAAAGTCGTCCTTCGATGGCGGAATATGCGAATTCCTGGATGTCTTGCGCGGCGTGCCGACCAGGGATTCCAACTCAGAAATCCGCGCTACCAGTCGCTCGATCATCTCGTGCTGCGCGAGCAGCAACTCGTTCTTCTCGGCTTCGGTCAGCACATGAAGCGGCGGTGGTGACATCCGTAGGGTGATTTTCAATCGAATTGTGTCTGAATTTTTCACCAACGGCCTGAAGGCCTGATTGGACTAGGAGAACTAGAATGGCTTTGACCGGTGTACTTCGCCCTGGATATGTGCAGTTGCGGGTTCTGGACCTTGAAGAGTCCATCCTTCATTATCGCGACCGGATCGGTCTCAATCTCGTCAGCGTTGAAGGCGGTCGCGCCTTTTCCAGGCTTTCGATGAGTTTGACCGCCACAGCATTATTCTGCGCGAGGCGGATTCGGCCGGTCTGGACAGAATGGGGTTCAAGGTCGCGAAGGATTCGGACCTGGATCATTTTGCCGAGCGCCTGCTCGATGCGGGCGTGCATGTCGATGTCATTCCGGCCGGTGAGGAACCCGGGGTTGGGCGGAAGATCCGTTTCAATACGCCAACCGGACATATGTTCGACCTTTTTGCGGAAATGGAGCTGTCCGAAACCGGACCTGCAGTCCGAAATCCCGATGTCTGGATTGCCGAACCGCGAGGAATGCGCGCGACGCGTTTTGATCATTGCGCACTCAACGGCGTGGACATTTCAGCAAGCGCCAAGATTTTCGTCGAAGCTCTGGACTTCTCAGTAACCGAGGAATTGGTCGACGAAGCCTCCGGTCAACGGCTCGGAATATTCCTGTCGTGCAGCAACAAGGCCCACGACGTCGCTTTTCTGGGATATCCGGAAGACGGCCGTATTCACCACACCTCTTTCTGCCTTGAATCCTGGCATGACGTCGGGCACGCAGCTGACATTATCAGCCGTTACGATATCTCGCTTGATATCGGGCCGACGCGCCATGGTATCACCCGCGGCCAGACGATCTATTTCTTCGACCCGTCCGGCAATCGCAACGAGACGTTCAGCGGCGGTTATTTCTACTATCCGGACAACCCACGCCGCATGTGGCAGGCCGAGAATGCCGGCAAGGCGATCTTCTATTATGAAAAGGCACTGAACGACCGCTTCATGACGGTCAATACCTGACCATGGACGGCCTGGTGACCATCCGGACAATCGGACACGCCCTTGCCGCTCAAGCGGTTTCGGCTTCGGTTGCCAAGGGACAGGAAGCCGGCTGCGCGGTCGTTGCCGCAGTCATCGGGGGAGGGGGCGATTTGGTGGCAATGCTGCGCGCGAGCGGCGCACCATTCCCCTCGTCGCAGATCGCCCAGGATAAGGCTTATACCGCTGCCAGCTTCAGGGTTTCGACCCTTGAAGTGTACCAGATGGTAGCGGGCAATCCAGCTCTGAGCACCGGTCTGGCGATTCAACCGGGAATTGTAATGTTCGGCGGAGGACTGCCGATCGTAATCGACGGCGAATTCGTCGGCGCAATCGGCGTCTCGGGTGGGACTGAAGAACTCGATATTGCATGTGCGAACGCCGGCTTGTCAGCGATCGGCGGGCGACAGCATTAAACGATCTGCGCGCGCAAATAAGATGGAACGAAGTAAGCAGATGAACAGCAATATGTCTAGATCCGTGACCGACACCATTCTTAATTTCATCGCGGGTTCATATCGCGAGGGCGGGGATGGCAAGACGTTTGTCAACGTCAATCCGGCGACTGGTCGGGAGATTGGCACGGTTCATGAAGCGAGCGAAGCTGACGTGGCCGACGCTGTCGCGGCGGCAAAGGCAGCGCTCAATGGTCCGTGGGGCAGTATGACGACGGCCGAACGGCTTAAGCTGATTAGTGCCGTAGCCACGGAGATCGAGCGTCGTTCGGACGACTTTCTCGAGGCCGAGGTAGCCGACACGGGCAAACCGCGTCACATTGCCTCGCACATCGACATTCCTCGCGGCGCCGCGAATTTTCGCATGTTCGCCGATGTCGTAGCGACCATGCCAACTGAATCCTTTAACACGCCAACGCCTGATGGCGGGCAGGCGATCAACTATGCCGTTCGTCGTATAGCGGACGTTCGACATAGACCCTCTCCGTGCCGAGGCAGACCTGGCCGGTGTTGAGGAAGACCGAGCGCGAAAGTCCCTCGATTGCCTTGTCGAGATCGGCGTCGGCAAAGACGATCGCCGCATTCTTGCCGCCGAGCTCGAAAGAAACGTCCCGGACACCAACGGCGGCCTTCTGCATCGGCGATCCGGCCTATCTTGGCCCGCTGATCAGCGCGGAGCACCGAGACAAGGTCCTAAACTATTTCGCGAAAGCGATAGAAGAAGGGGCAACGGTCGTGGTCGGCGGCGGGATCCCCAAGATCGATGGAGAGCACGCGGACGGCTTCTATATCGAGCCAACATTATGGACCGGCCTTGCGCACGACAGCACCGTGATGCGCGAAGAAATCTTCGGACCATGCTGCGGGGTTATTCCGTTCGACACGGAGGATGAGGTCACCGCACTGGCCAACGACACCGCTTATGGTCTGTGCGCGACGGTATGGACCGAGAATGTCTCGCGCGCGCACCGGGTGGCTGCGACCATGCGCGTGGGCGTGTGCTGGGTCAACTGCTGGTTCCTGCGCGATTTGCGCACGGCATTTGGCGGATCGGGTCAATCCGGGATCGGCCGGGAGGGGGGCGTCCATAGCCTCGAATTCTACACTGAAACCGCAAATATCTGCCTGAAGCTTTGAGATCATGAACATGGAAAGCACGATAGACCCTCAGGTCATTCAACAAGCCGCCGAATTGTTGCGCGGCGCAGCGATAAGCGGAACGCCCGTAACGCCGGTACGCGATCTCATATCGGCCGGTGGCGTTGATGCGGCCTATGCCGTGCAGGAGGTCAATACGCGACACTATCTCGACAGCGGTCGAAGGCTGGTTGGCCGCAAGATCGGCCTTACTTCGCTTGCGGTCCAAAGGCAGCTTGGTGTCGATCAGCCCGATTACGGTATGCTGTTTGCCGATATGGACGTTCCCGAGGGCATACCGATCTCACTTAATCAGGTCATTCAACCCAAGGTTGAGGCGGAGATCGCCATCGTCATCGGCCGCGACCTTCTCTATCCGGACCTTACGACTGCCGAAATGATCCGAGCGGTGGAATATGTCGTGCCGGCGATCGAGATCGTCGATAGCCGTGTAGCCAACTGGGACATTCGCATCTGGGATACTGTGGCCGATAATGCCTCCAGCGGCCTGTTTGTGCTGGGAGCCGTCCCGCGCAAACTCGAGGCGCTCGACTTGCGCGAGTGCGGAATGGTCATGGAGATCAAGAGTGAGCCTGTTTCAGTCGGGGCAGGCATCGCCTGCCTGGGCAGCCCGATCACCGCATCGTTGTGGCTGGCGCGGGTCATGGCGCGCGTCGGGCGTCCGTTGCTCGAAGGCGACGTGATCCTGTCGGGCGCACTCGGGCCCATGGCGGGGGTGAGCCGCGGCGATGTTGTGGAAGCAAGAATTAACGGAGTCGGAACGGTACGGGCGGCCTTCGCCGCCGACGCCGTCTGAAGATTGGAAGAGAAACAAGCATATGGCAAAGATGAAGTGTGCGATCATCGGCTCGGGAAATATTGGTACTGATCTGATGATCAAGTTGCTGAAAGGTTCGGACAGGCTCGAACTCACCGTAGTGGTTGGCATCGACCCGGCTTCAGAGGGTCTCGCTATGGCCCGCGAGCGAGGAGTGACGACTACGCACGATGGCATCGAGGGGCTACGCAAGCTGCCAGTCTATCCAGAAATTGGCATCGTCTTTGATGCTACCTCGGCTTACGCTCACAAGGAGCACGACGCCGCCCTGCAAAAGGACGGCAAGCTGGTCGTCGACCTGACACCTGCTGCGCTGGGGCCGTTTTTCGTGCCACCGGTCGATAGCGCGCTGGATGACCATGTTCGCAACGTGAACATGGTTACCTGCGGAGGCCAGGCGACTATCCCGATCGTCGCGGCGGTGTCGCGCGTGAGCCCAGTTCATTATGCTGAGATTGTCGCATCGGTTTCGTCGCGCTCGGCGGGACCGGGTACGCGAGCCAATATCGACGAATTTACCCGGACAACGGCGAAGGCGATCGAAGTCGTCGGCGGTGCGAGCCGCGGGCGTGCGATTATCATTCTCAATCCCGCCGAACCGCCGATGATCATGCGCGACACGATCTTCACGCTGACTGATCAAGTCGATGAGGACAAGATCCGCCAGTCTGTGCAGGACATGGTGGCGACCGTTCAGTCCTATGTTCCCGGCTATCGTCTCAAGCAGGAAGTGCAGTTCGAGCGGTTCGGCTCTAATCAGCCGCTGAAAATTCCCGGCTATGGCGAGTTCGCTGGTCTGAAGACCAGCGTTTTTCTCGAAGTCGAGGGTGCGGGCGATTACCTGCCCAAATATTCGGGTAACCTCGACATCATGACCGCCGCTGCCAAAGCAGCCGGTGAAAGGCTTGCCCAGAAACACCTTGAGAAGGCGGCATCATGACTTTCGATCCCGAAACCGACAAGCTTTACATACAGGACGTCACCCTTCGTGACGGCATGCACGCCATACTTCATATGTACGGCACCGATAGCGTCCGCACGATCGCCAAGGTCCTTGACGATGCTGGTGTCGATGCTATCGAAGTATCGCACGGCGATGGCCTCAATGGCACCTCGTTCAACTATGGGTTTGGTGCCCACACTGATTGGGAATGGATCGAGGCGGCAGCCGACGTGATCAAACGGGCTGTGCTGACCACGCTGCTTGTGCCGGGCATAGGCACGGTCGAAGAACTCCGTCGCGCTTATACATTGGGCGTTCGCTCTGTGCGGGTTGCTACCCATTGCACCGAAGCTGACGTTGCCAAGCAGCATATCGGCATTGCTCGAGATCTCGGCATGGACGTCTCGGGCTTTCTCATGATGAGCCATATGATAGACGCCGAAGCTTTGGCCCAGCAAGCACTGCTGATGGAAAGTTATGGCGCGCACTGCGTCTATGTGACGGACAGTGGTGGTGCGCTCGACATGGACGGCGTGCGCGATCGGTTGCGCGCGTACGATCGCGTGCTCAAGCCGACGACCCAGCGTGGTATGCATGCCCATCACAATCTTTCATTAGGTGTCGCAAATTCAATCGTTGCCGCCCAGGAAGGAGCTGTACGGATTGACGCTAGTCTCGCCGGTATGGGAGCGGGGGCGGGCAACGCGCCGCTTGAGGTGTTCATTGCCGCCGCTGACCGCAAGGGCTGGAATCATGGATGCGATGTCATGGCGCTGATGGACGCGGCCGAAGACATTATCCGCCCGTTGCAGGATCGCCCGGTCCGGGTCGATCGCGAAACGCTCAGCCTCGGTTACGCCGGCGTCTATTCAAGCTTCTTACGCCACGCCGAAAAAGCGGCCGGGCAATATGGTCTCGATACCCGCGAGATCCTGATCGAACTGGGCAAGCGGCGCATGGTCGGCGGGCAGGAAGACATGATCGTCGATGTCGCGCTCGATCTCGTTTCCGCGCGAGCGGCATAGGTAGATGGCCATGGATAAACTTGCACGATATGCGGAAACTTTGGATGGTGCGGCGTTGGGTGCCCACGCTACACCACAGTTAACGTCCAGCGATCCGAATCTGAGTGTGGCTGATGCGTATCAGGTCCAGAAGCTCTCGGTTGATCGTCGCTTGGCGCGCGGCGAACGCCGGATCGGCGTCAAGATGGGGCTCACCAGCAGGGCCAAGATGCTGCAGGTCGGTGTCAATGAAGTAGCCTGGGGCCGTTTGACCGATGCGATGCTGATCGAGGAAGGTGCGGCGATGTCGCGCGCACGCTTCGTTCATCCTCGGGTTGAACCGGAAGTGGCCTTCCTGATGAAGGCACCGCTCTGCGGCCGGGTCACTGCCGCTCAAGCGCTCGCAGCGGTCGAAGCCATCGCACCTGCAATGGAGATCATCGACAGCCGCTACGAAAACTTCAAGTTCGCGCTTTCCGACGTGATTGCCGACAACACCTCGTCCTCCGGCCTCGTAATCGGGCCGTGGAATGATCCGACCAAGGATTTCTCGAATCTGGGTGTGATAGTCGAGATAAACGGACAGGTGATAGAGGTCGGTTCGACCGCCGCCATCCTGGGTCACCCCCTTCGATCGCTCGTCGCAGCAGCGCGGCTCGTCGCCGAAGGCGGGGAAGGGATTTCGGCAGGTGATATTGTCATGGCAGGCGGGATTACCGCCGCGCCAACGCTCGCGCCGGGCCAGACTGTACGCACGACAATTCAAGGGCTTGGTTCTGTTATGTTCCGGGTGGAGGCGTAAATGCCGATCATCGAAGTAAATCTGCTCGAAGGGCGATCGGCTGAGGACAAGGAGCGACTGATTCACGCACTTACCGAGGCAGCGATAAGTTCCATTGCTGCGCCCCGTGAATCTGTGCGGATTATCTTGCGGGAGATGCAAGCGGAACATTTTGCGGTGGGTGGGCTATCATTTGCAGCGAAGGCCGCGGAAGCGGCATTGCGTGATGCCTGAACCCTATGAGATTCGTATAGTGGGCGGAGCGCACTTCCGTTGTGCGGCGGACGAACGGGTTCTAATCGCGATGGAGCGATGCGGAGAGAATGACATAGGAGTAGGTTGCCGGGGTGGCGGCTGTGGTATTTGCCGCATCAGGGTCGTCGATGGCGATTACCGAACCGGTAAGATGAGTACGGCGAGAGTCTCCGAGGCAGAACGGGAAGCGGGCTTTGCTCTTGCTTGCCGATTGTTTCCGGCGAGTGACCTTTTGATCGAAGTTGGATAAATTCTAAGGAGAGTTGCGATGGCTACCCAGTTGAAGAGCGACACAAACGACTACGGAATCAAGAGTGAATATGGCCACTTTATCGGGGGAGAGTGGATCGCCGGTGACAGCGGTAAGACAATTGACCTAGTCAACCCTGCAACCGGACAGATCCTTACCAAGATCCAGGCCGGCAATGCAAAGGATGTCGAACGCGCAGTTGCTGCCGCTAAAGGCGCTTTCCCTAAGTGGTCGGAAAGCTCGCCCGCTGAGCGTCAGGATATTCTGATAGAGGTCGCCCGGCGGCTTAAGGCACGGCATCAGCATTACGCAACGCTCGAAACGCTGAACAACGGCAAGCCTATCCGCGAATCGATGTATTTTGACATGCCGCAGGCTATCGGCCAATTTGAACTGTTCGCCGGAGCGGCCTATGGCCTTCATGGACAGACCATGGATTATCCTGACGCCGTGGGCATCGTTCATCGCGAGCCGCTGGGGGTCTGTGCTCAGATCATCCCCTGGAACGTGCCGATGCTTATGATGGCGTGCAAGATTGCCCCCGCCCTTGCTTCGGGTAACACGGTAGTGCTCAAACCTGCAGAGACGGTATGCCTGTCAGTGATCGAATTCTTCGTGGAAATGGCCGATCTTCTGCCGCCGGGCGTTATCAACGTGGTCACCGGTTACGGCGCTGACGTTGGCGAGGCGCTTGTCACTCACGAGGACGTCCGTAAGGTGGCGTTCACCGGTTCGGTGGGAACGGCCCGCCGGATCATGCAGTATGCTTCGATCAATATTATCCCGCAGACGCTGGAATTGGGCGGCAAGTCCGCTCACATCGTCTGTGCCGATGCCGATATCGATGCTGCGGTCGAAAGCGCGACGATGTCCACCGTGCTGAACAAGGGGGAGGTTTGCCTGGCGGGTTCGCGTCTCTTCCTGCACGAAACGATCCAGGAAGAGTTCCTGGCCAAGTTCAAGGTGGCACTAGAAGGCATTCGTCAGGGCGATCCGCTTGATTTCGCGACGCAACTCGGCGCGCAGGCATCGAAGATGCAGATGGACAAGGTCGAGAGCTATCTCAATATGGCGACTGAAGAAGGTGCTACCATTTTGACTGGCGGAACCCGTAATGCCAGCCTTGCAGATGGGCATTTCATCATGCCTACGGTCTTTACCAACGTCAACAACTCGATGCGCATCGCGCGCGAGGAGATTTTCGGCCCCGTCACCAGTGTCATCAGTTGGAAAGACGAGGAGGAGATGATGAAGGTGGCCAACGATACGAACTATGGCCTCGCTGGCGGCATCTGGACCCGCGACATTATGCGTGCGCACCGCCTGGCGCGTAAGCTCGAAACCGGCACAGTGTGGATCAACCGCTATTACAATCTTAAGGCAAATATGCCGCTGGGCGGCTACAAACAGAGTGGTTTCGGTCGTGAATTCAGTCATGAAGTACTCAATCATTACACCCAGACCAAATCGGTCGTGGTTAACCTGCAGGAAGGTCGCACTGGTATGTTCGATCAGTAATTTCTGACCGATCGACACGTAAATGGTGGAGGAGAAGGCATTGTCTGCAAGGCTTGATGGACAGGTGGCGTTGCTGACCGGTGGCGCAACTGGGATCGGGGCAGCGGTCGTCGCCCGATATATAGAGGAGGGCGCCAGGGTAGGTGTCCTCGTCAGGGGTGAAGACCAGGCCAAACTCGTGCGTTCGCGCCACGGCGACAAGGTTGTGGTGGTGGTGGGAGACGTGCGGTCCTATGCGGACAATGCCCGCGCCGTGGCGGAAACTGTCAGGGCATTCGGAAAGCTTGATGTCTTTGTCGGAAATGTTGGGATCTGGGATTTTATGGTGCCGCTAGAGCAGCAGGAGCCCGAACAGCTTGCTAAGGTCTTTGATGAAATCTTTGATGTAAATCTGAAAGGCTATTTTCTAGGTGCCCGGGCGGCCATTCCTGAACTCAGGAAGGTTAAGGGCAGCATCATTTTCACCGCCTCGACTTCGAGCTACTATACCGGTGGGGGAGGCACGTTGTACGTTGCGTCGAAACACGCCGTTCTTGGCCTGGTCAAGCAACTGGCTTGGGAACTAACGCCCGACATCAGGGTCAACGGTGTTGCGCCGGGCGGGACACGCACCCCGCTCAGCGGTGCGATGACCGGAGGTTTTTCAGACACGAAAATGGAACAGATGCCGGGGCTTGACGTCCTGATATCCGAAATGACCCCGCTTGGGCGGATCGCGGAGCCTGCCGATCACGCAGGTCTGTACGCCCTCTTGGCCTCGCGGCGGGACTCTTCATACGTGACCGGAACGGTGCTGCTTAGCGATGGCGGCATCGGCATCGGTAAGCGCCCTCAAGGTTGAACAGCATACAACTGGCCTAAGGCCGTTAATAGCAAGCACATCGGAGGGAAACGGCCATGGCTGAGAGATTTCAATTTTCTGATCTTCTCATCATTTCGGGAGTCATGGGCGCTGCTAGGTGGAAGCCGACCCATCTAGGCCCAACGGTATCTCCCCCTCAACTCGTGGAATTCGGCGGCAATCTGACGAGAGATCGTGCGGAACGAATGATGGCGCATGCCGAAGCTGGAGGGCTTGCGATTTATGGGATTGGCCAGCTGAGCTACCATCGGGCGCCGGTCGATAAGACGGTGGTTTATCCAATCGACGCTTTTTATGCCCACGGTCAATATACGTCCGTTATTGCTACTATGAACCGTGTTGCCGTACTGCTCGATAACACTCAAAAAGTGGATGTCCAGGAATTGGCTGGAAAGATGATCCGGGTCGATAACTGATTTGTTTCGATGTCACCCTCTGCCATAGCCGCGACCGACAGGGGGCTTGAGAGCGGTCCCTACCATGTCGGCTAACGTACGTCGCTGCGGTCCACGAAACGGTCTGCGGAGATCGCATCGGGAGCTAACCCGGCCTCGAGTAATTCTGCTTCCGCGAGGTCAACCATGGCGGGCGGTCCGCAAAGATAGGCCTCATACCGCATCTCAATTGGCAGTTCAGCAATCTGCTGGGTCACCGGACCTCTGGCGCCCTGCCAAGGGCTATCGGCCGCCTCGTCAGAAAGCACCGGGATGAAATCGAATGGCCCCCTCCAGGTGGCCTTGAGTCTCCCGATTTCATCAAGACAATAAAGGTTGGTCCGGGTTCTTGCGCCATAAAGAAGCGTTACCGGCCGCGTCGGCCCCAGCGCAAGTGCTTCCTGTAATATGGAGATGATAGGCGCAAGGCCGCTGCCGCCTGCAATGCACAGAATGGGCGCTGCGCTTTGCTTCAGTTGGAACGCGCCATAGGGTGCTCTCAACGTCAAAGAAGCCCCGACCCGATCATCTGCGAACAGCCAGTCCGTGAACGCGCCGCCCGGGACATGGCGGACGTGGAATTGCAAGTTCCGGGTCGAGCCTGCTATGGGAGCGAAAGCGAACGAATAGCTTCGTAGACCATCCACACCCGGCGCACCAATATCTGCATACTGACCAGGGACGAAGGAAAGCGGCCGGTCCAGCTCGACCGTAAGATTGATAATGTCAGGGCAAAGCCGAGGAACTGACACGATTGTTGCGCGATAGTCGTCCACGGTTTGCTGGACCGTCAGTGGCGCGTCGAGTGCAATCGTCAAGTCTGACCGGGGTATCGCTTGACAGGCTAGCCTGTATCCAGCGAGCAACTCATCACGTTCCAGAGCCAGCGCCGAAGGACTGAGCTCCCTTATTTTGCCGTCAAGAAGCTTGAACTTGCACGTGCCGCAGGACCCGACTTTACAATCATGAGGCATCGCCAAGCCCTCTGTAAGCATGGCTTCGAGCAACGTCTTGTCTCGAGCGACCAGCAGTGTCCGGGCTTCCGAGGCAAAGATTACCTTGTTGGGTGGGGGCTTCTTCAAGAAGGAAAACATAAAGCGGATCTACTATGTTGAGTGAGGGCGGTGCGGTGAAGACAAGGGAGCGTCATCCCATAAGGATGACGCTCAGTTCACATAGAGACAATCAAACGCGTACGTCTCCATGCGGGGTGGACTGTTTCATGCAGTGGCGAGCCACTGCGGCCAGCCGGCCTGCGCATTCGCGGCATCTGCCAACTTGCGCTCGCCGGGCGATGCGAACCTTGTATCCCAGTCTTTCAGACGCGGCTGGGCTATGAACCGGTGCCAGATCGGAGGGACAAGTCCGCAGAGGAAACACAGGAACAATGACGGCATCTGCGGCGCGTCGCACTCGGGTTGGAGTTCGTAGAACGGTGTGTGGCCATCGAGGTGGTGGTTGATGTGGTTTGTAATCTCCACCCCGATCGGACGGGAGATCATGCCCAGATGGTTCCAGGCATGATGCTTGGCGATGGGTTCGCCTTCAATCCGGATCAGCCCGTAGTGCTGGAAGTAATTGAAGCCTTCGATCAACATTTTGGCGAGAAAAATGGCGACAGCAGTGGCGATACCAGCAACAGGCCCCGCGAGTAAGGTTGCCCCGCCAACAATTGTGCCAAGCAGGATTGGGAGTAGCCACATCGCGTTGCGCCAGCTCCACGTCGAATAGCCCATGCGTGAGAGCATTTCGCCCTGTTTTTCCCAAGTATCACGATAAGAACCCCACGTCGCCGAAAGGACGAAGCTGTAGATCGTCTGCCCTCGGGGCGGCGTGTCGCTATCCTTCTGCGTGTCTAGGTGGACGTGATGGGTGACGATATGCGCGATATCGCGATTGGGGTCGCCGTAAAAGGCGCTAAGCCCCTTGGCGAGAGCGCGCGGGAACCAGTGCCGACGGTGCATGAGTTCGTGCGCCACGGGCAAGGTGGGAACCGAGGATAGCCAGGCAAGGCTGGCGATCGACCCAGCCAATTGCCAGGATGAACTCGGTGCCCCCCAAATTAGGTTGGAGCCTGATTCAACAGAGTAGGCAAAAGCGAGATAGAGCGCAATCATCAGCGGAAAATGCAAGTAGATAGCGAAATCCGCAGCGGCCGATATGCCGCGCACGCGCATCTTGCGATCACTAGGCAAGGCGATGTCCAGCAGCATGAGCACAGGGAATGTACCAATGCCGAGCCACACAAATGGCCCGCCAAGGACAAATCCGGCGATGGCCGCGAGTGTAACCATAGGCACCAGATAATATCGCAGTGCGTCCATTTCATCTCTCCATCCGAAAGACAGCAAACAATTCAGACCAAAGGAATGAATCGGGCGGTCAGAAATCATCCCGTCATCATCAATTTTGTTAACGGCGACCAGCACAGCTTGCTTAATACCGTAAGCTATAGGCTGATTAGAGAAAGATGTTAAGATTTTTACTGAGGAGAACATTATGCTTTAGAATGATACGACGCATCACTAACTGAAAACTATTTTCTACTTCACGCCAGATATCGATACGGTTGCCGATCAGCGAGTCTTCCTCGCGTTCATTACGATTGCGATATGCATAGAAGTTGGAGAAAACCTGGTACTCGCCGGGTATTGCGGTCAGTTCTACCTCAACGTTTGTAATGATGTGAGTATAACGCGTGGCGGGATCCTCGGACCAGGCAGTACCTGTTTCCAATCGAGAGAGACGTTTCTTAATTTCGGTAAGATTATCATTATAATAGGCCATCCTGGTCAAGTCCTTGACCTGGTCTGTTTTGTCACGGCGATAGCGAGTCTCGATGCCAGGCATATGGTAAAGCAAATCGTCGGCCAGCAGCTTGACCCAATCGACGTAATTTTCTTCGTCGAGCATCCGCGCTTCGCGGTATAGCGTCTGTGTCAAACTATGCGTCTGTTCAACGGAGGCGCTCTGTCCAGTGGTTGGACGTTCCAATGTAGCATTCTGTATCATTGCAGTGATCCTTTTCAGAGCGCGAACAGGCCGGGGAGATTGCGTGTCTCGCCAACGCCGGAAAGGCGAGGTTCCGGCCGTTGGGGCATCGTGTCCAGCTTGTCGGCCTCCATCATATCGAGCCACCGCTGGTAAAAGCCCCGCTGGTTGGCATCGTTATATTGCCCGCGGTAAACGATACCCGGAAGCGTATCATGGTCGATCTGGCGTGAAATACCGCAACGGTAGTGCAGGCGTTCGTGACGCGTGATTACACCACGGTTTACGGTGGTGCAGTTGCTCCAGTTCTCACCATCATCCATCTCGAACGTGCCTCCCGGGCCAAAGGTTTGCATGACCCCCTTTGTGATTTCATCCTTGATATCATCAGGCATCGTCTTGTTGACGATCACCCAAGTCTTAAGCTCGAATTCCATAGGGCCTTTGGGCTGCCACTGCCGGAAGGTCGAAATACCTGGCAGGAACGATACGTTGGGGAAGATCGAGGCAGAAGCGACCGATCCGAAGATCTTTGAGCGCATTTCACCAAGCCGTTGGGCCATCTTCGGGCGAATTCTCTCATAATATTCGAGAACTTTCGGTCGGCCCAGCAGGAACAGGTCGCCCACACCTTCGGTGCCAAACTCCCACCCATGGCCATTGACGCTGGCATGGTAGGAATTTTCCATATCGATCGGCGGAAAGGGCTCGCCGTTGTTCATCGAGCGGCAGCCTGAATCATGCGTCCATCCAGCATGGTAGGCGTCGCCGATGAAATTTTCGACGCCAAACTTCCAGTTGGCGTTCATCACTGACTTGATGCAGCCGCCGATCAGTTCGGTGCCGCCGTCCTCGTTGTCGAGCAGCATGTCCAGATACCAGCGGAAGTCGCCCAGCCAAGCATCTAGGCTAGGACCGTCCTCGGCGAACGTCGCAAACACCAACCCCTTATAGCTGCCAACCCTGGCAACCTGCTTCAGCCCGTTCTTACGGCGATCAATATCGTTGTCGTCGTAACAATATTCCTCATGCATGCCTTTCAGATCGCCAGCAGTATCGAACGCCCAGCCGTGATAATTGCACACAAAGCGGCGGGTGTTACCTGCATCGGCGAAGCAAACTTTGTTGCCGCGATGGGGACAGGAATTCAAGAACACCCTGATCGAACCGTCGGGCTGTCGCGCGACGATTACGCCATCCTCACCCATGTGGGTTGTCAGGAAATCGCCAGCCTTAGGCAACTGACTCTCATGGGCAACGAACAGCCAGGACCGTGCGAAGATACGATAGAGCTCTTCTTCATAGATATCCGCATCACTGAAGATCCTGCGATCGAGCCAGCCTTCCTTGAGATTCATGTAACGCGAAAACTCCGGCTCACGACCGATCCGCTCAATGCGCATGTCATTCTCCTCTCAATGATTACATGTTAGAAAAATACGTTGATGTTGCTGTCGGGCAGTACCGCGTGATCAAGTGCTATTTCGCGCGCCGCCAATTTCCAGCCATCGGCATGCATACGCCAACGATCGGAGCGCCCGGCAGTAAGAACCCTTGTCAGGCCGTCGATGCGGTTGCGATGGATGACGATCACCGAGTGCACGATAGCCTCGTTTTCGGCATCCGCGCGCTCGACCTCAACATTTGAAACGACGCGGCGCACAAAATTTGGCGGATCCTCAGCCCATACAAATCCGGAGCGCAGGCGATCGATCCTCAGCTTGAGCCGCGCAAGATTCTCGTTGAAAACGACGCCGACGCCAACCGCCGCGGGCGGCGAACGATCCGCCCGGAACCGCCGTCTCTTGAGCTCCATGCGATAAGTCACATCGTTGCACATGAATTCCAACCAATCCTCGAAGCGCTCCGCGTCGAGCAGACGCGCTTCGTGGTACAGGCGCTGAGTCAGGCCGGTGACACTCTCCGTGGACATCGGAGCGACGCCCGACTCAAGCATTGATTGTCTCCTCGGCGACCACTGAATTGATGTTGTAGGTGGGAACACCGGCCCAGTTGTCAGCCTGCATATGTTCCTGCCAACGGCGGTAGAAATAACGCTGGTTGTGCTCGCTCACCAATCCGGCGGCGATGTCGCCGGGGAAACCTTCGCGCGGCCCTGAACGGTTTAGCGCCATGTTGGTGAACACGTCCATTTGCGCTGTGCGCCATCCACGGGACTGTTCGGTGCAGGCAGCAAGATTATCGCCATCGTCGTTGTCGAAGAGGCCGGCCAGGCCGAAGGTCAGGCACTGATTGTCCAGGATCGCCGCCTGTATCTCGGCGGGCATGTCGTTTTCGACCATAGCCCAGGTCCACTGCTCGATTTGGCCCGGACCCTTGGGATGATAGACCCGGAACCAGTTGAGGCCCGGCAGGAACTGCAGGTTGGGAAAGATCGTGATATTGATCTGCGAACCCCAGAGCTGCTCGCCGCGCACCTTGCCCAGCCGTTCGATCACCTGTGGACGATTGAATTCAAGATAGTCCAGCATTGGCTTTGGTTTGGGGTAGAAGGCATAGCCCGAAACCCCGTCGAGGGAGGTCAGGGCCATGTGGCCGTTCAACCCGGCAACGGAAAGCCCGCCGTCGAGATCCGTGCTCGAATTGCCGACGCTAAGACCGGCAAGATCCAGAGACTGCACCGCCCTCATCGCCCCGGCGTGCGCCCAGCCGAGATGATAGCCGTCGCCACAGACATTCTCTACTGGCAGCTTCCAATTACTGGCGAGCACCATCTTCTGGGTTTCACCGACGAGTGACGTTCCACCCGGCATTGCATCGAGCCAGACGTCGAGGAAGAATTTTGCATCGCCAAGATAGTCTTCGAGTGAAGGCGGATCGGCATCGAAACAGCCAAAGACGAGGCCTTTATACTCAGCAACGTGGGCCACGGGAACAAGGCCCAGCCTGCTGCGGTCCAACTCACCGAAATAAGCTTCTTTCTCCAGCGGTACAGCGCTGAGCGAGCCGTCCGGTGCGAACGACCAGCCATGATAATTGCAGGTAAACGCCTTCGCGTTTCCTCGGTCGGAGCGGCAGATCCTGTTGCCGCGATGCGTGCAGCTGTTCAGGAAGGCCTTGATCGTTCCGCCCTTCTGGCGAATGACGATGACATCGTCCTCGCCCATAAAGGTACGGAAATAGTCGCCAGCCTCAGGAATCTGGCTAGTATGCACGAGGAACAGCCAGCACCGCCCGAAGATGCGTTCGAGCTCCTGCCGGTAAAGTTCCTCGCTCGAATATATCGCCCGCGATTGACGGCCCGTTGCCGTATCGACCAGTCCGGAAACATCCATTCTGTCTTCCCTCTCCCAATGTCCGCCGTCAGATTCTCGCGGTCAGCGCGCTCCGACGCCTGTTCCAAGTGTTGTTAGCATGAACCGTGCCAAATCATGGAACAGCGTATTTCCAGGAAGATTGCGCAGATGGGGTATCGCAGCCACCCGAAATATCGACATATTTGTCGAATGCTGGGACTTCTATGGCAGCCAGTGGCCATATATGTTATGACGAGCCATGAAGCATCTCCCCACATATGCCGATTTGACAAGCCGACTGCGGTTCTCGCCCGAACAGGGCCGCATCTGGCGTGACAGCGAACGTTGCGTTTTGCTCAGTAACTCGGCGCTGACCATGTTGCGGAACGCGATGGTCGTCCAGTTGGGTCTCGCCAGCGCGCGGCAGCTATTTTGGGAGTTAGCCCGTATAATTCATCGGGGGTTGGCGGATGTAGCGTAAGCATCTGATTTAACGTATGATTTGGTTGTCTAATCCGATCAACGTCATTTCAAGAAAGCTACACCCGCCATGGACGATCCTACGCT
>NZ_NMUA01000043.1 GCF_002312805.1 Sphingobium sp. D43FB | reverse complement strand
GCGCCTGCGGCGGCGGAGTTCGTCTCGTCGTTTGGAATACGCGGCATAACCATGGTGATATCTCATCCGCGCCCTCAAGGCTAAATTACCGGCGGTGCTTTGTCTCACCGTCGTTGGCACGGAGGGGTGCAGCAATGGCGCGTTCCAGGCACTCGCGCCCAAGCATGTGGTGCCGGCGGCCTGCCCACCGAGGTGCTCCCTTTAGCTTCCCAACCTGACGAGTGCAGATGCGATTATCTGGCGACAGGCTGTGTCGCGGGTGATTTCAAGCACGGCCCACAGGCTCCGTCGAGCCTCGTCGAAGTGTCCGAGCCTCGTTTGCATGCCCGCCAAATTCCACCATCCCTCACAATGCGATGGGGCAATGATTGTTATGCGCTCGTGTAATTTCATCGCTCTTGAATAATCTCCACTCCGCTCAGCGCTATTTGCCTCCTCGGTCAACGACAAAACGAGTACCATTCTGTTCGATATCGGTATAAAATTGTCGTTCGCGGGGACGATCTTCGCCAGCCACCTTGATGCCGGCCCGCCGCTCAAGTGGGGCGCACTTGCATGAATTTTTCCCGTGGACGGGTCGATAAAACGTGGATGGTCTGCAGGCCCCACGCGCACCAGAATTTGGGGTGGCAGGCTAACTACGTCGGCTACCCAACCCATTCGTCGTGCTGCTGAAACATACAGTATCGCTAAAGATGTCGGCGGCCCTTCGCGCCGGTCGATGACGGGCATCAGGCCAGCGCTTAACCGGGAATCTCCAATCGCCCTCTTGCCTGAAAAGCCGAATTTATAAGCAATAACATCCACAAGAGTGGCAGCAATATCACTTCCGGACGACAAGGAGCTGACAAATTCGATTTCATCACCAATAGATTTAAGTAGATCTATATATGGATCGAACGAAATATTATCATAATCGAGGGCGCTAAGAATCAAAGACGCTGTATCAAGAATAATATCTTTATCATCAAGCTGCGCGAGAAATGAAAATCTGTCACTCATTTATAAAGAACTAACAATCTATTTAAAGATGCTATCGATATTGTTCTATTAATATTATCAAGCAAAAAAATACACAAAATGATCTCAATATTTTAATGATGTAATAAAATACATCAATGAATTTTTTACTTAATTATCTCCATCGGACTATTATTCGACGGCGGGCTGCGCATGGGGCCTGACCCATTGTCTGTCATATTAATATGCCGAAAAAATTGTTAATAAGCTCTGCATCAAGAAGCGCAGGAATTTTAAACAGGTCTGATTATTGGCAAGTTCGTTCAGATTCTTTGGTGATTTCCCATGCTTTTCTACGTTTGCAGGGTTCTGATTACAATAGAGTCCAGGCAAATCAAGGTCTAATCGATCAGGCTATGGGCAAGACGTAAATGGCGGCCTGCGTGAACGCGTCACCGGATCGCGCGCGCCGCGAATATGTGGTGTCACATGCGCAATCGTACGCTTCGTGGATCATGTTGTATTGCGCCTCACGGTGTCAATGAGGCCAATCCGCAATAGCATTCAGTGCCATCGTCCTGCGCCGCTGATATTCGACATGCGCAAAAAATGTGATCTGTCAGATCATTTGGATCGAGCCGAGCGCGACGATAGTCGAAGGAGGCTACGTGCCGGCCGTCGTCAGTTCAACTTTGCCCCTGTCATTAACTATTTATCCAACCACCGGCACCTTCATCTGCCGTTAAATCTGCGGCGCGATCATTGAGGGCTATAGATCTCACAGGTGCATCGTCTTCGACTGCCGTGGTGTTCGTCTTTAAATTTCAAGCGATTCAATCTTGTACGGCGCCTTGTGAGTGACAGATTTATGTCGAGCCATATATAGGTTGGACTCCATCACGATGCGTAAAAAGGAATAACCCATCCAGATCGCATCCATTGAGCTTTACTCGTGCTCACGCACTTCATATCCACAACATCTGGATTGCAATTGAAATGCTTGGATGATTCCGATCGATTTTTGGTTTGATGGGAGGTTTGGATGAATTTTGTTGACGCAATAATATTTGGAATAATTCAAGGATTGACCGAATTCCTTCCAATTTCATCGAGCGCCCATCTAAGGATAGCTGGAACGTTCTTGTCATCTGGCGATCCAGGCGCTGCTTTCACGGCTGTCGTGCAGATCGGGACGGAAGCTGCCGTTCTATTATATTTCCGGCAAGATATTTGGAGGATTGTACGAGCCTGGCTTTCGCAGCCCTGGTCATCGACCAATATGAGAAGTCAAGACGCTCGACTGGGATGGCTCATCATTTTAGGGACATTGCCAATCGCGATTTTCGGGGTATTATTCAAAGATGCAATTGAAGGCACTATGCGGAGCCTTTACATCACTGCATCGATGCTGGTATTTTTTGGATTATTGTTGGGGGCTGGTGAATTCTACGGACGTAAAGCACTGACTCTTGATCAACTATCCGCTCGTGACGGCTTTATCCTTGGTCTCGCTCAAGCCTTAGCACTCATTCCTGGCGTATCTCGCTCCGGCGGCACGATCACCGCCGGTCTATTTTTGGGGTATACGAAGGATACGATTGCGCGTTACTCTTTCCTATTGGCCATCCCAGCTGTGTTTGCCGCTGGGTTTTTTCAACTAATTTCAAAGTGGAACACATTTTCGTCTTCTGCTGCAGTTCCTACTATTATTGCAACTATAGTATCATTTGTAACAGGATATTGCGCCATAATCGTTTTTCTTAAATTAGTATCCACAAAGGGCTATAGATTATTTGTTTATTATCGATTATTTGCAGGTGCATTTTTAATGATATTATTATCTACCGGTATTATTGAGCCGCAATAAAAATTAAGGTAAATGGTATAATACTATAATCCATATACTATAAACTTAAATGATATGATCATGTGACTAGATTATATTTCACATTTACAGAAATCGACGCGGGCGCTGTTCCATCACCCAATGGCCCAACATCTCATAAGGCAGTGATTGATTGAAGGCTAATCCAGCCCTTCTGTCATTCCGCCAAACAACCCGAGCCTGCAGCGTCGGAAGATTTTCGACTTTCAAAGTCACGCGCTGGTGTACCAAAGGCAGAGGGTGGGCTTCGATGCATACACCCGTCTGAGAAATATTAATGACTTCCCCTGCGGCCGAGGACTCGTCCCATTTCATCGTTGCTGCGGCAATGATATCGAGGCGAGGATGGCGGGGAAACTGTCCTGCCCTGATCGATTCTGCTCCCGAGCCGACTAATTGCGATATGTCGATTTCATGATCAAAGCGAATGCCGGCCGTTAAACCGTCGGCCCAAATCGTTGAGCCGTCGACCGTAATCCCGCTTCTAAATTCAATGCGTAGTCGCTTGTCTACTGCAAGCGATCGCAACGCATAAACTTTGGCACCACCTGCTGATATATTTTTAACAAGGCAAAGCATTTGGTCACGGTCTGTGACAAGTTTGCCAATCTGAAGAACAGAGATATTTCGCGCCGACTTTCTTCTGTTATCGTTTTCAGAACTTTCTTGTGCATTATCATCTATTTGTTTGTTTTGGCCTAAAGAAGGGCTCTGGCTATGATTATATTGCGTCATATATTTCCCCTATGCATGATATTGCAAGCAATTATATAATGAAATTTTGATTTCCATAATGGAATAAAACGAATACTTAATATCAATATTATTGGACGTTCATATCTGATAATATGAAAGTCGTATTAGGCATTGTAGAGCGAGTATTATCGTATAAGTCTATGATAAAGCTTATAAATATATTTATTAACTGTCCTTAATTCTAACGTCGTTGCGAATTTACCTGTTTGGCAGCAGCAATGCAATTGACAATCGTTGTCATTAGCGGGTGACTTGCCGCTTCGGTTTTTGGCGTTTTTCGGGGGCGTGCTCGCCGTTGTCGCTTCAAGCGAGAACGGCGTTGCGGTATGTTATCATCGCGGTGGTTCGAGTGGCTTGATTGGTCTATTGAAATTCTGATCTGCGGATATCTGGGGTACGGCCCAAACGGTTCCAAGGACTATACCAGTCCAGCCTGGACGTAGTGGCAATGATGCGTAAGAGGTTGGCATCAGGATCGACGCGAGCGTTCGCAACGCAGATATGGATATGGTATCGAGGACGCGCGCCACGCGCTCGATGCTTGAAGCGTAATATTACGAACACGGTGATGGGTGGTGCCGGAGACTTTGCGAAAGCCGGATCAAGGTGCCACGCAAATGACAAAGCGGCGGTGCACATGTTTGCTTAACCGCACAAAGGGCGTTCGCTGGTGCATTGGGCGTCTATCCCTCGATGCAGCCCTCAGTGTGTCCACGGCCACCATACAGCGTGTCGGAGGCGGGTGACGATGTTGCGGACTTGCGTGTCCTGCATAGGTGCCTTGGTTCTGCAGACCAGGCGGCGCTACGCCTCGCACATTTCGCGCCATGGTGGTTCTTGGCAAATGCTGGCAGGATCAGCCGTTCCTCTGGGGTCGTTGACCGCATCTGTATGAACGGTCGTCAAGATTTGGATAAGCGCGCTGGACGGCATGGGTAAACAGGGTGAACGCTTAACGACGTCACGCCTTGCAAAGCGTCCCGACCTTGGATCTGCCATAGCTCTCGTGGCCAGGCATGGTGATGTCGCCTTGCGGGCTTGAGAGGATTTTGAACAGTAGAAATAATCGACTGTCGCCAATTACATGCATAAACATGGAATGTCCTGATAAGAATTTTCAATCACGATCGATACAATTTTGTTGTTAGCATACGTCTGACGGGAATATCATAATATCGATGTGCAAAATATGAATATGAAATTATTATCGATAATGTGCTGATAAATACATACATATTTTCTATGTTAGTCAAGCGCGCAAAGATACCACCTAATACGATAATAATTGGCATATGCGTCGCGTAGAGTGGATAGGATAATTCTCCAAAAAAATGGGATATTCTCGGCAAACAGGCATCACTATTTGCAGCGAAAAGGATAATTGCTGGAAATAGGAATATGGCGCATATTGCGTCAATCCATATTCGTGGAAATGTTGAGGGTATCGACACTGACATGGATAGTAACAATATGATGTAGACCCAGGGTCGAGACTTTGGTTGGATTTCAATGCGCGGTAGTACGGCAATTTGAATCAGTACTCCGATCAGGAACAAGCTTCCGGATCTAGGCAGGCCTGCCCACCAAAATTCGCGAACGGTACCAAGTTCTAGCCAGCTGCCGCTCGATAGCGCCGCACTGGCGAGCCATATCAGAAGCAAAAAAAGAACAAATAAGATATGTCTTATGCGTAAATATATGTAGAAAAATGCAAATAATATGTTGGAAACTACTTCCCAAAATAAAGACCAGACGGGAGGATTTACAGGAAATGGATCTATCCAGATCGCCGGTATCGCGAAAAGAGAAAAAAAGACTACCAGGATATGATCATGGCTTACACTTTGGTTAGATATATTTAACCGTATAGTATAAACTATGATGCCCATTATTGTTCCAAGAAACAGTAACGGGTATAATCGGATAAACCGGATTGCTAAGAATGAACGAAATGACCCCGATTTCTTTAATGTCGGTCCATATGCATGCGCGATGACAAAGCCACTTAGAACAAAAAAGAAGTCGACAGCGAGATAGCCGTAGGGGAAGGCGTTCCATCCTGGCATCATTGGCCCCATATGGTAACCCAGGACCGCAAGGGCTGCCCACCCGCGCATGCCATCAAGAACGGGTAGTCGTTTCGCTTTGCCTTGCACGGAACCGACTTGCATGGAATGGCTCTCTTTCGATCTCATGGCGGGCTCATCGATCTACCTCGCAACCGTGCCAGATCGAAGAGTAGCGCAGCGTTTGACGATGGCGAGACGTAAAATGCAACATGCTGCCTCTGAATTGGTCGTTCGTCATCGTTCTGTCCTCCCTTCGAACGGAAAAGGTTACTAGGCTACGCATGACAGATTTATGCCCCTGGTCGCCCCTTAACGTCCGTGCGTTCGGGCAAGATCAAGTGCCTCTAGCCCGTAAAATTCATCTGGTTGGTCAGCGCAGGCCAGGATTTGGATTTTGAGCAAGCGGCGGGCGCGTCGCTTCATTGCCGGGGATGATCCGGATTTCAGGGTCATTGAGGTTTGCGGGTTTAAGTGCGGCGTTTGATTTGAGGGTGCACTGCCCCGTGGTTCCGGTGATGAGGCGAGGGATGCGATCGAGGGCGAGGGGCAAGATTTTCTGGTCGGGACAGGCGGCGGGCCATTGGATAGGGATAAGGGTCTTCAACTCGGTGACGCGGGCAGCGACCTTGATGAGGCACTGGCGTAAAGTATCGAACTGGACGGTGCGCCAGGTTGAACCTTTAGGCATGGCGCTACGCAGGCCCCACATGAGCCACTAGGCACCGGCATCGAGAAACACAGATGGTTGGCGGTGGTCCTGGTGCAGGATGTGCGATCGGCGGCGAGGTGGGTTTTCCAGGACTTGATGTGATTTTCCGCCTGGCCTCGCCGGCAATAGACCTGCTCGTACAGCCGGCGGCGCGAGCCCTTCTTGAGATTTGTAACGACGAAACACGTGTCCGTGCCCTGATCGCCGACCTCGACGCGGGCGATAATCCGCTCGGCGCGGCTCCAGCTTTTCGCGCCGTCGTGGAAGGACTTGAAGCGATGCGCCTTGCCGGCTTCAGGTGCCGCGTGGAAGCGGGCTTTGGTGTTGGCCTCGAGAGCGGCGATGTGACGGCGCAATGTCGACGTCGGCGCGACGCCCAGGATAAATTCGTGGCCCCCGGCCTGGCACCAGTCAATGACTTCGGGGCAGCAATAGTGACTTTCGCCGTGCAGTAGGATTTGCATCTCTGGCCAGTTGGCGCGGATCGCCCGCATCAGGCGACGCAGGAAAGCCCTGATCTCCTTGCCGCCGGGCCGTTTGGCCGGGCGCAGGACGGCGGTGATGAAGCGACCCTCGCCATCGAACACGACGATGGGCTGGAATCCATATTCGTTGTGATGGGCATTGAACAATCGCAACTGCTAACCGCTGTGCACGGCATCGAAGGCGTCATCGATGTCGAGGACAACGCGCCTGGGCACGGTGCGGAAACTCTCGCAGTACAGATCAACCATCTCTCGCCCCATGGGCAGGAGGGCACGCGTGTCGGGAAGGTTTTCCAGGCGTGAGATTGTCGGCTGCGAGCAAAGTATCGAGCGCGTCCGCAAGCTTTTGCTGGGGAGTGGCCACGGCATTCACCCTCGATGATGCGCAACCATTAGGTTTTCGTGTTTCGCGATTATTAGGTTTTCGTCCTGTGTCACTTTTAGGTTATTGCGTCGAGCGCAAATTAGGTTTTTATGTTGGATAGTCTGGGTCGTGCCCTCCAATTCATCCGTCTAAGGCGATGACACTCTCTTCCTCGACCAGGTTCGCCGCTCCATATTGGTGGAGCGTCTCAGCGGGCTCGAGAAGTCGCGGATATAGGGACTGAACCCCACCTACCTGACCGAAATTGTAGTCATATTTCGGACAAGCCCTAGCCAGTACGATGCCCAGCAGGACTCGAACCGCCGTGTCCATTCACATCCATCCTTTTCCACATTCCAGATCGTGCTATTCATGCTCTTGGTGAGTTCATAAGTCTATGATCTAACTACGAAATTGATCGCTCAAGTTGCCCGGCCGAAAGCTCTTCTGGGGCACCGATCGACCGTAGCGGCGATCCCATCCTCAAGCTGGCAATGGAAGATCGACGTACAACCGCACGCGACGTGCCGGGCCTGGAGGCACAGTCATGATCGCGCAGTCCGAGAGCGAACGCTGGGTGACGGCGGACTATGTCTGCCGATCGAGATCGACCGCCACGCCTTGCCGGATCCACAACAGCGCTGCGGGCGCCACTGCGCGTCCGTCATATCCGATGGATATCGCAGTCCCTCCCGGCTATGCACTTGCCGGGCAATACCAGTCCATGCCAACATTCACTCTTCCTCCTCATAACGAGGCGTGGATCGCAACATGCTGCTATTGCTAAACAATGTTCGGATCGGGCTTAAAGAGCGGGAAACATAGGCATGGAAGACATCAAAACCCAATCGCCTTCGTTCCTAGATCAGCTTCAGGAGCAGGGGTCATCAAAGACCGATGCCGTTCTGACAAAAAGCTGGCATGAGCGAGCGATCGAGTTTGCGACAGTGGCCTTGCTGATAATGGTACTGCTTGCACCGCTCATGACATATAACGAACTGCCTTTGACAGGCGAGGGCAGTAGTCAACGGCAAATTGGGTATCTGTTGATCCTCGCGCTGGCCATCTATGGCGCTAGACCCGCCATCAGCCGTTGGCGACTGATAGCGATGCCGTGGCCGATATTGCTCGCCATTGCTTGGTGCTGGGTTAGCCTGGCTTGGGCGATCGCGCCCGATATTGCGGTACGTCGCCTCCTTCTGACAACAGTGGTGGTCTGGACGACTTTTCTCGTGGTGCAGCAAGCGGGCTATCGTTCAACATTGAATGTCGTACGCGTTGCTCTGGTCGTGGCGTTGGTCGCAAATTACGCCGTGGTATTTCTTGATCCGGCCACAGGCATTCACATGATGACCGACTCAGCCATCGCTTCTGCACTGATCGGCAACTGGCGCGGGTTTCTGGTTCATAAGAATTTTGCCGGGGCCACCTGCGCCATCACCATCCTGCTATTTCTTTTCGATGCGAAGAAGATACCTACAGTCTGGCGTATTCTCGTCATACTCTTGTCTGCCTATTTCATGTACCGGACCCAGTCCAAGACATCGGGCGGCATGACCGCCATCGCGTTGCTGGCCGGCTGGATTTACCAATTTTATTCCAGGCGCTTTAGGATGTACGCAATCCCGGCGATCGCTATTGCCGCATCCTTGGGCGGAATGGCATTGAGCGCGTATAAAGATATATTGATATTCAATTATCTGGCACCTTCGGCCTTTACCGGCCGAGGTTATATCTGGGGCATGCTTGTTCGCTATGCAGGAGACAATCTTGGCACGGGTTCGGGATTTGGGTCCTTTTGGAATATCGGGCCATATAGCCCGGTCTATCAATATGGATCAGGTATGCTGACGCAGATAACTGTCGGGCATAATGGGTATCTTGATCTGCTTGTAACTGTCGGTTTGCCGGGCCTTGTGATTGCCGTCTTCGCGCTCATCATTTGGCCCATCTGGAAGCTGCTGGCTGATCAGAGCATCAAGGCGGAGGAGGGCGCTCTTATTTCGGCCATGCTGATCTTTTGCATGGGGCATAATGTAACAGAAAGCAGTCTGCTCTCGCGCGACGCATTGGTAGGTTTGTTCATGGTTCTGGCTGTCGCTTTCGTCTGTGCCGTTGGCGGGAGGAAAGTCCGGAGCCCTAAAAATACTGCCGCTGGTGATGACTTGATGAGGTCCTTGCGTAAACGCCGTCATGCATCGCCGCCCGTTACGCTTTAGCGCGACGAGATTGGCCGTTTGCGATCGCGGCTAAAAGTCAAAGAGGGTAGTTGGAATAGGATGGGGACGGGGTAGCATTAGGTCAGGCAGGCGTGTGCTTAATATCGGGCAGCAGATGCAGGCACGTGTTTGTAGGGATGCGGGCCTGATACTGCTGGCGTGCTTTCTATTCACCCCTTGCCAATCTCTGCTGTGCGCGCAAGACGAGCGACGATGCTGGCCAGCATATTTGAGGTATTTGAAGAAAGCGAATATAAACAATGCAAGGGCCATCGCACGTGATAGGCAATCCTGGACAATCTGGCAGCGTACCTGAAGCGATTCGGACAGCGGCAGGGGGCGATAGCGCCACCATCTTAGTCCAACCGGCAGGCTTGAAGCATATGGCGCTCGACGATCAAGCCTCGCTTCTTCTTGTAACCCATGTGTCTATCCGACAGGGTCCTTATGGTCCGGAAGTGGATGAGCAGACTGCCGCTGGTATCGAACAATGGTGCCGGCATTTCGATCGGGTTACCTTTTATGGTGTGGAAAGCCAGGCGAATGCGGTCAGCGGGGGCTCGGCATCCTGGGTCCGTACGGATGAGGGCCTCCTGGGTGCGCGCGCGCGACTTGTGATACTGCCACACGCTTATACCCCACGCAAAATGATCCTCCATTATGGCGCGGTTCGGAACGAACTGCGCCAAGCTGTCGCGACCCACCGCCATCTCTGCTTCACATTGGGCAGTATCATCGGCGATTGGCCCACCATCGCGGCCCTTGAAGCTATCGAACAGCGACGGCGTTATGCTGCGTGGATTGATCGGGTCGAACCCTTTGTCATCCGCAACAAGCTGGCACGGGCACCGCTGAAGCGGCTTTTGGCGGAGATGGTCATGCCCTTTACACAGGCTGCAATTCGGTATGTCTTGCGCAAAAGCACTGTAGCGCTGCTGCAGGGAGGCGATAGTTTTGCTTATTATGCAAGATCGGCATCCGATCCGCATTGCACCTATGACACCCACACCCGATGCACGGAGCAGATTTCCGCGTCCGCCCTGTTGCGGAAGCAGGACCGAGCCCTTGCTGGAGAACCACTCAAGATAGTCTATGTGGGCCGGGTTGCTGGCATGAAAGGGCCGTTCGACTGGCTGGCGTGCCTGGCACGCCTGCATACGCAAGGAATTGCGTTTCAAGCGTGCTGGATCGGTGATGGACCCGATTTGCCCGCACTCAAAGCACAGGTGTCGCGCGCTGGTCTCAACAACGTCATTGACTTTCCAGGATTCGAAGGGAGGCGCACGCACCTTCTGGACCGGCTGCAGGAGAGCGATCTCTTGCTGTTCTGCCACAAAACGCCAGAATCTGCGCGCTGCCTTATCGAGGCGCTGGTCAGCGGATGCCCGATCATTGGCTATGACACGGCCTATCCACGCGGATTGACGCAGACATATGGAGGCGGATTGTTCGCCCCTGGACATAGCATTGAAAAGCTTGCAGATCATGTCGCTCGCCTACATCATGATCGTCAGGCCCTGTGCCAGCTGATGGAAGCGGCAGCTCTCAGCGGGACGCTCTATAATGAGGATGCTGTCTATGCGCATCGGGCCGCGCTCATGCGGCGTGGTTGATCGACAAAGCTTGAAGATCGGGCACGCAGTTATCCAAAGCAACTCTGGTCGATATATAACCAATTGAGCATAAATTGGCAAGGTGCCACGGCAGACCGATGGCGATCAGCAGGCTTGGTGTCGCGCCATGCACCGAATGTCGCGGGCAGTTCAACGCGCAAAATGGTAGCCATGCGAGAAGGGTCTGACCGCGCGTATGCGGGCCGCGCCTGCGAGCAAAATAGCGCGCAATTTGCGCGCAGGTGAAGCCAACAGTGCGTTGGCGCGGTCACCGGTGGCAAAACAGGTCGGGTGCATGGCTTCATGACAAGGATCTAGCCGTGAGGAACGACACGCATAGCAGATTGCAATGAGGGACATGCCAGGGATATTGTCTTTGGCCTGCGCCGAGGGCACCATCTATAGGTTCTTTTCGATGGTCGTTGATCTGACCATGACGGCAGGACCAGTGCATGGCGCAGATGTGCACGCCTCCATTGATACGTCGCGGTGGCCAGGATCCGCGCTTCCCGGCTGCGGGCCGCGGCCCAGAGCCTGACTGATCTCCTCTATCAGTAATTGACCCATACCCCAGGCACAGGTTTCTCTTTGGACAGTCTCATAGTAATGGCTGGTCGTCTGCCCTGATGCATGGCGCGGCGAGTCGGGGGCTGATAAATATGGACAATCGCGCAGAGCTTGTCGGCATTCAGTTTTTGCGTGGTTTCTGCGCACTGGGCGTGGTCGTCGGGCATTGCGCCGCGATGATTGCCGATCCCAAATATGGCGGCCTGACCTTGTTGGGCGGCGCGCTTGAAAGCGGTTCCTCAGGCGTCGATATCTTCTTCGTCATCAGCGGATTCATCATGTCGGTGGTCGTCCTCAAGGGCAGTGATCTTCGTCCAAGAATGACGCTATCGGCCTATGCCACGCGGCGCTTTGTCCGGATCGTCCCGATGATGTGGCTGGCCATCCTGTCTTACGCGCTGCTCCAGCGCGGGTTCGCGCGCGATGCCATTGACTGGGCCGCTTACGCCAGGGCAGCTTTTCTCATCCCCTATTCCTACGTCAAACCTGACATCATCTGGACCTTGCGCCAGGAACTGATTTTCTACAGCCTCTTTGCCCTGAGTTTCTTTGGCCCGCGGGCGTCTCGCTGGCTGCTGGTGGCATGGGTGGTTTCCCCGATCGCCTATGTCGCATTCCTACCGTCCTGGGGAGCCACCACCGGCTATATCGACAGTCCTTGGTCGATTTTGTTCAGTTCCGTAAATATCGAATTTGGTATGGGTGTTGGCCTTGGCTTGTTCTGGAACAGAATGTCGCCGCCCAGTGATTGGCGACTGCCTGTCCATCCGTTCATAGGGATTGGCGTGCTGCTTACTGCTATCCTCGCTGTATATTGGTGTGGCGGGCTGATAAGCCAAACTCTCCCCAGCGTAATCTTTCTCGGGCTATGTGGGACAGGACTGGTGCTTGTGTCTGCGCGCTCTCATTGTCCGCAAGGATGGTTGACGCGCCTTGGCGGGCTGCTTGGCGATGCGTCTTATTCCATCTATCTCTTCCACCTCCATGTCCTTGCCGGCCTGCTTGCCCTGCGAGCCAAGTTTGCCATCCTTCCAAATGCGCCGCTTGCCATTCTCTTGGCTGTCCTTGTTGCGACATCATCGAGCATCCTCATTCACCTTTTGGTCGAACAGCCAATGACCGGCTGGATGCGGCGGGCATTGGCCCGGCGCGCAAAGGCTTCGCCAACCGGTTCACAAGAGCAGGGCCGAGCTCCTGATGCTGCAGTCTGAAACAAGGGCTAGCTGCCGCATCTAAGACCATGAACCCTGTGATGTCGTGGCAGGGCTATCCTTGATCGCGCCGCCTGGCCCGCATCGTAGCAGCAGCAGGCTTCCGATCGCGGCGTCTGTGGCTGGCAATAGCGAAAATCCGTCCCGTTCCGTCGCTATTTTCTGTTTTCAAGTTCTTTAAAAGAGCTCGTCCACAAATAGTCAATCTTTCAAATGGCAGCAGCGGACTTGGCGCTTGCGGTCACTCTGCTATCGAATGCGCGACTCGAACCGCGACGGCGGAAAGAGTTGGCGTGGTGCCTAAAGGGTGCCTCTGCGGTTCCGGTGCGCTCAGCTGGTTTTTCTGTTCCCTCAGGGCGCACCGGGATTAATGTTGCAAGCGCGAACAAGCATCGCCAACCCCTCGCACATCCGATATGGTCGGCGATATGAACGTGCCGGCTCGCTATACAGAATTGATCAATGCGATCCGCGATGCCACCGGTCTGTCCGATGACATGCTCCATGTGCATGCAGGGTTGTTGGTCATGATATGCGTGCGGGTCCTATCGGGAAAACGCCTTGATACGCCGGTGCCGCTCGCGGCGGTTGGTGTCTTTGAGGCCGGCAACGAAATCCTGAATCGGCTATATTATGGTTCCTGGCGGTGGCACGATACGGGCCTTGACATCCTCAACACCATGCTGTGGCCTACGGTCCTGTTCATCGCCTTGCGATGCGTCGGTGGACGGCGAGTCGATCCTGTTGACCCCATAACCGCCCCAGAGGCGAGTGCGGTGTAGGCGCGGCGAACGGGTTTAGCGCGTACCAGGAAGGAAGCCTGTTCAATTCTTCGTGTTCCGCCATGCCCGCCGGTCACGGGGGCAAGACAAGACAACCGATATAATCAGGCCGTTTCTTCTGCCTGGCTATCTTGCAAGATCGGGTAAGATGAGGGCCGCGGATGGTCCATCAGCAGCTATTAATGCGCTTCGCCAAAGCCTTTCCGCATTTGAAATGGGGCAGGCGCTTGGCCGTGACCTGGACTTGTGCGCCTGAACGAGGATTACGGCTAATTCTAGCGGTTCTTGACCGACCGGAAAATATCCCGAAATCGCGCAATTCTACCCTGCCGCCCTCTCGCAGTTGCTCTGTTATCGAGGTGAAGAAAAGGTCGATGATCTTGGCAAGCTCCGCACGGGACAGGTGGGGGTGGTCTACGGACAATTTTTCCACAAGTTCCGATCGAATCATAGCGAAAATCTCCTTGCTGGTATGTCCTGTGCATATGAGACCGGCACTGGGGAAGCGAGAATAAATGCAGCCGCTATCCTCAAGGCGATTTTGTGCGGATGGAATGCTTGAATGAGATGGATAAGGGGGCAAGTGCAGAAGTGAAATTTCATATTTAGATTTTCAATTGCCCATAAGCAACCAGTCTTGAATCGACCGGTCGATCAAATATTGCTTGCATGGCATGTATGATTATTGGCCATGCACAGGGTACGTTGACTAAACGCTCCTTCTTTACATAGGCTGTCGCTCCTTCAATGCGTCCCAGGCAATGCGTCGCCGGCAAGGGGCGTCGGATCTGGCACCTGCGAGAGGATTGAAAGCGCCGCGGCCCGATTAGCATGTTCTGCACGGAGCCGGATGTCTGCATTTGCCCTCAACTCCCTCGTACCCGCAGCGATCAGCGAAGACAGAAACTGGGTGAGCGATGTGCCATTCAACTCCGCTAGCTGCCTGGCTCCAGCCATGACATGATCCTCACGGATCACCCCTGTAGATCCCATAACTGCCCCAGAGGCGAGCGCGGTACGGGATTGGCGCTAGCCAGGAAGGTAGCCTGGTCAAATCCACACCCTCCGCAATGCTCGCCGTTCACGAGGTGGGGCAAGATAAAATGGCCGACATTATCAGGCCGTTTGATCTGCAGACCTGGCTTCCAAGACCGGGTGAATTGGGGGCCGTTGATCGTCCATGAGCAGCTATTAAGACCATATGTGGGGCTGACGCCTGGCCTGATCCTCGGAACGGCACGATTCATTTCTCTGCGCAAGAATTCAAAATCGGTGTGATCGCTTTCACATGCGCGTCGATACGCTCCAGCACCGTCGCAGGCACGATGTCGCGTTCTGGCAACTGCCACCAACGCTCGTTGACGAGTGCTGCCGTCTCTACCACGGCTTGGAGAACCGCTGGCTCGGGCAGTCTCGCGCGGTTCGCGAAGGATTTCCAGCGAGACGCCAACAGCGTCTTGAACGACCGTTCGCCACCAAGCGACAGCGCCATGCTGTCTGAGGGAATGTAGGGGATGGTCGACAACACGTCGTAGATCGGTGCGAGCGCGGGCGTGGTGCCTTCATCTCGATAGATCAGCGACCAGTTTTTCAGGTGCATGTCGCCATTTCCCGTCATCACCGCTAGCGCCAGCCGGCGCACGAATTCGAGCGCGGCGGCAGCGGAGACGGCCGTGTTTAAGGCCGCAGCGATGTCGTGATAGGCAGCCCCTTCATATTTGCGGGAGGGATAGACGCCAAAGACCTGGGCAAAGTCTTCAATGTGTATCCTCTCGCCTTGTGGCCCACGGTCGAAGCGCCGGATGAGAAGAACCTTACCCTCCGACAGCGTGTCGAAATCTTCCGGAATTCCTTCAAAATCGGACTTCTCGACCAGTTCGCGCTCGGGCACATCCATGCCGATCGCTGCCGCCAGGGCGAGATTGGCAAATTCGTTTTCGGACACGCCGGGAAATGCCGTCGAGGGGAACTTCGCGATATATTGCCCCTGGCTGTCATCGAGCGGAAGGGTCAGACCACCACCCTTGCCGGTGTTCTTCATCACCGACAGCTTCATCTGCACGCCCGCGAGCGAAAAGCGCGCCTTTGGCTTTCCCTTTGCACTGGCCTTCGGCTTCACGTTCGTGCCGTCACTCGGCAGGACCCTGACTGCTCCCGGCAGATCCGCGCCGAGCGCTGCCAGCAGGTCGAAGTCATTGCCCGGACGGACGGCGCCTGCGTGATGCTTTTCCATCGCCTCGCGCAGCTTGTCCTCTGGCAGCAGGTTCGCAAAGAAAGCCAGCAACGCCCCGCTCACTGGCTTAGGATCCTTGCGCAAACCCCCGGTAGCCGCCCGGAAGGACAGGCTGAGGATCGGCGAACCGCCCGTCGCCCGATATGCCTCGTCAAAGCTGAACGCGTTGAAGTCGCCCGGCGTCCTGACGATCACACCAACCTTCAGCGCATTCAGGAACACGTCAAGGGACTGGATCGCCTGAGGTGTGTGAGGAGTTTGAGCCATGACGTTCGTCTTCAATCGGGTTGTGAAACAAAGGCGGGCAAGTCGTCGTCGTCATGCGGACGCATCAACGCCCGGACGGCGGGGACCATTGCTTGCGGCACCAGCATCATCTCCAACCCGAGCGCGCGGGAGACATTCATCAGCGTGGTGACACGGGCGGCCGCGGCGCCTGTTTCGATATCCCGATAGCGGGGACGGGATAGGCCGGCCAGATCGGCAACCTGCTCCTGCGTCAAGCCAGCGGTTAATCTCGCCTGCCGCAGAAGGTCGCCGAGTTCGTTGAGGGGATCCGATGTCACGCTTAATGATCCTGATACGATTCATATTGAGATTCGATGGAACGTTTGCGTATCTTATTTACATGTTGCCGTCAAATCTCTTTGATCCGCCTTCATATCATATAGGCGCTATAAGATACGTAAACATATCTTGCCCCTCATCGCATCGTACCTTATGGGCGACGGGCCGGGTCGTCGTGCGAGATCAATTTATGCGTTCGGGCGGTCAGAATCGTGCGAGCCGTCTCCCCAGCAAAGCCGGACTGTGTTCAGGCAGTATTTGCCGCTGCGGGACTCGAACCTCCCCAGCAAAAAGTCCCCGGGTATCGGTGAGGGTATCGTCTCGGAAATCCCACTAGGGGGGCCAGCGCGTCCTCGACGGTTGCGACCGGAACACTGCGGCCGGTCGAAGAGACTATGCGATCCTGATGCTGCTCGCCCGGTTGGGATTGCGCGCGTGCGAAGTGGCAAGGCTCAGCCTTGATGATATCGATTGGCACGCGGGTCAGTTCACCGTTCGGGGCAAGGTGCGCGGCGACTGACAGGATGCGAGCGTAGCGACAATCAAGATGAGAATCGGTTGTTGGGGTGTCGGTGAAGGGCGGAGGGCGTAGCCCGAAGCCCGTAGCCGAGACCCCAACAACCGATGGCCCTT
>NZ_NMUA01000042.1 GCF_002312805.1 Sphingobium sp. D43FB | reverse complement strand
GCCCGCTGCTCCACCACCATACGAACCGCCCGCTCGCGGACTTCAGGTGAAAATTTGTTGGTTGTCTTGCTCATAACGGATGCTCCTTCTCACAAGTTGGAGCCTCCTGGAAACCCGGGGCGCTTCAGCATGCTCGATCATCGTGTCCGGCAAGGGCGCTATCCCAGGCGCACCATTGTGCTTGATATTGCTCACATGTGGCGCAAACCGCTCGTCCTGGCCGAGCGGGCAAGGATGGACCGCATTTACGTCACGCGCGCCGGCAAGCGGCATCTAGTGATTGTGCATCCGGCGCATTTGGAAAACCTTCGCAGCGCAGCTCTGCTGGCTGGTGATCGCGGGCTGCCGAGACGCAAGAGCGATCATGAAGCAGTTGAACCTCACTCTGTCCGCGATCGAGGTCCTGTTGACATAGTCGGTTAGCCATAGCTTGGCGGCGGCGAGCGAGAGGAAGCCGAGGAAAGAGGCAGCGGTTTTGTCGTACCGGGTTGCGATGCGTCGAGATTGCTCCAGTCCGTTGAACAGGCGCTCGACGTGATTGCGGTCGCGGTAGCGCCGGAAGTCGCAGGCGGGCGGCTCTCGACGGTTTGCCTTGGGCGGGATGATCGGCAGGATACCGCGCCAAAGCAAGTCTTCTCGGACGGCGGTCACCGTCATATCCCTTGTCGGCGAGCAGGGCCTTGGGTTTGGCCACAGGCATGTCGAGCAGCGCGGAAACGGCCCGGTAATCCGACACCTCACCGCCTGTCAGGACGAAGCCAAGAGGGCGGCCCTGACCGTCACAGCGGGCGTGGATTTTGCTCGTAAAGCCGCCGCGGCTTCGACCAAAGCCTTCCTTACAGGTCCCCTTTAGCGCCCGCTGCCTGGGAATGGCCGCGAACGATCGTGCTGTCGATCATGTGCTGCCAATCGTCGGTCAGCCCGAGATCGACCAGCGTGGCGAGTACCTCGTCCCACACGCCCTGCTCGGCCCAACGCCGGAAGCGGACATAGACCGAGTTCCACTTCCCATAGCGCTCATGCATGTCGCGCCAGGGGCAGCCAACGCGCAACACATGCAGCATGCCGTTCAGGAAACGCCGGTTATCGTGTGACGGACGGGCTTTGCGGCCGCGCTCTGAGGGCAGCAGCATTCCGATGATCGACCATTCCTCGTCCGACACGTCCCCTCGACCCAACACCGCCTCCAAAAACCAGTCTTGAATCAGAGATCACGTCGTTTGGGAACCCACTATGTCAACACGGCCTAGTTCAATCCGCAGCGTGAGTCATAATCAGCGCACACGGGTACCAGCGCAGATTAACAACCAAGTTTTGCGATGAGCCGACCACCCCGCCTTCAAATCAGGTCGAGGCTGGCAATGCCGCGACTTCACCCCTCATGTCACCAAGCTTTCGCTCCCAAGCCAACGCATGTTCGACAATAGTAGCTAGATCAGCATATTGCGGCGTCCAAGGCAGCGTTGCCTGAATCCGACTGTTGTCCGAGATCAACGAATCAGGATCTCCTGCCCGCCGGCTCTCAAACCGTCGCACTAGCTTGGTGTTCGTAACCCTGTCGACCGCGTCGAGCACTTCAAGAACAGAAAAGCCGTTGCCGTAGCCGCAATTCATCGTTAGCGACTGCGCCGGATCGGCAATGAGAGCCTCTAGTGCAAGCACATGAGCGTTGGCGAGGTCGGAGACATGAATGTAGTCGCGCACCCCGGTGCCATCGGGGGTCGCGAAATCGGTGCCGAAGACACCGACATAGCTACGCTTGCCCAGAGCTGCCTCCACAGCCACTTTGATAAGGTGAGTGGCGCCTGCGGTCGATTGACCAGTACGCGCCTTAGGGTCGGCACCGGCAACGTTGAAATAGCGTAGCGCACAATAATTGACGGGGTGTGCGCGCGCAACGTCCCCCAGCATCGTCTCAGTCATCAACTTGGACATTCCGTAGGGATTTATCGGTGCTTTGGGGCTGTCTTCACGAACCGGCGAAATTTCGGGCACGCCGTACGTCGCAGCTGTCGAGCTGAAAATGAAATGCGGTACCTTGGCAATGACTGCAGCCTGGATCAGGGCGCGGCTCTTGGCAGTATTATTTTCATAGTATTTAAGCGGATTCTCTACAGATTCAGGCACAATGATCGAGCCTGCGAAGTGCATAATCGCGCCAATGCCGCTGCCCATGCCCTGTTCGGCAAAAATCCGAGCTAATAGCGCGCCGTCTTCAACGTCCCCTTGATACAAAGCAACACCGTCCGGGATGGCAAAGCGAAAGCCCGTACTGAAGTTGTCGATGACGATAACCGGCCAGCCGGCGTCCTTGAGAGCAAGGACCGCATGACTGCCGATATACCCCGCGCCCCCAGTCACGAGGACAGGCTGCTTATTGATCATAGATGCCCCAACTGCAGAAATGATTAATTCTTGTGTGCATAACAACATGAGGCAGGCTTTCAAGCAATACCGATTGAAAGGTTTACGACATAAGAGCTTATCGCCTATGGTCGAGACATCAATCGAAACGTGCTCCCAGTGGGGCGCCACCAACTCATTGAGCAGCGTAACACCCCACGTTAAAGCATTTTATAATCAGATGCGCCTGGCAACCCGGAAACCGCTCCATTACCCTCAGGCCGAGGGGGTCGGGTTACACCCACAGCCGTTTGATTAATCGCACCCACGGGCCCCTCAAAATTAAACCACGTTGACAAACGAGAACCGATTGTTGATCGTGGACTCGCGGTATTCGGCTAACGGAATTGGTGCCGGAAGGTCAGCAGCCAAGGAATTTCTGTGACATCACAGGTACAGGTTTTCGTAAGGCGCTCGGGGTACAAACGTGGGGGGCTGAAGCTAGCAACGCTGCTAGAAATGTTGCTCTACATGCAGGTGTTGCTGGCTGGGTTCATCGGCTTCGGTCCCTTCCTTTACGGTGACCGGCTAGGGCAGGAGACGCCAGCAGCCGCACTGCTCTATCCTATCCGTTCACTGGCGACGGTGGGCATTTTCGCGCTGGCGCTACTCTTCGGCGCGCGACCACCGCGAACTGTCCGTGCAGCGATCTTGCTAATCTATGTGCTTTATCTCGCTGCCACAACTCTCTGGACCGTGGACCGCGCTATAACCGCACGCGCCGCGGTTGACATGGCGGCCATATGTATATCGTTGTCGGCGCTGTGTAACGGATTGTCTACCAGTCGCTCCATTAACGTGTTGCTTAACGTGTTGGTGGCAACGCTCGTGGTTTCGTCGTTGCTGGCGGTCACAATGCCCGCAATCGGCGTGATGGGCGCGTACGACAGTTGGACGGAGGATCAAGCGGGCGCTTGGCGAGGGCTGTTCGTGGAAAAGAACGCCCTAGGCGGCACCGCTGCGATCGGCCTCGTCGTGATGGTCCGATCGTGGCAGGTTTGGACGATGCCGACGATCATCAAGGCGGGCGGGGTTGTAGCCGCTCTTGTTTGTTTCATTTTTGCAAGATCCGCCAACGCTTGGGTCGGGCTGGCGGCGATGGGAGTGGCGACGATACTGTTCGCGGGCAACCCTTCCCGCATCCGAGCTGCCCTCACCTGGACAATACTATCGGCCATTGTCGCCGTGATGGCGACAAGTTCCGCTGTACTAACGGCGCTCGACTTCTTGGGTCGGGATACTACCTTTAACGGTCGTACACCGATCTGGGAGACCTCGATTGACCTTTGGCAGAATGCGTGGTTGACGGGCTACGGCTACGTGGCAGGCACGAGCAAGACTCTCCAGCCTATTCTGCTGCAAACCCACGGTGTTGCTGCCCGTCACGCGCACAGCGGCTATATTGAAGCATTGGTGGAAACCGGCGTGATAGGCCTGCTACTGTTCGTTTTGCTGTTTCTCGCCTGCATATGGCGCGCATCAACGCTGCCTCGGTCTACCCCGCCGCTCGACCGGCAAGCGACCACCAGCCTCTTTATGATTCTGTTCGGATCAATGGTGATGGCCGGTGGCGACGTGAATGCCACTCGTCTTGTTGGAGGTTGGGGGGCTATAACTTGGACGGCGCTAATTTGCACTGTCTGCCTGCCTCGCGCCTCTGGCTTTTTGCGTAACCGTACACAGCGCTGGCAACCTCGTTCGGACGAGGTTGTTGCCTCGGCACCCCTACGGGAAGACTCTGCGCAGCGGGTGTGAGGCGCATGACCGGTGGCTCACATCGTTAACGAGTACAATGGTCTCCGATTGGGCCTAGAGAGCGGCGGTTGGTGCCGCATCGCATTTCTAACTTCTGCAAGAACCCTCGATTTTAGAATAAATGACGGCGTCGCGTTAAAATCCACGTCCCGCTTCTAATTGGCGGCATCCCATCGTTGATGCGCGATGACGTGACCCCCAGATTTTTCTCCAAGCTTAATTACAGTCTGGCGTGATGGTGAGGGTTCCCTGGTTTCGTGTGCGGGTATTAATGTGGGCCTCCGGCCTTCATCTGCCGTAAGCCAGCCCAGGGAGGTGTGAGGACGGCACTCGCTATAGTCCCGTCGCCACGCGTCGATCTCATTCTTGGCACCCGCCATTGTTGCGCTTTCTCATCGTGAATGTCGCGCGACTATTGGCGCGCTGTCGGATCGGTGCGCACAAAATTGGTAAGGAGCACGAAAATTTCGAATTTGTTTTGCGTTTTTATTGATACAAGATGACGATCTGCCGCATTGCAACATGCGCTGATGGGTGCCATCGTGCGCATCTACCGACTACGTTAAACATATCCCGTTAGGATACCTCGATGCCGATTGCCGACCGTCCCGATGTGCAGACCATGATCGGCGACGCCGTGGACCAAGCCTATCGATGCCGTCAAATTTCAGTCCGGTTCAGCCTGGCGCTTTGATATCATTTTTTGGTACGAACGGGAATCTTTCTGAATGGTTGGATCTGAAGGCGGTCGACGGCCCCGGATCATCTATCTGGGCCTACGGGGCATTGGCGGCATCCAAGGCGGTGTTGAGACGCATGCCGAAGAAATAATAAAATATATTCCCGCCGATCGCTTTGAGGTCGTCGTCGTGGGCCGCTCGCCTTATCGCAAGGACAGCCACGGTCACGTCGGCGTGAAAGTGAAGTGGCTGCCAACGCTGAAGAACCCGCTACTTGAAACCATGCTGCATTCAGTCGTCGGGGTGTTATACGCCTCTTACAAGAGGGCGGACATATTGCATGTCCATGCAGTAGGGCCGAATTTCATAACGCCGCTGGCGCGTGCGTTAGGCATAAAAGTCGTAGCCACTCATCATGGCAATGATTATAACCGAGAAAAATGGGGGCTGATCGCGCGTAAAGTGCTGCGCACTGGCGAATATTTCGCGGTGAAATGGACACAGGCCTGCATCTCAATCTCGCCAATTGTCGCGCTAGAATTACGCAAGAAATTCAACTCCGAGATCGACTTCATCCCAAACGGCGCTCGGCTTATGACGAAGATTCCCGCAGGCGCGGAACTGGCGGCGCGGGGACTGACGGGCGGTCGCTATATAGTCAATGTAGCCCGTCTCGTGCCTGAGAAGCGTCAACTCGACCTGATTGCGGCATTCGAAAAGGCGAACGTCGATGGGTTGTCGCTGGTGCTAGTGGGCGGTGCGGACCATGAATCGAGCTATTCCCGGGCCGTCATTGAAAGGGCCAATGCCAATCCGCGCATCCACATGACCGGGCATATCAGCGGTGCGGTGCTGAATGAGATTTTCGGCAATGCTGGGCTGTTCGTGCTACCATCGACGCACGAGGGGCTGCCCATCGTGCTGCTTGAGGCGATGTCGTTCGGGCAGCGCGTGCTGTTAAGCGATTTGGCCGTCTATCGCGCCATGGGCATACCGGAGGATGTGATTTATCCGGTTGGTGATACCGATGCACTGGCGAAGCTGATTCAGTCGGCGTTCGCTAGCTTTATGCCTTCGCATGTCGACTGGAGCGATATCTTGTCCAATTATCAGTGGGACAAGGCGGCGGGGAGAACGATCGATGTGTATGAACGCGTGCTGGGGACGCACTGATGTCGCGGCTGTTGAACATTAATAATTATCATTATCGTCGGGGCGGGGCGGAAGCCGTCTATCTCGACCATGGCGCGCTATTTGCCAACGATGGCTGGGACATCGACTGGTTCAGTATGCGGCATCCGCAGAACCTACCGGGTACCGACGAGACATATTTCGCAGACCTGATCGACCTAGAATATATGCAGGGGAAAGTCTCGAAAGCGAAGTCGGCGGCTGCGATCATCTACAATGGCAATGCGCGTAGCCGCTTGCATGCGCTGATCGGCGCAGCGCGGCCCGATGTCGCGCATTTGCACAATATCTACCACCATCTCTCGCCTTCGATTCTCGGCGCGCTCAAGGCACACGACATTCCCGCCGTACTGACCGCGCACGATCTTAAGCTTGTCTGCCCCAGCTACAAGATGTTGTCAGGCGGCAAGGTATGTGAACGGTGCAAGGGCGGCAAGCTTTGGAATGTGGCCGTGCATCGCTGCATGAAGGGCAGCATGGCGCTGTCCAGCCTGATCGCCGTCGAGAGTACGGTGCATCGGCTGGCCGGACTGTATCGCAATGCGGTCGATCGGGTCGTGGCGCCGAGCCGCTTCTATCGCGACAAGCTGATTGAATGGGGCTGGGACGCGGACAAGGTCATTTATATCCCCAATTTCGTGAGGGCTAGGCCACGCCGCGCGCCGGTGAAGTTGGACGGAGCCGTGCTGTATTTCGGCCGCCTGTCGGAAGAGAAGGGCCTTGCGACGCTGATCCGTGCAGCGGCAATGACGGGCGTGGCGGTGAACATCGCAGGCACCGGCCCGTGCGACCAGGAGTTTCGGGCACTAGCGCAAAACCTCAACGCGCCAGTCACATTCCTAGGTTATCGCACTGGCGCGGCATTGGAGCAATTACTGGACGATGCACGTGCTATCGTCCTTCCATCGGAATGGTATGAGAATGCGCCGATGAGCGTGATCGAGGCCTATAATGCTGGCCGTCCCGTGCTCGGCGCGGACATTGGCGGTATCCCCGAGATGATCGACAATGGCGTGACGGGATGGACTTTTCCGTCGCGTGATGTCGAGGCACTAGCATCGAAGCTGGAAGAGATATCGGCGACACCGGTCGCCAATCTGGAAGCGATGGGCCGCGCGGGCGGGATGATGGTCGCTGAGCATCTAAGCGCGGCGCGCTACTATGAGCGCATGAGCGACGTCTATCGCCAACTGGGCGTGGCGAAGAGCACGACATGGCGGCATAGCTAGGCGCGCGGGTCATCGACAAACGCATGGGGAAATTCCTTTGAAACTGCTATTCATCGACTTTACGATTCCGCATCTATTTGATGATGCTGACTATCCGGTTGGCGGATGGGCGGTCGAATTGCGCGCTTGGCTGGCAGGATTCCGCGCGATTGGTGTGGACACGGCGATCATCACGACGGAAAACGCCTCGCAAAATGCTGAACGGTCCGAGCAGGTGGCGCTGCTGCGCGCCTATGCCGACCGCGGGCGTATACCGGGAGCCAATTATCTATTTCGTTTCCTTCCACGAATGCTAGCATTCGGGCGTTCATGGCGTCCGGACTTCGTGGTGCAGGCGGTAGCGGGGATCAACACGGGGCTGATGTACCTACTCGCCCGATATCTGCGCGTGCCGTTCATCTATCGCTGCGCCAATGACATTGACGTCGACGAGCGGGTGGAGAAGCGTTTGGGCGTCATGGCGCTACGCCTCTATCGGCTAGGCCTGAAAAATGCCGACGGGTTCGTTGCACAGAATGGCTATCAACTCAGCCGCATCCAGCAGCTCTATCCGGGCAAGCGCGCGATCGTGCTTCACAACCCTTATCAGCAGATGAACAGTGGGCCAAGCTTGCCGCGTGGCGAGCGGCACTATGTTGCTTGGCTGGGCATATTCCAGCCGCAAAAAAACCTGCCACTGCTCGCCCGCATCGCATACGCGCTGCCCGATGTGGAATTTCGTATTGGCGGCAAGCTAGAAATCGGAATGAACGACAAGACGACGGTGGACGCGATCGCTGTACTCGAGGCGTTGCCCAATGTTAAGATGGTGGGCTATCTGCGGCGTACCAAAGTGCCGGATTTTTTGTCGAAAGCGATCATGCTCCTGAGCACGTCGCATTACGAAGGCTTTTCCAATACATTCTTGGAGTCTTGGGGCGCGGGCACGCCGATCGTCGCTTCGCGGGCGGTCGATCCCGACAGCCTGATCGAGACTCGCGGTCTTGGTCGTGTGGCCGCCGATCCGGAGGCCCTGGCGCAGGTCGTGCGAGAGACAGCGGCTCTGTCGGAAGCAGACTATGCTGCAATGTCAGGGCGCTGCCGTGCGCATGCCAATACCGAGCACGATCCCGTGCATCTTTCGGCCAAGCTGCGCGATTTCATGGAACACGTGCGCGCCGAGGTGTGACAGTGCCGATCAGCGGGCGGCTGGCCAAGCGTTGCTGTTCATCGTGAACAAACGGAAGCGTTCCGAAAGGCGTTTGAAGCGGCCTATCGCGACATCGTTATTGAAAGTGCCGACGAAGCCGGCGGGTGCGTTGGCATCCTTCCAGTAATCGGCTGAGGCGGAGCCGACATAGTTTGCCTTCCCCGTAAGAGATCCGCCGGGGCGCGCGGGAACCATGCGCGCTTCATATTGCACGTATACGCCCGCGACACCGCCCTTGGGCAAAGAAACACGCTCGCCCCAGAAGTGGAACACCCGGTCGGCCTGCAGTAGGGTCAGCGTTGATTGCTTGGCTATCGTCGTCGCTCCCCGATCGGCCGCGTCGCCAGAGAAATTTTCGCGAAAATGCCGCCCGCTGGGTGCGGACGCGCGGTCGAGCATGCACCAGCGCCTGCTCAATTTCGGTAAAACGAACAATTCGAGATTGCGGACCTCCACGCGAACGTCGCGCGGATGCGTGCCGCCAATGCCGGCATAGATCATCCCCGTCGCGACGATGTGGGTCCAATCGTCCGGTGGTGCGTTGCCCATCGAAGGGCGCGCGCGTAACGCCCAGCTAAACGGGCGGCCATCCGGATTGGTCGCACCGTGCGGGATCGCTTCACTGGGCAGCGTCACGTCCTCAATCGGCGGGGCGTAGCGAGGGCTGACGGACCGTGCGGTTGCGGTGTTGCAGGCGGGGGCAGAGTAGGATGCGGGTTCCCCCGCTGCTGACGACGGGATCAGTGTGGCCTCACACATAGCTATGATGCATGCGGCTTTTCTCATCGAAACGGCACCTTGTTCCAGATATCTTCCGGCACATCCTGCTTCAGGATTTTGCCTGGATTGCCGCCGACCAACGCATGGGGGGGCACATCGAAAAAGATCACTGCGCCAGGCAATATGCGGGCGCCTTCGCCGATGGTGATGCCCCCGACGATGGAGGCATTCGGGCCGATAGTCACGCCGTCCTCGATCACGGGATAGCCGGTTTCCCGCCCACCATCCTCGTTGATCTTCGACCCACCTCCGATCGTCACGCCGTGCAGCAGGGTGACATTTCGGCCCAACTTGGCGCGGGCGTTGATGACAACACCCCAGCCATGTTGGATGGCGAGCCCTGCGCCGATCTCGACCATCTCGGGCATGTCGAGGCCGGCCCGCTGGCAAGCCATGATGTGCGCACGGCGCGCGATCTTCTTTGCGATGCCCGAGGCAGACTGATACCAACGCAGCGTATAGATTGGCCGGAAAGCACGGTTGGTACACGCCAGCGGGCGAGCAAGCTTGCGCGAGTATATGCCGTTCACACGATAGACATCGCAAGCGAGCGGATCAGTGAAATTATGTGCATCATTCATGATGGAATCCATCTTATTCCCATATGATCCTTGGCCAGTGCTCCGTCGGCAAGCGCCGCGCGCGCTCTCGGTTGTGCAACAATACAGTCTTTCAATCAGTGGAGCATTATTCAGGCGGAGAGCCAGCGACCCCTTGGACTAATGCTAAACGGTCCATGAAATACTTGAGCTTTACGATCGCTTTTAAATCGCGAACGCGACTGGGGCGATTATGAGCAAACACATGACGAAAATCATCCATTCAAGTTGAGCGTCCTTCATCTACCCGGACCTTATTACTGATATTGACGGCAGGCACGCCAACCAAAACAGCACCAGAGGGAAATGATCGGTTCACCAGAGCATTAGCCCCTATCGTGACGTTATCACCCAATATAATGCCACCGATAATAGCTGAGCCGCAACCGATGAAGCAGTTATCGCCAATAACTGGAACTTTTCCGCCCGAGCTTCCGATAGTTACGCCTTGATGAATTCGACAATTCGCCCCTACTCGCGCCTTACCTTCTATACAAATAGTTCCCCAGTGAGCGATTGACAGTCCTGGGCCACAAGTATGCGGCGGTATGGTAAAGCCTAGTCTTATACTATCCCGCTGGTGAAAATATTTTAATATGTTAAAATATATATATTTAATAAAATTTTTATTATTCTCATTTTTACTTAGAAACTCTATAATTCTAAGTCGCCTTTGATACCTTAGAATAGGATATTTTATCGCGACAAATATATTATATTTTTGCACAGGGGGGTGATGGGCAATCAAATCTTTCGCGAATACATCTAGAAAAGATTTTTTGTCCATATCTTCCACCGAATACAAGTTAATTGATAAATTAAATTGAGAGAAATGCTAAAATTTCACAATTTAGAAAGAAGGTTTTCGGCAATTCGGTCCCAATTTAATTCATCGTCAGCGAAATTTTCTGCGCCTCGGCCAAGGCGGTGGATTTGGTTTGGATCTTGCAAAAAAGCGGCCATAGCATCGGCGAGAGCGGTGGCATCGCCGGGAGGCACCAGCAGGCCGTTTATTTCATGTTTTACAACATCGCTGAGGCCGCCAACATTGCTGGCGATTGCGGCACGACCATTGGCAAAAGTGGACGCGAGGACGCCGCTTTGCGTCGCATCGAGATAGGGCGCGACGACGAATGACGTCAGTGCGAGCTCCCGCTGCAACTCTTCGGGCGTGAGGTAGCGGGGGATCACCTCGACATTCGGCATGGTTGCAATCCGGTGGGCGAGGCGTCCCTGCTCGGGACCGGCGCCAGCGACAACAAGATGAAAATCGACACCGCGCGCGCTCAGCAAAGATGCGGCATCAAGTAGGACCTCTAGCCCCTTATAGGCTTCCATCCTTCCGAACATAAGTATGCGCCCCGGCTTGGCCGCTTTAGGTTGGCGGCGCTTTGGCGTCATCAGGACTCCGTGGCGAATCGATAGAATCCTTTCGGGATCATATCCAAGCGACACCATCTCGCTCAGGCACCGCTCGCCATGAACGATCAAAACGTCCGCATGCTCCCGCAGCCATCGGCGATATGGCACGTCGACCAAGGCGCGCGAACTGTCGCTGCCGCTGTGCGGCTTGGGGTCGTGGACTATTAGTGCGACACGGGTAAAACGCCGCAATAGGCCTATCATGGGTTTGAGGAACTGCCGAACGCCTTCCTGCACGATCACCAGATCGGCACGGAACAGCATCGCTTGAAATATACAATAAAAAAGGGCGAAAGCGTGATGCCAGCGCCTCTCCATAGGAATTGCGGTTACGCTCGCTTTGCCCGACAGCGAATGCTGCATCTCGTCCGAGCGGTTATAGCTGTTGAGAATAAGGCGCGTGGGTAGCTGCCCGGCAAGGCCGGCCGCCAAGCGTTCACTATATTCAGCAAAATGAGGAGCGATGAAAAGGATGCGCTTTGACTTCATGCCACTTTGCTCTTCAACTTCCAACGTAATTTGCGGCAGGCAGGCAGACTAATAACAATTAGGCCATAGAGCACCGCATAAAGTGTGCAGGCCAATAGCAGCCGGGATAAATTAGTGTCTTTAGACGTGATGAGATGATTGAGGGCGGCGGCCGTGGCGAATGCGAGCGTAGGCGGGATGATGTCTGCCCAGCTGCCGAGACGTACCCCCAGTAACCTGTTAGCCGCGATCAGGCGCAGTAGATTAATCAGCGTGAAGGCGATAATCACCGATATAGCGGCCCCGACCGTGCCGTAGGCCATAGTGAACGGTATGCAAGTGCCAACGAGCACTGCAGACGAGAGCATCAGTATCGCAAGGTCGGTCTTGCTGCGGCCGCACATGGTGAGCGCATAGCTGGTCGGAGAGAGTGCCGCGCTTATAAGATAGCCGAGTGGGATGAGCACAGTGATCGCCGGATCGGGCTTGTAGGCCGGACCGAATATCACGTCGAGATGCTCGCCGAATCCTGCTATACCACCGAAGATGAAGCCTCCCAATATCGTCGCCCATCGGATCGTGTTGTTGATGTCGCGAGCCACCGCAGCATTGTCGCCTTTGCTATGATGGCGGGCGATGGCTGGTCCTAATGTCTGCATCAGCGATGTCGCTGCGACAGGTACCAATTGGGCGATGTTCGATACGACAGCATATTCACCTACCGCATGGGTCGCGGCAATCGCCCCGACAATGGCCAAGTCTGCTGTGCGCATAATGCTGTAAGCGAAGAGGTTAAGTGCCATGGATGGCGCTTCGCGGAAATGCTGCCAACTGACTTTCCAGTCAGGTGCTTCTGAAGCTCGCCCATGCGGTTCCCGCTCGCGCTGCGTCCAAGCATAGTAAGGCACGGCAAGCAGGAAACCGGCGAGGTAGGCGAAGGTAGTCCCGATGACGACGCCTATAACGCCATAGCCTAGGTAGACGGCCAAAACATTAAGGACGGTGCGCACGATCGGCTGGAAGTAATATGTGATGCCCAGAATCGGGATGATATTTCCCTGTACGCGAAACCAAGCCACCATAAGCAACACGTCACTGGCGAACGGAATGGCTAATAGAGTCAATGAGAAGTTCGTTTTAAACCCCGTATAGTCATAAACGTGGCTCGCCAACAGAGGACCGACTAACATGCTTCCGAGCAGTGTCATGACGATGCCGGACGCGAAAACGAGAATACGGAATCTTCGAAAATGCAGCGCCTGTTCGTGTGGCGCATCGTCGAAACGCGGCAGGATACGAAACAGGGCGAGGTCTAGGCCAAGCGGTGTTACCACGATGATGATCGTTAATATGCTCCGCAGCACAGAAACTTCGCCATAATCGGCCGGGCCGAGCAGCTTTGCCACGAACACGCCGCCGATGAAGCCTAGCGCCTGCTGCAACAGCATGCCGCCGGCCGTCACCAAACTATTCAGACGCGCAGATGGTCGGGCAGCGCCGGTCATGCGGTCAGGCTTTTCTCAGTCTGGGACGTATACATGGATCTTGTCAGACTAGGCTGAAAACTTCCGATAGCTGAGATGCCATTCGACGAAGCGTGAGACCTCTCCTGATATCGAAATTGTGAGCCGCAACCGGCCTTCTCTCCTATCCTGCAGGCATCAGCGAAGGTCGTCAGCACATTGCCAGTTTGAAACGGCTGGTAATCGCAGCTCGCCTCAAAGACCGAGTGTAAGCGGTCCCCCTTTATTTGAGAGTCGTTGTAGGGATGAAAATTATCCATCTCAACCGCATTGTGCGCCTCTCCTTTGAGACGGCCAGCCATTGTCGCTCCGATAGCGCACGTCGCGGCTGTTATTGAAATCGTCATTTAGAGCTCCAACAGCCTGAGGGCGAGATTAGGTGCATAATCGCCCGGTAATGCGGGAAATGGCCGGACGTCGATTATCCAGTCAATATCTCGCGATAGAGGCTCAGCCAGGCCTCGACCATGCGTTGTCGGGTAAAGACCGTGTGCACTACTTCCGCCCCGCGCGCGCCATAGGTGCCGGCAAGTTGCGGATTATCGAGCAATCGAGTTATCGCGCTGGCAAGGGCGGCCGGATCGGAGGGAGGCACCAGAAGGCCGCACTGATGGTCTGCTACCAACTCACGATTGCCCCCATCATCAGTCGCTACCACCGGCTTTCCGGCGGCCAGGAATTCCGTCAGCGCATTGGAAATACCTTCCCCATGTGTGGAAACGGCGGTAGTTAAGACACCGATTGTCAGCTGCTGATTCAGCCGTTCGACATCGCTGCGCCGGCCAAGAATCCGCATTCGCGGCACGTCAGCATAGCGCGCTTGCGCAGCGGGCAATTGCGGGCCATCACCCACGGCAACAAAGGTGACATCGCCACGCGCAGCTAGGAGGATTTCGGCGGCCGCGAAGAAAGTGGGATAATCCTTGTGCTCGGAAAAGCGCGCCACCATGCCCACAGCATAAGGCGTGTCGATCCCCAGTTCCTGTCTCAACGCCGGGTCGACCGGCGCTGCATCGAGCCGCGCGAAATCGAAACCGTTGTGGATCACATACGAGCGTGGTCCGGACACGCGATAAGCGCTGAGACCGGCGCGGCTGTTGGCGACGATGGCGGCGGCAAAAGGGTGGGAGAGGCAACTATGCACCCAGCGCTTATCGAATGACGACAAGCGTGAGGGCGCATCACGGATATGGCCGCACACTAATGGCAGCTGGCCAAACCTTGAGGCAGGTACGGCATAGAGCGAGCACATCGTGCCCCAGCTGTGCAACACATCCGGCCGCATCGCCTTCACGAAGTCGCGCACACGCAGTACCAGACCCATGTCCCATCGCGAACGACGGGGCAGGCTATGCACACGATCTGCAATATCCGCCACGTCATATTCAAAGTCGTTTGACAAGGCCAGGATGTGTGCATCTACCCCGGCCGCCAAGCTCCCACGCACTAGTTCCAGCAGCTGGCGCTCCTTCCCGCCGGACTTCAGTGTCTCAATGATATGAAGCACCTTCATACGCAGACCGCCTTCACAAATGTGATAGTCTGTTTGAAACATGCGCCTTCGGAAATTTTCATTGGATCGGTGCCGGGCAGTTTCCAGCTGGAATCTGACGTTGCCTTGAGCATTCCAACATTCCTTAGTCGGAAACGGAATAATAATCTTGGTACCACTCAACGAACCGCGCCACACCGTCACCCACGCTCGTTTTTGGTGTATAGCCCGTCAACTCTTTGAGCAGAGCAGCATCAGCCCAAGTCGCAGGCACATCGCCTGCCTGCATTGGCATCAAGTTTCGGTCAGCTCGACACCCGGTGGCTGTTTCGATCGCTTCGATGAACTCTGTGAGTTGCACCGCATTGGAATTTCCTATGTTTACGACCCGCCAAGGCGCCACCGGCGAGAGACTATCGCCATGAAGCACCGCCTCACCATCAGAAAGGCGCACTGGAGGAGTGTCAATCAGCAGTCGGATCGCCTCCACTAAGTCGTCGATGTAAGTGAAGTCTCGCTTCATGTCGCCATAGTTGTAAACGTCTATCGGACGGCCCTCAAGGATCGCCTTGGTAAATTTGAACAGTGCCATGTCAGGCCGACCCCACGGGCCGTAGACTGTAAAAAAACGGAACATTGTCACCGGCAGGTCGAACAGGTGCGCATAGCTGTGGGCCATATTTTCCGTCGCCTTCTTAGTGGCGGCGTAAAACGACATCTGGTGATCAGCCTTGTCGGTCTCGCGATACGGCATTTCGGTGTTGGCTCCGAAGGCCGAGGAGGTGGAAGCTAACAGCATATGCTGCGGTGGATGAGCGCGGGCAGCTTCGAGCAGTTCGAATGTGCCCACGATATTGCTTTCGAGGTACGAGCGCGGACTCTCGATCGAGTAGCGCACACCTGCTTGTGCTGCGAGATGCACCACGACATCTGGTTTTTCACGAGCGAAAATATTCAATAGCAGGCCTGGCGTCTCGACATAATCTTCGATAGCGTGGAAATGCTCAGACTGGAGGAGCCGGGCTTGGCGTCGCTGCTTCAGCGAAACCTCATAATAGTCTGTCATTGCATCAAGGCCAATAACCCGGAAACCATCGCGTAGGAGCCGCTGGCAAACAAAGGAGCCGATAAATCCGGCCGAGCCGGTAACAAGTACAGTGCGCATTAGGTTTATTAATCCGATCCGAATAAATCGCGAGTGAAGACCTTGGCTTTCACATCCTCAATTTCGGGAGTCATCCGGTTGGCGATGATGACATCACATTTGGCCTTGAATTCGCCAAGATCGCTTATTACGACGGAGCCGAAGAACGTTTCATCCGGCAACGCCGGTTCGTAGATCATCACCTCAATGCCCTTAGCCTTGATCCTCTTCATGATACCTTGGATCGAGGACTGGCGGAAATTGTCAGAACCAGCCTTCATTACCAGACGGAAAACGCCGACTTTGCGCGGCTTCGCCGCTATGATCTGGTCGGCCAGGAAATCCTTCCGAGTGCGATTGGCATCGACGATTGCGCGGATCAGGTTCTGCGGTACGTCAGAGTAATTAGCCAGAAGCTGCTTGGTATCCTTAGGCAGACAATAGCCGCCATAGCCAAAGCTTGGGTTGTTATAGTGTCTACCGATACGCGGATCGAGACCAACGCCATCAATAATCTGACGCGTGTCCATGCCACCTGCGATAGCATAGCTGTCCAGTTCATTGAAGAATGCGACCCGCATAGCAAGATATGTGTTGGCGAATAGCTTTATTGCCTCAGCCTCATTAGCATCAGTGAACAGTATTTGGACGTCTTTTGCTTCCGCCCCCTGTAGTAGAAGGTCGGCAAAAGCGCGAGCACGATCCGAGCGTTCACCTACGATAATGCGCGAGGGATACAGGTTGTCGTAAAGCGCCCGACCTTCACGCAGAAATTCGGGACTGAAGATGACCTGCGGCGCATTCAGGCGCTCGCGCACGTCTTCAACGAATCCGACCGGAATGGTTGACTTGACAATGATTGTTGCAGCAGGATTTGCCTGAACCGCAACGCGGATGACAGTCTCCACGGACGATGTATCGAATTTATTCGTTTCCGCGTCGTAATTCGTAGGCGTGGCGATGATCACGTAGTCCGCGTCGGTGAGCGCCTGATAGGCATTCAGCGTTGCCGTCAGGTTCAGATCGCGACTGGCCAAGAACGCCTCAAGTTCTGCATCGACGATTGGCGATTGGCGAGCATTGAGCTGCTCTACCCGTTCAGCCGAGATATCAACTGCCAGAACCTCATTATGCTGCGCCAGCAGTACGGCATTGGAAAGGCCCACATAACCGAGGCCAAAAACGGCGATTTTCATCCTAGGGTTACTCACGAATTTATAGTGAGGCTTCAAAAGAAACCGAATGCAATCTGATTGGCTTTATCAGTCCCCTAAGCGGATTCTTTAACGGGCCGCTCGTTAAACAGCCTAATCCAACTTGTCGCTAAAATAGTCAACGAATTTATGCTGCACCGCACACATGGCGGCTCAAAGCACGGCTGACGCTTTCCTGAAAAATGCCTCCAGCGTGAATGATAGAAATCTAGCCTGTGGCAGAACCGGAGCAGGGTTAAACGTCCTGAATTTACAAGCCGGGCGACCGGCGGCGGCGGCCGGCCGAGTGGCATTACATCAACCCGCATAGCCTTAGCAGGCTGGCTTCATCGAGGCCTTAAAAGGGCTTTGTTGCGAAATTGCGCCTGGGGGATTCCTCAGGTGAATCGAGTGCTTTAGGGGGCGGCTATGCCCAAGCCAGCCTCACCAAAGTATCGCACGACAAACTGGAGCGCGTATAATGCGGCGCTG
>NZ_NMUA01000041.1 GCF_002312805.1 Sphingobium sp. D43FB | reverse complement strand
GAAGGAAAGCCTGGCTGTTCGTGGGCTCAGACCGTGGCGGCCAGCGTGCGGCGATGATGTTCAGCCTGTTCGGCACGGCTCGGCTCAACGACGTCGATCCGCTCGCCTGGTTCACCGACGTCCTCGCACGGATCGCCGACATCCCACAGAACCGCCTTCACGAACTCCTCCCTTGGCATTGGAAAGCTGCTCAGCAGCAGGCCGCCGAAGAAATCGCCGCCTGAACCCCGGCACCGCGACAACTCGCGGCGGCTATCGGATGCGTACTGAGCAAGGAGCGGCCGGTCGACTTATGGCCAAAATCGGATAGCGATGGCAATACCTCGTGAAGTCGAGCGTCTAACGAACCGGCTTTCACAGACTTCCCGGCGGCCGACAGGGTGTTCTAGCCAAGTTGTCTGGAGCCCAGATACTACCAACAACGCTGCTTATCGATTGTCAGGGAAGCTCGCGGACGATTCCTATAGGCGAAATGACGCGCGTCCAGCGCGATATCGCGCTTCGCGAGACCACGAACGAATAGTGCAACGACCGTACCGTCGTTAGCCGGTCAGTCATTCAGCGACGCGAGCCATATGCCGAGCCTCGGCAAAGATAGCCAAAAATTCATCTTCAGTCTTACGGCCAATGGCAAGGAGGGTTTCGACGAGGAAAGCCGGCGTGCCGTGGATACCAAGACCGAAGGCAAGATTGGCGTCCTGATGCAAACGGTTTAGAAATGCCTGGCGCTGGTCTTTCAGATCCTTCGTGGCCTGTTCCCAATCCGCGCCGATATCGTTTGCGATATCGCGCAAAATTGCCTCGTTCAGCGGTATGTGCATTGCCATCGTACGGTCGTGATAGGCGGGATAAAGACTCTGTCGGTCCATCGCGAGGCCAACCAGGGCGGCACGCTCCGCCATTGGCCCGAAGAAAGCCAGATCGCGATACTCGATCCGCACGTCACCGTCATGCTTGACGGCGGATGCAAGAATGTGCGCGGTCACCTTGCAGATCGGACAGAGGAAATCATTAAACGCAACGATGGTCACTGAACCATCCGGGTTCCCAGCCGAGCGACTCGTCCGCTGGTCTGCGGCGGTTTGCGCTCTGCCATTTGAAGACATGTCTTGAGCCAAAGGCGCAGTCTCGCGAAGTACCCAGCTTCCGAGCCATCCCACTGCGGCACAGCCGCTCAGCATTGCAAAGTCGCGGCGGCTGAAGGCCTTTCGCGGGGCCGCATCTGTCTGATCGGGCGGAACGTCAGCTGGCACCATTGCTCGATATCCTGACGCGATGTGATGGAAAGCGCAGCACGGCGGCAAAGCCGGTATCATCTGGACGAAATTCCAGAACGCCCTGCGCGGGAGCGATTGCGGCCTCGACGATCGACAGGCCCAGCCCGGTGCCGCCTGACATGGCGCGAGGGCCGCGTTCGAACCTGCGACGCACACGCTCAACCTCCTCCGCCGCGATGCCCGCGCCACCATCGATCACACGCAGTTCCAATCCATGGTTTGCGGCACACTCGATCCGCACCGGGCCTTTGCTCCCATGGTGCAGAGCGTTCTCCACCAGGTTGCCCAGCGCAAGGCGAAGGGCTTCGGCGTCGATTGCCAGATCGACGTCGCGGAGTCCGCAGGCGGTGACGATCGACCGACTGCCCGTCGCGGCCAGATGTGCATAGTCGCTGGCGACACCGTTCACCACGTCACTCACGCGGGAGAAGCGGTTGGCCGGTTCAGCCTCTCGCCCCTCCTGCCGGGCCAGCTCCAGCAGCTGGCGTACCAGTCGACTGGTGCGCCCCACCGAGATAGCAATCCGCTCCAGGGCATGGTCGCGCATGGCCGGGTCAGTGGCGCGACGGGCCACTTCCGCCTGGGTTTTGAGTCCAGCCAGCGGGGTCTGGAGCTCGTGCGCGGCGTTGGCCACAAAGTCGCGCTCCGCCCGTCTGGCCCCCTCAAGTCTGGCGAGCAGATCGTCCATTGCCTGCACTAGAGGCCTCAGTTCTTCGGGCACGGGATCGACAGCGAGCGGCTCAAGGGTCTGTGGCGAACGCAGCTCGATTGCGCGGGCAATACGAGCGAGCGGTGAAAGACCGCTTCGGACACCAAACCAAAGTAGCAGTGCGAGCGCAACCAGTCCGACCGCTGCTGGCAACAGCAAACCCAGCATCAGATCGTTGACCAGATGCTGGCGGACCGCCAAGCTGTCGCCGACCATCACCCGGATGCCACGCGCTGCGTCGACATGTGTGTAGACGCGCCACTGTTCATCCCCGATCTGGCGACTGGAAAAGCCGGGTGCGCCGCCGGCCAACGGCGCATCGGGCGCTCCGGCTGACTGGCCGACCAAAGCGCCGTCCAACGACCAGATTTGGCAGGACAGCTGTCGGGAGTAAGGCGCCGGTGCCAGTCGCTGCGCCGGCCCGCTGGCGGGAACGTCGAGCGCAGCGACCATGCGCGCCGCCTCTACCAGCCGACCATCAAGCACCCGCTCCACTTCAGTCCTTGTGGAAAAACTCGTCCAGCCCGCCGCCCCCGCCCAGACCAGCATGGTCACGCCGAGGACGAGGACGAACAGGCGGATCCGCAAGGCGGTCATGATCGTGTCATCCGGTAACCCTCACCACGCACCGTTTCGATGCGGTTCCGGCCGAGTTTGGCACGGAGCTTGTGGATGTGGACTTCCACCGCGTTGCTTTCGATTTCCTCCTGCCAGCCGTAGATACGATCTTCCAACTGACTGCGCGACAGGACGTGCCCCGGGCGCTCGGCCAAAGCATGCAGGATCGCAAACTCCCGACGAGAGACGGAAATTTCCTCACCATCCAGAGCCACCGATCGACGGGCTTCGCTGATTGTCAGCGCGCCCAGTTCCAGATCTCCGCTTGCGCGTCCGCTGGCCCGACGCAGGATCGCGCGCAGACGGGCGGACAGTTCGGTAAGGTCAAAGGGCTTTCCTAGATAATCGTCTGCACCGCGATCAAGTCCCTCGACCCGATCCGTGATCATGTTGCGTGCCGTCAGCAGCAGAACTGGCGTCTCGACGCCGGCCCGCCGCCATTCAGCCAGCAAATCGAGACCGGACCCATCAGGCAGGCCGATATCGAGCACGACGCCGGCATGATCTCCAATCGCGGCGCGCGCGTCGGCAAGACAGGCAACTGCATCGACCTCGAACCCCTCAAGGCCGAGCCCCACCACGATACCGTCGCGCAGAATATCATCATCTTCGACAAGCAGAATCCGCATTTCTGCTCCTTTCCCTGCCCACCTTACCGCTGCCTTAAGCCGGATGCTAAGCCTGCCTTAAGAAAAGGCGGCAAGGAGAACCACAATGGATGGCGTCATACAGATCGGCCCACTTGCTATGGCTACAGACCGTTTGATCGCTGTTGCAGCGATCTGGGCGTTTCTGGCGATCGCGGGTGTGATTGCCGCGCGGCTGGATAGTGCGGCAATGCGTGCCGGATGGTTGTCCTTGCTGGCCGGACTAGTTGCAGCGCGCATCGGCTTTATTCTTGCCAATCTCGGCGCCTTTATCGCCGAACCCTGGACCATGCTTGCAATCTGGCAGGGCGGGTTCTCGGTCTGGGCAGGCACTGCGGCGGCGCTGATCGCCATCTTGGTTATGCTGGGGCGCAAACCTGCAGGCCTTGCGCTGATCGCCACGGTTGCAGGCCTTTTTGTACTTCATCTTGGTGCGGCCACCTTGATTGCACCGGATGTACGACCGATGCCGCGCCTGACGCTGACGGACCTTGATGGCAAACCGGTCGAGCTGGGCATTCCGGGACGACCTATGGTTATCAATCTGTGGGCCACCTGGTGTCCACCGTGCCGTCGCGAGATGCCTATGCTGATCGACGTGGCGCATAGCTCCAAAGTTCCGGTTCTGCTCGTCAATCAAGGCGAGGACGCTGCGGTCATCCGTGCGTTTCTTGCCAAGCAGGGCCTGGCCGACGGGGCAATCGTGACTGATCCGGGCGGCGGTTTGGGCAAGGCCGTCGCTTCGGTGGCGCTCCCAACGACCTTGTTCGTCAATGAGGCGGGCGAAATTGCCGACCTCCATGCCGGCGAGATATCCCGGGCGGCGCTGACCGCAGGGATGCGTAATCTGCAAAGGACTCAATGAGATGAAGAAACTAACAATAGCGGCTGGCATCGGCATGGCCGCGCTTATGGCCGGGGGTCTGGCGATTTTTGAGCGGTGAGGCCGACCCGGCGCAAGCTCGTCAGGCGTCGAGCGACACCTCCAGCGCAGATGCGCTGCGTATCCGCTCGCAAATCCAGAATGATCCTGTTGCCCCGGCCATCGCGCCGCAGGGGCACGATGTCACTGTCGTGGTGTTCGCCGACTATCAATGTCCCTTTTGCCGCAAGCTGCACCCGTCGCTCGAAGCTCTTGTGATCCAAGACCCCAAGGTGAAACTGGTCTTTCGTGACTGGCCGGTCTTCGGCGCTGCGTCCACCGAGGCCGCGCGGGCAGCCATCGCCTCCAATTGGCAAGGCAAGCATGCCGCGTTCAACGATGCGCTGATGACCACGACAGGCAAGCTGACATCGGACAGTATTCGCGCCGCAGCAGACAAAGCGGGGGTGGACTGGGCGAAACTGCAGGCTGACCTTACCGCGCACAAGGCCGAGATCGACGGTGTGCTGGATCGCAATAGCAGATACGCCGCAATGCTGGGGCTTCAAGGCACCCCCGGCATGCTGATCGGCCCCTATCTCATCCCCGGGGGCATTGATCTGGGCGGGTTGCGTGAGGCGGTGTCACTCGCGCGGCGCGGCCCGAACGGAACTGCATCACAATGAAGGCGTCGGCCAGGACGATGATGGGTCGACTACGGCGTCTTGCGATAAGGGCTTTCGTACTTTTCGTGGCCGCTTTGCTTGGTTTGATCGCCGGACCGGTCGCCGCTCAGGGCACGGCAAATATCGATGCGTCGTTGCTGGCCGAATCCAGTTCCCCAAAGCCCGGCACGACAACGCGCATCGCTATACGCATGGTGCCACGCACTGGCTGGCATGGCTATTGGTTCAATCCGGGTGACAGCGGGCTCTCGGTGGAGGCGAACTGGACCGCGCCGGACGGCGTGACCATCGGAGAGCTGCGCCATCCTGCACCAGCCCTGCTCGAGCTCGCCGGGCTGGCAAGCTATGTTCACAAAGGCGCTTTTACGCTCCTGACGGAGCTGAACCTGGATGGCGATATTGCTCCGGGCACGGCCATCCCGCTGCGCGCCAACCTCTCATGGCTTGCCTGCTCGGACACCTTGTGCGTCCCCGAACGCACCACGCTCGATCTGCGGCTGACAGCGGGCGATGGAAAAATCAATGCAACTGCGGTGCCGGTTTTCCGGGCCGCCGAGGCGGCACTGCCTGTCGACGGCAGGTTTAAGGTTGTGGTGGGGCGTCAGGGTGAAGACTGGCGCTTCGACATTGAAGGCGATTCCAATCTCGACGCGTCCACTTTGCGCCTGTTTCTCGCACAGGATGGCTGGTTCGCAGCATCGGCGCCGCAGACCGTCGTGCGCCGGGGGAATGGATGGCGCGTGACTGTCGCCGCATCCGACGATGCTGCGCCAGCGCCTTCAGATTTTCGCGGCGTGTTTGCGGATAGTAAACGCAGCTTCGCGCTGATGGCTTCGGGTGCTCGTGAAACCCCCAGGGCCGATGCGCCTGTAGCACAGTCGGCGCCAGCCTCCGCAGCGGCCGCTCCCCCCGCCGCTGCCGAGAAGCCCACTCCAGCGCAGGGCTCTAAGCGTGCCGCGCCGGCCGACACACGCGCGTTCAGGATTGCACTGACCGGTGCGATCCTTGGCGGGCTGCTGCTCAACCTGATGCCTTGCGTGTTCCCGATCCTGTCGCTCAAGGCGCTCAGCCTCGCTCGATCGGGCGCTGACCGGCACACTGCGAAAGTGGAAGGACTTGCCTATTTTGCCGGGAGTGTCGCGACGACCACGGCGCTGGGCGCGATTTTGGTGGGCGCCCGCGCGATGGGCCATGACATTGGCTGGTCTTTCCAGCTTCAGGATCCCAGGATGATCCTGCTGCTGATGCTTTTGTCTCTGGCGATCGCGCTCAATCTGGCTGGTCTGTTCGAAGTGAGTAGTCCCTCTCTTTCCGGCAATTGGATGACGAAGAAAGGCGGTCTTGGCGCATTTGGCACCGGTGCGCTCGCTGCGCTGATCGCGACCCCCTGTAGTGGCCCCTTCATGGGCGTCGCGCTGGGTGCGGCACTGGTTCTGCCGGTGCCTGCTTCGCTGGCGGTCTTTGCAGGCCTGGGTCTTGGGATGGCGCTCCCTTTCTTGTTGATCGCCTTCTTGCCCCGGCTTCAACACTGGCTGCCGAAACCCGGCGCGTGGATGGCGACCTTCCGCCGCATTCTTGCCATTCCGATGCTGCTGACGGCAATCGGGCTTGCCTGGGTTCTGGGGCGGCAAAGCGGCGTCGATGGGCTGGCGATGGGCTTGCTGATCGCCGCTCTGGCCGCACTAGGATTATGGTGGGTGGGCTTACGGCAAAGTGGGGGGCGCTCCGCCATGATCGGACTGGCACCGGTGATGGCGGCGCTGCTGGTCGCGATCGCGGTAGAACTGCCGCGCCCGGTCGCCGCGACGGCTCCGGCAAATAGCGGCCCACAAGTGTTCAGTGAAGCGCGCTTTGCTGAGTTGCGCGCGCAGAACGTACCGGTCTTTGTCGATTTCACAGCGGACTGGTGCCTCGTCTGCCAAGTCAACAAGCGAGTGGCGATCGACCGGGCAGACACGCAAGCGGCATTCGCGAAGGCAGGTGTGACGATGCTCGTTGCCGACTGGACGCAGGGCGATCCAGAGATCACGCGCTTCCTGGCCAGCCGCGGCCGCAATTCGATCCCTTACTATCTCTTCGCGCCGCCAAAACGCCCGGTTCGGGAGCTGCCGCAGATGCTAAGCAGCGAGATGCTGATCGGGCTAGCCAATGAGTCGGAAGGAAACACAGATGATGAGCATTTATAACAAATTACTCTTTCTCGGGGGCACCGCCGCATTGGTGGTTTGTGTACCTGCATCCGCTCAGGTTGCGAGGCACCCGGCGGTCGCGGACTATGGCGCGATTGCGCCCATGGCGGAGGTCGCCAACCGTCCCGCCGCGACGGATGATATGCGTGCTTTGTTCGAAATCACCGGCGAGGCGCGCGGGCCAAAAGGGGTCAACCGCAGTCTTGACAGGGTCGCGCGCTATCTCAATCTGCTCGCATCGAGCGGGGTGTCCACCAGACCGGGTGACATCAAGATCATCATCCACGGGCCAGCCACACCGCTGATTCTGCGTGACGAAGCCTTTCAAAAGAAGTTCAATTCCGCCAACCCCAACACGCCGCTAATTGCCGCACTCGTGAGGGCTGGCGTTGAAATCCATGTCTGTGGCCAAGCGACCGCTGGACAGGGCATTGCGCGGGAAGACATAAATCCGGCAGTCACTCTCGATCTTTCCGCAATGACCACGCTGGTCCTTCTGCAACGCCAGGGCTGGCCCCTCGTTACGGATTGACAATAGCAATCGTCGCCGCGTCAAACACCATACAAGAAGGAAAGAACTATGCTGCTGGAAAAGATCAAGACGCCGGGCCTTTCCCACCTGTCCTATCTGGTGGGCTCGGGCGGGCAGGCAGCCGTGATCGATCCACGCCGTGACTGCGCCATCTACCTGGAGAAGGCGCGTGAAGCAGGGCTTGAGATCACGCATATCTTCGAGACTCATCGTAACGAAGATCTTGTTTCTGGCGCGCCAGTTCTCGCTGGCATGACGGGGGCAAAGGTGCTGCATGGGCCGAACCCGGAACGGCCCATCGTCTATGCGACAACGGCGCGCGACGGTGATTGTTTTGCCATCGGCCAACTGGAAATCCGGGCCATGGAAACACCCGGCCATACCGATGACCATCTGGCCTATGTGCTGTTTGATACAGCCTATCCAGACAAGGCAGTTGGCGTGTTCACTGGTGACGCAATGTTCGTCGGCGATGTCGGCCGCACCGATTTTTATCCCGACCGGCGCGAGGAAGTGGCAGGGATACTGTTCGATTCCCTCCGCAAGCTGTTGGCGCTCGGCGATCAGGCCATCATCTACCCGGCGCACGGTGCCGGCTCGGTCTGCGGATCAGGCATGGCCGATCGCGAGTTCTCTACCATCGGCCATGAGCGGCTGAACAATCCGCGCCTCCAGATCACGGATCGCGAGGAATTCATTCGATTGAAAGTGAACGAGAACCACTATCAACCGCCCTATTTCCGGCTGATGGAGCGGCTGAATGTGGACGGGGGCAGTGCGCCGCCGGCTGTGATGCGCCCCCGCCGCCTTTCGCTCGCGCAGTTAAGGGACCGCAAAGCGGATCACCTAGTCGATATCCGCGAGCCCATGGCCTATGCCTCGGGCCATCTGCCCGGCGCAATGAGCCTGCCGGTGGATATGATTTCCGCCTTTGCTGGCTGGTTCATCCGCGAAGGGGACAGCGTCGCCCTGATCGCTTCAGATGAAGATCAACTGGCCGCCGCGCTGGAACATCTGGTCCGGATCGCGCTGGATAATGTGGTGGGTGGCTATGTCGGCATAGTGCCTGCTGCGGCAAAAGGCGTAACGATGCAGCAGACACCCATGATCGACACAGACGAAGTCGAAAACCGTTTAGGTGGTGCTGAAGGGTGGACGTTGCTGGATGTGCGCGATGCAGACGAACGGGCCAAATCTGCCATCGACGGATCACAACATATCTATGTTGGCCAGCTCAATGATCGTTGGCAGGAACTGGACAAGAATCGCCATTACACCCTGATGTGCGCCAGCGGCATGCGCGCGACGGTCGCCGCAGGGTGGCTGGCCAGCCGCGGTTTTGAGAAGCTCGACATCTATCTTGGTTCGATGGGAGCATGGAAGGCAGCGCATGACTGATCGGATGGATTCAGCCGCATTCTGGGACAGCCGCTTCGCTTCGGAAGATTATGTCTTCGGAACGGAGCCAAATGCATTTTTGCGCCGCGAAGCGGTGCGTTTGCCGCAAGGCGGGCGGGTGCTGGCCGTGGCCGATGGGGAAGGGCGCAATGGGGTCTATCTGGCCGAACAGGGGCTGGACGTTACCGCGACAGACATATCCGCCGCTGGGATCGCGAAGGCGCGCAGGCTGGCGCAACAGCGCGGCGTTTCCTTGACGCTGGAGCAGGTCGATCTGGCCGCCTACGACTGGCCAGAGGCTGCATTTGACGCGGTCGCGGCGATCTTCGTGCAATTTGCCGATCCCATATTGCGGACCAACATGTTCGCCGGGTTTGCCAGAACTTTGCGGCCCGGTGGCATTCTTCTGCTGGAGGGCTATCGCCCGGAACAGCTGGAATATGGCACCGGCGGGCCGAAAGTGGAGGACAACCTCTATAGCGAAAGCATGCTGCGCGAAGCCTTTGCCGGGTGGGATATTGTTTCCCTGCAAAGTTACGATGCGGATATTCGCGAAGGCAGCGGCCACGGCGGCATGTCCGCCCTGATCGATCTGGTGGCGCGGCGGCGCGGGTAATCGCATCAGCGGAGTGCTGGGGCGGCCCCGTCCTGCGCTCCGCCCCCCAGCGCTCGAACGAGCGTGATCGCCGCCCGCCTTCGCGCCGTCTGCACAGTGATGAAGGCCTGTTGCGCCGCCAGCGCGGCAGTTTGTGCAGTGACGACTTCCAGATAGTCCGCCGCGCCATCGCGATAACGGTCCAACGCCAGTTCTTCCCCGCGCGCCGCGGCCTGCGCGGCCCGCTGCCGGTCGGCTTCCTCGGCCGCCAGCGCCGCATTGCTGGCCAGCGAATCCTCTACCTCCTGGAAGGCATTCAGCACTGTTTCGCGGTAATTGGCGGCGAGGATGTTATATTCCGCCTCGCTGACGGCAACCCGCGCCCGCTGCCGCCCGCCATCAAACAGGTTGAGCACCGCCGACAATGGTCCCAGCGCCCAATATCCGGTTGGGGCGCTGACAAGGGGCGCACCACTGGCCTGAAAACCACCAGCCAGAGCTAGGTCGATGCGAGGGAACCGGGCCGCTTTCGCCACGCCGATGCGGGCATTGGCAGCGATCAGTCGCCGCTGCGCCCCGGCAATGTCAGGTCGCCGTTCGAGCAGGGTGGATGGCAGGCCCGGCGCAATGGCGGGCAAAGCCGCAATGCTATCGGCTGGGGTAATGGCAAATTGCCCAGGCATCATGCCAATCAGTGTCGCGATGCGGTTCTCCAGCGTCGCCCGGCGCGCCGCGATCTGCCGGAACAGCGCCTGAGCATTGGCCAGTTGCGTCTGCGACCGACTGCGATCCACGCCCGATGCGATGCCGCCTTCATGGCGGATGCGGATCAGTGCGTCTGACGCTTCGTAAGCGTCCACGGTACGGCGCAGCAGGGCACCTTCCCGGTCAAGTCCACGCAACTGGAAATAGGCATCTGCCAGCGCGCCATGAAGGCTGAGGCGGACGGAGGCGAGACTGGCCGCTTCGACTCCCGCGTCCGCTTCGCTAGCCCTGACGCTGTCGCGGACCCGGCCCCACAGGTCGATTTCATAGTTCAGCGCACCGCCCAGGATATACTGGTCCGCCGTTACCGGAACGCCGGGACCGATGGGCCGTCCAGCGGAAAGCCGTTCGCGCGAAATGGCCGTGCGGGCATCCAGCGTGGGGACAAGATCCGACCCCGCAAGGCGCGCCTCCGCCCGCGCGCGGTCAAGCCGGGCTACTGCTGCGGCAAGGCTTGGGCTGCCCTCGTCCGCCCGCGCGATCAGGTCGTCCAGTACAGGGTCGTCGAAATCACGCCACCATTGCCCTCGCGGCTGCCGGTCCGCCGGCGCGGCATCCTGCCACCGTGCGCCATATTTGTAACTTTCCGCCACCGGCGTGGCCGGAATATTGAGTGGCGGCGCCATGGAACAGCCCGCCATCAACAGCAGGGCGGGCGCGGCCAGGTTAATCCTGCGCATTGGCAGTACCTTTCCCCCGGTTGCGAACAATGCGGACCCGATCCCCTTGCGCCAGCGCTTCTGGAGGAGTGGCGATCACGCGGGCCTGCGGGGTCAGGCCGGATGCGATCTGCACACTAGCGCCATCGTCCCGTCCGATCATAACCGGGCGCATCGTCACGCGCCCTTCGCGATCGACTAGCCCCACCATCGTTCCCTTCGGTGTCACAATCAGCGCGCTGGCGGGCAGCGTTACGGCGGTGCCTGCCGCCATCGGGATGGCCACTTCAGCGTAGCCGCCCGGCTTCAGCCGCTGGCCAGTATTGTTCACCTCGAACTCGGCCAGTATCGTGCCCGATGCCCGGTCCACCGCACCTGCCGTCCGCACCAGTGCGGCGTCGAAACTATCGCCCGGATATTCCGGTACGGTCAGACTGGCCACCACACCCCGCGTCAGCTGTCCTGACAAGGCCTGGGGCACACGGACGCGCAGGCGCAGTCGGCGGTCATCTGCAATGGTGAACAGGGGGCTGGCCGCGCCGTTTCCCGCATTCACCAGGGCGCCTATTTCCGCGTTGCGGCTGGTCACCCGGCCTGCAAAAGGTGCCACAACGCGGGTGAAGCCGAGCGTGGCGCGCAAGCGTTCGACATTGGCACGGGCGGAACTGGCAAGGGCTCTTGCCGCCGCTAGACGCCCGCTCTTTTCATCGGTTTCCTGTTGCGATACCGCGTCCTTCGCCCGCAGCGCGTCCCAACGTACGGCCGTAGTTTGCGCCAGTCCCCGGTTGGCTTCCGCCGTGCGCAGGTCCGCTTGCGCCTGTGCCAGTTGTTGTTCCACCTCCGGCGCGTCCAGCACGGCCAGAACCTGCCCCGCACGCACATGATCGCCAATATCGACCAGTCGCTGCGCCACATAGCCGCTGGCGCGGGCATGGATGGCGGCTTCGTTATCTGGTTCCAACATGCCGGGCAGACGAATGGCGCCTGCTTCTGCCGGTTGTGGGTGCACGACATTGACGGTCGGCAAGGCATTGGCGCGGGCGAATTCCGCTTGTTCGGTATGATCCGCATTGCGGGCGACGATGCCGCCACCCACCAGCAGCGCTACGCCAACAGCTGCCGCCGCACCATAAAGGCGGCCCTTTCGCGATGAAGTCCGTGATGGGGTGGGATCAGACATGGCTCGGTTCCAGTTCGATAGTGCGGGTTTTCGGGGCGCCCTTGCGGTGGGCCAGCGCGAACAGCGCGGGCACCAGCACCAGCGTAGCGATTGTAGCAAACGCCAAACCGCCGATCACCGCACGGCCCAGCGGCGCGTTCTGTTCCGCCCCTTCGCCCAGGGCCAGCGCCATGGGCGACATGCCGATGATCATTACCAGCGCGGTCATCAGCACCGGGCGCAGGCGCACCATGCCCGCTTCCAATGCGGCGGTTGCAGCATTGCCCGTTTCCGCCAGCCTTTCGCGCGCGAAACTGACGACGAGGATGGCATTGGCAGTGGATACGCCCATTGCCATGATCGCGCCGATCAGTGCCGGTACGGACAAGGTGGTGCCGGTCAGGAACAGCATCCACGCAATGCCTGCCAATGCGGCGGGCAACGCGCCGATGATTACAAGCGGATCGATCCAGTTCTGGAAGTTCACCACGATCACCAGATAGATCAGCACGATCGCCGCGATCAGGCCGAATGCGAGGCCGGTGAAGGCTATGTTCATCGTTTCATATTGGCCGCGCAGGGTGACGGTGGACGCTTTCGGCCGATCCTTTTCTAGCGTGGCGATGGCGGCGTTCACATCGCTCGCAACGGCACCCAGATCACGCCCTTGTGTGGTGGCATAGATGTTGATCACCGGCTGAATGTCATATTTGCTGACGACGGACAGGGTGTTACTGCGCGTAATCTGCCCAAGACCGCCCAATGTCTGCGATGCGGCATTGGCACCGCCCGCCACCGGCAGTGCGGCCAGTTCGGCCACGGAGCTTACGTCCCGTTCCGGCAATTGCGCCACCACTGGGTAAGACACGCCGTTTTCAGGATTGAGGTAGAATACGGGCGCGCTTTGCGCCGTACCGGCAAGCGCGGTGCCGAGGCTGGCCGTCACATCTCGCTGGCTGAGGCCATATTGCGCGATGCGTGCCCGGTCGACATCGACATTCAACTGCGGATAGCGGGTCGATTGCTGAATACGCGCATCGGCCAGTCCCGGGATCTGCCGCAGACGCTTCAGCAGCTTTTGCGCATATTGCTGATTTTCAGGTATGTTTCGTCCACGTATCTGAATATCGATCGGCGCTGGCGATCCAAAGTTCAGGATCTGGCTGGTCATGTCCGCCGGCAGAAAGGCGAAATCCACGCCTGGAAAGCTGAGTGGCAGCTGGTGGCGCAGTTCACGCACATATTCGTCCGTATCCCCGTGGCCCTCCGCCAGAGTGATCAGAATATCCCCTTCATTGGTACCGACCGAGCCGGAATTGGCATAGATATTATTCAGCGGCGCCAGCGAGATGCCGATGTTATCGACTATCGTTTCGATTTCCGCATCGGGGATTACGCGGCGGATCTGCCGCTGCACCTGCGCGAAAGTGGCGGAGCTTTGTTCGATCCGCGTGCCGGCAGGCGTCCGCACGTGCAGGGCGATCTGGCCGGAATCTACCGCCGGGAAAAAGTCGCGCCCCAGCAGCGGCACCAGTGCCAGCGACAGTACCATGACCCCCAGAAAGACCATGGCAAAGCCGCGCCGTACGTCCAGCACGCGGCCCAGCAACTGGCCGTAGCGCGCGCGCATCCGTTCAAAGCGCTGGTCGAACCCGCGCTGAAAACGAACGAATATATTGCGCGTCGGGCGGGTCTTCGCTCCTTCATCATGCGGGTGCAGCAGGAACATCGCCATGGTCGGCACCAGCGTGCGGGCGAGGATGAAGGACGTGAGCAAGGCGAATATCACCGCCAGCGCCAGCGGCACGAACAGGAAGCCCGCAATGCCGGGCAGAAAGAACATCGGCACGAAAACGATGCAGATGCTCAGCAATGCGACAAGCGCTGGCTTCACGATCTGCGCCGCGCCATCCATGATGGCGGCGATCACGCCCTTGCCTTGTTCCAGATGCCAGTTGATGTTTTCGATCGTGACAGTGGCATCGTCCACCAGAATGCCGATCGCCAGCACCAGCCCGCTCAGCGTCATCAGGTTCAGCGTGTGGCCCACCGCGCCCAGACCGGCAATGGAACCCAGGATCGCCAGAGGAATGGCAGTGACGATGATGATTGTCGATCGCCATGATCCAAGGAACAGCAGGATCATCAGCGAGGTCAGCAGCGCGGCCAGCGCGCCTTCCATCACCACGGAAGATACCGCCGCCTTCACCAGTTCTGACTGATCGCCGATGGCCGTCACTTTCAATGCGCCGGGCAGACCAGCCAGCACCAGCGGCAGGCGCTTCTTGATCCCGTCCACGATGGCGAGAGTGGATGCGCTGCCGCTTTTCAACACGGTCATCAGTGCGGATCGCTGGCCGTCGACATGAACAACATTGACCTGAGGGGCGGACCCGTCGCGTACCTGTGCGACATCGCGCATCAGAATGGTGGCGCCATCCACCATCTTTACCGGCAGATTGTTCAGTTGATCGACGGATTCAGGGGCATTGTTCAGGCGGATATTATATTGCAGATCGCCGATCTTGGCGAAGCCGACCGGGCTGATCTGTGTCTGCGCGGCCAGCGCCTCCGCCACGTCCTGCGCCGAAAGCCCGCGTGCCTGCAGCGCGGCGGGATCGACGTCGATCTGCATCTGCCGCTGCTTCCCGCCCGATGGAAACGGCATGGCGACGCCCGGCACGGTGACCATTTGCGGTCTGATCTGGTTCAGGCCCAGATCGAACAACTGCTGTTCGCTCAACCCCTCTCCGGACAGCGCCAGTTGCAGGATCGGCACGGTGGAAGCATCGTAATTGACGATCATCGGCGGAGTGATGCCGGGCGGCAACTGGCGCAGAACGGTTTGCGAAATGGAGGTGACCTGCGCCGTGGCGGTGCGGATATCCACGCCCGGCTGGAAATAGATCTTCACCACGGCCACCCCGTTCAGGGACTGGCTTTCGATACGTTGGATATCGTTGACCGCACTGGTCAGCACCCGTTCGTACGGTGTAACGATGCGCCCGGCCATATCCTGCGGGGACAGACCGGTATAGGTCCAGGCTGTCGCAATCACTGGCACCCCGATGCGCGGAAAAATATCCACCGGCATGCGCAGGATAGAGAGCACCCCAATGCCGAAGATCATCACGGCCATCACGATGAATGTGAGCGGTTTTGTCAGTGCCGTGCGTACCAGCGCGATCATCGTTCGCCGCGCCCTGATGAATTGGTCATGGTTGTGAGCCTCCCGTCGGGGAGGTCAGAAGCGGCGCTACCTTAAGGCAGGCTTATGCCAGGGCGATAATTTTGCTGCCGCGCCGCGCGAATCTTGTCGCATCGACGAGTGGTAAGGATGCCTTAAGGTGCGTGGTTATCCTGCGAAGTTGGAACGCGCGCGCGACTGTTCGTTTTACTTTCGTATCGCCGCCCGCGACAGCCTAGGAGATTGCTATGCCACAATATGATGGTCGCCCCCATGTCCTGATTCTTGGCGGCAATTTTGCCGGGTTGGCCTGCGCACAGAAGGTGCGGCAATATGTGGGGGACAAGGCGCGCATCACCGTGATCGATCGCAAAAGCTATCTGCTGTTCATCCCCAACATTCCGGCTGACGTGTTCGAAGATCGCAACCCTGCGCTGCACCAGCGGATGGATCTGGTGCCCATTCTGGCAAAGGATGACATCGATTTTATCCATGGCGAAATCACTGCCGTCGACATTGCAGCGCGCAGTGTAACCTTCCGTCCCGCCGAACGGGGCGGTGCGGAAGATCATGTCGAACATTATGATTACGTCATCTTTGCACTGGGTGCCCGGCTTGCTTTTGACCGGATCGAGGGTTTCGCTGAACACGGCCACACCGTCAGCGACCTGTATCACGGAGAAAAGCTGCGCCGCTATCTCAATACCCGCTATGCCGGCGGTCCGATCGCAATCGGATCGGCAAGGTTCCACCAAGGGGACGGAGCGGACGGTCTGGAACCCTATGCCGGCGGATCGATCCCCCGGGCGCTTGCAGCCTGTGAAGGGCCTCCCGTCGAGATCATGATGTCGATGGCGACCTGGCTCAAGGATCGGAAACTTGGCGGCCCCGAAAACGTCACTGTCTTTACGCCAGCCCCCATGATCGCGGAAGACGCAGGCGAGGATGTCGTCAAACAACTCCTGACACTCGCGACCAAGATGGGCTTCAACTACTGGAACAATACGAAGGACATCACACGGCTGACGGCCGATGCGATCGAGTTTGCCGATGGCCGCACCCTGCCGGCAGAGGTGAAGATCATTTTCCCCGACTGGGTAGCGCACGACTTTGTCAAAGGCCTGCCTGTCAGCGATTCCGAAGGGTTCATCAAAACTGACCTGCTGATGCGCAACCCTGATCACCCCGAAGTGTTTGCCTGTGGTGATTGCGCCGCTGTTACGGTGCCCAAATTGGGCGCCATCGGACATCAGCAATCAGACATTATCGGCCTTCAAGTTGGTAAGATCTTCGGGGCCGTGGACGCGGAAAAGGCTGACGTTCCGCTAAAGCCCGAGGTGCTGTGCATCGGCGATATGGGCGATGGAAAGGCGTTCTGGATACATTCCAACAGCTGGTTCGGCGGTGACCGAGAAATTCTGAAGATGGGGCGCGTGCCCTATTTCCTGAAAATGCGATATCGCGACATGTTCTTCGCCGCCGATGGCAAAGTGCCCGCATGGGGACTGGATGCCGCAGAGCTGATCGCGGAAGGGCTTTGAGCCACCATGACAAACCTGACCATTCTGCAACTCAATGATCTGCACGGCTATGTGGAGCCCCATTCCGAACTGCAGCGCGATGCGCATGGCGATTTCCAGTTCGCGCAGATGGGTGGACTGGCGCGGATCAAGACTCTTTTCGATCAGGCACGGCAGGAAAATCCTGGCGGAGTGATCGCGCTGGATAATGGCGACACGTTCCACGGCACCCATTTCGCAGTGCAGGATCGGGCACGGGCGATGGTGCCACTAATCAACGTGACCTGACCCCCAGCTTTCCCCCAGCTGGGATTAGAGCCGGGCGGTTGTTTTGCGCATAAGCGCGGTTGAAGCAATGGGCTGCGTAGCGGAGCCCGTAGGGCGTAGCGAAGCAGGCCATTGCTTATCCAGTTCAGCGGCGAACGCCGCCGGTGTTGCGTAACCGAGAGACGAGTGTGGTCGCTCCCGATTGTAGTCTTCGACCCAGGCCGCGATCTCGACACGGGCATGGGCCATGCTCAAGAACAGCGTCTCGTTGAGCAGTTCGTCGCGCATGCGGCCATTGAAGCTCTCGACATAGCCATTCTGCATCGGCCTTCCGGGCGCGATGTAATGCCACTCCACGCCGACCTCGCCGCACCATGCCAGCACAGCGTTGCTGGTGAGCTCGGTGCCATTGTCGCTGACGATCATGCCTGGCTTGCCGCGCTGTTCGATCAGTGCGGTCAGCTCGCGAACGACACGGCGACCAGAGATCGAGGTGTCCGGCACCGCTGCCAGGCACTCCCGGGTCACGTCATCGACCACGTTGAGCACCCGGAACCGTCTTCCCGAAGCCATCTGGTCGTGAACAAAGTCCAGGCTCCAGCGCTGGTTCGGCAGCGCCAGAACCGGAGCAGGTGCCCTTGTGCCAACAGCACGCCTGCGGCTTCGTCGTCGCCTCACTGCCAGCCCTTCTTCCTTGTAGAGCCTCTGGGTCTTCTTGCGGTTGATCATGATCCCCTCCCGGCGCAGCAGGATATGCAGACGGCGATAGCCGAACCGGCGACGCTGGTTGGCCAGCTCGCGCAGCTTCTCGCGAAGCTCGGCATCATCGTCCCGGGTGGAACGGTAACGCACGCTTTTGCGATCAGCATCGATAACACGGCACGCCCGCCGCTCGCTCATCCCGTGGCACACCTGGAGATGAGCAACAGCTTCCCGCTGCGCGGCGGGCGTCAGAACTTTTTTGCCAGAAGATCCTTCAGAGCAGCCTTGTCCAGCATCGCATCGGCCAGCAGCCGCTTGAGCTTGGCGTTCTCGCTCTCGAGCTCCTTCAGTCGGCGGGCATCGGACACTTCCATCCCGCCATACTTCGACTTCCAGTTGTAGATCGTCGCTTCAGATACACCGTGCCGACGGGCAAGGTCAGCGGTCTTGGCTCCCGCCTCCGCTTCCTTCAGCACCCCGATAATCTGCTCTTCTGAAAACCTCGTACGCTTCATCGTCTGTCCTTCCTTCAAGGCCAGACTCTAATCGCTCGTGGAGGAAAATTAGGGGGTCACGTCACCCATACCAAGCTTTCCCACAGTCGGGCGTTCATCACGCGAGCCTACCTGCTTCAAACCCACGAGATGTTGTTCGACGCGTTGACACAGGCTTTCCGGGTGCTGGGCGGCGTGCCTCAGCGTGGAATATTCGACAATATGAAGACGGCTGTAGACCGGATCGGCCAGGGTAAAGTCCGACAGGTCAATGCGCGGTTCGCTTGACGATCTCGACAGTCCATTTGCCGATACGCCGGAGCGCTTCCCTGAGCTTGTCGCCAGCGTAGCCGCCATCGGCAAAGACATGGCGCAGCCATGGAAAGCGGTGGATGATTTCACGCAGGACCAGCGGCGCGCCGTCGCGGTCCTGAATGTCGGCGGTATGGATCACCGCATGAACCAAATGGCCCT
>NZ_NMUA01000040.1 GCF_002312805.1 Sphingobium sp. D43FB | reverse complement strand
CGGCGGCCGGATCGTGCACCAGCCGGATATATGAAGTCATGATCGTGAGCATCAGGGCTGCGGGGATGGTCGATCAGCTGCTCAATATCAGGGGCAGGAATGTATCAGATTTTGAGCAAGCGATCGGCAGGGCGATGACCGGCAGGTGTCAGATGTGTGGTCGGGCGCTGGACGTCTAGGCGGTTTGCCTCCGCGATGATGTGCTTGATGAAGTCCTTGCCCGCCTTTTTTACACCATCCTTGGCTAGGTCGCTGAACCCGACCAAATCTGTGTCCTCAACCCGTATGTCGACTGGCATTAATTCCCCGCCGCCAAGACCTAAATTGTTTCCACGCGAGGTAATGGCATAGGAACCATCGTCGGCGCAAAGGTCGCAACGGGGTGGCAATCGCAGTTTTTTGGGCTATGCATCTAAAAACGGGGGAAGCGATGGAAGTTGATGACGCGCACCTCATCTTGAGGATCGAGACCAAAACGCCGGTTGAGTTGAGCGATTTCGTTTCGGCGTTTGTCGGCTTTGGGAGTCAATTTGAACGCTTTCATGATCGCGAGTATCCCGAAGAGACCGGTGGTGCCGGTTTCTTCGTCCGTGAAGTCCGCGCAGGGTCAATTATAGCCGAATTGGTGCCTTACATCGGCGTGGCTGCTGTTCCGGTTCTCGGAGGAGTGATGACTGGCGTGAAGCACGCCAACGACCTCAAGAAATTCGTGGAAAACTATGGTGCAACCATCACCAAGTATTTTAAACGCGGTGGGCGCGAACTAAAAGCATCCAAAGGCGATTTGAACGACTTTCATAAGACCGTTCGCGCTGTTGCGCACGATTCAGACGCCAATCTTTCCCTCGCAGTGTTTGAGGACGGAGAACAGCGTGTTGCCTTCGAGTTCGACACCGCTCAGGCGAGGGAAGCAGAACACAATATCCTTGAGCATAGGCAGGAACTGGAGCGAACGACAGCTGCTGACCATGAAAAAGTGCTGATGGTCTTCACAAAGACTGGCGTAGCTCACGCAAAGACAGGAAAGCGTTCCGGCGAGACGGTACAGATTGAGGCCATCCATCCCCGTGCGCTGCCTATCGTATATGCTTCCACGCTCGCGGAAGAACGCATACGCCATGAGATCGCCGAGGCCGACGACAACGTATATAAAAAGGCATTTGACGTGGACGTAAACGTTGAATTGCGCGGCGGGAAACCAATCGCATATCGGCTCGTCGCCGTTCACGACGTAATTGACCTTCCAGACGAGGACTAATCCGTAGTAATGTCGCTATGCTATTGAGTAGTAATGTCGCTATGCTATTGATACGCCGCCCGACCGCCCTTGAAATCGAACTCGGCATACTCGCCGCCATCACGATTCCCCCGACAATCTGGAACAGTTTCTTATGGGGAAACTGTCAATCCAGCACATCTTGAGGATCATCCAGTAGGAAGCTCCCGGCGGGGATCATGACGATCACGATCCCCCGCCGGTCGAACGTCATGCTACCGGTTCGGCAACCTTCTTGGCGCGCGCAGGGCGACCCAGTTTTACGCCCGGCTTGCGGCCGAGCCCGATCTTGAGCGCCAGTTCCTTGCGCTGCTGGGCGTAATTGGGAGCTACCATGGGATAATCGGCCGGGAGGTTCCATTTGGCCCGATAGTCAGCGGGCGTCATCTGATAATGCGTCATCAGGTGCCGCTTGAGCATCTTGAGCTTTTTGCCGTCTTCGAGGCAGACAATGAAGTCGGGCTTGATAGACGATCTCACCGAAACGGCAGGCTCCTGCTTCACTTCTTCAACAGGGGCGGGTTCGCTCAAGGTGGAGAGTGCGCGATGAACATTGGCAATCAGCGTAGTGATGTCATTGACCGCGACGCTGTTGTTGCTGACGTGCGCTGCAACGATATCAGCTGTCAAGGTAATGAGGTTTTCGGAATCTATCATATCGACTTTCAATTTTTGCGACCAACGATACGCTGGCCTTTGACATCATCTGTTTGAAATTACTACTGCACAATCGTATAACAATTCGTCTGCGAGAATAGCCGAATGTCGCTTCTCGATGTTCGGCACCAATGGGCTCACCTGCATGTGTAATCATTATCGCAATGCTCCCGAACTGATCCCTACGTGGCGAGAATATGCCGGGTTCGACATCCGGCAGCCAAACGTGGAATTCGCCTCAGACGTCTATCCAAAACGTCCGGGCATGATCGTCCGCCGCGATGATGGCGCGGTGCGATCGGATGTTATGTTATGGGGTGTCCCGACCATGGTGAAGGGCGCGACCAAGATGCTGGAAAAGCGGGTCACCAACGTTCGGAACCTCGCCAGCCCATTCTGGAAATCGATGCTGGCCTCCCCGCCGCAGCGCTGTCTTGTGCCATTCTCGACCTTTGCAGAACCCAAAGCGGGACAGGGACGACAGGAATGGTGGTTCTCGATTCCGGATCAGCCACTCGCTGCCTTCGCGGGCACATGGAGGAACACAGAACACGGTCCCTGCTATGCTTTCCTGACCTGTGAGCCCAACCAGCTGGTCGAGCGACTACATCCCAAGGCCATGCCGGTGATCCTCGAACCGGCACAATATGAGGAATGGCTCAGCACGGATTATTCGGGTGCCTGTGCTATGGCGCGGCCGTTTCCAGCAGATCGGATGTCGGTCGAGTAGGAGAGCCTTCAGCCTACCGATTGCAGGTTCACGGCCTGACGTGTGCTGGACCGCCGACGTGGGTGGATTACGGAAGGTCAGCTATTGAACGGTCCAGTACGGTTAGCGGACGTTGACGCGCCTTCTGATCGCGATAGTCTGGCATGATGAAAATTGGCCTGCCAACACTGTTTCTGTCGTTACTTCTCGGCTGCTCAGAATTTCGGGAGCCGGAAGCACAAGACCCAACACCAATATTCGGATGCTATATGTCAGCGTCTGACCCTGCTTTCGCGCTTGGTCCACAAGGCTTGAAGATAAAGGCCACTCAGGAAACGGTCCCCTTTCGATATGAACTTCGGAAGGTGGGAATGATTGTGCGCGCGCCAATCTCAGCAGAGTTAGAGGGCAGTCGCTATGTGTTCCGGCAGTCAGACGATCGCTTCTACAGGGTTATATTTTCCGCGGGGCAACCAATCATACGAGTCGCCTTTGGCAAGCAAGGTTACCTCAGTGACTATGTCCGCTATCCAAGCAGCAAATGTGAGATGTAAACGACCAAGAATGGTCGATTTCACCCGGTCTGCTTTCCTTCCCAAAACCGGTCAGGCGGCCACCGAAACGACCGCTCCCGAATCGATGACGTCAACGGCGATGAGGGTGGGAAAGCAGATCGGGCAGAAACGAACACTTGCCGCCGTCAAAATGCTGATTAGCATCTAGGTATGTTCTTAAATCTCATGGCACTGTCGTCGGCGCTCGCCAGCCAGCCGCTTGGCTATCCCATTTTTATTCGCAATACAGAACGAAAATGTGAATTTGTAATTCAAGATATGATCATGACGCGGGAGAAGGACGTCCGTGAATGGATGGAGGAACTGCCTGATAAAGGTCGGCAAATCGATCTGTTATGGTCAAACAAACCGGATATAGGCTGCCTGCAAAAGGTGCAGAAAATTGTCCGCCGTATTGGATTCATCAATGTCGTTACCATACAGGAAAGCGGCAATACAGACTACCCGTCTGGCCTTCCGCCTGAATGACCCGTAGCAGGCAGTCGCCAATTCCCCTTTAGCGAACGAAAAGAGTATCACCGCGACGTTCGATCAAGGCGGCGTCGCCGTTGTATCGAATATGGGCCAACGCCATCCGCCGACATCGTTCATCTGCGTTTATTTGTTGCTCCACCCACCGTCGCCATTGCCGTGTCCCTAGCGCGATCCGTTCAGCATCAAGGATGCTGACGTCGTGCTGTTCGCGCAACTCCTTGATGTGGGATATCCATTGATCTCGGTCCGCCATGCTAATCGCTTATACCAGTTGAACGTCAGCTCTCCAACGTCGGAACCTAAATCGGACAAGCGGCGACCCTTTCCATCGGAGGTTCCCATGCGACAGGAAGATATCAAACCGAACCGCGACGTCCAAACAGCGGAACCAGCTTGGCAGCCAGATGATCTTCCAGAGCGCAGAGAACGGTCTTCTCGGTCGACGGTGCATAGAAACGCACATCGATCCTAACCCTTCCCAGATCGGCGGCCCAGTGCCGCAAATGGAGCGAATAGGTCTTCTTCGGACCATAGCCGAGATGCTCCATGAGACGTTGCCACAGGTCGCGGCTGCTTCCGACATACAGGACAGGGGACGGATGATGGGGCAATGGCAGCACGCGTGAATAGCAGCGCTGATCCAGCTTATCGTCTCGTGCCGACGTCATCGCTTCGTGCACTGTTGCTGGATCAGCATCCGGAAGGCTGATCGAATAGAGCGCCGTTTTCGACGCGGTCAGATTCAATGCTAGATCGTCTCGTAGCGACTTCTTCCGCTCGTCCGTCAACGTCGCCAGACCGATTTCATAGTGGGCGTTCGCACCCGCCTCGACACGGCTGAGGCGGTCCGCCAGCTCGCGCAGGCCATTCGCCGCCTCGGTCTCAAAACTGATCATCACGACGTTTTGCATCTGTTCTTTGGGATGGTTGGTGCCAAGATCATCAGCTGCCCGCTAGGAAATCAGCCATGAAGCCCGATCCAGTTTCCGCACTCTTAGACCGCAGCACCTTAGCATGATGGCCGACCAGCTTGCCGAAATATTCCCCAGCCTGCCGGATGTCGCGCGGCGTCACCACGTCCTCATCGCTGTCGACGATCGCCGCCGTCGCGAAAGCAAGAAGCTTGGTGAGATCGCGGGTGCCGATCAAGCCCTCGGCGTTTGACGAGGCGATCGCCTCCATCAGCGGCCGCAGAATGGCTTTCACCATGGCATGCTCCTTTGGGGTAATCGTAGTATCGCGGGCATCTAATTCCATATGGCGTCCTATCCTCGAAATCGGTTGACGGCCCGTTTCCACGTTCGCTCATCCGGCAGGCTGAGATGAATGCGGGCGGTGTCATTCGTCGTCTCGATTGCCACCGGTCGAACCTTTCGTCCATGCGCCTCTAGGCACAACCGGCAATAGAAGCGCTGTCGCGCGTCCCGAAAATCATCGCTCCAGCCCCGGCGCTCAAACCGCCACCACAGCCCATGGGGTTGGAACAGTCCAATGTGCCGACATCGGCACACGACCTTGACCGTCCGGTGCCACGCCGCCGCCTCAAACAGGCAGGTAGCGACCTTCAGGCCGTCGCTGTAGCGCGCCACGTCACGTTGCCCGGAAGGCCCACCTGCTCAAGATCATAGCAGCGCGCCTTGTTCGACCGGTTGGAAAAAACGGGCCGCCGCGACGGCATTGCGATAATGGACGGTCTCAAGCCGCTCGGCATCCTCGAATGGCACAGGCGTCCATTCCTCCGACGGGTAAACGGTATCGTATATGGTGCGAGCGGCGTCCCGCAGCCGCCCTTCGTCAGCTTGGCCCATTATGTTCCTCCAGCGATTCGCTATGCGGGCACAATGGAACAAACAAGGAACATATGGCAAGCCGTAGGGATCGCCTCGTGCCGGTGATCACCACGACCATCCCAGCCGCCCGATGGCTAGGTCCGACCGTTAGCGCCTAACACCTTACGATAAATATCATCAGGAGGTGCCCTGATGCGCGATCTTGCCCGAATCTTTGAACTGCTCTGCGAATTTGACTTATGCTCCAACCAGACAGAATTTTCGCGAGACTGGCTCGGGCGGAGCAAGGGCTATTATGCCTATCTCCGATGCACTGGCGCAGAACCGAACCCAGCCTCTCTGGGGATGCTCAGCGCAAGAATCTTGAACGTCTCGATGCGGGTCGCTGGCAAGATGAGTCAGGCTGACCGGAAGCGCTTATTAAAGGCGGCCGTCACCGCTGCCCTCATGATGCTGCCGGAACGGCCTGAGGATTCGGGCCAGAAGCACCTGCACCGAGACTGACGAACTGGTCCGACATCAACTCGCATATGTTTTTAGTGGTTAACCGGTCGGGGAAGATCGTGTCGGTCTACGTCGCCCATTCCCTTGCACCTGCTGACGTCGGTGGGTCAGGCTTGTTGATCCTCCTTGAAAGCGACCATTACCATCGCCATTCAGAGGGCGGATCGGATTGGAGGCCATGATTGTCACAGGACGCGACTTCAATGGCCGATCCATATGCATCTGACATTGCCTGCGTCGGCATCTTCTGGCGCGTCCAAACCGCAGGTGGTCCGAAACTGGTCAGTCATGTGGTCAGCCTTGCCGATGCCGACGAATATGGCGACTTCCTTACCCATCCCACCGGCCATTACGAAATCTGGGAGGGATGGCGAGCCGAAGGGATCGCAGCGATCAAATCCATGGGCCTGCCACGAGAGATCGCGGCGTCGGAGTATGAGGAGAGCCCACGTGGGCGTGTGGTGTATGATCGCCGCGCGGATCACTTCATAATCTACGCGGACCGGAAACTACAAAAACGCCTGATCCTCGATGACATCAAGGCCTCGTTCGGCATAACAGACCGGACCTGTATGGTCCGGTCTGATTCTCACTATGTCACCTGACGCCTAGTCGTTCACGAAGCCATCAGCGCGGTGATCCGCTCGATCTGCGTAGCTTTGTGCGCCCGATCAGGATGAGGCAACCCGATTGCCCTCACTTCATGTCCACTTGCGGTAGCGTAGGTATGCCAGTTCAAAGGTTCCATCAGAGGCCGGACCTTCTGGCGCTCCAGCGTTGGCGGAAATTGACCCCAACCCTTTTTCGTAAAAACGAACAGCTTCTGCGGCTTGTGCTGGTCAAGGATGCGCTGAACGCGAGTCCGGCCCGCGTCGTTCTGCTCTTTCGTGCCGTTGTTGGCCCATTCAGCCCTAGAGCCCACAAGGCTAGGCACGAAATTGAAGAACAGGACTGAATTCCAGAATTGCGCCTTGTCGACGAATCCGAAATAGCCCGGCACCCGGTTAAAAAATTGAATCTTGTCATATTTTCCAGATATCACGTTTTTCAGGCATTCCTCTGTCATGCCAGCATGATCCGGATCATCGGAAGTATGGGAGTGGCCCGCGATTACAATTCGTTGCCCGTCGATGCCACCCTGTTGATAACCAGCGGGACACCATTCGCGATGTTCGATCATTCTACCCCCAATGTGATTTAAATAAGCCGCATATTACATGCCAACTATCTTGGCTGACTGAAAGACATTATTTATACATTTTTCTTCGACCGATGATAGGGACATGTTTGGGCAATTTTTTTTGGACTTCATCAATAGTTATGCTAAGGTTTTTTGTTCATCGACTTTCAGTATATTTACCGGAATGTCTTTCCATTCGTCCACATCCTTATGGATTGCATGAGTGGCGAGCCCGTAATTCTTCCACCACCCAAAATGCGGTGGTTTCTGTCGCGACGATCGGACGCAGCAGCGATCAGACGTCCCAATCCATGTAATGCCGCGAGAGCCGCCTCAGCGCTTCCATGGCCTTATCGCCCCTATCCGTTGCCCTGCGGGTAATAACCCCATGCCGCGCCGCGAAAGCATAGGCGGCTTCGGAAACCCCTGCCGGGACATCACCGTTACGATAACCGTAGACCCCATCCACCAGCCAAAAACCTTGGCTGCGGTCAAAGGAAATCAACACCTTCTGCTCCTCATGCTGGAATTCTCCGAAGGCATGATCGGCTTCGAGAAGCGAGGTGAAATATCGCCGACTGCAATTGCGATAGCGCTTTGCGGTCGCGGCCAACTCGACCCCGTTATTAACTGGCCGGTAGTGCTCGGATGCGGAGATAGGGCCGCGCGGGAACGCGATGCGGAGCGACCAGCGCTTGATCGTGTCGGCAAGCTTAGTCGACTGGCGCAGGGCCTCGACGATGGCCGCCCGATCAAGTCCCCGGCGCACGAGCAGATCGACAGCAAGGACAATGTCGTCGGCCTGCGCCTTGTCTTTGATTTTGGCGCTGATGCGGTGGTCGGACAGATCGGCCGGGAGGCCGGTGATGATTGCGAGTCGCTCTGGATTGAGCTTGGCTGAATGGCGAATGGCCGTGACGATGTGCTGGGGACCGCGAGTCAAAAGAGCCCACAAACGGATGTAGAAATCCCGATCGTGAACCTTGGCCCCACATCGGACCAGCGCCGCACGGAAACCGACGGGGACGTGCTCAAACGCCAGCTGGAGGATCGCATGGTGCCGACAACCCATCAGGAAGTGCGCGGCTTCCTCAGCCATATCGTCGGCCGGGTCCACTGCCGCGAGGAATGCTGCGACGACCTGACGGCGCTCGGCGCTGGTGCGCAACATGAAGCCCGCGAAGCCGGGTTTGGCTTCGTCGAGCACGACAATGCGGTCGAGTAGCCACCCGGAAAGGGGTTCGATCGAGCCCATGACTTATCTCCATTGATCAGATCATATTGTCATGGCGGGCCTCCTGCACGGGATCATGGAAATTTACTAAATACTTCATTATGCATGACAAATCATCAATTTTATTCGACCGACTGCGGGACAAGATGGTCCCGATCATCGTCAACAAGCGCCGCGCTATGGGCGACACCGACAAGGAGATCGAGGCGTTTATCGATCTCTACTCTTGGGTCGGCCCGGCGGAGGCAGTCGCACAGCTCGCCGGTCAGAAATCGTAACCGTCGACGTCGCGCTTGGCCGCCTCCCAGCGGTCGGAGCCGATCGCCTCGCGCATAGACTGATCCATCTCGCGTTCGAATTCTTGTGCGGCTTTGCGGCCTGCCGCTTCGGCTTCTGCCTCTAAGCGGTCGATTGCCTCCTGCTGCGCTTCATCCGTATCGTAGGCGATCATCAGATCGCGGTCCTCGTCAATGTAGGCGCGGTAACGCATTCTGATCTCAGTGCCGTCCCGATACACCGCTACGCCTTGGCAGGTGACCTCCCGTGGTGAACGCGAGACTTCACGGGCTTTAATGATCTTGATGAGCGCCTTTTCCTCAAGCTGGATGACATCCTCCTCAATTGAATCACAGGATGGCATTGCGGTTCCGTTGCATCCGGCGATGCCGAACGACATGAGCATGGGCGCGGCAGCACGCCACCAAATTTCAGACACCAAGGAGTTTGCCCTTCTGCGCGTTGAACTCGTCGTCCGTCAGCAAGCCCTTCGAGCGCAAGTCTGCAAGCCGCTCGATCTGATCGAGATGCGCGCTGGAAAGAGGAGTTCCGGGAGTAGCGACGGCAGCCGCTTCGACCTCCGACGGGATCATCTCGCCGGATGGCCACCCATATTCGTTCTCGCCCTCTTGGCTGCGCTTGAGCAGCAGGAAGACGAAATACGCCCCCCAAGCGATGGGGGCAAAGGCAAGCTTTTGAATGTGCTCGAATGAGCCGGTGTAGTTTGCAGCGATGGCTGCTGCTACCACGCCTAGCCCGATATAACCGACAAGCAGCCATCCGCTTTCCCCGATATCATGGAGGCGACGGTTGGTAGCGGAGGCCTGCGGAACCACGGTGACGCAGAAGATCACGAAAGCCAGCGGATCAGCCGGAATTCCCACGCCTGCGCCAACCAATAGAACGGCAATTCCGCCTCCCCACACCAGCGCCATGAATTTCCAGTATTCGGCGCGGCCCAACCTCCCTTTGAAGTCGAAATACCAAGCGAACGAGCGCGATTCTTCCATGTTTCTTCCCCCTCTGGCGGAAAATCGATTGCTTGATGTGCCCCTCAGGGACTGCCGGTGCGTCAGATGCGCGCGAGAACGGCGCTCTTTTGAGATGCAAATTCCTCGTCCGACAGCAGACCTTTGGCGCGAAGGTCGCCCAGTCTTTCGATTTGCGCCAAGGCGTCGGTCATGTGCCCATCGTTCGTCGGCTGCGGAGGAGCCGCTTGTGCGCCGGTTCGTTCGCGGCTCTTCCTCCTTAGCTCGGCGAAGCTGGCGGGAACGAAATTGTCCGGCTCACCGAACCGATTTTCATGCTCGTCACCCGCCTTGATCATGAGATACAGCAAGTAGCCCGCACCGCCGACGAGGAGCGCAAGGGCGAACAATGCGAGAGCCGGGGAAGTGGGTTCGCCATATTCGCTTGCCTGTTGGCCGAAACCAACGATCAGGCAAGCTATAGTGATAGCGATAGCAGGCCAGACCATCACCCAACTGCTCCGATCCGTGTCATGGAGCCGCCGGACAGTCGCGGTAAATTGGGGGATCGTCGTAACGACCCAGACCGCGCTTGTGAAAGCCGGAACATCCATGTCCGCGCCCATTTCCAGAAACGCCGCGAGGAGTTCGGCCATGAACACGTAGACAAAGAATTTCCAGTATTCCGCGCGCCCCGACCTGCCAGACAATTCGAAATAGCGAAAAAGCGGCCGCAGACCTTCCATGACTTCCCCCAAAGCTGACCGGCCTCACAACCGATACCGGATAAATTCCATAACCGGTATCATTTATCCGCGTCAACCATTTACAAGCGGTATCGTTTAACTTATCCGGTATCGCATAAGTTTTTGAACATTTGGGTGTGTTGGGGACTAGATGAGAGAAAGCGATACCGCTATCCGTGGCCACGTGACCAAACCCAAGATTTTCGATGAGGCTTTTCACTTCCGTGCCCGAGGGGGCACCAAGGCGCGCCTTGACGCCCTGCGCGGAGACATGCGGCAGGGGGATTTCGTGCGGCTATTGCTCGAAGAAGCGTTGGAAAGGCGCGAGAAGAAGGCGCGGCGGCCGGAATAATGGCTACATCAGCAGGCCATCGGATATTCCTGCTATCCCCTACTTCTCAACACGAGCAGCCTGCCCTACCAGCATCGGGTAACCACCTGAGGGACCGATGGCGAAATTGACGCAAGCCGAACTGGAACGACATCTCTGGGGGGCGGCGGACATCCTTCGCGGCACCGTCGATGCGGGCGATTACAAGCAATATATCTTCGGTCTGCTTTTCTATAAGCGCCTGTGTGACGTGTGGGACGAGGAATACGAGAAGCTTCTCGCCGAGACGGGCGATCGGGAGGAAGCCGCCGATCCTGACGAGCATCGTTTCCACATCCCGCCCGAACACCGCTGGGACGCCATGCGCCAGCAGTCGACGCAGATTGGCCAGCGACTGAATAATGCTCTGGCGGCTATCGAAGATGCCAACCTCCGGTTGCGCGGCGTGTTCAACTCGGTGGACTTTGCCAATCAGGATCGCTTCTCAGACGCCCTACTGGAAAAGCTGCTCGCCCATTTCGAGAAGCACCGCCTGCGCAATGCCGATGCGCCAGCCGACATGCTGGGCGACGCCTACCTCTATCTCATCAAGATGTTCGCCGAAGGTGCGGGCAAGAAGGGCGGCGAGTTCTACACTCCCCGGTCCATCGTCCGGCTCATGGTCGAGACCATCGACCCGCGCCCCGGCATGTCGGTCTATGATCCCACGTGCGGATCGGCGGGCATGTTGCTGGAGGCGGTGCAGTATCTGAAAGATCGCGGCGAGGATGCGCGCAGCCTGTCGCTCTACGGGCAGGAGAAGAACTTCGCGACGTGGGGCATCGCCGAGATCAACCTGTTCCTACACGATGTGGACGACGCCTTCATCGCCAAGGGCGACACGATCCTGTCGCCCAAGCGGTATGATCCCAAGGCTCGCGAGTTTGTCGAGGGCGTCGGGGCCTATGACCGGGTGCTGGCGAACCCGCCATTCTCGGAAAAAGTATGGGGCTACGAGGTTTGGCAGAACGGCGACCCGTTCGGGCGCGATGACTATGGCTGCCCGCCCAAGGGCTATGGCGACCTTGCCTTTGTCCAGCACATGCTCGCCAGCCTCAAGGATGACGGGATGCTGGCGGTGGTGGTGCCGCATGGCGTGTTGTTCCGTGGCGGGGCCGAGGGCCGCATCAGAGAGGCCATGCTGGCCGCAGACGTGATCGAGGCGGTTGTCGGCCTTGCGCCCAATCTGTTCTACGGAGCGGGCATCCCTGCCGCCTTACTGATCTGCCGCAAGAAGAAGCCAGCCGACCGGCGGGGCAAGGTGCTGATCGTCAATGGCGATGCCACCTACCAGCCCGGCAAGGCACAGAACTTTCTGAGCGACGAGCATGTGAACGCTCTGGCCGACGCGGTGCACGGCTTTGCCGATATCGACAAGCTTGCCCGCGCGGTGCCGGTGGCCGAGATCGCCGCCAATGGTCACAACCTCAACATTAACCGCTATGTCCAGACCGGCGCGGATGCCGAGGCCGTCGATGTCGAGGCGGAAGTGGCCAAGCTGCAAGACCTTATCGCCCGGCGCAATGATGCCGAGGCGGTGATGTTCGGCCACCTTCGGAGGCTTGGCTATGCTTCCTGAAGGTTGGGAAAATGTAAGCCTCGGAGCAGTTTGCCAGATCACAACTGGCGGCACACCAAACCGAGCAGTGCCCGAGTATTGGAACGGCGACATTCCGTGGATGTCGTCGGGCGAGATCAATCAGCGCATCGTCAGAAACGTGGCCGAGCACATTACGGCCCTTGGAATGGCCAACTCAAATGCTCGGCGACTTCCAGCCGGAACGGTGATGATGGCACTGAACGGGCAAGGGAAGACGCGAGGCAAGGTCGCGCTATTGCAGATTGAGACAACTTGTAACCAATCCTTGGCGGGTCTGATCGCGGATCGCACTCGCCTCCTGTCCGATTACCTGTTCCACAGCCTAGATGCGCAGTATCAGGACATCCGCAATATCACTGGCGACGATGCCCGCAATGGGCTTAACCTTGGCATCCTTCGCGCACTAGCTATTGCCCTCCCACCTCTCGACGAGCAGCAGCGGATAGCCGAAGTGCTGCGGTCGGTGGATGATGCGATTGCCCGGGCCAAGGTTGCAGTTAAGCAGGCCAGCCATGCCATCGACGGGATGTTGCAAAGGCTGTTTGTCGAAGGCATCGGTCACGCCGACTTCAAGGACGGCTATTCCACCCCCATACCAGCTTCATGGGACGAAAAGTCACTTGGCGAGCTATCGGCGACGCCCATTACCTACGGTGTCGTCCAGCCCGGCCCGAACGTCGTTGACGGCATCCCGTTTGTACGCGGTGGCGACTTTCCCAATGGAAAAATCGACATCGCAGCACTTCGGAAAATCGGCAAGGACGTTGCCAGCCAGTATCGCCGGACCCAGCTAAGGGGCGGCGAAATAGTTGTCAGTCTGGTCGGCTATCCCGGCGCATGTGCCATCGTCCCCGACGCTCTTGCTGGCGCGAACGTCGCAAGGCAGGCCGCCCTGATCCGGCCAAGCAAGGAAGTCTTCGCCAGCTACCTCTATCAGTTCCTCCGTTCACCTATCGGACAGGCGCGATTGAAGAAGGAGACCATCGGATCAGCGCAGCAGGTCATCAACCTGCGTGATTTGAAAGAGGTCATCGTTGCGGTGCCGCCGAAGCGTGAACAAGAGCAAATCGCTGCGATCCTTGCCGACCTCGACGCCTTCGTCGAACTGGAAACGGCGAACTTGGACAAGCTGACCGCTCTCAAGGGAAGTATCGCCGCCGATCTTCTTTCTGGCCGCGTCCGGGTGCCCGCGTGAGTGAGTATCGCCTCGCCGAGAAACCCGCGATGGAAGTGCTGGCGGCGCTGGGCTACCAGCCACTTGCGCCAGAGGCGGCGCTGGCGCTGCGGGTGGAAGAGAACCGCGTCATCCTTAAGCCGGTGCTGATCGCAGCGTTGCAGGCGCTCAATGGCATCGGCGCTGGCGATGCCGAGGCGGTCTACAACGACCTTGCCACCCTCTCCGACAATGAGGAATGGCAGCGCAATTTGCGCGGCGGCTACTCACGCCGCCTGACCGGCGAAAACCGCGACCGGCCCATCGCCCTGATCGACTTCAAGACGCCCGCCAACAATACCTTCCACGTCGTGCGCCAGTTGCGCGTCGCCGCCCAGCGCCCGCGCATCCCCGACATCGTGCTGTTCGTGAATGGCATCCCGCTGGTGGTGATCGAGGCCAAGTCGCCGCTGAAAGGCACTGCGACCGGCGACGAGGCGTTCGAGCAGATCAAGCAGTATGAACGCGACATCCCGCGCCTATTCTACCCCAACGCCTTCAACATCCTGACCGATGGGATGAACACTGAATATGGCGCGACCGGCTCGCCATCGCAGTTCTACGCCCCGTGGCCCGACGCATGGCCGCGCACCCGCGCAGACTTCCCGGACGATCTCGCCAAAGACCTGTGGTGCCTGTGCGAGCCGTCGCGCTTGCTGGACCTGCTGGCGCATTTCATCGTGTTCGAGATCGACCCGGAAACGGGCCGGAAGATCAAGAAGGTCTGCCGCTATCAGCAGTTCCGGGCGGTCAACAAAGCCGTGCAACGGGTTGCAACGGGCGAGCACCGGAAGGGGCTGATCTGGCACACGCAGGGCAGCGGCAAGAGCCTGACGATGGTGTTCCTCGCACTCAAGCTGAAAACCCACCTGACGCTGGACGCGCCGACACTGGCGAATCCCAACATCCTTGTGCTGACCGACCGGATCGACCTCGACGATCAGATCAGCAAGACGTTCGTTGCCTGTGGCCTGCCCAACCCCGCGCAGTGCGGATCGGTGGCGGCGCTGCGCGAGGCTGTGAACCGGGGTGGCAACGGGCAAATTCTACTTTCGACCATCTTCAAATTCGCCGGGTCGAAAGTGCCCATCCCCAACTCGGCGGGCTGGATCGTGCTGGTGGACGAGTGTCACCGCACGCAGGAGAAGGACTTGGGCGCGTTCCTGCAAGCAACGCTGCCCGATGCCCACTTCTACGGCTTCACCGGCACCCCGATCAAATCGACCGACAAGGACACCTACGCCCGCTTCAGCGTCGCGGGCGAAGGCTACCTCGACAAATATGGCATCGACGACGCCGTGCGCGACGGCGCGACCGTGCCAATCCTCTATGAGGGCCGCAAGGCCGATTGGTCGATCAACGAGGCCGAGATCGACATCCTGTTTGACCGCTGGTTTGTCGATCTGCCCGACGGCAAGCGAGAGGAACTGAAACGCAAGGGCCTGACGCTCGCCACCATCGCCAAACACCCTGAACGCATCCGGCTCATCGCCTATGACATTTGGGAACACTTCAAACAGGTGTGCCAGCCGGACGGCTTCAAGGCGCAGATCGTGGTGGTGGATCGCGAGGCAATCGTGCTCTACCGCGCCGCGCTGTCCGATGTCATCGCCGCCGATCTGGTCAAGGGCGACATGGATGGCGAGGCGGCGCAAGCACAGGCCGACGCGAAGATCGCTTGCGTGTTTTCGAAGAGCCAAGAGGACAACAAGCCCAGCGAGAACGCCGAGGTTCAGGCGCTGCGCGACGGACTGGAGGCATACTATCTCGACGCCGAGGGCGAGAAAGACGCCAAGAAGCGGTTCAAGGCCTATAGTCAGGAACCCAGCTTCCTGATCGTGTGCGACAAGCTGCTGACGGGGTTCGATGCACCCATCGAGCACGTCATGTATTTGGACAAGCCGTTGAAGGAGCATAACCTGCTCCAAGCCATCGCCCGGACCAATCGCACCTGTTCGATCAAACTGCCCGACGGCGGTGAGATCGCGAAGCCCAATGGCCGGATCGTCGATTATATCGGTGTTACGAACCATCTGGACGAGGCGCTGCAATCCTACCGCGCTGATGATGTCGAGAATGCCCTGCGTGACATCGCCGTGCTGCGCAATGACCTCAAGGAAGCCCATGCCCGCTACCGGGCGCAAAAGAGGTCGATGGCGCTAGAAGGTATGGACGAGAAAACCGCCGCCTATGCCGCCGCTGCCCTTGCTGCCGACGGCCGTGAGGATGAGTGGTTCGATCTCCAGCGCCTCGCTCGGACCTTCATCAAGGTCTATGGCGATCTGTCGCCCGACCCTGCCATTCTCGACTTCACCACCGAAGTGAAATGGGCAGCGGCATTCTTGCGGTTGGCAACACAGGCGATTGCCAAGGATGAAAGCCTCGACCACCGCAGTTACACTGGCAAGATCAGGGACATGCTGGAAGAGCATGTCCATGTTACCGGGCTATCGACGACGATCCGGCTGCGCACCATCACCGACCCTGAATTTGCAGGCGACTTCGACACCGACGAAAAGTCCGAAGCCGATTTGCAGGAAGCCTTCGTCCGCAAATCGGCAGAGCTTCGCCGGGTGACCCGCGAACTGGTAGACAAGAACCCGGCACAATATGGCCGCTTTTCCGAACGAGTGCTGGAGATCATCCGCCGCTTCGAGCAAGGACAGATTGCCGCCGCCGATGGCCTGCATGATTTCGAGGGGCTGACCGGCGACATTCAGGCAGAACAGGGCGCGCACGCCGAACTGGGCATGGATGAGAACGCCTTCTCAATCCTGCGGATCATGGAAACGATCGCACCGGACACCGATCACGCGACGTTGCAGGTGGCCGCCATCGCGATCGGCGCAGTGTACGCCGATGCAGCCAAGACCCAGCCTGCTTTTGCCCATATGGACGCCTATCTCCGCTCCCTCCGACAGCAGGTCCGGCGCATACTGACCGAACACGGCATCGGGGAGACGAAGGCCATCAGGGAAAAGGTCGAGGAGTTCGCCATCCATGCCTATGGGGACCGGCACTGATGCCTGTGTTCCATATCGGCAAGACGGCGATCGAGTATGAACTGTGCCGATCGTCAACCGCCTCCCAGCGCAGGATTACTGTGACGCCTGACCGCGTTGAAGTGCTGGCGCTAGCCGGGGACGATGAAGAGGATGTCGCGCAGTTCCTGACACGAAAGCGCCAGTGGGTATTTGACACGGTCCGGGAGATGGAGCGCGTAACAGCCGCCCGCCATAGCGTCCCGCGCTTCATGACGGGATCAAAGATACCCTATCGGGGGCGTAAGATGTCGCTCACCGTGCGCCGATCTGACGCCGAGAGCATTGCGGTGACCTACCGCAACGGATTCGTCGTTGACCTCCCGGCATGGGCGGGTCGTGGCATCGACCAGCTGATCGCCACGGAACTCAAGCTCTGGCTCAAGAAGCGGGCACGTCGCCACGTGTTCGATCAGGTAGCGACATATGGACCTCGCCATAATCTCATGCCCCGATCAGTCCGGGTGGCGGAACTGGCCAATGGCTGGGGATCGTGCGGCGCGGACGGCAATATCACCGTCAACTGGCACCTGATCTTCGCCCCTCGCAGGGTGCTGGACTATGTCGTCGCCCATGAGCTTGCGCACCTTCGCGTGCGATCTCATGGCCCAGAATTCTGGTCGTTTCTCGGCTCGGTCTACCCTGCATGGGAGGAGGCAAAGCTGTGGTTGGATAACCATCAGGCGACGATTTCAGCGGATTTTTTAGCTATTAATGCGTCAGTAGGGACGCGGGAGGCTTGGACTTCATGAGCGTTCAGCATGCGATCTGGAAAGTGGGCACGACGCCGCACCCTTTGCGCCAAGGTGCCCTACCCAGCGAAGCGATCCTTGAGCAGATGATAGTGGCTTCGCCGGAAATCCTATCGCCAGATTGGATGCTGATCGGCCGACAGGAAGTGACAACCGGCGGCGGCCGCATAGACCTGCTTGCGGTCGCCCCAGATGCTTCCCTCGTCCTCATTGAGATAAAGCGGGACCGGACGCCCCGTGATGTCGTGGCGCAGGCGCTGGACTACGGGTGTTGGGTAGAAAAGCTCGGCAATGATGACATCGCGGCGATCTATGCCCGGTTTGCTCCCGGCCGGAGCTTCTCAGATGATTTCCGTGTCCGTTTCCATCGCGACCTCGACGAAGCCGATCTTAATCAGGCTCATCAACTCGTAATCGTGGCTGGTGCGCTGGACCCAGCTAGCGAACGGATTGTCGCCTATCTCAATGAGCGCGGCATCTCTATCAATGTCCTATGTTTTCAGGTGTTCGAGAGCGACGAAGGCCAGCTACTGAGCCGGGCGTGGCTTCTGGACCCGGTCGAAACCCAATCGTCTGCTGTGGCACCACGCAACGCCAAAGAGCCGACCGAAAGCTGGAATGGAGAATATTATGCCTGCTTCGGCACCGGGCCGTCGCGGTCGTGGGAAGAGGCGCGTCGATATGGCTTCCTCTCAGCAGGGGGTGGCGCTTGGTATAGCCGGACACTGAACCTACCCGATCCCGGTGACCGCATCTGGGTAAAATCGCCCGATCATGGATTTGTTGGCGTGGCGCGCGTTCTGGGGACGCCTCAACCGTTAGCTGATTTTACGATCGAGACGGAAAGCGGGATGCAGCCTGCGATCGATGTCCTGACCGAGGGCACCTATCACCGGGCTGAAATCGATGATCCAGAGCGGTGCGAATATTTTCTGCCGGTCCAATGGCTTGATACCGTTCCGCTTGAACGAGCCATCCGGGAAGTAGGGCTGTTCGGCAACCAGAATACCGTCTGCGCTCCGCGCACTGGGCGGTGGCGTCATACTGTCGATCGCCTGCGGACTTTCTTCCCGCGCTCTGGCGTATAGGCCATCCGGACCACCATTCCCCAAACAATGGAGGCAACATGTCCAAGTTCGAACCCGGCGGCGATGCCAAGGCAATCTCGCGCATTGCTTCAGCCAAATATGGCAGCTTCCTTGCGATGTTTGAGAAACATGGCTGGCCCGAACGAGGCTCCGATATGATGCGTAAGGTCCAGACGCGCGTGAAAGAGGAGTATGGGAGCGTGGCAGCGTTCGTGCTGCGGCACGAGGTCGTGGGGCAAAACGATTAGATGGTCGCAGAAGGGCTGGAGCGGTGAGCAATCTGTTCGATGCAATCGGCGTGCGCGCCTGTCTGCGCGATCATCATCCTCACTATGTCTACGTTCTGTGCCGATCCGATGGTCAGCCCTTTTATGTTGGGAAAGGCGTTAAACTTCGCTGCCTTCATCATGAAGCTGAGGCGCGGAACACCCGCCTGTTGACCCACAAGCTCAATGTGATCCGTAGCCTTCATCGCAAAGGCCACGTCGTCCATTATAGGATCGATAGTTCGTTTCCAGATGAAAAATCCGCTCATGATCGAGAGCGAATGCTCATAGCCGAAATCGGGCGTCACGATCTCCGTGTTGGACCACTGACGAATCAGACAGATGGCGGGGAAGGCGCATCAAACCCATCGGAAGAAAGCAGGCAAAGGCGGCGCGATTCTCTTTGGGGCGAAGCGGACGACCCGGATCGGAATCTGATCAACAAATGGTTTCAGAAGCTGACACCGGTAAAGTCGGTTCCTATCAAGCCCGTCGCCACTTTCAGGCGAGCGGCCGGTTTATGGAAAAATGACGACACGATTGGAATGAAACCGCGTCAGGCAGGCGCATTAGTGGCGACGGCACTTGCCAACGGCGTGCTTCTTGAGCCCGGATGTCTGCTCCCCCGGCGACTTACCATTGAGAGCGTCGAATACATTGTCGAGAATGGCGTCGGTCGGGACATGGTTTCAAACGGTATGATCGAGGTTCATGAGGGAACCGTGACGCGGGAAACGCTTCGTCTCACTCCTTCAGGCTACCAGTTCGTCGTTTCAACATTCGGAGTGAAAACGCTGGTCGACGCGGGCATCCTGTTGCCCTAGCGGCAATTTCCGACTGCTCAAAATCACAGACAAAGCTGACCGTGAATCTGATCCAAGATATATCCCGTGCACGTCGGGAGAAAGGCCTGACCCAAGCCACCCTTGCAGAGGCGATCGGAAGCGATCGCGCTGCCGTCGCGCGTCTCGAAGCAGGTGTGGGACCGATGTCGCTGTTGCTGCGGGTGATGGAAGCCCTCCAATATCACGTCGCCGGATTGGCCAAAGGCACGGTGTTGCCACAACAATTGCGAAATCGACGCCTGTCTATGAAGTTGAGCCTTCAGGAGCTTGCGCAAAGAGCTGGCGTCTCGCGCGCCACCATATCGGCATTGGAGCGCGGTGACGGCACAATTGCTCCTCTGGTCAAGGTGATCAACATCCTTCGCACTTCGACGACCGCGCGGCGCAAGCCGACGCCTAGCCTTTGGCTACCTTCGGTAGCGGCGGATCGAAACCGTCGATTCACACCGATCGAATTCCTACGTGCGATTGAGCAGGTCTGGGGCAGGATCGACCTCGATCCTTGCGGCCACCCGGAAAGCCCCGTTAACGCCCGGCAGCGCATATCACTGGAAGAAGGCGGAGATGGGCTTCAGGAAGATTGGTCGGGCGATGTCGTCTATGTGAATCCGCCATTCTCCGACATGGTGACATGGCTCCGGCGCGCCGATCAAATGTGGATAGAAAGGCGGGTTCAGAAGATCATCGCACTGGTCCCGGCACGGACTGACATTGGATATTTCCACGATCGGATTGCACAGGTTTGCGATGTGGGCCTGATGCGCGGTCGCCTGCAATTTGGTCAGCCAAACAGCAAGAAGGACGACAGGTCGCGAGCGACATTTGCCCTGATGGTGTGCTTGTGGGGAGCGACAGCGCAGGAAATAGCCGCCTTTGACGCCATTTATCCCTGTAGGTGGCTGGCACGGGACAAGCAAACAATGAGATCGGCATCTAGCTCGGTCGCCGATATCATCGTGCCACGCCCGGCCGAAATGAACGAGGCTGAACTGACTACGCTCGATGCAGATTGATTGAAGACACAACGATGACAGTCAAAAACTACCTGTTTGTGTGCAGCCAAAACCGTCTCCGTAGCCCGACGGCCGAGCAGATATTTGCCAGTCATCCCGGCATAGAGACCCTGTCAGCGGGCACCAATAACGACGCGGAAACGCCCCTAGCCCGGATTATTCGTGACGTTGTTCGCTTCGGCGGTCCGCGTTTTTCGGTGCCAGCCTGTATGTGATCAGGACGAGGGATTTCGCTGCGTCTATTTCACCGCGGATATTTGATAGGCTTGCGAGTTGG
>NZ_NMUA01000003.1 GCF_002312805.1 Sphingobium sp. D43FB | reverse complement strand
ACCCGAAAAGCCCATCAATCCGAATGCGGTGAAACAAACGCCAGCGATGCCGGTCGTCCGCGCAATACAGCCAGCCGCAGCAAATGCCCAGAGCGGGCCCGAAACCGAGCGTCGTGAATAAGAGAGGATAGAAGCGATAGCCGACCGTCGCGCCATAGGTGCGCGGCGGCAGGTAGGTCACACCGATGATGCGCCCGGTCGAGATGGCGAAGGTGCTGCTTTCGCGCAGCGTATCGCCGATATTCTTGACCCAGAGCGATGCCGTCACCGTATCGGTCTTGTCCACCCAGCGCAGCGACGCATCGAACATCGTGTAAGCGCGCGTGCCTTCCACCAGCCGCTTGAACTCGGTGAAATAGATGTTGCTGCGCCCGGTCATGTCGCCGCTGACCGTGAAGGTGCCAGCCTCCTGCATGATCGGCAGGTCGACTTCGATCCCGGCGCTATAGGACCAGGTCGGCGAGTTGCGCGTCGGGTTGCCCGCCAACTGGATGTTGCACGGCGCATTGGCATTGAGCGCGTCGGCCCCGCACGGCGCACCAAAGGCGGTGGGATCGGGGTTGGTGACCGGGTTGTAAGCGGGCTGCCCCGCCTGCGCCACGTTCACCGGATCGAGCGGATCGACCGTGATGAAATCATCATAGGTGCTGTCGGTATAGGAAACCGACCCGCGCAACCGCACGCCATCGACCGGCCGCGCCAGCAGGTCGGCTTCGACGCCGGTTGCCGATGTCTTCGCCGCATTTTCGAAGATGGTGGTAAAGCCCGCCGGGCCACCGCCGATCGTCTTGTTGATCTGCAGATCGTCCAACTTGTAATGATAGGCGGCCAGATTGACCTGCAAACGACGGTCGAGCAGTTCCGCCTTCACGCCCAGTTCGTGGTTCTTCATCTTTTCCGGCCGCACGATTGTCGTGCTGCCCGCCGCATTCTCACCCGACCCGGCCTTGAAGCCTTCGGAATAGGTATAATAGAGCAGCAGATCGCTGTTGGGCTGCCATTGCAGGCCGATTTCCGGGGTGAAATCCTTGAACGTGCGTTCGCGATAGGTGCCCTCGATGGTTGTCTTGCGCACCTGCGCCACGGCGGGATTGCCGTTGGCGGTCAGGATGATCGACGGGTTGGCGCTGTCCACCTTCTCATGGCTGTAGCGCCCACCCAGTTTCAGCGACACGCCATTGAGGCCAAAGGCCGCGCCCAGGTCGAAATTCAACTGCCCGAACGCGGCATAGGCGCGGGTGCCAAGGCTGGACTTCAGGCAGACGCGGTTGGGCGATGTGCCCGCCGGGAAATTGCACATCGCCAGCGCTTCGGCGAGCGTCACCGATCCGACGGGGGCAGCGACATTATCCACGAAGGTCGGTCGCGTCGCCAGCACGGTGATGTTCGACGCCAGATCGTTGGTGGAACTCAACCCCACCTGATCGCGCGGCCGCTGGCGCTCATGGAAATAATAGAGGCCGACGACACCCTTCACGATGTCGCTGTCATATTTGAACTGCAATTCGTTGCTGAACTGGTGCGCGTCGATCGTGCGCGTCTGGATCGATGTCGAATTGGGCAGGGTGGCGACCAGCGCCGACCCGTCCAGATCCTGGATCAGCTGCGTCTTGAAATCGCGATAATTGGTGATGTTGCCGATGCTGAACGCATCGCTCAGCTCGATATTGAGCGTGCCGGTGACCGAATAGCTTTTGGTATCGACCGAGGGCGGCTCGTCGCTGCCCAAATCGCGCGGGTTGGTCGCAAAACCGCCGGTGCCGGTGGGCGCGAGGCGCGGCACGCCGGGGAAGGCGGGGCCACGATAATGGACCGCGCCGCTATTGTCGTTCTGGCGGAAATATTCGCCCGAAATCAGATAGTCGATCTTCTCCGACGCGATCAGGTGGATCTGGCCGCGCACCATATAGCGATTAAGGTCATCGACATCGCTGCCGCCCTTGAACGGGTTGCCGCCATAGCCGTCGCGCGCCTCGACCTTGCCCACCAAACGAAAGCGGATCGCATCGATGATCGGCCCGCCGATCGCCGCTTCGCCGGTCATCGCGTTGTAATTGCCATAGCCAAGCCGGCCATAGCCGCTGAACTCGGCGGTCGGCTTGGCGGTGATCAGGTTGATCGACCCGCCGACTGCGTTGCGGCCATAGAGGCTGCCCTGCGGCCCGCGCAGCACTTCGACTCGCTCCAGGTCGAACAGCGACGTCAGCTGCGCTTCGGCGCGCGCGACATAGGCGCCATCGACATGCAGCGCGACGCCGGTGCTGGACCCGGTGGTGGAGGTATTGGCGCCCACGCCGCGAATGAACACCTTGGCCTGGTTGAAATCATTGCCGAACGTGACCGACGGGACGAGCTGCTGAATGTCCTGCAAATTGCTGACCCCGGCATTGGTCAGCGCGTCGCCACTGACCGCCGACACCGCAACGCTGACATCCTGCAACGACTGGCTGCGCTTTTGCGCGGTGACGATGATGTCCATGCCGTCGGTCTGCGCCTGCGCCATCGGGGCAAGGCCGAGGCTCGATACGCCAATGACCGAAACGGAAGCGAACAAGGCGCAAATCGCCCGCGAATTACTGGAAACTTTCATGGCGTCCCTCCCTTGGAACCGGACATCGTGTCAATTGTGTCCTGCTGAAACAATTAGCATGAGCGCACCCCCCACGCAATTGCTCCATCCCCTGTTCCAAGGGGCATGAATGCGAATTTTCGCCACTGTTGCATTGGCGCTGCGGGGGCCGCGAAACGCCCATCTTCCCCCGCCGCGCAAATCTAGCTAAGGGCTGACGATGACCACCTCTCCAGCGCTGATCAGCCGCTCGCTCTTTTCCTTCGCGATCTTTTATGGTGGCATGGTCTGCATCGCGGGCGTGCTGGGCAACAAGCAGGTGACGTTGGGGCCGATTTCGGCGCTTGGCCCTATGGTTGGCTTGGGACCGCTGGCGGTCGAGGCGGGCATCTTTGCCTTCCTGCTGCTGGTGACGATTTCCAGCGCGGTGGCTGAACTCCATGGCCGCGCGGTCGCCAACCGGCTCGTGCAGATCGGCTTTCTCCCGCTCATCGCCTCGATCCTGCTGTCGATCATCGTCCTGTCGGTGCCCGCGGCGGGCGACATGGACCCGGCTCGTGCCGAAGCCTTTGCGATGATGATGGGCGGCACGCCGCGCATCTGGCTCGGCGGCATCATCGCCTATGGCATTTCGCAGACGCTCAATGTCACGCTCTTCGCCGCTCTCAAGGGGCAGGAGGGCAGCCGGATGCTCTGGCTGCGCGCCGCCGTCGCCAGCATCCTCTCGCAGATCGTCGATACCCTGCTGTTCGTGTCGATCGCCTTTTACGGCATCTTCCCGATCGGCGAACTGCTGCTGGGGCAGATGCTGGCCAAGGTCGTGCTGTCCGCGCTGCTGGTGCCGCCGGTCATCTATCTGCTGGTGGGCCTCGGACAGCGGCTCGATCGCGCCTGAGGGGTGAAACTTTGATTAGTTAGCTAACTAATCAAAATCGAAAAACACGCGACCCTTGTCCGGGTCGCTGTACGGTCCCGGCCTTGCGATACCACCGCTTAGGGCTTATGCGCCCGCGCATGAACAGCAATCACGCCCCCGATCCCGCGCTCCTCGCCAAGGCCGAAACCCTGGTCGAAGCGCTGCCCTATATGCAGCGCTATGCGGGCAAGACCTTCGTCGTCAAATATGGCGGCCACGCCATGGGCGACCCCGAAGCCGCGCGCGACTTCGCCGAGGATGTCGTGCTGATGAAGGCGGTCGGCATCAATGTCGTCGTCGTCCATGGCGGCGGACCACAGATCGGCGCGATGCTCAAGAAATTGGGCGTCGAATCGGAATTCGTCGGCGGCCTGCGCGTCACTGATGCGGAAACCGCCAAGATCGCCGAAATGGTGCTGGCCGGCTCCATCAACAAGGAAATCGTCGGCTGGATCGCCGGCGCTGGCGGCCGCGCCGTCGGCATCTCCGGCAAGGACGGCAACCTCATCCTGTGCGAAAAAGTGCTGGGCAAGCGCGAGGCCGACCCCAATTCGGGGATTGAGCGCAATGTCGACCTGGGCTTCGTCGGTGACCCCGTGAAGGTCGACCGCCGCATCCTCGACACGCTGACGCAGGACGGCATCATCCCCGTGGTCGCGCCCGTCGGCATTGGCGCGGATGGCCATACCTATAACGTCAATGCTGACACGATGGCAGGCGCGATCGCCGCCGAACTCGGCGCATCGCGCTTCTTCCTGCTGACCGATGTCGCGGGCGTGCTGGACAAGGACAAGAACCTCCTGACCGATCTCGACCCGCAGGGGATCGAAGTCCTGCAACAGGACGGCACGATCAGCGGCGGCATGATCCCCAAGCTCGAAACCTGCGTCCGCGCGGTCGAGGGCGGGGTGGACGCCGCCGTCATCCTCGATGGGCGGGTGCCCCATGCGATGCTGCTGGAAATCTTCACCCGGCGCGGCGCAGGCACGCTGATCCGGCGCTAAGGGCGCGTGCTGCCGCTTGTCGACGGCCTGCCGCCTGCGCTAAAGCATGGATCGAAGAACCCGCCCCCGTGGCGGGCGACCAGCGGAGAACGATAGCTTGTACGAACTTCTGAACGCCCTCAACGGCATCGTCTATATCGTGCTGGAAGCGGTGTGGTGGATCATCATCGTCCAAGCGGTGCTGAGCTGGCTGATCGCCTTCAACGTCATCAACACGTCCAACGAATATGTGCGCAACGGCCTCTACGCGCTCGATCGCATGACCGAGCCGCTCTATCGCCCGGTGCGTAAGGTGCTGCCGGATCTCGGTGCGCTCGACCTGTCGCCGATGGTCGTGCTGCTCGCGGTCATCATCCTGCAGGGGCCGGTACGCGAAAATCTGTTCGGGGCGCTGATGCGCGCGACGATCTGACCGCGGTCTGGTCGCTGGCGGGCGACGATCTGCTGCTCGCCGTCCGGCTGACGCCGGGCGCTAAGAAGGATGCGATCGGCGGCGGCTGGACGGACGAAAAGGGCGCGGCCTGGCTATCAGCCCGCGTGCGCGCCGTGCCCGAAAAGGGCCGCGCCAATGGCGCGCTGATCGCGCTGCTGGCCAAGACGCTCGATTGGCCCAAAAGCGCGATTTTACTGGAATCGGGCGACACCAACCGGCTAAAGCGGCTGCGAATACGGGATGGGGCGAATGCTGCGGTGCGCCTCACCGCCATCATCGACATATGGGTGCAAGCGACATGACCATCGGCAAGATCATCGACGGCAAGGCTTATGCGGCGGGGCTGCGCGACACGGTGGCCGAGGGCGTCACCGCCTTCGCCGCACAGGCGGGGCGCAAGCCGGGCCTGGCTGTCGTGCTGGTGGGCGAAGACCCGGCGAGCAGTGTCTACGTCCGGTCGAAGGGCAAGATGACCGTCGCGGTCGGCATGGAAAGCTATGAATTTAAGCGCCCGGTCAGCATCGGCCAAGACGACCTGCTCGACCTGATTGCGGAACTCAACCAGGACGACCGCATCGACGGCATCCTCGTCCAGTTGCCCTTGCCCGACCATATCGACGAAGCCAGCGTCATCGCCGCGATCGACCCGGCAAAGGATGTCGATGGCTTCCATGTTGTCAATGCCGGCCGTCTGGCGACGGGGCAGGAGGCGCTGGTCCCCTGCACGCCGATGGGCTGCATCATGCTCTTGAAGGATGAGCTGGGCGATCTGTCGGGGCTGGAGGCGGTCGTGGTCGGCCGCTCCAATATCGTCGGAAAGCCGATGGCACAGCTGCTGCTCGCTGAAAGCTGCACCGTCACCATCGCGCATAGCCGCACCCGTGACATTGCCAGCATCGTCCACCGTGCCGACATCGTCGTCGCCGCCGTCGGCCGGGCGGAAATGGTCAAGGGCGAATGGATCAAGCCCGGCGCGACGGTGATCGACGTCGGTATCAACCGCGTGACCGATACCGAGGATGGCAAGAGCCGGATCGTCGGCGACGTCGCCACCGCCGAAGCGCTGGCGCATGTCCGTGCGATCACGCCCGTCCCCGGCGGCGTCGGCCCGATGACGATCGCGGTGCTGCTGCGCAACACGCTGGTCGCCGCCCATGCCCGCGCGGGGCTGGCCAAGCCGGAGGGCTTGTGAGGGCGCCCGCCGCCCTCTTGACGCTCAGCGCGCTGGCGCTGCTCGCGGTGCCGGTCTCCGCCCGCCCGCCGCTGCGCTTTCAGCCCGACCCCAGTTCGGTCATCGCCGCCGAAATCGCCTTCAACCGGCTGGCGAAGCAAAAGGGGCAATGGACCGCCTTTCGCGACGCCGCCGCCGATGACGCCGTGATGGTCGTGCCGCAGCGGGTGCTGGCGAAGGATTGGCTCAAGGGCCGCGCCGATCCGCCCGCGCCGATGACCTGGTCCCCCTCGATCGTCTATGTCGGATGCGATGGTGGCCTCGCCGCCAGCACCGGCAACTGGACCGCCACGGACGGCACCGTCGGCTATTTCACGACCATCTGGCGGCGCGACAAGAAGGGCAGGTGGGAATGGATCTTCGATCACCGCGCCCCGCTCACCAGCCCCCGCGCTGCGCCTGAATTTCTGACTGGCAAGGTCGCGACCTGCAAGCGGCCGCCGCGTGCCGAGGGGCCACCGCCGGGGAAAAACGACCTGCCCCCACCGCCCGACGACAGCCTGCTCTGGAGCGCCGATGTCGCCGCCGATGGCAGCCGGACGGTCAATGTGCAAATATGGAATGGCAGCGGCTATGACGTCGTCATAGCGGACAGGGTAGGGGCCGGATCATGATCGAATTATTCCTGTCGGCCTTCGTCACCCTGTTCGTGGTGATCGACCCGCCGGGCTGCGCGCCCATCTATGCCAGCCTGACCGGAGAGGCGAGCGCCGCCGAACGGCGCGCCATGGCGATCCGCGCGGTCGGTATCGCGGCGGCCATCCTGCTGGTCTTCGCTTTGTGGGGCAAGCAACTGCTCGGCGTGCTGGGCATCGAACTCGACAGTTTCCGCATCGCGGGCGGCATCATGCTGTTCATGATCGCGATGGACATGGTCTTCGAAAAACGCACCCAGCGGCGCGAGGACCGGGCGCAGAAGCTCACCGACGAAGAACCCCATGTCGAGGATGTGTCGGTCTTCCCGATGGCGATGCCGATGATCGCCGGGCCGGGATCGATCGCCACGGTGATGCTGCTGATGTCGCGCGCCCACGATCTGACCGAGCGGATGGTGGTGCTGGGCGCGGTGCTGTTGACGCTAGCGCTGATGCTCGGCGCGCTGCTCGCGGCAGGGCCGCTGATGGCACTGCTCGGCCGCAAGATCGAAGCCGTCATCACGCGCCTGCTCGGCGTCCTGCTGGCGGCGCTTGCCGCCCAATTCGTAATCGACGGCCTGAAAGCAAGTTTCTAACCACCGATAGAAATAGGTCATCCCAGCGAACGCTGGGATCTCCCTTCTTCTGGCGCACATAAGTCGAGAAAAGAGAGATCCCAGCTTCCGCTGGGATGACGATGACGCTTTAGCTCCGAACGTCAGCCTCGGTCACCGGCGAGATCTTGATCTCCACCCGGCGATTGGCGGCCTTGCCTTCTTCGGTCGCGTTCGACGCGATCGGCTGGGTTTCGCCGAAGCCGCGCGTGCCCATGCGAGCGGACTGGACGCCACGGCTCACCAGATAGCTCGACACCGCCTGGGCGCGGCGTTCGGACAGGGTCTGGTTATAGGCATCCGCGCCGTCGCTGTCGGTGTGGCCGAACACGTCGATATAGGTTTTGGGATATTGCGCCAGAACCGACGCGACATCGTTCAGCGTCGGCTGGAACTGAGGCTGCACGTCGGCCCGGTCATAGGCGAAGGTGATGCCCGACGGCATGCGCAGCAACAGGTCGTCGCCATCGCGAATCACGTCGACGCCGGTGCCGGCTGTTTCTTCGCGCAGCTTGCGTTCCTGCGCGTCCATATAGGCACCGATGCCCGCACCCGCGACCGCGCCGATACCTGCGCCCAGAATCTTCTCGGTCCGATCGCTGCGCCCGCCGACCAGATCGCCCAGCAGATAGCCGCCCAGTGCGCCGCCGATGCCGCCGATCGCAGCCTTCGAAATCGTGCGCTGACCCGTGGTCGGGTCCGTGGTGCAGGCGGTGGTGGCCAGCATGGCGGCCAAACCGGCCGCACCGATGATGCGATGTGAAATCCTCATGAAACTATTCCCTTATCTTATCGCCCTGTGGAGCGGATGTCCCCAAATCGCTGAGCGGACGTCTTTGTTCCACAAGCGAACTGAACTCTTGATGATGGGATGGTTGTGCAAATGAAAGAATAGAGGGTATAGCCTTTCCCCGACCACCATGGCCACGATACCCCTCCCCAATCCGACGCCCTTTCCCTGGGCCGATCTTGTCATCATCCTCGCGCTGGTGGCGTTGAACGGCGTCTTCGCGATGTCCGAACTCGCCATCGTCTCCGCGCGCAAGCCCCGGCTGCAGGGCTTGGAGAAGGCCGGGCGCAAGGGCGCGACGACGGCGATCGCGCTGGCCAGCGATCCCGGCAAATTCCTCTCCACGGTCCAGATCGGCATCACCCTCATCGGCATCATCGCCGGTGCCTATTCCGGCGCGAGCCTGGGCGGGCCGGTGGGCGAGCGGTTGCAGTGGCTCGGCCTGTCGACCGATGCCTCGCAGACGCTGGGCTTTGCGGTCGTGATCGGCCTGACCACCTATGCCTCGCTCATCATCGGCGAACTGGTGCCCAAGCAATTCGCCCTGCGCGCGCCCGAACCGATCGCGGTGCTGGTCGCGACGCCGATGCTGTGGCTCTCGAAGATCACCGCGCCGATCGTCTGGATATTGGACGGGTCGAGCAGCTTGATCTTCAAGCTGTTGCGCATGGACCGCGAATCGGAAAGCCATGTCACGGCCGAGGAACTGCATCTGATCGTCGCCGAAGCGAGCAAGTCGGGCGTGATCGAGGAAAGCGAGCGGGCGATCATTTCGGGCGTCGTGCGCCTGGCCGACCGTCCGGTGCGCGAAGTGATGACCCAGCGGATGGACGTCGACTGGATCGACATCGCCGCCGACGAGGATACGATTCGCGCCCGCCTGCTGGAAACGCCGCATACCCGATTGCCGGTGGGGCGCGGATCGGTCGAGGATATTATCGGCATCGTCCAGGCCCGCGACATCATGAGCGCGCTGTTCCGGGGCGAAGCGCTCAATGTTGGCGCGCTGATGCGCAAGGCGGAGGTCGTGCCCGATCAGGTCGATGCCATGGACGCGCTCGAAGTGCTACGCCGCTCCGACGTGCCGATGGTCATGGTCCATGACGAATATGGTCATTTCGAAGGCATCGTGACCCCGGCCGACCTGCTGTCGGCGATCGCCGGACATTTCGCGTCCGACCGCGATGCGTTCGACGAGCCCGATCTGGTCGAGCGCGAGGATGGCAGCCTGCTTGTGTCCGGGCAGATGCCTATGGACCAACTGGCCGAACGCATCTGCATCGACCTGTCCGAAGACCGCGACTATGCGACGGTCGCCGGTCATGTCCTGTGGCTGATGAAACGCCTGCCCGAAGTCGGCGACTATATCGACGATCAGGGCTGGCGGTTCGAGATCGTCGACATGGATGGCCGCAAGATCGACAAGCTGCTGGTAGCGGAACGCTAAGCGAGACCAAGTTCCTCCCCGGTAAGGGGAGGGGGACCGGCGAAGCCGGGGGAGGGGTGTCGCCCTATCGAGAGCGTGAGACCCCTCCGTCTGGCCTGCGGCCATCCACCTCTCCTGCCATGGGAGGATGCAAGCGACAGACATCAACCTTGCCCTCTCCCGTCTTCACGGGAGAGGCTACGGAGACTTGGCAGCTTGCTGCCTAGTCGATGTCGGTGAGGGTCTTTCTTCCAGATGCCAGGCAGACCCTCACCCTCCCACGCCTGCGGCGCGGGCCCCTCCCTCTCCCGCGAAGGCGGGAGAGGTGTACATCAGTCGCCACCTTCCGGCACGCCCACCCCACAAACAAAACGGGCGCGACGCCTCGTGCCGCGCCCGTCATATAGGCAATAAGGATCGCCGGATTATTCCGCCGCGTTGGCTGCGTTCTCGACCGGGGCTTCGGCGGCGTTGGCGGCATTGCCTGCCTCGGCTGCATTGTCACCCTCGGCGGCCGGTTCGGCATCGGCGGCGGGCAGGGGCAGGTTGGAGCCCTGCGTATTGAGCCAGGCGATCAGGTTGGCGCGATCGACCGGGTTGCCAAGGCCAGCAAAGGTCATCTTGGTGCCCGGCGCATATTCGCGCGGGCTCTTGAGCCACTTGTCCATCGCTTCGAACGTCCAGTTGCCCGGCACCGACTTGAGCGCTTCGGAATAGGCGAAGCCCGCGACATGGCCATGCGCCTTGCCGACCGTCGCCCACAGATTGGGACCGATGCCGTTCGCGCCGCCCTGGTTCACGGTGTGGCAGGCGGCGCACTTGGCGAACACCTTTTCACCGGCCGCGACGTCCGCGCTGGCGAGCAGGGTGTTGAGGCTGGGACCAGCGACGCCGCCTTCGCCCTCGGCTTCGACGCCCTCGATCGCATAGCCCATGGTTTCGGGCCGTTCGTCATGGAAAACTTTGGAACTGACGATCGCGCCGCCAAGCGCGATGATGCCCGCGAACAGTGCCCAGCCCGCTACGGTATTGAAACGATCGCCCATTTCGCTCGATTTCCCTTGCGTATCTTTTCGGGCGGCTATGTTCCGGCCCCCTCTTGAGGGCTGCCATAATGGCGGACACGCCAAGGTGCAAGCCGGGTTGACGCGGGAAATATGTCAGTCCTGTTCACTGCCGCCCCGCCGATGCTTGCGCAGCGCCAAGCAAATGCATAAGCGCGCAGCCACCCATGGACAATTATCCCGCCCCCGCCCGCATCATCGTCGCCGACCTCGCGGCCAAGGCCGCCGCCGATCCGGCCCGTGCCGTCGCCTATCAGGGCGCACCGGGGGCCAATTCGCACCTCGCGGCCTTGGGCTATGCGCCCGATTGCGTGCCCTTGCCCTGTTTCGCGTTCGAAGATGCGATCGACGCGGTGCGTAATGGCCTGGCCGCGCGCGCCATCATCCCGATCGAAAACAGCCTGCATGGGCGGGTGGCGGACATGCATTTCCTTCTACCCGAATCGGGGCTGGCGATCGTCGATGAATATTTCCTGCGCATCCGCCATTGCCTGATGGCGCCCGACAATAGCCCGGTGAGAAGCGCGATCAGCCACCCCCAGGCGCTTGGCCAATGCCGCCACTATCTGCGCGAGCGCGGTATCCAGCCGGTCGCCTATGCCGATACGGCGGGCGCGGCGGCGCTGGTGGCGGAACGCAAGACGCCGGGCGAAGGGGCGATCGCGCCTTATCTGGCGGCGGAACTCTACGGCCTGCGCCTGATCGCCGAGAATATCGAGGATAGCGACGATAATATGACGCGCTTCCTGGTGCTGGCGCGCGAACCCAAAATGCCGATCGCCAATGTCGGCCCGGTCATGACCACCTTTTTGTTCGAGGTGAAGAATGTGCCCGCCGCGCTTTACAAGGCGATGGGCGGCTTTGCGACCAATGGCGTCAATATGACCAAGCTGGAAAGCTATCAGCGCGGCGCGAGCTTCGCCGCGACCGAATTTTTCTGCGATATCGAAGGGATGCCGGGCGATCCGGCGGTCGACCGGGCGCTCGCCGAACTGGAGTTCCACACCAAATGGGTGCGGGTGCTGGGCAGCTATCGGCAGGCACGCCCCCGCACTTAAGTGCAGGCTCCCGCTTTCGCAGCCGCGCAATCGCGCCTATAGGCGCTTCATGGTCGCAGCTATTCTTTTGTCCGCCCTGGCGATGAGCGCCATTGTCGGCGTGCGGTATCTGTTGGCGAGCGGGGGCTTTGCGCTCGCGACCCGGATTCGCCAGCCAGGCCTGTATCGTGGCCTGGAAAAGCAGATGGGGCGGGAGATCGCCTGGTCGCTCGCCTCCGCGCTGATCTATGGCATACCCGCGGGCGTGGTCGCCTGGGGCTGGCAGGCGCATGGCTGGACGCGCATCTACACCGATGTCGCCGCCATGCCGCTCTGGTATCTGCCGCTGTCGGTGCTGCTCTATCTCGCCGCCCATGACACCTGGTTCTACTGGACCCACCGCTGGATGCATCGGCCCAAGCTGTTTCGCATCGCCCATGCAGTGCATCATGCCAGCCGCCCGCCCACGGCCTGGGCAGCGATGAGCTTCCACCCCTGGGAAGCGCTGACCGGCGCAGTGGTGATCCCGGCGCTGGTGTTCCTCATCCCCATCCATGTCGGCGCGCTTGGCGGCGTGCTGACGATCATGACGGTCATGGGGGTCAGCAATCATATGGGGTGGGAGATGTTCCCGCGCTGGATGGTGCGCGGGCCGATCGGCGGATGGCTGATCACCGCGACCCATCATCAACGGCATCATGACCGCTATAATTGCAATTATGGCCTCTATTTCCGCTTCTGGGACCGGCTGTGCGGCACCGACCAGGGGCTGGGCGACTTCACGACGAAGGCGCGCGCATGATCGGGCGGTTGGCGATGGCCCTCATCGCATTGGCGGGATTGAGCGGGGCTGCGCCGCTGGGCCAGCCCCAGTCGGTCAGCATGGCGCTGGAAGGCTTGCGGTCGGGCAAGGGGCAGATATTGGTCTGCGTCACCCGGATGCCGCAATATTTCCCCGACTGCACCAAGGATCCCGACAAGCGCCATTTCGCCGTGGCGGCGCAGGGCGGGGCGGTGGCGTTGGGTGCCATGGCGCCGGGCCGTTATGCCATCGCCATCATCCATGACGAAAATGCCAATGGCAAATTGGATACTTTTGCCGGGATACCGCGCGAAGGCGTCGGCTTTTCCCGCAATCCGGCGCTGCGCTTTGGCGCGCCGAGCTTTCAATCGGCCAGTTTCCCGGTCGCAGGGGCGCCGGTCGAACAGGATATAAAGCTCAAATATTTCCTGTGACTTGATCGGTTGGCCGCATCGGCGGGAACCTGTCACCCGCCCGAAACATTCAGAACCCTGCACGCACGTTAAAAACACAACAGGGTCATTCATGCCATTTTTCCGCTGCTCGCTGGCCGCGACCGTCGTCGCGACCCTGTCCCTCGCTGCGCCCGCCATGGCGCAGGAAGAAGAACAGCATAGCACGCTGACCATCGGGGCCGGCGCCGCCATGATCCCCAGCTATGAGGGGTCGGACGAGTATCGCGTCCTGCCGATCGCGCAGGCGCGCGGCAAGGTGCATGATATCGCCTTCTGGACACGCGGCACCGCCCTCTATGTCGATGCCATTGCCGATCCGACCGGGCCGGGCGTCGATTTCGAGCTGGGACCGGTCGTCAACCTGCGATTTGACCGTACCAGTCGCAAGGCCATCAAGGATGACGCCGTGCAGGCGTTGGGGAAGCGGGACTTCGCGCTGGAAGCGGGCGGTTTTATCGGCATCGGCAAGACCGGGGTGATCACCAGCGATTATGATAATGTGTCGGCGCGGGTTGCCGTGACCAAGGATGTCGCGGGTGCCCATGGCTCCTTCGTCATAACGCCGTCGGTCGAATATTTCACGCCGCTGTCGATGACCACCTTCGTCGGCCTGGGCATATCGGCCGATTATGTCGGCAAGAAATATGGCCGTTATTATTTCGACATCACGCCGCAGGATAGTCTGGCCAGTGGGTTGGACGTCTATGATCGCGCAGGACGCGGATCGGGCTTTCGCCGGATGAACGTCAACCTGTCGGCAGGCAAGTCGCTGTCGGGCGATATCCGCACGGGCTGGGCGATCTTCGGTGTCGCCGGCTACACCCGCTTGCTCGGCAGATATGCCGATTCGCCGATCGTGTCGGATGTCGGATCGCGCAACCAGTTCGTCGGGGCGCTCGGCGTCGGCTACACCTTCTGACAGGCGATCTTGCGGGACAAGGGTGACGCGCCCCATATGGCGATATATGGAGGCGGCGACACACCGCATTGGCAGGAGATTGAAGCGTGGCGACCCTGGGATTGAGCGAGGCCGACAAGGCGGCAATTGAGGCATTTCGCCAGGACGTGGTGGAGCCGTCGCGCACCCAGTTGGTGATCGTCGATTTCTGGGCCGAATGGTGCGGCCCGTGCAAGCAACTGACCCCGATCATCGAGAAGGTCTGCGCCGACTATGCGGCCAAGGGCGTCAAGCTGGTCAAGGTCAATGTCGATGACAATGGCTTCATCGCCAGCCAGTTCCGGGTCCAGTCGATCCCGACCGTCTATGCCGTATTCCAGGGCCAGCCGGTCGCAGATTTGACCCAGGCACGGACCGAAGGCGCGCTCAAACAATATCTCGACCAATTACTGTCGCAACTGCCGATCGAATCGGAAGAAAAGTCGCAGGCGCAGGAAATCGCGCCGTTGATCGCCATGGGAGAGGAATTGCTGGCCGAGGGCGACGCCGAGCGGGCGCTGTCGGTGTTCACGCAGATCGCGCCAATGGCCCCCGACATGGTCGAGGTGGTCGCTGGGCAAGCGCGCGCGCTGGTGATGCTGGGTCAGTTGGACGAGGCCGAAGCGCTGTTGGCAGCCTTGCCCGCCGAGATCGCCCGCCACGGCGCGATCGATCAGGCGCGCGCCGCGATCGCGCTGGCGCGCGACGTCAAGCCATTGGCTGACCTCTCGGCGGTGGAAGCGAAGGTCGCCGCCGATCCCGACGATCATGAAGCCCGGTTTGAACTGGCAGGCGGGCTGATGGCCAATGGCGACCGCGACGGGGCCGCCGATGCGCTGCTGGAAATCGTGCGACGCGACCGGACCTGGAACGAGGGCGCTGCGCGCGCGCAACTCGTCACCATCTTCGAAGCGGTCGGGCTGGAAGATCCATGGGTGTCGGCGCAGCGTCGCAAGCTGTCGCAGATTCTCTTCGCCTGATGCCCCTCGCGCGCGTCTCGATCTTTCCCTTGTCCGGCGCCTTGCTGTTGCCGGGCATGGACCTGCCGCTGCATATTTTCGAGCCGCGCTACCGGGCGCTGATCCATGACGCGATGGCGCGCGACCGGCGCATCGGCATGATCCAGCCGCGCGAAGGCGGCCCGGTGCCTTCGCTGTTCGACATGGGGTGCCTGGGCCATGTCAGCCATATCGAGGCGATGGAGGATGGGCGGTTCAACATCATCCTGACCGGCCTCGCCCGCTTCCGCTTCGTGCGCGAACTGCCGGTGGCGACGCAATTCCGCCAGATCGAAGCGGACATTGAACAGGCGCCGCAGGAAGATGAAGTGCTGCACGCGGTCGAACGCGCTGCGCTGGAGCAGGAATCGCGGCGCTTTGCCGATGCGCTGGGCTATGTGGTGGACTGGACCGCCGTGTCGCGGCTGGACGACACGTCGCTGGTCAACGGCATCGCTCAGATCGCCCCGTTCGACCCCGCCGCCAAGCAGACCTTGCTGGAAGCCGACACGCTGTCCGAACGGTCGGAGCGCATCATCCAACTGATGCAGATCGTCGGCCGCGCCGACCGCGATGGCGGCGCGACGATGCAGTGAGCGAGATTGCACCGATCGACCCCTGGCTCCTCGCCAAGCTGGTATGCCCGGTAACCCGCACGCCCCTCCGCTGGGACGCCGCGCGCAAGGCGCTGGTGTCCGACGCGGCGGGCCTGGCCTATCCGGTCCGCGACGGCGTCCCGGTGCTGTTGGCGCGGGAAGCCGTGCCCATCATGTGATGATGCCTCTCTCAGTCCCCCGTTCGTCCTGAGCCTGTCGAAGGACGCGCACAAGCGATGGCCTTCCACGCTTATCTGCTAAGATGCAGCGACGGCAGCTTCTATGCCGGGCATACGGATGACCTGGAGAGCCGGATCGCAGCGCACCAAATGGGCATGATCCCCGGCTATACCTTCGCGCGTAGACCGCTCCATCTGGTTTGGACTGAAAGTTTCGGCACCCGCGACGAAGCCTTGACGGCCGAGCGACGGATCAAAGGATGGAGCCGGGCAAAAAAGCAGGCGCTGATTGATGGTGACTGGGCGCGGTTGAGCCTGTTGGCGCGGAATCGGCAGGATCAGGGATAGGTTGGCGCGCGTCCTTCGACAGGCTCAGGACGAACGGCGGTTTGTGAAGAATAAGCCGCGATACATTCCACTTCCAGCGGCGCGCCGAGTGCCAACCCGTCCGCGCCGAAGGCACTGCGCGCGGGCAAGCGCTTGCCGGCAAAATAGGGCGTATAGGCGGCGTTGAAGCGGGACCAGTCGGCCATGTCGTCCAGCATCACCGTGCATTTGACGACATCGCCAAAATCGAGGCCGTTGTCCTTGAGGATGCCGCCGATCGCATCCATCGCGCCCCTGACCGCCGCGTCGAACCCCTCTTTATGCGCGTCCATGCCCTGAGGCACCTGGCCGATCTGCCCCGACATGTAGAGAGTATCGCCCACCCGGATGGCGGGGGAGAAGGGCAGGCTGGCGGGCATCGGCTGCGGCGCAGGGGCGGGTTGCGCCAGCGCAGGCGTGGCAGCCAGCAGCAGGGCGGCGGGGATCAGGCGGACCATCAGTCTCTCCAAATATCAGGCACGGGGCAGGGCGGCGAGCAGCCGTTCGGCATCTGTCGCATCGTTGAACACCGAAGGCGAGACGCGCAGATGATGATCGTGCAACGACACACGCACCCCGGCCTTGGCCAGCGAGTCCGACAGCCGCGCCTTGGCATCGGGCAGCAGCGCGGTCAGCAGCGGCGCGGTGGTGCCGGATGGCGTGATGATCGCATAGCCCTTGGCGCGCAGGCCTTCGCGCAAGGGGGCGATCAACTGCTGGGCATGGGCCTGGATGGCGGGCACCGACAGGCGACCGATATAGTCGAGCGAATGGTCGAGCGCGGCGACGATTGCCTGCGCATAGGTGCCGGTCGCGAAATGGCCGAGCGCGCCTGTGCGGACGGCATAGCTGACCGGCGCGTCGCCCGGCGGGTCGAGCGGATAGGCGTGGGTCTGCGGCGGCGACAGGCCAATGCCCGGCGGGGCGTCGGGCGCGGCAAAGCCATAATAGCCATATTCGGTACGGGGTAGCTGATCCCACACGCCGCGCCTGACGTAGAGGAAGCCAAGCCCGAAATCCCCCATCAGCCATTTATAGCTGGCGCAGGCGGCGAAATCGACGCCGCTGGCATGGAGATCGACCGGGACCGCCCCCGCCGCATGAATGATGTCGGCATAGACCAACGCGCTGACCTTGTGCGCCAGGTCGCACACCGCCTTCAGGTCATGCTGGAAGCCATTATAGGTCGATACGAGCGAGAGGCTGACGAGCCGGGTGCCGGGCGTAATGGTGCGGGCCATGTCGTCCAGTTCAATACGTCCCGCGCGCGCCTGGACCCAAGCGACATCGACGCCCTGCTTGGCCATCTCCAGATACATGGGAAAGGCGGCGTAGAAATGCAGCGTGTCGGTGACCACGCGGCCCTTGCTGCCGGGCAAGCCGAGCGCGCGCAGCACCGCCTGCTCGCCCATGGTGGTGGACTGGACCCAGGTGATTTCATCCGCGTCTGCGTTCACCAGGCGCGCGAATTTGGCGATGACCCCGGCCCGATCGACCGGCTTGCGCGCGAGCGCAGCGGGATCGAGCGTCCGCGACGCGACATAGGCGTCCATCGCGGCGCGCGCGCCCAGGCTGATTGGGTGCGTCGATGCGCTGTCGAGATAGGCGACCGGGGTGGCGGCAAAACTGTCCTTGTCGGGCAGGGTAGGCGTCGCGGCGCGCGCCGTCCGCGCCGCCAGCGGCAGGGCCACCGCCGCGCCCAGCGCCTCGCGGCGGCTGAGGCTCATGCCAGCGCCTTGAGCAGTCCGGTCTTGAACGCCTGCATTTCGGCTGGCGTGCCGAACGAGACCCGGACCCAGTCGTCCATATATTTGCGCGGACCACCAATGTAGATTTTCTGCGCCGCCAGCGCGGCGGTGACGGCCGCACCCGAACGGCCGACATGGATCATCGCGAAGCTCGCCTGCGAGGGGAGGTAGCGCAGCCCCTGCGCGTCGAGCCAGTGATAGAGATCATCACGCACCGCCTTATTCTCGGCCTTGCGCATGGGCAGCAGCATGGGGTCGAGCAGGCTCGCCTCTGCCGCGATCACGGCGGGCATGGGCGTGATGTTGGTGCCATAGCGGGCCATGCCGTCGAGCAGATCCTTGCGCCCCGCAATCAGGCCGCAGCGCAAGCCCGCCAGGCCGTAAATCTTCGAAAAGGTCCGCGTCACCAGCACGTCCGCGCCGCTGGCGACCAGATCGAGACAGGTCCGGGCATCGCTGAAATCAATATAGGCTTCGTCGATCAGCAGGATCGCGCCCTTGGGCTTGTTGGCGAGCAGCCAGTCGATGTCGGCGCGTGCCGTGACCAGGCCGGTCGGGTTGTTGGGATTGCACAGATAATAGACGCCCGCATTCGGCGCGGCGGCGAGCAATTTGCGGGGGTCTGCGGCGAAATCGCCCGACAGCGGCACGGCGACCGATCGCGTCACGCTCTGGTTGCCAAGGCCCAGGAAACCCTGGTCGAAGGTCGGCTCGAAATAGGCGATGGGGCGATCGGTCGAGGAATAGCTGAGCGCGACCGAGCGAAGCGGCATGAAGGAGCCGGGATGGACCTGCACCTGTGTCGGCGACAGGCCGTTCTGCCGCGCGAACAGGCTTTCCAGCTTGCCCGCAAACGCCATGCCATAACGCCCCGACAAGGGTGGCAGCTTAGCCAGCGCGGCAAGCGCCGCAGCGCCGGGGCCGATGGGATGTTCATTGCTGTTGAGGAAGATGCCGTCGGTCAGGCTGGCGACCATTGCGGCGGGATCGTCGGGCAGATCCACCTTGCGCCCGCGCTGGGCGAGGGCAGGGGTTGCGGTCGCAAATGCGGTGGCACCCATAGCCCCGCGCATCAGCATGCGGCGGGACAGGCTGTCGGACGATCCAGTCATGCAGGCACCCTCCATAGGAAAAGGGCCGGTTCGTTCCCGAACCGGCCCTTCGTCATGATCTGATTTAGAATTTGAAGTCGATACGCGCGTAATAATAGCCGCCCGCCGACCCATAGGCACCATGGCCATATACCGCGTTCCAGGCACCCGATCCGCTTTCATAGGGCGACTGGCCTGGCAGTACCGTTACGCCCTCCAGCAGCTTGGGCGTTTCCGGGCGCTTGTCGAACAGATTGTTCGCGCCAAGCGAGAAGCTGACATAATCGGTGAAGTTATAGCTCAACTCCAGATCGGTAATGCCGGTAGCCTTCACGATACCGTCACGCAATTGGGGCTGGCCGTTCATCGCCGCAGCCGACAGAGCGGAGCGGACAAGGATGCTGGTCTTGCCATAGAAGGTCTGGCGCAGATTGGCATTGAACGGCCCGCTGGCGAAGTTGATGCCCGCGACGACCTTATATTCAGGCGATGCGTCCTCGATATAGCTTTCCGACTGGGCGTTGAACAAGGCCGTGTTCTTGTTGTCGGTGATATTGGTCTTGTTGTAGTTGGCCAGCAGCGACAGGTCGAGCTTGCCAAAGTCCAGCGCGACCGGATAGCGGGCGGCAAAATCGATGCCGTAGGTTTCCGTATCGATCAGGTTGGTGAAGCTGGCTACGCCCAGTGTTTGCAGGCCGGTATCGAGTACAAGTCCGGTCGAGGCGATCGCGGCCAAGATGCTTTCGGCACCCGCGACAGGAAGGCCACCCTGGATGGCAGGCAACGATGCGGTGGCCGAGATGCGATCCTTGATCTTGATATAATAGCCATCGATCGTGATCGCGAGGCGCGGAATCGGCCGCACCACGATACCGGCCGAGAAGTTGGTCGATTTCTCCGGCTTCAACGCATTGAAGCCCAGCAGCAACGCAGCAGGCGAGCCAGCCGGAAGTTGCAGAACGGCGCTGGTCGGTCCGACATTCACGGTGGAATAGAAGGATTCGGCCAATGTCGGCGCGCGGAAGCCGGTGCTGGCCGTAGCGCGGATCGCGAAGGCGTCCGAGAAATCGTAGCGCGTGGTGATCTTGCCGATCTGGGTATCACCAAAGTCGCTATAATCTTCGTAGCGGCCGGCAAGATCGAGGGTCCAGCCTTGGATCGGGTTGGCGATCAGGTTGAGATAGACCGCCTTGGAACTGCGGCTATGGTCACCGGCATCGACATCCTTATAGCCAGGGAAGGACTGGACGCCTTCCTTATAGGTGGAAGCGAAATCGCCCTGCACGATTTCATAGGTGTCGCGCCGATATTCGCCACCGAAGGCGAGGGTTAGCGGACCCGCCATGCCAGCATCGAATTCCTTGCGGATGTCGAGCGTGTTCGTGAGCTGGCTGAGCTTGAACCCGCCGTCATAGGCGTCGGATACGGTGCTGGGGGTTACGGTCGATCCGGGCAGCAGTGATGCCTGGTAGGATTCGATCCACAGCGCGCGATGCGCCGATTCGATGGTCCAGATCTTGTTCTGGTCATAACCATAGGTGGTGCTGACATCATAGTTCCAGCCGCCACCGAATTCACCCTTGGCCCCGACCGTGAAGCTATATTCCTTCTGCTCCACCTTCTGCTGCGGAACCATGCCGAACGTACCGGTATCGCCGAAGCAGGTCGACAGGTCGGTCGTGCTGGCGCAGATGCGGTTGGGCGGGCGATAGCCCTGCTTGGCATAGCCTACGCGGCGGGACACGTCGCCGAAGCTGTAGAGTTCGACGCCGCCGAAATCATAGCCCATATTGTAGAAGAGCAGGTTGAGTTGCGACTTGGCCTGGCCGCCATTGATACCGTTCAGGTCGAGATCGGCCCAGGCGGGATCATAATAGCCGCTCGTGCCGCCGAACCAGCCGGTCGGCGTTGCGCCTGCAGGGACCGTGTAGGGATTGCCGTTGATGTCGGCCATCGAAACCTGGCCGGTGCCGTTCGACGTATAATTTTGGCGGCGATGGAAGGCGGTGACATTGAAGAAGCCGTCTTCACCCAGTTTGAAGCCGACATTGCCCGATGCCGAGAAGAGTTCGCCTTCGCTGTTATAATATTGACCGCCGGTAACCTTGAAGCTGCCGCCTTCGCTTTGATCCTTGAGGATCATGTTGATCGCACCAGCAATTGCGTCGGTGCCGTACACGGCGGCCGCGCCGTCCTGCAGCACTTCGATGCGTTCCACCGCGTCTGGCGGGATCAGGTCGATGCTGGGTGCGGCCGAACCCTGGAATGGGCCCGCGATCACTTGCAGAATGGCCGAACCGTGGCGGCGCTTGCCATTGACCATGACCAGCGTGTGGTTGGGGCTGAGGCCGCGCAGGCGGGCCGAGAGCGCGAAGTTGGACATGTCCGTGCCCTGCGTCTGGGCGGTGAAGGACGGGACCAACTGGGTCAGTGCCTGATTGAGGTTCGGCTGGCCGACGCGGCTCAAAGCCTCCTGGCTGAACACCTGCACGGGTGCGGCGCTGTCGGCGGCCTGCATGCCGACGGCGCGAGTGCCGGTGACGATGATGGTGCCGCCGTCCTCGGCCTGTGGTTCCTGCGGTGCTTCCTGCGCCAATGCGCAAGCGGACCAAGACGAAGCGAGAATCAATGAAAGTTTAAGCGCTGACAAGCGTGTCATTCATGCCCCCTGTTATTGCATTGTTGATGACAGGGGGTTTGACGATTGGCTCAGGCAAAGCCTCTATTGCGCCGCACAATTTTTAAGTAAAAATGCAATAATTGCCGCTGCTTATTTGGATGGCGACTCGTCAGGATAATTTTCTTCTACGACTTTGCGCAATTGCTAATTTTGCACTGGCGATCATGCATTTTGCACGCAGCTGGCATGGTGGATTTTGTCGCTATGTTCGTTTCTGCGCGCCCTGGTCTTTCGGATCAGGATGCCATCGCGGCGTCGATCAGCGCCTTGGCTTCCGCCCCTTCCCAATCCATCGCGCCGATGACGCGCACCATTTCCTTGCCCTGCGCATCATAGAGGACGGTGGTGGGCAACAGGCCGGTGGCGTAGTCGAAACCGAACTGGTTTTCGGGGTCTGCCCAACCCTTCAAATGCGGCAGGTCATGCTTGGCGAAAAAGGGTTTTACTGCCTTTTCACCCTGATTGTCCTGCGAGATGGTGAGGACGGCCAGCCCCTTGGGACCATAGGTGGCGGCGATCCGGTCAAGCGTCGGCATTTCCGCGACGCATGGCGTGCACCAGGTCGCCCACAAATTGACCAGCATTGGCCGCCCGGCAAAATCCTGCAGCGTCGCCTCGCCGCCATCGGGGTTTTGGAAGGCGAAGGTCGGCGCGGCCGTCCCCGCCTTGCTGCGATCGAGCCGGTAGTTGAACGCTTCGCTGCCCGCCGTCGCATCGCCCGATGCCGGAACCTCGCCGCTCATGCTTGCATTGGCTTGCCCAGCGGGCGGCGATTGCCTATCGCAAGCCGCCAGACCGGCAGCCAGGAGCAGTATCATTAGCGCGCGCGAAACAGGTTCCAAGGGAGAAGGCTCCAACAGCATGTGGGGTGGCCGGTTTGCGGCCGGCCCCGCGTCGATCATGCGCGAGATAAATGCCTCCATCCCGTTCGACAAGCGTTTGTGGCAACAAGATATCGCCGGGTCCAAGGCGCATGTCGCGATGCTCGCCCAACAGGGCATCGTCGATGGCGAGGATGCGCAGGCGATTACCGAAGGTCTGAACCGGATCGCCGCGGAATATGAAGCCGATGGCGTGCCCGTCGATCTCGACCTCGAAGATATTCATATGGTCACGGAATCGCGGCTGGCGCAGCTGATCGGGCCGACCGCCGGACGGCTGCATACCGCCCGCAGCCGCAACGATCAGGTTGCGACCGATTTCCGCCTGTGGGTGCGCGATGCGATCGACGAAGTGGCGGCGGGCCTGCTTGGCCTGCAACGCGCGCTGTTGGCGCGGGCGGAGGAGCATGCCGATGCGGTGATGCCGGGCTTCACTCATTTGCAGTCGGCGCAACCGGTGACGCTCGGCCATCATCTGATGGCCTATTATGAAATGGTGCGGCGCGACCGCAGCCGCTTTGCCGATGCGCGGGCGCGCGCCGATGAATGTCCGCTGGGCGCAGCCGCGCTGGCTGGCACGGGCTTTCCCATCGATCGCCAGGCAACGGCGGAGGCGCTGGGCTTTGCCCGGCCGACCGACAATAGCCTGGACAGCGTATCCGACCGCGACTTCGCGCTCGATTATCTGATGGCGGCAACGCAGGCATCCCTGCACCTCTCACGCCTGGCGGAGGAGTTCATCATCTGGGCGAGCCAGCCCTTCGGCTTCGTGAAACTGCCCGACGCCTATTCGACCGGCAGCTCGATCATGCCGCAGAAGCGCAATCCCGATGCCGCCGAACTGGTGCGCGGCCATGCCGGGCGGATCATGGGCTGCATGACCGCGCTGTGCGTGACGATGAAGGGCCTCCCGCTCGCTTATTCGAAGGATATGCAGGACGACAAGCCGCCGGTGTTCGAGGCGCACGACCTGCTCGGCCTGTCGATCGCGGCGATGACCGGCATGATCGAGACGGTGACCTTCCGCACCGATCGGATGCGCGGCCTCGCCGAAAGCGGCTTCGCCACCGCGACGGACCTGGCCGACTGGCTGGTGCGCGAAGGCGGCATTCCCTTCCGCGAGGCGCATCATATCACCGGGCGCGCAGTGGCGGCGGCCGAGGCGGCAGGCGTACCGCTCGATCAACTGCCGATCGCGACGCTGAAGGATATAGACGCGCGGATCGACGATCGCGTCTATGCGGTGCTGACCGTCGATGCCTCCGTGGCGAGCCGGACGAGCCATGGCGGCACGGCCCCGGCGCAGGTGCGGGCGCGGATCGCTCAGGCGAAGAAGGAACTGGACTCATGAAGACGCGCACGCTGGCCGGGCTGGCTATGGCCGCATTGGTGCTGGCGGGCTGCGGCGGCCGACCTTCGCTCAAGCCGCTCAAGGACCAGAAACTGCCCGCCGTGCCGGTGGGCGCGGCGACCGCCCCCACCGGCGGCGAACTGATGGCACCCTCCATTCAGGCGCGGCCCGAACGCAACGTCGAATTGCTGACCCAATCGCGCCAGCGGAGCGACGACCCGTTCGACCTGCCCCCCGAAAAGCAGCCGCAATAAGCCTGTAAGGACTGGAAATTGGACCATTTCGACTATGTGGACGGCACCATGCGGGTGGAGCAGGTGCCGATGGCGGTGATCGCCGATGCGGTCGGCACGCCGGTCTATGTCTATTCGACCGCGACGCTGGAACGCCATGTCGGCGTGTTCCGCGAAGGGCTGGCCGCGCTCGACAATCCGTTGATCGCCTTTGCGGTCAAGGCCAATCCCAATGCCGCCGTCCTGGCGACGCTGGCGAAGCTGGGTCTGGGCGCGGACGTGGTGTCCGGCGGCGAACTGCTGCGCGCGGTGGCGGCGGGCATCCCGGCCGACCGCATCGTCTTTTCTGGCGTCGGCAAGACCGCAGACGAAATGCGGCTGGCGCTTGACCATGGCATTTTCCAGTTCAATCTGGAAAGCGAACCGGAAGCCGAGATGCTGTCGCAAGTCGCGCTGTCGATGGGCAAGCGCGCGCCGGTCGCCTATCGCATTAATCCCGATGTCGATGCGGGCACCCATGCCAAGATCTCGACCGGCAAGTCGGAAAACAAATTCGGCATCCCCTATGACCGCGCGCTGGAGAGCTATGCCGCCGCCCGCGATCTGCCGGGGCTGGATGTGCAGGGTGTCGCCGTCCATATCGGCAGCCAGTTGACCGATCTCGCCCCGCTGGAGGCCGCCTTTACCAAGGTCGGCGCACTCATCACGGCGCTGCGCGAAGCGGGCCATGACATCCGCACCGCGGACCTTGGCGGCGGCCTTGGCGTGCCCTACGACCCGTCGCAGCCGTTGCCGCCCAGCCCCGCCGACTATGGCGCGATGGTGTGCCGCGTGACGCAGGGCTGGCCGGTGCGGCTGATGTTCGAGCCTGGCCGCGTGATCGTGGGGAATGCCGGCGCGCTGCTCTCGCGCGTGGTGCGCGTGAAGCAGGGGGCCAAGGCACCCTTCGTCATCGTCGATGCAGCGATGAACGACCTGTTGCGGCCCAGCCTCTATGACGCCTGGCATGACATTCGCGCGGTCGCGCCATCGGGCAAGCAGGCAGCCGCCAATGTTGTCGGACCCGTGTGCGAGACGGGCGACACCTTCGCCATGGGGCGCGATATGGACGTGGTCGAAGCCGGCGATCTGGTCGCCTTCATGACCGCAGGCGCCTATGGCGCGACCATGGCGGGCACCTATAACAGCCGCCCGCTGACACCCGAAGTGCTGGTGTCGGGTGACCGCTGGGCCGTAGTCCGGGCCCGCCCGCCGATCGAGACGCTGATCGAGGGTGATTCGATCCCCGACTGGCTGGCAGACTGATGCACAGTCTGCCCGTGTTCTTGCGCCTGACGGGCAGGCCCGTGATCCTGACCGGCGAAGGCGAGGCGGCGGACGCCAAGCGCCGCCTGCTGGAACGGGCAGGCGCGCGGATCGTGGGCGAAGAAGATGGCGATGCGCGGATCGCGATCGTGTCGGATGGCGATGCCGTTACTGCCCAGCGCCTGCGCGCGCGCGGCGTGCTGGTCAATGCGACCGACAATCCCGACCTGTGCGATTTTACGCTGCCCGCGATCGTCGATCGCGATCCCGTACTGATCGCGATCGGCACGGGCGGCGCATCGGCGGGGCTGGCGAAGGCGTTGCGGCAAAGGCTGGAGACGCTGTTGCCTGCAGGCCTTGGCGCTTTGGCGAGCACATTGTCAGCGGCGCGGGGGGCGATCCGCGCGCGCTGGCCCGATGGCGGCGATCGACGCCGGGCGATCGATGCCGGGCTGGCGGCGGGCGGGATGATCGATCCCTTGCGCGCGGGTGCGGCCGATGCCGTGCCGCGCTGGATCGAAGGGCAGGGCGATGCGGATGCGACGCGGCTGGAGCCGATTAGGCTGACATCCAACGATCCCGATGATCTGACCTTGCGGGTGGCGCGGCTGTTGGGGGAGGCCGACCGGGTCTATCACCAGCCAAGGGTCGCGGCCGTGATCCTCGACCGGGCGCGGGCCGATGCGGTGCGGATCGCGGTGGACGCGCCACCTGCGCAGCCGGGCGACGGCCTGTCGCTGTGGCTGACCCTGGACTGACGCCTAGCCCTGCTGGGCGGTGACTCGTTCGAGTTCGTCGTGCAAGGCTTGGATCGAGGAGACGAGCCGGGCACGATCAATCTGCAATTCGCGCAGCGTTTCGCGGGTTTCGCCCAGTTCCACGGCACGGCGCGCGATGCGGGCGTCGAGTTCGGCATTGTGGCGGGTCAGAGCCCCCATTTGTTCGGCGCGCTGGCATAGATGGCGCAGGCGGGCATCGAATATGTCGAAGTCGAACGGTTTGACGACATAGTCGTCCGCGCCCGCGTCCAGCGCTTCGACAGTCGCCTGGCTGTCGAGCCGCCCGGCGATCATGACGAAACAGGCGGAGGCGGCGAGATTGGCGGCGCGGATCTGCTTCATGGTCGCGACGGCGGGCAGCATCGTCAGCCCCATGTCGATCAAGATGATATCGGCCCTATGCGTTACGAGCAGGCTGAGCGCGCTGAATCCCGTGTCGGCGAGGGCGACGTCATAATTGAGGTGCGACAGGCGGCGGGCGATGACAGCGCGCGCAGTCGGATTTTCGTCGATCAGCAGCACGCGCAGGCGGCGCTGGGCGCGCGCGCGACCCTCCGCATCGGGGGCATCGAACTGCGAGGCTTCGTTCCGTTTGAAAAATGGCATCGTCTGTCCTTCCGCCCGTCATGGAAGGATAGGAACGCACCGCAAAGAAATGGTTAACGGTTCGCGCTGTTCGGTTCGGGCGCATAGCCGCGCAGGAACAGGTCGACGGCCAGATCGACATCGGCCTGCATCTGCGCTGACGAGGGTTCCGTAATCTGACCGATCATCAACTGCTGATGGCTGCCAGCCATGGTCAGGGCCATCAGGACGCGCGCCGCATCGGCGGGGTCGTCCCGCCGCAACTGGTCCCGATCCATTGCACCACTTATATAGTCGGCGAGCAGGGCGCGGGTGTGGCGCGGCGCAAGTTCGAAGAATATCCGGCTGAGTTCGGGAAATCGACCACTTTCGGCATAGATCAGCCGATGCAGGGCGATCGCTTCGGTTGAACAGACCTTGTCGAGCAGGCTGCGACAGGCGCGCAGTAAAGTGGGTTCCAGCACGCCGCACGGGTCGAGGATTTGCGACAGTTGCGCGCGATAGGTGGTAGCGACCCGATCGAGGACCGCCGAAAATAAGTCTTCCTTTGAAGGGAAGTGATTCCACAAAGTGCCCTTGGACCCGCCCAGCGCCGCGGCGATGCCCGACATGGTCGTCCCGGCATAGCCATGTTCCAGGAAATAGGCCTTGGCCACGGTCAATATGGTATCGCGCCGGTCCAGACGGCGTGCTTCCCTTCGGCTGGTGGGGGGAGTGGTGGAAGCGCCTGTCATGAAACCGTACCATAGAGTATGATAAAAATCTTGACAAGCGGGTGTCGCGACGCCAGATGCGTTTTTCATACTAGATGGTACGGTTTTTATGTCGGTGAGTCGCCTTTCCCCGCCCGTTCGTCCGCTGGTCCTGGCGACGATGATGTCGTTGCTGGCGGGGTGCGCGGCGGTCCCTGACCTTGGCACCAAGCCCGAAATTCGCGCGGCGGACATGATCGCCGCGCAGCAGAGCCTCGCCGCACCGCAGGCGGCATGGCCCGCTACGGACTGGTGGCGCGCCTATGGCGATCCGCAACTCACCGCGCTGATCGAAGAAGGCTTGCGCAACGCGCCCGACATGGCGATCGCCGCCGCCCGTTTCCGCCAGGCACAGGCGCTGGCGCAACAGTCCGGCGCCGCATTGCTGCCTTCCGCCAATCTCGACGCCAGCGCGGCCGCCACCAAGCAAAGCTACAATATGGGCATGCCCAAGGAGTTCGTGCCGCAGGGCTGGCTCGGCACCGGACGGCTGGCGCTGGACCTGGGGCTTGACCTCGACCTGTGGGGCAAGAACCGCGCGGCACTGGCGGCGGCAACATCGCAGGCACGCGCGGCGGAGCTTGATGCGCAGCAGGCGCAACTGGCGCTGACCACGGGCATCGCCGACGCCTATGCCGACCTTGCCCGGCTCTATGATGAGGCGGACATTCAGCAGCGCACGCTCGCCATCCGCATGGCCAGCCAGAAGCTGGTTGCGGATCGGCGGCAAAATGGGCTGGAAACGCGCGGCAGCGTGCGGCAGGCCGATGCCACGGTCGCGTCCGCGCGGGCGCAACTGGCCGGTGCGCGCATGGCGATCGCACTGCGCCAGCATCAGATCGCGGCGCTGATCGGCGCGGGGCCGGACCGGGGAGCGGCGATTATGCGGCCAACGCCCGGCGCACTGGCACCACTTGGGCTTCCCGCCGACGTCACCACCAATCTGGTCGCGCGCCGTCCCGACATTGCGGCGGCCCTTGCCCGCACCGAGGCGGCGGCCAAGCGGATCAAGGTCGCGCGCGCCGATTTCTTCCCCGCCGTGCGCCTGAGCGCACTGATCGGCTTGCAGTCGCTGGGCTATAACACCGTCTTCGCCAATGGCGGCGCGATCGGATCGGCCCAGCCCTTCACCAATAGTCTGTTCCAGACGGACTCGATCTTCGGCAATGCCGGGCCGGCGATCAGCCTGCCGATCTTCCACGGTGGCGCGCTGCAGGGCCAGTATCGCGGCGCGCGCGCGACCTATGACGAGGCGGTGGCGAGCTATGACAAGGCCGTGCTGACGGCCTATCAGGAGGTGGCGGACGCCGTCACCAGCCGCCGCACGCTGGACGCGCGTCTGGTCGATGCCCGTGCGGCCGTGGCCGCGTCGCAGGACGCCTATGGCATCGCCAAGAAACGCTATGATGGCGGCTTGTCCACCTATCTGGATGTGCTGAATGTCGAGGATCAACTCCTCGCCGCGCAGCGTACCGTTTCCGGGCTGGAGGCAAGCGCCTTTTCGCTCGATATTGCCCTGATCCGCGCGCTGGGTGGCGGTTTCGCCCCTGACGCCGCCCTGTCCAAGGACGCACCGCATGGCTGACGCCACTCCCGAATTTACCGCCCCGACCGATGAAGCCCAGGCCGATCGCAGCTGTGCGCGCAAGACCTGGCTGACCCGGCTGGCGCTCGCGGTGATCGTCGCCGGGCTCCTCTGGACGGCCTGGTATTTTCTGGTTGGCCGCAACCATGTCAGCACCGACAATGCCTATGTAAATGCCGAGATGGCCCAGGTGACGCCGCTGATTTCCGCGCAGGCGATCGAGGTGCTGGTCAGCGATACGCAGGCGGTCAAGCGTGGCGACATTTTGGTGAAGCTCGACCCCACCAACGCCCGCATCGCCATCGCGCAGGCCCAGGCGGATCTCGCCGAAGCACAGCGGCGCTTCCGCCAGATGTCGGCCACCAGCGGCGCGCTCTCGGCGCAGGTCGATGCGCGCGGCGCGGACATCGTCCAGGCGCGGGCGCAACTCGCCAGCGCGCAGGCCGATGTCGAAAAGGCGCGGGTCGATCTGCAACGGCGTGAAGCGCTGGTCGGCGACGGGGCGGTATCGGGCGACGAAGTGACGAGTGCGCGCACCGCCTATGCCGCCGCCCGCGCCGCACTCGATGTCGCGCGCGCCAGCGTGACCACGGCGCAGGCGACGCGCAGCGCCGCGAGCGGGCAACTGGCGGCCAATGACGCGCTGGTGCGCGGATCGCGGGTCGACACCGACCCAGCGGTGATGGCGGCGCAGGCGAAGCTCGATGCGGCGAAACTCGATCTAGAACGCACGACCATCCGCGCGCCGATCGACGGCGTCGTGACCAAGCGCCAGGTGCAGGTCGGCCAGCGCGTCGCGCAGGGCAGCCCGATCATGACGATCGTCCCGCTCGCCCAAGTCTATGTCGATGCCAATTTCAAGGAACGGCAACTGGGCAAGGTGAAGGTCGGCATGCCCGCCAAGGTGACCGCTGATATCTACGGCGGCGACGTCATCTATCATGGCAAGGTTGTCGGCTTTTCCGGCGGCACCGGCGCGTCGCTGTCGCTGATCCCGGCCCAGAACGCGACCGGCAACTGGATCAAGGTGGTGCAGCGGCTGCCTGTCCGCATTGCGCTCGACCCCAAGGAACTGGCGGCGCACCCCTTGCGCGTCGGTCTCTCCACGGAGGTCGAGATCGACCTTTCCGGTCACTGAAGGGTCGGCAGGTGAGCGACCAGGACAGCATCTTTTCCCGGCTGACGCCGCGCCAGCGCACACTCGCCGGGCTGGTGCTGGCGCTCAGCAATTTCATGGTCGTGCTTGACCTCACCATCGCCAATGTCTCGGTGCCGCACATATCGGGCAATCTGGGCATCACGGCCGATCAGGGGACGTGGATCATCACCTCCTATGCGGTGGCCGAAGCCATCTGCGTGCCGCTGACCGGCTGGCTTGCCCAGCGGTTCGGCGTGGTGAAGATGTTCATCTGGGCGATGATCGGCTTTGGCATCTTCTCGGTGCTGTGCGGCCTGTCCATGTCGCTCACCATGCTGGTGGCTTGCCGCATCGGCCAGGGGCTGTGCGGCGGCCCCATCATGCCGATGTCGCAGACCTTGCTGCTGCGCATCTTTCCGCCTGACCAACGCGCGCGGGCGATGGGGCTATGGGCGATGACCACGCTGCTCGGCCCGGCAATGGGGCCGATCATCGGCGGCTATATCAGCGACAATTGGAGCTGGCACTGGATCTTCTTCATCAATGTGCCGATCGCGATCCTGTGCGTGGTGGCGGCGATGGCGCTGCTGCGCCCGGTGGAAACGGAAACCGCGCGCGTGCCGATCGATCGCATGGGCCTGTTCCTGCTGGTCTTCTGGATCGGTTGCCTGCAAATCATGCTGGATATCGGCCGCGACCATGACTGGTTCGGCGATCCGCTGATCGTCATCCTGGCGATCCTGGCGGTGATCGGCTTTGCCGCCTTCATCATCTGGGAATTGACCGAAGAGCATCCGATCGTCGATCTGCGGATATTCCGCCACATCGGCTTCACGTCGGGCGTCTTTTCGCTGGCGCTGGGCTTTGGCGCCTATTTCGCGGGTATCGTCGTCATCCCGCAATGGCTGCAAACGTCGATGGGCTATACCGCCACCGACGCCGGCATATTGACCGCCATGACGGCGGTGGCGGCCCTGATGGCCGCGCCGATCGCCGCGCGCATGACGGGGCGGGTCGATCCGCGCATCATGATTTCGGGCGCGCTATTTTGGCTGGGGCTGATGACCTTGTGGCGGGCGCATTGGACCAGCTCGATCGATTTCTGGTCGATGGCCGCGCCGCAGTTCATTCAGGGCTTCGCCATGCCCTTCTTCATGATACCGTTGACGACCCTGACGCTAGGGTCAGTGCGGCCCGACGAGACGGCATCGGCGGCAGGCCTGCAGAATTTCCTGCGGACGATGGCACTGGCGATCGCGACTTCGCTGGTGCTGACCGGCTGGGGCAACGGCCAGCGCGTGTCGCGCAGCGAGATGGCGGGCACGTTGCAACCGGCCGATACGCAGGCGCAACTCAGCGCGATGGGCATGTCCTTCGAGCAAGCGCGCCAAGTCATCTCCAATCTGGTCGATCAGGAGGCGTTGGCGATCGCGGTGGATCATGTCTTCTTCCTGTCGGCGCTTGTGCTGTTCCTCGCGACGGCGATCGTCTGGCTCGCACCCAAGCCGACCGGGCCGGTGGATACGTCCGCCGCGCACTAAAGCGGCAGGGCGATCCGCCGGGTGATGCCGATCGCGTCCAGGAAAGCCGCATCATGGCTGACCACCAGCAGCGCGCCGTCATAGGCGTTCAACCCCTGTTCGATCGCCGCGATCGAATCGAGGTCGAGATGATTGGTCGGCTCGTCCAGCAACAACAGGGGCGGCGGCGCGGCCCCGCCCAGCACGCACGCCAGCCCCGCACGCAATCGTTGTCCGCCGCTCAGCGTGCCCACCTGTTGCAGCGCCAGGTCGGCGCGAAACCGGAAGCGGGCCAGCGCGGCATGGACTGCGTTGCGGGTCGTGCCGGGGTGCAGCCGCGCAAAATTGTCCGCGATACTGCGTGCCGGATCGAGCAGCGCAACGTCCTGATCGAGCAGCGCGCAATCGACAGGGCGGTGAACCCGGCCTGCCATCGGCAACAGATCACCCGCAATCAGGCGCAGCAGCGTCGACTTGCCCGACCCGTTCGCTCCGGTGATCGCCACCCGCTCCGGCCCGCTGATCGTCAGGCTGATGTCGCGCAGGACCGGGCAGTCCGGCGCATGACCCGCCGTCACCGCGTCGAGCGTCAGGATGATGCGGCCCGGCGCGACGTTGGCGGAGGGCAGGGCGATGCGGATCGGCTCCAATATCTCGATCCGCGCGCGCGCTGCGTCGATCGCCTGCCGCGCTTCGCCTTGTTGCTGCCCGGCGCGGCGCACGGCATCGCCGCCCGATTGTTCGGCCTGCTGCTTGCGCTGGCCCAGCAGGATGCGGGGCATCCCGCCCTTGGCCGCGTCGCGCTTGCCTGCGCCATCGCGGCGCTGCTTGCGCTCGGTCAGTTGCTGGGTCTTGCGCGACAGGGCCGCCGCCTGTTTTTCGGCATGGTCGAGATCATGGTGCGCGGCGGCCAGTTCAAGCGCCTTGCGTGCCGTGTAGGCGGACCAATTGCCGCCATAGCGGGCGATGCCCAGCGTGGTGAGTTCGGCAATGGCGTCCATCGTCTCCAACAGCGCGCGATCATGGCTGACGACGATTGCGCCACCACGCCAGCGGGCGAGCAGCGCGATGACGGCCTCCCGCCCCTCGGCATCCAGATGGTTGGTCGGTTCGTCCAGCAGCAGGAAATCGGGCTGGGTAAAGAGCGCGGCGGCGAGCGCGGCGCGGGTACGCTGGCCCCCTGATAGGCTGACGAGCGGCGTTGTGGGATCAGCGCTCAGCGCCACGTCCGCCAGCGCATCGGCAATGCGCGCAGGCAATGTCCAGTCGCAGGCATCCAGTTCATCGAGCGTCGCGCTGCCTACCTCCGCCCGGTCGATCACCGCCAAAGCCTCGCGCGCGTCGAACAGGTCGGCAATGCTCGCGCCCGGCGCTGGTTCAAGATTTTGGCGCAGCATGGCGATGCGTCCGTCGATCGTGACATGCCCGTGCGTCGGGGTGCGCTCCCCGGCGATCAGCGCGAGCAGACTGGACTTGCCGAAGCCATTGCGACCGATCAGGGCGATACGTTCGGATGCAAAGCGGAAATCAAGCCCGGCCAGAACGGCAGTACCGTCGGGCGCGGACCATCCAAGGGTCGAAAGGGTAATGGCAGGCATGGACACAGGCTTTCCTGAAGGCAGAGCGGGTGGGCTAAGCAGTCAGGGCGATGTCCATGGCGGGTTTCTTTTCGTGGGTCGGCAGCGCGATCATAGATCGAGTTGGCCACCCTCGCAACAGCCGTGCGCCGACGTCAGTCGTCTTCCGCCCAATGCGCCAGATCCTCTGGCCGGTTGATGTTGGGCAGCACCAGTTCCGGCCTCGCCACCACGCGCGCGCCGATGCGGTCGAGCCAGCCACGGATCGAGCGGTTATTCGTCTCCGCCAGATGCGCGTCGAGCGTAGGCGCAAGGATGACGGGCCACCAGCCGAGCAGTTGCTGGCCCTTGAGGATCGCCGCGCCCTCGCCGATCAGTGCGGCGGGCAACTCTGCCGGATAAAGCGGCATGTCGCAGCCGGTGGTCAGGACGCCATCAAAACCATGGGCAAGCGCATGATGGAGCGCCGCGTTAAGCCCGCCCAACGGCCCCATGTCCGGCGCGGGCCGATCAGGCAGGCCGCCCGCGCGTCCGCAGATCACCACCTGCGCCACATGCGGGGCAAGGCCTGCGATGGCATGGTCGATCAGGGTGCGGCCATCGGCCATCAGGGCCATCGCCTTGTCGCTGCCGAAGCGGCTGGAACGGCCCCCCGCCAGCACCGCGCCCAATATCCGTCCTGCCGCCATAGCGCTTCCTTGATAGCTTCGCTCTATAAAGCCTATAGCAAAGCGATGCAGACCCGGCTTGTCGAATATTTTCTGGCGCTGGAGCGCGAAGGCCATTTCGCGCGGGCGGCGGCGCTATGCCATGTGTCGCAACCCACGCTGTCGGCGGGAATCGCGACGCTGGAGGCGCAACTGGGCAAGCGCCTCATCCGCCGCGATCGCAAATATGGCGGTTTGACGCCGGAAGGCGAAGCGATCCTGCCCTGGGCGCGGCAATTGGTGGCGGCGGCCGAGGCGCTGGGGCAGGCGGCGGAAACCGCGCGCGGGCCGTTGCGGGGCGAGTTGCGGCTAGGCGCGATCCCCGCCGCCATGCCCGCCATCGGTTGCCTCGCGACGGCGATGCTGGAACGCTATCCGGGGCTGAACATCTCGGTGCGGGCACTGACATCGCGCCAGATCGAGCGCGAACTGGCGGCGTTCGAGCTGGACGCGGGCCTCACCTATCTCGATTTCGAGCCGCCCGCCCATGCGCTGTCGGTGCCGCTCTATGCCGAGCGCGCAATGCTGGTAAGCGCGGTGGGCGGCGTACCGATCCCCGCCGTCATCGACTGGGCGGATCTCGCCGGCCTGCCGCTCTGCCTGCTGCATCAGGGGATGCAGAACCGGCGGATATTGGACGCGCGGCTCGCCGAGCGCGGGCTGGCGCTGCGACCGCTGGTCACGGCAGACAGCTATGTCGCGCTGCTGGGGCTGGTGCAGCAGGGGCGACTCTGTTCGATCATTCCCGACAGCCATGCCGCGCTGCTGGACGGGCTCCGCTGGGCGCGCACCGCGCCCCTGCCCGACATGGGGGAGGGCAGCCGGGTCGGCGTAATCGTATCCGACAGCGCGCCGATGGGACCATTGGCGCAGGCGGTGCTGGCGTTGGCGCGGGAACTGCGCCTGCCGCCGGGCTTTACGACGATTTAGGGCAGAACAATCCTCCCCTGCAAGGGGAGGTGGCGCGCGCGAAGCGCGTGACGGAGGGGTGTCGTCCTCTCGATAAGGTGACACCCCTCCGTCTGGCCTGCGGCCAGCCACCTCCCCCGCCGGTGGAAGATGATGTGGGCGCGTCCGATGCTTGATAGAGTATCCCTATCAAGCATCGCTGGCTTCGATTTGACCGACGCGCCCCGCCGCCCCACTATGGCGCAAAATTGCGGCCATAAGGCAGGGTATCGGGATGGACGAGTTTATCGAAGGCTGGACGGCGCAGCATGGCGCGACGCGCGACCAGCTATTGCCGTTGCTCCATGCCGTGCAGGAAGAGGCCGGGCATATTGCTGATGCGGTCGTGCCGGTCATCGCTAAAGCGCTGAACCTGTCGCGCGCCGATGTGCATGGCGTCGTCACCTTCTATCATGATTTCCGCCGGACGCCGCAGGGCCGCCATGTCGTCAAACTGTGCCGCGCCGAAAGCTGCCAGGCGCGCGGCGGCGCGGCGATCGAGGCGGCGGCGGCGCAGCGGCTGGGCGTGGCGATGGGGCAGACGCGCGGCGATGGCGCGGTCAGTCTGGAGCCGGTCTATTGCCTGGGTCTCTGCGCGATCGGGCCGAATGCTTTGGTTGATGGCCGCCCGGTGGCGCGGATCGACGGCGCAGCGCTGGAGCGGATCGCGGCGGAGGTGGCGGCATGAAAATCTATATAAGCCGCGACATGGCCTCGGTCGCGCTGGGCGCTGATGATGTCGCCCACGCCTTTGCGGAGGCCGGGTGCGACGTGATCCGCACCGGATCGCGCGGGCTGTTCAGCATCGAACCGCTGGTCGAGGTCGAGACGGCGGACGGCCGGATCGGCTATGGCCCGGTCGGGCCGGGCGATGTGGCGGCGGTGCTGGACGGCACCCACCCCAACCTGCTGGGACGCATCGACGCGCTGCCCTTCTTTGCCGGGCAGCAGCGCTTCACCTTTGCCCGCTGTGGCGTAATCGATCCGGTTTGCCTGGACGATTATGCCGCGCACGGTGGATGGAAAGGCCTGGACGCGGCGCGCGCGCTTGCTCCCCAGGCGGTGGTCGATGCGGTCAAGGCGTCGGGCCTGCGCGGGCGCGGTGGGGCGGGCTTTCCGACCGGCATCAAATGGCAGACGGTGCTGGATGCGCTCGGCGACGCGAAATATATCGTCTGCAACGCCGATGAAGGCGACAGCGGCACCTTCGCCGACCGAATGCTGATGGAGGGCGACCCCTATTGCCTGATCGAGGGTATGGCGATCGCCGCCCATGCCGTCGGCGCGCACCATGGCTATATCTATATCCGCTCCGAATATCCGTTCGCCATCTACACGATGCGGCTGGCGATCGAACGCGCGGCGCAGCGGATCGCCCCGGTCACGCTGGAAGTGCGCGAAGGGGCCGGGGCCTATGTCTGCGGCGAGGAAACGGCTTTGCTCGATTCGATCGAGGGCAAGCGCGGCCAAGTGCGCGCCAAGCCGCCCTTGCCCGCGCTGAAAGGGCTGTTTGGCCAGCCGACCGTCATCAACAATGTGCTGTCGCTGGCCGCCGTGCCGTTTATCCTCTCGGAGGGGGCGGAGGCTTATGCGGCGGTTGGCTTTGGCAAGTCGCGCGGCACCATGCCGGTGCAGCTGGCGGGCAATGTCCGCCATGGCGGACTTTACGAAATCGGCTTCGGCATCACGCTGGGCGAATTGGTGAACGATATCGGCGGTGGCACCGCCAGCGGACGCCCGGTCCGCGCGGTGCAGGTGGGCGGGCCGCTCGGCGCTTATTTCCCACCGTCCATGTTTCATCTGCCGTTCGATTATGAGGCCTTTGCGGCAGCCGGGGGCCTTATCGGCCATGCCGGGATCACGGTGTTCGACGATAGTGTAGACATGGCGCACATGGCGCGCTTCGCGATGGAATTTTGCGCGGTGGAAAGCTGCGGCAAATGCACGCCCTGCCGCATCGGATCGACGCGGGGGGTGGAGATTGTCGATCGGATCATGGCGGCACGACCATCCTCTCAATCCGTTCGGGCTGAGCCTGTCGAAGCCCTATCCTTTTCTTCAAGAAAGGAAGGCCCTTCGACAGGCTCAGGGCGAACGGGGGAGGGGTATATCGATAAAGCCCTTTATTCCCGTTCCCCATCCCGCATCGACACCTCCCTCGACGCGCAATCCGACCTGTTGCGCGACCTGTGCGATACGATGAAATATGGCTCGCTCTGTGCGCTGGGGGGCTTCACCCCCTATCCGGTGCTGAGCGCGCTCGACTATTTTCCAGAGGATTTCGGGCTGACCCCGTCCGTTCAGGAGGCTGCGGAATGACCTACACCCGCGAAACCGATCATGGCACCCCGGCGGCAATCGCCACGGGCAAAAGCGTGTCACTGACCATCGACGGGCAGGCTGTGACCCTGCCCGAAGGCACCAGCATCATGCGCGCCGCATCGCTGCTGGGCGGCTCCATCCCCAAGCTGTGCGCGACCGATAATGTCGAGAGTTTCGGCTCCTGCCGCCTCTGCCTGGTCGAAGTAGAGGGCCGCAACGGCTATCCCGCCTCCTGCACCACGCCGGTCGCCGAAGGCATGGTGGTGCGCACGCAAACCGAGCGGCTGAAAAAGCTGCGGCGCGGGGTGATGGAACTCTATATCTCCGACCATCCGCTCGATTGCCTGACCTGCGGCGCGAATGGCGATTGTGAATTGCAGGATCAGGCAGGCGCCGTCGGCCTGCGCGAGGTGCGCTATGGCTATGACGGCGCGACCAACATGGGACAGGCGAAGGACCAGTCGAACCCCTATTTCGACTTCGATCCCAGCAAATGCATCGTCTGTTCGCGCTGCGTCCGCGCCTGCGACGAAGTGCAGGGGACGTTCGCGCTGACCATCGAGGGGATGGGGTTCGACTCGAAGGTCGCCGCGTCGCAGGGCGAAGATTTTCTCGGCTCCGAATGCGTCTCCTGTGGCGCCTGCGTTCAGGCCTGCCCGACCGCCTCGCTGATCGAAAAGAAGGTCGTCGAAGTAGGCACGCCCGATCGCGCCATCGTCACCACCTGCGCCTATTGCGGCGTCGGCTGCACCTTCCGCGCGGAAATGCGGGGCGAGGAACTGGTGCGGATGGTGCCGTGGAAGGACGGCAAGGCCAATCGCGGCCATAGCTGCGTCAAGGGGCGCTTCGCCTGGGGCTATGCCCAGCATCAGGACCGCATCCTCAATCCCATGATCCGCGCCTCGGTCAGCGAGCCCTGGCGCGAAGTATCGTGGGACGAGGCCATCGCCCATACCGCAAGCGAATTTCGCCGCATCCAGGCGAAGTACGGCACCCGCTCCATCGGCGGCATCACGTCGAGCCGTTGCACCAATGAAGAAACCTTCCTGGTTCAAAAGCTGATCCGGCAGGGGTTCGGCAATAATAATGTCGATACCTGCGCCCGCGTCTGTCACTCGCCGACCGGCTATGGCTTGAGCAAGACCTTCGGCACCTCGGCGGGCACGCAGGATTTCGACAGCGTGATGCAGGCCGATGTGATCCTGGTGATCGGCGCCAATCCCACGGACGGGCATCCGGTGTTCGCCAGCCGCATGAAAAGGCGCCTCCGCCAAGGCGCGAAGCTGATCGTCATGGACCCGCGCCGCACCGATCTGGTGAAATCGCCCCATGTCGAGGCGGATCACCACCTGCCGCTGCGCCCCGGCACCAATGTCGCGATGCTGACCGCGATGGCGCATGTGATCGTCACCGAGAAACTGTACGACGAAGCGTTCATCCGTGAACGCTGCGACTGGGATGAATTTGCCGACTGGGCCGAGTTCGTCTCGCAACCCGCCCGCTCCCCCGAAGCCATCGAGCCGCTGACCGGCGTAAACGCGGACGAGGTGCGCGCGGCCGCGCGGCTCTACGCCACCGGCGGCAACGGTGCCATTTACTATGGTCTTGGCGTCACCGAACATAGTCAGGGCAGCTCCACCGTCATGGCGATCGCCAATCTCGCCATGGCGACCGGCAATGTCGGGCGCGAGGGCGTGGGCGTGAATCCGCTACGCGGCCAGAATAATGTCCAGGGGGCGTGTGACATGGGCAGCTTCCCGCATGAATTTTCCGGCTATCGTCATGTCTCCGACACCGCGACGCGCAGCCTGTTCGAACGGGCCTGGGGCGTGTCGCTCGACGCCGAGCCCGGCCTGCGCATCCCCAACATGCTCGACGCCGCGACCGACGGGACATTCAAGGGCCTGTTCGTGCAGGGCGAGGACATCCTTCAGTCCGACCCCAACACCCATCATGTCGCGGCGGGCCTCGCGGCGATGGAATGCGTGGTGGTGCAGGATCTGTTCCTCAACGAAACCGCCAATTATGCGCATATCTTCCTGCCCGGATCGACCTTCCTGGAAAAGGACGGCACCTTCACCAATGCCGAACGGCGCATCCAGCGGGTGCGCAAGGTGATGGCTCCGCTCAACGGCCATGCCGATTGGGAGATCGTGCAACTGGTCGCCAACGCCATGGGCTTGGGCTGGACCTACAGCCATCCGTCGGAAATCATGGACGAGATTGCAGCGCTCACCCCGACCTTTGCCGGCGTCCATTATGACCGGCTGGAGGCGGAAGGGTCGCTGCAATGGCCCGCCAATGACGCCGCGCCCGACGGCACGCCGACCATGCATGCCGATGGCTTCGTGCGCGGCAAGGGCAAGTTCGTCGTCACCGATTATGTGCCGACCGACGAGAAGACCGGCCCGCGCTTCCCGCTGCTGCTGACCACCGGGCGCATATTGTCCCACTATAATGTCGGGGCGCAGACGCGGCGCACGGCCAACACCGCTTGGCACCCGGAGGACCGGCTGGAAATCCATCCGTCCGACGCGGACAATCGCGGCCTCAAGGATGGCGATTGGGTCATATTGCGCAGCCGCGCGGGCGAAACGACATTGCGCGCGCAGGTGACCGAGCGGGTCGCGCCGGGCGTCGTCTATACGACCTTCCACCATCCAGAGACGCAGGCGAACGTCATCACCACCGACTATAGCGACTGGGCCACCAACTGCCCGGAATATAAGGTGACGGCGGTGCAGGTGATGCCATCCAATGGCCCCAGCGACTGGCAGCAGGATTATGCCAGCCAGGCGCAGAGGAGCCGTCGCATCGCGCCGCTCGAAGCGGCGGAATAGGACCAGGCCGATGAGCGACGAACCCCAGATCATGTCCACCGCCGACCGGCTGGTCTATATGGCGCATCAAATCGCCCGCAATCTGGCGACGATGGGCGAGGCCAAGGCGACCGAAACCCTGGCCGAGCATCTGGCGAGCTTCTGGGATCCCCGGATGAAAGAGCGGATCATCGCCATGGCGCAGGAAGAGCCCGACCGCTTTTCGCCCATCGTTGCGGCGGCCGTCGCCCGGCTTGCAGGCGGCAGGCCGGTGCCGCAGGATCAGGCGACGCCGTTCAACGCGGTGGATGAGGCGGGGCATTGCGACGCAGGCTGACCATCGCTACCCCGCGATGATGGACAGCCACGCGGACAATAGTACGATGCGGTTCGACCGGCTGACGCCCGATGGCGCGACGCAGCCGATCGATCGCGCGCTGGCACAGGAAGTCCCGGTTGCGATCGAGTTTAGTGGTATCGGCTATGCGGTGCTGATGGCGACACCCGCGGACATTGATGATCTGGTGCTGGGCTTTGCGCTGGCCGAGCGGCTGATCGAGCCGGGCGACGGGGCGTTCGCTGTTGATGTCCATGCAACGGCGCAAGGACTGGTGGCGCGCGCCACCCTGCCACCCGAACGCGTCGAGCGGCTGCTGAACCGGGTGCGCCATCGCGCGTCGGATTCCTCCTGCGGCCTGTGTGGCATCGAAAATCTGGAACAGGCGATCCGGCCGCTGCCGCGCGTGACGGCGCAGGGCAGGGCAGACCGGGCGGCAATCTTCCGCGCGCTGGCGGCGCTGGGCGATCATCAGCCGTTAAATGCCGCGACCGGCGCGGTCCATGCCGCCGCCTGGGTGGGCGCGAACGGCGCGATCCGGCTGGTGCGCGAGGATGTCGGGCGCCACAACGCGTTCGACAAGCTGATCGGCGCGATGGCGCGCAGGGGGGCGGACTGGGGCGGCGGCTTCGCGCTGCTCTCGTCACGCTGTTCCTATGAACTGGTGGAAAAGGCGGTGCTGGCCAACTGCCCCCTGCTCGTCACCATCTCCGCCCCAACCCAGTTGGCGGCAGACCGCGCGGCGGCGGCGGGCCTGCCACTGGTCGTCCTGGCGCGCGCTGATGCGGTGTTGGTGCGTAACTCCAAAAATCCTCCCCTGTAAGGGGAGGTGGCTGGCCGTAGGCCAGACGGAGGGGTGTCGCCCCATCGATAGGGCGACACCCCTCCACCGCCTTCGGCGGTCCCCCTCCCCTTACAGGGGAGGATTACCGATCACCGAAACACCCACTGCCGATTGAGGACAAACACCAGCGCCGGCGTCACGAACAGCATCGCCGGGATCGGCGACCAGGCGGGCCAGCCCATATGGGTGACGCACAGCCACACCCACAGCGCATTGAGCGCATAGCTGACCAAGGACACGGCAACGAACTTCGCCCCGCGCGTCGCATGGCCGTCATTCGCCCCGTGACCGCGAAAGGTGAAGGTGCTGTGCGCGATATAGCCGATGACCACCGCTGCACCATAGCCGATCAGATTGGCGATCTGGACATGCAGCCCGGCATAGGTCGCCAGCGACCAGTAGATCGCCGCCTGGCAGGCGGTGACGAACAGGCCGGTGACGCCATAGCGCAGGATCTGCCAGAACAGCGCCCGGTGCTGCGGCGACACGCGTTGCGCGAATTTCATGGCTGGCCCCCGTTGCGCTTTGATGCGCAGCCTCTAATCCACGGGCATGACCTTGCATAGCGGCGAAACCCTGCGCGCCCGCGCCTGCCACATCGCGGCCTTCCTGTCCGCCTATGGCGCACGCCATTGGAAATGGCTGACCTTCCTGATCTGGATCGCCATTGCGGTGACGATGGTGGCGACGCGCTGGTCCGCCATCCACTGGCTGGTGCTGGGCGATACCGACGACAATATCCGCTATGTCCAGGTCAAGGACTGGCTGGCGGGGCAGGGCTGGTACGACCTGCGCCAATATCGGCTCGATCCGCCGGGCGGGGCGAATATCCACTGGTCGCGGCTGGTGGATATCCCGCTCGCCGGACTGATGCTGTTCTTCCGTGCCTTCGTCGATCAGGGCATGGCCGATCGGCTGGCCTGCGGGGTCGCGCCCTTGCTGCCGCTCTTGCTGCTGATGCTCAGCCTCGGCTTCATCGGGCGGCGGCTGGCGGGGCCGAATGGCTGGTTGCTGGCCGTACTGGCGCCGCTGGCGGCGCAAATGGGCTTTGGCATGTATGCGCCGATGCGGATCGACCATCATGGCTGGCAATTGGCACTGGCGCTGACGATGCTGGCCGGGGTGATCGACACCAACCGGCTGCGCGGTGGCATCATGGCCGGGGTCAGCAGCGCGCTGTCGATCACGATCGGCATGGAGATGATCGTCTATCTGGCGGCGGGCGGCGGGCTGATTGCGCTGCGCTGGGTGTTTCGCGACGGCGCGGAGCGGCGGATGCTGCCCTATGCGCTCAGCCTCGGTGGCGCGACCTCGCTCTGCTATCTGGTCTTCGCCAGCACCGCCAACCGAGAACAGGTATGCGACGCGCTCTCGCCGATCTGGGTCGCGGTGTTCGGCGCGGCGTCGGCGGGCATGGTGCTGCTGGCGCTCGCCCCCTTGCGCGGCTGGATCGCGCGGCTGAGCGCGGGCGTCATCGTGGGCGGGGCGGTGGCGCTCTTCTTCTGGCTCAACTGGCCCCAATGCCTCAGCCCCTATCAGATTTCGCCCGAACTGGAACGGCTGTGGCTCGCCAACATCCGCGAGGCCAAGCCGATCACCGCGCAGGCCCAATCGATGGTGGTGCCGCTGCTGGCGGTTCCGCTCGCCGGGCTGGTCGGGCTGCTCTGGGCCTTGTGGGATGCGCGGCGCGACGCTGAGCGGCTCTGGGCCTGGGCGACCGTGGGGCTGATGATGATCTTCGCCATCGCGTTGCTCTTCTGGCAGTTGCGCGCAGGACCAGCAGCGCAATTGCTGGCGATCCCGCCCGCCGCATGGGCTGCGCATCGTCTGGTCGCAGCCATCCTGACCGGATCGCGCCGGGCGAAGATTGCAGGCGGGGCAGGGGCGGCATTGCTCGTAGCGATCGCCTGCGCCTATCCGCTCTATCCGCAGGCGTTGAAACTCTATCAACAGGCGACCGGTAAGACGCCGCGTCCCTGGCGCCCGTCCGCCGTGGCGCGCAACGATGCGATCAAGAAAGCGAACGGGCGCTGCCGGACCCAGCCCGCGCTCGCGGTGCTCGATCAACTCCCGCCCGCGACCATCTTCACCATGGTCGATCTGGGGCCGCGTCTGATCGCAACGACGCATCATAGCGCGCTCGCCGGACCCTATCACCGCAACGGCGCGACGATCCTCGACATTCACCACGCGTTCGACGGCCCGGCGCGCGACTTCCGCGCCATCGCGGCGAAGCATCATGCGACCTATCTGCTGGTCTGTCCCTGGTTCCCCGAAGGCACCATCTATCAGTCGCGCAATCCTGCGGGCTTCTATGCCGACCTGATGCGGGACAAATTACCCAACTGGCTGGTGCCGGTGCCGCTGAACACGGGCATGACCTTGCCCTATCAGCTCTACCGCATCGATTATTCAGCGCCGAGCGGCGAAAAAGTCCCGCAACAGCGCTGAGGCTTCCGCTTCGGCCAAGCCGCCATAGACGTCCGGGCGGTGCAGGCATTGCGGCTGAGCGAACAGGCGCGGTCCCTGCTCGATCGCGCCGCCCTTGGGATCGCCCACCCCATAATAGAGCCGGGCGATTCGCGCGTGGGAGATGGCCCCCGCACACATCGGGCAGGGCTCCAGCGTCACCCACAGGTCGCAGCCGGTCAGGCGAAAGTCATTGAGATGCGCCGCCGCCGCCCGCATCGCCACGATTTCGGCATGGGCGGTCGGGTCGCAATCGCGCCGATTGCGATTCTCGCCCTCGCCGATGATCACGCCGTCCCTCGTCACGACCGCACCGATCGGCACTTCGCCCGCCGCCTCGGCCAAACGGGCAAGATCAAGCGCGCGGCGCATGGGGGCGGGCAAGGGAAAGGGCGGAGCCATGGCTCCGCCCGTTACAGGATCAGGCAGGGGAGGGGAAGAATCAGGGCTTCTTGACGTCCACCGTCGGAACTTCGACGGTTTCGGTGCGGCTGCCGACATCGACCTTGGCGACATTGGCCTCATATTTGGGCAGCGTGCCTTCCTTGACCGCGATCTGCGGCAGCTGGCCGTCGCGGGTCTTTTGCAGGTCGATAAAGCCCGTGGCGATGCCTCCGGCCAGGACCAGCAGGATAATGACGAGTAGACCACCAATGAATCGCATTTCGACCTCCCTTAGGATAACAACGGATCAACGCAGGCCTCACCCAAAGGGTTGCATCGAACGCGCGCGGGTTGACGGGAGCTGTGAATCCCATTATCGGCGCGACTTTCCGAACGAACCCGAATTACAAGGTTGATTGACTATGTCGCGCATTTGCGAGCTGACCGGCAAGGGTCGCCAGGTGGGTCACAATGTTTCCCACGCCAATAACAAGACCAAGCGGGTGTTCCTGCCCAATCTGCAGAATGTTTCGCTGATCTCCGAAACACTGGAATCGAGCTTCAAGCTGCGCGTGTCGACTCATGGTCTGCGTTCGGTCGAACATAATGGCGGTCTCGACAACTGGCTGGTCAAGACCAGCGACGACAAGCTGTCGCTCAAGGCCCGTCGCCTCAAGCGCGATATCGTCAAGAAGCAGGCCGCCTCCGCCGCCTGATTTCATCGATTCGTTTCGGCATAAGAAGCGGCCCCGCAACGGGCCGCTTTTTTGCGTTCGAATTTGGCGCAGCATAGCCCGCGAACTGCGCATTGATCCGTTCGTTTCGAGCGAAGTCGAGAAACGGGGCGCACAGGTTTCTCGACTTCGCTCGAAACGAACGGAGGTTGGGGCAAGTGAGAGGCTAATCCAGCCCGAACTTCAGCAACAATGTCCGCTGGAAAAATTCGTGATTATCGTCGGAGATGACCCATAGCATCGTCCGCTCGCCCTCCCGGCTGATCGCGATCCCCTCGAAATTATCGGCCAGCAGTGGCGGCGCGAGGCGCGCCAAGGTCCGCGCCTTGAGCGTCGCGCCCGGTTCCAGCGTCACCGGCAGGTCGACGATGGCGATGGTCGCGGTGAAGAGGTTCTGCAGCGTCAGGCGACGATTGACGACCAGCAGGTGCCGATCGTCCAGCGCCACCGCATCGGTCGGCCGATAGCCCTGCGGCGGCGTGTAGCGCAGGGGAATGGGCGCAGGCGTAGCACTCTCGGCCGGGTCGCCCGCGAACAGCAGCGCCTGATGCGCTCCGTCCGGCGTCATCCCCATCTCCGCAATCGCGATGAACCGGCCATCGGGCAACCGGGCGAGCGATTCGATGGACCCTGTCTTGGGCCATCCCAGAATGGCGGGCCACACGCGGCACGCCTCCACCCGCGCGAAACCGGGCGCATAGCGGCAGATCGATTGTTGCAGCTCGAACCCCACCCAATGGCGATCGGTCGCCGGATCATAGGTCAGCGCTTCGGAATCCCACGCCCACCAGGGCCGGTCCCGGTCCTTGGGTCGCACCGGCAAGGGCGCGATGAACGGCCGTCGCGACGCCTCGCCCGACCCCACATGAAAACCCATCAGGATGCCGGAATCGCTCAGCGCCAATATGTCGCCCCCGCCGGTCGCCCGCAGCGCCGAAATACCGCCAAAGCCCGGATTGGCGCTGCGTAATTCCCAACCGCCGAGATATTCCAGCGCCCCCACGCGCCGCAGCGCAGGATCGATGCTGCTCAGCGGTAGCGCGCGCGCCGATACCAGCAACGCGCCTGCCTGCACCGCTTCCGGCTTGCTGGGATGCGGGGCTGGCAACAGCAGGATGGCCAGCGCCAGCACGATCAGGATTCGCGTCATCCCGCCCGCCATAGCGGCTCTGTCGACGAAGCGCAGCACGGCAATGGTGCGCCGTGGCCATGTGAACAATGGCTGTCATCGCCATTCAGGGATGGCTCAACCCGAATCGGCCATAAAGACGTCACTCGATGGGCAATCCCGTAATCGGACATCGCCCCTCTGATGCTGACACAGGAAGGAGAAGCGCGATGAAGATGAAGTTTCTTTTGAATTTGGGCGCAGCCCTGGCAATGGGCGCAGCCTCCATGGTGGCGACCGCCACACCCGCAATGGCGCAAAATGGCTATTATCGCGGTTACGACCGTGGCTATGAGCGCGGCGATTATTATCGCGGCGACAATCGCGGCTATCGGGGTGACCGTGGCTATCGCGGCAACCGTAACCAATATTATCGCGGCGACCGCTATTATCGCAATAATGGCTATCGGGGCGGCTATCGCTGCCGCGACAATGGCACGGGCGGCACCATCATCGGCGCGATCGCCGGTGGCCTGCTCGGCAATGAAGTCGGCAAGGGTTCGGGCCGCTATGGCCGTCGCGGTGACGGCACGACCGGCGCGATCATTGGCGCAGGCGTCGGTGCCCTCGCCGGCCGGGCGATCGACCGCAACTGCTGAATTCTGAGCCAAGTGAAAAGGCCGTCCCGTCCGGGTCGGCCTTTTTGCGTCAAGGTTTGGGATCAGGCTGCGGCGCAACCCGGCCCCGATCGGCCCCTGCGGCCGCGCTGGCTGCGGGATTAAGGCCAGCATCGCCGCTCTGCGCCACGCCTCTCTGCGCATCGAGCATCGCGGCCGCATCGTTCAGCGCGCTCGCTTCACTGGCGCTCACGCCGCCGACACCATCGGACGGCTCTGAACCACAGGCACCAAGCGATAGCAGCGCTGTTGCGATGAATAAGGCGCGGATCATCTCTCTATCCCCAATCGAAAAGCGACCCTGTAATTCGCACATTAAAATCCTCCCCTGCAAGGGGAGGGGGACCGCGCCGAAGGCGTGGTGGAGGGGTGTCACCGCCTCGATAGCACGAAACCCCTCCATCTGACCTTTGGCCAGCTACCTCCCCTAACAGGGCAGGAATGAGTAGCGGTGCAAACACCAAAATCGCCATAGAAAAGGGGCCGCGCCGTTGCCGGTGCGACCCCCCATCACATTCGTCCAACAAACCCTTGCGGGTTTTACATCGCGTTGGCGACGTTGTTGGTGGCGTTCGACGCAGCGTTGGCGGCGTTGTCGGCAGCGTTCATCGCCGCGTTCATGGCGTTGTCGGCAGCGTTCGACGCGTTCTCGGCCGAGTTGGCGGCGTTGTTCGCGGTGTTTTCGGTTTCGGCGCCCGAGCAGGCAGCCAGGCCGAGCGAAGCGGCAAGAACGAGCGAAAGAGCGATAGACTTGGTCATGGGCAAAAACCCCTCTCTGAGAAAAAAACGGTGCAGACCACTCTCGGAGAAAAGCTCACCCCCCATTGCGCCTGCGGGGCGATTCGTAATGCCTTGGACGGGGCAAGGCAATCCCATTCATGCAACAGCAAGGCGATAGGCCCATGCTTTTGCCGGTCAAAAGCCGGAAAATGAGAGTTGTTGACGCATATAAAGATTTCTTTATATGATGCTGGCATGGCAGCTTCGCTCGACATTTTCCGCGCCCTTGGCGATCCGACCCGCTTGCGGATCATTCATTTGCTGCGCGCAATGGAGCTGGCGGTCGGCGAAATCGCGCAGGTCGTGGGGCAAAGCCAGCCGCGCGTATCGCGCCATGTCCGCATCCTGGCCGAGGCTTGTCTTGTCGAGCGGCGAAAGGAGGGCAATTGGGTGTTCCTGCGCCTCGGCAAAGGCGAAGGCCTCGCCCCCTTCATCGCGCTGTTCGATCATCTGACGCCATCCGACGCCGAAAAATTATGGCAACAGGCTGATTTGGCGCGCCTTGCTGCCGTGCGCGCCGATCGCGCCCGCGCCGCCGAAAGCTATTTCGCCGACCATGCCGAGGAATGGGATGCGATCCGCTCGCTCCACGTTGCCGAGGCGCAGGTGGAAAACGCGATGACCGCGCTGCTCGCCAGCGCCCCGATCGGCCATCTGCTCGACATCGGCACCGGCACCGGCCGGATGGTCGAACTGTTCGGTCCCGCCGCCCGCGCCGTGACCGCGATCGACCGCAGCCCGGACATGCTGCGGCTGGCGCGCGCCAAGCTGCCCGAAGATGCCGGCGACAAATATGCGCTGCTGCTGGGCGATTTCCTCGACCTGCCGCTCGAACCGGGCAGCGTCGATACGGTCGTGCTGCATCAGGTGCTGCATTATGCGCAGGCGCCCGAACAGGTGATCGCCGAAGCCGCGCGCGTGACGGCGATTGATGGCCGCGTCCTGATCGCCGACTTTGCCCCGCATGAGCGTGAGGAATTGCGCCTGCGCGACCAGCATGCCCGCCTCGGCTTTTCCGACGATCAGATCGACGGCTGGTTCGCGGCCGCAGGGCTGGTGCTGGAGCGGGTGGAGACTTTGCCTGGCCAGGAACTGACGGTGCAACTCTGGCTGGGGCGGCGCAAGGGCGCGCGCATCCTGCCCATCGAAGGACGGATTTCCGCATGACCCTGAACGATCCTGCCGCCCCGCTCTACGCCGACCTTGCGGGCGACTGCCAGGTCAGCTTCGAATTCTTCCCGCCCAAGTCGGAAAAGATGGAAGCGCAACTCTGGTCCGCGATCGAGACATTGACACCGCTCGCCCCCAAATTCGTGTCCGTAACCTATGGCGCGGGCGGGTCGACCCGCGAACGCACCCACAACACGGTCGCACGGATCGCGCAGGAAACGCCGCTGGCCGCCGCCGCGCACCTGACCTGCGTCGGCGCAAGCAAGGACGAGATTGGCGAGATCGCCGATGCCTATTGGGACGCGGGCGTGCGCCACATCGTCGCGCTGCGCGGCGACCCGCCCGAAGTCGGTGGCACGTTCGAACCGCACCCTCTGGGTTATAAGGGCGCAGCCGAACTGGTCGAAGGCCTGATCAAGCGCCACCCGTTCGAAATCTCCGTGTCCGCCTATCCCGAAGTCCACCCCGAAGCCGCCAGCGCGCAAAGCGACCTGGATAATCTCAAGCGCAAGCTGGATGCCGGGGCGATCCGCGCGATCACCCAATTCTTCTTCACGCCCGAAGCCTATTTCCGCTTCCTCGACAAGGTGCTGGCGGCGGGCATCACCGCCGACATCGTGCCCGGCATCATGCCGGTCAGCAATTTCGCCGCGACCCAGCGGATGGCCGCCATGTGCAATACGCAAGTGCCCAGCTGGATGGCGCGCCTGTTCGAAGGGCTGGACGATCACCCCGCTTCGCGCCAACTCGTGTCGGCGACAATCGCGGCGGAACTGTGCCAGAAACTCTATGCAGGCGGCGTGCGCGACTTTCACTTCTACACGCTCAACCGCTCTGAATTGAGCTTCGCCATCTGCCATTTGCTGGGGCTGCGGGCGAAGGCGACAGCGGACGTTGCGGCATGACGATGATGTCCCTCCCCGTTCGGGCTGAGCTTGTCGAAGCCCAATCCTTCTTGAAGTTAAGTGGGGCCCTTCGACAGGCTCAGGGCGAACGGAGTTTGACTGATGACCGCTGAACACCAATTACGCGCCCTGGCCGCCGAAAAAATCCTGATCTTCGACGGCGGCTATGGCACGTCGATCCAGAAACATGGCCTGACCGAAGCCGATTATCGCGGCACCCTCGATTTGCCCAAGGATCAGAAGGGCAATAACGACCTGCTCTGCCTGACCCGGCCGGACATCGTGCAGGGCATCCATGCCGCCTATCTGGCGGCGGGCGCGGACATGATCGAAACCAACACCTTCAGTTCGACCAAGATCGCCATGGCCGATTATGGCTGCGAACATCTGGTGTGGGACATCAATATCGCCGCCGCCACGCTCGCGCGCAACGCCTGCGACGCGGCGACGGCAGCGGATGGCAAACCCCGTTTCGTGTGCGGCTCGATCGGGCCGACCAACAAGACTTTGTCCATCTCTCCCGACGTCAACGATCCCGCCTATCGCGAGGTCGATTATGACACGCTCAAGGCCGACTATCGCGAGCAATGCGACGCGCTGATCGCGGGCGGCGTCGATTTCCTGCTGGTCGAAACCTGCTTCGATACGCTGAATGCCAAGGCCGCAGGCATGGCCGCGCGGGAAGCAGAGGAAGCGGCGGGCCGCCCGGTCCCGCTGATGCTCAGCTTCACCATCACCGACATGTCGGGCCGCAACCTGTCGGGCCACACCATCAACGCCTTCTGGTATTCGATGCGGCATCTCAAGCCGCTGACCATCGGCGTGAACTGCGCGTTCGGCGCGGACCTGCTGCGCCCCTATCTCGCCGACCTGTCGAAGAATGCCGACACGCTGATCCTGGCCTATCCCAATGCAGGCCTGCCCAACGAACTCGGCCAATATGACGAACTGCCCGAAACCACCGCAAAGCTGATCCGCCAGTGGGTGGATGAAGGCTTGGTCAACATGGTCGGCGGCTGCTGCGGCACGACCCCTGAACATATCGGTGCGGTGGCCAGGGCGCTGGCGGGCGAGAAGCCGCGCGTAGTGCCAAAACTGGAAGTCGTCACGCGCTTGGCTGGCCTAGAACCCATGCACATCGCCGCCTGAACCCAACCTCCGTTCGTGTCGAGCGTAGTCGAGGCACGGGCGCGAATGCTTCTCGACTTCGCTCGAAGCGAACGGACCCTGAAAATATGACCCAGAAATCCACCGCCACCTTCGTCAACATCGGCGAACGCACCAACGTCACCGGATCAGCCAAGTTCAAGAAGCTGATCATGGCGGGCGACTATGCCGCCGCGATCGACATTGCGCGCGAGCAGGTGGAGAATGGCGCGCAGATCGTCGACGTCAACATGGACGAAGGGTTGCTCGACGCGGTCGAGGCGATGACGACCTTCCTCAAGCTCATGACCTCGGAACCCGACATCAGCCGCGTCCCCGTCATGATCGACAGCTCCAAATGGGAGGTGATCGAAGCCGGCCTCAAATGCGTATCCGGCAAGCCGATCGTCAATTCGATCAGCATGAAGGAAGGCGAGGAGGCCTTCCTCTTCCACGCCCGCAAATGCATGGCCTATGGCGCTGCGGTGGTCGTCATGGCCTTCGACGAAACCGGCCAGGCGGACACCAAAGCGCGCAAAGTCGAAATCTGCGCCCGCGCCTATGACCTGCTGATGGGCATCGGCTTCCCGCCCGAAGACATCATCTTCGATCCCAATATCTTCGCGGTGGCGACGGGGATTGAGGAACATAATAATTACGGCCTGGACTTCATCGAAGCCTGCCGCGAGATCAAGGCGCGCTGCCCACACGTCCATATCTCGGGCGGCCTGTCCAACTTTTCCTTCTCCTTCCGCGGCAACGAACCCGTCCGCCGGGCGATGCACTCGGTCTTCCTCTACCACGCCATCCCCGCCGGGCTCGACATGGCGATCGTCAACGCCGGCCAGCTCGACGTCTATGACGCGATCGACCCCGCGCTGCGCACCGCCTGCGAAGATGTGCTGCTCAACCGCGATCCCGAAGCTGGCGACCGCCTCGTCACCCTGGCCGAGAAATATCGCGGCACCGACGCCGCCACCGAAAAAGCCGCGCAGGAATGGCGCAGCTGGCCCGTCGCCCGTCGCCTCGAACATGCCCTGGTCAAGGGCATCGACATGTATGTGGTGGAGGATACCGAGGAAGCCCGCCTCGTCGCCGCCCGCCCGATCGAAGTGATCGAAGGCCCGCTGATGGACGGCATGAACGTCGTCGGCGACCTGTTCGGCGCGGGCAAGATGTTCCTGCCCCAGGTCGTCAAATCCGCCCGCGTCATGAAGAAGGCCGTCGCTCACCTCCTCCCCTATATCGAGGCCGCCAAGGAACCCGGCGCCAAGGGCAAGGGCAAGATCATCATGGCCACGGTCAAGGGCGACGTCCACGACATCGGCAAGAATATTGTCGGCGTCGTGCTGCAATGCAACGGCTTTGACGTGATCGACATGGGCGTGATGGTCCCTTGGCAGGACATCATCAAGGCCGCGAACGAGAATGACGCCGACATGATCGGCCTGTCGGGCCTCATCACCCCCTCGCTGGACGAGATGGTGACGGTCGCCACCGAAATGCAGCGCGCGGGCATGACCATGCCGCTGCTGATCGGCGGCGCGACCACCTCGCGCGTCCACACCGCGCTGCGCATCGACCCGGCCTTTACCGGCCCGGTCGTGCATGTGCTCGACGCCAGCCGCGCGGTCGGCGTCGCCACCGCCCTCGTCTCGGACACGCAAAAGACCGCCTTCGTCCAGAAGACCAAGGATGATTATGAGCATGTCCGCGTCGCCCGCGCCAACAAAGGCCAAAGCGCGCTCGTCAGCATAGAGGACGCCCGCGCCAACGCCTTCGAAATCGACGAAAGCCTCAAGGCCCCGCGCCCACGCCTGCCCGGCGTTCATCGCTTCCCCGACTGGGATCTGAAGGATCTGGTCCAATATATCGACTGGACCCCCTTCTTCCGCGCCTGGGAACTGGCGGGCAATTATCCCGCGATCCTGACCGACGAAGTCGTCGGCGAAAGCGCCTCCAGCCTCTTCGCTGATGCGCAGGCGATGCTCGACCGGATCGTCACCGAAAAATGGCTGACCGCGCGCGGCGTCGCTGGCTTGTGGCCCTGCCGCCGTCAGGGCGACGACATCATCGTCCATGTCGAGGATGAGAAACACTACACCCTCCCCATGCTGCGCCAGCAGATTCAGAAGCGCGAAGGCCGCGCCAATATGTGCCTCGCCGATTTCATCAGCCATGATGGCGACTGGATGGGCGGCTTTGCGGTCGGCATCCACGGCATCGAGCCGCATCTGGCCCGCTTCAAGGCGTCGATCGACGATTATTCCGACATCCTCCTGAAAGCCCTGGCCGACCGTCTGGCCGAAGCCTTCGCCGAACGCCTCCACCATTATGTCCGCACCGCGCTCTGGGGCTATGCCGAGGGCGAACAACTGACCAACGAAGCGCTGATCAAGGAACAATATCGCGGCATCCGTCCCGCGCCGGGCTACCCAGCCTGCCCGGAACATAGCCTCAAGACGATCCTGTTCGACATGCTTGACGCCCATCACGCGACCGGCATCACCCTGACCGAGAGCTTCGCGATGCTCCCCACGGCGGCGGTCAGCGGCTTCTATTTCGGCCACGCCCAATCGGAATATTTCGGCGTCGCCCGCGTCGGCCGCGACCAGTTGGAGGAATATGCGGGACGGCGCGGCATCGACCTGGAAACGGCCGAACGCTATCTGCGTCCCAATCTGGATTAAGCGCCCCAAAACAGCCGCTTGTTACGGTCGGCACAATATCCTACACCCACCCCGCGCCGATGATATGCATCGGCACGGGGGGGATTATTCATGAAACCGATTGCCACCATCCTGGGCGCCTGCGCCCTGTTTCTCGCTGCGCCCGCCATCGCCGGGGACCAGGACTTCACCCTGTTCAACAAGACCGGCTACGACATCGCCGAAGTCTATGTCTCGCCCGCCGATGCCAAGGCCTGGGGCGACGACGTGATGGAAGACGAAGTGCTGGAAGACACCGCCTCGGTCCCCATCACCTTCAACGCCAAGAACTCTGTCTGCAACTACGACCTCAAAGTCATCTTCACCGATGGCGACGAAGCCCAGTGGACCAATTTCGACCTCTGCACGATCAGCAAGATCCAAATCTTCTGGAACGCCAAGACGCAAAAGGCGACGGCAAAGTGGGAGTGAATGGGCGGGAGTGAATGGGGATGTGTTGGTTGGTTTGGTAGGGAGCGGTGTTTACCATCAATCAGCGAGAATGTGCCCTGCTCACCCACCTTCTAGGGAGGTGCGATGGCACACAGACCTGTGCCACCCTTCACCGTCATGCTGAACTTGTTTAGCGACGCTGGCCTTCGGCTCAGCATCCATCGTGAAGCTAAAATCGCCATTTTTGGCCGATTTCGGAATGTCGGGTTACCGGTGGGTAAGACGGGATAGCCGCCGGTCCTCTTTAGGGCGGGCGACACGATCGTGGGCGGAAATAGCTGCCTGTCGCCCATCGACGCCATTGAAGTCATTTGCCTGTCATGCAAAACTCTCTTCTGGAGGTAAGCTAATGGTGTTGATGGATGGTGCCGAGCATCCGGTCCCAGAGCTATGGCGCGCCAAGTTCGCAGAGATTGCTGCTGCCTTCGCCGCTGGCGACTTCCAATTCTGCAAGTCGCACGTCGAAGGGGTTGAGCCGGTCGATCAGGAGACTGCCGACCATATAGCTGGGAACGTTGCCGCGTATGGAGATCGCCTCGCACCGCTCGACGAAGCGACTTGGCATCGTTCCATCTATCGCTGGACGAGCGCGGGCGGTTACTGGGAGGTGCTGGTGGACCTCTCGACAGTAAGTGAGCCGGTAAGCGACCTCACTCTGCACGCCGAAGTCTACGAGGCAGATTGCTCGCGCTTGAAAATTGATTCCGTTCACGTTCCCTGAGGATTGTTTAGCGGCAGCTTTCCAACCGCCAGCGCCGTTCTCGCGTTCGATTTCATTCGGATATAGACCGGACCGGCAGCACCGGCGCGACTCTCCACGCCTTTGCCCCGGTCAAATCGCCGGGATGGGTGGTTAGCGGAACGTCGGCTTCCAGTTCATTGGACTGATATAACGGACATTGATAACGTCTGATCGACGCCCACTAAAGCCGAGCATCTATGAAAGAGATTTTCTTTATCGCTGCTTATGCAGGAACCCTATCGGCCTGTTCGCTCCATACCTCAGAAGAAAGCGGTTATCTTGTTCAGGTATCCGGGACCGGACTTTTTTCGAAAGATGAAACCTTCTCAGGCGCGCAAATTATGAAGGGTGGTCCACAATCTTATCGTAATTTTTCTGAGCGAAGTTGGAAATCGGCATCTCAAGGACAAGAATGCCAAGGCGCTTCAATGTGGCATATTCGAGGGACGGTCAGGTCGGCGACTTCCGACGAAATCGAATTTGAGAAGATAGCCTCTTTCCGCGCCATGGCTGCTCCAGAAGCCAATCGCATCGCTCGTAAATCAAAGCATCCCACGCTCATAAACATCACATTTTGCTGAGGTGGAAAGTCTCCTTTTTAGGAGCTTTCTTTGGCTGTTAAGGGGCAAAGAATGCTCGACGGCCGATCGGCTGCTTTTCCGTCATCCGGTGTATGATTAAAATCTGAACGAACGGCAGTTTTCTGGAAAGCGAAATTCGTCGCCGAGCTGCGACAAGTGGCGCAATCCCGCTGTAAATTACCCGCCCAACCAATCACCACGATGATTGCCCCGTGCCATTAAACAGCCTCAACAGGGCTAACCCTATCAAGCCACTCCAAAATAACAGGCGCAACAACCCCGCCGCCCGCGCGCACATCAAAGATCGCCTGCTCGCCCAACTGCAAGCGGCATACGGTAAAGGCCTGTCGGTCGTCCCGGCTATTGTCGGTCAGGATCGTGGCGTCGGCCACCTTGGCGGCTTCGCGAATGGCAAGCTGCGTTCGCGGGAACCGCGCGAGGAGTTTGTCCTGTGGCACGTCATGCCCATTGTCCGCCACTCTGGACAGGACGCGCAGGATGGACAGATCGACATTCGCCAGCCCCACGAAGAACAGCAGAACGAAATAGCCCGCGTCCTGCAAATCGGTGATCAGGTCGATCTTGGATTTGACGCTACCATCCGCCTGCACATCCCAGTGAGAGAAGACCGTTTCCATCGCAAACGGCACCTTCGCCGCCATGGCATGGGCGGCGAACGCCTTGACCCCGGATTGGGCGACCTGCATCCACCCAAGGTCGGTGTCGCGCAGCGCCTGCGCCCAATCGACCAGCGCGCCGCTACTGTCGGCTTCTGGAAGGATCGACAGCATCATGCGGTCGGCGTTGAGCAGCGGGATTTGCAATTGGCCCGAAAGGGACTTGCGCCACATGGTCGATTTGCCGGACCCGTTATGGCCCGCCAGGATGATGGCTAACGGCTTTTTGGTCCGCTTCTGGGCGTCGAGTATCTGCTCGACCGCATCCCCAAGCCTTGTCACTCGGCTTCGACGAATTGGCCGTTTTGAAGTCTGCCAGTCGTGATCTTCCCGTCCAGCCGCCGGATGAAGACACCGGGATTATTTTCATCGGCGGAATAGCGCGGCACGCCCTTCTTGGGTGGCAGATGCACGCCCGGCTTGATCAGCTTGATACCCACTCGCGCCAGCGCCGCCGTGCTGGCGGCCACGTTCGATCGCACGACATCGGCGCTCGGCCGTTGCCCGCTGACCGTGACATTGCCAAGGCGCGTCGTCACATTCCTTTTGCTGCCGATAGCTTTGATCGCGACGACCTTGCCATCGGACGAGGAGCGCTTGGAAGGAGGTTGCTTGGCCATGCCCCCTATATAGCGAAAATCATCGCGCCTCGCTACCGTTTCAAGCGCCTCCTCCTTGTTCTGCGCCGTGCATCCCGGTCGCCCCGCCCCTTCAAAATCCCCCTTCCAATGTAGGAAATCCTCTGGTCTATCCTCATAGATGGACCAGCACCCCACCCCCCATCCGCCCGCGCGCCCCGCGCCCGCCTCCACCGATCGCGCCCGCTGGACGCCGGACAAGCAGCGGCTTTTCCTCGCCACCCTGCTCGCCACCGGCAATGTCACGCACGCCGCCCGCACTGCGGGCATGTCGCGCGCCAGCGCGCATCGGTTGCGGCAGCGCCTCGCGGGCACGCCGTTCGACCGGACATGGGATCGCGCGCTGGCGCTCCATGCGCAAAGCCTGGGCAATCCCTTCGCCCCGCCGCCCGCCCCCACGGCGGCGCGTCGCTGAGGCGTGGGTGGCGCGTCCCTGTCGCGTCGCTGTGACCCAACAGGCGCGTCACCGTCGCGTCGGAAGGGCTTTATCGGCACTTTACGCCTGGATTCGCCCGAAAACAGGGTGCTGCAACGGTGTGAACTTCCCCGCCGTCGCGTGGCTGTGACCCTGATGGGCGGGCTGACGGGCAAGGGACCGGCAACCGCAACCGCCGCTCGCAAGCTTTGCCCTCTCATCTGTCCCATAGCGGGGCAGCGCGCCATTAACCCCCTTCTCGCCTTGGTCGGCGCGTCGCCCGCGCCTATCGTGCGTTGCATGCGCATCTTGTCCACCAGCCTGCTCGTCTCCCTCGCCATCGCCTCGACCGCGCTGGCACAGGGCAATCCCGCCCCCTTCACCGTTGCCGAATCGGGCCGCGCCTTTGGGTCGCTGGCCGATGCGTTGGGCGCGATCGGCGACGGGCGCGGCACGGTGGTCGTGGCCCCTGGCACCTATCGCCAATGCGCGGTGCAGCAGGGTGGCGACGTCACCATCCGCGCCGCGACGCCGGGCAGCGTCATCTTCGACGGCGTGCCGTGCGAGGGCAAGGGCGCGTTCGTCCTGCGCGGCCGGGCGAGCGTGGTGGACGGCATCATCTTCCAGAATATCCGCGTGCCCGACGGCAATGGCGCGGGCATCCGCCTCGAAAGTGGTAGCCTCACCGTCCGCAACAGCCTGTTCCGCAACAGCGAGGAAGGGATTTTGACCGGCGACTATGATGGCGGCCAGGTCAGCATCGACAAGTCGACCTTCCGCCACTTGGGCCGCTGCGACCGCGACCTGGATTGCGCGCATGGCATCTATATCGGGCGGCTCGACAGCCTGACCGTCACCAACAGCCGTTTCGACCTCGGCGATGGCGGCCATTATCTGAAAACGCGCACCGCCCGCGTCACCATCACCGGCAATAGTTTCGATGATAGCGGCGGCACGCTGACCAACTATATGATCGACCTGTCCAACGGCGCGAGCGGCCTCATTCGCGGCAATGAGATGGTGCAGGGCAAGGATAAGGACAACTGGTCCGCCTTCATCACCATCGCCCCCGAAGGCCGCGAGCATGACAGCAGCGGACTGGTGATCGAAGGCAACAAGGCCGGCTTCGTGCCGGGCCTGGAACGCGGCTCCACCTTCGTCGCCAACTTCACCGACGACGCGGTGAAGATCGGCGCGAACCAACTGGCGCCAAGCATGAAAGTGAAGGACCGGCGCTGACTTTGTGCCACCGATGGGGTAGAAGAGAACGATGCGCAGCACTTATGACGATGCCACCGTCCGCCTCTATCATCTGGGCGATGACGGCGCGGCCATGACAATCATGTATGGGCCACTGAGCCAGGCGCTCCACGTCGCGGAGCAGCAGCCGACGGAGATGCAGGACGGCCTCTATCTGGCGACCGACAATGATGTGGTGGCCTATCTGGATTTGATCGACGGCTAACCATCGGCAAAGCCGAACGGCGCTCTAGTGCCGCGATAATCGTCGGGCAGCATGTCGCGGCCGATCGGCGGGGCAGAGCGGGCGAGGCAGTGGGGGCGGTGGCAGAGGCGACAGGTGACGCCGATGGGGGTAGGGTCCGGGGGCGGGCTGCCCTGTGTGTAGATCAGGCGGTGGGCATGGTCCGCGGCGCAGCAGAGTGCGATGGCGCGGTCGACCTTGGGCGATCCCCAGCCGCCGCCGCCAGCGGTAACCGTGCGGGCGATCGAGAAAAAGCGCTGGCCATCGGGTAGTTCGAGCCATTGGGTGATGACCGTCCGGGGCGTCTCGAACACCCGATGCACGGACCAGAGCGGACAGGAGCCGCCATGTCGGGCAAAGGGGAAGCCTGCGCCGTCGAGCCGCTTGGAGACATTGCCGGCCGGATCGACGCGGAGGAAGAAGAAGGGAACGCGCTCCTGCCCTGGTTTTTGCAGGGTGGTGAGGCGGTGGGCGGTCTGTTCGAAACTGGTGCCGAACTGGCGGGCGAGCGCTTCGACATCATAGCGCCGCGCTTCGACCGCTTTGGCGAAGGCGGAATAGGGCATGAGGATCGCGGCGGCCCCATAGCTGGCGAGCGCGCGGCGGGCGAGGCTGCGGCTACTTTCGGTAGTGAACTGGCCGTCCTTCAAAATGGCGTCGAACGTCTTTCGCATCTCCAGATAGGCAATCTGGAGTGCGAGCTGAAATTGGCTGCTGGCAGTGTCGAGCGTGTCGTCGAGCAGCACCGCGTCGCGATGCCGATCATAGCGGCGGAGCGACCAAGCCATGACGTCGGCAGGCAAGCGGCGAACGCGGAGACTATGCCGGGCACGCAGCCAGCCGGTGAGGCCGCCTTCCGTCTCGGCATCGGCGGCCAGTTTTTCGGCCATGTCGTCCAGCATCGGGAAGCTGTTGCGGCGAGCGGCGAGGAAGCGGCGCGATTCGGCGACCGGATCGGGCGCGTCATCAGGGGCGGTGCCCTGGTCGGCGAGCGCCAGATGCTCCTCGCGATAGCTGGTATAGAGGCGCAGCAGCGCTTCGGTGATACCGGGATAATTGACCGCGACGTCGCCGGTGGCGAGGGCAGGCAGATCGAGATCCGCGAACATCGGGTCTTTGAGGACGGCGTGGAGCCGCGCGGTCTGTTCAGTGCCGCCGTCGCCCGCCACCTCCGCCATGTCGAGCTTGTAGGTGCGCGCGAGGCGCAGCAGCATGTCCGCGGTCAGCGGCCGCTGGTTGCGTTCGAGCAACGCGACATAGGAGGCGGAAATGTCCAGGTCGGCGGCCATGTCGGCTTGGGTAAGGCCAAGGTCGCGGCGGAGCCGCCGCAGGCGCGGCCCCATATAGACCGGGCTGTCTTTACGCATCGGGCCGACTCCTGTGCAGGCTTTACAACTTTACACCATATTTTTGTAAAGATCGACAACTGAACTTCACAAGGGCTGCCGCGCCGTGTGGGCGGGGGGTAGGGGCTGTGCATCAAGCCCATAGCTCACGAGGGAACGGCCCATGTCCTACCAGGAAAATATCGCAAAGGCGCAGGCGCTGATCGGCAGCCATCCCGGCACATGGGACGGCATCAATGCGGAATCGGTCGCGCGGATGAAATTGCAGAACCGCTTCAACACGGGGCTCGACATCGCCAAATATACCGCTGGCGTCATGCGCCGCGACATGGCCGCCTATGATGCGGACCCGGCCGACTACACCCAGTCGCTGGGCTGCTGGCACGGTTTCATCGGCCAGCAGAAGATGATCGCGATCAAGAAGCATTTCGGCACGACCAAGCGCAAATATCTCTATCTGTCGGGCTGGATGGTTGCGGCGCTGCGCAGCGACTTCGGCCCGCTGCCCGACCAGTCGATGCATGAGAAGACCAGCGTTCCAGCGCTGATCGAAGAGCTTTACACCTTCCTGAAGCAGGCTGATGCCCGCGAATTGGGGATGCTGTTCCGCGATCTCGACGCGGCGCGCGCGGCGGGGGACGAGGTCAAGGCGCAGAAAGCGCAGCATGCGATCGACAATTTCGAAACCCATGTCGTGCCGATCATCGCCGACATCGATGCGGGCTTCGGCAATGCGGAAGCGACCTATCTGCTCGCCAAGAAGATGATCGAGGCGGGGGCCTGCGCGCTCCAGATCGAAAATCAGGTGTCGGATGAAAAACAATGCGGCCATCAGGACGGCAAGGTCACCGTGCCGCATGAGGACTTCCTGGCAAAGGTCCGCGCCTGCCGTTACGCCTTTCTGGAACTCGGCGTCGATGATGGCATCATCGTCACGCGGACGGACTCGCTGGGTGCTGGCCTGACCAAGCAGATCGCGGTCAGCAACGAGCCGGGCGATATCGGCGACCAGTATAACAGCTTTCTCGATTGCGAAGAGATCGACCCGGCGACGGCGAAGAATGGCGATGTCATCCTGAACCGCGACGGTAAGCTGCTGCGCCCCAAGCGGTTGCCGAGCAACCTGTTCCAGTTCCGCGAAGGCACCGGCGCGGATCGCTGCGTGCTGGACTGCATCACGTCGTTACAAAATGGCGCGGACCTGCTGTGGATCGAGACCGAGAAGCCGCATATCGAGCAGATCGCATCGATGGTCGATCGCATCCGTGAGGTCATCCCCAATGCCAAGCTGGTTTATAATAATTCGCCCAGCTTCAACTGGACGCTGAATTTCCGCCAGCAGGTCTATGATGCGTGGGAAGCGGCGGGCAAGGATGTCAGCGGCTATGACCGGGCGCGCCTGATGAGCGTCGATTATGATGCCACCGATCTGGGTCGGGAAGCCGACGACCGCATCCGCACCTTCCAGAAGGATGCGGCGGCGCGGGCGGGGATTTTCCATCACCTCATCACCCTGCCGACCTATCATACGGCGGCGCTCAGCACCGATAATCTCGCGAAGGAGTATTTCGGTGAGGCCGGGATGCTGGGCTATGTCGAGGGCGTCCAGCGCAAGGAAATCCGCCAGGGTATCGCCTGCGTGAAGCATCAGAATATGTCGGGCAGCGACATTGGCGATGATCATAAGGAGTATTTCGCGGGTGAAGCGGCGCTGAAGGCCGGTGGCGCGCACAATACGATGAATCAATTTGCAGCATAAATGCTGCGGAGGAATCAGTTTGCGGCCTGACACTCTTTCGCGTGATTGCGGCAAGGGTGGGGCTTTATCTCCGGCGCTCCGTTGGGGGGCTATGTCGGGAGATCGGTCCCCGCCTGCGCGGGGATGACGGCCGCTTTACGGGCCAGCTCGCGGGGAATTCGACACTCCCTTCGCGGGTTTGGGTGGAAGGACTGGACGGCCCGGCGGGAAACTGCCGGGCCGTTTTTTCACGAATGTCGCGCGCTGGCTTCTCGACTTCGCTCGAAGCGAACGGCAGTCGCTATGCTATCCCCGCCCGCTGCCGGACAGTCTGCTTCAATATGTCGAGCGGCATCGCGCCCAGCGTCAGCACATCATGGAAAGCCTTGATGTCGAAGGCGTCGCCCTGCTTCTTCTGCACTTCGGCGCGCAGGTCGTTCCAGACGGTGTGGCCGATCTTGTAGCTGCAGGCCTGACCCGGCCAGACGGTATAGCGGTCGATTTCGCCCTGGCTGCGGCCGCGGGCGATGCCGGTGGTGGCGATCAGATAATCGGTCGCCTTTTCGCGGCTCCAGCGTTTGACGTGCATGCCGGAGTCGACGACGAGGCGGGTGGCGCGGAAGAGGAGCGACTGGAGATAGCCGACCTGACCCAGCGGATCGCCGTCATACATGCCCATTTCGTCGGCGAGCTGTTCGGAATAGAGCGCCCAGCCTTCGCTATAGCCGCTATAGCCGCCGCGTCGGCGGATCATCGGGATGGCGTCCGATTCCAGTGCGACCGACACCTGGAGGTGATGCCCCGGCACGGCTTCATGATGGGTCAGGGTCGCAAGGCCGAATTTGGGCCGGTCGAACGTATCGCGCAGGTTGATATAATAGATGGCCGGGCGCGAGCCGTCGAGCGAGGCGTTCTGATAATAGCCGCCCGGTGCGCCCGCCTGGATGGTGACTGGCACGCGGCGGACCTCGACCGGGGCCTTGGGCACGGTGTTGAAGGCTTCGCCAAGGCGCTTCTGCATGGCGATGATCTGGACATTGAGCTGGGCGAGCAGCGCTTCGCGGCCGGGATCGGTATTGGGGAAAAGCTGGTCGGGGCGCTTGTTCAGCGCGACGAGGCGATCGCCCACCGTCCCCTGGCTCATCCCTTCGCCTTTCAGGATCGTGTCGATCCGGGCGCTGATCTGCGCGACCTGATCGAGGCCGATCTGGTGGATTTCATCGCCGGTGAGCGCAGTGGTGGTGGCCGCTTCGGCGGCGGCGGCGTAGAAGGCCTCGCCTTCGGGTAGACGCCACACGCCCGCGTCATGGGTCGCCTTGGCGCGGAGGTCTTGCACCAGGGCGCGCTGGCGGTCGAGCGCGGGGAAAATCTTATCGGTGACGATCTTTTCGGCCTGCGCGGCGCGTTCGGGTGGCAGGCCGGCGGCGGCGAGTTTCTTTACGAAAGAGGCGACCAGGACGGTCTGCGCGGCGGGCTGATCGCGCAGCGACGCCTGCATCTTGAGCGTCGTGTCGAGAATATAGTCGGGCGCGAACACGCCCTTGGCCGCATCCTCCTTCTGCCGGGCCAGTTCGCCGTCCATGGCGGCCGGGAAGGCTTCGAGGCGGGCGAGATAGGCGTCGGCATCGGCGGCGTTGGCGACGCGATGCTGCGAATCGAGGAAGTCGGGGATCTCGCGATAGCTGCCGGTGAGCTGGCTCAACACATAGGGGGCGTAGCGGCCCGCTGTCTCGCCATAGCCGAAACGTTCGCCGCCGACCGTGCGGTCAAGCTGATAGGTGACGACGTCATAATCGAGTTTGGACGTGTCGCTGAGGGAATTGCGGTCGATGGTCGCGAGTTGCCTTGCCTGCGCCTTGCTGCGTGCGAGGTCGCGGGCGACCCCGGCGGCGGAGGTGTCGCTGAGTTTGCCGCGCAGCGCGGCGCGCTCGCCGGTATCGAGGCCGAGGCGGGTCGCCTGTTCGGGCGAGTCGGCGAGCCGTTCGTAGAAGAAGCCGTCGAGCATGGCGCGCAGCCGTGCGTCGGCGCTGCCAGCTTGGGCAAGGGCGGGGGAGGCGGCGGTGGTCAGCGCGGTGGCGCCGCTGGTGGCGAGAAATTGGCGTCGGTTCACGACTATGGGCTCCACAAATCGGGGAAGGGCGGCGAGGGGCGTCGCCCGCGATGTCCCCTTGTGCCGCGATCCCAAGGGCTTGGCTAGGGGCAGTCCGGTGCAAAGCCACTGGCGCTATACGCTGCGATGTCGATGGGATAAGCGACCCGCGCTTCCAAGGGAGACTTGCCATGGCCTACACGCTGATCACCGCGAACCGCAATTATAGCAGCTGGTCGCTGCGCCCCTGGGTGTTGATGACCGCGCTGGGCATCCCGTTCATCGACCGGATCGAGCCGTTTTTGCAGCCGACCAACTATGCCGCCTTCCGCAGTTTTTCGCCAACGGGGCAGGTGCCTGCGCTGATCGACGGCGAGCGGACGGTGTGGGATTCGCTGGGGATCATCCTCTATCTCGCCGATCGCCATGCCGAAGTGTGGCCGCGCGACGAAGCGGCGCGGGCCTGGGCGCAGTGCGCGGCGGCCGAGATGCATAGCGGCTTTGCGACGCTGCGGAATGATTGCACCATGAACGTCGGTGTGCGGGTGGAGCCGCATCTGCCCTCGCCCGCGCTCAACAAGGATATCGCCCGGCTGACCGAGCTTTGGGAGGAGGGGCTAACCCGCTTCGGAGGACCGTTTCTGGCGGGGGGGGGCTTCACCGCCGTCGATGCTTTTTATGCGCCGGTTGCCTATCGGGTGCGGACCTATGGGCTGGATGTCGGCCCGGCGGGGCAGGCCTGGGTCGAGCATATGCTGGCGCTGCCCGCGATGCAGGCGTGGGAGACCGCGGCGCTCGCCGAAACCTGGCGCGAGGATAGCCATGAGGCGGAGATCGGCGCGGCCGGCCGCGTCGTGGCGGATTATCGCGCCTCATAAAATCCTCCCCTGCCCCGCCGGGGGAGGATGAATTATGCCTGTCCACCGCCTCAATCGTAACATTCTTGCCCGCCAGATAGATAAAAGGGCATATTGCGGCGCGCTTCCCCCTTTTCCCCCTGCCATTCCGGGTCTAGGGGGGAGCCACTATGGTTAAACCCCGCACCCTCTATGAGAAGATCTGGGACGCGCATGTCGTGGAGCGTCGCCCGGATGGCACTTGCCTCATCTATATCGACCGGCATCTCGTCCATGAAGTGACGAGCCCGCAGGCATTCGAGGGGCTTCGTCTTGCCGGGCGCAAGGTGCGGCGGCCCGATCTGACGCTGGCAGTGCCGGATCATAATCTGCCCACGACCCCGCGTCGCGACGCCGATGGCAAGCGCATCCCGATCGCTGATCCGCAGAGCGCGCAGCAGTTGGAAGCGCTGGAACGCAATGCGCCGGAATTTGGCGTCCGCTTGATCGGTGACGCCGATGTCGAACAGGGCATCGTCCATGTGGTGGGGCCGGAACAGGGCTTTACCCTGCCGGGCACGACGTTGGTGTGCGGTGACAGCCATACCAGTTCGCACGGGGCCTTGGGCGCGCTGGCGTTCGGGATCGGCACGTCGGAGGTCGAGCATGTGCTGGCGACCCAGACCCTGCTGCTCAAACAGTCCAAGACGATGGCGGTCGTGGTCGAAGGCGAACTGGGCTTTGGTGTTACGCCCAAGGATGTCGCGCTGGCGATTTGCGGGCGGATCGGCACCGCGGGCGGCACCGGCTATGTCATGGAATATCGCGGGTCCGTGTTCCGCGACATGTCGATCGAAGGGCGGCTGACCGTCGCCAATATGTCGATCGAGGCAGGTGCGCGATCGGGCCTGTTCGCGCCGGACGAGACGACCTTTGCCTATCTGAACGGGCGTCCGATGGCGCCCAAGGGTGCGGATTGGGACGCGGCGGTCGCCTGGTGGCGCACGCTCGTCACCGATGAGGGCGCTGTCTTCGACAAGATCGTGGTGATCGACGCGGCCGATATCGTGCCGACCGTGACTTGGGGCACCAGCCCTGAAGATGTGGTTGCGGTGACGGGCGTGGTGCCCGACCCCGACAGTTTCGAGGATGCGTCCAAGCGGGCGGCCGCGCAAAAGTCGCTCGATTATATGGGCCTTACCGCCGGGCAACGGCTGGCCGACGTGGCGGTGGAGCATATCTTCATTGGCAGTTGTACCAACAGCCGGATCGAAGATCTGCGTGCGGCGGCGGCGTTGCTGGACGGTCGGCGGATCGCCAGCGGGATCAAGCATGCCATGGTCGTACCAGGCTCTGGCCTGGTCAAGCGACAGGCGGAGGCCGAAGGGCTGGACCGCATTTTCGTGGCGGCCGGGTTCGAATGGCGCGAGCCGGGCTGTTCGGCATGCCTGGGCATGAACCCGGACAAGGTGCCTGCGGGCGAGCGCTGCGCATCGACCAGCAACCGCAATTTCATGGGCCGTCAGGGACCGGGTGCGCGCACGCATCTCGTGTCGCCTGCCATGGCGGCGGCGGCGGCGCTCACCGGGCGGCTGACCGACGTGCGCGAATTATTGAAAGACCGAGAGGGGATGACGTTGTGAAAAAGATATTCTGGCTGCTGACGCTGGGCGCGCTGGCAAGTGCCGCGATGGCTGCCACGCTCGGCCGGGCCGAAGATCTGACCGCAGCGGAAGCCAAGCAGGCGCGCTGATGGAGACGCTGACGACCGTCGAGGGGAAGGCCTATCCGTTCGGGATGAAGAATGTCGACACCGACATCGTCATCCCCTCGCACTGGCTCAAGACCATTTCGCGCACGGGCCTTGGCAAGGGCGCGTTCGAGGTGTTGCGCAAGGAACCGGGCAATGTCTTCGACGATCCGGCCTATGCGGGCAGCCCGATCCTTATCGCGGGCGACAATTTCGGTTGCGGGTCGAGCCGCGAACATGCTGCCTGGGCGCTGGGTGACCTGGGCATCAAGGTGGTGATCGCGCCGAGCTTTTCCGACATCTTCTCCAGCAATGCGTTCAAGAATGGCATATTGACCGTGGTGCTGCCGCAGGCTGCGATCGACCGGCTGATGGAGGTTGCGCGCACCGACGAGATCCATGTCGATCTGGAGCAGCAGACGGTCACGACGCAGTTTCAGGACCGTTTCGCGTTTGAGATCGATCCTTTCCGCAAACATTGCCTGCTGGGTGGTCTGGATGAGATCGGCCTGACGCTGGGCGATGCAGACGGGATTGCTGTCTATGAAAAGAGCGTTGCGCAGGATCGCCCCTGGATGATCCCTGCCGTTGCGTAATCGCGCGCTTCTGCCTATCTGATTTTCGATATCCGCTTTGAACAGGGCTTTTGGGCATGACGACTTTCGACGATCGCGAACGGGCATTCGAAAATATGTTCGCGCATGACCAGGAAATGCAGTTCCGCATCCAGGCACGCCGCAACCGTCTGCTAGGCGAATGGGCCGCTGCGAAGATGGGCCTGACGCCTGAAGAGACCGACGCCTATGCCAAGGCCGTCGTACAGGCCGATTTCGAGGAAGCGGGCGACGAGGATGTGATCCGCAAGCTGGTGGGTGATATGACCTCGGCCGGGATCGAGATTGACGAGCCGGGTGTGCGCGCCGCGCTGGAAGAGCAGGCGGTCGTCGCGCGCCGCATGTTCATCGAAGCGCAGTAAGGCCGCCGCGATGCCGATGGACGCCGACGAAATTGCCGACATGATCCGCGCCGCCATTCCCGACGCGCAGGTCGAGATTACCGACCTGGCGGGGGACGGCGACCATTATGCCGCGCGCGTGGTGGCGGAAAGTTTCCGGGGGATGAGCCGGGTGGCGCAGCAACGCGCCGTCTATGCTTCGCTCGACGGGCGGATGGGGGGCGTACTGCATGCCTTGCAACTGACCACGGCGGTTCCCAACTAAGATCGCATGGATAGTATGCGTCGGGCTATCGCGACGCCAGACAGGAATGGACTTTCGATCATGACCGACGCCGTGCATCAGCGGATCGCCGAACTTGTGGGTGCCCATGACGTGGTGCTTTTCATGAAGGGCACGCCGCTCTTTCCGCAATGTGGCTTTTCGAGCCGCGCCATTGCGATCCTGGAGCATCTGGGCGTGGCCTATGACACGGTCGATGTGCTACAGGATCAGGCCGTACGGCAGGGGATCAAGGCTTTTTCCGATTGGCCGACCATTCCCCAGCTTTATGTGAAGGGCGAATTTGTCGGCGGCAGCGACATCATGATGGAAATGTATGAAGCGGGCGAACTGCACCAGCTGATGACCGATCAGGGCGTCGCCGCCGCGAGTTGATCGCGACGGATACAGCGAAATTGGAGGGGGCGGTCCGGTTCGGGCCGCCTTTTTTTGTGGCTGAGGGGATTGGCCGCCGCTTCTTCGCATTTCTCCATTGACTACGCATGTAATCGATGCGATTACAGATGTAGTTGAACGGGAGGCGCGGGCGCGTGGCGGACATAGGCGACAAGATCAGCGAAGCCGAACTGGTGGTGATGGAGGCTCTGTGGGAACAGTCGCCGCAGACTGCCACCGATGTTGCCGACCGCGTCGCGGCCGCGCGCGACTGGAGCGTTCAGACGGTCAAGACCTTGCTGTCGCGGCTGATGGCCAAGGATATCATTGCCGCCGACCAGGATGGTCGCCGCTTTCTTTATCGGCCGATGGTGGCGCGCGATGATTATGTCGCGGGCGAGTCGGGGCGACTGGTCAATCGCCTGTTCGGCGGTCGCATTTCGCCGCTGGTCGCGCAGTTGGCGAGCCAGGATCAGTTGACGGCGGAGGATATCGCCGAGCTGGAGGATATCCTTAAGGGGCTGAAATCATGAGCGTCTGGATCGTCGAAACGCTGATCGCCACCAGCTTGCTGATGGCGCTGGTGATGCTGCTACGCCGCCCGGTCGCGCGCTGGCTGGGGGCCGGGGCGGCGTACAGCCTCTGGGTCTTGCCGTTGCTGCGCATGGTTTTGCCGGTGCTGCCGCAGGAGGTGGCGGCGCCTTCGCCGCTGCATATCGCGGTCGACCAGTCGGGTCTGCCCGGATTGCTGGCGCTTTCAAATAACCCGCAAGCGGCCTCGGCATCAGGTTTCCCATGGCTGGAAACGGGGATTGCGCTCTGGTTCATCGGGTTGCTGGCGTTTCTGCTGTTCCAGGCGGTGGGCTATATCCGTTTCCGTCGCCATATGCTCGATGGCTCTATTTTGCTGGGGCAGGAGGGGCGTATCCGCACGATCGCCAGCCCGCAGGCATCGGGGCCGCTGGCCTTTGGCGTGTTGCGGCCGATGATCGTCCTGCCGGTCGATTTCGCGCAGCGCTATGAAGATCTGGAGCAGGAAATGGCGGTGGCGCATGAGCGCGCCCATCATGAGCGCGGCGACCTGCTGGCCAATATGATCGCGCTGCTGCTGCTTGGCATTCATTGGTGCAATCCGATCGCCTGGATCGCCTACCGCGCCTATCGCGCCGACCAGGAAACCGCGTGCGATGCGCGCGTCCTCTCTCTCTATGGCCGCGATCAGGCCCATGCTTATGGCCGCGCCATCCTCAAAGCCGCAGGCGGACGGCAATTTGTCGCCGCCTGTCATCTCAATCGCATTGCTACACTCAAGGGGAGGCTTGCCATGCTTTCGCACCATGAAATCTCGCTCCAGCGGATCAGCTGGGGCATGGCGGCTGTCGCCATCGTCACCGCCACCGGCCTCGCGCTCACCGCATCGGGCAGCCGCGCCGCGCAGCAAATGGCGGCGATCAGCGAGACCGTCGAATCCGCTGATCTGGCCCGGCTGGGCGATCTGGTCGCCCGGCCCGCCGCCGCCACCGTGCCGGAGGTGCCAGCCGTTGCAACCGTCCCCGACGTGCCGACCGCTGCGACCATCGCGGCCGAAACCGCGCCGATGACGCCCGTGCCGCCAGAGCCGATCGTGCCTGCCGCCGACATGATCGCGCCGGTGCCGCCCGTGCCCCCCGCGCCGCCGGTGACCTGGCGCGAGGAAAAGGCGCGTATCAGCGCAAGTCGTGCCAACCAGTGGGGGCAGGCGCCCGCTATCCCGACCGAGGCGGACATTGCCCGGATGGTGCCGGTGGTGGATGTCCGCAAGGGTTGCGATGGCGACCGCACGGTCAGCCAGCGCGAGACGGTGGACAGCAATGGTCGCCGCGCCATCCGCATCCGCATCTGCGAGGCGCAGATCGAAGCACAGGCGCTGCGATCGGCGCGCGCGGGGTTGATGAAGGCGCGGGCGAGGGTGGAACGGGCAACGCATATGTCCGATCGTATTCGCGCCGACGTACTGCGCGACCTGGACGAGGAAATCGCGCAGATCGACGGTCAGCGCGACTGATCGCGCGCCGTCAGCGGCTGAGGATGCGGGCCACGGCTACGAAATCCTCGACGCTGACGGTTTCGGCGCGGCGTTGCGGATCGATGCCGACCTCCGCCAGCGCATCGAGCGCGCCGGGTAGCCCTTTGAGGCTCTGGCGCAGCATCTTGCGGCGTTGGCCGAAGGCGGCGGCGGTTAGGCGTTCCAGCATCTTGAGTTGAACACCGTCCGGCGCGGGTTTCGCGGTGATATGCACGACCGCCGACATGACCTTGGGGGGCGGGGTAAAGGCGCTGCGGTGCACCTTCATCGCGATCCGCGCCTCGCTGCGCCACTGCGACAGGATGGCAAGGCGGCCATAATGGTCGGTGCCGGGCTGGGCGACGATGCGTTCGGCCACTTCCATCTGGAACATGAGCGTCAAGCTAGACCACCAGGGCAGCGGCTCCCACGCCGCGGACAACCAGCCGACGAGCAGGGGCGTGCCGACATTATAGGGCAGGTTGGCGATGATATGCGCGCCCTCGCCAGCCTCGGCGCGGGCATCCACTTCCATGGCGTCGCCGGACAGGACACGCAACTGGCCGGGAAAAGCCTCCTCCAGTTCGGCAAGCGCAGGCAGGCAGCGATGGTCGCGCTCGACCGCGACGAGCCGTGCCCCGGCACGCAGGATGGCGCGGGTCAGGCCGCCGGGGCCGGGGCCGACCTCGAAGGCAGGCTGGCCATCCAAGGGGCCGGGAATGGCGGCGATCCGGTCGAGCAATTGTTCGTCGAGCAGGAAATTCTGACCCAGAGCCTTGCTGGCGGCGAGGCCATGGCGCGCGATCACGTCGCGCAGGGGCGGCAATGCCGGACGTGTTTCAACCATAAGCGATGCGGGCGCGGGCGGCGGCTTCGGCCATGCGGATCGCGGCGATCATTGCGCCCGGATTTGCGCTGTCGGTCCCAGCGATACCGAAGGCTGTGCCATGGTCGGGCGAGGTGCGGACGATCGGCAGGCCCAGCGTGATGTTGACGCCATCGTCGAAATTCAGCGTCTTGATCGGGATCAGCGCCTGATCATGATACATGCACAATGCCACGTCGTAAGTTTCGCGCGCGCGGGCGTGGAACATGCCATCGGCCGCCAGGGGGCCGACAATGTCTATACCTTCGGCGCGCAATTGCTCGATGGCAGGCCGGATGATCTCGATCTCTTCACGGCCCAACGCGCCATTTTCCCCGGCATGGGGGTTAAGCCCAGCGACCGCGAGGCGCGGTCGGGCGATACCGAAATTCTTCTGCATCCCCTTCGCCGTGGTGATGGCGCGGGCGCGGATCAGATCGATGGTGAGCGCGGCGGGGACATCGGCCAGCGCGATATGGATGGTGATCGGCACGACCTTGAGCGACGGCCCGGCCAGCATCATCACGGCATTATGGGCGGACACGCCGCAGCGTTCGGCGACGAATTCGGTCTGGCCCGGATGGGTGAAGCCCACGCCATACAGCTGTTCCTTGCCCACCGGCGCCGTGACGATGCCGGCGGCTGAGCCTGAACGGGCTAGGCCAACCGCGACTTCGAGTGCCTGAAACGCAATGCGCGCGCCATCGACGCTGGGCGACCCCGGCACGATCTCGCCCGCCTTGGCGATTTCGAGACAGGGGAGGCCGGTCGCAAAGGCCGCCGTCGCTTCTTCTGGCGCGCTGATCGGGATGATCGGGCCGAGCCAGACGGCGCGCAGGGCAGCGGGGTCGCCCACCGCGAAGAAGGGGGCAAGGCCGCGTGCCTCACGCATGACCCAGCTTTTGGCGACGATCTCCGGCCCTATCCCGGCCGGATCGCCCAGCGGCACCGCAAAGGGTGCTAAAGGGACGGCCTCAATTATATTCGATCACCGCATCGCGACGCAGATCGCGCAGATAGATGCGCGCGCGCCGGTTGACCCGTTCCTCTTCCAGTTGCGCCTGGATCTGTTCGGCATTGGGCGCATTGGCCGATGCTGGATCGTCGCGACCGCAAACGATCAGCACGCGCACACCTTCGGTGATGGAGCCAAAGGGCGGGGTGGCTTCGCCGACCTGGAGGTTGAGCAAAATGTCCTGCAACTGAGGTGGAAGATCGCGGATCTTCACATTGTCATTGTCGACCACGTCGGCCCCGATCCGCGCACCGACTTCGTTCGCCTGGCCGCAGCCTTTGATCTCCTTGATCGCGGCGGCGAAGCTGGCGGCCTTTGTGCTGGCCTGTTCCTTGGTCGTTCCCCTGGGGAAGAGGACCGAAAGCTGCTTCAAGCTAAGCAGCGAATCGCGCGGATCGGCGGTCAGCACCTTGCGCTTGTCCATGACATAGAGCAGCGACACGCCGCCGACGGTTTCGATCGGGCCAGCGATCTGTCCGACCTGCATTTCGGCCGCTGCCTGCGCCAGTTCGGGGGGCAGCTGGGCGGGGCGAACCCAGCCGAGGTCGCCACCGACCGCCGCCGTCGAGGCTTCGGAAAATTGACGGGCATAGGCGGGGAAACTGCCGCCCTGCTGAATCTGCTGAATGATGTTGCGCGCATTGGCAATGATCTGCGCCCGATTTTCCGGCGTTGCCGACAGATAGATTTCGCCGATCCGATATTCGTCGCTGCCCTTGGCCGCGTTCAGCCGGTCGATGACCGATTGCACTTCGTCTTCCGACACGTTGACGAAGGGCTGGACATTGCGACGGAGCAGGCGGCTCCACGCGAGTTCGCCCTCGATCTGGCGCTTGATGCTGGCCGACGAACTGCCCTGCGTGCGCAGATAGGCGTCGAACTGGGTAGGCGACTGGCGGAAATTCGCCGCGACCCGCTCATAGCTTTGCTGGATTTCGGCGGGGTCGACCTTGATGTCGTTGGCGGCGGCTTCCTGGATCTGGAGCGTTTCGTCGATCAGGTTGCGCAGCACCTGCAGGCGCAACCGCTCCTTTTCTTCCGCTTCGACCTTGCCGCCATTGGCGGTGATGATCAACGCGAGGCGCTGGTCGATGTCGGTGCCGGTCAGGATGCGGCCGTTGATGATCGCCGTTGCCTTGCGGACATTGGGGTCGCTCTTGCCAAAGACGGTAACTTCCTTCGGCAGATTGAGTTGCTGGTTCGCGACTTCGCCGCCGTCATCGACGGTCTGTGCGACGACGCCCTGAACCCCCATGCTGAACAGCGCGCTGGAGGCGAGCGCGGTGCGCAGGCCGGAGCGCAGGGAATGGCGGATGCGGTAAGGCAGGGGAACCAGGGGCAGCATCGTCGGCAAAAATCTCCAATACGGTCCTGCGCCAATGCGCGGGGCCGCCTTAACCAGTCCTGACGGGACGCGGGAAGGCTGATCCTTATATGCCAATATTGCGGAAAGCTAGCCGTAGCTGGAAGCCATTGCCCTTTCGCGCGTCGCCATTGGCCACATAATCGCGGCGCCAGGTGAGGCCAAGCGTCAGGCAATCATCTTCATAAGCGACGCCCAGCCGGTGGCGTACCGGCTCATAGCCGTCCGCCGCGCTCAACGGATCTTCCTTGGCATCGGTCAGGTCGATGACGGTCGATCCGAACACCGACCAGAAGCGCGCAAACTGCACCCGGCCGCCCAGCCGCACTTCCTCGCGGTCCTGCAAATCCTCCAGCGTGTCGTCGGCATCGCGGTTGAGGCGCAGATAGCCGACCATGAAATAAGTGCTTTTGCTGCCGACCGTCGCATCGACTTCGTTGCGGCGGACCGCCAGATTGTCCTTGTCCGCGCGGAAGCGGTGGGTGAGGCTGATGAAATCCTTGTAGCGTGCGGTCACGCGGCCGACGATGTCGGATGTGCGACCCGACAGGCCGGTGCCGTCGGGCAGGATATTTTCCCGGCTGTCCAGGCGATAGCTTTGCCCGGCGATGCTCTGGAGCGAGAAGTCGGGGAGATCCAGGCCATATTCCAGGCCATAGGTGATGCGCGTCGAATCCTCGAACCGGTCATAGCCGGCGAAGCGATTGAGCGCGAAGAGGTTGCTGTCTTCCAGGTCGACGGCGCGGGCGTCTTCATTGGGCAGCGACAGATTGGCGAGACGTGGCGCAGCGACGATCTGGATGCGCGGCGCGATGCGTTGAACCCCGCCAAAGGCTTCGCCCACGAAGGGCCAGCGCATATCGACGGCGGCCGCCGCAATACCGCGACCCTGCCAGCCCGGACTGCCCGCATAGGTGTCGACGGTGGTCAGATCATTGTCGCTGCTATGATAGACGTCGCCGCGCAGATAGCCGGTGAAGGTCACTTCCTGGCCAAGGCCGGTCAAGGTGCGCAGATTCCATTCCGCTGCGGCGAAGGCGCGCTGCGTATCCTGCCCATGGGTGCGCGTGATGGCCAATGTGTTCGCCTGCAACTGCAGCACACCGCCCAGCAGCGGGTCTTTCAGCCGCAGCCGATAGTCGATCAGCGGCAGGGCGATCGGGGTCTGGCCTTGCGAATCGCCTGCGCGCAACGTTTGCACGGCCCAGCCGCGAATCGAGAAATAGCTGTTGTCGCCGATCCGTTGTGCGCCAAGGGTCGAACGGAGCCGATCGTCGCGGCTGATGTCGTAGCGGCGCAGGAAGGTGCGGTCGGACGCGAAGCGGATCGATCCGTCCAGGCTCCATTCCGGCGTCAGCTGCATCGCTCCGGTGGCGTCGATATAGCCACGAATATCTTTTTGCGCGTCGACCGGGGTGGTGCCGATCGGGCTATCGCCGGTCGCCACACGGCTGCCATAGGTGAGGAAGCCGGTGGCTTGATAGGCGCCGCGATCATAGAGATGGCGGTAGTTCGCCTCCAGCATCGGCAGCGCATTGGTATAGATATGCGGCGTCAGCGTCAGGTCGCGGTTGGGCGCGAGCTTGAAGAAATAGGGCAGCGCGACTTCGAAGCCGTTATTGCGGTCATAGCGCAGATTGGGCATCAAAAGACCACTGCCGCCCGCTTCGCCGACCGGATGGGAGAGGCCTGGCAGCGGGATGAGCGGCAGGCCGAACAATTCGATATTGGCGTTAGTATAGCTGACCCGTTCGCGCCTCGGATCGTAGATGACCTTGACCGCATTGATCTGCCAGGTGGGTTCCTTGGGGCAGCCCTTGCTGTCTTCCACTGCGCAGCCGGTATAGGCGGCGCGGTTGAGCGTATAGACGCCGTTGACGCGCGTGCCCGTCGCCGATGCCAGCCGCCCGCCCGACTGGAGCACCAGCAGCATATTGTCGACCATGCCGTCCTTGAGCGTGTCGGTTACGTCGAACCGGTCGCCATAGGCGATATTGCCCTCCGCATCGGTGAGCGAGACATTGCCCAGCGCTTCGACCTTGCCGGTATCGCGGTCCCACACCACCTTGTCGGCGCGCAGGCGGTTGCCTTCGCGCAGCAACTGGACGTTGCCGCTGGCGGTGACGACTTCCTGATTGCTGTCATATTCCAGCGCGTCGGCGGCGAATCCGATCTGGTCGTCATTGGTGGGCACGGGCGCATCGGGTGCGCTGATGGGCGTTGGCGGCTCGTTGAGTTGCTGGGCCAAAGCCTGCGGGGCCAGCGCCAGCAGGGGCAAAGCGCTGCCCAGCAACAAAGCGGAACGAAAGGGGAAAAGGGGCGTGACCAACAAAAAGAGCCTCAAAACGGGGGCGCATATCGTCTCGCCTATCGCATTGCTTCGCCCGCGCCGCAATCATGCGACCATGGTCTTTTGCGGTAAATCGGTCGAACGGCTTTGCCAGACACGGTTCGCCGCACTATCTGACGAACATCAGCGGGCCAGACGCCCCCAAAGCCGTCCCCATAGCAAGAAAAGGTCCATCCATGGATATCGCCTTCAGCCCGACCCGTCCCGACACCGACAGCCTGGCCTTTGCCGTAGCCAAGGGCGCGCTGGCCAGCCTGCCGCTCGCCGCATCCGCGACGCTGGTGGCAGGCGCCGCCGCCGCGCGCTTTACGGGTGAAGCCGGGTCGAGCTTCGAGAGTTTCGTGGAAGAAGGCGGCAAAATAGTGCGCGTCGTGCTGGTGGGCACCGGCAGCGGCAGCGACGCCGACATGGAGCGGGCGGGTGGCGCGCTGACGGCCAAGCTGCTGAGTAGCGGCGCGACTCATGTTGCGGTGGAGTTCGTCGGCGACGTGACGGGCGAAGGCGCGGCGCGCCTCGGCTTCGGCGCCCTGCTGCGTAGCTGGCGGATCGATACCTATCGCACCAAATTGGCCGAAAAGGCCAAGCCCACGCTGGAGACGGTGACGATCGTGTCGAGCGATGCAGGCGCGGCCTGGGATCGTTGGGCAGCGGTGGCGGCGGGCGTCGCCTTCACCCGTGAACTGGTGTCCGAACCCGCCAACATCCTTTACCCCGAAAGCTTCGTGGAGCGCTGCCGCCACCTGGCGGACCTCGGCATCAAGATCAGCGTGCTCGACCGCGCGGCGATGGAAGAATTGGGCATGGGGTCGCTGCTCGGCGTGGCGCAGGGGTCGGTGCGCGAAGCGCGACTGCTGGCGATGGAATGGGACGGCACTGGCGGCACTTCGGACAAGCCGGTCGTGTTCGTCGGCAAGGGCGTGACCTTCGACACCGGCGGCATCTCGATCAAGCCGGCGGCCGGCATGGAGGACATGAAGTGGGACATGGGCGGCGCTGGCGCGGTCGCTGGCGCAATGAAGGCGCTGGCCGGGCGCAAGGCCAAGGCGCATGTCGTGGGCATTTGCGGCCTGGTCGAGAATATGCCCGACGGCAATGCGCAGCGGCCGGGCGACATCGTCACCTCCATGTCGGGGCAGACGATCGAAGTGCTCAACACCGACGCCGAAGGGCGGCTGGTGCTGTGCGATGCGCTGACCTGGGCTCAGAAGACCTATGCGCCGGAGGTCGTCATCGATCTGGCTACCCTGACCGGCGCGATCCTGGTGTCGCTGGGCGACCAATATGCGGGCCTCTTCTCGAACGACGATGGCCTGTCCGACGACCTGATTGCGGCGGGCAAAGCGAGCGGCGACGAATTGTGGCGCTTCCCGCTGTCCGACGCTTATAACAAGCTGATCGACAGCCCGATCGCCGACATGAAGAATATCGGCGGGCGCTATGCCGGGTCGATCACCGCCGCGCAGTTCCTGAAGCGCTTCATCGACGATGGCGTCAAATGGGCGCATCTCGACATTGCCGGCATGGTATGGTCCGACAAGCCCGGCGCAACATGGGACAAGGGCGCGACCGGCTATGGCGTGCGCCTGATCGACCAGCTGGTGGCGGACAAGTTCGAGAGATAACACCCAACGCCGTTCGCCCTGAGCTTGTCGAAGGGCTGTTCTTTTGAGGTAAGTGGGGGGCTTCGACAGGCTCAGCCCGAACGGAAGAGGGTTGGAGATGCAGGTCGATTTCTACCAGCTAAGCCGCGATCCGGTCGAACAGGTGTTGCCCGCCATCGCGGCGCGCATCCTGGGGCTGGGCGCGCGGCTGCTGGTGGTGGCGGATACGGCCGATCGGCGCGAGCGCATATCGCAAGGCCTGTGGGCCGGGCCGCCTGAGAGCTTCCTGGCGCATGGACAGGTGGGCGAGGGGCGTGAGGCGATACAGCCGATCCTGCTCGCCCCGACCTGCGACGCCACCAATGGTGCGCGGCATGTCGCGCTGGCCGATGGTGTATGGCGCGACGAAGCGCTGGGATTCGAGCGCGCCTTTTATTTTTTCGATGCCGATACGATCGATGGCGCGCGCGCGAGTTGGCGGACGCTGTCGAAGCGCGAGGGCGTCGAGCCGCGCTTCTGGCGGCAGGAGGGCCGCAAATGGGTGCAGGGGCCATAGCGTCGCCGCAGGCTTCAAGCCTCTTGCAGCGCAGCACGGCCCCGTCTAAAGGCGCGGCCAGCATTTCCACCCATTCGGAGTATCGAGGGCCATGGCCGTCACGCGCACCTTTTCCATCATCAAGCCCGATGCGACCCGTCGCAACCTGACCGGCGCCGTCACCAAGATGCTGGAGGAAGCCGGCCTGCGCGTCGTCGCTTCCAAGCGCATCCGCATGAGCCGCGAACAGGCAGAAGGCTTTTATGGCGTCCACAAGGAACGCCCCTTCTTCGCCGACCTCGTCGCCTTCATGATTTCCGGCCCGGTCGTCGTCCAGGTGCTGGAAGGCGAAAATGCCGTGCAGCGCAACCGCGACATCATGGGCGCGACCACCCCCGCCAATGCAGACGCTGGCACGATCCGCAAGGAACTGGCCGAATCGATCGAAGCCAATTCGGTCCATGGCTCGGACAGCGAAGAAAATGCCGCGACCGAAATCGCCTATTTCTTTAAGCCGGAAGAAATCGTCGGTTAAAGCCCCGATTCTTTCGAGCGAAGAACGCCCGGTCCTTCCATGAAGGGCCGGGCTTTTTCGTGGGAGCGGGTCAGTTGCGCGCGGTGACGACGGCCGCCCAGCGCGCATCGACGGTCGCGGCGGGGGACTTGCCGGTTTCCCGCGTGACCAGCGACAGGCCGCGCAGCGCTACGTCATGGCCCGACAGCCAGCGGCCCGAAATGCCATAGCCGATATCATAGATGGCGCGATCTTCGCGCGCTTCGCCATTCACCACGAAGCGGGTGGTGATGAACACGGGTAGCTTTTCGTCGCCCACACTATTGTCGGGCAGCTTGGCCTTGTCCCGTGCCCGCTTGAGCGCATTATCGAACCAGCGGGCCTCGATCCGCGCTTCGCCCGTGGTCGATACGGGCGCAATATCCAGCGCGGTGGGGAAGACAAAGGTCTGGCTTTGCACGATCTGATCGGCAGCGGCCGGGGTCAGTATCAGCCGATCGTCGCCATCCGCGCGGGCATTGAGCACCAGCTTGGCGGCGCGGACTGAGGCCTGACGGCTTGCGATCGCCTTGTCCGCGCGCTCATCCTGCTTGTCCGACCAGTTGAGATAGAGGGTCAACCCGGAAATGCTGACCGCCAGCAGCGCCAGCATTTCGCCGAGCGTGATCCAGCGACGGCGAATCGCAGCGGCTTCAGCGGCGCGTTGTTCGGTGGGGGTGTCGGGCGTTTCCGTCATTGCCTCACGCCACCTGCGGCGGCACCTCGAACTTGTCGATTACCCAGTCTTCCGCCTGCGCCCCGCCAATCCATTCCTGCATCCAGGGATGCGCGATGATCGCCTGCATATAGGCCTGGGCAAAGCGGGCGACCGGCAATTGGTAGGTGATGAAGCGGGTGACGACCGGCGCGAACATCACGTCGACCGCGCTGAACGCGCTGAACAGAAATTCGCCCTCGCCACCATGGCGCGCACGGGCCTGCGCCCAGAGCTGCATCATGCGGAAAATATCCTGCGCCACCGCTTCGGAGGGTGGCACGGCGTCGTAGATGCGGCGGATGTTCATGCTATGCTCGCGACGCAAAGCGGCGAAGCTGCTATGCATTTCGGCCGCCATAGAGCGGGCCATGGCGCGCGCGGCAGGGTCGGTCGGCCAGAACAGGTCGCCGCTGGTCTTTTCATTGAGATATTCGATGATGGCGAGGCTGTCCCACACAACGATATCGTCGCCATCCCATAAGATCGGCACCTTGCCGGAGGAGGGCGCGAACTCGTCGCCCTCGCGCCGCTTCTCCCACGCCTCGTCATAGAGGGGGACCACGACTTCCTCAAAGGGTAGGCCCGACAGCTTGCACGCCAGCCAGCCACGCAGCGACCAGCTCGAATAGGCCTTGTTACCGATAAACAGCTTCATCATGCGCCCCTCTTAGCCGGGAGCGGCGCGGCAAGTCGAGCAGGAAGAAGGAGTTGGAGGCCCGAGCCGGAATCGAACCGGCGTGCAAGGATTTGCAGTCCTCTGCGTAACCACTCCGCCATCGGGCCTCAGTCAAGTGGGTGGCCGCAAATGTGCGGCTTTGGCGGCAAAGTCAAGCGGTAGGGCAGCAGCTTACCCCAAGAATCTCGCACGCCGCCATGCAAAGCTGCTTGGCGCGGGGCGCGTGCTGATTTAGAGGTCCGTTGATCCCCTTACTGTATTGCATTGCCAATACAGTTGTGCCAAGCCCACTGGACCAAGCGAGAAACTATCGTGACCGAGCAGAAACATTCTTCGATGCGGGCCGCCATGGTCGAAAGCCAGTTGCGCACCAGCGACGTCAACGACCCGCGCGTGATCGCGGCGATGGCGAAGGTGCCGCGCGAGGATTATGTGCCCGCGCATCGCCGCGCCATGACCTATATCGACCGCGCCATTCCGCTGGATGGCGGGCGGGCGATCAACCCGCCGCTGGCCACCGGCCGCCTGCTGACCGAGGCGCAGGTCGCGCCGGGTGACAAGGTGCTGCTGATCGGGGCGGCGACCGGCTATTGCGCCGCGCTGCTGGCCGAAATGGGCGCGCAGGTGGTTGCTGTCGAGGAAGAGGGCGGGCCTGAGAGCGTTGGCGCTGCGGTTACGCGCGGGCCGCTGAGCGCCGGGGCGGCCGATGGCGCACCCTATGACCTTCTGGTCATAGATGGCGCGGTAGAGGAAGTGCCCGCGACGCTCGTTCAGCAGCTTGTCGATGGTGGACGGGTGGTGACCGGCCTGGTCGAGCGCGGCGTGACGCGCCTGTGCAGCGGTCGCGTCGTGGGCGGCGTGCTGGGTCTGTCCAGCATCGCTGACCTCGAAATGGTGGTGCTGCCGGGTTTTGCCACGCCGAAACAGTTTGTTTTTTGAGACAGGGATCATGACAGCAAAGCGACCATCATTTGGGCGGGTCACCGCTACAGCCTTGCTGTTATTGTCCACCAGCCTGTCGGGACAGGCCATGGCCGAAACCCTGCAGGGTGCGCTGGCCAAGGCCTATGCCTCTAATCCCACGCTGACCGGCGCGCGCGCCGGGCAGCGGGCGACGGACGAGAATGTGCCGCTTCAGAAGGCAAGCGGACGTCCCACCGCCCAATCGCAGCTACAATTTCAGGAACTGGTTGTGCGTCCGTCCAACAGCTTCCTGGCACCGCATCGCTCCGCCAGCGCAAGCGTCAGTATCGATGTGCCTATTTATCAGGGCGGAGCGGTTCGCAATGGTGTGAAGGCCGCTAAAACCCGTGTGGAAGCGGGGCAGGCGAATTTGCGCGGAACCGAAGCCAGCATTTTTTCGCAGGTGGTGGGTGCCTATATGGACGTGATCCGCGACAGTGCGATCGTGTCTCTGAACCGTGCCAATGTGCAGGTATTGGAAGTCAATCTGCAAGCGACCAATGATCGGTTCGAAGTCGGCGACCTGACCCGCACCGACGTTGCCCAGTCGCAATCCCGGTTGGCGCTGGCGCGCTCGGATTTGCAGATTGCGGAATCCAATCTGATCACCAGCCGCGAAAATTACATCGCGTTGGTGGGTGATGCCCCTGATGCGCTGGAAGCGCCACCGGCCTTGCCGGGCTTGCCTGCATCGCCGGATACGGCGGTGCAGATCGCGCTGGCGGACAATCCCGACATTCTGGCCGCGCAGAAGGCGCGGGAGGCTGCACGCTATGACGTAAAGGTTGCCAAGGCAGCCACGCTGCCGACGCTGAGCGGTTTTACCCAGGGCAGCTATACCGATTATCTGGACCCCGATATTCGAGAGAATAAGCAGGCCGCCGTTGGCGCGACGCTGAACCTACCCCTCTATCAGGGCGGGCGTCCCGCCGCGCAAGTGCGTCAGCGCCAGGCGCAGGAATCGCAGGCAATCGAACAGACGATCGAAATTGAGCGCAGCGTCATCGCCCAGACGCGTGCCGCCTATGCAAGTTGGCAGGCGTCCTTGCAGACGATCCAATCCAACCAGACGGCGGTCGATGCGTCGAGCTTGTCTCTGGAAGGCGTGCGCGCCGAAAATTCGGTGGGTAGCCGGACCATTCTGGATATTCTGGATGCCGAGCAGGAAGCACTTAATGCGCGTGTTCAGCTCGTAACCGCTCGGCGCAACGCTTATGTTGCCGGGTTCAGCTTGCTGGCGGCTATGGGCCATGCCGAAGCTGATGATCTGGGGCTGGCAAGTGGCGCGCTATACGATCCCATCGTTCCTTATGAGGCGGTGCGGGGTAAATGGTTCGACTGGGATTATGGGCCGACGCCGGTGCCTGTAGCGACGCGCACCGTTGACACGGTGCCCCAAAACGCCAATGTGAGTCCTGAAATGGCACGACAGCCCTGATCGATAGCGGTCGAGGGTCGGCGAACGAGGGGGCGTGATGGGCGATATGAGTAAGGAGCCGTCGATGGAGGAGATACTCTCGTCCATCAAGCGGATCATCGCCGAAGAAGGCGAAGAGGCGGCCTTGGCCGCGCCGCGCCGTGTTCGCGCCGAAGCTGCCAAGCCTGCTGCTCCTCCACCGGTAGAACAGGCGTTGGATGAAGGCGCCCTAGGCGAGCAAATGGGCGACGAAATATTGGAACTGACCGAGGAGATCGGTGTGGAGGAAGTTTTGCCTGCGCCCAAAGCCGCTTCGTCCAAGCCCGCTGCTGCCCCACAGAAACCGACAGCCGCGCCCGTCGCAGGGCCTGCGGCCACAGGAGCGATCCTGTCGGTCGAAAGCGAAGTCGCCGCGCGCCATTCGCTCTCCGCTTTGTCGTCGATGCTGGTCGCGCCGCAGGATGGTGGGGACAATACGCTCGACGGGCTGGTGCGCTCGCTGCTTAAGCCCATGCTCAAGGAATGGCTGGACGCCCGGTTGCCGGCCTTGGTCGAAGAGATGGTGGCCAAGGAGATTGCGCGGATTACCGCGCGCTGATCCTGTCCTAGCGCAAAGCGCTGACGCAATTCCTTTTATCATGCTATATCCCACCTGGTTCTGATGGCTGGGGGGATGGCAGCATGATGGTCCTGATCGCAGCGACGGCCTTTGTCGGTACGCATTTCATATTGTCTCATCCCTTGCGTGCGCCACTGGTGGCGCGCCTTGGGGAGAAGGGCTTTCTTGGCGTCTATTCGCTGGTTGCGGCGGTTACGTTGATCTGGATGATCGTCGCCTATCGCGCTGCGCCGGTCACGCCGTTGCTGTGGCCGGTCGGCGATGGATTGTGGGTGATCGCGACCCTCATCATGCTTGTCGCCTCGATCCTGCTGCTGGGGTCATTGGTTGGCAATCCAGCCATGCCCAACCCGGACGGGATCATGGTCCCGGCGGAGGCGAAGGGCGTGTTCGCCATCACCCGTCATCCGATGATGTGGGCTTTCGCGATGTGGGGACTGGCGCATATCTTGGTTTATCCCGTGGCAGCGAATATCATCGTATCGGCGGCGATCATCCTCCTGGCGCTGGTCGGCGCCGCCTTGCAGGACCGCAAGAAGAAAGTGCTGACCCCTGCGGCCTGGCAGCATTGGGAATCGCGGACAAGCTATTGGCCCTTCGCCGCGATCCTGGCCGGGCGCGCGCGGTTCGGGCAGTTCGGGATGCATGCGCTGGCGGGCGGGCTGGTCGTCTGGTTGGCGGCGACCTGGGCGCATATGCCGCTCGCGGGCTGGCCTGCGGGCATATGGCGCTGGTTGGGCTGATCTTTTCGGCTGGAACGGGGCGGCAAGGCGCATTAAGGCCCGTGCCATGACCGAACTGCCCAAAACATTCGACCCCGCCGCAATCGAAACCCGCTGGTACGCCCATTGGGAAGAAAAAGGCCTGTTCCGCCCCGAACGGCCGGACGCGCAGCCCTATACGATCGTCAATCCGCCGCCGAACGTCACCGGCAGCCTGCATATCGGCCACGCGCTCGACAATACGTTGCAGGACATCATGATCCGCTACGAGCGGCTGCGCGGCAAGGATGCTTTGTGGGTGGTCGGCACCGACCATGCGGGCATCGCGACGCAGATGGTGGTCGAGCGGCAGATGAACGCCAAGGGCGAAAAGCGCACCGACTATAGCCGCGATGAATTCATCGCCAAGGTTTGGGAGTGGAAGCAGGAAAGCGGCGGCACCATCACGGGCCAGCTGCGGCGGCTGGGCTGTTCGATGGACTGGAGCCGCGAACAATTCACCATGGACCCGCATTTCAGCAAGGCCGTGGTCAAGGTGTTTGTCGAACTGCACCAGCGCGGCCTGCTTTATCGCGACAAGCGACTGGTGAACTGGGACCCGCATTTCCGGTCGGCCATTTCCGACCTGGAGGTGGAGACGAAGGAGACGCAGGGCGGCTTCTGGCGCTTCCGCTATCCGCTGGCCGATGGCGTTCGCCTGGCTGACGGGGCGGACCATATCGTCGTCGCGACTACGAGGCCCGAAACGATGCTGGCGGACATGGCGGTCGCGGTCCATCCCGATGATCCGCGCTATCAGAGCGTGATCGGCAAGGAGATACTCCAGCCGATTACCGGGCGGCGGTTGCGGATCGTCGGCGACGATTATGCCGATCCTGAACTGGGGTCCGGCGCGGTCAAGATCACGCCGGGGCATGATTTCAACGATTTCGAGGTCGGCAAGCGGGCGGGAATCGCGGCGGGCCAGATGCTCAACATGTTCGATGCGGATGCGAAGGTGGTGCAGACCGCCGACGGACTGGTGCCGGAGGCGTTTCTGGGGCTGGATCGGTTTGAGGCACGCACGGCGGTTGTCGAGGCGCTGAAACCGGATTTCCTGGTGCCGCATGTCACCAAGAATAAGGAAGGCGAGGAAGTCGTCGCCGACTTCGAGCCGCGCGTGATCCAGACGCCGTTCGGGGATCGCTCCGGCGTGGTGATCGAACCCTGGCTGACCGACCAATGGTATGTCGACGCCGCCAAACTGGCCGTCGCGCCGATGCAGGCGGTGCGCGACGGGCGGATCGAGATCGTCCCCAAGACGTGGGAAAAGACGTTTTTCAACTGGATGGAGAATATCCAGCCCTGGTGCGTGAGTCGCCAGCTTTGGTGGGGGCATCGGATTCCGGCTTGGTTTGGGCCAGCGAAGGATGGCAATAAGTTGTCATCCAATATTAGTGATACAAGTCAGAATAAGGCATTCGTGGCTGAGTCTGTCGAGGATTTGATCCCGCAGCTAAATGATTATTACGGTGGGGAATGTGAGCCTGTCGAGTTGTATAGCTGGAAAGATTGGCGGTCATTCACGCTTTCGTTGCTTGATGAGGATTTCCGCAAGCAGCATGGCCATAAAATTCCGTTAGTCCGCGATCCCGACGTCCTCGACACCTGGTTCTCCTCGGCGCTGTGGCCGTTCGGGACGCTGGGCTGGCCGAACGACAATCCTCCCCGGCACGGGGAGGTGGCAGCGCGTAGCGCTGACGGAGGGGGCGCGCTTATGGACGCAACTTTGCCCCAGGACGCCAGCCCCCTCCACCAGCCTTCGGCTGGTCCCCCTCCCCGTGCCGGGGAGGATTTGGTATCCCGGCACTACCCCAACGACCTGCTGATTTCCGGCTTCGACATCCTGTTCTTCTGGGACGCGCGGATGGCGATGCAGGGGATGGAGTTCATGGGTGACGTGCCATGGCGCAAACTCTATCTCCACGGCCTTGTCCGGGCGGCGGACGGGCAGAAAATGTCCAAGTCCAAGGGCAATGTGGTCGATCCGCTGGGCCTGATCGACAAGTTCGGGGCCGACGCGCTGCGCTTCTTCCTGGCGGCGATGGAGAGCCAGGGCCGCGACGTGAAGATGGATGAGAAGCGGGTCGAGGGCTATCGCAACTTCGCGACCAAGCTGTGGAACGCCGCACGCTTCCTGCAGTCGAACGGCGTGACGGCCTCGACCAGCCATGAGGCTCCCGCCGCACAACTGCCGGTCAACCGCTGGATCATCGCCGAGACGGTCGCGACCGTGCAGGCGATCGACAGCGCGCTTGCCGACCTGCGTTTCGATGCGGCGGCCAACGCCATCTATCATTTCGTCTGGGACCAGTTTTGCGACTGGTATATCGAACTGACCAAAGGCGGGATGGACGACGAGACGCGCGCAGTTGCGGGCTGGGCATTCGACCAGATATTGGTGATGCTGCACCCCTTCATGCCCTTCATCACCGAAGAGTTATGGCACCTGACCGGTACGCGCGCGAACGAACTGATCGTTGCGCAATGGCCGCAGGCGCTGGCGGCGGTGGATACGGACGCACAGGCGGAGATCGACTGGTTGATCCGGCTGGTGAGCGCCATCCGTACCGCGCGGACCGAACTCAACGTGCCGCCGGGCGCGAAGCTGCCGGTGGTGGTGAGCGACGGGTCGGAGGAGACGCATCGTCGCCTCGATCGGCAGGGTGCGGCGCTGGCGCGGCTGGGTCGCATCGCGAGCCTGACCTTTGGCGAAGCGCCGACTGGCGGCGCGGCGCAGATCGTTGTTGATGAAGCGACCTTCATCCTGCCGCTGGAAGGCGTGATAGACATCGCGGCGGAAAAGGCCCGGCTCGCCAAGGCGCTGGCCGCGGCGCAGAAGGAGCGCGATGCGCTGGGCGGGCGTCTGTCCAACCCCAGTTTCGTCGAAAAAGCCAAGCCCGAAGCCGTCGCCAAGGCACGCGAGGACCATGGCGAAAAGAGTGCCGAGGCGGAGAGATTGCAGGCGGCGCTCGACCGGCTGGGGTAGGTGGGTCTCTGCGAGTTTTGAGATACAGGCGATCATATTCGATAGCGGCGTGTTGAAAAGCCTAATCCTCCCCTGACAGGGGAGGTGGCAGGCGAAGCCTGACGGAGGGGTGTCGCCCTATCGATAGGGTGACACCCCTCCACCGCCTTCGGCGGTTCTCCTCTCCTTACAGGGGAGGAATTTGGGGTCGGGCCTGCAATAAATATGTTTGTCATGTAGTTGGGGGCGGGGGAATGAGCATGGCGGCAGGCAAGACGGGCGCAAAAGACCTGACGCAAGGGCCGATCGCGTCCACGCTGATGTTGTTCGCCATGCCCACATTGGCGTCGAACATCCTCCAGTCGCTCAATGGATCGATCAACGCCATCTGGGTCGGGCGTTTTCTGGGGCCGGAGGCGCTGGCGGCGACGGCCAATGCCAATATCATCATGTTCCTCATGTTCTCGGTCGTCTTTGGCTTCGGCATGGCGTCCACGGTGATGATCGGCCAAGCCATGGGCCGGCGCGACTTAGACGCGGCGCGTCGCGCCTTTGGGTCGGCTGTGGGCTTCTGCATGGGCCTGGCGCTTGTCGTATCGACCCTCGGCTGGGTGGGTGCGCCCGCGCTGCTGCGGCTGCTTTCGACCCCGGTCGAAGCCTATGCCATGGCGCTCGTCTATCTGCGCGTCATCTTCATCGCCATGCCCGCAACCCTCTTGTCCGTCATGATCATGATGGGCCTACGCGGCGTGGGCGATGCGCGCACGCCGCTCATCTTCATGATCGTCAGCGTGGCGGTGGACCTGATATTGAACCCCGTGCTGATCCTGGGGTTGGGGCCGTTCCCGGCCATGGGGATTGCGGGGTCGGCGACAGCGACCGCTGTGGCGGGTTTCGTTAGTCTGATCGGGATCATCGCCTATACCTATGCCAAGGATCTGCCGCTGCGGTTGCGCGGGGTGGAACTCGCCTATCTACGCCCGGTGGCCGAACAGATGGGCGTGCTGCTGGGCAAGGGGCTGCCTATGGGTCTTCAGATGATCGTTATGTCGGCGTCGGGGCTGGTGATGATCGGCCTCGTCAATCGGGAGGGGCTGCTGGTGACGGCGGCCTATGGCGCGTCGCAGCAGCTATGGACCTATCTGCAGATGCCGGCGATGGCGATGGGCGGCGCGGTCAGCGCCATGGCGGCGCAGAATATCGGCGCGGGGCGGTGGGACCGGATCAGCCGCATTACCGGCTATGGCATCGGCTATCAGTTGCTGATCACCGGCACCATGGTCGCGGTGATGCTGACCTTCCACGAAGCGTTGCTGGGGCTGTTCCTGGGCGACAATGACGCCGTGATCGCCGAAGCATGGCACATGCAATTGCGGGTAAGCTGGAGCTTTATCGCCTTTGGCTGCACCATGATCCTGTTCGGCGTGATGCGCGCCAATGGCGTGGTGATAAAGCCGCTGATCATCCTGATCTTCACCCTGTTCGCGGTGCGGATCGGCTTCTATTATCTCGCTTACCCCCGGATCGGTGCCGATGCGCTGTGGTTCAGTTTTCCGGCTGGGTCGTTCGTCTCGCTGCTGCTCGCCTATCTGGTCTATGCCCAGGGCGGCTGGCGCAAGGCCAAGCTGCTGGTGCCGGTGCATGAAGAAGAATGCCGCGAGAGCGTGAACAGCGACGCCGAACCCGCTGGACGGATCGCGCCGACCGGATAATTACCGCCCCTGGTTGCGCCAGCGGGTGATGGTGCGGTCGAGGATGGCTTGCTCATCGCCCGACTGCCGCCACAATTGGGTGAAGCTGGGGTCGCCGGAGGCTGGGCGGCGATGTTCTTCCAGATTGTCGAGCGCGACGCGGATCGGCACGGCGACGCCTTCGCCGCAGATGATCGCTTCGCGGTTGCGCAGCGCGGGGATCGAATCGAGGAAACCGCGCGCGCCTTCGGGCATGGCGGCCTTGACGAAGGCCTGATCCCGGTCGTTGTTCAGGCGCATCGCGATGATCGTACCGCATTGCGACAGCACGCCTTCGGCCAGATCCGACGGGCGCTGGGTGATGAGGCCCAGCGAAACGCCATATTTGCGGCCTTCCTTGGCGATCCGCTCCAATATTTTGCGCACCGCCTGACCGTTACCGCTGGTCGAATTGGGGATGTAGCGATGCGCTTCTTCGCACACGAGCAGGATCGGTCGCTGCGGCTCGTCGCGCGCCCAGATTGCATAGTCGAACACAAGGCGCGACAGCACCGACACCACGGTCGAGGTGATGTCCGATGGCATGGCGGACACGTCGATGATCGAAATCGGCTTGCCGTCCGAAGGCAGGCGAAAAATCTTCGCGATGAAGTCCTGCATCGTGTCGGCGACCAGCATCCCTGAAAACATGAAGCTGTAGCGCGGGTCGGCCTTGATCTCGTCGATCTTGGTCTTGATCCGCATATAGGGCAGCGACCCGGTGCCCTTGTCGAGCTTGCCCATCTCATTCTGGAGAATGTTGGTCAGGTCAGAGAGCAGATAGGGGATCGGCGAATCGACGGTCAGGCGACCAATCTGTTCGGCAAGCCTGTTCTTCATGCGCGCCGCGAGCAGGCATTTGGCGAGAATGTCGCAATCGACCGTGCGTTCGGAGCCGGAGGAGGTGACGAACACCTCGCAATGTTCCTCGAAATTCATCAGCCAATAGGGCAGCGCCAGATTGCTGATGTCGAATACCGCGCCATTGGTGGCGAAGGCCGCGTCATATTCGCCATGGGGGTCGATCATCACGATATGCCCCTGCGGCGACAGGTCGCAGATGCGGTGCAGGATCAGAGCGGCGCTGGTCGATTTGCCGGTGCCGGTGGAGCCAAGCAGCGCGAAATGCTTGCCGAGCATCTGATCGACATAGAGCGCAGCGCGCGTGTCGGTCGTGGGATAGACGGTGCCGATCTGGACATGCGGCCGGTCATCGGCGGCGTAGATCTGCTGCATATCCTTGCTCGACACCGGGAAAATCTCGGTGCCGGGTGTTGGATAGCGGGTGACGCCGCGCCGGAAGTGAAAGATGCGACCGGTCAGTTTCTCCTCATCGCCTTCGCCCAGAAAGTCGATGTCCGCGACGATGCTCTGGCTCGCCTGGTCCAGCACCATCGCGCGGACGCTGGCAACCAGCCAGACCGTGCCGACGCGCATCTTGACCTGGCTGCCGACCTGGCCCGCCATCGCGGTGCAAGGGTCCATGTCCTGCCCCAATAGGGCGAGACGCTGCGGATCGATCAGGATCTTGGAACTGGACCCGGCGATCTGGAACACCATGCCCATCGATTGGGCCATGGCCAGGGACGCGGGCGTCGCTGTCGGCGTGAAGTGATGCGCACCCGGCATATGGGTCATGAGCCTTTGTCGTCCCTTGGCCCGGAAAGACTTCCGGCAAACACATGACGTCTAGGCGGCGAAGGTAAAGATTAGCTTATGCATGGGTCGATCATCGCTTGATCGGACAATTTGGGGCATGGCTTCTTTCCAAAAGGTAGCGGTTGGTCCGAAACGGATCGGATCGGATCGGATCGGGGCCGGGGAACAGGACAGGCTTTGGGGCATTGAGCCTGCGCCACAACAGGATATTTTCGTGCCCGAAACGATGACGGACGATGGAGCGCGGCGCTCCGACGCGATTGCCATAGCCCGTGTCATCTGCATCCTCGGCGTGGTTTATGTCCATGCCTGGACCGGCTTGAACGGCGAAGCGCTCAATGCCTTGCGCGGGACGGTGCAGGAAAACCTGCGCTGGCTGTTGATGGAATTGTTCGGGCGTAGCGCCGTGCCGTTGCTGGGCCTGATATCGGGCTGGCTGGTGGCGGGGTCGAGCGGTGTGCGCAATTGGCGCGGGCATGTCCGGCGCAAGGCGCGGACGATCTTGCTGCCCATGATCCTGTGGAATGGCATTGCGATCCTGCTGGTGTCGGGGGCGGCGCTGACCCTCGGCCTTTCTGCCCCCGTGCCGCGGACCCTCTGGTGGGCCGTGAATGAAATGCTGGTCCTCACCCGCAATCCCGACATCAATGTCCAGATGGGATTTTTGCGCGACCTGTTCCTGTGCATGGTCGCCGCGCCGCTGCTGGTGCGGGCGCCGGGCTGGGCATTAGGGATCATCGCGCTGGTTGCGGCGGCGTGCCACGTCACGGGATTGGGGCCACCCGTGCTGATGCGCGCGTCGATCCTGTTCTTCTTCACCTTGGGCATCATGGCGCGACGAGGTGCCTGGGAGGCGCGGATCATTCGCTTGCCCTTGTTATGGGCGCTGTTGCCCTTCGCGCTGTTGATGGGGGCGCAGCTTTATCGCGCGATCATGGTCGGCGATGGCGAGGCGGTGCTGGCGCAGCGGACGTTGGACCTGGCCGTTCGCCTGAGCGCTGTCGTCGCTTTCTGGCGCATTGCCTGGGCACTGGCGGGCAGCCGGGCGCGCGCGATGTTGCTGCGGATCGAACCGTTCGTCTTCCTGCTTTTTTGCGCGCACCTGATCCTGATCTGGCTTGGCGGACCATTATTGGGCAAGCTGACCGGCCCGCTGGGATCGCCGCTTTATCCGCTCTACCTGATCCTTCAGCCGTTGCTGGTTCTGCTCGCGGTAGTTGCGTTCGGCAGGATACTCCGCCGGGTCGCGCCGCGCGCCGCCGCTTTACTCAGCGGCGGCCGCTTATAGCGCGAGTTCGGGCGCGGTGATCGCCTGCGCTGCCGCCATGGCGATGGCGAAGCTGCGCTTGCGGGCTGCGGTATCGAAAATCTGCCCGGTCAGGATCAGTTCGTCCGCGCGCGTGCGGCGCAGGAAGGCACCCAGGTCACGCTCGATATCGGCTTGCGTGCCGATGCTCGATGCGCTCAGCACATCTGCCAGCATCGCCTGCGCCTGGGGCGGCAGCATGTCGTAATAATCCGCCACGGGGGGCTGAAGCTTGCCCGGCTGGCCCGTGCGCAGCCGCACGAACGCCTGCTGCATCGAACTGGCGAGCAATTGCGCGTCAGCCATGCTGTCGGCGGCGAAGACATTATAGCCCGCCATTACATAAGGCTCCTTCAGCTGGGCCGAGGGGCGGAAATCGCGGCGATAAATCTCGATCGCCTCGTCCAGTGCCGCGGGAGCGAAATGGGACGCGAAGGCGTAGGGGAGGCCAAGCGCCGCAGCGAGTTGCGCGCCATAGAGGCTGGAGCCCAGAATCCACAGCGGCACGTTCGCGCCTGCGCCCGGTGTCGCCTGAATACCCAGCCGATCGTCGGCAGCGAAATAGGCCTGTATTTCCATCACATCGCGCGGGAAATTATCAGCGCCACCGACAAGCGTGCGGCGGATCGCCTGCGCCACCCGCTGGTCCGACCCCGGTGCGCGACCCAGGCCCAGGTCGACCCGGCCGGGGAAGAGCGCGTCGAGCGTGCCGAACTGTTCGGCGATCAGCAGGGGGGCATGATTGGGCAGCATGATGCCGCCCGCGCCGATGCGGATCGTTGATGTCGCCTGACCGATATGCGCCAGCACGACCGACGTCGCAGCCGATGCGATGCCCGCCATGCCATGATGTTCGGCGACCCAGAAACGGTGATAGCCCAGCCTTTCGGCATGGGCGGCGAGGTTAGCTGTATTGGCGAGCGCGGTAGCAATGCTGTCGCCTTCGCGGACGGGGACGAGATCGAGCAGGGAAAAGCGTGTCATGCTCTCCATATGGGGGCATGATGGGTTTTATTTCAATACGTAAATTCAGATGTCGCGGCCAAAGCCCTGGGCCGGGGTTTCGGTACGGCGACCGAAGGTCACGGGACGGCGCGCCACCAACGGGTTGGCATCGCGATCCAACAGCGCCAGCGTTTCGGTAAAGCAGGGGCGCAGCGCGACGACGGTTTCGATCAGTTCGTCGGGCTGCTCACGGGTTTCCACGCAGCGGCGGGCGACCATTTCAATCTCTTCGGCCATGGCGCTCAAGCGATAGGCACCGAACTGCGCCGATTCCCCCTTGAGCGTGTGCGCGGGGGTGACCAGCGCGACGGCGTTGCGCGCGCGGAATGCCTGCTCGATTGCCTGGATCGACTTCACGCCATCTTCGTGAAAATAGCCCAATATACGTGGAAATGCCGCACCCAGCTCATTCCGGGTCCGGGTAAATTCGGTCCAGTTGACCAGATCGGTCTCTTGATGGGGCACGCGCACCGCTCCTTTGGCTACCGTCTGGAAATAGGCGGGCTGCGTAAACAGGCGGTTAAAACGGGCCGATGATCAGCCTGCGCGGCGCAGCGAAAAGCGATGATCGCCCAGAGTCTCGAACGCCCAGCCTTGCGCCGTTGCCAGCGCCGCGAGTTCGGCAGGCGCGATCGGATCATCGGCCTCCACCAGCACCGCATCGGCCCCGCGCATGGCCCGCGCTGCGCGCAGCACGGGCCAAGGGCATTTCATGCCGCGCGCGTTGACCGACAGCGGCTCATTTTGTGGCATAAGGATTCTTGGCGCTCCGTAGCGTCAGCCGCACCGGCACGGCGCCAAAGCCCAGTTCCCGCCTTATGCCGTTCACCAGATAGCGGCGATAGCTTTCGGGCAGATCGTCCAGCCGCGTGCCGAACAGCACGAAGGTCGGCGGACGGGTCTTGTTCTGGGTGATGTAGCGCAGCTTGATCCGCTTGCCGCCCGGCGCTGGCGGTGGATTGGCCTCCAGCGCGGTTTCGAACCAGCGGTTGAGGACGCCGGTGGACACGCGCTGCGACCAGGCGGTGCGCGTTTCGAACGCGACATGGATCAGGTCGTCCAGACCCTTGCCGGTGGCCGCCGACACGGTCATGATGGGCACGCCGCGCACCTGCGCCAGCCCGTCGTCCAGAGCCTTCTTGATGCCCTGATACAAGGCCGAACCATGTTCGACCGTATCCCATTTGTTGAGTGCGACGACCAGCGCGCGCCCTTCCTCCAGCACCTTGTCGGCGATGCGCAGATCCTGCGCTTCCAGTCCGCGCGTCGAATCGAGCAACAGCACCACGACTTCGGCAAAGTTCACAGCGTTCAGACCGTCGGTGACGGCCAGCTTTTCCAGCTTGTCCTGCACCTTGGCATGTTTGCGCATCCCCGCCGTGTCGATCAGGCGGACGGGCCGCTCGACGCCTTCGCGGCTGGTCCACATCCAGTCCACTGCGATGCTGTCGCGGGTGATGCCCGCTTCCGGCCCGGTCAGCAGGCGGTTTTCGCCGAGCAGGCGGTTGATCAGCGTGGATTTGCCCGCATTGGGGCGGCCGACGATGGCGAGTTTGAGCGGCGCGCTCTCGTCATCCTCGTAAAATTCCCGCTCGAACGGTTCGTCGCCTTCGCGCTCGACATGGGGCAGCAGCGCCTGAAACAGGTCGGCCATGCCCTGGCCATGTTCGGCCGAAAAGGGGACAGGCTCGCCCAGCCCCAAGCTGAAGGACTCCATCACGCCATCGTCGGCGGCTTTACCCTCCGCTTTATTGGCGACCAGAATGACCGGCGCATCATTGGCGCGCAACCAGCGGGCGATTTCCTCGTCCAGTGGCGTGATGCCCGCGCGCGCGTCGATCATGAACAAGGCGACGTCGCAATTTTCCACCGCCGCTTCGGTCTGCATCCGCATCCGGCCGGGCAGGCTGTTGGCGTCCTCATCTTCATAACCGGCGGTATCGACGATGGTGAAATCGAGGCCGAGCAGATGCGCCTCGCCCTCCCGCCGGTCGCGGGTGACGCCAGGCTGGTCGTCGACCAGCGCGAGCTTCTTGCCGATCAGGCGGTTGAACAGGGTGGACTTGCCCACATTGGGCCGCCCGACAATGGCTACGATGGGCAGCATGGAGGCCCGCTTCCTTCTTATCTAAAAAAACGCAATGCTCCTGCGAAGGCAGAAACCCAGTCCAAAAGCGGAGGAACTGGGCTCCAGCCTTCGCAGGAGCATGCTTAGCACGAATAATCGGTTTAGCGGAACGCCGTCAGTTTGCCGTCATCCGCCAGAACATAAAGTATATTGTTGGCGACGATCGGCGAGAGGGACATGGAATGTTTCATGTCCACTTCCGACTGCACCGAACCGGTCGTCGGATCGACATAGACCATCTGGCCGCGCGTCGAAACGACGATCAACCGGCCACCTGCCAGCACCGGGCCAGTCCAGCGGATCGCCTTGTCCTTCTTCTTTTCATTCTGCCAACGGCGTAACTGACTGACCCAGCGGATCTTACCGGTCGCGCGGGCGACGCAGAGCAGGCGCGCGTCGCTGGTGACGGCGAAGACCCATTCGCCCACCACCCAGGGGGTGGAGATGCCCGCAATATTGATTTCCCACAGGCGCTGACCGCTGGTCAGTTCATAGGAGGCCATGCGGCCGCCCTGGCCGATCGCGAAGACACGGCCACGGTCGATGACCGGATCGGCGTCGATGTCGGTCAGGGTCGCAACCGCCGTCGAAATGCTGGTGCGCGAAAGGGCATCGCCCCACAAAGTCCGGCCATTTTCGTAGCGATAAGCGTTGATTTCGCCAGAGCTATAGCCCGCGACGACCGTGCCCTGCGCGGCGGCAGGGGCAGCAACGCCGAAGATCCCCGTAACCTGCAGGGTGCCGCTGTCGGTCCACTGGGTTTCCCCATCGGACTGGTTCAGCGCAAAAATCTGATTGTCCTGGCCCATCACATAGACATGGCCATTTTCCAGCGTCGGCGCGCCGCGCAGCGGCCCGGCCAGATGCTTCTTCCAGATGATCGCGCCGTCATTGGCATTGAGCGCGAACACGTCGCCCAGGCCCGTGCTGGCGAACACACGATCGCCGATGACGCTGACGCCGCCGCCGAACAGCGACCGGCCATTGCCCTTGCCCTCGGCGGGCAGGTTGGTCTGCCACAATTTCGATCCGCTCGTGGCATCGAACGCAATGACATGTGCGCCGGCATCCGTGACGAACAGCTTTCCGCCCGCTACAACCGGCGAAGCGGCAAGCCGGGCCTGCGGCGAACTGCCATCGATGCTCGCGGTCCATAGCTGCGTCGGCGAACCGCCGAGCGCGACATGGCCCATCGCTTTGGACGGATCACCGCCCGGCTGCGACCAGTTTTCGTTTACGGCGGGGACGGGGAGGGTGACCTGAACGTCGGCCAGGCTCGGTTCGACCTCGACACCCTGTTCGCTGGTCAGGATGGATACGCGATTGCCGACTACGGGGGTCTTGGGTCCGCCCTTCTTGCCGCCGATGATGCCGCACCCGGCGACCATCATAATCATGGCGGTAAGCGTCAGGGCGCGGCCCATGGGCGCAAATCTCTTCATCTTATGCTGTCCCATTGCCTCGTTACCCTTCCGTCGGCTCGGCCGGTATCTCTACCGCGTCGATCCCCATGACGCCTGCCATCTGACGCGCGCGTGAACGGATCGACTGCGGCACGTTGCTGTCCTTGGCAAGCGCGGCGAACATCGGCCCGGCAAGGTCCGTCTTGCCCATCTTGGCATAGGCGATGGCGACCAGTTCGCCCGCGCTGCCGAACCAGGGCGCGCCCTCGACCGCGAGCGGCTTGAGGCGATCGACCACTTGCTGGGGCTTGAGCGTCTCAAATTCCAATGCGGTCTGGCGGATCAGCGCGAGGTCGCGATAGGGCTGGTCCAGCCCGGTGTCGGCGGCCATGGCGGCATAGAGGGCGATCGCGCTCTTGTTGTCGCCCTTGCGCGCGGCGACGCCGGCCTTGAGCAACTGCGCCGAGGCGCGGTAGCCGGGCTGATCGGCCTTGGTCAGCGTGTCGAGTTGCTTGGCGTCGGGCGTTCCGCCACCAGCGGCCGTCGTCAGCACGGCGTCCATCTGTTCAGATACCGCCTGCGACTGGCTTTGCTGATGCTGCTGCCAATAGAGCCAGCCGCCAAAAGCCGCGAGGCCGAGCACCAGCACGACCAGAAGCACACGGCCATAGCGCTGCCAGAAGGACGTGAGCTGGTCCTGCCGGACGGCTTCGTCGACTTCACGCATGAAGGCTTCACTATTTTGCGGCGTCAGGGCCACTGCATTCTCCGGGACATGGATCAGAAATATGTAAGGGCAGAAGGCGCGACCAATAGCGGCGCTTATGCCACAGGCAAATCACTTTTTCGGGCGATAGACCTGTTCTTCGGTGGGGAAGGCGCGGCTGCGCACATCGGCGGCGTAACGCTGGGCGGCGCCGTCGATGCTTTGGGCGATATTGTCGAATCGCTTTACGAACCGGGGGACGCGCTCGAACATGCCCAGCATATCCTCCGTCACCAACACCTGCCCGTCGCAATGGGCGGATGCGCCAATGCCGATCACCGGCACATCGACGCTGTCGGTGATGGCGACGGCCAGTTCCTCCATCACCCCCTCCAGCACCATGGCGAAGGCACCGGCGTCGGCGACGGCGCGCGCGTCGGCCATGATCTTGGCATGTTCCTGCTGGCTCTTGCCCCGCGCGCCATAGCCGCCCAGCGCATTGACGGCCTGCGGCGTCAAGCCGATATGCGCCATCACCGGGATACCGCGCTGGCCAAGGAAGCTGATCGTTTCCGCCATGGCCTGCCCGCCCTCCAGCTTGACCGCCGCAGCGCCGGTTTCCGCCATGATGCGGCTGGCGCTGGCAAAGGCCTGCTGCGGGGAGGCTTCATAGCTGCCAAAGGGCATGTCGATGATCACGACGCTATGATAGCTGCCCCGCACGACTGCCGCGCCATGAGCGCACATCATGTCGAGCGTGACGGCCAGGGTCGATGGCAGGCCGTAAATCACCTGCCCCAGCGAATCGCCGACAAGCAGCATGTCGCAGTGCGGATCGAGCAATTGTGCCTGCCGCGCGGTATAAGCGGTCAGCATCACCAGCGGCTCGGTCGTCTTGCCCTCGAACTTGCGCCGCTGGATGGCGGGCACGGTCAGCCGCTTCATGGGGGCCGGGGTGGGCGTGGCGCGGCTAGTGGCCGTGTCGATCGTGAAGGTCGTGGACATGGGTGCGCTCTACCCCAGCGCAGCGCGCCGCGCAAACAGCCAGGGGTGGAGGAGCGGCATGGTCGCGCCGCTCCTCCGGGGTGAGCTGTCAGAAGGAGAATTTGATCGTGCCGCCCCAGGTCTGCGGATCGCCCGGTTGCCCCGCGATCAGGCCGGTATTGCCCGGCGCGACCTGCAATGTTTCGATATAGTTGACGTCGAAGGCGTTGCGGACCCAGCCGAAGACATCGAAGCCCTCGCCCCGGAGCCCCGCGCGGACGTTGGTGAGCGCATAGCCCTTCACTTCGGTGTAGACCGAAGGCGAGGCGTTGGAATTCCATCGCGACCGATAATTGCCATCGACGCCAAGATAGACCTGCCCCTCCTTCGTCAGCAAAGTGACCGGCGCATTGACTTCCGCGCCATAGGAGAAGGCCCATTTGGATACGCCGGGCAGTGCCTGCCCCGAAATATCGCACTGGCGGGGGCTCAGAGCGCCGGGGACACCGGCTTGCGAATAATCGGGCGTTGCACTGGCGGGCTGAAGCGTGCCGCCCGACAGTTCAGGCGGGCAGGGTGCGTTGGTGAATCTCTTATACTTCGCATCCGTATAGGCACCGTTCGCATAGGCGCTGAAGCGGTCGCTTGGCGTGATCTTGAAGTCGGCTTCGATGCCCTGCGACCGGACCTTGCCAGCGTTGGCGAGATAGCCGCGCACCGTGCCGAACTGGCCGCCATTCACCGTCGCCTGGAAATTCCTGATGTCGGTGCGGAAGGCGGAGAGGTTGAAGGTCGCCCGGCGATCCCACAATTGGGTCTTCAGGCCGATTTCATAATGATTGACCGATTCGGGCTTCACCGTGCCCGCATCATAATTCACGCTATTGTCGGCGTTGAGCGGCAAGCCATTCTGGTTGATGCCCAGCGTCTTGAAGCTCTTGGCATAGGTCGCATAGGCGAGGACATCGCGCGCGAACTTATAGTTCACGTTGAAGTCGTAGGTGAAGTTCCAGGCGCTGTCCGATGGCGCGCTGACCTGCGGCTGGTAGACGCCGCATTGCGCGGCCAGCACTGATCCGGCGGCCGGGGTCGGGGAGCAGCTGATGAGCTGGCCCTGTCCGTTGGTCACCACGCGCTCGTAGAAGCCCGACTTCTTGTCATAATTGATACGCGCGCCGGGTTGAACGGTCAGGGCGTCGGTCACCTTCCAGCTAAGCTGGCCGAACAACGCTGCGCTGTCGCTCTTGAGATATTGCGTGTTGTTGGCGGTCAGGCCTTGCAGCACGCTGGGATCGTTCGCCAGCGCACCGGTCAGGCTCCACCGGCTGGCGTCGGCACCCTGTTGCTCTGTGCCCTGGGTGTCGATCCGTTGCTTGAAGCCGAACAGGCCGACGACGAAATCGATCCGGTCGTCTTCCTGGCTGTAGCGAAATTCCTGGCTATACTGGTCCTGCTGCGAGGGGTTTTGCGATCGGGACACGATCGAAAGGCCGGTAAAGTCGCGATCATTTTCCGGCTTCCAGTCCCAGAACCGCCAGGCGGTGACGGAGGTGAATTTGCCTGCGCCCAGATCCCAATTCACCTTCAGCGATACGCCACCAATCTTGTTGCCAGCGTTCAGGCTGGAATCGAGATCGGTGAGGCGATCATAGACATTGCGACTGGGCGTGTAGTTGCGGCCCGGATTGGCGGCATTGATCGCCGCGACCAGCGCGTCATATTGCCGGTTGAGCGCGCGCTGGGTGCGACCGACGCGCACGAAGGCGGTGCCAAAGCCTTCCGGGTCTTGCTTGCTGTAATCGCCCGACAATGTGATGCTGAGGTCTTCGTTCGGTTTGAACAGCAATTGGCCACGAATACCCAGATTGTCCTGCTCGTTGATCCAGCGATCCGACGTCGTGTTGAAAAGGGTGCCGCGCCGACTGGTCGATGCGATCGCGATGCGGGCGGCGATCGTGTCGGTCAGCGGGCCGGATATTGCGGCCTTGGCCTGCTTGTAATTGAGATTGCCGACGGTCAGTTCGGCCCGGCCCTCGAAATCGAAGGTCGGCTGGTTGGTGGTGATGTTGATCGCGCCGGCGGTGGTGTTCTTGCCATAGAGCGTGCCCTGCGGCCCGCGTAGGACTTCGACCTGGGCGACGTCCAGAAAATCGAACGTCGCAGCGGCGACGCGCGAATTATAGACATCGTCGACATAGATGCCCACGCCCTGTTCGAACCCGTCGCTGGTCAGGCCGAACGGTACGCCGAGGCCACGAATGTTGACCGACGTGTTGCGCGGGTTGGTGGTATAGACCTGCAACGTGGGCGCAAGCTGCTGCAGCTTGACGATGTTGAAATTGCCGGTGGATTCGATGCTGTCGCCGCGGATCACCGAGATGGCGAGTGGCACTTCCTGCGCCGTTTCCTGACGGCGCCGCGCAGTGACCACGATTACATCTCCGCGCACCCGCTGCGCCTCAGCGTCGGTCTGGTCCGGCGCCGCGTCCGGGGCTGGCGTCTGCGCATGAGCGGCAGGCACGATGATGGAAGCGCTCGCCACGCTGGCGAGCAACAGGAAACGCGCAATCATAAATATCCCCTTTATGTCCGGATGTCCGGTGGATGTGTGATCGCGGCGATTCCGGTGGTCCGGTCATGGCCGATAGGTCGGGCTTCAAGCCCGTAATTTGGACGATGTTCCGCGCCACTGAATGACGCTGGCCGTCAGCATTTTATCTCAAGTTTATAAGTAGACAATAAATTAAAAATTGGGAGGAGAGAGTTTCTGCTTCTTCCTTTTTCTCGCAACTGATGTGACGGCGTCATCCGCCACTTTGCTATCCCCGGCATAGGCAATCGTTGAACGGGGAACTCCCGCGTTATGGGAACGACGGATGCTTAGCAGTTCTCGCAATCGTCCATCTCTTTCCAGCGATAACGCTCCGGAATGTCATCATAAGATGTGGTTCGAGACCATTCGACCCTATCCCGAACTTTGCGCGCAGGAACACCGGCATAGGCCGTGAACGGTTCCATCGTCGCACTAAGAAAGGACCGCTGACCCAGGACCGCACCATTGCCAATCCGACTTCCGCGCGCAACTCTGGACCCGTTCCCAAGCCAGACATGATTGCCGATGACTATGTCGCCGGATTTATCTATGCGCTCCTGCCCTCCTGCCTGCCACATGGAATGGCCATCGGCAGTACGAAGGTTTACATCACTGGACAGCATGCAATCATTTCCAACAATGATAGTTTTACTGGTCCCATCGTTGGCATTGTTGAGCATAGCTCCACCTTCCCAGGTCGTGCCACCTCCGATAATGACGATCGCGCCAGAGCCAACGACCTTGATCGTTACATCCAATAGCCTGCAATTTGGTCCGATTATGATGGTCGAATCCGTGCCTTCGACAATAAAATGACTAAAGCGTGTTTTAAAATTTTCACCAATAAATATGCTGCAGCCACTGCCCTTTATGTTCATCGTTGCGGACTTGCCTGGTGGCAGTAAAGGATTGATGTCGGCGCACCCAAATAAACTTCCTCCGCCCGAACGATTGATCTTCAGGGAATTTGGAAGTTCAGGATTTTCTATGTCCCAACAATTTCCGACATCCAGTTCGACAGAAGGGCCTAGATGCTTAGCTCGCTTCAAAGCATGATCGATCATGTGGTGCATATCTGTAATTTCTCGCCGTTGCCTATCCCTTAAGGGGCTATACGAAGGTTCTCATCAAAGCCATCAATGCGGAAAATTTAGTGGTCATCGTGCGAACTGCAAAAAAGCGTGGGCATAACGGCGTCCAAGCTCTCGCTGGCTCGAAGCATCGAAATGGAGCGTATCACCGCCGTCTTTCAAACCAGCCACGGAAACAACAGAAACATGGTCAATAAGCTTGGGTAAAAGATCAATCTGCTCATTGATAACTCTGATATGATCTCGATCGATAAAACCGCCAAGCTTGCCTACTATGATGGGAATATCGTCTGCTCCAGAATCCTGTCTGAGACGTTGCATGATCTTGACCCAGCGTTCTGCATAGCTATGCGCTGCTTCGACTGTCCCGCTTGCGTCAGTTTCGCCCAAATGCCAGAGAATAACGCGCAGGGAACCAGATTTTTTTGCGTGCCCCAGCATCCGCATCGCCCGTGCATAAAAGCGTCCGCCCGGTTTCCACTGATTCAAGGTTGTACCACCAACGGCGGCAGCAACTAGGCCGACTTCAATTGCGGGAACAGCGTTGAGGACTGTGCGTGCAAACTCTCTTCCTGGCCCGACGCCAATCGGCTTTGTTTGATCGCTATTTAATGGGTCGGTCGCTGGAACCCAACATCCTCCCGAATTAAGTTTATAGGCGCCGGGTATCTCGGCGATGTCCTGTGGTTCTACGATCCCCCGCCCCGACATATTGGATTGGCCGATGAGCAGCGCAATCCACAGCTTTTCAAGCTCAGTTGCCATAGCGGTCAGGGGTTTTCATTGACGAGCGGAATGGATTTGCATCCAGCCAGCCTACTGTGGGGCATGGGCGAGTTAAACCGAATTTCGCAGGAGATGTGCATCGGAATGGCCAACAGTGAAGATGCTGACCTGTTTGGCTATCCTACGGTCCCATTCCGTTTCAGGCGGTGAGGCGGGTCTTTTTCGTCACGTCGATCTGTACCACGCGGGCGTCATGCACGGTCAGCGTGATCGAGCCGAAGCGCAGCTCCTGCAAAACATCGCGCACTTTTTCGATGCTGGCGGCGATGTCGATGCGCGGCGTGTCGGCGCGGCCATGGTGCAAATCGAACGGTCGTTGGTCGGTCATCTGTACCTCCTGCCCCTTCTTATCTCAACTTTATGAGTAGACAAAATATGAAAAATAGCAGGCCGACAATCAGAGCTTCTCGCCTTTCGGCTTAGCGATTGGCGACGCCAGATAGGAAAAGAGGCACATGACCGGCTGGTCATGCGCCTCCCGAAGGACATCGAATGCTCCGGACCTACCAGGGATAGATCAGCCCGTAATATTGATAGACGTTGCGGCCATAGCCATCGTCATATTCGGGCCGTTGTTCATCGGCATAGCGAGGGGCATCGTCCAGCACGGCCTTGTCTAGTTCCACGACATAGCCGCCCTGCGCGACATCATAGTCGAGCATCGACCATGGCAGGGGATAATGATCCTCCCCCATGCCCAGAAAGCCGCCGAACGACAGGACGGCATAGCGTACCTGCCCGCTCTTCTTGTCGACCATGAAATTGGAAATCTTGCCGAGTTTCTCGCCTTGTTTGTTGAAGACCGTCGTACCCTCGACCCGGTCCGATGCGATCAGGTCGCCGCGATTGTGCATAGCCAGTTCGGCCATCGTCACTCTCCTCACATAATGTCGCTATATAAATGCAACCATGCGGGTGGGCTGGGGTTCCATGGCTGACACAAGAGGAGTGACAAGATGAAGATCAATCGCAACGGTTCGGCCACCTGGAGTGGCGGCCTCAAGGACGGCAAGGGCAGCATCTCCACCCAGAGCGGGGCGCTCGACGCCTATCCCTATGGCTTTGCCACGCGCTTTGAAGGTGTGCCGGGCAGCAACCCCGAAGAACTGATCGCGGCCGCCCACGCTTCCTGCTTCACCATGGCGCTGTCGCTGATTTTGGGCGAGGCCGGGCTGACGGCGGACAAGATGGAAACCAATGCCGTCGTGACGCTGGAAAAGCAGGATGACGGTTTTGCCGTGACGGCCAGCCACTTGACGCTCAAGGCGACCATCCCCGGCACCGACGATGCGACGTTCCAGGAACTGGCGGGCAAGGCCAAGGCGAATTGCCCGATCTCGAAATTGTTGAAGGCGGATATCAGTCTGGATGCCGAACTGCTGAACTGACGACCGATTGCCTGGCGCGACGATGTTCGCGCCAGGCAATGTAAAGCCCGCTCGCGATGATCAGGCTTGCGCCGATCCAGGTCGTGATCATGGGCCAATCCTCGCCGATCGCCACGCCCAGCAGGGTGGTCCAGATGATCGCACTATAATCCATCGGCAGCACCACCGACACCGGCCCCCACCGCAACGAGGCGGTGAGACAAAGCTGCGCGATCCCGCCGACACAGCCGATCAGCAGCAGCAATCCCCATGTCAGCGGATCATGGCTCTGCGCAAAAAAGGGCATGGCGATGCCCAAAGGTATCATCGACAGCGTCGTGAACCAGAACACCACCACGCCAGCATTTTCCGTCCGGCCCAGTGCCCGCAGTACCAGGCTGACGCTGGCGGTCACGATCGCGGCTACGATTGCGACCGCGACACCCTGCATCGGGAAATGCCCGGCTTCGGGCCGGATCATCACCAGCACGCCGACAAAGCCGATCAGCACCGCACTCCAACGATGCACGCCCGTCGCTTCGCGCAGGATCAGCGCCGACAGGATGGTGCCGAAAATCGGCATGGTGAAGCCGATCGTCGCCGCCTCGGCGGGCAACAGCAGGATATAGGACAGGAAATTGAGCAGCATGCCGGTCATGCCCAGCAGCATGCGGCTGGCATGCACGCCGATCCGCTGCGTTCGCACCGCGCCCAGCCCACCGGACAAGGATAGCCAGGCAATGACGAAGGGCAGGGCAAGCGCCTGCCGGTAGAAGAGCGATTCGACGATATGCACGCCGCGCTGATCGACGATCCGCACCGTCACGAACATCGCCGACAGGCAGATCACAGCGGTCAGGCGCAGGCCGATGGCCAGGAGCGGGCGATGGGGGCGGGCGGCAAGGGTCACGCCCCCGCCTTAGCCCGGTCGCGCGTTGACGCAACCGGGCTTGGTCAGGAAAGGCTTATGCCGCAGGCTTGCGGAATTTGAGCGTCATCCGGTCGCTTTCGCCAATGGCGAGATATTTGTCGCGATCGACCTCTTTCTGGCTGAGGCCGGGCGGCAATGTCCATACGCCCTTGGCCCAGTCAGCCGTATCCTTGGGGTTGGCATTGACTTCCGAAGCCTCGACAAATTCAAAGCCTGCCTCCTGCGCAATCCGCCTGATGGTCGAGACTTTGAGATACCCGCTGCTCTTTTCCAGCGCGCTGTCACGATCTTCGGGCAGGCGGTGATCGACCACGCCCAGCGTGCCGCCGGGCTTGAGCATCGCGAAGAAGGCCTTGAAGGTCGCCCCTTCGCTGCCCGCCATCACCATGTTATGGACGTTGCGGAAGGTCAGCACCGTATCCACGCTGCCCGCCGGGATCGTGCCGGCTGCATCGGGATGGGCGACCAGCGTCACCTTGTCATAGACGGTCGGCTTGGCGGCCAGGAACGTCTTGTAGCCGTCGAGATAGCGGCCGCTGGGCTGGAGCGCATAGAAGCGCCCCTTGTCGCGCAGCAGCGGCGCGAGAATTTCGGAATACCAGCCACCACTGGGGCTATATTCCACCACCGTCTGGGTCGGGGTGACGCCGAAGAAGGCCAGTGTCTCGGCCGGATGGCGATATTGGTCGCGCGCGACATTGGCCGGGGTACGGCTGGCCGCGGCGACAGCGGCCGCGATCGGGTCGGTCGCCTGATGCGCGGCATGATCGGCATGCTGGGCAGCCAGCGGCAGGAGGGGAAGGCAAAGGGCGGTTGCAACAAGTGCGGTACGGGCGAGACGGTTCATCGGGGATCCTCTCTTATAGGGAGAGGCTGATGTGCCGTCCGCCCGTGCCAAGCGCAAGGGGAATGGAAGGGAAAACCCCTCCCGATCATCATAACTTACAGACAGGCTTCCAGAAACGGCTGGTCGAAGCCGAACATCCGCGCCTTGTCGAGCGTATAGGGACGCAGGCCCATCGACCGATATTCGCCGACGATCTTCCCGCTGTCATCCTCGTCATGATATTCGAACTTGAACAATTCCTGGGTGACGATGACATCGCCCTCCATACCGATGACTTCGGTGACGTTGGTGATGCGGCGCGACCCGTCGCGCAGGCGCTTCACCTGGATGATCAGGTCGACCGAATCGGCAATCTGCTTGGAAATCGCTTCCTTGGGGATTTTGATGTCGCCCATCAGGATCATATTTTCCATACGGCCCAGGCATTCGCGCGGGCTGTTGGCGTGCAGCGTACACATGGAGCCGTCATGGCCCGTATTCATCGCTGCCAGCAGGTCGAAACATTCCGCGCCACGAATTTCGCCCAGGATGATACGGTCCGGCCGCATACGCAGGGCGTTCTTGACGAGATCGCCGATGGTGATGGCGCCATTGCCTTCCAGATTGGCCGGGCGGGTTTCGAGCGGCAGCCAGTGCGGCTGTTGCAGGCGCAATTCCGCGGCATCCTCGATCGTCAGCACGCGCTCGCCCGGATCGATCATTTTCGACAGCGCGTTGAGCATCGTCGTCTTGCCCGAACCGGTGCCGCCCGAAATGACGATGTTGAACCGGCAGGCACCCGCAATCTTGAGCGCGGTCGCCATTTTGGGGCTCATCGCACCCCAATTGGCCAGCATGTCGAGCGTGATCGGCTTGGCGGAAAATTTACGGATGGAGATCGCCGTGCCCTTGAGGCTTAACGGCGGGACGATCACGTTGACGCGACTGCCATCGGGCAGGCGGGCGTCGGCCAGCGGCGTGGTCTGATCGACGCGGCGGCCGACCTTGTTGACGATCCGCTGCGCGATCTGGAACAAATGCTCCTCATCGCGGAACTTGATCGGGGCGATGACCAGCTTGCCCTTCTTTTCGATATAGGTCTGGTCCGGCCCGTTCACCATGATGTCGGTGATGTCCGGGTCGTTCAGCAATTCTTCGAGCGGGCCAAGGCCCAGCAATTCATCGACCAGCACTTTTTCCAGCGCGAACTGTTCGCGCCGGTTGAGGGTGAGCTTGAGTTCGGCCAGCACCTCCAGGATGATCGGACGGAATTCCTCCGCCAGCTCATCTTTGGTCAGCGTAGCCGCGGCTTCGGGATCGACCCGTTCCAGCAGGCGGGGCAGCACCTGCTCCTTGATCTTGTGGACGCTGGCCTCGAACCCTTGTGGCCCCGCGTCGGGCAGATGTTCGGCATTGGCGCGGTCGGACAGGCGCATCATCGCATCGGCGTTGCGCTGCATCTGGCTGGTCGGGGCCGACAGCGGGTCGAAACTCTCGCCCGGCAGCGACGCTATGTCGAGCGGTGGGAACTGGTCGCCGCCGCGCGGCTCCTCCTTCGCGCTGCCGCCGTGCATCGGTCGGGCGACGCCAAAGCCGGGCTTGATCGCGGCAGGTCCATTTTTCCGTCCAAAGGCGCTCATATATCTCCGCCAGCAATTCGCGACCGTCGCCGGCCTGATGGTGTCGGATAAGGTGAATAGATTGGAAACTTTGACAAATGGCTAATGGCGCATTGGCCAATCAGTGCCCGCCCCTTGGTGGCGGACATAGGGCTACAATAAAAAGGGGCGCCAACAGCACCCCTCCTCATGCGGTTGGGCCAATGCCCGCCGCTCTCTCGCTGACGGATCAACCGGCCTTTTCGGCCAGCACCGTCAGGCCCTTTTCATTGACCTCGGCAAAGCCGCCCTGGACCGGAATAATCTCCGGCGTGGCCCCTGCCGACGCATAGATCTGGATGCTGCCATCGCGCACGGTCGACATGAAAGGCGCATGGCCCTCCAGCACGCCAAAGTCGCCATCGGTGCCCGGCACTACGACCTGCCACACGTCCGCCGCGCGAACGAGCTTTTCGGGGGTCACGAGTTCAAAATGCAGTGCCATGTTTTCGATCCTCTTGCCCTCTCCCGCCTTAGCGGGAGAGGCTACGAAGACTTGGCAGCTTGCTGCCTAGTCAAAGTCGGTGAGGGTCTTTCTGTCGTTCCGCTCATTGCCAGAAAGAGAGAAAGACCCTCACCCAACCCTCTCTCGCGAAGGCGGGAGAGGGCTAGATAGATTCTGCTTACGCCGCTTCGGCAGCCAGCTTCTTGGCCTTCTCGACGGCTTCGTCGATGCCGCCGACCATGTAGAAGGCGTTTTCGGGCAGATGGTCATATTCGCCATCGACCACGGCCTTGAACGACTTCACCGTGTCTTCGATCTGCACGAACTTGCCGCTGATGCCGGTGAAGACTTCGGCGACGTGGAAGGGCTGCGACAGGAACTTCTGGATCTTGCGCGCGCGGGCGACGGTCAGCTTATCCTCTTCGGACAGCTCGTCCATGCCCAGAATGGCGATGATGTCCTGCAGCGACTTATACTTCTGCAGGATCGACTGGACCGCGCGGGCGGTGTCATAATGTTCCTGGCCCACGGTACGGGCGGTCAGCATGCGGCTGGTCGAATCGAGCGGATCGACCGCCGGATAGATGCCCAGTTCCGAAATCGCGCGGTTGAGGTTCGTGGTCGCATCAAGATGCGCGAACGAGGTGGCCGGCGCCGGATCGGTAAGATCGTCCGCAGGAACGTACACGGCCTGGATCGAGGTGATCGAGCCCTTGTTGGTCGAGGTGATGCGCTCCTGCAACTGGCCCATGTCGGTCGCCAGCGTCGGCTGATAGCCCACGGCCGAAGGAATACGGCCGAGCAGAGCAGACACTTCCGCGCCCGCCTGGGTGAAGCGGAAGATATTGTCGACGAAGAACAGCACGTCCTGATTTTCGACATCGCGGAAATATTCGGCGATGGTCAGGCCCGACAGGGCGACGCGGGCACGCGCGCCTGGAGGCTCGTTCATCTGGCCATAGACCAGCGCAACCTTGGAGCCTTCGCTGATCGCATTGCCATCGGCATCCTTGGCGATGACGCCTGCGTCGAGGAATTCATGGTAGAGATCGTTGCCCTCACGGGTCCGCTCACCCACGCCTGCGAAGACCGACGTGCCACCATGGCCCTTGGCGATGTTGTTGATCAGTTCCTGAATGAGAACCGTCTTGCCCACGCCCGCGCCGCCGAACAGGCCGATCTTGCCGCCCTTGGCATAAGGGGCGAGAAGGTCGATGACCTTGATGCCGGTGACCAGGATCGAGCTTTCGGTCGACTGGTCCACGAAATCGGGGGCCTTGGCATGGATGGGCGAGCGCATCTCGGTCTGCACCGGGCCGCGTTCGTCGATCGGTTCGCCAACGACGTTGAGGATACGGCCGAGCGTCGCCGGACCGACGGGAACGCTGATCTGCGCGCCGGTGTCGGTGACTTCCTGGCCGCGGGTCAGACCCTCGGTCGAGTCCATCGCGATGGTGCGAACGGTGTTCTCGCCCAGATGCTGGGCGACTTCGAGCACCAGCCGCTGGCCGTTATTGCTGGTTTCCAGCGCCGAGAGAATGAACGGGAGCGCATCGGGGAAGGTCACGTCGACGACGGCGCCGATGACCTGCGAAATGCGGCCTACATTGTTGGTGGTTGCCATGACTGCTTCCTTGCGTGCGTGTACTTAGAGGGCTTCCGCGCCCGAGATGATTTCGACCAGCTCAGTGGTGATCGCGGCCTGGCGGCTGCGGTTATACTGGATGGTCAGCTTGTTGATCAGGTCGCCGGCGTTGCGCGTGGCATTGTCCATCGCATTCATCGACGCGCCCTGTTCGGACGCGTTGTTTTCCAGCAGCGCCTTGAACAGCTGGATCGCGATGTTGCGCGGCAGCAGGTCGTCCAGGATCGCTTCCTCGCTCGGCTCATATTCCACCGTCGCGCCGATGGCGTTGCGATCGGCATCGGCCGGGATCTTAACGGGGATGATCTGCTGCTCGGTCGGGATCTGCGACAGGGCCGACTTGAAGCGCGAATAGAAAAGGTGCGCCATGTCGAACTTGCCGTCCAGATACATGGTGGTCAGCTCGTTCGCGATAGCCTGCGCCTGATCGTAACCGGGCTGCTTGGCGCCGGTGGTATCGAACTGGGCGACGATCGCACCGGGGTAGAGGCGATTGATCACCGGACGACCCTTGCGGCCGATCAGGTAGAATTTCACCGTCTTGCCCTGCTCGATCAGCGCATCCGCCTTGACCCGTGCGGCCTTGACGATGTTCGCGTTGAACGCGCCCGCGAGGCCACGGTCGGAGTTGGCGACGACCAGCAGATGCACTTCGTCCTTGCCAGTGCCCGCCAGCAGCGGCGACGCGCCTTCGCCCGAACCGCCCGTAATTTTCGAGGCGAGGCTGGCGACTACGGCTTCCAGACGGCTGCTATAGGGACGCGCGGCCTCCGCTGCGGCCTGCGCCTTGCGCAGCTTCGCGGCGGCGACCATCTGCTTCGCCTTGGTGATCTTCTGGGTCGATTTGACCGACCCGATCCGGATCTTCAGTTCTTTGAGGCTAGCCATCTCAATCCCGTGTTTCCCTACCCCTTGAGGGGGAGGCAAGTGAAACTTGGCGGCTTGCCGCCTAGTTGAACTAGGAGAGGGTGGTCCGCCTCATCGGCGTTGCACACCCTCACCCAACCCTCTCCCTCAAGGGAGAGGGCTTTTAGTTAGGCAAACGTCTTGCCGAAGCTGTCGAGCGCGGCCTTGAGCTTGCTCTTGGCTTCGTCGCCCAGATCCTTGGTATCGCGGATCATGCCCAGCACGTCGGCATGTTCGTGGCGCAGATAGCCCAGCATCATCTCTTCATAGCGGTTCACATCGCTGACGGCGATCCCGTCGAGATAGCCGTTGGTGCCAGCGAAGATCGACGCGGTCTGCTCTTCAAACGGCAGGGGCGAGAATTGCGCCTGCTTGAGCAGCTCGGTCAGGCGCGCGCCACGGTTCAGCAGCTTCTGCGTCGAAGCGTCGAGGTCCGAGCCGAACTGGGCGAAGGCCGCCATTTCGCGATATTGCGCCAGCTCCAGCTTGATCGAGCCGGACACCTTCTTCATCGCCTTGGTCTGCGCGGCGGAACCGACGCGCGACACCGACAGGCCGACGTTGATGGCCGGGCGGATGCCCTGGTAGAAGAGGTTGGTTTCGAGGAAGATCTGGCCGTCGGTGATCGAAATCACGTTGGTCGGAATATAGGCCGACACGTCGCCCGCCTGGGTTTCGATGATCGGCAGAGCGGTCAGCGAACCCGACCCATTGTCGCTGTTCATCTTGGCGGCGCGCTCCAGCAGGCGGCTGTGCAGATAGAAAACGTCGCCAGGATAGGCTTCACGGCCCGGAGGACGGCGCAGCAGCAGCGACATCTGGCGATAGGCGACGGCCTGCTTGGACAGATCGTCATAGACGATGACGGCGTGCATGCCGTTGTCGCGGAAATATTCGCCCATGGTCACGCCGGTATAGGGCGCCAGATACTGGAGCGGGGCTGGCTCGGAAGCGGTCGCGGCGACGACGATCGAATATTCCATCGCGCCATTTTCTTCGAGCTGCTTGACGATCTGCGCGACGGTCGAACGCTTCTGGCCGATCGCGACATAGATGCAATAGAGCTTCTTGCTCTCGTCATCGCCCGCATTGGCGGTCTTCTGGTTGATGAAGGTATCGATCGCGACGGCGGTCTTGCCGGTCTGGCGATCGCCGATGATCAGTTCGCGCTGGCCACGACCGACGGGGACGAGCGTGTCGATCGCCTTCAGGCCGGTCTGGACAGGCTCATGGACCGAGGTGCGCGGGATGATGCCGGGCGCCTTGCGCTCGACGCGCATACGCTGGTCGGACACGATCGGACCCTTGCCGTCGATGGGATTGCCCAGGCCGTCCACGACGCGACCCAGCAGGCCCTTGCCGACGGGCACGTCGACGATGGTGCCGGTGCGCTTGACGGTGTCGCCTTCCTTGATCTCGCTGTCGGACCCGAAGATCACGACACCGACATTGTCGGCTTCCAGGTTCAGCGCCATGCCCTGAATCCCGTTGGCGAATTCGACCATCTCGCCCGCCTGGACGTTGTCGAGGCCATGGACGCGGGCGATGCCGTCACCCACGGTCAGAACGGAACCGACTTCGCTGACCTGCGCTTCGGTGCCGAAATTGGCGATCTGGTCCTTGATGACCTTCGAAATTTCTGCGGCGTTGATATCCATGTTCAGCCTTTCATCGCCATAGCGAGACTATTCAAACGGGTACGAATGGAGCTGTCGATCATCTGGCTGCCGATCTTGACGACCAGCCCACCCAGGATCGCGGGGTCGACCTTAGCATCGACGGCGACGGTGCGGCCGACGCGGGCGCGCAGATTTTGTGCCAGCGCGGCGATCTGCTGCGCGTCGAGCGGATGTGCGCTCGTCACTTCGGCGCGGGCCTCGCCCTTGTGATTCGACAGCAGCGTTTCATAGGTGCGGATGACCGCGCCCAATTGCCCCAGGCGACGGTTCTGCGCGAGCACGCCCAGGAATTTTGTCGTCAGCGGATCGATGCCCATGGCGGATGCCACGGCCGCGATCGTCTTGCCCGATGCGTCCCGGCTCAGCACGGGGCTGTTGATAAGGCCCTTGAAATCAGGGGATTGGGCGATAGCCGCTTTCAACCCGGCCAGGCTTTGCGCCACCGTGTCGAGCGCGTTCGCGTCGCGAGCCAGATCGAACAGCGCCACCGCGTAGCGGCCGCTGAGGCTGGCCTGTATGCCGCCATTAGTCTCCACGCGCTTGCCGTCCTCCATTGACTTACTGGCAGGTGATTTGCCGGTCATGCAAAAAGAGAGGGGAGCAGTTACGCCCGTCCCCCTTGTTGTCGGGCCGGTTAGCAGCGCGATTATGACTATGCAAGTCATGGTGCGCGATTCCATCATTAGTCGGAAGGGCGCGCCATTTGCCTGAGTTTTTATCGCCCGCGCGAATCGGCTATTGCGTCGCTTCGGCCGGGGCAAGCCGTCCCTTCTGGCAATGATAGACGATCCGCTCATTGGGCTGGGCGGGCAGTAGCGCCGTCAGGTCCGATTGCAGCATAGCGATGCGCGCCAGGGCTTCCGGATCACTGCCGCAACCGGGGAAAGGCTTGTCGCCCAGCAACGCGCGCGCCTTGGTCATATTCTCCATGTCAGGCAGCCAGCGCTGGACGCGCAGCGTGCCACTGACCGGATCGAACGCGCTCATGGTGACGAAATTGCCCTGCGCAGGAATGCTCGCGCGCTGCCATTTGGTCCCACTCGCGACATATTGCGTGTCGCCATCGACGCAGCCACCTTCGGCCCAGTTGAACCCGATATCGTTGGGCTGCGACACGGTCAGGCGGCTGCGCTGTAGGTCGACCCGGCAGATATTGTCCCCGGCCCAGGCATAGGCACCATTGCCGGTGATGCTTTTGTCCTGCGGCAGGGCCGTGCGTTCCTCGATCGTGTCGAAACTCGGCTTGAACACGAACAGGGCCAGCGCGGCGAACAGCAACGCCCCGCCGCCGCCAATGCCCCATATGGCGGGCTTTTCCTTGCCCTGGCTGTAGAATAGACCGCCCGCGCCCAGACCCAGTACCGCCAGCGCCAGCAGCACGGCCGCGCCCGCCATGGCGTTTTCGCGCGCGGTGATGACATCGCGCTCAGCGGCGTCGCGCGCGCGCATCATGGCTTGCTCGCGCGCATCGGCGCTGGCCCGGTTCTTCTGCTCGCTGGCCTGCGATTCGCGCTGGGTGATCGACGCTTCGGCGGCGTCCGCTTCCGCCATGGACCGGCACGGGACGACGGTGCGCAGTGACGCGACGCCCGCTTGCCGCAGGAAGGAGGCGATCTCGCGCCACGACACGGCAAAGCCGAATTCGGCGTCATTGCCGTCCGAAATCGACCCGAAACTATTGACTCCCAGCACCCGGCCGCAATCGTCCACCAGCGGCCCGCCGCTGTTGCCCGCCGCCAGCGGCGCGGTGTGCAATACCGTCTCGAAACTCTGGCTCGCCCGTCCCGCCGACACATTGCCGCTGGTCTTCACCGTCGCCAGCGGCTCGACCAGTTGCTTGAGGCCCAGCCCCTGCGCACGATCCACGGTCCCGGGATAGCCGATGGCGGTGACATGCTGCCCGTCCGATATCGCTCCAGCGTAAAAAGTGCTGACCGGCAGGCTGCCTTCCTCCAACTGGATGAGGGCAAGGTCGTTACCCGGCGAAAAGGCGATGATGCGCCCACCATAGGTCTTGGTGCCCTCCGACGGGATCACGCCGATGACCAGATTCTTCTCCTCGCGCGCCAGTTCGACAACATGGGCGTTGGTCAATATCTTGTCGGGCGCGACCGCCAGGCCGCTGCCATGGCCGACGAAATAGGCTTCGCTGCCATCGGTTGCGACCAGCACGACCCGCACCACACCGCGCGCCGCCGCAGCGATATCCTGCTGTTCGGCGTGGGACGTTGCTGGCGCGAAAAGCGCGATCAGCAGGGCGAAGCGGCGGAGGAGGGCGATCATGAGCGGGCATACATATTGGATGGCGGGCGCGGCGCAATCGGGAAATGCCGCAATGGTTTGAAAGCAAGACGCGGGAAGCATGGTCAAGCGCCCGCGTCTATTCCATAGGCATGACCCTGATGACCGCCCTTGCCGACTCCATGCCTGACGATGCGACCTGCTGGGCCGCCTTCGTTGCGCGCGACCGCACCATGGACGGCCGCTTCGTGGGCTGCGTCGCCACTACCGGCATTTATTGCAAACCAAGCTGCGCTGCCCGTCATCCCAAGCGTCAGAATATGCGCTTCCTGCCAGACCCTGCAGCCGCGCGCGCAGCGGGCTTCCGCGCCTGCCTGCGTTGTCGCCCGGACGAGGTGGGCCGCGATCGAATCGCCGTCGCGGCGGCACGCGCGCTGATCGAGGGGGCCGACGATGCCCCCCGGCTGGAGGCGATCGCCGCCCATGTCGGCTATGCCCCGCATCATTTCCACCGCTTGTTCAAGCGCGAGACGGGCCTCACCCCCGCCGCCTATGCCCGCGCCCTGCGCGCCGACCGATTGAAGGCGGCGCTTGATTCGCCCGGCAGCGTGACGAGCGCCATCTATGCAGCGGGCTATAATGCGCCAAGCCGCGCCTATGCCGACGCCGACCGCCATCTGGGCATGACGCCCAGCGCCTGGAAGGATGGCGGGCGCGGCGCGCTGATCCGCTGGCGCACGATCGACAGCAGCCTGGGGCCGCTTTTGGTCGCGGCGACGGCGCGCGGCCTGTGCCGTATCAGCTTCGGCGAGGGCGAGGCAGAGTTGCGCGCCCGCTTCCCCAATGCTGATCTTCAACCGGCCGACGCCACTCTCGACCAGTTGGCGGAGGCCGTCGTGGTACTGGTGGATCATCCGGGCGAAACGCCGGATTTGCCGATCGACGTCTGCGGCACGGCCTTCCAACAGGCCGTCTGGGCCGCGCTGCGCGCCATCCCGCCGGGCGAAACGCGCAGCTATAGCGAGGTCGCGGCGGCCATCGGCCGCCCGCAAGCCGTCCGCGCGGCGGGCAGCGCCTGTGGCGACAATGTGCTGGCTGTGCTGATCCCCTGCCACCGCGTCCTGCGCAGCGATGGTACGCTGGGCGGCTATGCCTGGGGTCTGGACCGCAAACGGGCGCTGCTCGCCCGCGAAAAGGGCGAGTAGCGGGCCGATTGTATCTTTCCTTCGTGCCATCGCTCGGCCACTCTGAAGGCTGGGCCGAATGGGGGATATGATGCGATTCTGGTTGAAAGCGCTGGCGGCGCTGATGCTCGCGCTGCCCGGCGTCGCACACGCGACCTGGTGGCAGGCAAAGACCGACCATTTCACCGTTTACAGCGAGGGCAAGGACGAAACGCTGCGCGGCTTTGCTGAACGTTTGGAGAAGTTCGATTTCCTCCTGCGCCGCCTCTATGGCGTCACGGATCGGCAACAGGGCAGTCCGGTCAAAGTCTACCTTTTGTCCAACGACCGCAAGGTGCAGGATCTGGCGGGCAACCGCAATCTCAAGGGCTTTTACACAACGTCGGAACGGAACGCCTACGCCTTCCTCTCACGTGAAACGAAGAACGGTCAGTTCGGTATTGGGGCAGAGGAAATACTGTTCCACGAATATGCCCATCATTTCATGCTGCACTATTTTCCAGCCGCCTACCCCGCCTGGTTCGTGGAGGGGTTCGCCGAATTTTTTTCCGTCGTGAAGTTCCCCAAAAACGGATCGATCGAGTTCGGCCATATCCCGATGGCACGGGTACCGGGCCTCGTGCTGGGCCAGCCCTATCCATTGACGCAACTGCTGGCGCGCGAAACCAAAGGACTGAACCTGCGAGACGGCGATCGCTTTTATGGCACCGCCTGGCTGCTGACCCATTTCTATTTTCAGCACGCCTCCAGCCGGAAGGCGGAGATCAACCGCTACCTGACAGAGATTGCCAAGGGCACGACGGACGGCGACGTGGCGGACTATTTTGAGGGCGGGCTGGAAGGTCTCGAAAAAGACCTCAAAGCCTATATGCGTAAAAAGCAATTCATCAGCGTACTCACGCCCAAGGATATGGCGATCGGAGCGATTACCGTTACCGCTGTTGACCCAGCGCAGGCGACTTTGGTCGAGGATGAGTTACGCTTGACCCACCGCCCCAAGACGGAAGAACTGCCCGGAATTGTCGCGGCTATCCGCACCATTGCTGACCAATATCCCCGCGACGCCTACGCGCAGGCGTTGCTCGCGGAAGCGGAATGGAAGGCGGATCAGGCAGACGCGGCGCTTGCCGCCGCTGACCGCGCCATCGCAAGCAACCCTCAATCCGCGCGCGCCCAAGCTGTTCGCGCAGAAGTGTTGCTGGAACGTGCCAATGACAGCGACAAGGCGGACGACTGGAAGGCTGCGCTGACGGCGATCGTGCGCGCCAACCGCGCTGATACCGAAGACCCGGTGCCGCTCGCGCTCTTCTATCGCTATCATGCCATGCGGGGCGGCAAGATGCCCGACCTTGGCTATGACGGTCTCTACAAGGCATTCAGCCTGCTACCGCAAAACCCCGGCTATCGCTTCAATTTTGCCCAGGCGATGGCTTTTAGGGGTGACTATACCAGCGCCTCTATTCTGCTCGACCCGATCGCTTATTCGCCCCATGAATCCGGGATGCGCGAAAATGCGCTCAGGATGAAGGCTCAGTTCGACGCGCAGGCGGCGAAAATGCCGAAGGGTGCGGCGAAGGCGCAAAGTCCTGCACCCGTGTCATGACGGCGGCGCGTTGCGCGTCGGTCAGGCTGCGCCAATGGACGATCTCGTCAATCGTCCGGCCGCAACCGGTGCAGGTCGCGCGCGCCGCATCCAGCGCACAGAGGTTGCGGCAGGGCGTTTCCATCACATGAAGCTATAGGGATCGACATCGACCGCCACCCGCGTCCCGGATTTCCACACGATGTTACTCAGCCATTCGCGGATCGCGGACTGAATATCCACCTGCCGCGTGGCGTGAATCAGCAGCCGGTGCCGATGCCGCCCGCGCAACACCGACAGCGGGGCCGGGGCCGGGCCATAGACCCGCATCCCCTCAATAATCGGCGCGGACTTGCCGATCAGCCGGGCGATCTGCGCGGCCTCGTCCGCATCCTCGCTCGAAATGATGATCGCGGCGAAACGGCCAAAGGGTGGGGCGTTGGCCCGCCGCCGATGCTCGGTTTCCACCGCATAGAATCGCTCGGTATCGCCATCGATCAGTGCCTGGATGACTTCGCTGCTTGGCATCCGCGTCTGGATGAACACCCGTCCCGGCTTGGCCCCGCGTCCCGCGCGTCCCGCAACCTGGACGATCTGCTGGAAGGTCCGCTCGGCCGCGCGCAGATCGCCGCCCTCCAGCCCCAGATCGGCGTCGATCACCCCCACCAGCGTCAGGTTGGGAAAATGATAGCCCTTGGTGACGAGTTGCGTGCCGACGATGATGTCGATGTCGCCTGCCTCCACCGATTTGACGAAATCCGCCGCCTTTGCGGGCGAAAATAGTGTGTCGGACGTGGCGATCGCGATCCGGGCCAGCGGCCACAGTGCCTTCACCTCGTCCGCGATCCGCTCGACCCCCGGCCCGCAGGCGACCAGGCTGTCCTCTTCCTTGCAGTCCGGGCAGAAACGCGGCGCGGGCACGACATGGCCGCAATGATGGCAGGCCAGCCGATGCGACAGCCGATGCTCGACCATCCAGGCGGTGCAATTGGGGCATTGGAAGCGATAGCCGCAATGGCGGCACAGTGTCAGCGGCGCATAGCCACGCCGGTTGAGGAAGAGCAGGCTCTGCTCGCCCTTTGCCATCGTCTCGTCGATCGCCTTGACCAGAGGCGGGGCGATCCAGCGCCCGCGCTCAGGCGGATCGGTCAGCAGGTTGACGCCCTCGATATGCGGCATCTCCGCCCCGCCATAGCGCGACGGCAATTTGATCTCGGCATAGCGGCCCAGTTCCACCTGATGCCGCGTTTCGATCGCGGGCGTGGCGGACGCCAGGATGACCGGGAATTTCTCGATCAGGCCACGCATCACCGCCACGTCGCGCGCGTGATAATGAACGCCATCCTCCTGCTTGAAGCTGGCTTCATGCGCTTCATCGACGACGATGAGACCAAGGTTGGGATAGGGCAGGAACAGCGCCGACCGCGCGCCCACCACCACCTGCGCTTCGCCTGCTGCAATGGCGCGCCACGCCCGCCGCCGCTCGGTCTGGCGCAGCCCGCTATGCCAATTCACCGGCACCGTGCCGAACCGCTTTTCGAACCGCTCCAGAAACGGCTCGGTCAGCGCGATTTCAGGCAGCAGCACCAGTACCTGCCGCCCCGCCCGCATGGCGGCCGCAATCGCCTCGAAATAGACCTCGGTCTTGCCCGACCCAGTGACGCCGTCGAGCAGGAAGGGCGCGAAGTCGTGCGCTCGCACCGCATCGGCCATGGTGGTCGCCGCCGCCATCTGCGCGTCCGACAAGGCGGGCGGCGCATGATCGGGGTCGGGCAGGGGGAAGGGCGTATCCACGCTCACCTCGACCGGCTCGAACACATCCTGTTTGATGAGGCCACGGATCACTGCATCGCTGACCCCGCCGATCATCGCCAGTTCGCGCACCAGCCCCTGCCGTTCGCCGATTCGCTCCAGCGCTTGCGCGCGCTGCTCGGTCATCCGTTCGGGCACCGTGCCGGTCGCCCGATATTCGATGACCGTGCGCGTCCCCTCCAGCGCCGCCATCGATGCCAGCGCCATCCGCAGCACGGCGGCGGGCGGGCTCAGATAATAGTCCGCCGTCCATTCGATCAGGCGGCGCAGCGGCGCGGGCAGGGGCGGCGCGTCGACCAGTTCGAGCAAGTTGCGCAGCCGGTTGTCGCCCACGCTCTCCACATCGGGGAAGCTGTCTTCCTCCCACACCACGCCTACCAATTGGCGCGGCCCCAGCGGCGCGACGACGATGCTACCGGGCTTCACGTTCATCCCATGCGGCACGCGATAGTCGAGCGGCCCCAGGGCAGCATTGAGCAGGAGGACGCGGGCGCGGGACATGGGACCGTCCTTAGCCCGTCCCGCCCGCCACGCAAATGCCGCGCGTCAGATCCGCCAACTGAGCGTCAGCCACGGCACATGCGATACGACATCGGGCCGCCCATCGCGAAAATTCTGCTGCCGCATGTAGAGAAGCTGCGCATCGACCCCCTTGGCGATCGGATGACGCAGGCCGATCTGGTGGCGCATCGTCGCCAGACCCGTCTTGTCGCTGGGGCGTCCGCGATTGAGATGGAAGAAGATTTCGGTCGCGGCCACCACCGTCCATTGCTTTGCCGCATCGATCGGGACGCTCGCCTGCAGCCGCTGGCGCAGCCGCCACACCGGCGCATCGACCGTATCGAAGAAGCGCTGCTCCATCCGGGTGCGGGCCATCCAGATGCCTTTGGTCAGCGTCACTTGCTGGAACAGCCGCAATTCTTCGTCCGCCTCGCTCTTGAGATAGGCAAAGCCCCCGCCCAGTTGCACGGCCGGGGCGATGCGGTGGTCGATGGCGATCCGGCTGAGAAACTGCTCGCCGCCGCTCCGACTGTCCGACCGCGCGCGCTGGCTCGAATCGATCGTGATGATGTCCGCCGGCCCCGCCTTGATCGTCACCACCTCGGTCAGCCAAGCCTGGCTTTCCTGCGTCGCCGCATGAACGGGCAGGGGCATCGCCAGCACCGACACGGCAATGATCAGTCGGCGCAGCAGCATGGCATATCCTTTGGCGGGGTTCCTGCGGCTTAGGCATGTTGCTGCTTTGTTGCAATTGCCGCCCTGCGCCGCCGACGATGGCGAAACCGGCAGCCAGCGGCTAAAGGGGACCGACTCATTCATCCCCGGAGCGCTAGACCCATGAAATTCTTCGTCGATACCGCCGACACCGCCGACATTCGCGACCTGGCCGCCACCGGCCTGCTCGATGGCGTGACCACCAACCCGTCACTGATCCACAAGTCGGGCCGCGCCTTCCTCGAAGTGGTCGAAGAAATCTGCGGTCTGGTCGATGGCCCCGTCTCCGCCGAAGTCGTCGCGCTCGACCATGAGACGATGATGAAAGAGGCAGAAGTCCTGCGCAAAATCGCAGATAATGTCTGCATCAAGGTGCCGTTGACCATCGACGGTCTCAAGACCTGCAAGGCGCTGACCGACGAGGGCACGCTGGTCAACGTCACGCTCTGCTTCTCCGCCAATCAGGCGCTGCTCGCGGCCAAGGCCGGCGCGTCCTTCATCTCGCCCTTCGTTGGCCGCCATGACGATAATGGCTTCGATGGCATGGCGCTGATCCAGGATATTCGCCTGATCTACGACAATTATGGCTTCGACACCGAAATCCTCGTCGCCAGCGTTCGCCACCCCATCCATGTGCTGGAAAGCGCGCGCATCGGCGCTGACGTCATGACCGCGCCCCCCGCCGTCATCCGCATGCTCTCCAAGCATGTGCTGACCGACAAGGGCCTCGAAGGCTTCGCCGCCGACTGGGCCAAGACCGGCCAGTCGATCCTGTGATCTGAACAGGCGGGACGGCGACCGTCGTCCCGCCCAAGGAACAATCCATGAGCCACGATCCCGACAAGCCCGATTTCGGCTTTCTCTGGTTCTCGCTGCTGCTCACCATCATCGGTATGGCGCTGCTTATGGTCATGGGTGGATGGTGACCCCGGCGTGACTCGAACACGCAACATCCCGCTTAGAAGGCGGGTGCTCTATCCAGTTGAGCTACGGGGCCTTGGGCAGGCTCGATAGCGACGCCGGGGACAGCTTGCAATCACCCGACTGTGCGATATGCAGGGCGTTATGAACGACTGGGCGGTTCACAGGGTCGATGCAGGCGCGCTGGGTGCGCGGCCGCTACGCTATTATGATTTCGTGATGGCGGCCTTCGTCGCGATCCTGCTGCTATCCAACCTGATCGGCGCGGCTAAATTGTCGAGCCTGGGTGGCGTCACTTTCGGGGCTGGCATCCTCTTTTTCCCGCTCGGCTATGTGATCGGCGACGTGCTGACCGAAGTCTATGGCTATGCCCGCGCGCGCCGCTGCGTCTGGGCGGGCTTTGCCGCCATGCTGTTCATGGCGGTGATGAGCTGGGTCGTGGTCGCGCTGCCGCCTGCCGAAGGCTGGGCGGGCCAGGCATCCTATGAAGCCGTGTTCGGCAGCACCTGGCGCATCGTCTTTGCTTCGCTCATCGCTTTCTGGGCGGGCGAACTGGCCAACAGCTTCGTCCTCGCCCGCATGAAATTGCTGACGCAGGGCAAGCATTTGTGGATGCGGACGATCGGATCGACGATCGTGGGGCAGGGCGTGGACAGCCTGCTCTTCTACCCGCTCGCCTTTTACGGCAATTGGACCGATGCGCAGGTGCTGACCGTCATGGTCACCAACTGGGCGATGAAGGTCGGCTGGGAAGCGCTGCTTACGCCTGTCACTTATGTCGTCGTCAATGCGCTCAAGCGGCGCGAAGGGCTGGACGTTTACGACGCAGGCACCAACTTCACCCCGTTCCGTGCGCGGCTCTGATTTCTTTCGTCCAGCGAGCATGAGATAAGGCCCTGTTTACCCTCCCGGTCGCATGAGGGGGCATGAGCAGGCAGTCGCATCGGCATTTCGACCAATCGAACATCGAAGGAGGCATCGCCTCCATTTCTTACGACCATCTCGTCGCTGAACTGGCGCTTGCGCAGCGCCGGTTCGAAGCGACCTTTTATCATGCGCCGGTGGGCATTGCCCATGCGGGCCTGGATGGCCGCTTCCTGCTGGTAAATCCCCGATTCTGCGAAATCAGCGGGCATGATGCCGATACGCTGTTGCAGGTCGGCTTTCAGCGGATTACCCATCCCGACGATCTCGATACCGACGAAGCCTTACTGGCGCGTCTCCATGCCGGTGAGATACCGCGTTATACGCTGGAAAAACGCTATATCCGCGCCGATGGCGGCATCGTCTGGGTCAACCTGACCGTGTCGATGGTGCGCGATGCAGCGGGGCAGCCCGAATTGTTTGTCGCCGTGATCGAGGATCTGTCCGACCTGCGCCGTGCCAGTTTCGAAGCCGTGCATGATCCGCTGACCGGCCTGCTCAACCGGCGCGGGCTGGCGAACCGCGCTGACGCCATTCTGGCCGACGCCGCGCATACAGGGCAGCCGGTCAGCCTCATCTTCCTCGACCTCGACGGGTTCAAACAATTGAACGACAGCCGCGGCCATGCGGCGGGTGACGCCTGCCTTGCCGATGTGGCAGCGTTGTTGATGGATCATACCGGGGCCATCGATGCGGTCGCGCGGGTGGGCGGTGACGAATTTCTGCTCCTGCTGCCCCTGCGCGACGCGCCGACCGCGACGGCGCTGGGCGATCAGTTGCGCCATGCGCTCACGGCGCGCTGCGGCGGGATCAGCGGATCGTTCGGGCTGGTCACTGCAAGCGGTGCGCTTGATCTCGAAGCGCTGATCGACTGCGCCGACACCGCCATGCTCGCGGCCAAGCGCGGCGGGCGCAATCAACTCAGGACGGGCTATCTTCCCTGACCGGATAATGTGCCGCTGAAAAATACAGCCCATCGGGCGGGGCATTGAGCCCCAACGCGGCGCGATCCTTCGCCTCCAATGCCGCGCGCAGATCGTCGGCCGACCACCGTCCATAGCCCACCAGCGCCAGGCACCCGACCATCGATCGCACCTGATGATGCAGGAAGGATCGCGCGTCTGCGTGAACGGCGATGCGTTCGCCATCGCGCGCGACGTGCAACCGGTCGAGCGTCTTGACGGGGCTGGCCGATTGGCAATGGGCCGACCGGAAGGTGGTGAAATCATGCAGCCCGACCAGCAACTGCGCCGCCGCCTGCATCGCATCGGCATCCAGCGGCTTGGCGACCTGCCAGGCCAGCCCCCGTTCGACCGTCAGCGGTGCCCGGCGATTGACGATGCGATAGACATAGGAACGGCCAAGGCAGGAAAAACGCGCATGCCAGTCGTCCGGCACGATCTCGCACGCCAGGATCGCCACCGGATGCGGCCGCAATCGCGCATTAATCCCCCCCATCAGCCGGAATGGGGTGATCGCCTTGGCTATGTCGGCATGCGCCCGCATCGCCAGCCCATGCACGCCCGCATCCGTCCGCCCGGCGGCATGCACCGCCACCCGTTCGCCCGTCACCGCATGGATGGCATCCTCGATCGCCTGCTGCACGCTTGGTCCATGGTTCTGCCGCTGCCACCCCATGAAGGGCCGCCCGTCAAATTCGACCGTGAAGGCGAAGCGAGTCAGACCCGTCTGCGGCTCATCCATCCACCCGGCTCCTCGCGGGGATGTCGAACCCGCGCAGCAGATCGTCCGGCGTCATCGCTGCCTTGCCTGCGCGCTGGATCAGCGTCGGGCGGATCGCGCCATGACCGCACCCGATCAGCAGCGCATCGTCCAGCATTGCGCCCGCTGCGCCATCCTCATGCTCGACATGCGCCGCCAGGATGCGAAACCGCTCGCCGCCATATTCGAAAAAGGCACCGGGAACGGGATTGAAGGCGCGGATCTGGCGCTCGACCTGAATCGCCGGGCGCGTGAAATCGATTCGCGCTTCGGCCTTGTCGATTTTGGCGGCATAGGTCACGCCTTCCTCCGGCTGCGGCATCGCCGGGTGCAGGCTGATGTCGTCCAGCACCTCGACCATCAGCGCCGCACCCGCCTGCGCCAGTTCGTCGGTCAGCGCGCCCGCCGTTTTCCCCTCGACCGATGTCACATATTTCGCGCGCATCGGCCCGGTGTCGAGGCCCGCTTCCATGTCCATGATGGTGACGCCGGTGACATTGTCGCCCGCCAGCACCGCCCGCTGGATCGGTGCTGCCCCGCGCCAGCGCGGCAACAGCGACGCATGGATGTTCATGCAGCCATGACGCGGCGCATCGAGAATCGCGCGCGGCAGGATCAGGCCATAGGCGGCCACCACCGCGACATCGGCGTCGAGCGCGGCAAAGGCTGCCTGCACCTCTGGCGCTTTCAGCGATACCGGCGTCCGCACCTCTATCCCCAACGCCTCGGCGCGCTGGTGGACGGGCGAAGGCCGCAAAGCCTTGCCGCGCCCGGCGGGCCGGGGAGGCTGACTGTAGACCGCAACGACCTTATGCCCGGCCGTGACCAGCTCGTCGAGCGCGGGAACGGCGAAACCGGGAGTGCCCATATAGATGATACGCATGCTTACGTCTCAAACGCCTTGTCGGTAGAGGATGCAAGCCCCTATGTCTTGGGAAGGGTGAGCTATTCAGTGCAGGGTGAGGCGAAAATGGTAGATTTCGAGAACCGGCGCGCAGCGTGCTTAAGGCACGTGAGCACCGGAAGCGCAGAAAGCTGCCATTTGCAGCCCGCCTTGCGCTGAATAGGGCACTCTTCCATGGCCTCTCCCGAAATCGAAGCGTTGTCCCAGGCGCTCTCCCGCCTGCCCGGCCTTGGCCCGCGTTCGGCGCGGCGCGCGGTGCTGCACCTCATCAAGAAGCGCGAGGCGGCGATGGCCCCTTTGCTGCGCGCGCTGGAGGCGGTGAATGAGCGGCTCGTCACCTGCCATGTCTGCGGCAATGTCGATACGGTCGATCCCTGCGGCATCTGCAAGGATGCGCGCCGCGACCCTCGTGCGCTCTGCGTGGTGGAGGATGTCGCCGACTTGTGGGCACTCGACAAGTCGCGGCTGTTTCCCGGCCGCTTCCATGTGCTGGGCGGAAGGCTGTCCGCGCTTGAAGGCATCCGGCCCGAAGATTTGACCATCGATGCGCTGGTCACCCGGCTGGAACAGGGCGGGGTGGACGAAGTCGTGCTGGCCATGAACGCCACGCTCGAAGGCCAGACCACCGCCCATTATCTGGCCGAACGGCTCGAACGATTCCCCATCCGGCTGACCCAGTTGGCCCATGGCGTGCCCGTCGGCGGCGAACTCGACTATCTCGACGAAGGCACGCTCGCCCAGGCGCTGCGCGCCAGAAGGCCGGTGGGGTAGGGGGCAACCGCGCAAGTCTCACTGCAATAGCTGGCCTATCGCGCCAGTCCTGCTATGCGCAGGCCATGCAAAATATGCACAACCTTGCTGGTATCATCGACGTCGATGGCGAATCCTATGAATGGGAACTCCGCCGCGAACCCCAATGGAGCGACATTGACGGGTGGAAAGGCATGGCCATCGCCTTGCAGCAGAAAGATACGCAGCGGGGCGCGCTCCTCGAATTTCCGCCGCCCAAGCGCTTGCTGAAAGGCCTGCAACGCGGTCGCCTGCAGATCAACGACGCGATCATTGCCCGTGGCATCCGCGCCGCGCTGGAAGCCGGCTGGGAGCCCACCTCGCGCGGCAAACCCATGGTGTTCACCGTCGACGCAGAGGGCAATTAAGGGGAGGGTCGGCTTTTCTGTCCGGCCCTCCCCTGCGAAAGCCACTAGCTGACCTGTTCTCCACCTTCCGCTAGACCCACCTCAAGAACCACAGGAGGGATGCCCCGATGATCGACCTGACCCGCACCCATCACAAGGGTATTGCCGTTGCCGATATCGATCGCGCCGTCGCGGACTATGGCGCGGCGCTCGGCCTGACGTTCGCACCCGTGCGCGATTTCGATCCGCTGCCTTTCTGGACGCCCGAAGACGGCCTGCGCGACCTTCGCGTGCGCGCCACCTATTCGCTGGGCGGCCCCATTCATATCGAACTGGTGCAGGGGCAGGGGCCTTTCTACGACCCCGCCAGTGCCGAAACGGCCCGCCATATCGGCGTCTGGGTCGATGATCTGCCGGCCGAAACCGCACGGTTGATCGATCTGGGCTGGACCGTCCGTGCCGCCAATGCCGCGCCCGCTGATGGCTATGGCCTCATCGCCTATCTCGCCTCGCCCGATCGCGCGCTGCTGGTCGAACTGATCTCCACTGCGCTCAAGCCCGCCATCGACGAATGGCTTGGCGAATAAGCGGAGGCGACTCGGCGGGCGGCTTGAAATTCCGCGCCATTCCGCTATTTTGTCACGATGGCCATACTTCCTATCCTTGAGGCGCCCGATCCGCGCTTGCGTACCATTTCGACCCCGGTCGAGGCGATCGACGACGATCTGCAACGGCTGATCGACGATATGTTCGAAACGATGTACGACGCGCCGGGCATCGGGCTTGCCGCGATCCAGGTCGGTGTGCCCAAGCGGGTGCTGGTCATGGACCTGCAGGAACCCGAATCCGACGCGGAGGATGCCCCCCCGGTCAAACGGCCGATGGTCTTCATCAACCCGGAAATCCTGCGCGAATCCCAGGATCTGTCGGTCTATAATGAAGGCTGCCTGTCGGTGCCGGAGCAATATGCCGAGGTGGAGCGCCCCGCGACGATCCGCGCCAGCTGGATGGATCGCGATGGCCGCATCCATGAGGAGCAGCTTGAAGGCCTGCTCGCCACTTGCCTCCAGCATGAAATGGACCATCTGGAAGGCGTGCTCTTCATCGACCATCTCTCGCGCATGAAGCGCGACATGCTGCTCAAGAAACTGACCAAGGCCCGCCGCGCCGCCTGATCCGCCATAAGGGAAAGCCCCGGTCATGCCGACCGGGGCTTTCTGTCATGTCACGCTACCCCGTCGGTATCCAGCGCATAGCCCGCCGACCGTACCGTGCGGATGATGTCCGTAAAGATGCCATCGCCATTGATCGCCTTGCGCAGGCGGCGGATATGCACGTCGACCGTGCGCAGTTCGATATCGCTATCCTGCCCCCACACGCTGTCGAGCAGTCGCTCGCGCGAGAAAACCCAGCCCGGATGCTCCAGAAAATGCTTGAGCAGCCGGAACTCGGTCGGCCCCAGCGGGATCACTTGCCCGCCACGCCGCACCTTATGCCCCACCGTGTCCATCTCGACATCGGCGAAGGTCAGCGTCTCACCGGCCAGCGCCGGACGCACCCGGCGCAGCACCGCGCCGACCCGCGCCACCAGCTCGCGGGGCGAGAAGGGCTTGGTGACATAATCGTCCGCACCGGTTTCGAGGCCACGGACGCGATCTTCTTCCTCGCCGCGCGCGGTCAGCATGATGATCGGCACATTGGCGGTGCCGGTCATCCGCCGCAGCCGACGGCACACCTCGATCCCCGACAGGCTTTCGACCATCCAGTCGAGCAGCACGATGTCGGGGACATTTTCCTGCGCCATCAACAGCGCTTCTTCGCCATCGACCGTATGGGCGACGTCGAAATCCTCGCGCTTGAAATGCCAGATGAGCAGTTCGGCCAAAGCCGCGTCATCCTCCACCAGCAGCATTTTGGCCCGTCCCATGGTCAGATCTCCGCCTGGACTTCAGTGCCGCCGCGTTCCCGCTCCGGCATGGTCTGGCCGGTCGCGGCATAATAGACCATCTCGGCGACGTTGGTGGCATGGTCGCCGATCCGCTCGATATGCTTGGCGACGAACAGCAATTGCGCGCATTCGCTGATCGTCTTGGGATTTTCGACCATGAAGGTCACCAGCGTGCGGAACACGCTATTGTAGAAATCATCCACTACCGCATCGCGATCGACCACGGCCTGCGCCAGATCAGGGTCGCGCGCGGCATAGGCGTTCAAAACATCATGCACCATTTCGGCCGCCACCTGCCCCATGGAGGGGAGGAGCGACATGGGTTCCAGCAACCGCTTGTTGGTGGCGATCAGCGGCACCCGCTTGGCGATATTCTTGGCATAGTCGCCGATCCGCTCGATCACGCTGACGATCTTGAGCGCGGCGATCACGTCGCGCAGGTCGTTGGCCATCGGCGCGCGCAGCGCGATGACTTCGATCACCAGCTTCTCGACCTCGGCCTCGATCGCGTCGATCCGCTTGTCGCCCTCGACCACCTCGGCGGCCAGCGCCAGATCCTGCCGTTGCAGCGCCAGCATCGCATTTTCGATCGCCGCTTCCGCGCGACCGCCCATTTCGGCGATCAACCCGCGCAGCCGGTCGATTTCGTCGTCAAATGCCTTGATCGTATGTTCAGCCATGTCTTGTCTCTCTCCGCCCGATCAGCCGTAACGACCGGTGATATAGTCCTTGGTCCGCTCCTGGCGCGGATTGGTGAAGATGTCCGACGTCACCCCATATTCGACCAGTTCGCCCAGATGGAAGAAGGCGGTCCGCTGCGACACGCGCGCGGCCTGCTGCATATTATGCGTGACGATCACGATCGCGTAACGGCCGCGTAGTTCGTGGATCAGTTCCTCGATCTTGGCGGTCGCGATCGGATCGAGCGCCGAACAGGGCTCGTCCATCAGAATGACTTCGGGCTCGACCGCGATCGCGCGGCCGATGCATAGCCGCTGCTGCTGCCCGCCGGACAGGGCCGTGCCGCTGTCGTGCAGCCGGTCCTTCACTTCTTCCCACAGCCCAGCGCGGCGCAGCGATTTTTCGACCACCACGTCCATGTCCGCCTTCGATGCGGCCAAGCCATGGATGCGCGGCCCATAAGCGATATTTTCGTAGATCGATTTGGGAAAGGGGTTGGGCTTCTGGAACACCATTCCCACCCGCGCGCGCAACTGCACCACGTCCATGGACGTGGCATAGATATCCTCGCCGTCCAGCGTGATCTCGCCTTCGACCCGCGCCGACGCGACCGTGTCGTTCATGCGGTTCAAGGTCCGCAGGAAGGTCGACTTGCCGCAGCCCGACGGGCCGATGAAGGCGGTGACATTGTCCATGTCGACGTCGATCGAGACGCGCTTGATCGCCTGCTTCTCGCCATAGAAGACGTTGACGTCGCGGGCCGACATTTTCGGATTGGCGATCGCCAGGTTGATTTGGTCTTGGGTCATGGGTGTGGTTACCACCGTGTTTCAAACTTGTTGCGCAGATAGATGGCGAGGCCGTTCATCGCGAGGAGGAACGCCAGCAGCACGATGATCGCCGCTGATGTCTTTTCGACAAAGCCCTTGGACACTTCGTCGGACCACAGGAAAATCTGGACGGGCAGGACGGTCGCCGGATCGCTGATTCCGCCCGGCGGGGTGGCGATGAAGGCGCGCATGCCGATCATCAGCAGCGGTGCCGTCTCGCCCAGCGCGCGGGCCATGCCGATGATCGTGCCGGTCAATATGCCGGGCAGGGCGAGCGGCAGCACATGCTGGAACACCACCTGCACGGGACTGGCCCCGATACCGAGCGCCGCGTCGCGGATGCTGGGCGGCACCGACTTGATCGCGTTACGCCCGGCGATGACGATGACCGGCATCGTCATCAGCGCCAGCGTCATGCCGCCGACCAGCGCCGCCGATCGCGGCAGGTGCAGCAGGTTGAGGAAGATCGACAGGCCGAGCAGACCGAAGATGATCGAAGGCACCGCGGCGAGGTTGTTGATCGACACTTCGATGATGTCGGTCCACCACGCCTTGGGCGCATATTCCTCCAGATAGAGCGCGGTTGCCACGCCCACCGGGAAGCTGAGCAACAGCGTCACCAGCATCGTCAGCAACGTGCCCTTGAACGCGCCCCAGATGCCGACCTGCGCCGGATCGGTGCCGTCACTGGCCGACAGGAAATTCCAGTTGAAACCGGTCGTTAGCACGCCCGCCTTTTCCATCCGCGCGACAGCGGCTTCGGCTTCGGGCGGTCCTTCGCTCTTGGCCGCCAGGTCGATGCCGGTCGAAGCGGGCAGGGCGATCGTCTCGGTCCGGCTGAGGATCGAGGGATCGGCCTTGATCGCGTCGCGGATGGTGATCCACGCGGTCGATGACAGGAGCGTATCAGCGTCCGGTCCCAACGCCTGCTTGGCGACCGTGCTGGTCACCATCGGCAGGTTCGCCTGATTGAGCGATTCGTCCGTGATCGCGGCAGGATCGAGCAGCAGCGGTGAGGCCGGGAAATCGACCGTCAGCGCAATCTCCGTCCGGGTAAAGCCGCGCAGGCCATTCCCCATCATGGTGAAGAGCAGGAAGGCGAGGAAAGCGGCGGACAGGACCACGGCGCCTAAGCCGATCAGCCGGAAGCGGCGTTCCTTGGCATAGCGCCCCGCAATCCGCTTGCGCATCGCCTCCGACTTCCAGTCGGTGGGCAGACGTTCGACGGTCATTCGTAAGCCTCGCGATATTTCTTCACGACCCGCAGGGCCACGATGTTGAGCAACAGGGTGATGATGAACAGCACCAGCCCCAGCGCGAAGGCCGCCAGCGTCTTCGCGCTGTCAAACTCCTGGTCGCCGGTCAGCAACTGGACGATCTGCGTCGTCACCGTGGTCACGCTGGAGAAAGGATTGAGCGTCAGGTTGGCGGCAAGCCCTGCGGCCATCACCACGATCATCGTCTCGCCGATCGCACGGCTGACGGCGAGCAATACGCCGCCGACGACACCCGGCAGGGCGGCGGGGATGAGAACGCGCTTGATCGTTTCGCTGGTGGTCGCACCCATCGCCAGGCTGCCGTCGCGCATCGACTGCGGCACCGCGGCAATGCTGTCATCGGCCATGGAGGAGACAAAGGGAATGATCATCACACCCATCACGAGGCCGGCCGCTAGCGCGCTTTCCGACGATGCACCGGAAATGCCCATCATCACCGCAAAGTCGCGCAGCGCCGGCGCAATGGTAAGCGCCGCGAAATAGCCATAGACGACCGTGGGCACGCCCGCGAGCATCTCCAGCGTCGGCTTCATCCAGCGGCGGACCGTGGGGCTGGCATATTGGGTCAGATAGACCGCACTCATCAGGCCCAGCGGAATGGCGACGATCATCGCGATGATGGCACCGATGAAGATCGTGCCCCAGAAGAGCGGGATCGCGCCGAACGCATCCTCATTGCCATAGCCCATGGCCGCCGATTGCGGGCTCCACTTGGTCCCAAACAGGAAATCGATCGGGTTGACCATTGAGAAGAAGCGGAAACTTTCCCACAATAGCGACGCGACGATGCCGACAGTGGTCACGATCGCCAGCAGCGATGCCACCAGCAGCAGCGCCATCACCAGCCGCTCGACCCGCGTGCGCGCCCGGAAATCGGGACGGATGCGGGTGAAGGCATAGGCACCCCCGGCAAAAGCCAGCACCAGCGCCAATATCGCGCCTGCCAGCCCGAACTTGTCGAGCGCTCGCGCATATGGCTCGACCAGCGCTTGCGAGGCGGGATTAAAGGCACCTGCCTGCATCCCCGTCGCGATCGCCCGCGCTTCGCCCAATATGGCGGAACGAGAGAAGTCGTCGAGCGGCAAAGCCTGCGCGGCCGGATCGGCCAGCACGGCCTGCGTCACCAGACTGGGTGCCACATTGGCCCACACGACCAGGAAAAGGGCAGCGGGCAGCAGCGTCCATAGCGCCACATACCAGCCATGATAGCCCGGCAGGCTGTGGACGGCGTCACGCCGCCCGGTGGTCCGTGCCACCGCCTGCAGACGCATGGCGCGGGCGCGGGCACTGACCCAGGCGATCGCGCCCAGGCCTGCCAGCAGCAGGAGGATTGCGGGTCCGGTCATGGGGTCTCGCTTATTTCAGCTGCGCGCCGTCAAGCGTGGTCAGCGCCTTGACGGTTTGTTCGTTCGCCTTGCGGACATCGTCCGGCGCGGCGACCATGCCGCGCTTGGTCAGCGCGCCGCCCGGCGCCCAATTGGTTGCAAATGCATTCAGGAAGCCCTGAAGGCCCGGAATGGCGGACATATGCGCCTTCTTCACATAGATGTAGAGCGGGCGCGCGCCAGGATATTGGCCGGACGAGACCGTCTCATAGGAAGCTTCGATCCCGTCGATCGGAATATCCTTCAGCGTGGCGCGATTTTCTTCGAGGAAGCTGAAACCGAATACGCCGACCGCATTGGGGTTCGCACCCAGCTTCTGCACGATCAGATTGTCGTTTTCGCCCGAATCGACATATTTGCCGTCCTCGCGAACGCGCGTGCAGGTCGCCTTATATTCGTCCTCGCTCTTTTCCTTGAGCGCCTCCATCGCCGGATCGCTCTGGCATCCCTTTTCCAGGATCAACTCGGCGAGCGAATCGCGCGTGCCGCTGGTCGATGGCGGGCCGAACACCGAAATCGCGATGGCGGGCAGGCTGGGGTCCACATCCTTCCAGGTCTGCGTCTTGTTCGGACCCTTGCCATAGGGATTGGCGGCCAGCGCTTCATAGACGATCTTGGGGGTCAACTTGTAGCCGGGGCCATTCTTCGCTTCGGCAAAGGCCAGCCCATCGACGCCGATCTGCACTTCGATGATGTCCTTGACGCCATTGCCTTGGCACAGGTCGAACTCGGCCTTCTTCATCCGGCGCGAGGCGTTGGCGATGTCGGGATATTGCGCGCCGACGCCGCTGCAGAACAGCTTCATGCCGCCGCCGGTGCCGGTCGATTCGATGATCGGCGACTTCATGCCGGCATTGGTCTGCACGAACAGTTCGGATGCGGCCGTAGCGAAGGGATAGACGGTGGAGGAACCGACCGCGCGGATCTGGTCGCGGGTCGCCCCCGCGCCGCCCTGATCGCCGCAAGCGGACAGGCTAAGGACGCTCAGCGCCGTGGCGGCGAGCAAGGCGAATCTCTTCACGGAAAACCTCCATCAACTAAGGCCGCGATTCGCATGTCGCCGCCCCCCATGGAGCAAGCGTCTAGCTGCGGACCATCGCGCCTTTGTGACAGTCAGGTTGCAGTTTCATGACACCGTGCCCGAAAGCGCCGATGGCCGCCGCCGTTCATCGGCCTTCGTCACCCCCTCATCGGTCGCTGGCGGCAGCAATATGGTGATCGTCGTGCCCTTGCCCAGCGTGCTGGCAATATCCAGCCGACCGCGATGCCGCTCGATAATATGTTTCACGATGGCAAGGCCAAGCCCCGTGCCGCCCATCGCGCGGCTGCGGCCCGAATCGACGCGATAGAAGCGCTCGGTCAATCGCGGCAAATGATCGGGGCCTATGCCTTCGCCCTCATCCGCCACGGCCAGTCGGGTCATGCCGCTCGGTCCCTCGGTCAGTGTGACGCGGATCGGCGTGTCGGGCCGACCATATTTCACCGAATTGCCGATCAGATTATGCACCAATTGCGACAATTGCGCGCGATCGCCAAGCACCGGGGGCAGCGAATGGGCGATCTCCATCTCCACGTCCCGCCCGCGCAAACCATGGCTGGACCGGAACACGCCGACCACTTCGGCAACCAATTCGGACAGATCGACCGCGCTGTCGGGCGCGCGATATTTTTCCGCTTCGATGCGCGAGAGCGAGATGAGATCGTCGATCAGCCGCTGCATCCGCCGCGCTTCGCCATCCATGATTTTGAGGAAACGCTGCCGCGTCTCATGGTCCTTGCCCAGTTCCGGGTCGGCCAGCGTTTCGATAAAGCCCAATATCCCCGCCAGCGGCGTGCGCAGCTCGTGGCTGGCATTGGCGACGAAATCGACGCGCATCCGCTCCGCCGCATGGGTGCCGCTATGGTCGACCAAATGCACCAGCCGCCGCATCGACGTCACCGCGCCCACTGGTGCCACCCGCATCTGCCAGCGCTGTTCGCGACTGCCGAGGCCCACCAGTTCGATCATGAACGGATCGGCCAGCGGCGCAGTGCTGGCCAGCCGTTCGGCCGCGGCGGGATGACGGATGGCGATTCGCGCATCGTCCCCCTCGATATGCGCGCCCAGCAAGCGCTGCGCCGCGCGATTGGCGCGCACGATCTTGCCCTTTTCCACCAGCATCAGCGGATCGGAAATCCCTTCCAGCAACGTCGGAAAATCGGGATGGTCGATCAAGTCGGGCTGTTCGATCGGCGGCGCGGGCTGGTCCGGCTCCGGGTCATGCCCGTGCGCCGCGATCAGCAACACGACCAGCCCCGCCAGAATCGGCAGGGCGATGCCAACAGGCGAAGCGCCAAGCAACAAGGCGCCGCCCGTGCCCAGCATAAGCACGGCCAGCGACGCGGTGATTTGGGAAATGCTGAGTCGATTCATGGTTACCGCACTGGATTTGTCGCGCAAACACTGCGAAGACCTAAGCCCAATAGCGTGCAATCATTACGCTTTGGCAAGCGCGAGATGCGGAACAGGACGATATGAGCGAGCAGATGCCCGATCAGGACGGTCCCCAGATGGACGAAACCGCCGCTGAACCGGCCGTCGCCTCGCGTCGCCAACTGTTGATGGGCGGGGCCATGGCGGCGTCCGCCATCGTCTCGATCCGCCCCGCGCTCGCCAACACCGCCGCCTCGGTCCTCAACTGCACCATTCCCGTGCCTGACAATGGCCGCGCGGGCAATTTCATCGCGCCCAACGGGCATGTGGTGCCTGCGGGCACCCCCGGCGCGTTCCCCGGCACCGGGCGCAGCTTCACCGGCGAACAGGTGAAGCAAGCCTTGCGAGGCCGTCCGCTGCCTGGCACCAGCTATCAGCAGAATCAGGCCTATCTCAATTATATCCGCCGCCTCCAATCGGGGCAGAGCGGCTTCACCTGCTACGCCTCGCTGCAGATGCCGCGCTGAAACGCCGCTTTTCCGCGACTACCCTAGCTATAACGATCAGGACGAATACGGCTTTCCCGCGTTGAAGACGTCGAACCTGCAAAGGTTCGATCCAACGCAAGGGCAGCCCCATGTTCCATTTCCGCCAACCCCCGGCGCATGCCCTGTCGGTCGCAGTCTATCTTTACGAGCCTGGCGATGGCGGGCTTGATCGGGTCGCGATCCTGCTGGCCAATCACCTCCTTCGTCGTGGCGTGCGCGTCGAACTGTGGATGGCGCGCACCGATGGGCCGACGGCGCATCTGATCGATCCGGCACTGACCGTCCGCCGCCTTCCCGCGCCCGGCGGCAACCGCCGATTGGCGATGATCGCGCAATGGCCTGCGCTGGCCCGGCTGGTCCGGCGGCACCGCCCCGACATCCTCTATTCGGCGGGCAATCAGAGCAATATGCTGGTCGCGCTCGCGGCGCTGGGCACCGCGACGCAGGCGGTCGCCCGCATTTCCAATCCGATCCAGCGCCCCGGCAGCCACGGCCTTGCTGCCCAGGCCCGGCTCCTCCGCTTTCGCACCATCGCGCGGCTCAGCGCCCTGACCATCGTGATGGGCCAGCATGATCGCGCCCTGCTGGCGGACAGCGGCCCCGTGCGCCTGCTCCCCCGTCCGACCGTCACCCCCATCATGGATAAGGCCCGCGCCGCCCGCTCGCCCCGCGATCCCGCCGCGCCCGTGCGCCTGCTGATGGTAGGCCGCCTGACCGCACAGAAGGATCAGGCAACGGCGCTCGAAGCGCTTGCGCTGCTACCCCATCTCGACTGGCAATTGACGATCGCTGGCCAGGGTCCGCTGCGCGCCGACCTTCAGGAGCAATGCGTTGCGCTTGGCATCGCCGACCGCGTGCATTTTATCGGCTTCGTCGGTGACCCGCATCAACTCGCCACGTTGATGGGCCACGCCGACCTGCTGCTCCAGCCTTCTCGCTGGGAGGGCCTCTGCGCCACCCTGATCGAAGCCCTGGCCTGCGGCGCGGGCGTGGTCGCGACCGACAGCACGCCCAACATCCACCCGGTCCTCGCCGCCGCCGCGCAGCATCCCCCGGTGCCGACCGGCGATCCCGCCGCCTTCGCCCGCGCCATCGAACGCGCGCTGCGCCAGCCCGCCGACCCCGCAACGCTCGCCGCCGCCGTGCGCGATCATCATGTCGATCGTGCGCTAGACGGCTATTGGCGCGCCTTCGCGGCCCTCGCCGATCGCCCCGAAACCCACGCCCTGCCATCGCCAGCCCTGCGTTGATACGTTAGGCACTTGGCTACGCTTCCGCGCTAGAGGGAGGCAAAGCAGCAGGGTGCCGGACTATGGACAACAGCCTATCCTATCGACGCGATCCGGCCGACGCGCTGCTTAGTTGCGCGCTCGAAGACCTGACGCTGCTCTATCATCGCCGGTCGGGCCAGACCCACATGGTCATCAGCCCGGTCCCCGAATTGCTCGACCGCATGGCCGACGGTGCCACCGTCACCGCGCAGGCGTTGCATGACCGACTAGCGCAGGACTTCGACCTCGGCCCCGCCGACGAAGCGCTCGCTGAAATCGCCACCCATCTCTATGCGCTGGCCGCGCTTGGCCTGGTGCGTCCGGCATGAACCATGCGCTGACCCTGCGCATCGGCCCCGCCACTTTCCGCATCGGCGCGGCCTGGCCCCAGCCGATCGCGCAGTTGCAACGCCTCTATGCCGCCTATCCCGATGTGACGGGGCAAGTCGCCGACTTCACCGTCCGGCTCCAGCCGACCAGCATGGTGCGCCGCTGGGTCCGCCCTTCCATCTTCATCACCGGCGACCATGGCCTTGCCGATGCCGCGCCGATGAGTCTCTCGCACGGCTTGCTGGCGGCGGAGATGGGTATGAACCTCCAGATGGCGCTCGGCTGGCGACGGCATTTGCTGCTCCATGCATCGAGCGTCGAAAAGGACGGCTGCGTGCTGGTGATGACCGGCGAGTCGGGGTCGGGCAAATCCACCCTGGCGGCGTTGCTGGGCGAGCGCGGCTGGCGCTTCATGGGCGACGAATTTGCCCTGCTTGATCTCGACAGCGGTGCGATTCTGCCTTTCCCTCGCCTCGTCAGCCTCAAGAACCGCGCGATCGATGTGGTCGCCGATACGGTCGGGCAAGCCCACATGGGTCCACTACTCGCCGCCACCGCCAAGGGCGACATCCGCCACATGGTCCCCCGCGCCGATGCCGTCGCGCGCATGGGGGAGGGGGCGATGCCGGCCCTGCTGCTCTTCCCTCGCTTCGGCCATGCGCCGGACATCCGCCCGGTCGGGCAGGGCGAAATCTTCATGCGTCTGACCCAGGCCTCGACCAACTATGTCGCACTCGGCGAACCGGCCTTCGTCGCCCTGACCCGCTTCGTGCGCGACGTGCCTGCCCGCGCCATCGACTTCCCCACGGGCGAAGACGCGATCGCCATGGTCGAACGCTTGTGGGAGGAGCGGGCATGAGCGCCGCGCTGCTGGTGCGGGCGCTGCGCGACCCTGCGTCCGTCACGACACTCGATGCAACAGGCTGGAACGGCCTGATCGCCGCAGCCCGCGCCGAACGGCTGATCGGCACGCTGGCCTTCCGCCTCGCTGAAATCGCCGTTCCGCCAGCAGTGCAACCGATCCTCGCCGACGCCCGCACCGACGCCGCCCGCGAAGCGCGCCAGGCCTTGTGGGAAGCCGACCGCGCGGTCCAGGCGCTGCGTCCCCTCGACGTGCGGGTCATCCTGCTCAAGGGCACCGCTTATGCAGCGGCCGGACTGCGCGCAGGGCAGGGGCGCTTCATCGGCGACCTCGACATACTCGTGCCGCGCGACCGGCTATCGGCGGTTGAACAGGCGCTGATCGCGGCGGGCTGGGAATGGGTGAAGAAAGACGCTTATGACGACGCCTATTATCGCCAGTGGATGCACGAACTCCCCCCGATGATCCACCGTACCCGCGACCGGATGATCGATGTGCATCACACCATCCTGCCGCTCACCGCCCGTCCCAAGCCCGATGCAGCGGCGCTGATCGCTGACGCTGAACCAATAGCCGACGGGTTATATATGCTCTCGGCGGAAGACCGCGTCTGTCACGCCGCCGCGCATATGCTGGCTGATGGTGATCTGCAGGGCGGGCTGCGCAACCTGTGGGACATATATGGCCTGCTAGCCGAATGCGATCCGAGCCTGTTGGACCAGCGCGCCGCCCACCACGGCCTGCGCGCCCATGTGCAGCAGGCGCGGCGCCTGGCGCTGGCCCTCTATGGCGACGGCGCGCGCCTGACCCTGTGGGACCACCTCGTCCGCGCCCGCCTGCTCGCCCGCGACGGCTGGGGCCGCGAAACCCGCAAGGCCCTGGTCTTCGCCTTCTTCCTGCGCTCCCACTGGCTCCGCATGCCCCCCCTGATGCTCGCCCGCCACCTCTGGACCAAATGGCGCAAGGGCCACCGGCCGACATGATATGTTCGCTGTTCCGTTCGCCCTGAGCCTGTCGAAGGGCCTTGCTTGTTCCCGCTCTACCGACATGATATGTGTATGATTCTCTAATCGGATACACATCATGCGCACCAATATCGTGATTGACGACGAACTCATGGCGCGGGCCATGCACGCGACCGGCATCAAGACCAAGAAAGAGGCCGTGGAACAGGGGCTGCGCACCCTGCTGCGCCTGAGCGAGCAAGCGGAATTGCGGTCGTTGCGCGGCGCGATCGACTGGGACGGTGATCTTGACGCCCAGCGCTGCGACGGATGATCCTCGTCGATAGCAGCGTCTGGATCGACTATTTTCGCGGTATCGCGACGCCCCAGGCCGACCGTCTCGACACTCTGTTGGGACGGGAACCCTTGCTGGTCGGCGATCTCATCCTCGCCGAAATATTACAGGGCATCAGTGCCGACCGGGAATTCGACCGCGTTCGCCGCCTGCTCCTGACCATGGATGTGATCGTCATCGGCGGGGCGGACGTGGCGATCGATGCCGCTCGGCACTTCCGCCACCTCCGCGCATTGGGCATCACTGTCCGCAAGACGATCGATACGCTGATCGCCACTCGATGCATCCGCGACGGCCATGCGCTGCTTTTCAGCGACCGTGATTTCGACCCTTTCGTTGCGCATCTGGGACTGAGGACCGCGATGGCCTAGAAGCAGGATGCGCTGCTAAGCCGCCATTTCCCTATTTCTCCTTCAATATATCCAGCGCCAGTACCGTCATCGCCTCGCTGGCCGACGCGATCACCTTGTCGGCCTGCGGTGCCCAGAAGGGGCTGTGCAACGACGGCAGCGTCGTCTGTCCCGCAGCGGCCGCGGCCATCTTGTCGGCGGGGACGCCACCCACCCAGAAGATGAAGCTGTTGATGCTCTTGTCCGCGCGATAGAAGCGGCCGAAATCCTCGCCGCCCATCACCGCCGGGGTCTTGACCACCCGGTCGTCGGTGAAATGGGCTTTCAGCACGCCTGCCATCTGTTCGGCAAATTCGGGCGGGTTGAACGTCGAGGGGGTGAACTCATCCTTCACACTCACCACCGGCATCCGGTTGTCGGGAATGCCCGCCGCGATCGCCTCGCCGCGCGCGATCCGTTCGATCCCCTTGATCAGCTTCTCGCGCGTTTCGTCCGAATAGCTGCGCACCGTCAGCAGCAACTTCGCTTCGTCGGGGATGATATTATGCTTGGCCCCGGCCTGGAAGCTGCCCACGGTCACCACGGCGGGATCTTGCGGTTCCTGCTCGCGGCTTACCAACGTCTGGAGCGATCCCACGATCCGCGATCCCAGCACGATCGGATCCTTGGTCGTTTGCGGATAAGCCCCATGGCCGCCGACGCCCTTTACGAGGATGTCCACGCTATCGACATTGGCCAGCGCAAAGCCCGGCGTATAGCCGATCTTGCCCGCCTCCAAATTGGCGGCATCATGGAAGGCGATGGCATGGGTCGGCCGGGGGAAGCGCGTATAGAGCCCATCCTCCAGCATCAGCCGCGCCCCGCGCCCAACCTCCTCGGCGGGCTGCAGGATCATGACCAGCGTGCCCTTCCAGTCATCCTTGCGCGCGGCCAGCAGCTTGGCGGTCTGGATGAAGGCGGTCATATGCGTGTCATGGCCGCAGGCGTGCATCACCCCCGTTTCGACGCCTTCGGGCGTCTTGGTGCGGACCTTGGACGCAAACTCCAGCCCCGTCTGCTCGACCACCGGCAGGCCGTCCATATCGGCGCGGATCAGCAGCACCGGGCCGGAGCCATTCTTCATCACCGCCACGACGCCCGTGCCGCCGACCTTCTCGGTCACGTCATATTTCATCGCCTTCAACCGCTTGGCGAGCTTGGCGGCGGTGTTGACTTCCTTTTCCGACAGTTCGGGGTTGGCATGCAGGTCGCGATAGAGCGCCATCAGCCCGTCCATATCCTTGGCGATCGCCGCGCCGATCTCGCTTTGCGCGGGCGGCGCTGCGACGACGGGGGCATCCGCCGTTTGGGCGGTGGCGATGGACGAAAAGCTGACGGCGGCCATGATGGCCGTAAGCGCGTGGCGCATGCTGATATGTCTCCCTTGGATCGGGGGAGCATAAGCCTATTTTGCGCCGGTTAAAAAGGGGCTGTTTCCAAGGCCACCCTTGTAAACTTGTGCATAAGAGACTATTTCACATGTGAAAGGAACGATCCGTCGCACGACGCGGCCCGATGATCATCCTCCCTGCGGCACTTCTCCTTTTTTGGCCCTGATTTTGGCCCTGCCGCCACGAACGCCCCATTCCTCGCACTAGGAGCCTGATCCATGGCCCAGACATCGGCATTCTGCCTCACCCAGCAGTCGCTCCATATCGCCCGTTCGCAGTCGGAAACCCTGCCCAACACCCGCCGGATCGCGCTTGCTGCTGCCGATGCCTGGGGCAAGGAAGCAACGCTCGCCGCCAATGCCGAACGCCGCCGCGCAACCCGCACGGTCGCTACGGAAGATGAAGCGATCGTCGCAGAATTTCAGGCCGAAGACGAAGCCGCCGCCCGCGCGGTCGGCTGACCTTTAATAGTAATCGAAGGAATGGACGATGGCCAAGAGCCAGAAGAAATCGAACAAGGAAGTGCGCAAGCCCAAGGCGGAAAAACCGCCCAAGGCCAATGCATCAAACCCATCCAGCAAGCCTGCGCCGGTCGGCATCGTGACGTTGAAGAGCTGATTGATGACGACGCAAACACCTGACGCCGCCACCACGCCAACGCCAGCACGCACCGCGCCCGGCCGACGCTTCACGCCCCGCAACGCCGTGCGCCTCGCACCTGATGCGGCGGAACGGCAGGGCCGCGTCACGCGCCTTGCTATTGAGGCGCTAGGCGCTTCCGCGGCGATCCTGTTCCTCAACAGCGAACATGACGGCCTGTCCGACCGGCCACTCCCGCTGGCAACCGCCAGCGAAGATGGCCTGCAATCGGTGCTGCGCCTGCTGGAGCCAGCGGCCGCCTGAACGAACCGGCGACGGCGCTTTATTGCGCCGTCCACCCCCCATCGATGCTCATATTCGCGCCGGTGATGTTCGCGGCGGCGTCGCTACACAGGAACAGCGCCATGGCGGCGACCTGTTCTACCGTCACAAATTCCTTGGTCGGCTGTCCCGCCAGCAGCACGTCGTTCATGACCTGCTCGCGCGTCATGCCCCGCGCCTTCATCGTGTCGGGAATCTGGTTCTCGACCAGTGGCGTCCAGACATAGCCGGGCGAAATGCAGTTGGCGGTGATCCCGAACGTCGCGACTTCCAACGCGACCGTCTTGGTGAAGCCCGCAAGCCCGTGCTTGGCGGTAACATAAGCGCTCTTGAATGGCGACGCCGCCTTGCTGTGCGCGCTCGCCGTCTGGATGATCCGCCCCCACTTCTTCGACTTCATATAGGGCACGGCCAGCCGGGTCGTGTGGAAGGCGCTGGTCAGGTTGAGCGCGATGATGAGGTTCCACTTGTCGACCGGGAAATCCTCGACCGGCGAAACATGCTGCGTGCCAGCATTGTTGATCAGGATGTCGACCCCGCCAAAGGCCTCGGCCGCCTGCGCCATCATCGCCTCGATCTCGTCAGCCTTGGTCAGGTCATGGCCGCTATAAAGCGCCTTGGCACCGCTCAGCGCCTCCAGCCCAAGCCGTTCCTTCTCGATCGCATCGGCATCGCCAAAGCCGTTGATGACGACATTCGCGCCTTCGCCCGCCAGCACCTTGGCATAAGCGAGGCCAATGCCCGACGTCGAACCCGTGATGAGGGCGGTCTTGCCTGCCAGCGACTTGCTCATGCCTTTTTCTCCTTGAGATGATCGGGGGCGTCGAGGTCAAAGGTCGAACTCTTGCCGTTCAGGATGTTGCGCGCGATCAGGTCGCCCTTGTGCATCACTTCCTCGACGGCATCGCGACCCTGCGCCCAATGGTCGAGCATGGTGGACCGCGAAAACTCAAAGTCCTTCGCCCCGCTTTCCCAATCGCGCGTGCGGTAGATGAGGTGGACGATGTTGACCGATCCGACATCAAGGATGTCGCGCAGCGTCTGCGCTTCCGGTCCGCCCTGCAAGGCGGGTGGCAACTTGTCGAGCAATGCCTTGATCGCGCCATGTTCGCGTCGCAGCCGCAGATGTTGATCGGTCACCTGGCGGGTACGGCTGGAAAACTGGATATCCTTGGCCCGCGAATAAACGTCGGTCATCTGGCGCGGCATCGGGCCTTCTGCGGGGAAAAGATCGACCTGGAATACCAGCATGTCGTCGGTCTGGTGATCGAGCACATGGGCGAGCGGCGTGTTCGACACGATGCCCCCGTCCCAATACCAGCGCCCGTCAATCTCGATCGGCGGCAGGCCAGGGGGTAGCGCGCCCGACGCCATGATGTGCCGCGCGTCGATCCGCGTATTGCCGCCGGGGCCGCGCGTATCCCAATAGGCGAAATTGCCGGTCTCGACATCGACCGCGCCGACCGACAGCCGCACCGGGCCATCGTTCAGCAGGTCCCAATTGACGCAGGCGTCCAGCGTCTCCTTGAGCGGCGCGCTGTCATAGAAGCTGATCGCACCCGTCGTGCCTTCGGGCATCATGGTCGCAGGCCATAGGCGAGGGCGGAACATGCCGGGCACCCCGAAGCTGGCGACCGTGCTGGCGGCCATCAAATGCATGGCTTCGCGGATCTGGTCGATTTCAGGCAGGATGATGTTGGGCATGCCCCCCGACACCGTGTACCAGAATTTCTTCAGGCGGCTAATCCGCCGGTGCGGTTCATTGCCCGCGATGATGGCCGCATTGATCGCGCCGATCGAAATCCCCGCGACCCAGGTGACATCGACACCTAGTTCGTCGAGTCGCTCATAGGCACCCGACTGGTAGGAACCGAGCGCACCGCCGCCCTGCAGCAAGAGCGCGACTTCGCGGGGAAGGGGGAGCGGCGTGCGCGCACGGCGCAGCGGCTTGGGGTGGATGGGGGGATCACTGTCAGCCATGTCGCACTGCAATATAGGGTTTAGGCCCGGCAATCCAACGCATATTGGCAGGTAAATTATTCACCGCCTTGCAACCCAATCACGTTGGCGACGGTTTCCAGCCGTCAGGGAATCGCGTAGGCCGCGATGGATAGAGGGAGGGCATCATGCGGCTCGACGACGAACAGGAAAGCGGCAATTTCGAAGTGCAGGACGGCCGGGGCGGGGGCGGCGGCCTTGGCGGCGGCTTGGGCATGCTCTTGCCGCTCATCGGCAGCCGCTTTGGCTGTGGCGGCATCGCCGTGGTTTTGGTCATCATGGTGGTGATGGGCATGAACCCGCTGAGCCTGATCGGCGGAGGCGGCGGTGGCCAGTCGGTGCAGACGGAGCGCCCGGCGACGACTGAACTGACCGACATCCAGCGCACCTCGCTCAGGGTCCTCGGATCGACCGAGCGCCGCTGGGCGGACATCTTCAAGGCAGAGGGGCAGCAATATCCGCCGCCCACCTTGGTCTTCTACACCCAAAACGGCCAGTCGGGCTGCGGCGCGGCACAATCGGCGATGGGACCATTCTACTGCCCGGCCGATCAGCGCATCTATATCGACACCGACTTCTTCAACGAGATGGAAAGTCGCTTCAACGCGCCGGGCGACTTCCCGATCGGCTATATCATCGCGCATGAAGTAGGCCATCATATCCAGACCATCACCGGCACCGCCGACAAGGTCCGCGCCGCCCAAAGCCGGGCCAGCGAGGCGGAGGGCAACGCGCTCCAGGTCAAGATGGAGTTGCAGGCCGACTGCTATGCCGGCGTCTGGGCCGCGCGCGATACCAATTTGATGGAAGCGGGCGATCTGGAAGAAGGCATGCGCGCCGCCGAAGCGATCGGCGATGATACGCTGCAAAAGGCGGCCGGGCGTCGACCCGTGCCTGAGAGCTTTACGCATGGCAGCGGCGCGCAGCGTATGCTCTGGCTCCGCAAGGGCCTGTCGACCGGCGACCCGGCTCAGTGCGACACGTTCAGCGGCGCGATCTGACTGTCATTCCGCGTTGGGCGATCCCGGCGGCGCGGAACGGGACGAAAAGATCGGCCCGCTTGCTGCCGTAGGCATATTTCCACTTGGCACGATCAGCGGCTGGCCCGCGCCCGGAAGCGGCTGTCCATAATCGGGCATCGCCGAGACGGGTTGCGCTTCGGGCATGACAATGGGAGGTGATGGCGGGACCGGCGTGACTGGCGCGGGGGTCGCCGCCGCCACGGCGCTTGTCTCCGCTGCAGGCTGCGGCTTGGGCACCACCGCTTCCACGACCATGACAAGCAAGGGCGCGCCCAACAAGGTGGCAATGGCAAAGTTGCGATAGAGCATGGAGCCGTCCCAAATCCCGACGATAATGCAGTCTGCATTTAAGGATCAGAGGTAAAGAAACTGCTGCCCTACCAGGCAACGTGCCATTTCAATGATGGTCGAGCTTCTTGAGCAGCGCCATCATATCGTCGGGCAAACTGTCGCGCGGCGGACTGTAGGTCTTGCGCAAGGCATTGCCGATCCCCTCATAAGGGGCGGGCAGCGCCACGGTGACGATCCGGCCTTTGTCGCCGTCTCCACCGGTTGCCGATCGGCAAGCATATTTGCGCTGCATTTCCATAATCCACAGAACGGTCGTCGGGCCAAAAAGTTGCTGGCATTCGTCGCATGGTCACGCGATAGCCCGCGCAAAGACGGGAGAGAGTGCGTGACGGACTGGCCGCAGACACAAGCACGGATACGGGCACATTCGCCCTTTTTGGCGCGGGTGCTGGATCGCTTGCCGATGCTGGCCGACTGCCTGGCGACGGGTGATTTCGACGCAGCGTTGGCCATGGCCCATGCGGCGGGCAGCCCGGAGGACGGGGTAGCCCGATCGCTGCGGCGGCGGCGTAACGCCATCGCCCTGACAGTTGCGGCCGCCGACCTGTCGGGGGCGTGGGATCTGGACCGGGTCAGCCGCACCCTGTCTGACTTTGCCGACACGGCCGTGGACGAGGCGCTCGCTGCCGCCATGCAGGAACGCTATCCCGATATGGCCCACCGCGGATTCGTAGTGCTGGCGCTCGGCAAGCATGGCAGCCGCGAACTCAATTATTCCTCCGACATCGACCCGATTCTCCTCTACGATCCGGCGACCTTGCCGCATCGCGATCGTGAGGATGTTGCCGATGCCGCCGTGCGAATCGCGCGGCGGATGACCGAATTGCTGAGCGCGCCCGATGGCGACGGCTATGTCTTTCGCGTCGATCTGCGGCTGCGCCCGTCACCCGAAGCGACGCCGATCGCGCTGCCGGTGGAGGCGGCGATCGGCTATTATGAATCGATGGCGGTCGGCTGGGAACAGGCCGCTTTCATCCGTGCGCGTGCCGCGGCAGGCGACATGGAACTGGGCGACTATTTCCTGCGCCAGATCCGCCCCTTCGTGTGGCGGCGCAGCCTCGACTTCGGCGCGATCGATGCCATTGTCGACATCAGCCGCCGCATCCGCGACCATTATGCGCAGGGACAGGCGTTCGGCCTGGGCTATGATCTGAAGCGGGGTCGTGGCGGCATCCGCGAGGTCGAATTTTTCGCGCAGGTGCATCAGTTGATCCATGGCGGGCGCAATCCTGCGCTGCGGTCGGGCAATACGCGCGAAGCGCTGGCGGCGCTGGCCGACGCGGGCGTGATCGACCCTGACGTCACCGCGCGGCTTGATGCCGCCTATATTCAATTCCGCACCATCGAACATCGACTGCAAATGGTCGAGGATCTCCAGACCCACGAACTGCCCAAGACCGACGCCGCGCTCGACAATGTCGCACGGCTGCATGGCTTTGCCGATGGTCCGGCGCTGCTCGCCCTGCTGACCCCGCATGTCGAATGGGTCGGACGCAATTATGACCGGCTGACGCCGCAGACCGACGACACATTGCTGTCCCATGACGAGGACCGGCTCAAGGACCAGTTGCTCGCCATGGGCTTTGTCGATGCCGATACGCCGCTCGCCCGCATCGCCCGCTGGCGGGGCGGCACGATTCGTGCGCTGCGCAGCGGTCCCTCGCGCGAGGCGCTGGAGGCGCTGCTGCCCGGCCTGATGCGTGCGATCGCCAAGGCACCCGACACCGACCGCGCGCTCAACCGGCTCGACGACATGATTGCTAGACTGCCGAGCGCCATAAACTTCTTCAAGCTGCTCGCCGCCCGGCCGGCTTTGGTCGAACTGCTCGCCGAGATACTAAGCCATGCCCCAACGCTGGCCGATGCGCTCGCCCGCCGGGTCGAACTGATCGACGGGCTGATCGACGCCACCGCCTTCGACCCGCCGCCCTCGGTTGAAGGGCTGACCGCCCAGCTTGGCGCGCTGGAGCCGGGCGAGGATTATCAGGCGTTGCTCGACCGCGTGCGCCAGCGAGTAGGCGATCGCCGCTTCGCGCTGGGGGTACAGATCATCCGCGGCGGCGATCCGCTCGAAGCCGCGCGCGGCTATGGTCGCGTGGCTGAGGCTGCGATCGAGACATTGGCCAATGCCACCATCACCGAGTTCGAAGCCGCGCATGGCCGGGTGCCGGGCGGCGAACTGGTGATATTGGCGCTGGGCCGGATGGGCGGCGGTTTGTTGACCCATGCCTCCGACCTTGATCTCATCTATCTCTTCACCGGCGATTTCCAGACGGAGTCCGACGGTGCCCGGCCGCTCGGTGCGACGCTCTATTTCAACCGTCTGGCCCAGCGCGTCACCAACGCGCTGTCAGTCCATACCGCCTCTGGCCCGCTTTATGAGGTCGATACAAGGCTGCGGCCATCGGGCGCGCAGGGGCTGCTGGCGGTCAGTTTCGACAGTTTCGCCAAATATGAGCGCGAGGCCGCCTGGACCTGGGAGCATCTCGCGCTCACCCGCGCCCGGCCGGTGTTCGGATCACCAGCGGCCCGCGCCGCGCTGAAGGCCATCCTCACCGAGACATTGCATCGCCCCCGCGACTTCGATGAGCTGGCGCGGCAGGCGGTGCAGATGCGGCGGGACATCGCCACCCACAAACCGCCCGCCAGCGACCTCGATGTCAAGCTGGTGCCCGGTGGCCTCGTCGATCTCGAATTTCTGATCCACGTATCGCAGTTCCGCCACGGCATGGCATTCGACCCGGATCTGGGCAAAGCGCTGGCGGACCTCGTCGCTGCAGGTCATCTCTCCGCCGATCTCATCGCCGCGCATGACCTCATTACCCGCTATCTCGTGGTGTCGCGCTTGGTCTCGCCCGGATCGACCGAACCGGCCGAAGCGACCCGCCCGCTCGTCGCGCGCGCCTGCGGGGCTGACCATTGGGACAGTCTGCTTGAAAGCTATGCGCAGGCGCGGCAAAGCGTCGGTCAGGCCTGGGCCGCGCTCGCCGCGCCCTATTGGGAGGATATATGATGCTGGAACAGGGCGACCCCATCCCCACGGGGACGATCAAGGACGCAGACGGCGTGGAATTCACGCTGGCCCGCTATGCGGGCAAGCCGCTCGTCGTCTATTTCTATCCCAAGGCGGACACGCCGGGCTGCACCAACGAAGCGAAGGATTTTACCGCGCTGGCCGACGAATTTGCGGCAGCGGGTGTGCCAGTCGTCGGCGTGTCGAAGGACAAGCCCGCCAAGCTGCGCAAATTCGCCGACAAATATGGCCTGTCGGTAATCCTGGCCTCCGACGAAGAAGGCACGCTGTGCGAAGCCTTCGGCACCTGGGTCGAAAAATCCATGTATGGCCGCTCCTATATGGGCATCGAGCGCGACACCTTCCTGTTCGACGCCGATGGCCGCCTGCAGCGTGTCTGGCTCAAGGTGAAGGTCAAGGGCCACGCGCAGGAGGTGCTTGAGGCAGCGCAGGCGCTTTGAGCCTGCCTGCTGGCGTTGCCAGCGTGGGTGCAGCCTGTGCCCATGTCCTGCTGACCGCCGATCCCATCGCCAAGCTCATGGCCGCCCGCGCGACCGCGCGGGCGTGGCGGCTGGGACATCTGGCTCCTCATTTCGATGTGGCCATGCCCGATCGACCCGCGCGGCCGACGACACCGGAATTACTGCCGCCAGCCCAGATGCCCCGGCGCGGCAAGATCGGCTCGGAACGGGCGCGGATCGCCATGATCCACGCGCTCGCCCATATCGAATTTGTCGCAATCGACTTGGCTTTCGACCTGATCGGCCGCTTCGGCGCACAGTTCCCGCCCGCCTTCACGGACGAGTGGATGCGCGTCGGGGCGGACGAAGCGATGCACTTCGCGTTGCTCGACCGGCGGCTGCGCCAGATGGGCAGCCATTATGGCGCGCTGCCTGCGCATGACGGCCTATGGCAGGCGGCCACCGAAACGGCGGAGGACGCGCTTGCCCGCCTTGCCATCGTGCCCATGGTGCTGGAAGCGCGCGCGCTCGACATCACACCCGCGACGGTCGAGCGGTTCGACCAAGCGGGCGATGAACCCACCGTCAAAATCCTGCGCCGGATATTGATCGATGAGATTCGCCATGTCCAAGCCGGGACGAACTGGTTTGTCACGGAGGCGAACCGACGGAACCTAAATCCACCGATTCATTACCAAATGCTGGTGAAGCGCCATTTTCGGGGTAGCGTTAAGCCGCCGTTCAACGACTCGGCGCGTCGACAGGCCGGTTTGACCCGCGAATTCTACGCCGCGCTTGCAACCTGACCGGCAATTTGCAGTCTATGTCTGGCGGGGGCGATCTAGGTCGCCAAGAAAAACACGGGAAGCGCCGACAGGCAATCAAGCCTGCGGTGACATAAGTCGGGGTCGGCATGCTGTTTCTTCAATCGATCAATGCTGGTGCATCCAATTTGTTCCAGAGTGCAGCGAAAGCCGCGAAAATTTTTGGAAGCATCGCAATGGTCGGAACGCTCTGTGCGGCGATGCCCGCTCAGGCGACCGAAGATGACGATCCCTATGGCGAAGTGACCGAAGCGGCGGCGACCACGCCCGCCCCGGTCGATCTCGCTTTCTCCAACATCTTCTCCAGCCTGCAGCGCATGGACGGCACGCCCAAGGCGACCGCCTACATCCCCTCAGGCCGCCCGGTCGAAAAGCTCTCGCTGACCTCCAACTACGGCACCCGCTCGGATCCGTTCAACGGCCGCGCCCGGATGCACAAGGGCATCGACATTCCCGGCCCCGTCGGCACCCCCATCTATGCGACCGCCGACGGTATCGTCAGCCGTTCGGGCTGGGCCAGCGGCTACGGCAACCTTGTCCAGATCTCGCATGGTGGCGGCATGGAAACGCGCTACGGCCATATGTCGAAGCTGATCGTTCCAGCCAACAGCTATGTGAAGCGCGGCCAGGTCATCGGCCTGATGGGCTCGACCGGCCGTTCCACCGGCAGCCACCTTCACTATGAAGTCCGCGTTGACGGCGCGGCGATCAATCCCATCCCCTTCGTTGCTGGTCCCGACTATCTGGTCGCCGCCAACACCCGGCCCCCGGTCGCCATGGGTGGCCCGACCAAGGCGCAGGAAAAAGCAGCGGATTGATCCTCCCTTTTTCGACTTTCGCAAAAGCCCCGGCCCCCCATGGGTTGCCGGGGCTTTTGCGTGCGCCTATCTAGGGCGCATGACCGACATTGATCTCACGCCTTCTGCCGCTGCGCGCGTCGCCGCGATCGCTGCCAAACAGGGCAAGCCCGCGATCCTGCGACTGGCCGTGGAGGGGGGCGGCTGTTCGGGCTTCCAATACCGCTTCGGCCTTGCCGATCAAGTCGACGCGGAGGATGTGTCGGTGGAGCGCGATGGCGTAACCCTGGTGGTCGATGATGTCAGCCTCGATCTGGTACGCGGTTCCGCGGTGGATTTCGTGTCCGATCTGGGCGGCGCGGCCTTCAAGGTGACCAACCCCAATTCGACCGCCGGTTGCGGCTGCGGCACCAGCTTCTCGGTCTGATAGCCAAGCGCCGTTCCAGCCTCTAGGGACGGGGACGAGGAGAATCGTCCATGCGTATCGCCACCTTCAACATCAACGGCATCAAAGCGCGGCTGCCGCGCCTGCTGGAATGGCTGGACGAAACGCGGCCCGACATCGCCTGCCTGCAGGAGATCAAGACCTCCGACGAAACCTTCCCGGTCAAGGATATCGAAGAGGCCGGCTATGGCGTGATCTGGCACGGGCAAAAGGGCTTCAATGGCGTCGCCATCCTCGCGCGCGGCGAAAGTCCGGTCGAAGTCCGGCGCGGCCTCGACGGCGAGCCGGAGGATGAGCATAGCCGCTATCTGGAGGCTGATGTGAAGGGCGTACGCGTCGCCAGCATCTACCTTCCCAACGGCAATCCGCAGCCCGGCCCCAAATTCGATTATAAACTCCGTTGGATGCAGCGCCTGCGCACCCGCGCCGCCGAAATATGGGCGGAGGAAGTGCCCGCGATCCTGGCAGGCGACTATAATGTCATCCCCCGTGACGATGACACCTATTCCGTCAAGGCAATGGCCAACGACGCGCTGATGCAGCCCGAAAGCCGCGCCGCCTATCGGCGGATGCTCGCCGATGGCTGGACCGACGCGCTGCGCAGCCGCCACCCTGCGGGCGGCGTATGGACCTTCTGGGATTATCAGATGAACAGCTGGCCGCGCGACGCAGGCTTCCGCATCGACCATCTCCTGCTCAGCCCCGCCGCCGCCGACCGTCTGATCGACGCGCAAGTAGACCGGAACTTTCGCGGCCGGGAAAAAGCCAGCGATCACGCCCCGACCTGGGTGGAATTACGCGACGTCTGAAGTGGGGGTCTGTTTTCCTATTCCCCGCCCGCTTGCGGGAGGGGCAGCGAGACTTAATGACCCCGGCCCTGCGCCGGGGGAATTTAGTCGCAGCGGGGTGGGCCAACGCAACCTTGCGCAGCCCACCCCCTAACCCCCTCCCGCCCGCGGGAGGGGGAACAGTGTCCTAAGCCGCCAACCGCAAAAACGGTACCGGCTGGGTCGATCGCAGCACGATCGGCTTGCCCTCCGACGCTTCGAACAATTCACCGTCCAGTATCACGCTGCTATGGTTGCCTTCGATGCGGATGGTGTCGCCCTGTTCCAGGTGGATGCCCTGCATCTGCCGCTTGCCCACGCGCTTGAAGATGCTGGCCCACATCAGCCGCAACAGCGCTGGCAAATTCTGATCCACCGCCATCAATTTCATATTGCCGCGCCGGCTGTCGCCCGGCTGTACGCCCAGCAGCAATCGTTCGAGCGTTGTGACGATCAACACCGAAAAGCGCCCGACCAACTGGCCGTCGCGGATCAGCGAGATGCTGACCGGCTTGCTTGATGGCGGCAGGAAACGGGCGCTGATGCCGAATAACAGCGACACCAGCACCGCCATCGCGGTGATGAAGTGGCTCAGGCCGTTGGACAGCCCGAGCGGATAAATCTGGTTACGGCAATAGAGCATATAGTCGGCCAGTCCCGCGCCGCCCAGGAACATGCCCAGCACCGGGCGGCTGCCGACCTGCCCATCCGACAGGGCGATAAGCTCCCGCGCGACGACATGATCGTCCACGCCCGCTTTGGCGATGGCCACGATCCGCTCCAGCGCCTTGATCGGGTCGCCATGGATGCCCAGGTCCAGCGCGATCAGGTTGGTCTTGCCATTGGGCAGCACCGCGATCGGCGGCACCCGGCCTTTGAAATGCTCGCCCTGATAGAGTTCGGTCAGCGATGCCTGTACTGTCCCGTCGCCGCCATTGATGACGATGACGACCGGATCGACGCGGGCGATGGTTTGGAACGCCCGGCCGATCTGTTCGACATGCTCCACTTCATAATGGAAGATGTCGGGGTTGCTCGCGCAATAGCTGCGCACGCGCGGAAGCGACTGCCGGTTGCCCGTGGATTTGGGATTGGACAGGAGGGCGACGCAAACCATGGCTTTGGGGTCACATATATTTGAGGGTGATCGTGATTTTCGTCACGCCGGGACCGGCATAGAAAGCGGCTTTCTCGACACCGGGCTTGCCCAGGTTGAAGATGCTGATCGACGGATTGTTGGAAAAACCACCGCCGTCGCTGGAAATGTCGGTCTTGCCATTGCCGTTGCGATCATGCCGCACGGCGATGCCATATTTGCCCGGCTGCGGCACCGGCATGCAGAATCGCATCGCACCATTGGCGGGACGCACCGCGGTATCGATGCGATGCAGCCATTGACCCTTGTTCAGCCAGGCGGCCTTGGTGCCGGGATAGGATTGGACGCGCACCTTGCCGGTGGCGGCGGCAAAACCGCGTACATCGACCAGCACCGCCGGTCCGCTAGCGCTTGCCGCGCAACGGTCCAGATCATTGGCAATTTCCTGGCCATGGGCGAATGCGGGCGTCGCAGCGACCAGCGCTGCTCCCGACATCAAACCCATTGCAACTTTTATCATGACCATCAGACTCCTGGAAGCTATAGCCACCGGCATGGGCCGGATGGCGAGCCCCTGTTCGCCCCGCAACGCTATGCCGTTTGATATGGGCGGGGTTTGCGGCCAAAACATGGTGATGGGACGACGACTTAGAGAATGCTGACCGCCACCGACCGTTATCTCGCCCGCCTGATCGCGGTGCCCATGCTGGGTACGCTGGTGATCGCCGCGATGCTGCTTGTCCTCGACAAGATGCTCAGCCTGTTCGACTTCGTCGCGGCGGAGGGCGGGCCAGTCAGCGTCGTGTGGCGCATGCTGGCCAATATGCTGCCCGAATATCTCTCGCTTGGCATCCCGATCGGCCTGATGCTCGGCATATTGCTGGCCTTTCGCAAGCTCGCCATGTCGTCGGAGCTGGACGTCATGCGGGGTGTCGGCCTGTCCTACGGCCGCTTGCTGCGTGTGCCCTATATGTATGCGATCGCGCTGGCGCTGCTCAATTTCGGCATCGTCGGCTGGGTCCAGCCTTTATCACGCCACGCCTATGAGGCATTGCGCTTCGAACTGCGGTCTGGTGCGCTCGGCGCGTCGATCAAGGTCGGCGAGTTCACGAATCTGGGCAAGCGGATGACGATGCGAATCGAGCGCAGCCTGGACGAAGGCCGCAATCTCCAGGGCATTTTCGTGCGGGCGACCAGCCGCGACGGCCAATCGGTGGCGGTAACGGCGGCGCAAGGCATGTTCCTGGCGACCGACGATCCGGACACGATCATCTTCCGCCTGCGCAACGGCGTGCTGGTCAATGATGCGCCCAAATATAAGACGCCGCGTATCCTGTCCTTTTCCAGCCATGACCTGCCGATCGACCTGCCGCAGATCGAAAATTTCCGCGGCCGCGACGTGGATCGGGAAAAGACGATCCCCGAACTGATGGTGATCGGCCGCAGCGCGGCCACGCCCGACAAGCTGCGCGACGAAGTGCGTGCGAACTTCCATTTCCGCATGGTCGAAGTGGCGATGATGCTGCTGTTGCCGCTCGCCGCGCTGGCCTTTGCCATCCCGCCCAAGCGATCGACATCGGCGCTGGGCGTCTTCCTCTCGATCGTGTTCATCGTAACCTATCACAAGATCAACCAATATGGCGAAGGCATCGGTGCGCTCGGCAAGATCGACCCGATCATCGCTCTGTGGGGACCGTTCGTGCTGGTGTCGGGGCTGATCTTCTGGATGTATCATGTGGTGGCGCATCGCCCCGGTGGGCAGCCGATCGGCGCGCTGGAATTCGCCTTCGCCAAATTGGGCAAGCAGGTCGCACGCCTGTTGCGGCTGGGCCGCAAGCGGCGACCTGCTATGACCGTGGAAGGAGCGGCCTGAGGCCATGCAGTTCAATTTCTTCCCGTCGACGCCCATCACCCTCTATATGGCGCGCCTATTCCTGACCCGGACGTTTGCCGTGCTGGCGCTGCTGGTGGTGGTGCTGCAGACGCTCGACCTGCTCGGCAATTCGGGCGACGTGCTGGCCTATCCCGGCAATGGCGATGCGCAATTATGGCATTATGTCGGCCTGCGCGCGCCGCAGATCATCGCGCGCTTCCTGCCCTTCTCGGTGTTGCTCGGCACGCTGGTCATGCTGGCCACGCTCAACCAGAATAGCGAGATCATCTCGATGAAGGCGGCGGGCCTGTCGGCGCATCAGATATTGGCACCGCTCATCGCTGCGGCGCTGGGCGTCTCGCTGATCAGCTATGTCTTCAACGAACGGGTCGTGGCGCGATCGACGGCGGCGCTCAGCGCCTGGGAAGCTGTGGATTATGGACCGATCCCGCGCGACAGCGGGGTCAAGAGCAACCCCTGGGTCCGCGACGGCAACAATCTCGTCAACGCTGCAATCGTGGCGGGGCGGGGCACGGAAGTCCAACTGCGCCAGGTCCGCATCTACAACCGCATCAACAACAGCCTGACGACGATCGTGGAAGCGCCGCGCGGCCGCTACGACGCCGCCAGCGGCAGCTGGCTGCTGGAAGGCGCGCGACAGTTCGATGTGGCGCGCGGCACGGTGACCAATGTCGGCACCGTCCGTTTTGGCCGCGATATCCGGCCCGACCAGTTCACCCTGGCGAAGGTCGATCCCGACGCGCTGACCTTCGCGCAGCTCAAGGCGGCGATTGCCGACCTGCATGATGCCGGGCGGCCGACGGCGGAGTTGGAGGCGAGCCTGTGGCACAAATTATCGGGGCCGCTGTCCGCACTGCTGATGCCGATCCTGGGGTCCGTTGCCGCCTTCGGCCTCGCTCGGTCCGGCCAATTGTTCGTGCGCGCGGTGATGGGCATGGCGCTTGGCTTTGCCTATTTCGTCGCCGACAATTTCTCGCTGGCGATGGGCAGTCTGGGCGCCTATCCGCCCTTCCTCGCGGCCTGGGCACCCTTTTTCCTGTTCCTGCTGGTCGGCGAAACCGTGCTGTTCAGGACCGAGGAATAAGGCTCAGCGCGCGCCCATCGTGCTGCGCGCGATCTTGCCTACCAGCGGGGTCATCCCCGGATAATTGCCACGATGATAGGGGGAATTGACGTCCAGCGTCGCAATCAGCCGGGCATGCGCCTTGCCCAGCGCATGATAGGGGACGCTCGGCAGCAGATGGTGGAGCGCATGATAGCGCAGCCCCACCGGCGCCCATAGTTCGGGCAAGGCACCGGGTGGCGGCACATTGACCGAATCGAGATATTGCGCGGTCACCGTCATCGGATCGCCCTCATTCTCCCACAGATGCGCGACCAAGGTGCGTAGCTGGTTGACGACGGTCATCGCCGAATGGATCGCCATATAGACGAGCAGAGGCTTCCAGCCGAAGACGAAAACGCTGCCCACCAGCGCCAGCGCGAAGAGGCAGGCACCCGCTTCCTGCCACGCCCACATGCGCGCAAAGTCACCCTCCGGCGTACGGCGGCGATAGGCCGGATTGATCGACAGCGCCGAGAGTTCCGCCACCACCTTGCGACGCAAGGGCGGCAGGATCAGGCTGAGCGGTGTCAGCAGCCCAAAGCGCAGGATCAGGCCGACAGGCGCAAGCGATGCAACCAGAATGAACAGCGGCAAGGACCAGGGCTTCATCAGCGCCAGCGGCAGATATTCGGGGTCTTCCGCCGTGCCATAGCGGGTGCGGGCATGATGCTGCGTATGCACGCCTTCATAGAGGAAGGACGGGATCATCAGCGGAATGCCGACGATCAGGTTCCAGCCGAAGCGAAAGCCCGGCAGCGCACCTTTACGGATATGCGTCAGCTCATGGATGAAGCTCGCCGCGCGATACAACGCCATCATCGCAACCAGGCCACACACAATAGCGATCGCCACATTCTCGGCCATGATCGCGCCTGCCATCGCGGCCCAACCAATCAGCGCCGAACCCAGCATGTCGGGCCAATAGATGCGCGGATTGGCGACGCTATAGTCGCGCGTCAATTCCGCCGCCGCCCGCAGCATGGCGGTATCGTCGGGAATGGTCGCCCGCGCGCGCTGGGCGGCGGCCAATATGGGATCATGCACTGTCATAAGACCGTCCTAAACTCCAAATGCGCTGATATCGTGGCAGCACCATGACATCCGCGTCCCGATACGCCGCCAACCCGCGCCCGTGATTGACATTGCGCAAACAAGCGGCGAACTGCATCCTATTCCCATCATCAAGGCGGCAACCGTGGCGCAATCCGATCTGGTCATCACTCCCGTTTCCGGCAAGGCCGACCTCAAGGCTTTTATCGACCTGCCCTGGTCCCTCTATGCGAACGATCCGAACTGGGTGCCCCCGCTCAAGGCCGAGGTGAAGGCGTTGCTGACGCCCGGCGACAATCCCTTTTTCGACCATGCCGAAGCGCAATATTTCCTCGCGCGCCGCGGCAACCGCGTGGTCGGCCGTATTTCGGCGCATATCGATCGTCTGGCGCTGGCTCAACCGGCCGAACAAGGCATGGGGCCGGGCACTGGCAATTTCGGTCTGTTCGAAGCGACCGATGCGGACGTAGGCGCGGCGTTGATCACGGCGGCCGAAGCCTGGCTACGCACCAAAGGCATGACCCGCGTGCTGGGGCCGATTTCGCTGTCGATTTGGGAAGATCCTGGCTTGCTGATCCAGGGCCATGATCATCCCCCAACGGTCATGATGGGGCATAACAGCCCGACCTATAAGGCGATGATAGAGGGCACAGGCTATGCCCCGGCCAAGCAGCTGCTCTGCTACGAGCTGGACATCACCAACCAGTTCCCGCCGCTCATCCAGCGGATCGTCGCGTCGGGGCAGAAAAACCCGCGCATCCGCATCCGCAAGGTCGACAAGGCGAAGTTCGACAAGGAAGCGGCGATCATCCTGTCGATCCTGAACGACGCCTGGGGCAGGAATTGGGGCTTCGTGCCGATTACCGATGCGGAAGTCGCGCATACCGGCAAGAAGCTGAAACCCATCGTGTTCGAAGATCTGATCATGATCGCCGAACTGGATGGCGAGCCGGTCGCCTTCATGATGACCCTGCCCGATCTCAACGAAGCGCTGGGGCCGCTCAACGGGTCGCTTTTCCCGTTCGGTTGGCTAAAATTGCTGCGGTGGCTGCGCAAGCCCAAGGTCCGCACCATGCGCGTGCCGCTGATGGGCGTGGTGCAACGGCTGCAATCCTCGCGCATCGCCAGCCAACTCGCCTTCATGATGATCGAACATATCCGGCTCGACGCGATCGAACATTATGGCTCGACACGGGGCGAGATCGGCTGGGTGCTGGACGATAATCAGGGGATGAACGCGATTGCCGAGGCGATCAACAGCACGGTCAACAAAGTCTATCAGATCTACGAAAAGCCGCTCTGATCATTCTTCGACCGGCACCGCCACCTCGATCGCGCCCGCCGCGATCCTGGCGGTGACCGGCGTTTTCGCCAGCACTTCGCCATCAATCGAGATGCGCTGGGTCGGGCGGGTCGAAATCCTGAACGATTTGCCGGTAAATTCCTGCGTGTGGGAATCCCGGTCGCGCAGCTTGAAGAATTTGGCATACCAGTCCCAGGCGAGCCGGACATGGCTGCGTCCGACCACCGCCTGGACGACGATTTCGCCGGTATCCACATCGGCATGGTCGGACAATTCGACCCCCCCATGAAAGGGGCCGTTGAGAATGCGGACTTCGGTCGACCAGAGCCGATGTTCCTTCTGCCCGTCGTCAATGACGAGGCGAAAGGCGCGGAAGCCGACCGAGCATTTGACCGCCCAGACCAGATAACCGATCCGGCCGAGATAGCGTTTGAGCTTATGCGGCACCGTCTTGCCGATCATCGGCGACAGGCCGAGCGAGGCAGCGTTGACGAAATAATCCCGGTCGATCATGCCCAGATCAACCCGTCGTCGACGGCCATGGGCAATCACCTGCACCGCGCCGTCCAGGTCGAGAGGCAGGCCCAATGTGCGGGCAAAGCTGTTCGCGGTGCCGAGCGGCAGCACGGCAAAGACACAATCCTTGCCCACCAGTTCATCGACCGTGCCCGACATCGACCCGTCGCCACCGCCGACGATCACCATCGGCGCGCCATCGGCAATCGCTTGGCGGACCGTCCTATCCATTTGGCTGGGATCTTCGACCGCATGGGCGGCAACCAGCCGGACGCCTGCCTCTTCCAGCTTCTGCTTGGCTTGCGCATACAAGTCCTGGCCCCTGCGGCTATGCGCGTTGACGATCAGCGCGGCCTCGCGGGGGAGGGGGCGAAGAACAGGGCTGGGGGGCGCTTTCGTTTCCATGGCACAACAACACGGCAAGAGGGGATTTGGGTCCAATGGAAACCATCTGCTTACACTTCGTTACCCTTTAATGGCCCGCATCGCACATCTCTCCGACATTCACTTTGGCGCGAACGATCCCAGGATCGTCGACGCCGCCACCGCCTGGCTAGAGGAGCGCCGACCGGACCTGGTCGTCATCAGCGGCGATTTCACCCAGCGCGCCCGCGTCGATCAGTTCCGGGCGGCGTCGGCCTGGCTCAACCGCCTGCGCAGCGCAGGCCTCAAATTGCTCGTCGTGCCGGGCAATCATGACGTGCCACTTTATGACGTAGTGCGGCGCTTCATGGCCCCGCTCGATCGCTACAAACGCTATATCAGCAGCGACCTGTGTCCCTTCTACGAAGATGCCGAGGTCGCCATCCTGGGCCTCAACACCGCGCGCTCGCTGACGATCAAGGATGGCAGGATCAATCATGATCAAATGGAAATATTACGCCAGCGGCTCGCGGCTGTCGCGCCGGACAAGACGCGGATACTCGTGACCCACCACCCGCTATTCGCCATGCCGATCGGCCGGGGCGGCGAATTGAGCGAAGCGGTCGGCCAGCATGAGGACGCCATACAGGCGGCGCGCGAGGCAGGTGTCCATCTCGCTCTGGCAGGCCATTTTCATCAGACCTATGCCGAATCGGCGACCAAGATGGTGGAACAAGCGGGCGGCGCGCTGGTGATCCAGGCCGGCACCGCCACCTCGACACGCCTGCGCAACGACGAGCCGCAAAGCTTCAACTGGCTGCACGTCCACCGAAACAACGAAGTGGAACTGCAGGTGATCGTCTGGGACGGCACCGGCTTCCAGCGCGCCAGCCATGTCGCCTATCACCAGCATGGCGATCGCTGGACCGGCGAGGCGGTCGATCATCCCGCTATGGTCGGTGCCATCGCCTGACCTTGTCGGCGCTGCTTTTGTCAGAAGGCCTGATCGGCTAGGAAGCGGCCTATGAGCGTTCGCAACCGGAATCCACGCTGAGATGGCGATCGTCAGAAGCCTGTGCGGCCAGTGTGGCATGGGTTGCGGCGTGCGGGCGATGACCGGCACCGATCGCGACCTGCGGATCGAGGGCGACAAGGCGCATCCCGCCAATGCTGGCCAGTTGTGCGAAGGCGCGGATGCGCTGACGGCCATGGCGGACATGGAAGGACGACTGTTGCATCCGCTGGTCGAGGGCAAGCGGGCGACATGGGACAAGGCTGTCACGCAGATTGCGCGGCGGTTAGCCGCCGTGCAGGCGCGTCATGGGCCGGGCAGCGTGGCGCTGCATGTCGGCGGCGGCTTGCTGACCGAGGATTATTATGTCGCCAACAAGCTGATGAAGGGCTTTTTGGGGTCGGCCCATATCCATGCCCCCTGGCGCGGCGCGATCGGCGATGTGCAGCGCGCCGCCTATGGCGAAGATGTGATGCCCGCCACGCTGGAGGATATCGACCGCGCCGACCTGATCCTGATCGCCGACGTGCCCGCGTTGCTGGCGCATCCGCTCTTGTTGGAGCGGGTGCAGGAGGCGCGCACGACGCGCGGTACGCGGCTCGTGGTGCTTGGCACGGGGATCGACGCCGACATGCAATTGCCGGTGCGTGCAGGGAGCGTCGCCCGCTTGCTCTCGGGGTGGCTGCTGCACAGCATCGATGGCGGCCTGATCGATGCGGATTTCGTAGCCGCGCATGTAACCATGCCCGATGACTTTCGGGATCGGCTGGCACCCGGCCATGATCTATGGTCGGTGGCGCGGGCCTGCGGCATCGAGCCTGGGCAGGTGCGGGATTTCTACGATGCGATCGGCCCGGTCGATCGGCTGGTGACCCTGTTCGGGGAGACGGCGGGCTTAGATGTGGCGGCGGCGGCGATCAACCTGCATCTGCTGACGGGACGGATCGGGCGACCGGGCGCGGCACCCTTCGCGCTGCCCTCCGGGGCGAACGGCATGGGCGCGCGCGAAGTGGGTTGTCACGCCAAAGACCTCGCTGCGCATGGCGATTTCTCTGATCCGATGCGGGCCAATGTCGCCCGCTTCTGGGGCGCGCGGCAGTTGGTGGAGCAGCCCGGACTGGAGGACGACGCGCTGCTCGACGCCGTGCGCGACGGGCAGGTGCGGGCGCTATGGAGCATCGGTGCGGAGGACGGCGCGGCGGACTGGCTGCACGCCGCGCGGGCGGCAGTCCCGCTGTCGATCCGATCGACCGATCGCGCGGACGAAGCCGACGACGGCTGGACCCTATGCCTCCCTTCGGCGAACTGGATCGAAAAGGATGGCACCGTGACAGGGCTGGACCGGCTGGTCAGTCGCCAGCGACGCCTGTTCGACTTGCCCGGCGAAGCGCGGCCCGATTGGTGGATATTGACGCGGGTGGCCCAAGCCATGGGCTGGGGCGATGCTTTTCATTATGAACAGCCTGCCGATATTTATCGCGAACATGGGCGGCTGACCGCCTATCGTAATGATGGCACGCGACTGCTTAACCTGCGCCGCCATGCGCCCATTTCCAACCCCGCCTATGCCGAATTGACCCCATGGCGCTGGGGCGAAGTGCCGTTCGACGGCGGACGTTTTCCCACGCCCGATGGCCGGGCGCGGCTGTTGCCGATCGCGGGTCAGGCCGAGGCCGCGATCCCCTGAAGATGCGCTAGCAGCGCGTCGCCATTGGCCGCCCAGGTAAAGCGCAGCGCCGCCTCGCGCACCTTTTCGGGTGCGGGTGGATCATCGAGGATAGTACGAATGGCCGCCGCGATGGCCTGCGGATCGCGATCGACGATCTGCCCAGCTTCGGGCCGATCGAGCAGTTCGCGCGCGCCGCCCACGTCGCTGATCACGATCGGCGTGCCGCAGGCGAGCGATTCGACCCATGCATTGGCGAGGCCTTCGGACGATGAAGGCAGCGCCATCACATCGGCGGCGGCAAAGATGCGTGGCAATTTATGATGCGGCACCGACCCCAGGAAACCGACGCGGCGTTCGACGCCCAATTCCTGCGCCAGATTTTCGAGCGTCCGCCGATATTGACCCTGTCCCGCCAGCAGCAACGTGACGTCGGGTAATGCGGGCAGCGCGCGGACGAGCAGTTCCTGCCCCTTGCGCGGGATCAGCGCGCCGACGCACAGCACCACCGGCCCGCTGAAATCGAGCGCTTCCTTCGCCGCTGCGCGATCGGACAGTTCGAACGTGTCGAGATCCACCCCGGTATAATGGACCCGAATCTTGTCGGCATCCATCCCCATCCGCGCCATCGACCGGCGCATCGCGTCCGACACGGCGAGCAGCCCCGCCGCCTGATCGCCCGCCTGACGCACCATCTTGCGGGTGCTGCGCTGCGTGCCCCAATGGTGAATGTCCGCGCCGCGCGCCTTGACCGAATAGGGGATGCCGAGCGCTTTCGACAAGCGCTGCGCCACTGGCCCATCGGGGAAGAAGAAACTGGCGTCGATCACGTCGAACGGCGTCTGCGCGTGCAGGCGGCGCACCAGCGGCAGGATCGCCCGCGTCATGGTGATGACATTGGTGCGCCCGCCAAATTTGGGGATGATCGGAAAGGTCGGGCGATAGACGGTCAGTTCGCGCCAGCGTTCCTTGCGCGGCAGCGCGCGCAACGGCGCATAGCGGGCACTGAGCGACAGCGGCCATGGCGGCAGGCCGACCGGCGCGACGACGGTGACCGTTGCCTCCGCCCGGCTAGCCAGTTCGCGCGCCTGCCGTTCCACGAAGACGCCGAAATTGGGACGGCTGATATCGGGAAAGAGGGTCGATAGCATGAGGACGTTGAGCGTCATGGTCTTGTCTTTCGCGGATCAGCCATTGCCATCGGGTTAAGCGGCGCTTGTGCTTTTGGCTAGAGCCGCCGGACGAGTTGCACGGCGACTGCGGCCCATGGCGGGTCGGTCAGCACCAATTGCCGCGCGCCCGACCCCAGCGGCAGCAGTTGCAGCCGGTCGCCCTCGCGCCCGATCAGCCGCCCGAACAGGAAGCGCCCGGCGGGACGCGGGAAAAGAATGTCGCGGTTGAGCGCGCTGGCAAAGTCTTCCGGTCCGATGCGGCGACACCAGATCGCGTCGCCGCTGCGATAATCGCCGATGCTGGCGCTGACATGCACGCCCACCATGCCGTCGCTGGGCGCGGGCGAGGGGAAGGCGAGCGGCCGGGTCGGCGCGCGCACGCCATCAGGGCCGAGCAACGCGGCGACCGGCACTTCGGCCTGCCCCGGCAGCGCCACCAGTTCGGACGTGGTGACGCCCAGCGCCAGCGCGATACGATTGAGCCATTTCACCGATACGGTGCGCGTGCCTGTTTCCAGCCGCCCGATCGTCTGCGCCGTGGTCGGCGGATCGCACAACGCCCCAACCTGTTCGAGCGTCAGCCCCTTCGCCTTGCGGACTTCGCGGATACGGGTGATCATCCCACGCCTCTATAATAACCTATTTGGTTTTCTCTTTCCTACAAATGATCCCCCATGGCAAGAGCGGCTATTCCGATTCTTGGGCAGCAGGAGGTGGTGATGGCCGCAACGCATATCGAACAGACGATCGAAGGCCCCGATGGCCGGGCGCAGCGGGTGATGGTCAATCTCGGCGAATCGCCGCTCGCCTGGCTCCATGCGCGCGGCCATGTGAGCGAACGCCAATATTTGGCGGGCGAGCGCCTGCGCGCCGATTGGGAGAAAGCGGGCCTCGGCGCACGAGTGACAATGTGCTGGGACGCTGCCCCGCGCGAGGGCGGACGGCGCGGACCGGGACGAACGCCCGACCCGACCAGCGCGCAACTGTCGGCGCGCGACCGTTTCGATGGCGCGGTCACGGCCGCCGGGCCGGGCCTCGCCGACATATTGTGGCGCGTGGTGTGCGCAGGCGAAGGCCTCGTCGCGGCGGAAAAAGCGCTGGGCTGGCCGAGCCGCGCAGGCAAGCTGGTGCTGACCCTGGCCCTGGAGCGCGTGGCCGATTGGTATCGGGTAAGGTGAGAGCTTATCGAGGCTCTCTTATTGCATCGTCATCCCCGCGCAGGCGGGGATCCATCTCCCAGCCTCGCATTTTTCGATGGGGTCGGAGATGGATTCCTGCATTCGCAGGAATGACGGAACAGAAAAATCAGGCCATCATCTCCGCGCCCAGCAACAGCAGCAGCTTGACGTCCATCGCATAGCCCTGCGCGCGCCACTCCGCGATCTGGTTGGGCAGGGTGGCAAGCGGGATGCGGTGGACGATAATATCCTCGCCCTCCACGCCGCCGCCGTCGCCGGTCTCCTCCAGGCCATGGGCGCGGAACAGGGTGAAACTTTCCGACACCATGCCGGGCGAGCTGAAAAACTGGCCAAGCGATTCGAGCCGGGCCGGGCGATAGCCCGTCTCTTCCTCCAACTCGCGCGCGGCGGCGATGCTGGCGTCCTCGCCCGCTGCTTCGTCACCGACCAGACCAGCGGGCAGTTCGATGCAGCGCCGACCCAAAGGCACGCGATATTGATCGACCAGCAGCACATGGCCGTCATCGATCGCCAGGATCACGGCCGCCTGGATGCCGCGCGCGCGCCCCACATATTCCCATTTGCCGCGCTGTTTGGCGGTGATGAAGCGGCCCTGCCACATCACCTCTTCGGGCGCATCGCGATCCGGGTCGGTCATAATTCGATCAGCCTGTCGGGCAATTCGTTGATGTCATCCTGCGCGCGCGGGAAATGCGTCGCCAATATCGCGCCGACCTGCCGCACTTCGGCGGCCAGCCCTTCGCCGGGGCGACCGTCGCGGATAGCCTCGATCAGCGCCGCCATCGCCTCGCCCCAGGCTTCGGGCGCGACCTTGTCGTTGATGGCCCGGTCGGCCACCAGCTCGGCGCGATGTTCGTCGAGCGAGAGATAGAGGAGAACACCGGTGCGGCCATGCGTGCGCGCCTCGACCGCCGAGCGGAACAGCAGGATGGCACGGCGGCGCACGCGACGCGCCTTGGTCGCGCGCGGGGTCAGCGCCATACGCAGCGGCATGATCGCCAGCATATAGCGCACGACCAGGAATTTGAGGAGGAGCAGCCCCAGCAGGCCAGTCATCAGCTTCCAGTCCGCCAGTTCATGCTCCCAATCGAGCCACAAGGTGGACATGAAGCTATGCAAATGGTCAGGGAAAGCTGCGGCAAGCGACAGGGCGATGAACACCGCCGCCGCCGCCCAGCTAAGCCCGACATCATGATAGGAATCCGATCGGCGCGCGACGATGGTCACGATCTCGCCCGACGTCAGCGCCTCGGCCTCCGCGACGGCAGCGGACACCAGCGCATGGTCGGCTTGGGTAAGGTTAAGCTGCATCACCAGTCCCCCGACGCGCCGCCGCCGCCGAAGCTGCCGCCGCCCGAAAAGCCGCCGCCGCCCCCGCCAAATCCGCCGCCGCCCCAGCTGGAGCCGCCGCCAGATCCCCAGCTGGACCCGCCTGCACCCGGTCCCCACAGGATGATTGGCATACTGCTACCGCCCCGGCGATAGCGCTTCCCACCACCGCCGCCGGTGCCGCGCGACATGAGCCGCATGGCGATGAAGAGGATGATGAACAGGATCGGCCACAAACCCAATATCGCACTGCCGCCGCGATCGGCGGCCCGCGCTTCGGTTTCCGCGGCCGCCGCGCGAGCCTTGGCCTCTTCGGGCGGTAAAGCGAGCAAGGCGGTGATCTGCTCCACGCCCGCCACGATGCCACCGGGCATGTCGCCCGCCTTGAAGCGCGGGGTGATGGCATTGCGGATGATCTGCGAGGAAAGCGCGTCGGTCAGTATGCCTTCCAAGCCATAGCCGACCTCGATCCGCACCTTGCGATCATTGGGTGCAATGATCAGCAATGCGCCATTGCTGTCCTTGTCACCAATGCCCCAGGCGCGACCCAGCCGATAGCCATAGTCGGCAATATCATAGCCCTGCAGATCGGCTATGGTCGCGACCACCAAGGAACGCCCGCTGGCCTGCTTCTGCGCAATCAGCGTCTGGCTAAGCGCCTGTTCCTGCGCCGGATCGAGCAGGTTAGCCGCATCGACCACGCCCTTGTCGTCAAATTTCGGAAAATCCTGCGCCCACGCCGTCGAGGCGAGCGCGAGGAGAAGGAGGAGAAACAGGCCAGACAGTGCCGTGCGGAGCAGGCCTATCGACGCTCCTCCCCAACGAAGGGAAGGGGCCTTCGACAGACTCAGGCCGAACGGAAAGGAAAGCATGGTTCCGATGCTCAATTACCGAAATCGACCTTGGGGGCTTCTTCCGCGCCAGGGGTGGTGGCCTGGAACGGCGTCATCGGCTTGGCCCCGTGGATGATCTTCGCGCCGATCGCATCGGGGAAGGTGCGGATGCGGGTATTATAGGCCTGCACCGCGCCATTATAGTCGCGAATGGCGACGGCGATGCGGTTCTCGGTGCCCTCCAGTTGCGACTGAAACTGCAGGAAATTCTCATTGCTCTTGAGGTCGGGATAGGCCTCGACCGACGCGAGCAGACGGCCAAGCCCCTGGCTCAACTGCGCTTGTGCCGCCTGGAACTGGGCGACCTTGGCGGGATCGGACAGGTCTTCGGCATTGACCTGCACCGACGTGGCCTTGGCCCGCGCTTCGGTCACCTGGACCAGCGTATCCTGCTCCTGCTTGCCCGCCGCCTTGACCGTCTCGACCAGATTGCCGACCAGGTTGGAGCGGCGCTGATATTGCGCCTGCACGTCGGCCCATTTGGCCTTCGCCTCTTCCTCGGCCGTCGGAACACTGTTGATACCGCACGCGGACAGGGCGAACGCCCCAAAGAGCGGCAGCAGAAAGGTGGAGAAGCGGCGCAGGCGCGTCATGGGACATCCTTGGCGATTGTTTCGCTGCTGGAAATAGGGCGTTGAACTGATCCGCGCAACGGGCCATGCAGATATTATCGCAGATGGTAAAAGGGCTTAAACCATGGGGCTGCTTTCGGAATTCAAGACTTTCATCAATCGTGGCAATGTGATGGACCTCGCGGTCGGCGTCATCATCGGCGGCGCCTTCGCGACCATCACCAAATCGCTGACCGATGACCTGATCATGCCGGTGGTCGGCTATATTTTCGGCGGCGCGGACTTTTCGCGCTACTTCATCCGCATGGGCGATCTGCCGGCGGGTTTTCAGGGCAACCCCGAAAGCTATGCCGATCTAAAGGCTGCGGGCGTTGCCATGTTCGGCTGGGGCGAATTTCTGACCGTGCTGGTCAATTTTATGATTCTCGCCTTCATCATCTTCCTGCTGGTCAAGCTGGTGAACAGGCTGACCGCCAGCCAAGAGGCCGAAGCCCCCGCCGCGGCACCCGCGCCCACGCCCGAAGACATCATGTTGCTGCGCGAGATCCGCGATTCCCTCAAAAAATAATCGTTTATGCGACGAAGCGAGACTGCGACGGGAACCATCCCCGGCGCGACCGGTTGATCGCGGTCAGGGCTGAAGGCTGCGTGTGCGGCCTGGAAGCCTTGCGAAGTAGGTAGCCCCAGGGGGCGCAACAGGAGAACAACGCCGTGAAAACCTTCGTCAAAGTCCTTGGCCTCGCCAGCCTTGTCGCGCTCGCAGCGTGCGATTCCGCCAAGGAAAACCAGGTCGAGAACGCTTACGAAAATCAGGCGGACGCCCTCGACAACCAGGCTGACAATATGGAAGCCATGGCCGACAACCTGACCGGCAACGCCGAAATGTCGGCTGAAAATGCTGCCGATGCGCTGGAAAACAAGGCCGACGCCACCCGCGAAGCGGGCGAGAAGGCTGAAGAAGCGGTCGAAGACCAGCAGTAATCTGCTCTCGTCATTCAAGCGGAGGGGCGTCGTGACATGGTCACGGCGCCCCTTTTGCCGTCTGCGTCCCGGCTTTTAACGGCCCTTTAACCACGTCCCGCCAAAGGTGCCTGTCGCGCGCATCGGTGGGGCCATGGCAATGGACGAGTTACTGCAGGAATTCATATCGGAAACCCAGGAAACGCTTGAAGCGTTGGCTGGGGAGGTCGTGGCGTGGGAAGCCGACCCGTCCGACCGCGACCGGCTCGATGCGATCTTCCGTTTCTTCCACACGGTCAAGGGCAGCTGCGGCTTCCTCAACCTCCCCCGGTTCGAACGGCTCAGCCACGCTGCCGAAGATGTGCTGGCGGATATTCGTGCAGGTAAGCGCGGCGCTGATCCCGCCACGGTGAGCGCGGTACTGGGCCTGATGGACCGGATCGGCGAACTGACCGAAGCGGTGGCCATGGGCGCGGCGCTCCCCAATGAAAATGACGATTATCTGATTGCGGCGCTCAACGCCCCAGTGGACCAGCCCGCGCCCCAGGTGCAGGCGGCCCCGGTCGCCGTGGCGCGGCAAGCGGGACAGGCTGGCCCTCGCACCATCCGCCTGCCCTTGAGCCTCATTGACCAGTTGATGAACGGCGTGTCGGACATGGTCCTGGCCCGCAACGAATTGTCGCGCAAACTGCGCGAGCGATCCGCCGATCCTGAACTCGACAATGTGTTCGAACGGCTGTCGACCTGCGTCGCGGACATGCGCGACGTGATTTCCAAGACGCGGATGCAGCGGGTCGAACGGCTGTTCGCTGCCATCCCGCGCATGGTTCGCGATCTCGGCCGCGATCTGGGCAAGCGCATCGACCTGACGCTGGAGGGCGGCGATGTCGAAATGGACCGCGAAATGGTGGAGATGGTCGTCGATCCGCTCACCCATATCGTCCGCAACGCCATCGACCATGGCATCGAATCCCCCGAACAGCGTCGCGCGGTCGGCAAGCCGGAAGCCGGCGCGCTGCGCGTGGAGGCCCGCCAATCAGGCAATCAGATCGTCATCACCATCAGCGACGATGGCGCAGGCATCGACACCGCGCGGCTCGTGGACAAGGCGATCGGCGCAGGCCGCCTGACCCCCGAAGCGGCGGCGCGGATGACCGAGGCGGACAGGTTGGACCTGATCTTCCAGGCCGGACTGTCCACCGCCGATCAAGTGACGTCGATCTCCGGCCGGGGCGTCGGCATGGACGTGGTGCGCGCCAATGTGGAGCGGATCGGCGGCGTCATCGCGCTCGACAATCATCCGGGCCAGGGGCTGTGCATCACCCTGCGCGTGCCGCTGACGCTGACAATCATTCCGGGGCTGGTGGTGCGGGCGGGCGGCCTGCATTTCGCCATCCCGCGCGCTGCCGTTGTCGAGATACTGCATGATAACAATGCGATGCTCCAAATCAGCTGCATCGGCGGCGCACAGATCGCGACGATCCGCGGCGTGCGGCACTCGATGATCGAGCTGGAGGATGTGCTGGGCATGGACCGACCAGCACAGGCCGGACCCCGCGCCATCATGGTGGTGCGGTCGGGCAGCGGCGTGCCCTATGCAATGGGCGTCGCCGCAGTGGACAATCATGAGGAACTGGTAATCCGGCCAGCATCGCCATTGATCATGGCGACCGGCGTCTATGCTGGCATGACTTTGCCGGACAATGGCCAGCCGATGCTGCTGCTGGACGCGGCGGGCATTGCCAGCGCGGCCCAACTGCCCACGATCCTGGACGATCAGGCCGCACGGCGGACAGAGGAACAGGCGGACGCCCAGGCCGGGGTCGAGATGGTCGCGGCGCTGCGGTTCGAGGAAATTACTGGTGAGAAACGGCTGCTCAAACTGGCGCTGATCGACCGGGTGGAGGATATCGATGTCGGGCTGTTCGGCCGGTCGGGCGACCAGGCCTATGTCCGGCTCGACGGGCGATTAATCACCGTCGTCAATGGCTTGTCTCAGTTCGACCGGGCCAAAGTGTCCGCTTTGCGCCTGCGCGATGGCACGCAGGAAGCCTGCTACCCGGTCGCCGCCGTGCTGGACATCGTCCAGATGCCGTTGGTCCCCGACATGGTCGCCATGCACGGGATCCTGAGCGGCGTTGCCGTGATCGAAGGCGAGCATCTGGAGGTGATAAACCCGTTTGCACTGTTCGCTTCGCTGTCCGGTTATGACATGGTCGAAGGCCAGGGCGGCCGTTGCCTGCTGGCCGATGCCGAGGATGGTTGGACCCGCGAGATATTGGCACCGCTGTTGCGGCAGGCGGGCCACGACGTGGTGCTGGGCCTGCCGGAAGACGGCGTGATCGACCCGCGCGACGTATTGCTATGCCATGATGGCGAAGGGTCGAAAGTCGCCGGGATCATGGCGGAGATGACCGGATGCCGCGTGGTGCAACTGCGCGCCTCGCCCCGTGCCGCCGGGCCGCGCGACGCCAGCATCTATCGCTATGACCAGGACGCACTGATGGCGGCGATCACCGCCGGACAGGGATAGGGCCATGAACCGACTATATCTTTTCGCCACTTTGGCGGGCACCCGGATCGCGGTGGAAACCGACGAGGTGGAGGCAGTGGTCAAGCTGACCGAAATTTCGCCGGTGCCGGGCATGGGCGCGCATGTCGCAGGTCTTTCCGCGCTGCGCAGCCGGGTGCTGACGATCATCGATACGGCCGCCTTGATCCAGGGGATGGCCTCGCCGACCCGCGACGCGGGCCTCGCCATCATCGCCAATATCGCCGGGCACAGCTATGGTCTGATGGTCGACAGCGTCTCCGACATCTGCCGCGTGCCGGAGGGTGAATTGCCACTGCGCGGTCAGTTGGACCGGGCCTGGGCACCCTATGGCCGCGCCATCGTGGAACAGGATGGTCATCCCTGGCTGCTGGTATCCTTAGCCAGCTTCATCGACGGCGGCGGCCAGGCCCAGGCGGCCTGAACTGTTTTCCAACATGTTTACCAAAAACTCGCTTTTGCCCGTTAGGTCTCGATTTTCGGGCCATAAATTCCAAAGGGACGCATCATGAAGAACTGCCTGGTCGTCGACGATTCGAAGGTTATCCGCAAGGTGGCCCGCCATATTCTCGAATCGCTCGACCTGTCCGTCACCGAAGCGGTGGATGGACAGGACGCCCTGACCCAGTGCGAAGCCTCCGCGCCGGACGTGGTCCTGCTCGACTGGAACATGCCGGTGATGAGCGGGATGGAGTTTCTGCAGGCCCTGACGACCGCCAAGATGACCGCCCGTCCCAAGATCATCTTCTGCACCACCGAAAATGGCATCAGCCATATCAAGGCTGCGGTCGAGGCGGGGGCCGACGAATATGTGATGAAGCCTTTCGATCGCGAAACGCTGGAAAGCAAATTGGTGATCGTTGGGGTCATCTAGCCCGACAGCCTGCACTCCAATCCAGGGAGTAACCTCCACCCTTTTCGTCTTCGTGCAGAGAGCCTCGTGATGACCGTCAACATGCCGATCATGACCAATATAAGGAGACAGCAGGGTGCCGTGCGCACCCTGATCGTCGATGATTCGGTGGTGGTCCGCACGGTGATCGAGCGGATACTCAACAACGAGCCAGCCTATAGCGTGGTTCACAAGAGCAACAGCGCGGAACTGGCCCTGGGCTATCTGGCCGATCACGCAGTCGATCTGGTTCTGCTCGACATCGAACTGCCGGGGCAGAGCGGCCTTGCCGCGCTCCCGGCAATATTGAAGGCGCAGGCCGACGTGAAGGTCGCGATCCTGTCGGGCAAGTGCGAGGAGGGCAGCGCGGCGGCGGTCGAAGCGCTGGCGCTTGGCGCCAGTGACATCGTGTCGAAGCCCGGCAGCGGCAGTTTCGGCGATCAATTTTCCCAGGGCTTGATCGACCGGCTCAACCGCCTGTTCGACCAGCGCGTCATGGCTGTCCTGTCCACCGCACCGGTTGTCCCGCCGGTCGCGCGCCCCGTGCTCCAGCCGCTGGCTTGTCTGGGAATCGGCGCCTCCACCGGCGGTATCCACGCGCTGGGCCAATTGTTCGAAGGCCTGTCAGCGCCGATGGGGGTGCCGCTGCTGCTGACCCAGCATCTGCCCGCGAGCTTCACCGTTTATTTCGCGCAACAACTGATGCGCATGACCAGCTTGCGCGTGAAGGTGGCTGAAACCGGGGATATCTTGCTCCCCGACACCATCTATGTCGCGCCGGGCGATGCCAATCTGCAGGTGCGCCGCGGCCTCCACGGCCGGGTCATGGTGCAACTCAATCCCGAACGCACGCCAGCGGGCAACCTGCCCGGCGTCGATCCCATGTTCGCCAGCATGGCGGAGGTCTATGGCGCGGGTGCAGCCGGGGTCGTGCTGACCGGCATGGGGCGGGACGGCACGGTCGGCGCGCGCGATATCGTCGCAGCGGGCGGCTGGATCGTGGCGCAGGACGAAGCCAGCAGCGTCGTTTGGGGCATGCCGGGATCGGTGGCGGGCGCTGGGCTGACCTGCGCCTTGATGGAGCCGCACCAGATGATGGACTTCGTCGCCCGACGCGGCAGGGTCGGCGCATGAAAATGGCGCAACCGGCCGCCATCTTCGAAGGCGCAGCCCGCGTTCTGGCGGCGCTGCTCGAAGCCCGCACTGGTCAGGCCTTGTCCGAAGGGCGCGCCTGGCGGATGGAAACCGCGCTGCGCCCGGTGCTGCGACAGCATAAGCTGGCGGACATGGACGAGTTGGCCGGACGGTTGACGCGCAAGGCCGATCCCAGGCTGGAGGAAGAGGTGGTCAACGCGCTCCTCAACAATGAAAGCAGCTTTTTTCGCGACCTTCAGATCTTCGACATGATCCATCGTCAGATCCTGCCTGCAATCCAGGCGGAGCGGTCCAATCGCACCTTGCGTATCTGGAGCGCGGGCTGTTCGACTGGTCAGGAAGCCTATTCGCTGGCGATCCGCCTGCGCAACGATGCCGCGCGCTGGAGCGGCTGGCGGATCGAGATCATGGCCACGGACATTTCGACCGCGGCGATCGATCAGGCGCGCGCCGGCATTTTCTCGCAAATGGACGTTCAGCGCGGCTTGGCGGTCGGCGACCTCATCAAATGGTTCGAACCCCATGGCGAAGATTGGCGCGCCAGCGCCGAACTGCGCCGCATGATCGATTTCCGCCACGACAACCTGTTCGATGCCAAGGCACCAAGCGGCGAATATGATCTTATCCTGTGCCGCAACGTCCTGCTCTATTTCTCGCCGGAGCGGCGGCAGGCGGTGCTGCGGCTGCTGGGCCGACACAGCCATGCCCGGTCGGTATTGCTCTTGGGTGCAGGCGAAACGGTGATCGGGCAGGGCGACGATTTCACCGCCCATCCCGAATTTCGCGGTGCCTATGTTCGGCAGGCGGCGTTGCCGGAGGGGACGATCGGCCGGACGCGGTTGGCAGGCTGACCGTTCCGGCCCCCCATAGGCAAAGCTGCCCGTCCTTAACCATGCTTGATTGCGGCGTCGCGCTGCGCCATTGTCATGGTCAGGCCGCCGGATCGACGGTGCAGGCCGAAAGGGCGTGATGACCAAGCTGCCGATGATCGAGACGCCGTCGCCCAATTATGACGAGCGCAGCCTGCCCATCACCATGCTGGTGCTGCATTATACCGGGATGCCCGACGCGGCGAGCGCGATCAACTGGCTGGCCAACCCGGAATCGAAGGTGTCGGCCCATTATGTCGTGACGGAGGATGGCCAGATCATCCGCATGGTCGATGAGGCCAAGCGCGCCTGGCACGCCGGGCGGTCGCACTGGCGCGGTATCGACGACATCAACTCGGCCAGCATCGGCATAGAGATTATCAATCCGGGGCATGAATGGGGCTATCGGCCTTTTCCCGAAGCGCAGATGGGGTCGCTGATCCCGCTGGTGCATGACATCACCCAGCGGCACCGGATCACGCGTGGCAATATCGTCGGCCACAGTGACATCGCGCCTGCGCGCAAGCAGGATCCGGGCGAACTGTTTCCTTGGGGCCAACTGGCGCGGCTACGACTGGCACTACCCCGACCGACCAAGAATCTGATGGACCCGCACTGGACCGATGGCGGCTTCATGCTGGCGCTCGAACGCTTCGGCTATGACATTGCCGAACCGCAGGCGGCGGTGGTCGCGTTCCAGCGCCGCTTTCGCCCGGAACGGATCGACGGGGTGATCGACGGCGAATGCCGCGCCATCCTGCTCGCGCTGTTGCTGCCCAAGCCCAGGGGCGATGAATAAGCAGGTGACGCCGGACCCGAACGGCGCTAGGGACCAATCCGCCAGAGGGCTGGGCGGCCGCGGCGTGGCGGGTAACTTCCACGGCGAGGAAAGTCCGGGCTCCACGAAATGACGGTGCCGGTTAACGACCGGCTGGAGTGATCCAAGGGACAGTGCAACAGAAAGCAGGTCGCAACGGCTTAGGCCATGCGAAATTGAAAGGGTGCGGTAAGAGCGCACCGCGTCTGCGGCAACGCAAGGCGGCACGGTAAACCCCACCGGGAGCAAGACCGAATAGGGGCGGCGCGCAGTTTCGGCTGCTAGGTCTGTTTCGACCGAGATCGTCCGGGTTGGTTGCTGGAGGGGCGGAGTAATCCGTCCCCTAGAGGAATGGTCGCACATCTCCGCAAGGAGAGGACAAAACCCGGCTTATAGGCCCTCTGGCACTTTTTTGCGGCCCCTTTGCGATGTGGCGGGGTGGCGTTTTTCTGACGGAATCCTTACCTGTAACTCATGTCTCGTAACGGCCGATCCAATGACTGGGGCTTTCCCCGCTGGCGCAGCTATGGCGCATCGCGTGAAGCCCAAGCGGTGCGCGGCTGCGACCGCTTTGGCTGTGACCAACCGGGCAACTGCCCTGCGCCCAAATCCCCCAACAGCCCGGAACGCTGGTATTTCTGCCCCGAACATGCGGGCGAATATAACCGGAACTGGGATTATTTTCAGGGGCTGGACGACGAAGAGCGGGCGAAGCGCGAACATGATGAGCGGCGCGATGCAGGCGGCTTTCAGTCGAGCGCCTATCATGGCTGGGGTGGGCCAGGCGATGGCAACCGGTCGCGCGACGAACTACATGCGCTCCAGGCGCTGGAGCTGGAAGATGACGCCGATTTCGAAGCGGTGAAGAAAAGCTGGCGTCGATTGGCCAAGGAATTCCACCCTGACGTAAAGCCCGGCGATGCCAAAGCGGCGGTCCAATTCCAGACGATCCAGGCCGCCTATGAAGTTCTGCGTGCCGCCGAGGAGCGGCGGACGTGGAAACCGCGTGGCGCGGTAGATTGAAGGACGATCGATGAAGGATCATGTCCGTTCCAACTGGCGCAACGCCGTGCTGGTGTGCCGCAAATGCGCCAAGAAGCTGGACGGTGGCTTTGGCCCAGATGGCGATGAACGGCTGGCCAAGGCACTGCGCAAGCATCTGACGCTGGGCAAGGGGCGCAAGGCGGCGGCCGGCATCGTCGAGGTCGACTGCCTGGGCATCTGTCCCAAGGGCGCGGTGACGGTGGTCAATGGCGCGGCGAGTCGCGAATGGCTGCTAGTGAAACCGGGTGCTGATCTGGATGAACTAGCTGTCACTTTGGGCATAGGCGCACCGAAACAGCCTTAATATTATCCTTACCATTCAATCCTATCCGGATGGAATGACATATTTTGCGCGCTTGCGTCCTGGCACGTCCCTATCCGTTCAATGCTGCTTGGTGATGAGCAGCTTGGCCGTGCTTTACGCCATGCCCCCCGTCAGCGGACGCATGCTGCTGATGCCGATGACCCAGGATGGGCGCGCGGGGCTGGCGCGCGTCGCAGTGGCCCATGGTGCGCGGCTGATCGCTGCCGGTCCATGGGCGGGATCGCTGGTGGTGGAGGGACGGCGTGACGCCTTGGCGCGGCCCTTGTTCATGGCAGGTGTCCTGGCCATTGCGGCTGACGCTGGCGGTTGCGGGGATCTGGGCTGATGACCGCGATTAGCAGTCTTGGCCGTCTGCGCTTGCAGGGTCTGCGTATCCTGTTGCTCGCCAACTGGGTATGGACCGTGGTGCTGGGCCTGATGGCCATGGCGATGGGCGAAGAGGACAGCATCAAGGCGATGTTCCTGTCCGCCTTGGTCAATGCGCTGCCCACGGTGATGGTCCTGCGCGGGCGTCGGGATCTGGAAGCGCGCATGGTGATGGGCACATTGGCGGCGGTGCAGCCTGCCATCGGTGTCGTGCTGCTATCCGGCCATGGCTGGCAAATGGACGGCCATATGTATTTCTTCGTGGCGCTGGCGGGGCTGGTGCTGCTCTATGACTGGCGGCCGATCGTTCTGGGGGCGACATTGGTCGCGCTCCATCATCTGCTACTCAACTATCTTGCGCCATCCTGGGTCTTTCCGGGGCTGGGCAATCTTGAACGGATCGCGCTCCACGGCGTGGCGGTGATCCTGCAGGCGTCGGTGCTCTGCTATCTTAGCGTTCGTCTGCGCGAAATGCTGCTGGCATTGGATCGCCATGTCGCTGGATCGGCAGAGTTGGCCGAACAGGCCCAGGCCGGACGCGCGGCTGCGGAAGCGGCGATGGCCGCGCGGCGTGAGGCTGATGCGCGTGAAGCGGCGCTGCGGATCGAAAGGGAGCGGGAACGCGAACGGATGATGGCGGATCGCCGGGCCGAAACGCTGACATTGCTTGCGGCCTTCCGCCAGTCGATCGCCGAAGTGGCCGATGCCGTCAGTGCAGCGACGGGCGAATTGGAGGAGTCTGCCCTGTCCCTGAACGATCTCGCGCGCCGCGCAAGCGCGGGTACGGGCGAAACCGTCCATGCCGCCGAACAATCATCGGCGCGAGCGGCAATGTTGGCGCAGAGGATCGATCAACTGTCCGAATCCATCACGGCCATCGCTTCGGCCGCGCATCAGCAGGCGACGCTGGGCGGCGAGGCGCAACGTGTATCCAACGCCGGACATGAAGCGATGCGCGACATGGAAAATCATACCGCCTCCATCACCAGCTTCGCCCATTCGATCACCCAGATCGCGTCGCGCACAAATTTGCTGGCGCTCAATGCCACGATCGAAGCAGCGCGCGCCGGGGATGTCGGACGTGGCTTTGCCGTGGTGGCGGGTGAGGTCAAGCAATTGGCAGGGCAGGCCGCCAATGCGACGGGGGAGATCCAGTCGCTGGCGTCTTCGGCGCAGCAGGGGGCAGGGGTGGCCCAAAACGCGCTGTCCGACGTCGCCAGCGCGGTCGAGCAACTGGCGGATGCCGCCGACGCGATCCAACGCGCGGTGGCGGATCAGCGGGATGCGACGGCGGCCATTGGTGCGACTGCGCGCGATACGGCGCAGGACGCCACCATCATGGCCGGACGAATGGAGCAAGTAGCGGACATGGCCCGCAGCACGGAAAGCCTGTCGGGGCGGGTGTCGAGTGCCGCTTCCGGTCTGTCGCGCACGGCGCAGGATTTGCAGCGCGCGACAGACCTGTTCGTGGCGCAACTCGAAGCGGCCTGAGCCCGGTCAGCTTGCCCGTGCGACCGGCGGTGTGGGACGTCGTTGCTGGTCCGCCAAAGGATAGAGGGTCCGGTTCTCGCGATCGACCCGTTCGGCCAGCGCCGCCAGGATCAGCCGGGTTTCCGCACAGAAAGCCGACCATTCGCGGGCAATGCGATCATCGCTCCAATCGGCCATATAGCGGGTGAAGCGATCGGCCAGCGCGCCGGTTTCGTTCTGCAATTGCGCGGCTGTCTTGCGCGCGGCCAAGTCTGGTGCCCGCTGCATCGCGGGATAAAGGATGCGATCCTCCAGCGCGAGATGCGCGATCAATTGTCGCGCCAGTGACCATCGCAGCGCCGCAACGCTTTGCGGCGTGGCCATGTCACTGGTGGCCTGCGCCAGTTGCCGGGCGGTCAGGCTGATTTGTTCATGCTGCCCCCGCAGCGCGGCCATATCCATCATGTGTCGCCCCTCTCCTTACGGAAAGGCGATGATGCGCGGCGGGGCTTAACAAAAGATTATGGGCGTTAAGCAACGGCGCGGAAAAAGGGGCGGCCTGTTGCGAGGCCGCCCCTGTGCGTCAGGCCGGCTGGTCGGCGCGGCTGGCGCCTTCGCCGTCCAGGTTCAGCGCCGCGAAATCCCAGTTGATCGCGTCCTTGAGGATGCGGTCGGCATAGCCGGGGCGGGCGTTGCGATAGTCGATATAATAGGCATGTTCCCACACATCGACGATCAGCAGCGGGGCATGACCTTCATGCGCGACCGGCGTGTCGGCATCATGATAGCTGGTGACTTCCAGCTTGCCGTCCTTGAGAATCAGCGCGGCCCAGCCGCTGGCGAAATGGCCGACGGCTTCCGCCTTCATCTTCTCGATCAGCGCATCGACCGAACCGAAAGCCTCTTCGATCTTGGCGAGCAGGTCGCCAGTCGGCGCGGTCTTGGTAGGCGAAAGCGACTGCCAGTAGAATGTGTGGTTCCAGATCTGGCCAACCTGGTTGAACAGGCCCCCCTTGGTCGACTTGATCAGCTCGACCAGCGACTTGCCCTGATGGGCGGCGTCGGCCGCGACCAGTTCATTGGCCTTCACGACATAGGCGTTATGATGCTTGCCGTGATGATAGTCGAAGGTTTCGGCCGACAGGATGTCGCCAAATGCATCCTTGGCATAAGGCAGGTCGGGCAGAACAAAAGCCATGGCGGAACTCCTAAGGTTCGGTGGGACGGCCGCACGATGACTGGCGCGGTCGATCTATTATGGGTCCAGGCGGGACGCGAAACGCCGCCGCGCCCTTCCATATGCGCACCCGCACGCGGAAAAAAAGGCCTATATGCCTATTGCGAAACGATCGCAGAAATAAGGGCTTAGCAGGCGGCTCAACCCTGGGGCGGGGTCGTCTCGCCCAGATCGTCGCTGGCAGGCTCGTCGCCCAGTTTCAGTCCATGGCGCATCAGCATCGGGATATTGGCGGCGGCGAAGATCACCGACACGATCGTCACGCCCCAAACCTTGACCGCGAGCCAGGTGTCGAAGCTCAGCGACCGGCGCATCGCTTCGTTCGCGATCGCCATGGCGACGAAGAAGAGCGCCCAATTGCGCGACAGCTTCATCCAGCCGGTGTGGCTGAGGCCATCATAGGCGGCCTGCAACAGATATTTGAGCAGCGGCTTGCCCCGTGCCAGCCCCGCGAACAGCATCAACGCGAAAAAGGCGTAGATGATGGTGGGCTTCAACTGGATGAAGCTTTCGTCATGGAAATAGATGGTCAGGCCGCCGAAAAACAGCACCAGCCCCGCCGATAGCCAGAGCATCGGCGAAACTCGACCCAGCTTCCATTTCGACACGATCACCGCGATGACGATGGCGATCATGAAGGCCGCCGTGCCGACGATCATGCCGAGAAATTTATAGCCGAGGAAAAAGACCAGCAGTGGCCCGAAATCGAGCGCGAGGCTGAGCGTGCCGCTATGGGCGGGCTGTTGCGTGGATTTGCGCTGGGTCATCAAAATTGCTCCGTCATCCCAGCGAACGCTGGGATCCCACTTTTCTTCGCGGCGATCAGAAGGAAGGGAGATGCCAGCTTTCGCTGGCATGACGAAGGGACTGCATCAGCGGGCATAGGCTGTTCCTGCGATAGCGCGCGCCATGTCGCCGGGATCGAAGGGCCGCAGATCCTCGATCTTTTCCCCAACGCCAATGGCGTGGATGGGCAGGCGGAATTTCTCTGCCGCCGCGACCAGCACGCCGCCGCGCGCCGTGCCGTCCAGCTTGGTCATGACCAAGCCAGTGACCTGCGCGGTCTCCTTGAACACTTCGATCTGGTTCAGCGCATTCTGGCCCGTTGTCGCATCCAGCACCAGCACGACATCATGCGGAGAAGCCGGGTTCAACCGGCCCAGGATGCGGCGGATCTTGGCCAGTTCATCCATCAACTCGGTCTTGTTCTGAAGACGCCCTGCAGTGTCCACGATCAGCACGTCGATGCCGGTGGCGGTCGCCTGCTTGACCGCGTCGAACACGATGCCCGCCGCGTCTCCGCCTTCCTTGCCTGCGACGATCGGGATGCCCAGCCGCTCGGCCCACACCTTGAGCTGGCCGATCGCCGCAGCGCGGAACGTATCGCCCGCCGCCAGCATCACGCCATAATCCTGCTCCAGGAAATTATGCGCGAGTTTCGCGATGGTGGTAGTCTTGCCCGACCCATTGACGCCGATGACCAGGATGACCTGCGGCCGGGGGAAGGCTTCGATCTCCAGTGGCCGGGCGACGGGGGCCAGCACCTTCTCGATTTCCTCCGCGATGATCTCGCGCAGATAATCTTCGGTCAATTCCTTGTTGAACCGCCCTTCGGCCAGCCGCTCGCGCACCCGCACCGCCATGGCCGGGCCGAGGTCGGACAGGATCAGCGCTTCCTCGATCTCGTCGAGCGTCTGCGCGTCCAGGGCGGCCTTGCCGAACAGGCCGGTGAGATTGTCGCCGAGCTTGTCGGACGTGCGCTTCAATCCGCCAAAGAGGCGGTCGCGCCAGGAAATGTCAGCCATGTTCATCCACCATCGTCATCCCCGCGCAGGCGGGGATCCATCTCCCGACGCAGCATCAAGCGCGGCGGTTGGGAGATGGGTTCCCGCCTGCGCGGGAATGACGGAAAAAAGAGTGTCATTCTTGAACAGCCTCTTGCGCGATCAGCGTGTCCTTCTCAAGCCCCGTGATGCGGGCGGAGACGATGGTCGAGGGCGTCTGTGGGGTCGCAAAGCGCACGGGTGCGAAGTTTTCGGCATGGCCCGACAGTCCGCTGCGTTCGACCAGCACCGACTGGGTCGTACCGATCAGGCTGCGCAGCCAGGCCTCCCGTTGGGCCGTGCAGGCGGCACGCAGGCGGGCGGCGCGGGCCTTGATGGTCGCGCGATCGACCTGTGGCATCCGCGCGGCGGGGGTGCCGGTGCGCGGCGAATAGGGGAAGATATGACCATGGACGATGTCGCAGTCGGCGATCAGCGCCAGGCTTCGTTCGAACATCGCATCCTCCTCGGTCGGGAAACCGGCGATGATGTCCGCGCCGATGCTGATGTCGGGGCGGGCAGTCTTGAGTCGTTCAACGATGCGGACAGCATCGGCGCGACTGTGGCGCCGCTTCATCCGCTTGAGGATCATGTCGTCGCCCGCTTGCAGCGAGAGGTGGAGGTGCGGCATCATGCGCGGTTCGTGGGCGATCAGGTCGAACAGCCGGTCATCTATCTCCACGCTGTCGATCGAGGAGAGGCGCAGGCGGGGGAGATCGGGTGCGCCGGTCAGGATGCGCTCGACCAGGGAGCCAAGCGACGGGCTGCCCGGCAGGTCGGGGCCGTAGCTGGTGACATCGACGCCGGTCAGCACGATCTCGCGATAGCCCGCAGCGACCAGTTCGCGCGCCTTGTCCACCACCGCGCCTGCGGGCACGGAGCGGCTGTTGCCCCGGCCATAGGGGATGATGCAGAAGGTGCAGCGATGGTCGCAGCCATTTTGCACCTCCAGGAACGCGCGGGCATGGTCGGCAAAGGCGGACGCCATATGCGGCGCGGTGTCGCGCACGGCCATGATGTCGGCGACCTTCACCTTCTCCGTCATGCCAGCGAAGGCTGGCATCTCACTTTCTGAGGATGACGCTGAAGAAAAGGGGGATCCCAGCTTCCGCTGGGATGACGGAAGATAGGTTTCCGCGTTCAGCTTCTCCCGGTTGCCGATAACCGCATCGACTTCGGTCATCGCCGCGAAGGTCTCCGGCTCGGTCTGCGCCGCGCAGCCCGTCACCATGATCCGTGCCTCCGGCCGCTCGCGCCGGGCGCGGCGGATGGCCTGGCGGGTCTGGCGCACGGCTTCGGCGGTGACGGCGCAGCTATTGACGACGATCAGGTTGTCCTGCCCCTGCGCCAGGTCACGGATCGCCTCGCTCTCCGCAATGTTGAGGCGGCAGCCCATGGTGATGATGGCGGGGCCGCTCATCAGAAACGCGACCAGTCAGCCTCGCCGTCGAAGACATGGGTGGCGGGGCCGGTCATGCTGATCGTGCCGCCCGGTGCCCAGTCGATGACCAGATCGCCGCCGGGCAGGCTCACGGTCACGGGGCCACGCACCAGCTTGCGGCGGATGGCGGCGACGGCGGTGGCGCAGGCACCGGTGCCGCAGGCGCGGGTGAGGCCGGCGCCGCGTTCCCACACGATCAGGCGGATATGATTGTCGTCCAAGACCTGCGCGAAATTGACGTTGATGCGGGCGGGAAAGAGCGGATCGGTTTCGATGAGCGGGCCGAGCCGCTCGAAGTTCACACCGTCCCAAGCGTCCAAAAAGAAGATGACATGCGGGTTGCCGACATTGACCGCGGCGGGGGCGGGCAGGTCTTCCCAACTCGCGCCCATAGTCAGTGTGTCCATGGGGTAGGCAAGCGGGATTGCGTCCCATGCGAAGCGCGGCGCGCCCATGTCGACGCTCACGCCGCCATCGACGGCCTTGGCTTCGAGCAGCCCTGCTTTGGTGCGGATCGACACGTCGCGGCCGACGAACAAAGGCACGCAGCGGGTGGCGTTGCCGCAAGCCTCGACCTCGCTGCCATCCGCGTTGAAAATCTGCATCGAAACGTCCGCATCGGGAGCGTTGCCGATCAGGATCAGCTGGTCGCAGCCGATCCCGGCATGACGATCGGCAATGGCGCGGGCGAGATTCGGGGTCATTTCGATCGCGTCGGCGCGCGCGTCGATCACGACGAAATCATTGCCCAAGCCGTGCATTTTGGAGAAGCGTCCCATGAAGGCGCATGTAGGGGGTGGGGCGGGAAAAGGCCAGTGGGGGCATTCCCCTTCATTTCGTTGAGCCTGAGCTTGTCGAAGGCCGTCTCTATTTTATGATGTCACGGGTGTCTGGAAATCGATTAACGATAGCTTTCAGTAAAGGGCTTCGACAAGCTCAGCCCGAACGGAAGGGGGAGGTCAATAATGGCGCTTAAGATGCACGCTTCGCTGGCGGTTCATCCCGGCGATTGGATCAAGACGGAACTGGTCGAAACGCGGGGCCTCAAGGTGGGTGATCTGGCCGATCATCTGGGGGTAACGCGCCAGACGGTGAGCCGATTGCTGAACCAGCGACAGGTGTTGACGGCAGACATGGCGATCCGCTTCGAAAAGCTGTTCGGCATCGACGCGGATACCCTGATGCGGATGCAGATGCGCCACGACTTGGCCGTTGCGCGGGGTCATGCCGGTGAGTTGGATGTCAAACCGCTGGCGGCTTGACTGGACAAGCTCTGCCATTATCGCGCGACCTTGAACAATATCCGCATCCCTTTGATCGTCGGTACGGCTTTGCCCTCCCCATCGGTCTGGACGGAGACATAATTGGCTTTTGCTTGGGCGCAGGCGACATCGACCAACTTAGGCAAAGATTTTACAAACTGTGATGGTTCGCAAACGACCACATGGCCGGTCGAGTCGATCTTCGTGACGATAGTGACCCGTTCTTCCTGTGCTCCATTGGGCAATTTTTGGACTTGCAGTTCCATATCGATGGGTGGTTCGAAAGGAGGGGAACGGCGCGGAGCGGAAGTGCGATTAGGATGAAGCCAACCGATGCGAGCATTATAGCTAGCATAAGTCGCAATGCCATTTTCGTCCGTTGCCGGCTTGAATCTTGCTCGCACTAGCACCGCCGCGCAGGTCGTTTGATCCAATTCTGGAAAACCGCTGGATTGAGTAACACCGCATTTTTCGACACGGCCTTCAGGCGAAATTAGCACTGTAAAACTTACCATACCTTCTTCACGGCGTTTTCTTGGGCCTGGCGGATAGTCTGCATCGCTCAACCATTGCCCCGGATTGCCGAGCGGCTTGGCCTGTGTCAGTGCGCTGGCCAGCATCAGTCCCAGCAATATGCTCATTCTCTACCCCTCATGCAGCCACCGCCCGCTTCTGCCCGTACAGAAAGTACACGACCAGCCCCAGCGCATTCCACCCGAAGCACGCCAAGATCGTGTCCGTCGGCAGGCTGATGAACAGATAGGCGCAACCTGCGATTGCGCCTAACCCGACGAACCAGGCGGCGGGCGTGCGGAAGGGGCGGCGGAGGTCGGGGCTGCGGCGGCGCAGGACGAGGAGGCAGGCACCGACCGCGGTGAAGGCGATCAGGGTGCCGGCATTGGCGAGGGCGGCGATCTCATCGATGGGGAGCAGGCCCGCGATGATGGCGACCAAGACGGCAGTGACGATGGTGATGCGCACAGGGGTGCCGCGCCTGGAGATTTTGGCGAGGCTTTGGGGCAGGAAACCGTCGCGCGCCATGACCAGGAAGATGCGGCTCTGGCCGTAGAGGAAGCCCAGCAGCACGGTCGGCAGGGCGATGACGGCGGCTATGGCGACGATCCGCGCCACCTCTCCGCGACCCATTTCGCGCAGGATCAGCGCGAGGGGTTCGGGGCTGTCGGCAAAGCGGGTGAAGGGCATGGCGCCAATCGCGGCGGCGGCGACCAGGACATAGATCAGGGTGCAGACGACCAGCGAGCCGACGATGCCGATGGCGAGGTCGCGGTCCGGGTTCTTGGCTTCCTCTGCTGCGGTGGAAATGGCGTCGAAGCCGTAGAAGGCGAAGAAGATGATCGCCGCCGCCGCCATGACGCCGCGCTCGACCCCGTCCGGTCCCATATCCTTGGCGAAGCCGAAGGGCATGAAGGGCTCAAGATTCTGCGCATCGAAAACGGGCAGGGCGACCCAGACGAAGAGGCTCAGGGTCGCGATCTTGATGAGGACGAGGATGCTGTTGAGGCGCGCGCTTTCATGGGTGCCGAGCATCAGCAGGCCTGCGACCACCGCGATGATGAAGATGGCGGGCAGGTTGACGAGGCCGCCCAGTTCCGGCCCTTGCGTCAGTCTTTCGGGAAAGCCGATCCCGGTCAGCAGCGGCGCGGCATAGCCCGACCAGCCGACCGCTACGGTCGAGACGACAAGGCTATATTCGAGGATCAGGCTCCATCCCACGATCCAGGCGATGCCTTCGCCCAGCGCCACATAGGAGTAGCTATAGGCGCTGCCCGCGGCGGGCATCATGGTCGAAAGTTCGGCATAGGCGAGCGCGGCGCAGGCGCAGATCGCGCCGGCTATGGCGAAGGAGAGGAGGACGGCAGGGCCAGCGCGGTCCGCGCCGACGCCGATCAGGGTCAGGATGCCGGTGCCGACGATCGCGCCGACGCCCAGCGCCAGCAGATGCGGCCAGGACAGGGTGCGGGCCAGGCGATGCTGGTCCCCCGTCGGCGTCATCGCTTCGATCGACTTGCGGCGTGTCCAACTCATATGTCTCGGGCTCCCCTCATCTTGTCGCCCTTAGCTTCGCACATTTCCCGCACATTTCGACATAAAATTACGCGGCCTTGATCCTATCGGAAAGTCGGGGGCGGAGCGCATGGGGTGCGGGGGGAGTATAGCGGCTCAGGTGCCGATAGGACAGCGATGCGTGATGAGGAGCAGAAAATGCCATTCGTGCGAGCATTTCTACATCCCAAAACCGGTCAGAGATTGGTTGTCCAGCGGCAAGGTTCGAACTTGCAATCTGCCGAAGCAGGGCGGTTGTAACCGCGGGTCTACCAATTCCCCAACGCTGGACGCGGACCCTCTATGCAACCATGATCGGACTGCCAAGCTGCTAGTCATCGAGCGGCCAGAAGCGGTCGCGCATGGGAACAGGCCTAATTTCAGGAAGCAGACAAATCATGCCGGATTATTTTTGCTGAGCACCGCACTTTGTATCCGATCAAACACCCTTCCAGTGGCAAGGAAATTGATTAGCGCGAACTGCCCTATCATAAACCGTATGACAGACACGAAATGCGTTCCTTTATTATGCTTTAAGCGAATGACGCGACCGATTTTGTGCAGGCGGATCAGTTGGACATCTTGAATGTCGTGGAATGCAATTGGATAGGAATCTCCGCCTGATTTTATAGTGATAGCGTTTTCTTCGATGTCCAGCGCACCCTTTGCCACTTGCGTTGCCAAGCCAAGCTCAGGGCCATGGTGATAGAATATCCGATAGCTCATATGTTGCCTGTATGGGTGATGTTGATCTCGCGATACTAGCCCATAAGCGGACCGTCGCAAATCCACCCTTACCGTCACCCCAGCGAACCCTGAGCCACCTTTGTCGTAACAACGGGGGCGGGTCGAGGGGTTTCCTTTGCAAAGTCGAGGATGCCCATGAGGGCGCCGTGTAGCGTGGCATGGATTTCGCCCCACTTGTCGCCAGGATGCAGGACAATCCGGTGAATGAGCGACCGAATGGCGTCGGAGGCGTCGAGCCGGGTTTCCGGGTCTTCGAGCGCTTGGGTGAATCGCTCTACCTCCCGTTCGTAGATTCCAGCGATGCCGGGATGAACGTCTGGAACAGCCTGCGGGGCCGACGCCATGCGGGTAGCGATTTCGGCCTTCTGCCGCTCCAGTTCCGCCATGCGGGCCTTCATCGTGGGCTGGTACAGCCCGTCCTCGATCGCTGTCATGATCCCGGCAATGGCGCGCTCGATCTTGTCCAGCGCGCGGCGGTCGGCTTCGATCTGCACCCGCTGTTCACGGTTCTCTCGGTTGATATGTTCGGCGTAAGCGGCGACCGCCGCCTGCACCTTCTCCGGCGACACCAGCCGTTCGCGCAGACCCGCAAGCGCCCGCTCTTCCAGCTTTTTGCGAAGGATAGTGCGGTTGTTGGCGCAGATATGGCGGCGATGGTGATTGATACAGCCAAACCGCCCGTTGACCGCCAAGCCGACCGTGCCGCCGCAAACGCCGCATTCGACAAGGCCCGATAGCAGAGTGACGGGACGACGGGCACGGTGCATCCGGCTCGCCTGCGCCGCACGAAGGCCATCGAGCAGCGGCTTATATTGCTCGACCAGCACATCTCGCCGCCGCTTCACCGCCTGCCACATATCGTCACTGACTATTCGCAGGCCAGGCACTTCGACCCGGACCCATTCGGATTCGGGATTGGGACGCCGCACGGTCTGTCCCGTGCGCGGGTCCTTGACGGCCTGCTTGCGATTCCAGACCCGCACGCCGACATACATCTCGTTGTTGAGGATGCCGATGCCCAGCTTGGGCTTGCCGCGTATGGTCGTGTCGCTCCAGGGGCGGCCGGATGGACCGGGAATGCCGTCCCGGTTCAGGTCACGCGCGATGCCGCGCGGACTCTTGCCCGCCGCGAACTCGCGGAAGATGCGCTCCACAATGGGCGCCTCTGCCGGCGCGATCCGGCATTCGCCCCTCACCAGCTCGCCTTCGCTCGAGAGCCGCCGCACCGTGCGGTAGCCATAACCCACCGGCCCCGCCGAAAACCCCTTTTCGACGCGCCCGCGCTGCCCGCGATGGGTCTTCTTCGCCAAGTCCTTGAGGAACAGCGCGTTCATCGTGCCCTTGAGGCCGACATGCAATTCGCTGATCTCGCCTTCGGCCAGCGTCACCAGCGGCACGCGCGCAAACTGAAGATGCTTGTAGAGCGTCGCCACATCCGCCTGATCGCGCGACACACGGTCGAGCGCTTCGGAAATAACGATGTCGACCTTCCCCGCCTGTGCGTCCTGGAGAAGCGATTGAATGCCCGGACGCAGGATCATGCTCGCACCCGATATCGCGGCATCCTGATAGCTGTGGACGACATGCCAGCCCTCACGCTCGGCGCGCTCGCGGCAGATGCGAAGCTGATCCTCGATCGATGCGGCGCTCTGCTGGTCCGAGGAGTAACGGGCATAAAGGGCAATGCGGGTCATGAGAAAAGCTCCTGCGATCCGTTCCGCCGTCAGGCAGCCTTGGTCAGCATGAAATCGACATGGACGCCGTCATAGGGAAAGACGATGCCGCGCCCTTCCTTATGGATTACACCAGCGCCGATGAGTGCCTGCACGTCGCCATGCACCGCCTTCATGTCCCGGCCCACGCGCCGCGCAGCCTCACGGATCGACATGACGCCTTGCCCGGTCATCGCCTGGATCAAATCCCAGCGCTTGCGGGTGAGCGTCTGCCACAACAGATCGGGACTGGCGAAGCTATGATGCGCGCCCTGGGCCTCGCCCCCGAAAGCGGCAAGCGCACGGCGCGTCACATCGTCGCGGCTGGCGACGGAGAGCGTTACGATGTTCATTTTTGCCTCCATTGGTCCACGTCCTTCCAGAAGTCCGCCAGCAATGCGGCGGGCGTCGTGAAGGCATAGGCCGTTTCGCTCTCGCCGATATGCCGATGATCGCTCTTGCCGGCCTCATTGTCGTAGCGCAGCACGCAGACGCCATCGACAATATAGGCGAGGGCATATTTGAGATCGTGTATCGATCCCTTCACCGGCTGCGGCACCCGCCAGATACGAAGCTCTACAAAGGACTTCGCATCAAGCTGGTGACGTTCGTTGAGCAACGGTTCCGCCTTCATGATGGATTATATGCCATCGAATGGCATTGATGTCAATAGCTCCATCAATCCGTTCCTTCCGGCTCATTGTCATTGGCGGCCCTGCACGCGCGGATATGTTGGCGCGCAATATGGCGACCGATAGACTCCGCGATGCGGATCAGCGCCGCATCTATGTCCACGCTGGGCGGCTCAGTGCCCGTCCCGTTATCGTTGGCGGCGGCCAATCGATTGGGCGGCGCGGCGTTGTCACCCTTCTCCATGACTGGACTTCCCAAGCGATGGAGGATTGTCGTTGTCCGGCCGGTAAGCGCCGGGATCGGCGACCCAGCGATTGACGGCGGACTCATGCCAGCCAGCGCCATGGACGCTGATTGGCACTTGCCGGGGGAATGTCCCTTCCGCGATCTTGCGGTAAATGGTGGACCGGGAAAGGCCGGTGCGGTCGAGAACGGTTTTGAGGCGAATGATACGATCGGTGTTGGGCATAAGAGAGCTTTCAAGTCATGCGTTGCCAAAGCCCCCTAAAGCCAGAATTGGCGGAGTTTCCGCGCAAGACAAGACATCCATTGCAGCCTGTCAGGCCGCCCGGATACATGTCGTAGGGCTGTAGAGGGACGGTGAGGGACATCGGCGGACGTAGAGGGAATTGGCGGGGATTTGCCTGCCTCATCATCCATGCGCATTTTCTCAGGCACTGTTGCCTGATTGCCACGATTTTTACGCTCGCCGGTCCCCGCAGATCGTCTGAGCTATGATGTATTTAGCATATCCATCGTCCTTTTCGATGGCCTGCCCGTCGCGAATCAATCTGCCTCAAACGATCCCACCCCGCAAGGGCGCGGGTACTGAAGTGCCGACTGCGCCAATATCGCGCTAATTCTTCCAATTGTGTTTTAAAACTGCCGAGGCGCGCCTGCTATGTTGGCATGATGGGGGCGCTTCCTGCCTTACAGCCGCGCAGGCCGAATTGACGCGCCGAAAACGTCCGACTGCGCTATTGCTACGCGTCGCTGTAGAATGATGTGTCCCCACCACCATCGCCGCGATAAAAGAGATGTGGCGGGAACCGGTAAAAGCTATCGACGCTGCAAGCAGGCGTCGAGGTTGCGCGGGTTAAGGGGCCTTCCATTCACCGCCACAAAAGAACGGGTGATCTTCACCGCAGTTGCCACATAATCATGTGGTCAAAAATGGCCCGCCTCATCCGCACATAGATGATCGAGAAGAATTGCGGCTTGGCGGGTTCCTAGACAGGTGCGACCTCCAATCCTGCTGTGAAAACGAGGCATGAGGGTCATCACTCCATCCAGCTTAGCCCATTTTCCCGACATACGCCGCCCGCAGACAGCGCATTGAGCCTGTCGCGCTCGCTTCGGTGGCCGCTTCACATCCAACAGTTCCAATCTCCTTTTGGGCGACACGGTGCTGCAAAGTGCCATTACTGTCCCAAACCGTCGCCCGCTCAGCCGTATCCGTGCGATGCAACGCAGATGAAATGCCAATCTATTCCGTTGTGGCTCCCAGCGGGGTAAGCCTACGTCGGGGATAGTGGCATGTTCGCGCCCGCCTGACTTTAACACACAGGGCTTTCTGCCAACATGGAATTGATTGGAAGCCCCCCTTACAACAGCTCGCTGCAAGGTCGCCATGGCAGGGCTTGTTCTCATGAACCGATGGCGGGCGTCCCCGCGCATTCCGCACGGGCCGCGCTCTATTCCGCTTCGCTCCACCGAGCCACCGCTGCGCGCCGTCTCGTCGCCTTCGGCGTCACGATCGCATGACGCGGGGATTGCCAGGTCAATCCCCATGGGGACATCGCGGCGACCGCGATGGCGTTAAGCGGCTCCGGCAAGCGGTGTGGGCGTCGCTACCCTCTAGGCCCGTCGCGGCGGACCGCAACCCGGCGGTGCCGGGTCTTCCTCTTCGTTTCAGCCTTGCAGGTGCAGCCCGCCTCTGCCGACGCGCCTTCCGGTCGCTCTCGCCGCCCACCCCGCTCTTCGGGGCCGGTGTTTTGGCAAGGAGTAAGGACAATGGAACTCAAGCATATCGATATCGCCTGCCTCTCGGTCTCGCCTGCCAATATGCGGGGCATCAGGAAGGCACCGGACCTCACCAATATCCTCCCGTCCGTTCGCGCGCGGGGCATCCTTGTGCCGCTGATCGTGCGGCAGAATGGATCGCCAGACACCTATGAAATCGTGGCAGGCAAGCGGCGCTATCATGCAGCGCTGGCCGTGGCGGAGGAAAGCGGGAGCATCGACCCGTTGCCCTGCGCCGTCATGGAAGCGGGCGACGATGCGGCGGCGCTGGAGGCCTCGCTTATCGAGAATATCGCCCGGCTCGACCCCGATGAAATGACCCAATGCGAAACCTTTACGCGGCTGGTCCGGGAAGGCCGCAATGTGGAGGACATTTCCCTTACCTTCGGCCTGACCGCATTGCAGGTGAAGCGCACCCTTGCGTTGGGCAATCTCATGCCCCGCATCCGCAATCTCTATCGGGCCGAGAGGATAGATGCGCTCACCGTGCGGCACCTGACCCTTGCCACCAAGGGGCAACAGCGGGACTGGCTGGCATTGTTCGACAGTGAGAACGATCACGCCCCCATGGGTCAGAATCTCAAATCATGGCTGATGGGCGGCGCGGCCATTTCCACCAAGGTCGCGCTATTCGACCTCACCAGCTATTCCGGCGAGATCGTCTCCGACCTGTTTGGGGAGGACAGCTATTTCGCCTCTCCCTCCGATTTCTGGACGGCACAGATGGCGGCGGTCGAGGAACGAGCCGCAAGCTATCGGGAGGCAGGATGGCCGGAGGTCGTCGTCATGGAACGCGGTGCGTATTTCCACACATGGGAGCATGAGCGCTGCCCCAAGAAGAGAGGCGGACGGGTTTATGTCGCCATCAGCCATCGCGGCGAAGTCACCTTCCATGAGGGGTATCTGACCACCAAAGAAGTCCGGAGGCGCAAGAAGCATGTTGAAGGGGACGACGCCGGAACCAAGCCAGTGCGCCCAGAGATTAGCGCGCCGATCCAGAACTATGTCGATCTTCACCGCCATGCCGCTGTGCGCGCCGCCTTGCTCTCACAGCCTGCCATGGCGCTACGCCTGATGGTGGCTCATGCCATTGTCGGTTCGCCGATGTGGCGGGTGGACGTGGAGAAGCAGCGCGCCAGCACGGACGCCATCGCCGAGAGCGTGGAGGTCTGTGTTTCGGAAGCGATGTTTGACGCCGGACGGCGCGGGGTTCTGGCGTTGCTGGGCTTCGATACCGAAACGCCTACCGTGACGAACGGCTATATCGGGGATGATGGACTGCCGGGGCTGTTCTTGCGCCTGTTGAAGCTGCCCGACGAAGCGGTGCTGTCGATCCTCGCGATCGTGATGGGCGAGACGCTGACGGCAGGAAGCGCAATAGTCGAGTTGGTGGGCGCGTTGCTCCGCGTCGATATGGCGGCGGTCTGGCAGGCCGATGATGCACTGCTCGATAGCATCCGCGCCAAGCAAGTGATCGGCCGTATTGTCGGAGAGGTCGCTGGCGATGCCGTAGCGACGGCCAATGCCGGGGAGAGCGTCAGGGTGCAGCGCCAGATCGTGCGCGATTGTCTTGCGGGAACGGGCGGACGCACCAAAGTGGATGGCTGGGTGCCGCGCTGGATGGCCTTTCCCCCGTCAACCTATACCGACCGGGGCGGCGTCGGCAGTGCCGAGCGGTGGAATGCGATTGCGCCACTGTTCGATACCGCCAAAGCCGCCGATGAAAAGAAGGCGCAGCCAATGGCCAAAGCCGCCTGACCTTGCCCGACCCGGAGGCGGCTTCGCCTCCGGGTTCCTCGCGTCCGCAAGCGCGCGACCGGGACGGGCACGATCGATCCCGATTTGAAAAAACCGCCCCGGCCAAGCCGGGGCGGTTCGTTTCTTGCTGGAACCAAAGAACGACATTCCACAGACGGTTGGCTACAAACCGCCAATCCTGTCCCCTCTTTGTTTCGCACCCATTTTTTGATAAGCTGTCCGCGCGTTGCGCAAAAGGCAGCGCCAGGACTGCTAATCCTGCCCAGAGAACCAACTCGGAAACCTCGTTTTCCGGGATGCCGTCGCGTATGTCCAAACCTTCGGGTCAAAGGCGGCGGCGCATGTCTCTGGCATGTTAGCAGTTCCGGCGGCTCCCGCGCCCAGCGCGCGGGAGTTCGGGACCAATGCCGCATCCACCCCGTCGCTTCCGCCTCATCCGCCATGGATGCGGAGTGGAGGTCTTATGGACGACAACCATGATGCGCTGGCCCATGGTGCGGACCAACGGCGCGCGACGCGCGATCACAATGAGATGCGCGAGCGCGTCCTGGCACGCGTGCTTCATCTCGATGCCTTCGGCCGAATGGCGATGGAACGCGCTGTACGGATATTGCGCGCCTACTTCGTCGATCGCCGCAGCAGCGCGCCGAGGCGCGGGACGCTGCACTGGTTGATGCTGGTAGGCGACCATGCCGACACGGGCAAGCCGGTGAAATGGGGCAACGAACCGCTCGTCTTCGACATCTGGGGCTTTGTCGATCATGAGGCCTATAAGGGACTGGAACGCTACTGGGGCCGCGCCCAGGCCGTGCTTAAATCGGAACTGGGTCGGGCAATAGCCGTCGAGCTTTCCGTCTTCACCATTGCCGAGGCCGGACGCTTTCATCTTACCAATCCCTGGCTGGCCAAGCGCTATGACGGTGGGATCATTCTCTTCGACCGGGCGATGGACCCGCCAAGTGCCGAACGCCAAACGATCCATGACCGGATCACGGCGGGGGCCGACGCGCTGGACGAGCCGCAGAGCGCGGCGTTCGCCCAATACCGCCGCCGTGGTTTTGACCTCGCCCGGATCGCCAACAAGCTGCACGCCAGCGCCGCAGAAGCCGAAATGCATCTGTCGGAGGCGTTCGGCGCATTGCTGGCCCGCCTTGGCGACGATGCACAGCCCCAGTCCCTGCGTCCCGGCCTTGGCCAGCATCCCCGCCATAATCTCGACCTCTATCACCGTCCCGGCGACTTCGACCGTATCCTGGCCGTGACATTTTATCGCCGCGCGGTGGATTTCGTGGGGCTGATGGTGGAAGGGCATGCGCGTGATCGTCCCTCGCTCGTCGTGCGCGAAGCGGCCAATGCGAGCGAGTTTGCGCTAAAGACGCTCCTGCTTCGCGCAGGTTGTTCCGACGAGTGGAACCGCCAGCATATCGGCCTCGATCTTGAGCGGGAGCTGGAAGAGGCGCAGGCAAACGGAATGCCGCCGCCCTCGCCGGAACTGGCGCGGCTGATCCCGCCGCTGTCGCGCTATCACCGTCAAGGACGAACGCCCGATCAGGCGCGCGCCGTGCTTGCCGTCATTCCGCCCGCCGAGATCGTGGAGACGGTCGCGACATTGCTCAACGCTGTGGGACGGATCACCGGCTACACCGGCCTGCCGGGGGAGAGGGGTGCATGATGTTGCGCACCGATCTCGACCATCTGCCATTTGCCATGCAGCAGGAGGTCCGCCGAATTGCCGCGCTGCTGTTTGAGGGGTTCGACGCCATGCTCGCGGGCAAGCGCACTGAACGCTACAAATCAGGCCATATCGTCAAGTTGATCCTTTATGGCCATCATGCGGCGCAGAATTGGGCATTCGCTCCTCCCGCCGCGCCGATTCGGTTGCTCGCGATCGTCAACCACAACAAGCTTGCTGCCCGCCGCGGCGATTGGACGGCGGTGCGCGATCGGCTCCGCCGGGGGTGGGAATTGGGTGAAATCACGCATCCGGTGCGGCTCTGCGTACACAGCCTGAGCCACGTGAACCACGCGCTCGTTCATGGCGTGCCATGGTTTGTCACGATCGCGACCGAGGGCATCGCGCTTTATGAGGCGAGCAGCGCGCGAATGGAGTCGCCACGCACATTGCCTGCCGCCCGTCATCATGAACATGGAAAAGCGGAGTTTGCCCGTTGGCATGGGCGTGCGACGGAATTCCTGTTGGGTGCAGCATTCTATCAAAGGCGGGACAATATGCCGATGGCAGCGCTGCTGCTGCATCAGGCCTGCGAGCATCTCTATCAGTGTGTGGCTTGGTCACTCGCCCTGCACGGGCTACGCACCCACGCACTCGACGAATTGCGCGAGGTGGCTGAAGAACTTGATAGGGAACTTGCCAAGGCATGGCCGCGCGACACCCTGTTCGAGCGCCGTGTTTTCGGCTGCATTCGTCGCGCTTATGTCGAGGTCCGTTACGGCCGGAACTTCCGCATCAGCCGGGAGGAATTGGCATGGGCGATGGAGCGTGCCGCAACGCTGAACCATCTGGTGGAAACCAGATGCCGCGAAAGACTTGACGCAATAGCTACCGCTATCGGGGAGACTGCGCATGGGTGAGCCATCCCACCAATTGCGTGCGGCCTATGACGCCGCCGTGGCGCGACTTCCGGTCGTGACGCGCGCGATATTCCTGATGCACCGCGTGGACGACCTCTCTTACGCCGAAATCGCTCATCGCTTGTCCATCAGCGACAGCGCAGTTCAGGCATGCGTGGCTGAAGCGCTGGGCATGATCGCCGCGATCCTGGATGGCGGCGTGTCGAAGCGTTGGAGAAATACGGACATCGCGCCTGCCGAAAGCGACCTGCGCCGCCGTTATCGCGCCTCGTGCCAGGAGCGCTTGCGCGCTTTGGGCCATAGCGAACCGCTGGCCTGGGATAGCGGGTGCGATGACGACCTGATCGTCAACATCGCCTTTCTCCAGACGCTGCCCGCGCCGGTTCTCGAAACCTTTCTTCTCAGTCGCGTCGATGGCCTCAACTACCGGCAGATAGCCAAACGCATGTGGACACTGCCCTTCGTCGTCCGCCGCAGGATGCTGTATGTGGTTCGCTCCCTCGATCGGCAGCCCATGACGTTCGAGCAATGGTTGCGCGCAGGGGCATTGGCAAAGGATCTGACGACCTGAGCGACATATATCACGGAAAAGGCGAGGCGAGGCTGCTCGTCAGGCATCACACTGCGGGCGATGCCGCGAATTATCAGCGATGCATGATGACTCCTCAGTGTGGGGCGTTTGCTCCCTTCGGCGCTGCAAGGAACGAGGCCCCACCGGATGCAGTCCTCAAGTTGTGGGGCCTCGCCGGACCTCTTTTAGCTGCCGTGCATGAATATTGAATGACCGGGAATGAACGATAGGCCCATAGCGAGCAATATCGCATGCATCATGCTAGAGGGTATTTTGGTCTGGATCACCGACTTGTGCGGCTGGAACGTGAGCACCGCCGATATCTATCGCCAGTATCTGAGGGCGATCGGGAGCCGATGCCAGTTTCATGATAGCGCGGCGTTCGATCTGGAAGTCCCGATCGCCCCATCGCACCCATATACAAAACTTTATCCGCATGGGGTGGCTGGGGTTCATAACATGATCCAATGCCTGGTTGAGCGACAGGCCGACCAGTTCGGGCGTATACTCCCCTTCCCGTGATCGCCTTACGCCAACGATGGCCGAAGCATCCCATGGCACTGGTAGTTTTTCGCATAGCTTCGGCATCTCTCACGCATATAGCGGTGTCATGATCGAGGCAAGCTGGGCAGTATCGAATTATCGTGGTGCCGGAATCGGTTCGCCACCTTTCATAAACGGTTCATCTGCCGTCTTCTAGGGGCGCTATCCCGGCGCTAATGCCCCCCGCTCTATGCCGGGCTGCGAAGCCTTGCTTTGTGACTGACCCCGCAAAGAAAGACTTCGCAGAATCTCGCCGATCCTGTCAACACGGGCACTTATTGGGTCTATAAGCAGCCGGGGAGATTCAGCAGGGCATCTATCGCAAACCCATCACTCAACACAAGCCTTCGCGGTTTCTCAGCCACTTCAATCCGGACGAGATTGGCGCCGATTTGTAGCCAGAAGCTGTCATCCCCCTTTCGGATCAGGTCGATGACCATAGAGACATCTCGGTTCCACCGTTGCATGGTTTCGTGATCTCGACCACCGAGGCGGTACAAAGGGTGATTCAGTTTTGTTAGATCGCGCTGAACGCAGGAAACAAGATATTCGGCCATCAATTCCACATCGGTTAACCCCGACGCCACAAAAGGGGGGGGCGCCGGGGTCTGATCGAAGCACGCCCTGGTGGGGACCGTAAGGACGCATTAATGGTTTTGCGTATAATCATGAAAAAGTGATTAACGAAGCGTTGTTATCAGAGATCGGCCAGCGCTATTTCCGCAGTTTGCCGGACGGAGTAACCCCGCTACTGTCGCCTTGACACGTCGAACGCCATAGTCGCTCGGCTTCATCGACAACAGGCAGCAAGTCCTGATCGGCCCAGACCGATTGAAGGCGGGAGCGCACGGCGTCGGGTTCGCCATCGCGTGGGAACAGCGGATCGGCCCTGGAAAACATGATCAGACTATGCAAGTCGCCATTTATCTCGGCAATCTCGGCGAGCCATTGTCCGAATGGCAGTCCAGGGTTGGGCGGCGGCGATGTCACAGGCATACCTCAATAAGATAGCAAAATGGCCGATTTCACCGGCTGACCTTCCATCCCGCTCCTATGTGTTCTTTCACCGCTATGCGATGCAATTGTTACACAACCGTGCCGTTCCTTCCATCGGAATAGGGGCCGATGGAAGCAGAAAGCGACGCTTTGTTCGGACGGCTCGGCGAATTGTTCGTCTACATCCTTCCCGCCTGGCCTTCCCTGGTTCCGAGGACGTCACCACGGGGAACCGAGCAGCACATTGGCATCACCCTTGGCTGAATTTGCCGCGCGGTGGACTGGCCTGGCCTCGCGTTTTCGCGTCCAGCGGATCGATGTCCTTGGCGAACCGCAATCCTGCCAGTTCATCCCTAACCCAAACGGTCGTGGCCGCGATTTCTTCCAGGCGCCCGATGTCGAGTAACAGCGTCTGTCCAACCTTCAAGTGTCCGGCGCCATCGATGCAAGCGCCTCCCGCCGATATGTTCCGCACGCGATGCACCGACGGCTCGGCGGCAGTGAATCCGGTCGCCCTTCCCCGAAGGAACACGCTCTCTCGCGAAGCTACACGGCGATTTATTCGGCTGGGCATGCTTCCTTTTTACCGATCGAGGCTTACCAACTGATTGAAGCGTTGCCGGACAGCTTTGAGCTTTCGATCTAGGGCAGCGCGCTGGCCTCGCATGTGACCGATGCGCCGGAGTATGCGGCAGAGATGCTTTATCCGTCGCATAGTCGCTTGCCATGACGAATGCTGCCATCAGGGAGCGGCCGATTGCGATGGTACGACGCTAGTTTTACCTGCGACATGACAACGGCTATGATTGGCGATCAACCATGTTGCACAGAGCGGCGAGAGGTCACTGCGACGCCTCGCCATCGGCTGCGGGGTAATGGATCATCAACTTGCGAGGTGGAAACATGAGCGCCGCCGATTTCTACCACCAGAACGCCGCCAGCGAGCGTCTCGCGGCTTCGAAGGCAGATCTCCCCAACCGGCGACGGCAGCATGAGCAGTCCGCTGAACGTTGGGAACAAATGGCGCGCGCTGCGGAGGAGACCGAACGGCGCACGTTGATCAATGAGGCCCAGAAGCGCGCCTTCCGATAACCGTTGGTCGCCATGCGCGAGTGAACGCAACGGCTGGATATGCAGGCGCGTATCCTACGCTGGCTAGGCAGCTTCGACCATCACTGGCAGGAAATCATTGCCGATGTGCCCGGAACCGGGAAGCTTGCGTGCATTCCGGCAGTCATCGGCAGCCATGCAGTGGAATAGTTCAGTTTCATGCCACTGCACAATCGTCGGGATGGCCCCGCCTCAGCGATTTATTTCTGCGTTTGCTCGGGCGTCCTCTGCGGTGAACCCGCGCTTCCCCTTGCGCTTCCAGAGGGCAAGCGCGTTGGCGCGTTCCTCTCCGCGCAGCCGGTCGGCAAGGGTGAGGAACGCGCCGTAGAGCGTCGCGCGATCATCATCGGTCAGATCGACCAGCCCCGCCTTGATGACGAGGCCGCCCAGTTCGATCAGATGCCGCGTTCTCTCCCGCCGCTTGACCTGCCAATCCCGCATGTCGGCTCGTGCCTTCCGAGCCTCAAGTCGATGACGCGCCGCCGTCGAGTGGGAGAGTACCGCTTTGCTGGCCAGAAGGTCCGCCCGCAGACTTGCCGCCTTTGCCAAGAAAGAACGCCACGCCCGCCTTGCGCCAGCCCTCCTTTGTCGCGGCGTCCTTCACCGTGGCAACATGGAGCAGTGCCCCGGCCAGTATATCGGCGTCGAGCGCATCGGCCCCGGTCGCGGCCACCAATTCGCCAAGTTGCCTCACACGCCGCTCCTTGAGCGCCTTGGCCTTGTCAGCCAGGGCTTTGAGTTCCGAATCAAAATCGCGGGGCTTGCGCATCGCAAAGTCTCCATTGAGTGTTGATGGCGCTATGATAAGATGATCTCTCACGCCGCGCAGTAGAGTCGCCGGGACAGCCTGACACCGCCTAGTCCCGTCCGAGAAATTTTCGAGAAGGGCGCGCTTATACGTCGTTCCGACGTGCGCTTGAGCGTAGTAGATGGACGATCGTCATGGCGATCTTCCATCTCTCCGTTCAGGTCATCAGTCGCGCGACGGGTCGCTCCGCCGTCTCCGCCGCCGCCTATCGTGCGGGCGAACGCCTGCACGACCAGCGCCTCGACCGGCCGCAAGATTTCCGCGCCCGCTCCGGCGTAGAGCATAGCGAGATCATGTTGCCCGAAGGCGCGCCCGAACAATGGCGCGACCGCGAGCGCCTGTGGAACGTGGTCGAGGCGTTCGAGAAGCGCAAGGACGCACAGCTTGCCCGCGAGGTCGAGTTCGCCATTCCGCGCGAATTGACCAAGGCGCAGGGCATCGAGCTTGCTCGTGATTTCGTGTCCACCGAGTTTGTGGATCGCGGCATGATCGCCGACCTCAATGTGCATTGGGATATCGGCGCGGATGGCCAGCCCAAGCCGCACGCCCATGTCATGCTCACCATGCGGGAGGTTGTGCAGCGCGAGGACGGCACCGCTGGCTTCGGGACGAAGGTCCGCGAATGGAACGATCATGAGAATGTCGAGCGCTGGCGCGAACGCTGGGCCGATCATGTAAACACCCGCCTTGCCGAACTCGACATTGACGCGCGCATCGATCACCGCAGCCTTGCCAATCAGGGCATCGACCTTGAACCGCAAAGCAAGATCGGCGGTCCTGCGCACCGGATGGACGCGCAGGGACTGGAAGCCGATCGCGCCGAGATGCACCGCGAGATCGCACACGAAAATGGCGAACGCATCATCGCTGATCCCGGCATCGCGCTTAACGCGATTACCCATCAACAGGCGACATTCACCAACCGTGATATGGCGATGTTCATCCACCGGCATAGCGACGGGCAGGAGCAGTTTAACGCCGCCATGCGCGCGGTGCGCGGATCGCCCGATCTGATCGCCCTGGGCAAGGACGGGCGCGGCGATGATCGGTTCACCTCTCGCGAGATGATCGAGACCGAGCGGCGGATGAGCCATGCGGCTGACCGGCTTGCGATGGAGCGGAGCGATGGTCTCTCGGCGGCGGCGACCTACGCCATTCGAACCGCCGAGAGTGCAGGTCTTGTCCTGGGAGCAGAACAAGAATCCGCGCTGCGTCATATAACGGACGGGCGCGGATTGTCACTGGTGCTGGGTTATGCCGGGACCGGCAAAAGCGCCATGCTGGGCGTGGCGCGCGACATGTGGGAAAGCGCGGGCCTTAATGTGCGTGGCGCGGCGCTTGCGGGCATCGCCGCCGAGGGATTGGAGAACGGCTCCGGCATCGCTTCGCGCACCATCGCCAGCATGGAGCATAGCTGGGCGCAGGGTCGCGATTTGCTCAATTTTCGCGACGTGCTGGTGATTGACGAGGCGGGCATGGTCGGCACGCGCCAGATGGAGCGCGTGCTGTCCCATGCCGCCGAGGCTGGCGCGAAGGTCGTTCTTGTCGGCGATCCGCAGCAATTGCAGTCGATCGAGGCGGGCGCGGCGTTTCGCGCAATCCACGAGCGCCATGGCGGCATCGAGATCACGCAGGTTCGCCGCCAGCATGAAGGCTGGCAGCAGAGCGCCACCCGGCATCTGGCCACCGGCAGGACCGGCGAGGCGATTGCCGCTTATGCCGACAAGGGCATGGTGCATCAGGCCGAGACGCGCGAGGATGCGCGGCGCGATCTTGTCGAGCGTTGGGATCGTGAACGGCAGGCCGATCCCGACGCCAGCCGCATAATACTGACCCACACCAATGCCGAGGTGCACGATCTTAACGAGGCGGCGCGCGCGGCGATGCGTAATGCGGGTGAATTGGGCGACGAGCGCCAGGTGAAGACCGAGCGTGGCGACCGGCTATTCGCGTCTGGCGACCGCATCATGTTCCTGCGCAACGAGCGCAGCCTTGAGGTGAAGAACGGCACGCTGGGCACCATCGGACATGTGGACGAAGGCCATATGTCCGTCCGCACCGATGACGGGCGTTCCGTGGCGTTCGATATTAAGGATTATCGCGACCTCGACCACGGCTATGCCGCCACCATCCACAAGGCGCAGGGCATGACGGTGGACAGGGCGCATGTTCTCGCGACGCCGGGGATGGATCGCCATGGGGCGTATGTCGCCATGTCCCGCCACCGGGAGGGCATGGCGCTTCATTATGGCCGCGACGATTTTCGCGATCAGTCCCGGCTTGTCCGCAGGCTTTCGCGCGAGCGCGCCAAGGACATGGCGACCGATTACAAACAAGCCGACCCGGCAAGGGAATATGCCGAGCGGCGCGGCATTAGCTTTGGCGAGCGGATCGCGGAAATCGTCAGGCCCATAGTCGAGAAGGCGCGGGGGATATTCGACAGTTTCCGGCCGAATATGCCGCAGCAGCAGGAGCGCGACATTTTCGCGGGCTTTCAGCCCAAGGCCGAGCCGCCCGCGCAGGAGCGGGCCGTTCAGCGCCAGCCCGAATATGACATGCAGCCGCTTCGGGCAGGCGGCGTGCGTGGTGCGGTGGAGCGCTATGCTAAGGCGCTGGACGCGATCCAGCAGGCTCGTTCGCAGGGTCTGGACGCCATGCCCCATCAGCGCGAGGCGCTGGACAGGGCGCGTGATGCTCTGGACGCCATCCGCCCTGAAGGTTCGTCGGACTTGAGCAGCGCTTTCCGCAGCAGCCCGGAGCTTATCCGCGAGTCTGCCGAGGGGCGCGGCCAGGCCGCCGTGCGGGCGATGCAGTTGGAAACCGAAATCCGCATGGACCCCTTCCAGCGGGCCGACCGGTTCGTGGAAGGGTGGCAGCAATTGCAGCGTCATCATGCGGAATTGGTGCGTGATCGCAATTTCCGGGGCGCGAAGAGCGCCGCGCAGCAGATGGCGGGCATGGCGAAAAGCCTTGAGCGCGACGCCCAGCTTGAATCGGTGCTGGGCCTGCGCAGCCGGGAGCTTGGGCTTGAGATCGGCCAGCAGGCGGGCCGTAGCCTCTCACATGACCTCGCATCCTCCATTCCCTTCGATCACGGACGCGACATCGGTCGCGGCATGAGCCGCTAGACAAGGAGTAGACGCATGAAGGACGAACAGTCGGCATTGAACGAACCCAAGGAAGAGACGGCCGCACAGGCGTTCGCCCGGCTCGACGGGCGCATTGCGATGATGGCGCGGGCGGTCGAGCATCTGGCGGCCGAACGGGCAAGCATCGATATTCCCGATTACAGCGCCACGCTGGGGCAGATGAACACGCGCCTCGCTGCCGTTGCCCAGGGGCTGGCTGCCATCGCTCAAATGCCCGCCATGCAGTTGACCCCGGAGAAAATGGCGGCACGGATGGATGCCGCTGCGGTCAGTGCCCGCGCTACTGACAAGGACACGCTGCGGGAGGCGCGCGAAGGGCATCAGGAGGCCGCGCGGATCATCCATTCGCTCGCCCGGACAATCAGCAGCGCCCATGAACAGCGCAGGCACCTGATATGGGCGGCAAGTGCAGGATTAGCGGCCGGATGCCTCCTATGGTCAATCCTTCCTGGCGCTGTCCTGCGCGCACTGCCGACAAGCTGGCACATGCCAGAAGGCATGGCTGCGCATATCATGGGCGAGGCATCTCTCTGGGACGCGGGGGAGCGTATGATGCACGCGGGCGATGCTGACGCATGGGAGGCCATTACTGCTGCGCCCGAGACGCGCCGCGCAGCGGGATCGTGCCGACCTTGAGAATCTCAATTTATATGATTTACAATTCGTTTCGTAAAAAATCACCATCATGGTCTGCTAATGTCGATTGCAATGCCTCTGCAACAATGACAGCTTTCTCAAATGAGAATCATTTCAAAATGAATGTGCATTGTCTCATTCAATAGCGCCTGCATTTGATTTTTTGTGTATTTTCATCGGCATAGGTGGATTATGGTCAATAGAATCAATATCTTTGTTGTAAGCGCTTATGTTTTATTGTCTTCTGCGCCAGCACAGGCTGCAGGTGATGCAGGGACATTTTACATCACAGAAGTATCTGTCGAGGGCGGCGGCGCAACTGTCTATGTCAGGGCGACAGGGATCAGCAACCCGGACAGTTGCTCGTCGTCAACCAGAATGTCACTGGTTGCCATAAACTCTGAAATTCAGGACCGCATGCTTGCTACCGCGCTTACCGCCAAAGCAAGTGGCAAACGCTTGGGCGGCTGGCTCAACGGTTGCGTGTCCTCTCCATGGGGAACGATTCCTCAAGCAGTCAATGTAAGTCTGAGAGACTAAAACTGTTACGATAGTAAGATAAAAATTTGTGTCGAATGGTGCATATTAATTTCTGCAAAAAATTATGCAGATGAGTGTTTCAATATATCGATCGGCTGGGATAACTATTTTCGAATAAAATCCAAATTTAGCCGAAATTTCACAGATAGGCGGATCAGTAAATCTCGGAAAATCCAGGCGAAAATGATTGGCCAAGATTTTTTACTAATTCGCACTCATGACAAGAAAATCTATCGATCAGAAATCTATGATGGTCATTTTGACATTGCGGCATTGAGCAGGAGGTGGGCCATGAGCATCAGCATTCGCATATCAAGGGCTTGTGCGCTCATCATGGCGGCACTGAGCGTTGGCGGTGCTGGTGCCGCGCAGGCATCGAGCACGACCGTTTACACATATGACGCGTTGGGCAGGCTCATTCAGGCCAGCACAACAGGCACAGTCAATAGCGGGGTGCAGATGAGCACGACCTATGACGCGGCCGACAATCGCGTGAACTATCAGGTGACTGGGTCAGTCAGCAAGGTGATCGTGGTGCCGCTCAATGGGCTGAAGGTCATTCCCATACCCGATAACTGATAATGGATTGGCAGGCATTACCGGGGGCACCAGGGGGAAAATTCGTGAAGCGATTGTTGCTGGTCCTATGCGCCATTTTTCAGCTCTCTGGGGCATGGTCTCCAGCGTTCGCGCAGTTGGCAAAACCAGCACCAGTCCGGCAGGCGATCGACGAGAATGGTGTCGATCTGTTCTGGGGCACATATAATCTTGACGCTCCCCGGATCAGCCTCGGTGACCAAGCTAAACCAGCCCTCTATTATCATCAATCGTGGCGCGGGAGGGCGTGGACTGACAGTTTGACTTTCTCACTTTTTCAGAGCGGGTCGCTAATGACCGTCGCGATGGGTGGCGTGTCTGACGAGTTCACAGTGTCAGGATTTACCTACACACCGACCCAGGGAAATGGCGCAACGCTGACGTTCGATTCCTCGACCGCTATATTCACTTATACGCAATCAAACGGCACGATCGTCAGATTTTACCGAAGTTACGGCACACCGCCGCCTTACTATAGCAATCAGGGACGGGTGGTGGATGTAACATGGCCTGCGGGCGACCGCCTTTACTACAGTTACGATTCGATTCCTTTCTGTGAAGTGAGAAATCCAACCGATCCAAGCTTATGTGGCATCACGACCTATGCGTACCGAATAGCGACTGTCCGTAGCAATCTTGGCTATCAAATGGCATTTTCCTATGGACCGATACCAGCATATAATCCCGACGACCCGGACAATCAGCCCGATTTCGCAATATGGTCCAAGCCCATTCAAATCGTGGGCAGCAACCTTGCGGTCTCCTCGGGTGGTGCTACCCAGACAATGACGATGAGTGGCACGTCGACGTATACGATTACCGATGCCTTGAACCGGGCCACGATGTATCGCTTGAACAGCGGCCTCATCGCCGGGATAACCTTGCCCGGCAGCACCAGCGAAGATTTCACAATAGCCTATTCAGGCTATCCAGAGGGGTCGCGCGTTTCGTCATTTACCACGGCAGTCGGCACGACCAGCTATGCATGGAGTGACGCTGGAGACGTGAGAACGCTGATCAAAACGGACGCTTTATCGCATGCGACGACATACAAATTTTCGCTTTCGAAGCAGCGGATGATTTCAGTCACGACACCAACGCCGATCTCGCAAACTACCCAATGGGAATATGATGCCAGTGGTCGAATGATCAAGGTCATCATGCCGGAGGGGAATGCTACAGAATATTGTTACGATGATCTGACGAACTGTTCTGTTGCGGGGGGAAGAGGGAATATCGTCAGAACCCGGTTGGTAGCGAAAGCTGGTTCGGGATTGGCCCCTATCGAAACATTCACAAGCTATGATGCTACCTGCACCAATGTGCGGACCTGCAATAAGCCAAACAGCAGCACCGATGAGCGCGGCAAGGTCACCAACTATACATATGATCCGACCCATGGTGGGGTTCTGACCGTAACACTGCCCTCCGCCACGAGTGGAGGTATTCGTCCACAGACACGCTACAGCTATTCAGGTCTCCAGGCTTTCTACAAGGTCTCCAGCAGCGCGATCGTAGCATCGGGCCAGACGGTCTATCGGTTAACGGGTACGTCAACCTGTCAAACGACAGCCACCTGCAACGGCGCGGCCGACGAGGCGAAGACAACTATCGGCTACGGGCCACAGACTGCGGGTGTAGGTAACAATCTTCTGGTCAGATCTCTTGCCAGAGGGTCGGGCAACGGGTCGCTGACCGCGACAACCGCCTACAGCTATGATGACATCGGCAATCGCACATATGTCGATGGTCCCTTGAGCGGAACCGGTGACACGACGCGCACCATCTACGATGCGGCGCGTCAGGTGGTCGGCGTGATAGGACCTGACCCTGACAATAGCGGTTCGCTCAAGAATTCAGCGCTTCGCATATCCTATAATTTGAGGGGCCAGCAACAGAAGGTGGAGCGCGGCACGGCCGAGGGTCAGTCCGATAGTGCCTGGGCAGCTTTTACGGCGGCCGAGCGGATCGATATAAGTTTCGATGCCGCCAACCGGAAGAAGATGGAGGCATTGAGAACGGGGTCTGTCGGCGCGCCAACGACACATGCGGTAACCCAATATAGCTATCTGGCCAACAATCTGCCAGATTGTGTGGCGCAACGTATGAATTCAGCGGTATTCACGACAATCGCGAGTACCGGCGCGTGCGCGACCGGTGCGGCTGGAACACAAGGGCCAGATCGAATTGTCAAAACGCTGCACGACAATGCGGACCGGGTGACAACGGTCCAGGAAGGCTATGGCACGCCGCTGGTGCGCAACGTGTCCAGTTCGACCTACACCAACAATGGTCGGGTCTCGACGTTGACCGACGCGAAGAATAATCGCACCACTTACGAGTATGATGGCCATGATCGACTGGTAAAGACGCGCTATCCCCTGCCAGCGACACCGGGAAGTAGCTCGACAACAGATTTTGAGCAGGCAACCTATGACTGCGACGCCACCCATTGCAACAATCTGGTGACGGCATGGCGGACGCGCGATGGCCAGTCGATCCTGCTGGGGTATGACGACCTGTCGCGGTCGACAGTGAAAAACCTGCCCGGCAGCGAACCCGACGTAAATTATGGCTACGACCTGCTCAGCCGGGTCATCTCGGCTTCTCAAAGTGGTAATGCGCTGTCGTTCACCTATGATGCGCTGAGCCGCAATCTGACGCAGACAGGTCCGCTTGGCACGGTCACGTCCACCTGGGATGTTGCTGGACGGCGCACGCGGCTCGATCTTCCCGGCGGCTTCTTCACCACCTATGACTATCACAATGATGGTGCGATGTGGGCGATCAGGGAATCTGGCGCGGCCAGCGGCGTAGGCGTCAATTATATCAACTATGACAATCTGGGCCGACGCGCCAACATGACGCGCGGCAACGGGACGGTTACATATTATAACTATGATCCGGTATCGAGATTGTCCGAGTTAAATCAGGATTTTCCATCGGCTACAGCTGATCAGGTATCGGGATACAGCTATAACCCTGCCAGCCAGATCACATCGCGATCGGCCACCAACGACAGCTATGCAATGCGGCAGGAATATAATGCTGATCGCGGATACACCACAAATGGGCTGAACCAGTATCTGACGGCAGGCAGCGTGTCGCCCAGCTATGACGCACGTGGCAACCTTACCGCACAGGAAACAACAACCTATAATTACAGTTCGGAGAATCTCCTTCAGAGCGCGACAACGGGTTCCGTTGCTACCGCCATGACCTATGATCCGTTGACACGCCTCTTCCAAACCAGTGGCAGCAGCACAACGCGAATGCTGTATGACGGCGCAGATCTCGTCGCTGAATATGATGCCGCAGGCAATGTACTGAACCGCTATGTTCATGGTCCGGGCACGGACGAACCGCTAATGTGGTATGAAGGCGGCAGTGGGGGTGACAGCGGCTATGGCTATCGCCGCTGGCTCCATGCCGATGAGCGCGGGAGCATCGTCGCGGTCAGCGACAGCGGCGGAAACGCACTCTCCATCAACGCCTACGATAGCTGGGGTAATCCGCAGTCGGGTAACAAGGGCCGGTTTGGTTATACCGGCCAGACCTGGCTACCCGACATTGGCATGTGGTATTATAAAGCGCGCATTTATAGCCCGCGCCTTGGCAGGTTCATGCAGACCGATCCGGTTGGTTACGCCGACGGCATGAACATGTACGCGTATGTCGCAAACGATCCGGTCAACATGGTCGATCCATCCGGAAGAAACGGATCGATCAACGATGGTGCCCACATAACTATCACCGCAATACAGTATGTTGAAATGCCTGTTGCAAGCGCAGGGTTCGCTCCAGGCGGTGGTATGGCTAGTGATCCGGGAGGCGGCGGCAGTGGTACTTCGAGCCCATCAGAAAGCTGCCCTCCCGATGCTCAGTCCTGTATTGAAATTATGGGGCAACGATGCGCCGGTATTTGGATTGGAGACGTATGCGTTGGGAGAGTGGTATTCGATCTCCAAGATTATAATGGAAATATCGAAATATACGAAACACCAAACCCTATCATGGATGCAGGAGAAAACGTTTCTTCAATCATAAGTGATAAAATAGATGAAAAAAAGAATATGCTGGAAAATTGCAAGAAGATTGGACCAATGGGATTTTTATCGGGATTATCAAATGTTGAATGGAGTGAAGTAGGAAAAGATACGCTCGAAAGCGTGGGGAAAAGTAGCATAATGCAAATGATAAAAAGAGGAGGGTTGGCTGGCGTTATCAGATCTGCGGCGACAGGATCTGCCCAATCTGTGGTTAATCAAGTTTGCGGAGGTAAATAAGGAAATTCAATATGAAAATAATAATTAGATCTACTGTATTTTTTTTATTACTAATCTCACTAATATTAATATCCATTATAGCAAATTCATATATTATCTTCTTTTTATTATTGCCTATTTCGTATTTTATATTCCCTTTTATCGAAGAATGGGCTGTAAATAAAATTATAAATAAATAGTATTATTTTCCCATTTGAAATGAATTTCAGTTGAATACGGTCAGACGGGCAATTAGAATTACACAATGATCTACACGGAGCGGCGCTGCGGCCGACTGGCGACCTTTGCTGTTCGGGCGCCTGTGGGGCGGCTTGGCATCGGTGCTGTATTGCAGAGGTGCTGGAAGGTCGCCAGTTCGGCTTTGCCGTTGGCCAGATTTCTTGCCAGAGGGTCAGGCAATGGGACGCTGATCGCGACAACCGCCAACAGCCAACAGCCAACAGCCAACAGCCATGATGACATCGGCAATCGCACATATGTCGATGGTCCCTTGAGCGGAACCGGTGACACGACGCGCACCATCTACGATGCGGCGCGTCAGGTGGTCGGCGTGATAGGACCTGACCCTGACAATAGCGGTTCGCTCAAGAATTCAGCGCTTCGCATATCCTATAATTTGAGGGGCCAGCAACAGAAGGTGGAGCGCGGCACGGCCGAGGGTCAGTCCGATAGTGCCTGGGCAGCTTTTACGGCCGCCGAGCGGATCGATATAAGTTTCGATGCCGCCAACCGGAAGAATATGGAGGCATTGAGAACGGGGTCTGCCAGCGCTACGACGACGCATGCTGTAACCCAATATAGCTATTTTGCCAACAATCTGTCAGTATCAGCACGTTGGATCAAGAAAGAACCGAACATTTTAACTTTTCAGCCATGGTAGCGATTGACAAAAATATGAAGGCTGACTGCTATTCACTGGGAGGGCAATGAAATGTTGACTATTGTCATCGCAATAATGGCATCTACCCCCTTAATCGTCCATGAACAGTTTCCCATCCTTCCGAGAGACGAAGCTATCGTGAACGATACCGAGAAAAGATGGTTAATAAAATCTGGAGAACGTCCTCGAACTATGAGTTTTCGGTTTCCTATAGTGGTAGACGTTTTTGATGAGCGGTGCGTAATACTGAGGCTCCAAGTGCCATCAGTAGGAGTCGAGCCGATCTACTGCTATGAGATGAAATCTAACAAACTTAATCGATTTAAGGATGATTTGGAGTAATCCTTATATGGCGCGCTGAGTTTCTCAAACACCTCTGTCCGTGCGAGACGGCGCGAACACCCATCCGCCTCGCCTTGCAAAACGGGGCGCTTACCCTGTGAGACACAGTATCGCAGGATATGGACCGTATGAGGCAAATAATGGGACGAACGTACCGTGTATTGAGTGGCTTCTTGGCCATCGGCAGGAATGCCATGTCTTTTCTCTGAACATTGCTTTTGACCGTTGGACGATGGCCCCCTGCGCGGATGTCGGCCACCCTGAAGCACGTCTGGGGTATTATCGAGGTATAACCTGTGGGTCGTGATCGAGATTTGGAGGCGTCAGATTGCTATCTCCAACGAATTACAACATAGGTGGCCTTGCGAAAGCTGGGGTCTCAGGCGATGGCGCGATGGCGTTGCGACACGTGCCAGGCCCGACTGTTCCGCGCCTCCGCCTGAGATGCCAGCCTGCGCTGGCATGACGGATAGGATGTGTATTCGCTTTTGCAGGCGTTGCGCAGCTACCGACAGTCCGCAAACCACCCCTCTGCCGTCATGCCGGGCTTGACCCGGCATCCATTGGCTCAACGGTTGGATGTCATTGCGAGGGTGAGGCTCATGGACCCCGGATCAAGTCCGGGGGGACGGTGTTTGATGGGTGTCCGCGGACCACACTTGCCGTCACCCCAGCGGAAGCTGGGGTCTCAGGCGATGGCGCGATGGCGTTGCGGCCAGTGCCAAGCCCGACTGTTCCGCGCCTCCGCTTGAGATGCCAGCTTGCGCTTGCATGACGGATAGGATGTGGACGCGCTTTTGCAGGCGTTGTGCAGCTACCGGCAGTCCGCAAATGTCCACCCCCTGCTGCCATGCCGGGCGTGACCCTGCATCCATTGGCTCACGGGTGAGACGTCATTGCTAGGTTGAGGCTCATGGACCCCGGATCAAGCCTGTTCTGAGCCTGTCGAAGGGTCCGGGGTGACGGCGAGGGATGGGTGTCTGCGAACCACCCATCTCGTCATTTCCCGCAAAGGCGGGAAGCCATCTTCTTGCGGCCTCCCAAGTGCGGCGCTGGGGAGATGGATCCCCGCTTTCGCGGCAATGACGACCGTGGCGCGGCTCTTCCACCAGTCCGTCCGCGCGCTGCGCTTGCCATTCTCGCCGCTTTCCTCTAAGCGCACGCCAGCAATCGGGCGGTTTGCCGTTCGGTCCCTGACAAATCCATTGAGCGCGCATCCTGACAACAGGATGCACCAGGCGTTTTGTATGGACGCTGGTTGGCGAGGTTTCGCCCACCGGCGATTTTGTCGTTTTGGCAGGGTAGGCGCTGTTTTCCGGGCCTTTTGGTCCAATTGAGGTGATGATGTTCGATTCGCTGAGCGATCGTCTGGGTGGGGTATTCGATAAACTGCGGGGGCGTGGTGCGCTCACGGAGGACGATGTCCGCGCCGCGATGCGCGAGGTGCGAATCGCGCTGCTCGAAGCCGATGTCGCCCTCTCGGTTGTGCGCCAGTTCGTCGATCAGGCGACCGAACGGGCCGTTGGCAGCGACGTGCTGCGGTCGGTTACGCCGGGGCAGATGGTCGTCAAGATCGTTTCCGACACGCTGACGGAAACGCTGGGGTCCGAAACGTCGGACCTGATGATCGACGTGACCCCGCCCGCCGTCATCATGATGGTCGGCCTGCAGGGGTCGGGCAAGACCACGACGACGGCCAAACTCGCTAAGCGCCTCAAGGAGCGTGAGCGTAAGAAGGTACTGATGGCGTCGCTCGACGTGCAGCGTCCGGCCGCGCAGGAGCAGCTCGCGGTGCTGGGCACGCAATGCGATGTGGCGACGCTGCCGATCATCGCCGGGCAGCAGCCGGTCGATATTGCCAAGCGCGCGCTGCAGGCGGCGAAGCTGCAGGGTTTCGACGTGGTCATGCTCGACACCGCCGGGCGTCTGCATGTCGATCAGGCGCTGATGGACGAGATGAAGGCTGTCGCTGACGCGAGCAGCCCCGCCGAAATCCTGCTCGTCGTCGATTCGCTGACCGGCCAGGATGCCGTCAATGTCGCGCAGAATTTCACCGCGCAGGTGCCGCTGACCGGTGTCGTATTGACCCGGATGGACGGCGATGCGCGCGGTGGTGCGGCGCTGTCGATGCGGGCGGTCACGGGCCGTCCGATCAAGTTTGCGGGCACGGGCGAGAAGCTCGACGCGATCGAGCCGTTCCATCCGCAGCGCGTGGCGCAGCGCATTTTGGGCATGGGCGACGTCGTGTCGCTGGTCGAGCGGGCCGCCGAGAGCATCGACGCGGACGAGGCCGACAAGCTCGCCAAGAAGATGGCCAAGGGTCAGTTCGACATGAACGACCTGCGCGCGCAGCTCAACCAGATGCGCCGCATGGGTGGCCTGGGCGCGCTGGCGGGCATGTTGCCGGGCCTTAAAAAAGCGCAGGCAGCGATGGCCAATAGCGGCGCGAACGACAAGACGCTGATCCATCTCGACGCGATGATCGGGTCGATGACGCCCAAGGAGCGGGAACGCCCCGCCTTGATCAACGCCAAGCGCAAGATCCGCATCGCCAAGGGTGCCGGGCGGACCGTGCAGGACGTCAACCGCCTCCTGAAAATGCATCAGGAGATGGAAGGCGCGATGAAGAAGATCCGCAAAATGGGTGGCCTCAAGGGGCTGGCCAAGATGTTCACCGGTGGCGGTGGAATGGGCGGATTGGGTGGTCTTGGCGGGCCGGATGGCGGCGCTGGTGGTCCCGATCTGTCGGGCCTGGGCGGACTGGGTGGTAACATGCCCAAATTGCCGCCGGGCTTTCAGAATTTCATGAAGAAATAAGCAATTTCCGTAATTTGATTTAGTGAAGAAAGGTTAAGTTCCATGGCAACGTCCATTCGTCTCTCGCGCGGTGGTTCCAAGAAGCGCCCCTATTATCGCATCGTCGTGGCCGACAGCCGCGCGCCGCGTGATGGCAAGTTCATCGAGCGTATCGGCAGCTACAACCCCGTCCTGCCCAAGGGCGACGAAAAGCGCGTCATCCTGGACGTCGAGCGTGCGAAGCATTGGGTTGCCGCTGGTGCGCAGCCGACCGACCGCGTTGCCCGTTTCCTCGACGCCGCTGGCGTGAAGGAGCGGATCGTCCGCAACAATCCGAACAAGGCCGTGCCGGGTCAGAAGGCCAAGGATCGCGCTGAAGACCGTGCGACCAAGCTGGCTGAAGCCGAAGAAGCGCGCATTGCCGCTGAAGAAGCCGCCAAGGCGCCTGCCGAAGCGCCTGCTGAAGAGGCTCCCGCCGAGGAAGCCGCGACCGAACAGGCCGAGGGCTGATTGTCTTGACGGACAAGCCCGTCACGCTCGCCGCGATCGTCGGGGCGCATGGGGTGGCGGGCGAAGTCCGTCTCAAGCTGTTTGGCGAAGGGGCCGAAAGCCTCAGAGCCTTTGGCAGTTTCGATGCGGCGGGGCGCACATTGACGTTGAAGTCGGTGCGCCCCGGCCCCAATGGCGCGGTCGCCCGCTTTGCCGAGATCGGCGATCGCGGCGCGGCCGAAGCCCTGCGCGGCACGGCGCTGACCGTCCCGCGATCCGCCCTGCCGCCTTTGGCCGAGGGCGAATATTATCATGCCGACATTATCGGCCTGCCTTGCCTGTCGAGCGAGGGCGAAGCGCTGGGCGAGATCATCGCGATCGAGAATTTCGGCGCGGGCGACATTGTCGAAGTGCAGCGGCCATCGGTCGAGGGCAAGCCCGGCAAACGCTTCATGGCGCCGATGCATGCGGTGACGCTGGAGGCGGAGCGGGCGGTGATTGACGCGCTGTTCGTGGAGTAGTATATACAGCGAGTATATACGAAGGGCATTGCCATGAGCGCTGAATATAAGGCCAAGGTCTTTAAGTCTGGTAACAGCCTGGCATTGCGCTTGCCCAAGGCCCTTGGTCTGAAAGAGGGCGAGGAAATGACCCTGCGCGAAGAGCAGGGTAAATATAGCTTCGAACCCGCGCATAGCGAACGCAAGATCGACGTCAGCAAGTTCGCGGGCAAGGCCCCGTGGCTGGAACCCCTGCCGCGCGAGGATTTCGACGATTCCCCGCGCGATTGGCACCTGCTCGGCCGTGATGCGTCCGGGGCGTGATGCGGCTGCTGGATACCAATAGCTGCATCTACGTCTTTACCGGCGTCTATCCCGCATTGATCGCGCGCATTGCCGACCAGGTTGCGGGCAGTCTCTTCATCTCTTCCATCACCTATGCCGAATTGGCCTATGGTACGATGCAGGGTAAGCCGCCAGCGTCGGACGCGCTGGCGGCCTTTGTCGCGGAAGTGGGCATCCTGCCTTTTGATGAAGCTGCGGCGCAAGCCTATGCCGCCATGCCATTCAGGCGGGGTAGTTTTGATCGGCTCATTGCCGCCCATGCCTTGTCCCTCGATGCGGCGCTGGTGTCGCGCAACCTTGCCGATTTCAAGGATATCCCCGGTTTGCGGGTGGAGGACTGGACGCATTGATGCGATATTTTCTCCTCTCGCTCCTCGCCGTCATTCCGTGTGCTGCCCATGCCGCCGATGCGCAGAAGATCGCCGCTGCCATTCCTGAGATCGACCGGCTGTTTGCGGATTTTCAGGTGGATAGCCGTGCGCCGGGGCTGGTCTATGGCATCGTCGCAGATGGCAGACTGGTCCATGTGAAGGGCTTGGGCGTGCAGGATCTGGCGCATAAGCGTGCCGTTACGCCGGACAGCCTGTTTCGGATCGCGTCGATGACCAAGGCGTTCACCGCGCTCGCCATCCTGAAATTGCGGGACGAGGGTAAGCTTGGCCTGGATGATCTGGCCGAAACGCATGTGCCCGAAATGCGGGGATGGACCTATCCGACCAAGGACAGCCCGCATATCCGTATCCGCGAGCTGCTGACGCACAGTGCCGGTCTGGTGGACGATAACCCCTGGGGGGATCGGCAGACGCCTTTGCCGGAAGCCGATTTCACCCGGATGCTGCAAACCGGCGTGCCGTTCAGCACCACGCCCGGCACGCGTTATGAATATAGCAATTTCGGCTATGCGCTGCTGGGGCGGATCATCGCCAATGTGTCGGCTCAGCCTTATCGCCGTTATGTCGAGCGGAATTTGCTGGCCCCGCTCGGCATGGCGTCGAGTGGCTATCAGGTCAGCGAATGGCCGGTCGAGCAGCGTGCGATCGGCTATCGTTGGGAAGAGGGGCGCTGGACGGTTGAACCGACCATGGCGGATGGGGCGTTCGGGGCGATGGGGGGCTTGCAGACCAGCGCCAAGGATTATGCGCGCTGGGTCGCTTTCCTGCTGTCCGCCTGGCCCGCGCGCGATGATGCGGAGGCGGGGCCGGTGGCGCGCGCTTCGGTGCGGATGCTGGCGCAGGGGAGCAATTTCATGGGGGTCGCCCAGCGCAATGGCGCGAGCGGGGTGACGGCGTGCCGACAGGCGGCGGCCTATGGCTTTGCGATGCGGGTGGCGCAGGATTGCGACCTGGGCCTGACGCTGGCGCATGGTGGTGGCTATCCGGGCTATGGCAGCCATGTCATGCTGATGCCCGATCATGGCGTGGGCATCTTCGTCTTCACCAATCGCACCTATAATGGCGGCAGCGGCCCGGCTTGGGACGCGGCGGTGGTGTTGCACAAGGCGGGGGCGTTGATGGCCCGAACGATCCCGGTGTCGGCGCTGCTGGCGGACGGTTACGCAGCGGCGGGGCGCATCTATGCGGCGGGCGATGTGCTGGCGGCGCGCGATCGGCTGGCGATGAATTTCCTGATGGACCATGATGCCGCGCAATGGGGCAAAAAGATCGCGGCGGTGAAGCAGGAGGTCGGGGCATGTGCCAGTGATGCGCCGATCGTCGCAACCGGCGCTCTGGCGGGGCGGTTCACCTGGACGTGCGAGCGCGGGCGGGTGGCGGGTACGATCTTGCTGGCCCCGACGCCCGATGCACAGATACAGGAATTGTCCATCACGGTGCGGGCACCCTGACAGCAGCCGTCTGGACGCTGCGGCTGGCATCGCCTAAGCGCGAACCATGCCCCAGATATTCACTGCCCTCTATCTGATCGCCATGCTGGCCGCTGGCTGGCGCTTGTTCGGCCTTGGCTGGTCGCGCGGCGTCAAGATCGCGGCTGCGGTGGCGCTGGTCTGCCCGGTGCCGCTGCTGGTGCTGCTGCCGGGCCTCATCCATCCTGAGCGGCCCTTTGCCGACCTGTTGCGGACCATAGGCCTGACGCTGTTGCTGTGCGGGGCGCTGTGCCTAGGCGGAGGCTGGTCCGCCGCCAAGATGCGGGCGCGGCGGAGATGAGCTTCACCGCGCAAGTCCTGACGCTTTACCCGGAGATGTTTCCGGGGCCGCTCGGCGTATCGTTGGCCGGGCGGGCGCTGGCCGAGGGGAAATGGGCCTGCGATCCGATCCATATCCGCGATTTCGCGACCGACAAGCATCGTACCGTGGACGATACGCCTGCGGGCGGCGGCGCGGGCATGGTGCTGCGCGCCGACATATTGGCAAAGGCGGTCGATCATGCGCTGGAGCGGCGGCCTGACCTGCCCGTCCTTGCCATGACGCCGCGCGGCGTGCCGGTCACGCAGGCGCGGGTGCGCGAACTGGCGGAGGGGCCGGGCGCGACCATATTGTGCGGCCGGTTTGAAGGGTTTGACGAGCGGATTTTCGATGCCCGCCCGATCGAGCAGGTCAGCATGGGCGACATCATATTGTCGGGCGGCGAGATGGGGGCGCTGCTGCTGCTAGATGCTTGCGTCCGGCTGCTTCCCGGTGTAATGGGCGCGGCTTCCAGCGGAGTCGAGGAGTCCTTTGAAACGGGGCTGCTTGAATATCCGCATTATACCCGACCGGTAGAATGGGAGGGGCGCACGATCCCGCAGGTGTTGCGATCGGGGGATCATGCGAAGATCGCCGCCTGGCGGAAACAAAGGGCGGTCGATGATACACGGCTAAGGCGGCCGGACCTTTGGGAACGTCACAGCGGCGTTCGGGTCCAGTCGCCCTCTGGTGCGCAACGCGACTTGAAGGACTGACGTTTCATGAACATCCTCCAGCAGATCGAGGCGGAAAACATCGCCGCCCTCGGCAAAGAAATCCCCGAATTCCGCGCCGGCGACACGCTGCGCGTCGGCGTGAAGGTCGTCGAAGGCGAACGGAGCCGCGTCCAGAATTACGAAGGCGTGTGCATCGCGCGTTCGAACAAGGGCATGGGTTCGAACTTCACCGTGCGCAAGATTTCGTTCGGCGAAGGCGTGGAGCGCGTATTCCCGCTCTATTCGCCCAACATCGATTCGATCACCGTCGTCCGCCGTGGCGTGGTGCGTCGTGCGAAGCTCTATTATCTGCGCGGCCGCACCGGCAAGCGCGCTCGCATCGCCGAGCGTCGCGACGTGCGCACCGAGGGTTGATCTCTCGGTTGTCCCACGGGATAGCGTAGAAACAGAAAAGGGCGGCGCTCCATCGGAGCGCCGCCCTTTTTCTTTGGCCATTTTCTTTTGCGGCGGATTATCGGCGGCTGGTCCACCATAGGCCCGCCAGGCTGATCGCGGCGGCGGCCGACATGTAGAGGCCGACAAATTCGACGCCCTGGACTGCGATCAGCCAGGTGGCGACGATCGGGGCGAGCGCGCCGCCCAATATGCCGCCCAGGTTGAAGGCGAAGGACGCGCCGGTGTAGCGGAGCTGGATCGGGAAGAGGGCGGGGAGATAGGCCCCCAATGGCCCATAGACGAAGCCCATCAGGAACAGCGCGAGGCTGAGGATCAGGAAGATCGGCAGCAGCGTGCCCGCGCCCATCATCGGGCCGAAGATCAGCCCCATGAAGACCGTGCCGACACAGCCCCAGGCGAGGACGCGGGTCGGGCTGGTCTTGTCCGCCCACCAGCCTGCGATCAGGATGCTGAGCGCCATGAACATAATCGCGCCAAGCTGGATCGAGAGGAAATCGCTGCGGTCGATGTTGAGCGTGGTGGTGCCGTAGCCGAGCGCGAAGGCGGTCGCGATATAATAGATGGCGAAGCAGGCGACGACGGCGAAGGTGCCCGCGATCGCTGCGCCCAGATGATGTTTGAACAGCGATGCCAGCGGCATGGCAGGCGGCGGCGCTTCGGCTTGGGCGGCGGCAAATTCGGGGGTTTCGGTCAGTTTCAGGCGGACCCAGAGGCCAAGGAATACCAGCACCGCGCTGCCGAGGAAGGGCAGACGCCAGCCCCAGGCGAAAAATTCCTCTTCGGTCAGGATGGTGCCGAGGATCAGGAACAGGCCGTTTGCGGCGATGAAGCCGACCGGCGCGCCCAGTTGCGGGAACATGCCGAAGCGCGCGCGCCAGCCGGGCGGGGCGTTCTCCACTGCCAGCAGCGCCGCACCACCCCATTCGCCGCCCAGGCCCAGCCCCTGACCAAAGCGCAGCAGGCACAGGATGAGCGGCGCCCACCAGCCGATCTGCGCATGGGTGGGCAGGAAACCGATGGCCAGCGTGCAGCCGCCCATCAGCATCAGCGAGGTGACCAGCGTTACCTTCCGCCCGACGCGGTCGCCATAATGGCCGAAGACAGCGGCACCCAGCGGCCGGGCGAAGAAGGCGAGCGCGAGGCTGCCATAGGAGGCCATCAGCTGCGCGGTGGGCGAGGAGGAGGGGAAGAAGAGCGCCGGGAAGATCAGGCTGGCGGCGGTGGCGTAGATGTAGAAGTCGTAAAATTCGACCGCCGTGCCGACCAGGCTGGCCGTCAGCACCCGCTTGTGCCGCCACATTTCCCCGACGCCGCTCATCTGTTTCATCTCGCTTTCCCCCCTCGTCATTCCAGCGAACGCTGGAATCTCCCTTCTGTTAGCCACTCCCAAAAGAAGTGAGATCCCAGCTTTCGCTGGGATGACGGCTATCCTTTTTTTCGTTTCTGGTTGAGCAGTTCATAGGCCATTACCGCCGTCGCCACCGCCGCGTTCAGGCTGTCGGCTTTGCCCAGCATGGGCATCTTCACCAGCAGGTCGCATTCGGCTTCATAGGCGTCCGGCAGGCCCTGGGCCTCATTGCCGACGAGCAGGAAGGACGGGCTTTGGTAGCGCGGCTCCTGATAATCATGGGTTGCCTTGAGGCTGGTGCCGATCAGTTCGCCGGGGCCAGCGCGCAGCCAGGTCATGAATTCGGGCCAGCGCGCCTGGGTGATCGTCTGGGTGAACAGCGCTCCCATCGAGGCACGGACCGATTCGACCGAGAAGGGATCGACGCAATCGTCGATCAGGATGAGGCCGCCCGCGCCCACCGCGTCGCCGGTGCGCAAGATGGTGCCAAGGTTGCCGGGGTCGCGCAGCGATTGCGCGACGATCCAGATGTCGGCCTTGGTACGATCGAGCGCATCCAAGGGCGTCAGCCGGTCGCGATAGACGCCGACTACGGCCTGGGCATTATCCTTGCCGCTGATCTTGGACAGGATGTCCGCGCTGGTTTCGATGACGTCGCCGCCCGCCGCTTCCATCGCCGCGATCAGCTCGGCCGCCAGCGGATGGGTGGACCCGGCGTGGAACAGCATTTCGGGCAGCACGCCTTCCTCGCGCGCTTCGGTCAGGATGCGCAGGCCCTCGGCCAGGAACAGCCCTTCGGCCTTGCGGAACTTCTTTTCGCGCAAGGATCGGACACGCTTCACCAGCGGGTTTGAAAATCCGGTGATTTCGCGTGCCACGGTTGCTCGACGCCCCAATTGCCCAAGGAATGGGCTTCTCTATCGACGGAAACGACAAAAGGACAGAGGGCAGGGGTCGGCCGGTCGTTCGGCGATGGATTTGATCGTCGATTTTTGCGAAGGAGCGGGCATGGATTCCCAAACGCCCCCACCGCCGCTGCACGTTTCGCCCAAGATAGAGGACGGCTTTTTCCTGGGCGTCGTCGTGCTGGTGTCGATCGCCTTTCTGCTGGTGATCCAGCCCTTCTTCGCGGCGATTTTGTGGGGCGTGATCGCCGCCATCCTGTTCGCGCCGATCTACCGCAATATATTGGAAAAAATGCCGACCCATCGCAACGGGGCGGCGTTGATCACGCTGTTCCTGATCCTGGGGATCGTCATCATCCCGGCCTTCGTGCTGGGGGCGGCGCTGTTGCAGGAAGCGGCCTATTTCTACGGCAAGGTCCAGTCGGGGGAAATCGACTTCGCCCGGCTCTTCTCGCAGATGATGGCGGCACTGCCCGACTGGTCGCGCCCTTATCTGCGACGGCTGGGCCTGAGCAATTTCGATGCGGCGCAGGCGATGGTGACGAAGGGCATCACCAGCAGTTTCCGGGTGCTGGCGGCGCAGGCGTTCCAGATCGGCCAGAGCGCCTTCAGTTTCTTCATGGCGTTGGGCGTGATGCTGTATCTGTCCTACTTCCTGTTACGCGATGGCGAAAAACTGTCGCAGCGCATCGTCGCGGCCGCGCCGTTGCGGGCCAGCCAGCGCCAGGCGCTGATCCAGCAGTTCGTCATCGTCATCCGCGCGACGATCAAGGGCAGTATCGTCGTCGCCATCGTCCAGGGGCTGATCGGCGGTATCGTCTTCTGGGCATTGGGAATAGAAGGCGCCTTGCTCTGGGCCGTGCTGATGGGGGCATTTTCGCTGTTGCCTGCCGTCGGCACGGCGATCGTGTGGGTGCCGGTCGCCATCTATCTGTTCGCCAGCGGCGCGATCTGGCAGGCGATCGTGCTGGTGGCGTGCGGCGTGCTGATCATCGGCATGGTCGACAATGTGCTGCGCCCGATCCTGGTCGGCCGCGATACGCGCATCCCCGATTATGTGGTGCTGATCACGACGCTGGGCGGGATCGAGCTGTTCGGCTTCAACGGCATCGTCATCGGGCCGGTCATCGCGGCGCTGTTCATCGCGACCTGGAACATCTTTACCCGGATGCGGCAGGTGGGTGGCCTCGCGGAAGGGTGACACTGGGGTCACGATCCGAAGTTCACACCGTCGCGGGGTGAATTTTCCCCGATAGGACGCATTTGCAGCAGCAAAGCCACGGGATCGTATCTTCGACGCGACAATCACGCGCCAGTTGCGCGCCACAAAAGTTCGTGCCGCGCGCCTGACAGGCGACGGCATCGGGCGGTATGTAGGCAGCGGCGCGGGGGACGTCATCCACCAGGATAGATCAGACAAAATCCTACATTGAAAGGGTTTGATCCCGCCCTATTCCAGCATCGCCGCCAATTTCGGCGTCATATATTCCTGCGCGGCGGTGTCGGTGCGCAGGATCAGGCGAGCGGGGAGGGCGTGGCGGGTGGCGAGGGCCATGCCGCGGGCAGGGCCGAGGATGGTGATGGCGGTGGCCCAGGCGTCGGCGTGCATCGCGCTGTCGTGCAGGACGGTGACCGAGGCGACGCCGGTTGCGACGGGGGTGCCTGTCGCGGGATCGATGCTGTGCGAGAGGCGGCGGCCATCTTCCAGGCGGTAGCGGCGATAGTCGCCTGAGGTGGCGACCGACAGGCCGGACAGGGCGACGCGCAGGACCGGGATAGTCAGGTCCGGGGGGGATTCGACATCGACCCACCAGGGCTGGATGTCGGGCTTGATGCCTTCGCCGCGTAGTTCTCCGCCGATTTCGATGAGGAAGTTGGCAAGGCCCATGGCGCGCAGGCGGGCGGCGACGGCATCGACGGCGAAGCCTTTGGCGATGCCGGAGAAGTCGAGCGCTGCGGGGGCGAGGCGGCGAGCCTGGTCGCCATCAATCTCGATCGCCTGCCAGGGCGGGGTCGAGGGCGCGGCGTCGGGGCGGGGGAGGATGGCGGGGCCGAAGCCCCATCGGTCGACCTGATGGCCGATGGCGGGATCGAAGGCGCCGTCCGACAGCCGGGCCATCTCCAACCCTGCGCGCAGGACGGTCAGCATGTCGGCGGGCAGCGGCATCCATGTGCCGATTGGGGCGCGGTTGAAGCGGCTGATGGCCGAGTCCGGCTCCCAATTGCTCATCTGCGCGATGATGCGGGCCAGCACCGCTTCGATCTCTGCCGCGCAGCCAGCGGGCGGATCGACGATATGCGCCGACCAGCTGGTGCCCATGGTCGGGCCGCCAAGTGTCGTGACGCGGCCCGCCCGCTGTCGCCCGACGAAGAGGTCGGGCGACAGGCCGGGCGGGATGGCGATGCGGATGCCGGTCGTCAGGGGGCCAGCACTTCCAGCGTCGAGACATAGGCGGCGCGGCGCTGGGGTGGGCCAGCGGGACGTGCCGGGGGAGTGGGCGCTGCGCCGAGGGCTCCTGCGCCGGGGCCACCCATGCCGCCAGGGCCGCCAGGGCCGCCTTCGCGCCCGCCGCCGATGCTGGCATTCACCCAATACATGCCGGGTTCCGGCCAGGTGACGACGACCTTGCCATCCTTGTCGGCGGTCAGGTCCATCTGGCCCAGCGCGTCGCGATAGCGGATGCCGCCGGGGATGACGGTGACCTTGAGGTCGGCCGCAGGCTTGCCGTCGAGCAGGAACTGGAAGGTCGCCGCTTCGCCCGACACCAGATCATTGGGATGGGTGACGGGGACCATTTCGATGCCGGTGCCGGTGGGTTTGAAGATGGTCGTGGTCGGCGCGCCCAATGTCACGAAAATCTCGTTGCGGTTGGACATTTCGGCGGTCTGCACATCGGTTGCGCCTGCTGGGATAACGCTGGCCAGCTTGTCCTTGGTGGTGCCGCGCGGGAGGCGTTCCTGCTTGCCGTTCAACATATAGCTGCCCATCACGCCGGTCGAGACATTGGCGATGCGATAGGTGCCGGGCTTGGTCAGATGCACGTCGAAGGTCGAACGATAGCGGCCCTTGGCGGCGTTTTCGATTGTGCCGGTGCTGCCGTCTGGCTCGGTCACGGCGATGCCGTCGGTCGCCATCGGGAAATGTTCGAAGTAGAAAACGTCATTGGAGATGGCGGCGTCCACCGTCACCCAGCTGTCGTCGCCCGACAGGGTTGTGGAGGATGGCAGCATCCATTGGCGATGGGCCTGCGCGGTGGCGGGCAGCATCAGGGCGGCAAGCGCGCCCGCGATCAGATATGTGGCTTTCATGGTCCAATCCCCTTTATTTGCCGAAGGTGAGGGCGACGGCGCCCAATTCAGTGCTGCCCTGCGCCTTGACGGTCGCGCCGGGCTTTGGCGGCCAGGCGAAGGGCAGGCGGACGACTTCGCGGCCGCCGACTTCGCGCGCGGCCTCGATGAAGAGCGTGTAGTTGCCGGGGCCAAGCGCGCCCAGTGGGCCTTTGCCTGCGGTGAAGCTGAGCTTATGGTCGCCGGGTGCCTTGGTTGCGCCGGTGACGCCATCGGCGGGCAGCTTGAGCGCGCGGCCGGAGGCGCGCCACCATTGGCGCACGTCGCGCAGCCATTTGGTGCCCTCGCCATTTTTCATGTCATAATCATACCAGACCGACAGGCTGCGCGGGGTTGCGCCCTCCTTCTCAATCCAGATGGCGACATAGGGGCGGTGATATTCGGCGACCGAGAGGCGCGGGATGGCGACCGACAGGTTCAGCGTCTGCGCGGTGGCGGGTGCGGCGAGCGTGCCCACCGCGCCGAGCGCAGCCGTGCCGGTCAGGGCCAGGCGGTAGCGGATCTGCATGGATAGTCCCCCTTAATGAATGAAGATGATGGCGAGGATGGCGGGCAGAGCGAGGCCCGCGGCGACCAGCGGCCAGGTGGAAGGCCGCTTCTTGGCATGAAGCTGGAGCAGGACGAGGCCGGTCAGCGCAAAGAGGAAGCAGGCGACCGAGAAGATGTCGATAAAGTATTTCCACACGGTTCCGGCATTGCGCCCCTTGTGCAGGTCATTGAGATAGCTGATCCAGCCGCGGCTGGTCGCTTCGCTGGTGACCGTGCCATCCTGGCGGTCGATCGAGACCCAGCCGTCGCCGCCGGGCCGGGGCAAGGCGAGGTAGATTTCGTCGGCGGACCATTCGGCCTCGCCGGTGCCGCGTTGGCCCACGGCCTGTTCGATCCAGGCGGCGACGGGGGCGGGCAGGGGTTTCTTGGCGTCGGGCTGATCGTCCGGGGCGATCTGGGCGCGCAGGTTGGCGGGCAGGGTCGCCGCTTTTTCGACGGTTTGCGGCGATCCTTCGATATCGGCGGCATGATTGAGCGTGATGCCGGTGAAAGCGAAGAGCAGCAGGCCGATGAGGCTGATCGCCGAACTGACCCAATGCCAGGTGTGCAATTGCTTGAGCCAGAACGCCTTGGCGCTCTTTTTCTTTTGCGAAGGGATGCGGGCGGTTCCGTGCATCGGGATGGGGACTGGTCCTGCTGAAGTGAGGAGGATCGCATATCGCGAACGACTCTCAATTGCAAACGAGTCGCAGGAAGAAAAATGTAATAAAGTGTGATGAAGGGGATGATCGCCGCGACCGGTTGCAGATCGAGACTATTGACCGCAGGCGACGCTGGCCCTAGCCGCAAATAGGACGGCATACGGGCGAGCGATCACCGAGACGTCAAGGCATCGGGTCGGCCCTGCTCATGGGAGAGGGGGGCGCGTGCCGCTATCAGGATAAAATTATGCTGCTGTCGGGCGTTGCCGCAGGAATGATGTTGATCGGGACGCAGGCCGGGGCTGCGCCGCAATTGCCGGTCGAGCCGGTGGTGGAAACGACACCGGTCGCGCCGCCCGTGCAGGCGGAGGATGAGGTCCAGGACATCGTGGTGACCGGCGACCGCGCGCCGCCCAAGGGCGATCCGCTGGAAGAGATCAACGCCCAGAGTTTCGAGGCCGTGCAGGCGGTGGACAAGAATGTCGTGGGGCCAATGGCCAAGGCCTATAATAAGGGCCTGCCGCGTCCGGCGCGCAAGGGATTGCGCAACTTCTTCTCCAACCTGCAGGAGCCGGTGGTGTTTGCGGCCTATCTGCTGCAGCTCAAGCCCGGCAAGGCGGCGGAGACGGCGGGGCGGTTCGCGATCAATTCGACGCTGGGCTTTGTTGGCCTGTTCGATGTGGCCAAGCGCAAGCCCTTCCATCTGCCCTATCGGCCCAATGGACTGGCCAACACGCTGGGCTTTTACGGGGTCGGGCCGGGGCCGTATATGTATCTGCCGGTGATCGGACCGACGACGTTGCGTGATCTTGTCGGCTATGGGGTCGATGGCATCGTGACGCCCTTCGTTTTGGGCAAGCCGTTCAACCAGCCGACCTATGTGATTCCCGCCAACATCCTGCGCCAGTTGGGGGAACGCGCCGCGTTCGACGAGCGGATTACCGATATTCGGGCGCAGGAAGACCCCTATGGCACTTATCGCGACCTGTATCTCAAGCAGCGCAAGGCGGAGATCGAGGCGTTGCACGGGCGCGTGAGCGAGGAGCCGGTGGTGCCGATGTACGGGCCGGGCCTGGGCATACCGGGCAAGGCCAAGGATGCCGGTGCGGTGCCCGATAGCGCGCCGCTGCCGGAAACCGCCCCGGAATGATGGACCGGGTCATGTCTGCCATGCGGACATGACCCGGTTATCGGTTTAGCGCCCCAGTAGGCCGCGCGCCTGGCCCGCAATCTCCGCGAGCATCGCGACATTGGGGCTGGCGGCGGCCTTAGCGCGCTGGACCAGGGTGCGGAATTGACGCACGCGGTCGCCTTTCTTCTGCAACCAGTTTTCGACATGGGCGGCCACGTCGCTGGCGTCGCAATTCGCGGTGCATTGCGCCAGGAAGTCGAGCCGCACCTGCTGCATATCGCGGGCGACGCCGGAGATGAGCAGTCGTTCCCACGGATCGGTCGGTTCCATGCGCGCGGCGGCGGACTGGACCCAGTCGATGCCGACCGCTTCGCCCAGATGGGTGAAGGCGCGGGTCAGTTCGACTTCATCGACGCCCATCCGCCCGGCCAAAGCCGCGATGCCGACAGCACCGTCAAGCTTGAACAGGCCAGCGGCGCGATGGGCCAAGGCTTCGGGTGCGCCAAGGCCCAGCAGGCGATCGGTCACGGCATTGGTGCGGCGCTGGGCCTCGCTGGTCAACAGGTCGTCGACCTGTACGGCCAGCGTGCCGACGCCCTTTGCCAACAGGTCGTGCCCGGCGGCGGGCAGGGTGCCTGCGGGTACGCTGCGCAAGATGTCGGCGATCTGCGCGCGCATGCCGTTGGCGATGTCGCCGAACAGGGCAAGGCGGGCATCCTCCGACATATGGGCCGCGTCGATATCCGCCCATAGCGCGCGGATGTCGTAGAGCCGTTCGGCGATCAGGAAGGCGCTGGCGAGGTCGGCGAGCGAGCAGCCTTCTTCTTCCGCCAGTTCGAACGGGTGGATGATGCCGAGGCGGTTGATGATGCGGTTGGCGACCTTGGTCGCGATGATCTCCTTGCGCAGGGCATGGGCGGCGATGGCGTCCGCCTCCTTGTCCTGCATCGCGGCGGGGAAGGCGGCCATGAGTTCGGCGCCCATGCTGGGATCGGTGGCAAGATCGCCATGTTCGATCGCATCCTGCAGCGCGAGCTTGGCGGTGGAGAGCAGGACTGCCAGTTCGGGGCGGGTAAAGCCCTGGCCATCCTGTCCGCGCCGCAACAACTGGTCGTTGGCGGCCAGCCCCTCGACGGCGCGGTCGAGCCGCCCCGATTCCTCGAATGTTTCGATCAGCCGGACATAGCTGGCAAGGTCGGCCGCGCCGCCGCTTTCTGCGATCGACAGGCCAAGCGCCTGCAGGCGGTTATCCTCCAACACCAGATCGCCGACCGCATCGGTCATGCTTTCGAGCAGGCTGTTGCGCGCGTCGAAGGACAAGCGGCCTTCGGCCATTTCCTTGTTCAGCGCGATCTTGATGTTGACCTCATTATCCGAGCAATCGACGCCTGCGCTATTGTCGATGAAGTCGGTATTGATGCGGCCGCCGTGGAGCGAGAAGGCGATGCGCCCCGCCTGGGTGATGCCAAGGTTCGCGCCTTCGCCCAGCACCTTGACCCGCAATTGTTCGGCATTGACGCGCAGCCGGTCATTGGCCGGGTCGCCGACGTCGCCATGGCTTTGCGCCGCGGATTTGACATAGGTGCCGATGCCCCCGAACCAGAGCAGGTCGGCGGGGGCCTTGAGAATGGCGGAGATGAGTGCGCCCGGCTCCATTTCCGTTTCGGTCACGCCCAAAATCTGCTGGATTTCAGGGGTCAGCGGGATGCGCTTGAGCGCGCGGGAGAAGACGCCGCCGCCCGGCGAGATGAGCGCTTTGTCATAATCCTCCCAGCTTGACCGGGGCAGTTGGAACATGCGGTTGCGCTCCTCCCAGCTTTTGGCGGGGTCGGGCGTGGGGTCGAAGAAGATGTGGCGATGGTCGAAGGCGGCGACCAGCTTGATCGCCTTGGACAGCAGCATCCCGTTGCCGAACACGTCGCCCGACATGTCGCCGCAACCGACGACGGTGACGGACTCGCTTTGCACATCGACGCCCATTTCGGCGAAATGACGCTGGACCGAGAGCCATGCGCCGCGCGCGGTGATGCCCATCGCCTTATGGTCATAGCCGTTGGAGCCGCCGCTGGCGAACGCGTCGCCCAGCCAGAATTTGCGATCGAGCGCGATCGCGTTGGCGACGTCGGAGAAAGTGGCCGTGCCCTTGTCGGCCGCGACGACGAAATAGGGATCGTCGCCATCGCGCACGACCACTTTGGTCGGGTGGCGGACATGATCATTGACGATATTGTCGGTGACGGACAGCAGCGCGCGGATGAAGATGCGGTAGCTTTCGGTGCCCTCGGCAAGCCAGGCGTCGCGATCGACCTGCGGATTGGGCAGATGTTTGGGGTAGAAGCCGCCCTTCGCGCCGGTTGGCACGATGACGGCATTTTTGACGCGCTGCGCCTTCATCAGCCCCAATATTTCGGTGCGGAAATCGTCGCGCCGGTCGGACCAGCGCAGCCCGCCGCGCGCGACTGGACCCGCGCGCAGGTGGATGCCCTCGACGCGCGGCGAATAGACCCAGATTTCGCGCCACGGCAGCGGGGCGGGGAGGCCGGGAATCTGGGCGCTGTCGAGCTTGAACGCCAGCGCTTCGGTGGCGGCGTCGCTGTAGAAATTGGTGCGCAGCGTCGCGTTGATGACGGCGCGCAGCAGGCGCAGCACGCGATCCTCGTCAATCGCGGTGACGGCTTCGAGGCCCGCGTCGATGTCCGCCTGGGCCGCGGCGATCCGCTCTTCCGCGCCTTCGCGACCGACTGGATCGTGCAGCGCCTGGAACAGGCTGGCGAGGCTGGCGGTGACGCCCTGCGCGCGGCGCAGCGTTTCGGCGAAGGTCGCCATGCCATAGGCCATGCCGGTCTGGCGCAGATAGCGGAACAGCGCGCGGAACAGGACGACCGAGCGCGGGGCAAGCGCGGCGGTGACGATCAGTTCGTTGAACCGATCATTTTCCGCGCGCCCTTCCAGCACTTGGGCGATGGCTTCGGTAACGATGGTGGCGCGGTCAACAACGGCCTGCGCATCGCCGCCCGCGGGCAGTTCCAGCACGAAGCGCTGGACATTGCCCAGCCTGCCGCCGTCTAATGCGGTCGTCATTTCCTCGATCACGCGGAAGCCGAAATTCTCGAAGGCGGGGACGACTTCGGACAGCGCAATGCCATGATGGCTGTAGAGTTTGAGCCGCAGCCGTTCGGCGCAATCTTCGGGATTGCGATAGATGCGGATGGACTTGTCGCCCGGCCCGGACAGGCCGTGGATCAGGCGGATGTCGATCGCCGCTTCGTCCGGGCCTGCGCCATTGCGATAGACCATCGGGAAGCCACCGGCATAGCGTTGCGCCAGCGCGGCGGCGCGGCCGGCATCCTCGGTCTTGGCCAGCGCTTCTTCGACGGCGGGCGCCCAGCCGCGCACCATCTGCTTCAACTGGCGGTCGAGCAGGACGTCATCGGGAATGATCCCGCCTTCGCGCAGGTCGAGCGTGATGCGCAGCAAGGCGAGGCCGCCTTCCTCCAGTGCGATCGACCAGCTCAGCACTGGCGCGTTGGCGGCCATGGACAGCATTTCCTGCACCGAGAAGCGGCGCGCGGTCGAGACTTCGTCGCGCGGCAGCCAGACGAAGGCATAGAGATGGCGCGCGAGCGGGCTGCTCGCCAGCGCGAGCTTGGGCCGTGGCCGGTCGGTCAGCGACATGAAGGTCAGCGCCAGCCGCTCCAGCGTGTCGCGATCGAAGCCGATGAGGATGTCATGGGGCAGGGTGGTCAGGGCATGGACCAGCGTCTTGCCGGCATGACCCTGTGGATCGAAATCGAACTTGTCCATCAGCGCGGACAGCGCCGAGCGCAGCACCGGCACCTTGTCCGGCGTCGCCGTCAGGCCCGAACTGGTCCACATGCCGGCATGGATGGAGAGCGCCTTGACCTCCTTGCCCTCGCGCACCGGCACGATGACGAGATCGAGCAGCACCAGGCGATGCACGCGCGACAGGCGGTTGGACTTGATGATGAGCGGGTTGCGCTTGCCTTCCTCGAACCAGGCGAAGGCAGCATCGAGCGAGGCCGGGGCAATCAGCGGCTTGTCATGCCGGGTGCAGATGCCGAGCGAAGCATGGCTGCTGCCGTCGCGATGGATGATTTCGTGACCCGTCAGGGTGAAATGACGCGCCAGGAACCAGCGCAGCAGCGCCGCGCCTTCCTCATCGGGGACGGCGTCGGCATCGGCCTGCATCGCGGCCTGCATCGGTGCCCAGTCGGCGACGGCGGCGCGCACATCGGCCAGCGTTTCGGCCAGCGCCTTTTCGAGCGCGCGGCGCGCTTTCGCGTCGGCCCGGTCGGCCTCGATATAGATCATAGATTCGCGGCGGGCACCGGGCGCGTCATCGTCGAGGATCGCGGCGAGCGCGCCTTCGATGTTGCGGGTGATCGACAGGACGGGATGGAGCAGCCGGTGGATGGTGATGTCGGCGGCGGCCAGTGCATTGGCGATCGAATCGACCAGGAACGGCATGTCGTCGTTGATGAGCGCGATCCGCATGAAGCGGCCATTGGCGCCTTCGCCCAGCGTTTCGATGGCGATGGCGGGTTGTCCCGCCTGACGCCCGTTGGCGGTGCGGCCCACGAACAGCGCGGCGGCGGCCAGTGCCGCTTCGTCGAACCCTTCCCGCTCGCCCGGCAGCGCGCCGCGCGCCAGCGCCGTTTCCAGCGCCTCACGGATGCCCGTATCAACTTCTTTGATCTTCGCGTCAGCCAGCGTCGTCATTCGCCTACCTCTCACCAGCGGGTACATTCCCGCTTTCATGGAACGGAGGAGAGGCTGGACGCCGCCATGCGACTCCCCGGCTTAGGATCGCCTTTATGCCTCCGCCTCAACGGAGGCTCAACCCAGGCTGTGGAATAAAGTTTCTGAAAATTGAAATAATATGATGATGCACCATAACTGCTTCGGATGGCGACTATCGGCTCGGCCCGGTGGCATGTCGAGCGGGTTTAAGGGATTTTTCCAGTATTTTGCGGCGCGTTGCGGGCGATGGGTGCGCGCCCATGCCGTCGGATCAGCGAGCGGCGGCGAGGATCACCTTTTGCCCCAGGTCCGAATCCTGCGGCAGCGCCGCGACGAGGGCGAGCGATCCGTCCGCTTCGCGCCGGGCGATGACGACGGCCAGGCCATCGGCATCGGTGGCGATGGCGTCCGGCGCGAGCGCGCTGGCGGCCTGCATGGCGGTGCGCGCCTTGTGGCGGCGGTCGGGGCGGGGCGGGGCTTCGGCGCGGCGCAGCGCGCGTTCGTCGCGTACCAGTGCCTTGAGGCCGCCTGTGTAGCTGGCGAGATAGTCGGCGAGCGATCCCACGCCCAGGCCCGTGGCCCAGCCATGGTCGAGCGCGGTCGCATATTCGGTGATCCGCGTCTTGTCATAGGTGCCGCCGAAGACGAGCTTGATGATCGCGGTCATCGGGCTGCGCGCCTGCACCTTGAGGCCGTGGTCGGCCAGCAATGTGGCATAATCGTCGGGGCGGGCCTTTGCCACCAAGGCGAAGTCATAAGCGAGGCCGATCGCGCGATAGAGGGCGGCATGGCTGCGCGCTTCACTGACGCGCACCCGTTCCGCGCCGTCGCGGGCGATCGCCAGCCAGTCGGCGAGCGGCGCTTCTTCGTCGGGCGCTTCCATGCCGGACAGGTCGAGAATTTCGTCGTCATCCGGCGCGTGCGCGGGAGAGGGCGTTTCCGCTTGGGTCGGGCCATCGGCCCAGATTGCGGTCGTCGGGCCGGGCAGCGGCGCGGTGCGCAGGGCGTCGCCCACTTCCTCTTCCAGCGCGGCGCGCATCGGGGCGTTCGCCAATTCCTTCCAGTTGATCACGCCGAACACGAAATCGATCGTCTCGTCATCCGACGAGAAGGGCATCAATATGCCGCGATAGAGAATGTCCGACCCGCGCTGGTTGACGAATTCGGCCTCGAAGCCGATCGGCGCGGCATTGGCGATGATCTGGAGATAATGGTCGGTCAGCCGCGAGACGAGCGATCGGGCGGGCACGTCATCGATATAGGTGATCGATCCTTCGATCTCGCATTCCTGCCGCAGCGCGGTGCCCAGATACACGACCGAGGGGTTTTCGAGACCGGTGCTGAAATCGAGCAGGATGCTGTAGGGGCCGAAATCGTCCAGTTCTTCGGGCGCGAGATCCTCGATCGAGGGCAAGGCGCGGTCGCCCAGCAGCGAGGCCCAATAATTATAGGCACGCACCTGCATCCGCCGTTCGTCGGACACCACCATCAGCGGCGCGTCGATCGCGGCGTCTTCGCTATGGTCGACGTCGTCCCGGTCGTTGGCGACATCGAGTCCCCATAGAGTGTCCATTCGGCCTGTCCCTAAAACAGATAAAAGCGCTTCATCTGGGACTCGACAGTGGCAGCGGATGGTAAATTTGGGGTGAACAGGGGCGCGGATGTGCGCTTTCGTTGAAAAGCCCGCTTGTCCTGCGCCCCAACCGCTGTTATCTGCCCGCCGCAAGCCGCTTTAGCTCAGTTGGTAGAGCATCGCATTCGTAATGCGGGGGTCACAGGTTCGAGTCCTGTAAGCGGCACCATCCCTTCGATAGGGAAAGTCCTGAAATCAAAGCGAAAATGCCTTCTGGCTTGTGGCCAAGGAGTTGCCTTGTTTATGGGCCTTTGGGCTTGAAACCGGGGCGTCCCAGTGGGTGGGGCGTGGGTGCTGGATGGGCTCAATTTTCGTCAATCGTTTGGAGCATCCGACTTTTGCATTTCCTCGGTGGCACGATCTGCCGCCGCCTCTAGGATGTCTGCCATGATTTCCTCTGTGTCTTCGCCATCATTTTTCGCAATCGCAGGCTCTGGCGGCACCAAAGCTTCTAAGCGGACGGCATCGGCCTCAAACTGTTTCGCTGCCGCCGCTGCCTTTGTTGCCTCCGCATCAACCTGATCTGGCGCAACCCCCATTTCGCGCAGCGCTTCTGGACGCTGTGGGATTGGATTTGAAGGATCGAAGACAATCACTGTCGCTCCCGTTGCCTTGAGCGCAACGCGAACGTCACGTGCAAGTGCTTCGGGCAGAGCGACGAACAGGCGTGATCCGTGCAATCGACCTGGAACGCCGGATTCAGCCCCCTCTTTCAATGTACGCGCCATAGCTTCGGGGGCCGAGGGGCTTGCGAACATGAGATCGTCCGGCTTATCCCAACTCGCGAATATCGAACGAATATCTTTCGCTTGCTCCGCAAAATCAGGCTCATTTTCGGATGGCAGAATCCATCGGGGACTGAGCCCCATCGCATTTTGATTTTTGGGAGCGAGGCGTTTGGCTGCCTGATATAAATAGCGCCGCCACGCATCCTCCGTGGCATCTTTCGGTGCGGTAAGAGGGGCGACGGCGAATGCGCGCCATGTGGCTTCCGATGCCTTTGATCTGGCAGTCAGCGGCGCTGCGGCAGCCATCGCAGCGTCCCATGCGACTCCTGACGGAGGAGTTACAGTGCCGGTCGCCAAATCGACTATCACGTCGAAATAGCCACGCGGCGTGCCAATCGCACCCCGACTGCCTGGAATAACGACCTTCAACACTAATTGCCGATCGTCTGTCGTGAGTGCGTGCTCGCCGCTCCACCAGATTGAACTGACGCTTGTTGGCAGTGCCCGTATGTAATCCTCCGGCAAGATGTCGAGGAGCCGCATTGACCGGACCTGTGATCCGTCCGCGCGATAGATCACCACGACGTTGTCACCAAAACCCGCTGAGTGCCAATTGTCGAAGGTGACGACATAGCTCCCATTGTCTGCCACCAGAGCGCTCACGGGTGCAACCTCGTTAGCGAGTGGGGTCTGCCAGATTTTGGTCCAAGCTCGTCCATTAGTTCTTTCCAAAATCGCTCGCGCCTGAGGTTCGCCGCCTTGGCGTTGACCGGCAGGTTCCTTGCCACCCACTTTGTCGCTGAAGTAGGAAAGCTGGTCCTCAAGATCGCGGGGGATCACAGTGAGCCGAACGGTCTTATCTGGGGAGAGATAGGTTTTTCGCATCGGTGGCATCCAACTGTCCGCCGACGCTGGAGCGGAAGCGAGCAAAGCTACCGCGACAAACAGCCTGACTAACAACTGCATCCTATCTCTCCACTCTACAACCAAGGCCCGCGTGGCCATATCATCATACTCTTTAGATTAAGACCGACGCGCAAAATTCGGCATCTTATATGAGATGTGTTATATCGTGTCTTAATACGAGAAAAGTACTAATCGAGCAGATCGCCTAACCTGCGACGGTGACGGTGGGGTTCTTCACAACGCGTTCAATGCCGCTGATGTAGGTCCGATCCAGCCCGGCTTCTTCGGCAAGCGTCTCCTGAGACCATCGGCGTTCCTTGCGCAGGCGCTTCATGTTCACAACTGATCGATGTCGGACGTCCATCGTCGAGACTGAACTGGAATGTGGTTGATAGAACCACGAACTATGAATCTCATTCTTACTAGCCTTGGCAGCATGTTCCGGTAAATCAGGTCGGGACGTGGATGCCCCAACGCGCCGTCGCTTTGGCGGTCCTGTCCGCCTGCACCACGCCTGCAGACGTCTCCATTCTGGCGAATGCTGCGGTCGCTCAACCGTTGGCTATGTGCGGATGATGGTCGATATGGGCTGCGGACGAGCGTTGACAGCAGCCTGATATGTGAAAGATAGTCGATCGGCTTCGTCCCATATATGGAGCGAAATTGTCGGGTTTGGTTCGACGATTTTACAGGCTGATCTGGGGTAGGTAGCGGCATGCATTCATATGATAGTCGCCTGGCCATCAGTCAGTTTCTGTTTGCAAATGATCCTCCCGAGGCGGTCGATATAGCCTTTATATGCTGTAGCCCGACGATCAGCAGCCTGATGCCCGCCATTTCTCTTTACCAATCCGGGCTGACGTCGCGCATCCTCATTTCGGGTGCTGGCATGACGCCTGCCAAAGTACCGGAGTGGCGGCTCTATCTCGATCATGCGCTTGCGTCAGGCGTGGCGGAAACCGCGATCCTGTTGGAGAAGGAGGCGCGCAATACGGCGGAGAATGCCGATTTCGGAGCGGCGTTGATCGAGGCTGAACTGGGGTGGGACAGGGTGAACAGCATGGCGGTCTGTGCCAAGCCATTCCATATGCGGCGCGCGGTCATGACCCTGCGCAAATATATCCCGCCGCATGTGCGGCTTATTGCGCGGCCGCCGGAAGATCCCCGCGACCTGTCCGCGCAAAATTGGTGGCATACCGACCAGGGCCGCGAGCGCGTGTTGCGCGAACTGGGAAAGATCAGCGAATATGCGCTCAAAAGCGATCTGGGCGATGTCTGATGGGCGACGGTTGCACCTGATCGGCGTGGGCGGGAGCGGCATGCTGCCGCTGGCGCTTTTGTTGAAGCAGGCGGTCATAGCGTGACCGGCAGCGACGATGCCTGCGACCCCGTACGCCTCAGCCTGCTGCGCGAACAGGGGGTGTCGGTCTTTTCCAATGCCGATCCGGCGCATGTGCGGCATGCGGATCATGTCGTGGCGAGCCCCGCCATCGCCGAAACGCATATCGAACGACGAACCGCGCGCCGCGAAGGCGTGCCGGTCCAGACACGCGCGCAAGCACTGAGCGAACTGATAGCCGATCGCGCCGCCATCTGTGTCGCGGGCAGTCACGGCAAATCGACGACCACGGCGATGCTGGTTCATATTCTCGATACCGCATTGGGTGGCGATTTTGGCTATATGCTGGGCGCGTCCTTTTCAACGGCAGGCCGCCTCCCGGCCCGGTTGGGTCCGCCCGCTACGCCATTCCTTACCGAAGCCTGTGAAGCGCATGGCGCATTGGCGCAGTGGCAACCTTCCCATGCGATCCTGACGAGCGTCGATGACGACCATGCCGATCATTATGGCGGGACGGGCGGCTTGCAGGCGGCCTTCGCAAGCCTTTTGTCGCGCGTGCCATCGACTGGACAGGTCGTGGCCTGCGGCGACGACCCCGGCGTCAGGGCGGTGCTGCGCGAAGCGACCTGTTCCGTTTTGACATATGGTTTCGGCACAGAAAATCTCCTGCGCGCCGAGCGTCACCCGCACGGTGGCGCTACCCTGTTTCTGCACGGGCAATGTTTGGGCGATATCGGCCTTTCTGTTCCGGGGCGTCATAATCTCCTCAATGCCATGGCGGCGCTGGGTATGGCGCTTGAACTGGGCGCAGATTTTGCGACCTGCGCCCTGGCCTTGACCAATTTCGAGGGGATAGGGCGGCGGTTGCAACCCATATCGACGCTCTCCTCGCCTCGCATCTTCGACGATTTTGCCCATCATCCGGCGGAAATCACCGCATCCCTCGCTGCCCTTCGCGAAGCGGCGACGGGACGGTTGATCACGATATTCGAGCCGCAACTGCACAGCCGGGTGCGCCGCATGGCACCGGCCTTTGCCCAGGCGCTGTCGATGGCCGACGCGAACTTCATCCTGCCTGTGGCGGCTCTTGGCGAGGCCGCGCACGGGATGGATGGCAATGCGGCGCTGGCCGATGCCTGCCTTGCCATCGGCGTGACCTGCCAGCATGTTTCGGCATTCGCCGACCTCGTGCTGCGCTTAAAGAGCGATTTGCGCCGTGACGATAGCCTGGTCGTCATGGCGGGACGCACCGGTGAAGGCTTGGCCCAGAGGCTGGCCCACGCCCTTGCCGATGCGGACGAAAGCGTTGACCAGCCCGTACTCGTCTATGGCGACAAAAGGCCGCCTCCGCCCGATCTCTTGACCATAGTGGCGGGCCACGCTGCCACGCATCCGACCGCAGCCGCCGTCGAGATGGGGCATCGCTGCCTGACCTATGCCGACCTGATCATCCGGACCGATGATTTGAGCGAAGCGCTGACCGCTGCCGGGGTGAAGGTCGGCGATTGCGTCGGCGTCTGCCTGGGGCGGACGGTCGACCGGGTTACGGCCTTCCTCGCGATCCTCCAGATCGGCGGGGTTTTCCTGCCGCTCGATCCGGCCCTGCCTGCCGAGCGGCACGACTATATGCTGGCAAATGCCGGAGCGCAGGTGATCGTCGTCAATGCGTCAAGCCCGGCGCTGCCGGACAGGGGGCTGGTTTTTGTCAATTGCGGCAACCTGCCTGACCGGGGAGACCGGCCAGACCGCGCCCTGCGGATAGATGACCGATCGCCGGACGCCCCTGCCTATATGATCTTCACATCCGGCACGACCGGACGCCCCAAGGCGGTTGAGATTTCCTGCGGTGCCCTTGCCAATTACGCGACCGCAGCGCCCCGCCATTTCGGCATCGATCGCGCGTCTCGCATATCCCAGGTCAACGGTTTCGGCTTCGACGTGTCGGTCGGCGACATGGCCATGGCACTGGCTGCTGGCGCCTGCCTGGTCTACCCTACGGACATGCAGGCTATATCCGGGCCCCCGGTCGGCCGCTTCATCCTGCAGGCACGCCTGACCCATCTGTCGCTGACGCCGTCGGCGTTGAGCGTCATTCCCACCGGCGATTATCCCGACCTGACGCATGTCATCGTGGCCGGAGAAGCCTGTCATCCGTCGCTGGTGGATCGTTGGGGCGGAGGCCGGCACTTCATCAATGCCTATGGCCCGACAGAAGCGACGGTGGAGGCGCTGTTCGCGATCTGCCGACCGGGTCAGCCGGTCACCATCGGTCGACCGATCGATAATATGGGTGCCTGCCTGCTGGACGACCATTTGCAGCCCGTCCGACCCGGCGAGGAGGGCGAATTATGTCTGTTCGGTTCGGGCCTTGCTAAAGGATATCGGCATCTGCCTGGGCTTACGGCGCAGCAATTCCCGTTGGTATATTTCCAAGGGGAAGGCAGCGTGCGGATTTACCGGACCGGAGATCGGGCGAAAACAGGGCCGGACGGCGCCTTCATCTATCTGGGTCGCCTGGACAGCCAGTTCAAATTTCAGGGCTACCGCATCGAAGCGGGGGAGATCGAGGCCGCATTATGCAGCCTGCCCAACGTCATGGATGCGGTTGCCTCTTTGTCCACCAACCCGCCTTCACCCGATCGCCTGATCGCCCATATCGTCCTGATGCCAGACGCCCCCCCGCTGGACCCCGTGGACCTGCGCGCCCGTCTGGAAAAACTATTGCCCGCTTATATGGTGCCGTCCGTTTTCCTGCCGGTTCCCCATATTCCCCGCAACGCCAATGGAAAGCGGGATCGCGACACGCTGCCCCTGCCGCCGCAACTGACGCGGGCGTCGACCGCGCGAACCACCGGCACCGCGACGGAGGAGCGGGTGATGGCGATCATCGACGAGCTGGCGGGTGCCGGTTTCATAGCGGGGACGCGCGACAGCCTGCTCGATGCCGGCATGGATTCCATGGCGATGGCGAACCTTTTATTTTCCATCGAAGACGCGTTCGGCATCACGATTGATGCAGGTTTCGAGGCGGGTTTCGATACGGTCGAAGTCCTGGCGCTGATGGTGGATTCGCGGCGCAACCTGCCGCATGCGCCGTCCCCGCAGGGCATACGGGAAAGGCTGACTGCCAAGATCTCGTCGCATCTCGCATCCTGGCCGGGGCGGCCCTTCGGGAAGGTTGGGCTGACACGCAGTCTGAACGGAGACAACTCCCTGCCGCGGCTATTCTGGTGTTTTCAGACCGGCAAGGAATTGGCGCAACTGAGTGCCAGCCTAAGCGATGCGGCCGCTGTGTTCGGAATGCGCTCCGGCCATCTTGCCGTCGAATATAGCGCCGACAATCTTACAGGGCTTGGAAAGCTTTATGCCGATGAGATCATGGCCATAGCGCCGGAAGGGCCCCTGTTCCTGGGCGGAAATTGCCAGGGCGGCCTTGTCATGCGCGAAGCGGGGCTGGCGTTGATGCGGCGGGGCCGCACCGTCGCGCTGACCATCTTGATGGAACAGGGGCGTTTCCCTCATTATCCCGGTCGCACATTGCTCCTTTTCGGGGCGGGCAGCTATCTCAACCCCTATGGTCAGATCGATGCACCCGAACAGATATTTCGGGCGGCCTATCCGGGCGGCCACCGCGTCGACATCCTGCCTGGCGCCCATGGCACATATTTCGCGCCCGGCAATGTCGACGCCCTGGCGGACATTATTAGCCGACATATAGCGCAAGGGTTCGAGGCCGTCTTGGCCGCATAGTCCCGCGCTGGTGCGGATCAATATGCATAGGTAGATGGGGGCGGACATCCGGTATAGTGGGCCAGCCTAGTCATGAACGTTGGCCTCGCATTTATAGCCGGGCGGAGGGCTGCCATGCTTGTCCTGCAATGGGAGGCCGCCGTCATTCTTCTTGCAATGCGACACCGGCGTCCGTAGGGCGCGAGTACAGCGTCTATTGCTGGAGACGGCGTCGGTCCTTGGCTTTGATAGCCGGGATATCCCATGAAAGCGCGCAAATATCGTTCTCGTGTGGGATTTAGGCGAATAGGTATGGGGTGGCAGGCCGCACAAAGCATGCTGGATCTTATCCAGATGCGCTACCGCATCGCGACATTGACAGGATTAAGACGAATTTATGCGAGGATATAGAGAACCCGGTTTTCAGGACAGGGTCGCCGCGGCCAAGGATGCCAAGACGAAGGCGCTGGAAAAGCTGAAGGCCAAGCCGCCGGTGGATGAAGCCGAGCAGGCCGAAAAGCTGGCGAATCGCCTGGCCAAGGAAGCGGCTGCGCGCGAACGGCGTGAAGCCAAGCTGCGCGAGAGAGAAGAAGCGGAAGCCGCGCGCAAGGCCGAGCGCGAGGCGGCGGCCGAGGCTGCGCTGCCGCCGCCAGCCATGACGGAAGCTGAACGCAAGGCGGCGCGCGATGCCCGCTATGCGGCGCGCAAGGCCCGCAAATAAGATAAGGCGCAGGGCGGCTGTCGGCTACATCGCTGCCCGCCCTGCGCCGTTGGCGGCCGCATTTGAAGGATGATTTCTGGACCAGTTGCACAGTGCCCATGCGCCGATCTATCGCGCTGACCCCGTCCTGCCTTTGCATGCCGCTCCTTATGCGGCGGACTTTTCCCATCCGATCGAAGTCATCGATATCGCCGAGATTCCCGGCGGCGGACAGTTGCGGCTGCTGAAAAGCGGCGCTGATTTTTCGATCCAGTTCGGGTCGGAAGAATTGATGGGCAGTTGCGACCATGTGTCGGAAGAGGCGCTCGCACGGCTGACGTGCGAGCGGCTGGCCGATAATGATGGGCAAGTGCTGATCGGGGGGCTAGGCATGGGCTTTACGCTGGGCGCGGCGCTGGATGCCTGGTCGCCGCATGCAGCCATAGTCGTGGCGGAACTGGTACCCAAGATCGTGGAGTGGGCCAGGGGACCATTGGCGCATGTCTTTGCCGATCGTCTGTCCGACCCGCGCGTCACGATCGACGTCGCCGACGTGCATGATGTGATCGCGGCGGCCAGCGACCGGTTCGACGCGATCCTGCTGGATGTCGATAATGGCCCTGACGGGTTGATCCAGGCCGAAAATGAGCGGTTGTATTGCAATTGGGGGCTGCGCTCCGCTTATGGCGCGCTGCGATCCGGGGGCGTGCTGGCGATCTGGTCGGCCTATCCGGCGCGGGGTTTTGACCGGAGGCTTGAACGGGCGGGCTTTGCCGTCGAGGCGGTGCGGGTGCCCGCTTATGCCGGTAGCATGGACGATAGCCATCATATCTGGTTTGCGAGGAAGGTGGCGTAGCTGAGGGCTACACGACCATAGCGCGCCGTCGTTGACGGCATCAATCGAACATGCTGATACGAAAAATACATGAAATAGGGTGCTCCCGCAAAAGCGGGAGCCTAGGATGCACCGCAGGACGTTCGACCCTGGACTCCGGCTTTCGCCGGAGTACGACAACAGTTAAAGCATCTTCATGATCGATCCTGCTACCCTTTCCGACGCCGATGCTGCCAACCGTTTGATGCGCCTGGCGCGCGAGGTGGCGAAGCATAATCGGCTTTATCATGACGACGACGCGCCGGAGATTACGGATGCGGCCTATGATGCGCTGATTGCAGAGAATAACGCGCTTGAAGCGGCGTTTCCGCATCTGGTGCGGGCCGATTCGCCCAATGCGCAGGTCGGGGCAGCGCCGACGTCGGCGCTCAAGAAAGTCGCGCATGCGCAGCGGATGATGAGCCTCGACAATGGCTTTGCCGATGCGGATATCAGCGAATTTATCGCGCGGGTTCGGCGCTTTCTGGCGTTGGCGGAGGATGCGCCGGTGGCGTTGACGGCCGAGCCGAAGATTGACGGCCTGTCCTGCTCGCTGCGCTACGAGAAGGGCGAATTGGTGCTGGCCGCGACGCGGGGGGACGGGGCGACGGGCGAGGATGTGACCGCCAATGTCCGCACCATCGCTGATATTCCCGATCGCCTGACGGGCGAAGCCGTGCCCGACCTGTTCGAGGTGCGGGGTGAGGTCTATATGGCCAAGGCGGATTTTACCGCGCTCAACGCCCGGCTGATGGCTGAGGCGGACGAGCCGGAGAAGGCGCGGCAGTTTGCCAATCCGCGCAATGCCGCCGCCGGATCGCTGCGGCAGAAGGATGCGAGCGTGACCGCCAGCCGCCCGTTGCGGTTCCTCGCCCATGGCTGGGGCGCGCATAGCGATTTGCCCGCCGACACGCAGCTTGGCGTGATGCAGGCGATTGCGGCCTGGGGTCTACCGGTGTCCGACATGCTCGTGCGGGTCGAGACGCTCGACGCGCTGCTGGCGCATTATCGCGGTATCGAGCGGGCGCGGGCGGACTTGCCGTTCGATATCGATGGGGTGGTGTATAAGGTCGACCGGCTCGACTGGCAGGCGCGGCTGGGCTTTGTGGCGAAAGCGCCGCGCTGGGCGATCGCGCATAAATTTCCGGCCGAACGGGCGCAGACGACGCTGGAGGCGATCGACATTCAGGTCGGGCGCACCGGCAAGCTGACGCCGGTGGGGCGGCTGACCCCGGTGACGGTCGGCGGGGTGGTGGTGTCCAATGTGACGCTACACAATGCCGACGAGATTGCGCGGCTGGGCGTGCGGCCGGGCGATCGGGTCGTGGTGCAGCGGGCGGGTGACGTCATCCCGCAAGTCGTCGAGAATCTGAGCCGGGACGAGGCGCGCGCGCCCTATGTCTTCCTGGCCCAATGTCCGATCTGCCAAAGCGAGGCGGTGCGCGAGGAGGGCGAGGTCGATTATCGCTGCACCGGCGGGCTGATCTGCCCGGCGCAGCGGTTCGAGCGGTTGCGCCATTTCGTCAGTCGCGTGGCGCTGGATATCGAAGGGCTGGGCGAGAAGTCGATCCAGGAGTTTCTGGACCTGGGTTGGATCACCGAACCGGCTGACATTTTCCGCCTGAAACGCCATCGCGCCGACCTGGTCGGGCGCGAGGGGTGGAAGGAAAAATCGGTCGATAATCTGCTCGCCGCGATCGAGGCGAAGCGCGCGCCCGATGCCGCGCGGCTGCTGTTCGGGCTTGGCATCCGCCATGTCGGGGCGGTGACGGCGCGCGATTTGCTGAAGCGTTACACGACGCTGGAAGGGGTGCGCGCGCTGGCGCACGAGATCATGGCGCTGCGCGCGGCGGCACCGGAGGGCGAGACCCAGGCCAAGCGCGACAAGGCGATTGCCGAACATATCGGGGTGGAGAATGTCGGCGCGGCGGTGGGCCATGCGCTCGCCGATTTCTTCCATGAGCCGCATAATGTGACGGCGTGGGAGGATCTGTTGAGCGAAGTATCGCCGCCGCCTTATGTGGTGGAAACCACTGCCAGCGCGGTGACGGGCAAGACGATCGTGTTCACCGGCAAGCTGGAGACGATGAGCCGCGATGAGGCCAAGGCGCAGGCGGAGCGGCTGGGGGCCAAGGCGGCGGGATCGGTCAGTGCAAAGACGGACCTGGTGGTCGCGGGGCCGGGGGCGGGGAGCAAGCTCAAGCAGGCAAGCGCGCTGGGGATCGAGGTGATCAGCGAGGAGGCCTGGGCGGAGATCGTGAGGGCGGCGGGTTAAGCCGCCATCTTCCGGCGGGTGCTGATATGGTGGGCGAACGGGTGAGCGGTCTTCTGGGTTCGCTATTGTTCACGCGGAGGCGCGGAGACGCGGAGATTTTTTGTTCGGCCTTTGGCCGGGATGGGGATGGCAGGTGCCTTTCTCCCCCCTTCTCCGCGTCATCGCGTCTCCGCGTGAACCAAAAGCTCAGAATACCGGCATGTTGGCTGGGTCTTCCGGGTCGATCACGGGGACGGGGGTGACGGGCGAGTGGATGCCGCATTCGACCTTGTCCCAGCCGCGCCAGCGGCCTGCGCGCGGGTCTTCGCCGGGCAGCACTTTCGATGTGCAGGGTTCGCAGCCGATCGACAGATAGCCTTGCGCCTCCAGCGGGTGGCGGGGCAGGGCGTGGTCGGCGAAATAGGCCTCCAGATCATCCTTGGTCCAGTCGCCCAGCGGGTTGATCTTGAGCCGCCCGTCCTCGACCTCGAACCGGGGCAGGTTCTGGCGGGTGACCGACTGGAACGCCTTGCGCCCGGAAATCCAGGCGTCGAGGCCATCCTTGGCGCGCTTCAACGGTTCGACCTTGCGGATTTCGCAGCAGCCGTCGGGATCATAGGACCAGCGCAGGCCGGTCTCGTCCTTCTTGGCGATCACCTCGGCGATCGGCGTCACGGTACGGCTGTCGGTGAAGCCAAAGGCGTCCATCAGCGTGTCGCGATAGGTCAGGGTTTCGGCGAACATCTTGAGCGTGTCGACGAAGATCACCGGCACGGTCGGGTCCGCCTGCGCCACCAGATGGAGCAGCACGGCGCTTTCTGTGCCGAAGGAGGAGACGACCGCGACATTCCCGGCCAGCCCTTCGGCAAAGACGGCCTTGAGCATGTCCAGCGTGCCCACACCCTCGAACCGCGCGTTGAGTGCGTCCGCGTCCGCCTGAACAAAGGCGGGGCGGGTGTCGATGATGTCAAGCGTGCGGGCGGCTTCAGCCATTCTGTGTCTCCGGGTGCCGCTTGGCCCAAATGGGCGCGCGGCCATCGATCGTCTTTTGATAGACGTCTGCGTAGCGGGTAAGCGCGCGATCGACGGCGGCATCGTCAAGCGCCTTGGCCGGGTGGAAGCTGTCGAAGCCGCAGCGGCGCATGGCGACGATCTGGTCCACCAGCACGTCGCCCACAGCGCGCAATTCGCCCGCATAGCCCGCCTCGCGCAGGATGCGCGCCGCCGAATAGCCGCGCCCGTCGCCAAAGCCGGGAAAATTCACTTCGACCAGCGAGATGCGATCGAGATGCGGCAGCAATTCGCGCGCGTCTTCGCCCGGTTCGATGCGGACGGCGGTGGCGTTGGACTGGCCGGTGAAGGCTTCGACCGTCACGGCGGGTTCCTGCGTGGATTCGCCATCGCGGAAGGAGAGAAATTCAACCATGACGAAAACCTCCGTTCGTTTCGAGCGCAGTCGAGAAACGAGAAGCGCGCCCTAGCCGTGTCTCGACTGCGCTCGACACGAACGGCTGTTGCTTATGATCAACCATAAATCGCCTCCTTGAAGGGCGTCATGCCGATGCGACGATAGGTGTCGAGGAAGCGTTCGCCATCGGTGCGTTCCGCCAGATAGATGTCAGTGACCTTCTCGATCGCATCGACCACGCCATCTTCGGAGAAACCGGGGCCAGTGATCTGGCCGAGCGAGGCATCTTCCGCACCGGAGCCGCCAAGCAGCAACTGGAAATTCTCGACGCCGCGCCGGTCCACGCCCAAGATACCGATATGCCCGGCATGATGATGACCACAGGCGTTGATGCAGCCCGAAATCTTGAGCTTCAATTCGCCAAGGTCCGCCTGCCGCTCCGCATCGGCGAAGCGCGTCGCGATCTTCTGTGCCAGCGGGATGGAGCGGGCATTGGCCAGCGCGCAATAGTCGAGGCCTGGGCAGGCGATGATGTCGGTGATGAGGTCGAGATTGGCTTCGGCCAGCCCCGCCGCCGCCAGCTTCTGCCAGATGGCGTAAAGGTCCGCCTTCTTCACATGCGGCAGGACGAGGTTCTGCGCATGGGTGACGCGCAGTTCGTCGAAGGAATAGGTCTCGGCCAGGTCCGCCACCAGCGCCATCTGCTCGGCCGATGCGTCGCCGGGGATGCCGTCGATCGGCTTGAGGCTGATGTTGACGATGGCATAGCCGGGCACCTTATGCGCCGCGACCTGCCGGTCGAGCCAGAGCGCGAACGCTCGGTCGCTGCGGTCGATCGTGTCGGACAGACCGGCCTCATAAGCGGGCGGCGCGAAGAAGGCGCGAATGCGGGCCAGTTCCTCGACCGGTGGGTTGAGGCCAAGCGTCCGCATATGGGCGAACTCTTCCTCGACCTGGCGCTTATAGTCTTCGACGCCGATCTCATGGACCAGGATCTTGATCCGGGCCTTATACTTATTGTCGCGGCGACCATGGCGATTGTAAACGCGCAGGCAGGCTTCGAGATAGGAGATGATCTCGTCCTCGGCCACGAAGTCGCGGATCAGGGGCGCGACCATCGGGGTGCGGCCCATGCCACCACCGGCATAGACTTCCGCCCCGACGACACCGTCACGTTCCACCAGTTTGAGGCCGATGTCATGCAGGCGCATCGCCGCGCGATCATCGTCGGACGCGATCACCGCAATCTTGAACTTGCGCGGCAGATAGGTGAATTCGGGGTGGAAGCTCGACCATTGGCGCAGCAATTCGGCCCAGGGGCGGGGGTCCGCCACCTCGTCCGCGCTGACGCCGGCATATTGGTCGGAACTGATGTTGCGGATGCAATTGCCCGAAGTCTGGATGGCGTGCATTTCGACCGTCGCCAGTTCAGCGAGGATGTCGGGCGCGTCGGCCAGCTTGATCCAATTATATTGCAGGTTCTGGCGGGTGGTGAAATGGGCATAGCCCTTGTCATATTTGCCCGCAATCTCGCCCAGCTTGCGCATTTGCGTGCCCGACAATGTGCCATAGGGGATGGCGACGCGCAGCATATAGGCGTGGAGTTGGAGATAGAGGCCGTTCATCAGCCGAAGTGGCTTGAACTGATCCTCGGTCAGCGCGCCAGCAAGGCGGCGCTCTGTCTGGTCGCGAAATTCCTCGACACGGGCATCGACGATCGACTGGTCATAGCTGTCATAACGATACATGGTTCAGATCACCCAGTTGCCGGCATCGGCATCGTTCGGTTTCAGGGTCAGGTCGGGGCGCACGGTCGGCCCCAGCGCGCGGATGCGGTCCTTGATATGGGCGGGGCGCACGCCATCCTCGGTGATGGTCGCATCGATGACATAAGCGCCCACGACGCGCAGCGCCGCTTCCTCGGCGCGGGCGAGATCGTCGCCCTGCGCGCCGACATCGGCGGCATCGCCCACCTGGCGCGACCAGCCGTCGCCCGCCCACCAGATGACGTCGCCCGACGCCAGATCATTACCCGTCAAAATCTTCACGAACGCATCTCCGCCCCATTACTCTGTCTTTGTGCCCAGCCGACCAGCACGTCTCGCGCCAGCGCATGGCTCGCCACATCGCCGACCACGATCAGCGCGGGGCTGATCACGGCTTCGCGCTCCACCATATCGCCCAAGTCGGCGAGCAGGGTGCGCAGCGTGCGCATGTCGGCGCGGGTGCCATTTTCCAGCACCGCGACCGGGAGGCCCGGCGATACGCCATCGGCGATCAGTTTGTCGGCAATCTGCGCGGCGGTCGCCACGCCCATATAGATGACGAGCGTGCGGCCCTTGCCCGCTAGGCCCGACCAGTCCTGATCGGTCAATCCCTTGCACTGGCCCGCGACGAAGGTCACGGCGCTCGACGCATCGCGGTGGGTCAGCGGCAATTGCGCCTGCGCGGCGGCACCGATGGCGGCGCTGATGCCGGGCACGACTTCGACCGGCACGCCCGCTGCGCGGCAGGCATCGACTTCCTCGCCACCACGGCCGAAGATGAAGGGATCGCCGCCTTTCAAGCGCACCACCGCTTCGCCCGCCAGCGCGCAGCGCACGAGCAGCGCGTTGATCGCGTCCTGCGGCATCGAATGGCGGCTGCGCTGCTTGGCGACGGAGATGAGTTCGGCATCGGGGGAGGCGAGCGCGAGAATCTCGTCCGACACCAGCCCGTCATGCACGATCAACCGCGCGTCGCGGATCAGGCGCACGGCCTTGATCGTCAGCAGTTCCGGGTCGCCCGGACCCGCGCCCACCAGGTGGACGGTAGCAGGTGAAGTGTCAGCCATGCTTGCCATGTGGCCAAAGCGCGGGGGGAGTTCAATTCAGAATGCATATGGGCGGGGGTAGGAAATGTTTTGGCGGGGGCACCGCTCAGTCGCCCATCGCGCTGATGTCAATGTCCTTGAGGCCCACGCCGATCGCGGCGCGGGGGGTTTCTATTTCCGCCGACACGACCGGATAGGCGCAATAATCTGCCGCATAATAGGCCGTGGGCCGGTGGTTGCCCGAAATGCCGACACCGCCGAACGGGGCGGCGGAGGAGGCGCCGTTGGTCGGGCGGTTCCAGTTGATGACGCCTGCGCGGACATTGGCCCAGAATTGATTATAGTGATCGGGCGATCCGCCGATCAGCGAAGCGGACAGTCCATAGCGGCTGCTATTGGCCTGCGCGATCGCATCGCTGAACTCGGCGACGCGGACGACCTGGAGCAGCGGGCCGAACAGTTCGACATCGGGCGGTTCGGCCATAGCGGTCACGTCGATGATCGCGGGGCTGAGGAAGGGCAGCCCCTTTTTGGGGCGGACCATATGTTTGATCGGCTTGCCGCCATTGCTCATCAGCCAGAGGAAACTTTCGGTCAGTCCGTCGGCGGTCGCATTGTCGATGACTGGCCCCATATAGGGCGTCGGGTTGGCATGGGGGTGATCGACGATCAGCCGGTCGGCCAGTTTCTTGACCTCCGCTATGAACCTTTCCGCGATGTTGTCCTTGACGATCAGGCGGCTGGCGGCGGTGCAGCGCTGGCCGCTGCTCAGGAAGGCGGACTGGACGACGAGCACGGCGGCGGCATTGATTTCGGGCGTGTCCCAGACGACGATGGGGTTGTTGCCGCCCATTTCCAGCGCCAGGATCTTGGATGGCTGGGCCGCGAACTGGCGGTTGATCGCGATGCCGGTCTGGGCCGACCCGGTGAACAGGATGCCGCCGACATCGGGATGGGCGGCGAGCGCCTTGCCCGTGTCCGCGCCGCCGAGCAGCAGGCGCAGGACGTCGAACGGGACGCCTGCCTCATGATAGAGTTTGACCAGCATCTCGCCGACCGCCGGGGTCTTTTCGGACGGCTTGACGACGACCGCATTGCCCGCCAGCAGCGCGGGGATGATATGGCCATTGGGTAGGTGCGCGGGGAGGTTATAGGGGCCAAGCACCGCCATTACGCCATGCGGCTTGTGCCGGACCGACTGGCGCGCACCCAAGGCCGCTTCCAGCCGCTTCTGGCCGGTTCGCTCCGAATAGGCGGCGACCGAGATATCGACCTTGGCCATCACGGCGGCGACTTCGGCATGGGCGTCCCATAACGGCTTGCCGGTTTCGCGCGCGATGAGGTCCGCCAGCGCATCCTCGTTCCGGCGCACGACATTGACGAAGCGGCGCAGCGTTTCGATGCGCACCGCGATGGGCTGCGCCGCCCAGCGCGGCCAGGCGGCACGGGCACGCGCGACCTCCGCCTCCACGTCGCCCGCCTCACCCTGCCAAAGCAGGACGCCGGTGGCGGGTTCATAGGACGTGAGCGGCGTGGTCATAGGACGCTGATATGGGGCATAAAGGTTAAGGAAGGAAGGGCTGCGGACAGCGATCCGGACAATGTCGGGCGGAAGGCTGATTGTAATCTAAAGTTGACAATCCATGCTTTTCGCTGTAAGGATGCAGAGTGATTGAAATTCGTCGCACGGCATTTTTCGACATCTGGCTGAACGGTATGCGCGACATTGCCGGAAAAGCCCGCATCATCAAAAGGCTTGAGCGTGCCCAGCAAGGCAATCTCGGCGACATAGCCCCGGTTGGCGAGGGTGTGATGGAGATGCGGCTCTTTTTTGGGCCGGGCTATCGTATCTATTTCGTGCAGCGAGGCGACACATTGGTAATTCTGCTATGTGGTGGCGATAAATCCTCGCAGCCGAATGATATTGAACGGGCCAAAGCGATGGCAAAGGAGATTGAGTGATGGCGATCGAGACCCAAATCTGGGATGCCGCTGACTATCTCAAGACGCCAGCGGATATCGCCGCCTATCTCGATGCCTCTCTGGAGGACGGCACGGCGGAGGACATACGCACGGCGCTGGGCACCATTGCCCGCGCGCGGGGCATGACCGCACTGGCGCGTGAAACCGGGCTGACTCGTGAAGCACTGTATAAGGCGCTCGGAGAACAGGGTAATCCAACGCTGGACACGCTGCTCAAGGTGACCAAGGCGCTGGGCGTCCGATTGGCCATCGCGGCGTAATCGACGCCTCACCGGCTACCTGCCATGCGCCTCGCCCATGCGGCGGATGGCGGCGACCTTCACGCGGAGCGGTGTCCAGTCGTCATTCTCGGCGATCGCCGCCCAGATCGCTTCGACTTCTTCGATATGCATGGAGCAGGGTTGTGGGTCGGCCCAATAAACATGGTCCTTTGCGCCGGGCACCGCACCGAAGCCGCTGATGGCGGCGCGGAATTCGCCCCAGGCGGCGTCGCTATAATCGGTGCCGATCCGTGCGGTGCCGCCGCGCCAGTCGTGGAAGAAGCGGTCGATGGGGGTGGCGGTGGTGATCATGGCGCGGACGGCGGATTGGATCATGGCGTCGCTGTCTTCGCCGGGGATGACGCCCAGCCGCCAGCAGAAGCGGCGTGCCATGGCCTGGCCGTAGAGGGCGGGAAAGCGTTCGAGCTGTGCGATCAGCGGTTCGGCCTCGACCAGCGCGCGGAGCGAGACGGCGAGTTGGGCAACGTCCCAATGGATCGCTTCGGCCTGGCGGCCAAAAGCGTACAAGCCCTGATGGTCGAAATAGGCGGCGGTGAAGCCTGCGTCCCACAAGGGGGTGAAGCGCCAGGGGCCATAGTCGAAACTTTCGCCGGTGACGTTGATATTGTCGCTGTTGAGGACGCCATGGACGAAGCCTGCGATCATATAGCTGGCGGCGAGATCGGCGGTGCGTTCGACCACGCGGCCCAGCAGCTGCGCAGGGGGATTGTCGCCGGGCGTTTCGCCATACAGATGCGTAAGCGCATAGTCGGTCAGGCGGGTGAGCAGTTGTTGGTCTTCGTGGAAGGCGGCGCGCTGGAACGTGCCGATGCGGATATGCGAGTGGGACAGACGCACCATCGCTGCGCCGCGCGTGGGCGAGGGTTCGTCGTTGCGCTCCAGCGCTTCGCCGGTTTCGATGATGGAGAAGGTGCGCGAGGTGGGGACGCCCAGCGCTTCGAGCATTTCGGTCGCCAATATCTCGCGCACGCCACCCTTGAGCGTCAACCGCCCGTCGCCCGACCGACTATGGGGCGTCCGCCCGGTGCCTTTGGTGCCGAGGTCCATCAGCCGGTCGGCCTCGTCGCGCAGTTGGGCGAACAGGAAGCCGCGGCCGTCGCCGATGTCGGGATTATAATGGCGGAACTGGTGGCCGTGATAGCGCAGCGCCAGCGGACGGGGCAGCGACCCATCGAGGGGTTCGAAACGGCCGAAATGGGCGATCCATTGGTCGTCGGTCAGGCCATCGAGGCCCACCGATGCGGCGGCCCTGTCGTTGCGATAGCGCAGGATGGTCTGGGGAAAGTCCGCTGCCCCTACGGGATCGGCGATGTCGGGCATCAGCGTGTCGATTTGGCGCGCGGGGCGAAATTTGGCGGGTTGCGGCGTCTGGCTCATAAGGTGATATGGGGGTGGCAAGGCGGAAGGATCAAGTTTGAGCGTGTATAACGACGGATATTGGTGGTCCCCCGACGGCCTGCGGCTCCATTATCGCGATTATGCCGGGGGTGGCGATGGACGGCCGCCCTTGCTCTGCCTGCCGGGGCTGACCCGCAATGCGCGCGATTTCGAGCCGCTTGCCGCGCGGCTGGCAGGCGAATGGCGGCTCATCTGTCCCGACATGCGCGGGCGCGCCGAAAGCGCCTATGCCAAGGATGCGATGACCTATGTGCCGCTGACCTATATGCAGGATATCAGCCGCTTGCTCGCGGACCTCGCCATCACCCGGTTCGTGGCGGTCGGCACGTCGCTGGGCGGCATCATCACCATGTTGATGGCCGCGACCCATCGCGAATGGCTGGCGGGCGCGCTGCTCAACGATGTCGGGCCAGCGCTGGAGGAAGAGGGGCTGGCGCGCATCCGCACCTATGTTGGCGTCAACCAGTCGCATCCGACCTGGGTCCATGCCGCGCGCGCGCTGGCGGATGCCAATGGTGATGTCTATCCCGGCTATGACCTGCAAGCCTGGCTGGCGATGGCCAAGCGGCTCTATCGCCTCAATAGCGGCGGGCGGATCGTGCTGGATTATGACATGAAGGTCGCCGAACCGATCCGCGCCATGGGCACCGAGGCGGGGGTCGATATGTGGCCGGTGATGAAGGCTTTTTCCGGTATGCCGACACTGCTGCTGCGCGGCGAACGGTCGGACCTGCTGGGCGCGGCGACGGCGCAGCGGATGGCGGCGGAGATCGGGCCGGGGGCGGAACTGGTGACCGTGCCGGGCGTCGGCCATGCGCCGGTGCTGGACGAGCCGGAGAGCGTCGCCGCGATCGACCGGCTGCTGGCGCGGGTGCTGCATGGCTGATCGACCTCACATCCTGCACGTCCATGGCAGTTTCAATCTGGGCGGCAAGGAGGCGCGCGCCGTCCAGCTCATGAACATCTGGGGTGACAAGGCGCGGCACAGTATCGTCAGCGCCGATCCCGACGCGGTGGGCGCGCGGGCGGCGATCGACCCCGGTGTTGCGGTCGATTTCCCCGATGGGCCGTCCTTTGCGGGTAAGCCGGGGCTGGCGCGCTACAGGGTCATCACCGCTTTCCTCAAGCGGTTCGATCTGATCCTCACCTATAATTGGGGGTCGATGGATGCGGTGATGGCGCATCGGCTAGCCGGGGCGTCGGCGGGCCTGCCGCCGCTGATCCACCACGAAGACGGCTTCAACGCCGACGAAGCCGTGCGGCTCAAGACCAAGCGCAACCTGTTTCGCCGCCTCGCGCTGCAGCGGTCGCATGGGATGGTGGTGCCTTCGGTGCGGTTGGAGACGCTCGCGCGCACGGTCTGGAAACAGCCCGCGCATAAAGTGCATCTGATCCGCAACGGCATCGATGTCGCGCGCTATGCGCCACCGCCTGCGCCGGATGCGATTCCCGGTCTGCGCCGGTCGCCGGGCAAATTGCTGGTGGGGACGCTGGCGGGGCTGCGACCGGTCAAGAATATCCCCCGGCTGGTGCGCGCCGTCGCCGCGCACAAGGACCGGTTGCAACTGGTGGTGGTGGGCGAAGGCCCGGAACATGACGCTATCCTGGCGGAAGCGGCGCGGCAGGGGATGGGCGACATCCATATGGCGGGCTTCATGGACCGGCCCTGGCGCTTCGTCGGCTTGTTCGACATTTTCGCTTTGTCGTCGGACAGTGAGCAATTTCCGATCTCGCTGGTGGAGGCGATGGCGGCGGGCGTGCCGGTTGCGTCGATGGATGTGGGCGATGTCGCCAATATGGTCGCGACCGCGAACCAGCCTTATGTCGTGGCCGACGAAGTCGGGCTGGCCGATGCGCTGGGCGCGCTGGCGGCGGATGCGGATCTGCGGGCTACCCTGGGGGCGGCCAATCGCGACCGCGCAACCCGCGACTATGCCGAAAAAACAATGGTTGCCGCCTATGCTGCATTATATGGAGAGGCTCTGGCCAGCCCCCGGATTTTGCTTTAAGGGCCGCGCCTATTCGTCAAGAGCCGTCAGGGCTGTGTTGGGATCGCATATTCCCGGTCGACCGGCCGGGCCTTTTTGTCGCAGGAGATTTTGGTGTTCAAGGGGTTGAAGCCTATCGTCTATGGTGGCCGCGAAGTCTGGCCGCTGGTCGAAGGCGGCAAGGGCGTTGCGGTGTCCAACCATGCGAGTTCCGGTGCCTGGGCGGCGGCTGGTGGCATCGGCACGGTGTCCGCCGTCAATGCCGACAGCTATGACAGTTTCGGCAATGTCATCCCCCAAATCTATCACGGCCGCACCCGCCGCGACCGCCATGAAGAATTGGTCGCTTATGCGATCGACGGCGCGGTCGAACAGGTCAAGCGCGCCTATGAGATTGCCGATGGCCGCGGCGCGATCAACATCAACGTGCTGTGGGAAATGGGCGGGGCGCAGCGCATCCTGCATGGCGTGCTGGAAAAGACCAAGGGGATGGTCGCGGGCGTGACCTGCGGCGCGGGCATGCCCTATAAACTGTCCGAAATCGCCGCATCCTATGGTGTCAGCTATCTGCCGATCGTCTCGTCCGGTCGCGCGTTCCGCGCGCTGTGGAAGCGGTCATACTCCAAGGCGTCGGAATGGCTGGCGGCGGTGGTCTATGAAGATCCCTGGCTGGCGGGCGGGCATAACGGCCTGTCCAACGCCGAAGATCCCAAAGTGCCGCAAGACCCTTATCCCCGCGTCAAGGCGCTGCGAGATACGATGCGCGAGGGCGGCATTTCGGACGAGGTGCCGATCGTGATGGCGGGCGGCGTGTGGGCGCTCAAGGACTGGAACGACTGGATCGACAATCCTGAATTGGGGACGATCGCTTTCCAGTTTGGCACGCGCCCGCTGCTGACGCAGGAAAGCCCGATCCCGCAGGATTGGAAGGATCTCCTGACCCAGCTAAACCCCGGCGACATTTTGCTGCACAAATTTTCGCCAACCGGCTTCTACAGCTCGGCGGTGCGCAATCCCTTCCTGCGCCAGTTGGAAGCGCGGTCGGAACGGCAGATCCCGTTCAGCACCGAGCAGGCGGGCGACCATACCCATCAGCTCGACGTGGGCGTGAAGGGCAAGAATTTCTGGGTGACGCTGGGCGACCTCAATCGTGCGCGCGAATGGGTGGGGCAGGGCTTTACCGCCGCGCTCAAGACGCCGGACAATACGCTGGTGTTCGTCGGCGACAGCGAGAAGTCGATGATCCGCAAGGATCAGACCGATTGCATGGGCTGCCTGAGCCATTGTTCCTTCTCGTCCTGGATGGACAGCGAGACCAATTCGACCGGGCGGCTGGCCGATCCGCGCAGCTTCTGCATTCAAAAGGCGCTGCAGGAAGCGGTGCATGGCGGCGACCTGGACAAGAATCTCGTCTTCGCCGGCCATGGCGCCTATAAGTTCAAGCAAGACCCCTTCTACTCCAATGGCTTCGTGCCGACCGTCAAGCAGCTGGTCGACCGTATCCTGACGGGCGATTGATGGCGGATATTCAGGGCCTGGCCGTGCTGCGTTACGACACGCCGCATTTCGACGTCGAACGGCCGGGCCAGTTCGTGGTCTGCGCCGTATCGGGCGCGCGGATCGACCTGGACGAGCTGAAATATTGGAGTGCGGAGTTTCAGGAAGCCTATCGCGGCCCGGAGGAAGCGACTCGCGCTTTCCTGAAACATCGCGGGCCGGATTTCCGGTAGGTTTCCGCAAGCTGGCGGGTGCGGCCGGATGGGACCGCTACCAAATGACGTCAAGAGGGGCGGAATGTTGGTTCACCCCGCCGATAGGGCGGTTGGCCGCAACTTTCCTGTTCCGATACGGTAAAAACTGATGTAATCTTTCCTCAGAGGCGACGCAGAGCGCCCGGCTAGTGGAAGGATGTGTTTCGATGTCTCGTATTGACGTCTTCGGTGATCGTATCTGTATCGTGTCCAGCCTGCTCATCATGGGCTGGTTCCTCTACAACACGATCTTCTGACCCCGGCGGATCGCCGCTTTATCGGTCATGCCTAATTACCGATGCAGCGCGCCTGTGTCTGCCTGCCCTTTCGGGTAAGTCGGATCGAGAGTGTCGCGCGCCTATATAGCGTCATACGCCAAATAGGACAGGAGACGCAATGTTCAGCCACATCATGGTCGGTGCCAATGATATCGAGGCATCGAAAGCCTTTTACGATGCGACGATGGCAGTGCTGGAGGCCAAGCCGGGCATGATCGATCCAAAGGGCCGTGTCGTATATATGCATGACGGCGCATTGTTCATGGTGACAAAGCCGATCGACGGTGCCCCGGCCTGTTCGGCCAATGGCGGCACGATCGGTTTCACCATGGCCTCGCCCGAACAGGCGGACGCATGGCATGCGGCGGGCGTCGCGGCGGGCGGCACGGCCTGCGAAGATCCGCCGGGCGTCCGTGAGAGCCCTTTTGGCAAATTATACCTCGCCTATCTGCGCGATCCCGCCGGTAATAAGCTTTGCGGTATGCACCGCATCGGCTGATTGCGCTTGGCGTTGTAGCGGCGGTTCAGGGCAGGCCGGTTACCGGCACGGCCTGCACTACCTCCGCCTCGAAACTGGCGATGGGATAGGCGCAATAATCAGCGGCATAATAGGCGCTGGGGCGGTGATTGCCCGACGCGCCAAGGCCGCCAAAGGGCATATTGCCCGCCGCGCCCGTGGTCGGGCGGTTGCGGTTGAGGACGCCCGCCCGGCTTTCCTCCACCATCCGCTGCCATAGCTGGTCATCCTGCGCAATCAGCCCCGCCGACAGGCCGAAGCTGGTCGCGTTGGCGGCGGCAATGGCGGCGTTGAAGTCGGGGACGCGCACGATCGACAGGACCGGCGCGAAAATCTCCGCATCGGGCGTATCCACGCCGGTCACGTCGAGCAAGGCGGGCGTGACGAAGGCCGCGCTGCGGCCCTCCACCCCGCCGAACGGACGGATGACCCGCGCGCCACGCGCTAGCAGGTCGCTGACGGCGCGATGGGCACCGGCAGCGGCGGCGTCCGACACCAGCGGTCCCATGAAGGCGTCGCCCGCTTCGTTCCAGGCGGCGATCGGCAAGCGCGCGGCCATGGCGTCGACCGCCTCGACGATCGCGTCGCCGGTCGCCCCTTCGGGCACGATCAGGCGGCGGGCGCAGGAGCAGCGCTGGCCGGTGGTGATGAAAGCGGAATTGACGATGATCGAGGCGGCGGCCTCCGGGCTGTCCCACGCGATCAACGGATTATTGCCGCCCAGTTCCAACGCCATGATGACATGGGGCCGATCGACCAGCGCGCGGCGCAGGGCTGCGCCAGCCCCTGCCGATCCGGTAAAGAGCAATCCATCTATGTCGCCCGCGACCAGCGCTTCGCCCGTGGCGCGGCCACCCTGAACGACGGTCAGCAAGCCGTCCGGCAAGCCCGCAGCGGCCCAGGCATCGGCCATCGCCGCGCCGGTGGCAGGCGTGATTTCCGATGGCTTGAAGACGATGGCATTGCCCGCGATCAGGGCGGGGACGATATGGCCGTTGGGCAAATGGCCAGGGAAATTATAGGGGCCAAGCACCGCCATCACGCCATGGCCGCGATGGCGCAGCACGGCGCGACCAAAGGGCATGGCGGCGGCACGCTCGCCGGTGCGCTCGGCATGGGCCGCGATCGAGACATCGACCTTGGCGATCATCGACCCCACTTCGGCGTCGCTTTCCCACAACAGCTTGCCGGTTTCGCGCGAGATAAGTTCCGCCAGCGCAGCGCGCCGTTCGGCGAGCACCCCAGCATAGCGGCGCACCACAGCGATGCGATCCTCCACGGGCAGCGCGCGCCAAGCGGGCAGGGCGGCGCGGGCGGTGGCGATCGCGCGATGGCAGGCGGCGGCATCGGCGACCGGGCCTTCCCAGACGAGGGCGCGGGAGGCGGGATCGAAGGATTGCAACATGGCGGTCATGCTCCTGCGCGCGTCATGGCGAAAATGCCGGTGGCGTTGCCGGTGTCGAAGGCGAGGTCGAGTTGACCTGTCGCCGGGTCGATGTCGCGGCTGATGAACTCGAAGAAGGAGCCGGGGACGGCGCGGACTTGCCCATCGGCAAAGCTCCGCTCGACGCTATCGGCGCGCAAGGCGGTCTGGCGCACGCGGCCGGTGGCGGAGATTTCGAGCCGGTCCTTGATCGGGTGATTGGCGGCGCGCAGGCAATCGGCCAAGGCGGCGACATCGGCGACCCGGTCGGTGGCGTGGTTGAAGGCATTGCCCTCGGTCGCAATCCAGGCGGCTTCGTTGGAGCGGGACAGCAGCAATTGATAGTCGGCAAAATCGGGCGCGTCATGCTGACGGTCGAAAGCCGAGAGGATGGTGGGCAGCGCCGCCACGGCGTCGGCGAAGGACACGGACCGGCCCGCCGCAAAATCGTCCAGCACCGCCAGCGCTTGCGCATCGAGCGGATCGCGCGAGGTGCCGAACACCCGCGCGGCGGTGTGGGCAAAGTCGGCATCGAAGCGGTCGACATGCAGTTCGGACAGGAAGAATTGCGGGATGGCGTCGGGATGGTCGGCATGGGTGTAGGCGCGGCCGGTCATTTTCAGCCGGTCGAGCGGATAGACGGTGGCCATGCGATAGCCGAGCGGCACGAAGATGCGGGTGAAGGCGTCCTCGCCGCCAGGCAGCGCGCCTGTCGGGCCTTCGGGCAGGCGGATGGTGCGGAGCGCGCCATGGTCGAAACTGATCCGGCGGCCCTGCGCCAGCGTATCGGCGACATAGGCCGCGCCGCTTGGCACGCGCCGCAACAGATTGTCGAACAGCGAAACGTTCATAGCCATGGCGAAGGCGGCGCGCGTCACGGTGGGGCCGCGCTCGGCCAGCAGGGCAGGGGCGATATGCAGCGCGTCGAGCGCCTTTTGGCCATCCGCGTCGCCCAGCACGGCTCTGGTCAGGGCGGCAATGACAGGCATATTCTCATTCGACATGGATAGGCTCCCGGTGACACAGCCAGTATCGCAGGATAGGATGGGTGATGCAAACGGGGAGCCTTCATCAGTTGATGCGATTTTGGAATGAGTGAGGGGCGCAAATGGCTGCCGCCGATGACCGCGCTGGCCAGTTTCGAGGCGGCGGCGCGGCATGAGAGTTTCTCGCGCGCAGGCGACGAGATCGGCCTGACCCAGAGCGCGGTCAGTCGGCAGATCGCCTTGCTGGAAGACCTGATTCAAGCGCCGCTGTTCGACCGGATCGGGCGGCGGGTGCGGCTCAATGAGGCGGGGCGCGCCTATGCCGTACAACTCGGGCCCGCGCTTGATGGCATCCGGCGCGCGACCCGCGCGGCGGCGCAGCGGCGGGCGGGATCGGCGTTGCGGATCGCGACGTTGCCCAGTTTCGGGATGCGCTGGCTCGCGCCGCGCCTGCCGCATCTGAGTGCGCGGCATCCGCAACTGGTGGTGGATTTCGCGGCGCGCTCGGAGCCGTTCGATTTTGCGCAGGAGGATTTCGACGCCGCGATCCATTTCGGCTTGCCGCAGGAATGGCCGGGCGTGGCGATGGATTTCCTGTTTCGCGAGGATGTCGTGCCGGTCTGTGCGCCGGGCTGGCTGGCGGCGCATCCGTTGCGCGCACCCGTCGACTTGCTGGGCGCGCCGCTGCTCAGCCAAAGTTCGCGGCGCGATGCCTGGCCGCGCTGGTTCGCCGCGGCGGGGGTGGATGCGGCCGCGCTGCACCCCGGCCCGACATTCGAACATTTCCTGATGCTGGCGCAGGCGGCGGCGGCAGGCGCGGGTGTGGCGCTGATCCCCAGCTTCCTGATCCAGCCGGAACTGGAAGCGGGCACGCTCGTCATCCCCTTCGCCCGCCCCTTGTCGAGCGAACGGGCCTATTATCTGGCCTATCCACTCGATGCGCTGGCCACCCCCGCCGTCGCGCAGTTTCGGGCGTGGATGCTGGCGCAGGCGGGGTAGGGCGCAGGGTTATAGCAACGCTCGATGAGGATGACTTGTCTCCCCTCCCCTGCGGGGAGGGGTCGGGGGAGGGGGAGCGAGGCGAAGCCGAGCGTCAACACTGGCGGCAGCACACCCCCACCCAACCTCCCCCTCAAGGGCAGGGCTATCGCATATGACCAAGCATTGAGAGAAGGAATGCATCGTTCCAGCCCGCCCGTTTGATTTTGCCTTTGATTGATCCCTTGTCCGGGTGGGTTCTCAAGATGTTGAGCGCAAGTTTCCT
>NZ_NMUA01000039.1 GCF_002312805.1 Sphingobium sp. D43FB | reverse complement strand
AGGGCCATTTGGTTCATGCGGTGATCCATACCGCCGACATTCAGGACCGCGACGGCGCGCCGCTGGTCCTGCGTGAAATCATCCACCGCTTTCCATGGCTGCGCCATGTCTTTGCCGATGGCGGCTATGCTGGCGACAAGCTCAGGGAAGCCCTCCGGCGTACCGGCAAATGGACTGTCGAGATCGTCAAGCGATCCGATGTTGCAAAAGGCTTCGTGGTTCTTCCGCGCCGCTGGGTCGTCGAGCGAACACTGGCTTGGCTGAACCGCAACCGCCGGCTCGCCAAGGACTTTGAACAGACCATCGCATCGGCAACTGCGTGGCTGTTCATAGCTTCCATCCAGCTATTCGCGCGTCGCATCGCAAGACTATGAAATTTCATCGGATAATTATGAATCAGGCTCTGAGAGCAAACGCCTTCTCAGCCTCGTATAGATCGTCGCGATGGCCCTCCTTCCACGCAGGAACGGTAGCCATCGCGCGTGCCTTGGCCTGGGTCACATTCTCAGCGACAACGAACATGTTGCGATGCTGTTCGGCGAAGTCAGCCGGATCGTAACCACCCAGATTCACGAAAAACAGTCGTTCGCGCCCCTTATATGGCTCCGGCCGTAGCTGAACGTCGTAACCGTCCGCATGGTCGATCTCGGCCCAGCAGTCGATATGCAGCGTGCCAGACGTGCCCCACCACTGGCGGCGAAGCGCATCATGCGTCGCCTTCAGGGACGGTGCCACGGCGCGTGGCAAAACCGACCCATCCCGGCGTTCGTTTGAATATTTTCAATCCCTAAGGACCGGACAGTCAGCTTACCGTACAAAACCCGGCGCGGTTCATATTGATGCGACTGCATAACTTGACATCTCCCTTTAGATGCAAAAAACGATGAAACTGCCTTCTGCCTAGTCAGCAGCTCTCAAAGGATCTCGAGCATGCGCGGAATTCGTGGCAATAATTCGCGAGCGAGAAAGCCAATGGCACCAATCTCGCTCGCCGCAAGTTGGCCAGCGGCTCCGTGTAGCGCCACGCCCCAGGCTATGGCCACAAAGGGGGATGTCCCCCGGGCGATTAGGCCGCCGATGATGCCGGCAAGGACATCGCCTGAGCCACCAATGCCGAGCCCGGGGCAGCCACCCGCGAAATGCAATATCGGGGCCCCAGGGCCGGCGATCCAGGTTTCCGGCCCCTTGAGCGCCACAAAAGCGCCCGTCCTTTGTACGAGATCGGCTAGCATAGCTGCAGGATTGTCAATGATGTCTTGCGGATCGCCTCCCATGAGCCGGGCCATCTCACCATGATGCGGTGTGAGAACAAGGGGCAACTTGGCCGCAGCTGTTGCCAGTTCGCTTGGTTCGGCGCAGGTAAGCGCAGCCGCATCAAGCAGGAGAGCAGGCGGCGACAGAGACAGAAGGCCTTGAACAAATAGGCCCGTCTCGCTGGTAGCGCTCATACCGGGCCCGACCAGCAGCACATCACACTGCGGTACAAGATCAGCCAGCACAGCGACGCCTTCCTGAGCGATCTCGCCGTCTTTGCGCATCGGCAGACCGACCATGGCAGCTTCTGGGACCAATACGCCCAGAGCCAATGCGACCGCCTCGACAGTGGCCATCTGTAATTTGCCTGCACCCACGCGCAACACCGCTTCGCCGGTGAGGGCAAGTGCGCCGGGAACGAAGCGCGCCCCGCCCACCAGAAGGACGCGACCCCTGCTATTTTTGTCGCTGCCGCTCTCGATCTTGGGTAGGGGATGGGCGGCGCACCAGTCCCCATCAAGAGCAACTATTTCAGTCATCCCCTGGCAACAGCTGGCAGGTCGGGCGCATCGGTCACCGGCACATCATGCGCATCTTCAGGCACCACAACGTTATAGCGCTGGAGAACAAGATTGCCCCGCCGCCCCGCTTGTGGATCGAAGCGGTATTCGGTGACTGAGCAGTTAGCGACGTCCCCCGCGCTATCGATGTCCAGGATCTGAGCTTCATCCATATTTTCGATAATGTAGCGCAGGCACAGGACGACTACCTGATGCGCAAAGATGATGACCCTTTGACCCGGATAATGAAGCGATACCGTATCCATGAGGGCTCGGAGACGAAAGATGACATCACACCAACTCTCGCCCCCGGGCGGACGGTGATAGAATTTCCCGAGCGTTTGGCGAAAGGCGGCCTGCTGAGGCTCGAGCTTTGCCACGCCGCCGGTGGTAAGGCCGTTAAGGATACCGAACTCCTTCTCGCGTAGCCGCTCGTCGATGCAGACGGGTTCGTCCTTTGCAGCGCCGCCCGCGCCCTTAAATAGCTCGGCCGTCTGAACGGCCCGGCGATAGGGTGATGAGAGAATCACAACCGGAAGCTGGCCCATTCCGCCACTGGCGAACCATTGACCAAGCGCCTTCGCCTGTTCCTCGCCCATGTCACTGAGCGGAACATCGACATCCCGTCCTTCCAGTGCGATGCGATCAAGCTCGGCCTCATGGGCAGCATCGCGGGCGACATTCCCTGCACTTTGTCCATGACGGACGATCCAGAGGTGCGAGGGCCAAGGCGGATGATCGTTGTTCATGGCAAGGTCAATGCCCTTGGGCATCTTCCAGTTCCTCAACATGTCGATGGCCGTTTTCCACGAAGTGCTTGCCAGCGAACACCGCACGATGCGCCTACATATATTGTTATTGTAAGACCTTTAACTGACGCCTGTATGGCTAACTGCTATGCGCGCATGCCCAGTCCAATCATTCAGATGCCATTATGTCTCTAGGAACAATGCGTTGACTCAAGTTAGTCAAATTTGGCCCTAATCGGCCGGAACGGGTGGCAAATTTAGGCATTATCTCGACATGCCCCATTATCATCTCAATCTGTTTAACAGCGCCGACACCTATGATGAGGAGGGACGCGATTTCAAGGATCTGGCCGCCGCGAAAGAGGAAGCAATACGAAGCTCCCGCGATCTGATGGCCGAACATGTCAAAGCCGGTGAACCCATCGACCTTGGCCATTATATTGAGGTTGCAGATGATGAGGGGAAGGTTTTGGTCACCATCGATTTTCGGGAACTGATCACGATAACCGATAGCAAAGCGGCCGCGGCCTAGCGATCCTGGCCCTCCATCCCTAGTGGGGCCCAGCAAAAGATTACCGTATTGCCGGTCTATAAAGGGGCAACAAGCAGGAGGCGCAAATCAGCGGGTTCACACATCCATCAGATCTTGGTTTGTTCGTTCAGCGTCTGCTGGCGCGTTCGCGCCTGACCGACGAAGAACAGCGTGCAATTCTCGCGCTGCCAGCGCGCGAGATCGAGGTACGCGCCAGACAGGATTTTGTGCCGCTCGGCGAAGAGACGGATTATTGTTGTTATATCGCGTCTGGCCTCGTGGCGCGGGTTGGTCAGGTTAAAAATGGGTCGCGGCAAATTACCGCACTTCATATCCCTGGCGATATGGCAGATCTTCATTCTGCTGTTCGACCTATCGGGATCGGCGGTCTGACCGCATTGACTGATACGCTGATCCTGCGCGTACCCCACACCGCCGTTCGAACCTTAGGTAGGGAGTTTCCGGCCATTGCAGAGGCATTCTGGAGAGACTGCATCTTGGATGCTGCCATTCTCATGCAATGGGCGGTCAATCTTGGTCGAAAGGACGCACGGTCACGGCTCGCTCACATTCTTTGCGAACTCGCAATTCGATATGGCGGGGGACGTGGAGATCCGCTTCTCGAATTTTATCTGCCGATGGTCCAGGAGCAACTGGGCGACGCAGCGGCCCTAACGTCCGTCCATGTGAACCGGAGCCTTAGAACCCTGCGACAGGAACGCTTGGTTACGGTTAGAGGCGGCATGGTCGAAATCCATGACTGGGAACGTCTCATGCACGCAGGCGAGTTCGACGCCACCTATCTCGTCGCCGATACCTTCCCCGATCGACAGAGGCGCCTCGTATTTCAATAGCTTGGTATCGGCTCTTCGTCATTGATTTGAATTGGAAGCGGAGTCGCCCCCATCCTGACAGCCTGAAAATGGCCTCTGGGAGGAGGGGTTGGTCCTCTCGCGTCTTTCCAAAGCGTGGCAAGCTGGGGGCGGGATCGGACAGGGTACAGGTTTGCCTTTTAAGCCGTCGCTATGGACAGTTCAATCTGCCCCTCCACGAGCCGGAGGCAATAGTAAATCGTTAACCCTATTATAGCATTATGCGATCATGGAGAGACGTGCATCCGTGACCGACCGGCGGTCGGCGCCATCTATCTTTGGCAGGCGAGCAGACCTGATGTTGCCGGAGGCGGTCTATCGCGATCTGGTAGCGACGCTCTTCTCAATGAGCGCACCGATCATGGGGTTCGGCATCCTTTACGCTTTGGTGGGAACTCTGGTCTTCCTGAGCTGGCAGGACGACAAAATTCTAGCAATGGTATGCTGTGCAAGCGCGGTCACGGTAATTCGCCTCATGATCATCCGTGGCTATCATCGTGCAGGCGGGATAGCACAGGACTTGGGGGCGCTTAGAAGATGGGAGAGGCGATATGCTTGGCTGACCTATAGTTGCGCAGCATTGATCGCAGCCCTTAATGTATCGGTGCTTTCAGCACATCAGCCACTCATCCATCTTGCAACCGTCAGCCTCATCTTCACCTTCGGAGCTGGCATAGTGTCTCGCAACGCGGGCAGACCAAGGTTATGCCTGGTCAGCCAGACGATCTGCGTAGTGCCGGTTTCGCTGGCGATGCTGATCCACGCGATGCTTGTGGGACCGAGCGCTTTGCATGCGCAATTTTTTGTTCTGGAAGCAATCTTACTCTTCGTAGTTGCTGTGATGAGTATCGAGTCCGTCCGACATCTTTACCGATTAGCCGTCGAGCATCTCACCACCAAACATGACTTGGGAAAGCTGGCACGATATGACCCACTTACCGGACTTGCGAACAGACTTCTGGTCCGTGAATCTTTTCTGACACGAGCGACATCTTGTCGCGCCGATCAGCAAATTGCCCTCCATTATCTCGATCTGGACGGGTTCAAGGCCATCAATGATCAGTTCGGACATCCAGTCGGTGATGTAATGCTGGCGCAAGTCGCACAGCGGCTTGTTGCTACGGTGCGAGGCGACGATGTGGTCGGCAGGCTCGGCGGGGACGAATTCGTCGTGCTTCAGCCGGGCGTCTAACATCAAGACCAGGCGGAGCTTCTCGCCCGGCGCATCATTCGTCAGCTCTCCGACCCCTATCAGATCAATGGCACAGAGATGCGCATCTCCGTCAGTATCGGCATCGCGCTCGCTCCGGTGCATGGTATGGATCTGGACAGCCTGATGCAATGTGCTGACGGCGCCCTTTATCGATCCAAAGCAAAGGGAAAGGCGCAGGTGCATTTCTGCGAGATGATCGACGCCGAAGGCGGTCGAGCCGTGGCCTGACAGAGGTGAAGAGACTGTCTGCGACCTTGCGTTTAAAAATGGAGCGGAACCCCAACCCACTGGTACCTGGTGGACCGCACGAACAACCCTACTGCTCGTGCTATACCAAGGGCATGTTGTCGATCGCTTGTGTGAAATTTGATCTCTACCGAAATATTAAATCCGACGGGACATGTCGGCGCGAGTCGAAGCTACGGTGTCAACGGCGGTCAGATTCCAGACCACCGGGGCGGAGTAAAAGCAGGCCACTGTTGAAGCGGGCCTAACGATATGAAGAGGGCCCCGATCGGGGCCCTCTTCATATCGTGGTCGTCATTGATCAGGTGGCGGTGATCTCGCCAGTGTCTGCGTCGACGACCGGAGTGGCCTGGTTTTGCTCCGCCCCGGCAGCACGGCGGCGGGCGGACTGCTTGAGGCGGTAGCTATCGCCGTTCATGGCCAGGATGCTGACGTGGTGCGTGAGCCGATCGAGCAGCGCGCCGGTGAGCCGCTCGGATCCCAGGACCTGCGTCCAGTCCTCGAACGGCAGGTTGGATGTGACGATCGTTGATCCCCGCTCATAGCGCTGCGAGAATGTCTCGAACAGCAGCTCAGCGCCTGTGGGCGAGAGAGGAACATAGCCCAGTTCATCGACGATCAGCAGCTTCACCGCTGCAAGATCGCGCTGCATCTTGAGCAGTCGCTTTTCGTCCCTCGCCTCCATCAGCTGGTTGACCAGGGCAGCGGCGGTCGTGAACGCGACCGTGAAGCCTTTCTGGCAAGCCGCCAGTCCCAGCGCGAGCGCCACATGGGTTTTGCCGGTGCCGCTGTTGCCCAGCGCGATGATATTTTCCCTCCGCAGGATGTATTCGCAGCGGGCCAGCTCCAGCACGAGCATTTTGTTGAGGCCTGGAATGGCCGTGAAGTCGAACGTGTCGAAGCTTTTCACCGCCGGGAACCGCGCAGCCCGGATCCGGCGCTCCACGGTGCGGCGCTCACGGTCGATCAGCTCAAGTTCGATGAGGCGAAGCAGGTATCGGCTATGATCAACGCCGTCGCGTGCGCATTCACGGGCCAGCTTCTCATATTCGCGTAGCACTGTAGGAAGTTTGAGCTGCTTGAGATGATGCACGAGCAGGACCTGCGGCGTCCCCGCCATAGTGCCGGTGGGCATCTTGTCCTCTGCGATCCGATTCATGCCGCCAACTCCTGAGATGTTTGGGGCACGAGCGCAGCATAGTCGGCGGCACGCGTCGTCTTCACGTCCATTTTAGGCAGATGGGGATAGGCTGCCAGGTCCAGGCGGGCGGGCCGCCGTTCGATGCGCGCCAGCGCGATCTGCTTGACCGCGTCGAAGCCGATTGCGCCGATACAGATCGCCTCGTTCACCGCGAAGGTGACGATCTCCATCGGCATCGCCTCCAACAGTCGCAGGATCTGGATGAACTCGCGCTTGCCCTTGTTGCCCATGCGCGCCTCAAGGAGGTGACGCATATGCTGGAACGCTTGCGGCAGAGCCCAGTCCTGCAGCGCGGCGGCCTGATCGAGCGCATTGGGCTTGGTCTCGATCAGCGCCAGATAATGCAGCGGGTTCGCCACGAACATGGCCTCACCATAACAGCGCGGATGTCTGGCGATCTCCTCATTGCCACATAGGATGACCACCGTGTCGACGAAGCCCTTCACCATGACATCCTGGAAGCCATACCGGGTCGGCACCGAGTAGTCGTTGGTCCGGTAGCGCACCAGAGCGGTCGACGATACGCGAGCGGCCCTGGTCTCGCACGGTTCGAACTGCCCTGCTGGCAATGCCCGCATCACCGCCAGATCGGCGAGGAGCCGTGTGCCGATCGTCTCACTATGTCGGCCAGCCCGCTCTTCCTGCCGGGCCCGGCAGCGGTCCAACAGCTCATCATTGAAGTCATCGAAGCTGGGCGCATGCGGAATCGGGACCATGAAGTGCGATCGGGCGTGCTTGACCAGGCCTTCCACCTTCCCCTTGTCGTTCCCCTTTCCAGGCCGACCAAAGCGATCGGTAAAAAGGTAATGGCTGACGAGCCCGGTGAACGCGCGTGTTCGCTCGCGCTTCCCATCGCCGCAGATCCTGGCAACCGCGATCTTCGTGTTATCGTAAAGGATCGACAGTGGCACACCGCCAAAGAAGGCGACGCCGATACATGCCCGTCCAGAAAGGCCTCGGTTGTCTCCGCTGGATAGGCCTTCACAAAGCAGGCATCCGATTGCGGCAGGTCCATGCAGAAGAAGTGCATCTTCCGGCGGACACCATCGATCACGCCCACCGCTTCGCCAAAATCTACCTGAGCATGTCCTGGCGGGTGCGCCAGCGGCACGAACGTCTCGCGTCCCCGCGCCCGGCACAGCCGGACATAATCCTTTACGACAGTGTAGCCGCCGCCAAAGCCATGCTCGTCGCGCAGACGTTCAAAGATCCGTTTGGCGCTGTGCCGCTGCTTCACAGGCGCAATGCGATCCGCTGCCAGGATCGCGTCAATCACTGGCAGCAGCGGCCCCAACTTCGGCTTCGCCACAGGCTTGGTCCGCGTGTAGCCCGGCGGCAGCGAGAACCGGCACATCTTCGATATTGTCTCGCGGCTCAGTCCAAAGACCTTCGCGGCCTCGCGCTGGCTATTACCTTCGACAAAAACAAAGTGCCGAACGGCGGCGTAGCTCTCCACGGCAAACATCCCCGGCCACCCCCCTTAAAAGGAGCAACCTATCCAATGGCTGGTTTTTAAACCGCCACGCTCAGCAAATCGCTGGCGTTCCATTGGCCTGGTTTGTCACCGCCCTCTACACTTTGCGGTCGCAAAGTGCGGGCGTTCCATCATCGCGTCGGGAGGGCCTCCCGAAACGGTCGCCACCCTCTTATACTCAAATACATGCACCAGCAGCGTGGGCTCTTTCAGCCCCACCGTCTGGCTTTCCAATTCTAACACCGAACTGGCGGCGCATTGTGAAAGTCAGCCATTCAGCTTGTGCTTCAGCGCTTTTTGCCGACGCGAACCCCAGCCTTTTCGACGCAGCGAGCTGGGTCGTGGGGCCAGTTGAGTGATTGCGGCTTTCGCGCGCGGTACTTCGCGTCATCATGAACTTGCCAAAGCCGTTTAGGGAAATTTCATGGCCCTTGGCGGCGGCATCGGCAATGGTCAAAAACAGCGTGTCGACAGCTTTGCAAGCGTCGGCCTTCTAAAACCCAGTTCGCTCGCAATCGCATCGGGGAGATCGCCATTATTTCATGGCATGCCTAGACCACCACCGGGTTGGCCGCGCCAGCCACCTTTCTAGAAATGAGCGCCGCCCCTCCAGCCAAATGCCTGCAATCTTGCGCAAGCGGCGGCATCGTCACAGCCACGACGACCAATTATCATGGCTCTGGACAGGCGCTGTCTACGGCAGCTATCGCGCCGCCATGACTATCGTCGCAACCATCATGAATTCGGCCACCGGCCAGCCCATCCAGAAAATGACCTTCGGGCGCATGCCCAAGCCCTGGGCCAGCTTCAACCTGGAGAGCGGCGAACTGGTGACCGCAGATCGCGTCCATGTGGGAAAGCCCGCACCTGGCAAGTTTGTAGCGCCGGTCGAAGTTTGGGTGACGCCTAAAAACGGCGGCTAGGATGAGCGCAGATGATCCACAGCCGTTCGGCGGCAAGGACGGCCACGCGCAACCGACGCATCAGTTCAGATATTCTATCGCCATGATTGGACAACGCGCAAATCCGAAAAGGGGCTCTACCGCCCCTCTTATCCCCTAATTACCAAGATCGCTCGCGCCGGATCGTGCAATTCGCCGGTGGTGACCCTATCTGCGATGCCATGCAAATATTCACCATCGGATATGAAGGCGCGACCCAGGCCGAACTCATCGCGGCGTTGAAAGCGGCCGGCGTGACCCTGCTGGCAGACGTGCGTGCCGTTCCGCTCTCGCGCAGGCCCGGCTTCTCCAAGAATATCCTTGCCGCAGGTCTCAAGGAGGCAGGGATCGACTATGTCGGTTTCAAGGCGCTGGGGACGCCGCCCGAGGGTCGCGAGGCAGCGCGCAAAGGCAATCATGCCCGCCTCGCTGCGATCTACGCCGGGCAGCTCGACCTGCCCGAAGCTATCGTCCAGGGTGCCCAATTGATCGAAATGGCGCAAGATAAGCCTACCGCCCTCCTTTGTTTCGAGCGCGAGCCGGGCGGCTGCCACCGCTCTCTTCTGATCGACGCCATAATGCCAGGTGCCGAACGGATCGATCTTTTCCCCGCAACTACGCCATCCGTTTAAACGCGAAGTCAATTGTGTCTGAACGATTATCCAAATAACGACCGCCACGGCTCAGAGTGATGACGCTGTCAACTGCGCGATACACGCCCGCACATTTCGGTCTAGCAGATCGCATTGATGCCCATCACGGGACGCATCTTTTCGTCGGGTTGCCTTGAGCCCGAAGTCTCCCATCTAGGTGTGGATGGTTAGCCTGTTTCCCGACCTGTTCGAGCCCCCGAAAATCCCGGGCCTTTCCTATCGTGACGACCTCATCTCGCGCGACGAAGAATTGAGCCTGATAGCCGGGATCAATGCTACCACGCTCGAGCCATTTCGCTTCCAGGGCTGGCTCGGCAAACGCCTGACCAGTTCCTTTGGCTGGCGTTATGATTTTGACGATGCGCGCTTCGGGCCGACGGATCCCATGCCTGATTGGCTGCTACCTGTGCGTGCCAAAGCCGCTGCCTTTGTCGGCCTCGATCCCGCCAGTCTGGCCCAGGCACTCTTGATCCGGTACGATCCTGGCGCTGGCATCGGCTGGCACCGCGATCGCCCGGTCTTCGACCACGTCGTCGGCATTTCACTTGGCGTGTCGGCCCCTTTGCGTTTTCGGCGGCGCAAAGCGAGCGGGTTCGATCGCATCACCGTCCCGCTGGCACCGCGTTCGATCTATCACCTCCATGGCGAAGCGCGGTACCAATGGGAACATAGCATAGGCGAAATGGAAGAGACCCGCTGGTCGATCACCTTCCGTACGCTCGCTGAGAAACTCGCAGGCCGGAACATGATCAGATAGCTGCCCACCGTCAATGCGCCATGGCGCCCGCATGGAGAAGCTGGTCCAGGCGCGTCGCACTGGCGAGCCAACGCGCAACACCGGCCTGATCGCCCGCCAGCGCCAGCGTTCCTACCCTCTCTGCAATATAGTCGCCTGCATTCGCGCCATGTTCCCGCTCAACCGCCAGCGCTTCAGCCCAACGTTCAAGATCGGCCCTCACAGCAGCGACGGCGCAGATGCTGCTGCCCGCGGCTTGTTCCAGGGATCGCTGGTGCGCGTCATCTCGATCAGATCGTCGGGGAAGCAGCGATCCTGGAAAGCGATCGCCTCGTCGAACGATCCGCCGAGCCATTGGTCATATTCATCCTCATGGACAAGCACAGGCATGCGATCATGCACGGGACGGATCGCTTCATTACAGTCGGTCATGACGCCCGAATAGACCGCGCCCCATTCCTGACTTTCCCGCCAAAGCCCGGCCCAGGCGAAGACGGGGCGATCCTTCAGATTGAACCAGGTGCGGGTCTTGCTCCCCTTCTCGCCCTCCGCTTCTGCGAAGGCGGTCAGAGGAATGAGGCAACGCCAGTGCGGCTTTCGCGCGAGGCCGACCCACATGGGTTTGCGCAGGTCAGCGATGTTATTGACAGGCTTGGGCTTGGATCCAGGCTTCATGCCGCGCAGGACCAGCGGAAACCCCCAGACCATGGATTGAAGGATCCGCTTTCCTTCTGCCTCGCGCACCACCATACCAGGATAGCCGGGATAGACTTCGTCCGGCACGTTCATGGCAGCGATATCAGGCGGCTCGACGCCGAAATGCGCCGCCACCTCGGCTGCGCTTAGTCGCTCAGTATAGAGGTTGCACATTGTTGCACCTGCCTTGTCGCGCCGCCCGACTACAAGTGTTGCGCAGCGTTCAGAGCAAGGCAAGCTGCGGCTGCGCCTTTGCCCGCAATTTTCCGCTGCGCCAGAGATCTTCTGTCTGCTCGACGACCATGCGCTCAGCAGCAAAGGGCGCGCGATGCTGGAATCCGGTGACGTCCCTGATGCCGCCGTGCAGCCAGGCGTCATATTCATACGGATCGACAAGGACCGGCATCCTGTCGTTGGTCGGCATGACCGCGGCGTTGGCGGCCATGGTCATCCGGCATAGACCGGTCCGTAGTCGGGCAGTTCCGGCAAAAGCCGGCCCAGGCCATGACGGGCGCATGTTTGACCGAGAACCAGGTTCTCGTCTTGTGGCCGGGCATGCCGTCAGGATTGGCGAAGTCGGTAAGGACAATGAGGCGGCGATAGCGTGGGTCCACGACCATATGCTCCCACATGGGATTGGTGAGATCGGCGACCAACCCCTGTCGCTGAAGATGATTGCCATGGTCGCGTATGTCGCGGGTCAGGCGTGGGAAGCGCCACCCCATTCACCGCAACAATCGACGTCCTCGACTTTCGAACGCGCAAGCCAACGTCCAGCCAGGACGTGCTCGCCTTCGAGGGGCCTGACATTCGGGCTGCCTGATCCCATCTATGTCATCTATGGCATCCAAGACGATGCATGATGGAGACCAGAATGGCTACGGCGCCCAATGATGCCCTGATTGTCATATGTCCGGCTTGCGCAACGGCGAACCGGTTGCCCCGCGAAAGGCTGGCCAAGGGAGGAACCTGCGGCCGATGCAAGCGCCCCCTATTCTCCGGGGAGCCGGTCACACTGACCGCAGATAATTTCGACGCGCATGCCGCGCGGTCCGACATTCCCCTGCTTGTCGATTTCTGGGCGAACTGGTGCGGCCCCTGTCGTCAGATGGCCCCCGCCTTCAGCGCCGCGGCCGGACAACTTGAACCCTATATGCGCCTTGGGAAACTCGATACCGAGGCGCATCAAGCGATCGCGGGTCGCTATGCCATCCGGTCCATTCCCACGATGATCCTGTTTCGGGGTGGCCGCGAGATTGCGCGGCAATCGGGCGCTATGCCGCAACAGGCCATCGTTGCATGGGCGCGCGAGGCGGCACGACCGGCGTGAGCCGGGAGCCCGCCACCCACCCGGCAACGCCCGATGGCCGTTATTTTGTCGTGCGCGGCCGCCTGTGGCGGTTGGCCAATCCCGCGTTGGACGAAGACGTTCGCGCTGCCCTGGTATCGGATCTGATGGAGGCGCGTAGAGCCGTGCGCGACGCCCGTAAAAACGGCGATGTATCGGCCGAGCGTGAAGCCCATGCGGCGGTGGACATTGCCAAACGCGGACTTGGCGAGCGTGGCCCTGTCTGGTGGGCCGACGGCACACCTGACTATAACCGCCATATGGCGCGCAATACGCCCTATGCTGACTGGTTTGCCGCTCTTGACTGACGGGCTTTGCGCACTGGCTTGTCTGCCAGCTTAATCCAAACCGGAGCATGGTCGCTCGTCTTTTCCCGTCCGCGCGGCGCTGTATCGACTTGCGCCCATTCAAGCCTGCTCCGTGCCTTTGCGTTGAGCAGAATATGGTCGATCCGAAGGCCTGCGTTGCGCTCGAACGCCCCACGCCAATATTTCCAGAAGGTGTAGATGGTCTCATCGGGGTGCATTTCGCGCAGAGCGTCGCTCCATCCCTGCTCCAGCAGATGGCGATAGGCTTCCCTCACCTCCGGCGCGAAGAGCGCATCGTCTCGCCACCGCTCGGGCGCATAAACATCCAGATCAATTGGCATGACGTTGAAGTCCCCGGCGACCACAACCGGCGCATCGAGATCGACGAGCGAGGCAAGGTGATCATGAAGCCGCTCGAACCAGCGCAATTTGAAGTCGAACTTGGGTCCAGGGCGTGGATTGCCGTTGGGTAGATAAAGACCAGCCACCAGAACCCCGGCAACCGCCGCTTCGATGTAGCGGCTTTGCATATCGTCCGGATCGCCCGGCAGCCCGCGGCGCGTCTCGTGAATTTCTCCGACCCGGCTCAGGATCGCAACGCCGTTCCATTGGCTTTGCCCATGCCATATCGCGTCATAGCCTGCGTCGCGGATCGCTGTTTCTGGAAACTTATCCTGCGGTGCTTTCAGTTCCTGAAGGCAGATGATGTCGGGCTCGGCTTCGCCCAGCCATCGCAGCAGGACAGGCAGACGCCCATTGATTCCGTTCACATTGTAGGTCGCGATCTTCATCGTTGCGTTGACCTAGCTGGCGCGGGAGAGGCATGGGGTTGGTTATAAGTCATGGATGATCCACACATCCCTGCGATCAGCCTGGCGCGTCGAGCGCCAACAAATCCTGCTCCTCTGGATGGCGATCAAAATAGCCGGCGACAAATTCGCATAGCGGCACGACCTTCAAGCCCTTCTCCCGCACGTCCGCCAACGCGCCGGCGATCAGCTTGCTGGCAATGCCCTGCCCTTCCAGCGCCTCAGGAACCTGCGTGTGCGTGAAGACCAATGCGCCATCGCGCCGTTCATAGGCCGCGATAGCCGTTTGGCCATCGACTTTCAGTTCATAACGGCTCCCGCCTTCATTATCGCCGACGTCCTGCGTCTCAGCCATGGTCGGTTCCTCTTTCTTTCGGGTCATATGCATCGGCGATTTTCGCAGAGCCGGTCGATAGATCGAACAGATGGACAATGGCGAGGTTCCGCTAGATCTGTCTGCTGACGAATGTGACCTGGCTTTTGCGCTCCGATGCCGTGCAGCCGCATAGTTTGCTCGAGAAAATCGAGCTGCAGCGCCCATGAACAGGTGCTTCACCCGTCATTCATCGCAACATGCTATTTCATGCATCGTCGCTTCTTCCCCCCTTTGGAGCGGCACCTCCCTGAACTTCGGTCCCGCCGCGAGCCTTGCTCTGGCGGGGCTTTTTTTATGCGTCCCCTGCTTTCATCACGATCGCCTTTGGAGTGTCCCCTTGATGATTGCTTGTCCGCACGCGACCACTCATAGGGCACGCATGGACCAGGAAACTTCCGAGCTGATCACCCGTGTCATTGCACGCGCGCCGCAATGGCTTCGCCACGACCTGTCGTCAAAGGACCTCAATGCCCGCGGACGGGCCGAAGAAACGCTCGCCGCCATGATCGCCGATGCACTATCCCATGGATCGCTACAGGATCCGGAGGGTTAGCAGCCGCGTGCGAGTCTCCTGTGGAGCGTCTGTTTCAATGGAACGCTTTTTTCTTCTCTTGCTCCTTCTCGCTGCTGCTCCGACCGCCGCCTGTGCTTCGAACACGGAACAATTGACCATCCATTGCGACGGCGCGCGCACCGTCGAGGTAGAGATCGGTGCGGATGGCGCGCTTGTGACGATCGGGACGCGCAGGGTCGCGCTGAAGCCCCGTGCATCTTCCTTAGGTCGGCGGTTCGAAGCGGCTGGCGCAGCCCTTATCATTGATGGCGATCTAGCTGCCCTTGCGCTTGACGACGATATCGATTTTCGGAACTGCCAACTGGACGAACCTCGCGCCCCGGTTCGAAACGCCCGATGAATGCACAGCGGGCCTGGCAACTTCCGTTTCGCTCCTTCGCGAATGGACCTCTTGCCTCCCTGATCGCTTGCGAATCGGAATGCGAGGCACCCGGACAGCGATGACATGCCTTCGTGCTATCGACCCAGGGATCGCCTGGCGTTTTTCTCGCGCTCACCATTTTTTCTGCCTTACATCCCCTCTGCGAAACGATGCAGGAAATCCATGCCCTTGCCGCATCCAAAGCAGGCGACGCAGCCTTGGTCATGGCGGATGCCCCCGTTTGATGACCTTGACAGCGATGGGACTCATGGAGAACAGAAAGAGAACACATTGCCAGACCGATGAGACCAAGGAATGCCCCGCAATGCCATCCTCGAGGATTTGCGTTCGTCGATCGCCCATGTGACGGGCGATGGGCGCCGTCATGGCGTCCATCCGTTCGGCCTTGCCGATATAGACGATCATTTGCCCGGGCGCGGCCTTGCCGCCGGCGCATTGCATGAGGTTCTGGGCTCTCCCGACATTTGCGACGACGCAGCCGCAACGATATTCATCGCAGGCATATTGGCGCGCATGGAAGGGCCAGTTTTCTGGTGCCTGCGCTGGCGTGATTTGTTCACCCCTGCCCTCGACCTTGCAGGCCTTCATCCTGATCGCCTGACCATCGTCGAGCCTGGCGATGACAAGGGCGCGCTCATTGCGATGGAAGATTGCCTGCGCGTGGCTGGCATCGCCGGCGTCGTGGGCGAGATTTCAAAGCTCTCGACGACCGCGTCGAAAAGGCTGCAGCTTGCTGCAGAAGGGTCCGGGGTCACCGCGTTCATCCTGCGTCGCGGCGCGAAAGCCGATGCGCTGCTGGAGGGCTCTGCAGCGCAGACCCGCTGGCGCATCAAAGCCGCACCCAGCGAGGATTTGGGCATCCCCGCCCTCGCCCGCCCACGCTGGGCGGTCGCGCTCGAGCGCGTCCGCGGCGCAGAACCCAAAAGCTGGATAGTGGAGGCCTGCGATGCGCAGGGTCGTCTCGCTCTACCTGCCATACTGGTCGACCGACCGGATCAGCAGGAAGCGTGGCGTATCGCCGTCTGAGGCGAACGCAGCGTCCCTGCAGCCGCTAGTCACGGCCATCGAAACGCGCGGTCGCAAGCTGATCGCGGCGGTGAACGCGCTTGGCCAAAGCCTTGGTATTACAGTGGGCATGAGCGTCACCAAGGCTAGGACGATGGTGCCCGATCTTGACGTGCTCGATGCAGACGATGCGGCCGACGCGCAAGGGCTTGAGCGGCTCGCTCTGTGGGCAGGGCAGCGCTACGCCCCCTTCGTCGCGGTCGATTACCCCGATGGCCTATGGCTCGACATCAGCGGATGCGGCGAGCTGTTCGGCGGCGAGGAAGCGCTGGTCAAGGACCTGTTCCGCAGGGTGAACGGCTCGGGCCTTACCGTACAGATCGCTGTCGCTGACACGGCAGGCTGCGCCCATGCGGTCGCGCGCCATGTCCCTGCCGGTCGCCCGGTCATCATTCTTCCTGGGGACCAGAAGAAGGCCGTCGGCCTACTGCCGCTCAGTGCACTGCGCATTCCGGCAAAGGTGGCAAGCGATCTGCACAAAATGGGTTTCACCCGGATCGAGCAACTCATTGCCGAGCCGCGCGGTCCCATTGCGCGCCGCTACGGGCATGAACTCTATCGGCGCCTCGACCAAGCCCTTGGCCATGCGCCAGAGGCGATGGCGCCGATCTTCCCGCCATCACTGCCCCAGGCGCGCCGCGGGCTTCTTGAACCCATCGGTACGGCCGACGCCATCGCGAAGGTCATCAGCGATCTCACCGAGGACATTTGCGCTGCGTTGATGCGGGACGGCACCGGCGCGCGGCGCCTCGACCTCCATTGCGAACGGGTCGATGGCCAATATCAGTCCGCCAGGATCGGTATGGCGTCTCCCACAAGGGATGCCCGCCATTTGACAAAGCTCCTGGTTCCCAGGATCGAACGGATCGACCCTGGCCTCGGGATCGAGACCATGATCCTGATTGCGCCGATCGTTGAACCGCTCCGCAGCGCACAGGCTGATCTTGCAGGCGATGCGCGTCGCGGCCCGGACCTTGGTGCCCTTATCGACGCGCTGGCGAACCGTTTCGGCCGAGACCGGCTGTACGGCACGACGCCCTGCTCGTCCGCCATGCCCGAACGAACGGTCAAGCGCACAATGGCGCTGCGCGAGGGCGCGGATCGGCGCTGGAACGCTGTCCTGCCGCGCCCGGGCCGCATGATCGAACCGCCCGAGCCGGTCCAGGTGATCGCGATGATGCCCGACCATCCGCCGGCCCAGTTCGTCTGGCGTGGCAAACGCCGCAAGGTCGTCAAGGCCGATGGCCCCGAACGCCTTCAGGGCGAATGGTGGCGCGACAAGGGGCTGGAAGCCGACAGCCCCTATCTCGTGCGCGACTATTTTCAGGTCGAGGTCGAGGGCGGCGGGCGCTACTGGCTGTTTCGCTTGGGCGACGGCCAATGGTCGTCGACCGGGCCGATGGCCTGGTTCATCCATGGCGCCTTCGCATGAGCCTTGCCGATCAGCGCTATGTCGAGTTGCAGGTGACGAGCCATTTCAGCTTCCTGCGGGGTGCATCCTCGCCTGAGGAACTCCTGACCGCCGCCGCCATGCTGGGCCTGCCGGCGATCGGCATCGTGGATCGCAACAGTCTGGCGGGATTGGTGCGCGCCTGGGACGCTGGCCGTTCGACGGGCGTGCGCGTCGTCAACGGCTGCAGGCTGGATCTGTCCTGTGGCACCGGTTTGCTTGTCTATCCCGCCGACCGCGCTGCCTATGGTCGCCTTTGTCGTCTGCTGACGCTCGGCAAATCGCGCGCCGGCAAAGGGGGCTGCGAACTGCATTGGGATGATGTCGCGACATGGAGCGAGGGACTGATCGCCATCCTTGTCCCCGATAGCGATGACGCAAAAACGCAGGCGGACCTCGTCAGCGTCTCATCCATCTTTCAGGAACGCAGCTACCTCGCGCTGACCCTGCAGCGGCAGCCCGGCGACGCGTTACGGTTGCGACGGCTCACGCAGATGGCACAGCAGGCGCGCGTCGCAACAGTGGCCACCGGCGATGTCCTCTACCACATGCCCGAGCGCCGAATGCTGCAGGATGTTATGACCTGTATCCGCGAGAAATGCACGATCGACGATCTGGGCGAGCGACGCGAGCAGATCGCAGACCGGCACCTCAAGGACGCCGACGAGCTGGACCGGCTGTTCGAGCGCTATCTTGGGGACACAGGGCCAGTTCGGCGAAGTGTCACCATCGCCGAGCAATGCCGCTTCTCGCTCGAAGAGTTGCGCTATCAATATCCCGATGAAATCGGTAAAAGCGGGCGTACGCCGCAGCAGGAACTTGAGCGCCTTACCTGGGCAAAAGCCCCTGCCCGCTATCCAGACGGCATCGACGACAAGACAAGGGCCCAGCTGGAGCATGAGTTGCGTCTCATCGCCCAGCTCGATTACGCACCCTATTTTCTGACGGTCCACGCGATCGTCGATTTTGCGCGCTCGAAAGACATTTTGTGCCAGGGCCGGGGATCGGCTGCCAACTCGGCGGTCTGCTATTGCCTTGGCATCACCTCGATCGATCCGGTGCGCACCGAACTGCTGTTCGAACGGTTCGTGAGCGCCGAGCGACGCGAGCCGCCCGATATCGATGTCGATTTCGAGCATGAGCGGCGAGAGGAGGTGATCCAGTGGATCTACGAGACTTATGGCCGCAACCATAGTGCGTTGACTGCTGTGATCTCCCGCTTCCGCACCAAAGGGGCGATCCGCGAGGTCGGCAAGGCGCTCGGACTTTCGACCGATGTCACCGATGCGCTGTCAGGACAGGTCTGGGGGTGGAGCCGCGAGGGTGTGCAAGACCGCCATGTCGCCGAGCTCAATCTTGATATGTCCGATCGCCGTCTTGCGCTGACGCTCGACTTGTCGCGTCTGCTCATGGATACGCCGCGCCATTCCTCGCAGCATCCTGGCGGCTTCGTACTGACCCGCGACCGGCTCGACGAGTTGGTGCCGATCGAACCTGCCCGCATGGATGATCGCCAGATCATCGAATGGGACAAGGACGATATCGACCTCATGGGGTTTATGAAGGTGGATGTGCTGGCGCTGGGGATGCTCAGCTGCATGCGACGCGGCTTCGATCTCCTGCGCGAGGAGAAGGACATCCACCTCGACCTCGCCACGATTCCGGCCGAAGACCCGGCAACCTATGCGATGATCCGCAAGGCTGACACGCTTGGGGTCTTCCAGATCGAAAGCCGGGCGCAGATGGCGATGCTGCCGCGGATCAAGCCAAGGACATTCTATGATCTGGTCGTCGAGGTCGCCATCGTGCGGCCCGGCCCGATCCAGGGCGACATGGTCCATCCTTATCTAAGGCGTCGCGAAGGCAAGGAAGAGGTCAGCTATCCCAAGCCGGAGCTGCGCCGGGTCCTTGAAAAGACGCTCGGCGTCCCGCTCTTTCAGGAGCAGGCGATGCGGGTCGCGATCGAGTGCGCCGGTTTTACCGCCAGCGAGGCGGACCTTTTGCGGCGGGCGATGGCGACGTTCAAGCTGACCGGCGGGGTCAGCCATTTTCGCGACAAGCTCATCGGCGGCATGGTCGAGCGCGGCTATGAGCAGGCTTTTGCCGAACAGACCTTCAAGCAGATCGAGGGCTTTGGCTCCTATGGCTTCCCCGAAAGCCATGCCGCAAGCTTCGCGCTCATCGCCTATGCCTCCTCCTGGCTTAAATGCCATCATCCAGATGTCTTCTGTGCGGCGTTGCTGAACGCCCAGCCCATGGGCTTTTATGCGCCAGCCCAGATCGTGCGCGACGCACGCGAACATGGCGTTGAGGTCCGCCCCGTCGATGTGAACCATAGTCGCTGGGACTGCACGCTTGAAGTGGGGAACCGGCGGTACAAGGCCGTGCGCCTTGGGCTGCGTATGGTCCGCGATCTTGCCAATCCGGACGGCGCGGCGATCGTCTCGGCCCGTGGCGCAGAGCCCTATGCTTCAGTCGAAGAAATCCAGCGCAGAGCCGGCGTGGGTGCTGGCGCTCTCAACCGGATCGGCGATGCCGATGGCTTTGGCTCGCTCCAGCACAGCCGTCGCACCGGTCTTTGGGATGTGAAGGGATTGCGCGACAGCCCTCTGCCCCTCTTTGCCGCCGCAGACGAGCGCGAAGGGAAGCTCCGCGCCGAAGCGGTCGAACCGAAAGTTGCGCTCTCTGCGATGGCGGAAGGCCAGGAAGTAGTGGAAGACTATCGCAGCTTCGCGCTATCTCTCCGCGCCCACCCGGTGGCCTTTCTCAGGGAGGATTTGGCAGCTAGGAAGATGGTCCCGTGTGCGGCGCTTGCTGACATCCGCGATGGAAGATGGGTCAATCTTGCAGGCATCATCATGGTGCGGCAGCGCCCCGGTTCTGCCAAGGGCATTATGTTCATCACTATCGAGGATGAAACCGGGATCGCAAATCTTGTCGTCTGGACCAAGATATTCGAGGCCAATCGGGGGACTGTTCTTGGCGCATCCATGCTCGGCGTGCGTGGTCAGGTTCAGAAAGAAGGCGAGGTCATTCACGTCATTGCCCAACGGCTAGAAAATCTGTCGGGGTTGCTGGCAAGCGTGGGCGAACGGAGCGATCTTGCCAACGTCTTCCGCCCGGCGCGCGGTGACGGCGCAAACAACGGGGGCGGACCTGATCCCCGGGACCCGGACAGCAAATTGCTCGGTCGTAAGGCACGCGAGATATACATCCCTGACCTGAGGCTGGGATCGGGCATCATTCCAGGGCGGCCGACCGAAGGCATCAAGGTGAAGCCAAGGGATTTTCGGTGAGATCTTTGTCACTGAAGCGGGCTTTGTCAAAACCCCATATCTGCCTTCCACACTTTGCGCGACGGCGCATACCGTCAACTACGATAAGGAGCGCAGCTTTTACCTTGAGAGATACCGGAGCCAGAAAGAGATAAAGTTTCACCTCTTCATCCCAAGCGATGAAACGACCTGGGTGCCACGCAGTGTCATCGGCAACGCGCATCTATGTTTGCGACAATTTGAGTCGGGGACTGTCAGGATTTCCGTGTGCGGCCGGGCGGTTGAACATTACGCCGCCATGGCCCTGATGAAGCGCTCGCCGAAGATTACGGCGAACTGGGCCTTGGCCATGGTCCACTCACGCGGCGGCATTTTCCACTCTTTTTCCGATCGGTTCAAGATCAGATAGAGCAGTTTTGTAGCGGCATCGTCGCTGGGGAAGTGGCCCCTGGCCCGGACCGCGCGCCTGAGCTTCGAGTTCAGACGCCTCGATCGCGTTCGTCGTGTAAATGATCCGCCGCACGTCGTCTGGGAAGGCGAAGAACGGGATGACCTCACCCCAGGCACGCCGCCAGCTCTGGCCGATCGCGGGATAGCGCTGGCCCCAGGGA
>NZ_NMUA01000038.1 GCF_002312805.1 Sphingobium sp. D43FB | reverse complement strand
TCGTCGGCGAAGACGTGAGCGAGATCCTCGAGATGATCACGGCAAAGCTCCAGGTCATCGAAGTCGCCCGCCCGAAGAAGTCCTGCCGTTGCTGCGAGAAGATGGTCCAGGTGCCAGCCCCGAGCCGACCGATCCCCGGTAGCATGGCCGGAGGAAGTCTCCTGGCTTACGTGCTGATCTCGAAGTTTGACGACCATTTGCCGCTGTACCGGCAGAACGAGATCATCGCGCGCATGGGTGCCGACATCCCACGCAGCACGCTGGCCGATTGGTGTGGTCGCTCGATGCGGATCCTGCAGCCGGTGATCGGCCGGATCGAGGCCTCGGTCCTGGGCAGCGACATCCTGCACGCCGACGATACACCGATCCGCGTGCTGGCTCCGGAACGACGCGCCAAGGGTATCGGCAAGGGTGTGATGCAAGGGCGGATCTGGGGCTATGTCTGTGATCAGCGGCCTTGGGCCGGCACCGCGCCGCCTGGCGTCCTCTACCGCTATGCGCCCAACTAGTGATTGGAATCTAACACTTGGTGCCCGCGTCTGACGGCGGCGATGATTTTGTCGGGATCGGCGGTCCAGACGAAAGGTTTTGGGCTCTCGTTGTGCTCGGCCAGGAAGCGGTTGATGGCGGCCTGAAGGTCGACGAGCGAATGGAAGACGCCGCGTTTGAGTCGGCGGTTAGTAAGCTTGGCGAAGAAGCCCTCGACGGCGTTGAGCCAGGAGCACGACGTTGGCGTAAAGTGAAAGGTGAAGCGCGGGTGCCGCTCGAGCCACTTGCGGACCTTGGGGATGTTTGTGGGCAGCGTAGTTGTCGAGGATCACATGGATCGCCTTGCCGGCGGGGACGCGCGCTTCGATCAGATTGAGAAAGCGGATGAATTCCTGGTGGCGATGCCGCTGCATGTTGCGGCCGATCACGGTCCCGTCGAGCACATTGAGCGCCGCAAAGAGCGTGGTGGTGCCGTTGCGTTTGTAGTCATGGGTCATGGTGCCCGCTCGCCCCTTTTTGAGCGGCAGGCCGGGCTGGGATCGGTCGAGGGCCTGGATCTGGCTCTTCTCGTCGAACGACAGGACGATCGCGTGGGCGGGCGGCGCGACATAAAGGCCGACGACGTCGCGGAGCTTGTCGATGAACTCAGGATCATTGGAAAGCTTGAACTGCCGAACGCGGTGAGGCTGGAGGCCATGGGCGCGCCAGATCCGGTGAACCGAACTGGCGCTGATGCCCGCTTCGCGGGCCATCAGTGAGGCCGTCCAGTGGGTCGTCTCGCCGGGCGGCTCCTCATGCGTCCGGGTGGCTACCCATGCGACAACCTCCGGGGTCAGAGCAGGGATGCGCGACGGGCGGGTCTTGTCGCGCAGCAGGCCTTCCACCCCTTCCTGCATGAACCGCTCCTGCCAGCGCCACACGCATGTCTTCGACGTGCCCGTCCGGCGCATGATCTCGCTGGTGCCGACCCCGTCGGCGCTCAGAAGCACGATCTCGGCGCGCCAGACGTGCTTTTGAGGGGTGTTGCGATCCTTGCAGATCCGCTCGAGACGCTCTTGGTCCGCGGAACCCAGGTCGATGACTATACCACTGCGCATCCCCGCTGACTCGCACGGCCACAGCTCACTGGGAATCCCTAATCGGACTCAACCGTCAGGCGGCGACCACTAGGCCAGCACGCTGGGCATGGACATCCGCTATGTCGTCACTTCGCTGACCCAAGGCTCGGCCGAGCGCATATACGATACGCTCGACTGCGCAAGGAGCCAGGCCGAAAACCTGATCAAGCGCCACAAAAGCCAGCTAGCCAGCGATCACGCCTCATGCTGCTCTGCCAACGTCAACCAGATGCGCTTCATTCTGCACACCGCGGCCTACTGGCTGATGTAGCGCATCCAGCAGGAAATCCCCTGGGGAGCGGCACTGGCTGCCGCCGAGTTCGCAGCCCTGCGTATCCGGCTGCTCAAGGTCGCCGCCCGTGTCATCGAGAACGCCTCGCGCATCCGCATAGCCATTGCGTCAGCCTGCCCCGATACAAGCGTGTTCAGAGCCACCGCCATCAGCCTCCGCCCTGCACCAACATAGCCAGCACGGCAGTGCCGCGGCCCCCGAACCCCGTCGATCAACCTCGAAAAGCCCATTGATCCTGCCGCGGTGAAAAACGCCTACGATCGCTCACATCCAAGCTACGCTGTCAATGTCAGATCACCGCGGAACGAGCCCGGAGCGGCCGCCTCATAAATAATACGGGCTGACCTAACATCTACTCAAAAAAATATCGATCCATGTTGCATTGCAATAATTTGCTGGTAGCTTGCGAAACGATACCTCCCCTTATACCCGAGCTTCAATGATGATCGTACCGATAATCCTTTGTGGTGGTAGTGGCACGCGGCTGTGGCCGCGATCTCGTGTAGAAAAGCCCAAGCCATTCTTACCGTTGGTGGACGCCATGACGCTGTTCGAAGCTACGGTTAGTCGGTGCTCTATATTCTCTGATAACGCAGGCCTTTCAATCGTGACTGGCGCCGCCCATGTAGAGCATATAGAAATGCTACTGCCCAAAGATGAGCGCACCTCGATCGTTGTGGAACCAGCGGCAAGAAATACAGCTGCAGCTATAGCATTGGCCGCAAACAGACTGCCAAGTGATGCAATCATGTTGGTCTGCCCCAGCGATCACCATATCGGACGACCAGAAGTTTTTGTGGAAACTGTTTACCGGGCCGCAGCTTTAGCTGCAGAAGGCTGGCTTGTCTCATTCGGAATCGCTCCGGATACACCGGAAACGGGTTTCGGTTATCTCAAGCGTGGCGAGGCGATAGGAACTGCTGGCTATCGTACGCAGGAATTTGTGGAAAAACCCGATCTCGATCGCGCAAAAGCGTTTCTTACCGACGGTTCATATTTGTGGAACGGCGGCATCTTCGCGTTCAGAGCTGGAGATTTTTTACAGGAACTCGAGCTGTATAGTCCTGACATGGCGCGAGATGTTCGTGCCGCTGTCAAAAATGGCAGGGAAGACGGAAAATATTTTCATCCCGAACCTACGACATTTTCCGCCATGGAGAGCATATCCGTTGATTATGCGGTGATGGAAAAAACCGCACGGGCGGCGCTCGTTCCTGTCGATATGGGCTGGTCGGACATCGGCAATTGGCATGCGCTATATTCAGCGCTGGATCATGACGATCAAGGCAATGCTGTCCGTGGACCCGCCAATGCGGAAATGATGGATTGCCGCAATGTGCTGATCGACAGCGATGGACCTAGCGTGTCTGTGATCGGACTTGAAAATGTCATCATTGTTGTCGATGGGAATGACATTCTCGTAACAGCAGCTAACGGCGTTCAAAACGTCGGACGCCTGTCGGGCGCGCGCAACCAGTAGAAGGCAGATGGCAAATGTTGCTTCCTATTCGCCAAGTTGAAAAACCATGGGGAATAGATTTTCTGCCAGAACCATTTAACTATCTTCCTGACAGGCGTATCGGCGAGATCTGGTTCGAACCACCGCTGGCAATTCGAACGCTTCTGGTTAAATATATATTCGCTACGGAGGCTTTGTCCGTACAGGTTCACCCCTCCGATACTCAGACTATCTCGCAAGGTATCGGTCGGCAGGGAAAGGAAGAATGCTGGCTGATCATCGCTGCTCAACCAGGCGCGAGACTGGGCATCGGCTTTGATTCATATGTTGATCCGCAGATCATGCGTGCAGCAGCACTCGATGGGTCAATCGAGACAATGCTCACCTGGCATGAAGTGGCAGCCGGCGATTTTTTCTACATCCCTGCCAATACGGTCCATGCGATCGGCGCGGGCGTGAGCCTGATAGAGGTCCAGCAAAATAGCGACATAACATATAGACTATATGATTATGGACGTCCGCGCGAACTCCACCTGGATGCCGCCGTGGAAGTCGCTTGTGGCCATCCCTATGACCTTGACCGATGGCGCAAATTCATCGCTCCTGATTCAAGCCTATCGCTAGTGGATGGTCCCCTTTTCAAACTTGATCAGATTGCAGGGCGTCCTAGCGACGATCTGATCGAATCCTACGCTGACGCTGTGCTGATCATACCTCGCAGTGGAGACGTGATAATCGGTGGGCATCTCATCAGGCCAGGCCAATGCGCAGTTGCAAATCGCCTCAGCGACATTGACATCAAATCCCCCGACACAGTTTTCCTGGCAGCCACAAGCTACGCTGGTTAGCAGCTTTATTTTCGATCAATCGATTTTTTGTAACATATCACAAATATGCCGGAAATCCGTTCAATTGGCTATGCTGTTGAACCGAGCTTTTAGAAAGATATCCTCTTGAAACAGCTTATAGCTTTCGATCTCGACGGCACGCTGGCGCTGAGCAAGCAGCCGCTTGACGATGATATGGTGGATGCTGTGACACGTTTGCTTGATGTGATGCATGTGGCCGTCATATCGGGTGGCGATTGGCCTCAGTTTCATAAGCAAATTGCCAGCAGACTTCCGGCCGATGCAAATGTCGATCGATTCTGGCTGATGCCGACGACGGGTACCAAGCTCTACACGTGCAACGATGGAGTCTGGAGCCCGGTTTTCGCCGAAATTTTCGACGAGGCGCAGAAGGAGATGATCCTTACAGCCTTCGAGACGGCACTTGTCGAGAGCGGCTTTGTTCCTGAAGAAACCTGGGGCGAGCGGATCGAAGATCGTGGCAGTCAGATCACTTTTTCAGCACTGGGCCAAGAGGCACCGATTGAGAAAAAAGAGGAATGGGATCCAGATTTCGCGAAGCGGAAAATAATACAGTCCCACCTCAAAAAATATCTCCCAGATCTGTCTGTGAATATGGGCGGCGCAACGTCGATCGATATCACGCGGGCGGGTGTCGACAAAGCCTATGGTCTCAAGAAGCTGCGTGATGCCAGTGGCATTCCCCTTGACGCCATGATGTTCATTGGCGACGCCATCTTTCCGGGTGGCAATGACTATCCGGCGAAGACGCTCGGACTGGACACAGTCCGCGTCCGCGATCCTCAGGAAACACTTGCCGTCATCAATACGATTATAGCCCTGCAAAAATCATCATGAGCTGCTTGCCTGTTGGCTCAAAATTTCCTGTTCGAGACTGGTCCGCAACGCCATGACGAATGGTACCGACAGATGACTGTTATCGTTATAGACTAGAACGCCATCGTGCATGACGGGACATGTCGCAATGCCGCACAGAAGATCCGCGATATCCCAAAGGGCAAGATGGGGCATGTCCCGAACAGGCAAAAGGCGGGATGGCGGATTGATATGCCGATCACGCCGCATATCGCAGGTACGGAATTTTTCTCGATTGCGATCGACACATTCTGGAACGCTATATGTTTCGGTGCGGGGGTTATCCCGGATCGCCAATATGTCGATATTGTTTGCCACAATCCTTCGCCACGCACGAGCATAGCCTTCAGGAATGACCTCGCCGACATTGCCAGGACCCGGCCGTGTCGCCGTCGTCACGACAAGATCGGGCTTGAGCGCGATCGCTTTGGCCACCGCATTACGAGCCCACTCCCGACAGGCTTCGACCTGCCTCCCGGCCGTCCTGGGGCCGATATAAATGCCATCGATCGGACAGGCGCTTTTGGTAATGCTGAGCAATCGCCAGTTCCGGTCCTTAGCGATCTGCTCGAGCGCCGGAAACCACTGGGTCGAATGCGAACCGCCGATGAGCAATATGGTGAATGCATTAGAATCAAGATTGCCCGTAGTGCAAAGCTGCACCTTCGCCGAGTGTGGGCCGGTATCGCAGCCATTCGTGTACAGTCTCGGCAACATCCCCTTGGCCGCGATCAACTGCCGATCGATGTCGGGCGGCAAAACTGTGTCCATGGTCTGGATCGGTCCGGCGATGGGCCGGACAGTGTAACTTTGCGCATAATCGCGCGCGATTCCCCCATAATATTGCTGCCAAGCAAGCAGGAACGCGGCGGATGGCACGGCCAGCATGGCACACGCGGCAAAGGGCGCTGACCGCCTTCTCCAGTCCCCTGTCGAATATCCACCCCCGTGCGACATGAGCCCTTTTGTGGGCTTTTCGATCAGAAAATGCAGGGCAGCTGCCAGCAGGAGGGCAAGGGCGATGACAAGGCAGCCCTGGATCAGGTTGAGCTTCGTTGTTCCTGCTGCCTCTTGATAGAAGATGAGGATCGGCCAGTGCGCAAGATAGAAGGCAAAGGACAGCGATGCCAGCCGTTGCAGTAACGGCGCCTCAAGGACGCGACGTGCAAGCGACCTGTCAACCGCCTCGCGTCCAGACAGCAAAATCAGCATTGCGCCCGAGACCGGCACGAGCGCTGCAATGCCTGGATAAGCCGCATTTGCAGGCACGACCCAGACGCATGCCAGGATGAGCAACAGACCCACAGTGCGAGCGAGCGACGCTGCGCGCGCGGAGAGATTGACCATAGGCGCGACGCAAGCGCACAGCGCCCCGGCCATGAACTCCCAAAGCCGCGCTGCAGGATTGAAATAATGGGGCGCTGGATTGAGCGCCAATATCCAGAGCGCAAAACCAAAGGATGCAAGGCCGATCAGCGCGCAAGCGATGGCCAAAATCCGCCGGTCATCGGCCCGCTTTCGCATGGTCCTCGCTATCTGGCTGACGAGCAAGAGCCAGATTGGCAAGAAGCCATAAAATTGCATCTGGGTGGAGAGCGCCCAATATTGCTGAAAGGGACTGGCAGGCTGTCCGCGGGCCAGATAATCCGTCGATTCGCGCAGCAATTGCAGGTTTTCCAACTGCAGCAGCGCCATCCAGCCATGCGTGGCGAAGGCTCGCCACAGGGAAATGGGCTGAAAATATAGCCCTGCTATCAGCGTGAGAAACAGGATCAAAAAGGCTGTCGGGCAGATCCGAACAAGGATACGGCCCCAGAACGTGAGAAGATCGACCGTGCCCGTCTTTTCCAGCTCCTTGAGCAGCGAACCGGTCATCAAATAGGCTGAGATCACGAAGAAGACATCGACCCCGCCCGACACCTTGCCGACCCAGATATGGCAGATCACGACCAGCGCCATGCCGATGGCGCGCAGCCCTTCGATGTCCGTGCGCCGGGCCGACGCCATATGGGTGATCGACACCGCTACTGCGCCGCCGCAACGGCGATATCGCGGCCCATCACCCGCGCTGCATGGCCCGATAGGCTTGTGTGCCCCGCCCGGTTGGCCAGCACGATGCCCCTACCCGCCTACTTTGGAGCATTGGATGGTGGCGAGGCTGCTCATGGGTGCAGGCTTGCACGGCGCAGGTTCGCCCCAGATCCACCCCGATCCCTTATAGCCCAGATACACCCGCCCAAAAACATCGGGATCTGCCGCCATCACCGTCACCTGGTCCAAACTGCCTGCCGGAAAATCAACCAGCCGCTGCCAGTTCGCCGCGTTGTCGAGCGAGCGCCAGATACCATAGACACCCCCTACCCTGCCCGACACATAGAGAGCGGGATAGGAAGCACCCGGCGCAGCCTTGCCAAAGGCGATGTCATCAACGCGATCGACGTTGACGATCTTCGTCCAGGTCGCGCCCTTGTCGGTGCTGCGACGCAAGACCGTATCGCCCGAACTTGCATGACCGTTGGTAAAGAAGAGATGCCCCTCCCTGCCCGGCACGGAGCGCAATTTCGCCGCGAAATTGCTCTGAGGCGCGATTTCACCTTCATACTGCTTCTGCCAGCTTTCTCCCCCGTCATGCGAGCGCCAGAGGCCGGCAAGCCCCTCATTGGGCGTCTCGCCGCTATGATAGAGATAGAAGACGCCACCCTTCCCCTTGTCGGCCGTCAGGGTCTTGCGCTGATAATAGAATTCCTTGAACGAGCCGGGTGTGTCGCCCAGGGCCCCCGGCAGCGAAACCGGCTTCCAGCTTGCCCCGCCATCATTCGTCACAAAAGGCTGGCGGTTGAATGCCGGCGCCCAGACGATATTCTTCTTCTCGCCAGCCGACACGGCGATCGTGCCAAAAGACATGCGCCAGGGATCGTCGGCCTTGGTGCCTGCAGGGGTCGGCAACGCATAAAATTTGCGCCAGCTGCGCCCGCCATCCTGGCTGGTGCCAGCCATCACCGCGTTGCCGTCCTGCCAGCAGCAGGCGGTGCGCGTATCGCTCGCATTCGTTACCATGAAACGAGGATCGGTTGGGGTCCAGTCGAGCTGCTGCGCTGCAATGAGGACGCGCTCCTTTGGACCATAGGTGGTGGAATAGGCGTTCAGATCGTCCTTCACATGGATCCCAAAGTCCCAGGCTGCAAAGGCGGGCGACTGACCAGGTGGCTGGATCACATCGTTCGCAACCAGTTCCTCGATACCGCGACTGTGGCTTTCCCATTGCGCGACCGAACTGCCCGGCGGCATGTCGGCATGGAATACCCCCATGCCGGCCGCGACCCAGAGGCGGTTGGGGATCTTGGCGTCGAAGCGGATATCGGCCGTTGGGAAATAGACCTCGTCGGCCACGCGCAGCCAGGGTGGATCCTTGGCCCCTGCCTTGACGTTATGGGAAATGCTCGTCCAGCTCGTTCCCCCATCGGAGGACTGATAGCCTGCGCCGCCATGATCGAAAACCACGATCTGGTCGGCGCGCGGATTGGCGGCGATCGCCGAATATATCTTGGGTCCAAGGCCGGCCGTCGCCGTGATATCGCGCCATGCGCCCTTGTCATAAGCCCAGATCGACTTGGTCTGATCATCGACACCGAAGAAGACACCGTGCCGGTCGAACGTGCCGCGCCGCAGGCTCATCGGATGCGCCGTGCGGCTGGCAAGCGGCGCGAAGGTCCGTCCGCTATCGCTCGAGACATACATGCCGCGCCCCGAAGCAAAGGCGAATATGCGACCGGTCGCCTTGCCACCAAGCGGCTGCTCGAACCAGATCATGGGACCTGGGGCCTGAAGCCCGGCCTGCGGATCGCGGTCCAGCCCCAGCGGCAAGGATCCTACCCTCGCCCAGCGGCCACCGGCATCATCTGAACGCCACAAGCCGTCATAGGGGGTGCCAAGCAGCACAAGGTCGGGGTTGGCCGGATCCACGGCGATAAAGGCGCCCTGCAGCCGATATTCGCCATTCGCATCCCATTTGAGCGGAAAGGGCGGCTGTGCCGAGGCAAGCACCCAACGCTTGCCCGCATCGTCTGTCCTGTAGACCTGTCCCTTGACGGCCATGTAAATACGCTCTGGCCGGGAGGGCGCGACAGCGATCTCATAGACGCCCTGTGCGATACCATCCTGGACGCGGTCTTGCTCGGGCATGGCGGCCGCTGTTATCAACTGCTTCCAGCGGTCCGCCTTTGCATCCCAGATATAGCCGCCATAGACGTCCGAACGGATCACAAATGTCTTGCCGGACCCGTCCTGCGACAGGCCAGTGATAAACCCGCCACCGCCGATCGCCACGGCTTTCCATTGATAGGCCTCACCCTCGACCGGTCCCCCGGCATTCGACAAGGCAGGCGGCGGGGCATGGGCTGCGCTTTCATTGCCAAGGACTATATAGGCGGCCACGCCTGCAACCAGCAACAACAGCAGCAAAGCGGCCATCAGTCCCGGCCACCGCTTGCGGCGCGGCTTGACGAACTGTTCATATCGGATGCTACTGCGGTCGCGTGGCGGCATGAGGGACCGTAATCCTTTTCTAAATCAGCGGGCTAGTGCGTCAGTCACGGGTCTTGGTAGCGAGGTGATAGAGGGCAATCGGGCTCGTCACAAGATAGCGCCAGCCAAGGCGTACGGGCTCGCGCGCGGCGCGATAGAGCCATTCGAGGCCACTGGCCTGCATCCAGTGCGGCGCCCGCGATACCCCGCCGCCATAATGGTCGAACAGTCCGCCACAGGTGCGGATCCAGGCAAGACCCGGCAGCTGGTCGCGTGCTTCCATCGCAAACAGCTCCTGCCGCGGACTGCCGGTGCCCACCCATAATATGTCAGCGCCCGATTCGCGAATCGACTGCAGGATCGCTGGCACCTCGCCCGGCGAGAAATAGCCGTGGCGAACGCCTGCGACCTTGAGGGCTGGAAAGCGACTGCGCAGATATTCCGCCGCGCGCGCGGCCACCCCTGGTCGCCCGCCAAGAAAATAGAAGCTGATGCCCTTTCGCGCGGCAAGCTCTGCTGCGTCGAGCAGAAAATCCGTGGTCGCGGTACGCTCCCTTAGCGGCCGGGCGCACAATAAGCGGCTGGCAAAGACAAGCGGCATACCATCGGCGTCGATCAGGTCTGCACTGTCCAAGGCCGCCCGCAAGGCGCGATCATTATGATAGGCCGCAACGATGCTGCCATTGGCCGATGTGACGAAGCGCGGGGAGCGCAGGAGCCCCACACGGGCCGCAGCGACGTCGGATTCCATCAGCGCCGCAAGCTCAAGGCGCGTCATCCGGGAAATCGGGATGCCACCGATAAGCATCGTCTCTGCCAATGCGCCATGGCAAGAGGCGGGCAGCTGTATCCCTGGGGCCTGCGTCCCTGGCATTTGTCCGCCTGGCGCCTGCTCGCCCTCTTGACCCTCTCTGCTCTGTGACACGCCTTCCCTTCCCAATGAATGCATGACAAAGTCTGGTGCGCCCTTATTGGCTCTTTGCATCGGCGCCAGCCATGGTCAATGCCCTTCCTTGCGCACAAAGCATCCCGTCAACGCGATCGACCGCCTTTGGCCTGGGGCAACGCCAGGGCCAAAGCCTCAGGCCCCTTTATCCAGCCACATGCACCACGCCATGCCCGCTGCTATCGGGCCATAGCGCTATCGAAAATGCAGCCCTGCTCTTTCGCGCGGTTGCGCATTTCGGTGCGAGCCGCGCGAAAGAGCAGCAGCGCATAGAGGCTTTCGCCAAGCGCAATGCCGCCAATCGACCAGACCGGCTCCAACAGCAATTGCAGCGCCACGACCGCCATCACCGACACGATCGCACTCATGCTGCTTAGCTGTGCGAGCTTGCGGAAGCGCCCCGAGGCCAGCAAAACCGCACCGTCGCAGGCGTGGAATGCGCGAGCCAGCACCACGACAAACCACAGCAGCACACCGGTCCACAAGATCGTATCGGCAAATTTCCCGTGAAAAACCAGCGCGGGCGCCAGAGCCAGAAGCGCAAGGGCACTCACCAGGGTCACACCCCATATGCCAAGCAGCGCCCAGCGCAATTGCGCGCGACCGCGCGCGACGAGCATCAGACTGCCGCTGCGCAGATCATGGACAAAGCGCGCGCGTTCGAACTCGGTGAGCGCATTGATCGCCACGGTGACTGGCCGGATGAGGAGGGCGGTGGCAGCGATCGGCGCAAAACCCCCAGCGCCGCTTACCGCAGTGACGATATAGCTCTGGCTATTGACCGTGGCTTCAGTCGTCACCACCCCCAGGAGCGACCAGCGCGCATCGCGCCGCCATATCTGTTGGTATCCGATCATGTCCGACAGGCGCATGGCCCGGACGGTCGCCGGAGCCTTTGATCGGGCAAAGGGAAGAAGCCCAAAACCGGCGCTGACCAATAGCAGCAGCGCCGCATCCGCAAGGCTCGTCCTGGCAGCGCCGCCCATCATCATCAAGGCGCCAAGGAGCAGCGCCAGGGCATAGCCCACATCAGAGGCGATCGTGCGGGCAGGCGCCCTGTGGACAAGATACCAGGCCCTGGCGAAATGTCGCAACAGGGCCAGACCACCCCATAGTCCAAAGACGCAGGCTGCCCTCATGCCTGCGCCCAGCATAGAGGCGAGGCTGACAAAGGCGAGTGCGACAGGCAACAGAGCCAGACTGCTTACGCATAACAGCGCGCGCGGCGCCGCGGCGTCGTCATCTGCGCCCTTTTGCCCCACCGCGATCAGCAGAGGCGCTGTAAACAGCGCGCTCCACAGACTGATCGAAAATTGCGAGATAACCAGCAGGAAGGCAAAGCGTCCGAAATCGGCAACATCGAGCTGGCGCAGCAGGAGAAGCGACAGCAGAAATTGGGCACCGGCAACGCCTATTGGCCCGACCGCCGCCCCGGCATAGCGCACCAGACGCTGGGCAAGATCGCGCGAAGCACTCAGCGTGGCCGCCCGACAGGCCGCCGTCGCACCGGGGCACGCACTGGCTGGCGAACCGGGCTGCGCGCAAACAAGCCCAATGACCGGCCCCGTAGCTGATGATGCCTGCCAGGGCTCGCCTGGGACTGCACATAGATGAGCGCGATCGTCAGCATCAGGAAGACCTGCACGACCGATATCCGGTCCATCAGACTGGTTTCGGTAAGATTGTGACCGGCGCAGAAGAACAGGAGCGACAGGAGCAGCGCGCGGCAGTCTTTGGATATGGCATGGCTCAAGAGCAGGCGCATTGCCGGCCAGAGAAAAAGCGCCACGATGACGATCGCCAGACCTGGCGCGCCGATCGTCACCAGCATGTCGAGATAGCCATTATGGCCATGGCCTGCATATTGCGCGATCCAGCCGCTGGTGAAGTCCCAGATCGGGCCCTCTTGCCCGATCTGCCAGAAGGAGCCGAAGCCTGCGCCTGTCAGGGGATGTTCAGAGGCATAGGTCAGGAGGATCGGCCAGATCTGCGACCGACCGGTGAGCGCCTCGGGGTCGTTGAGAAGCGCGCTTGCATCCTCGATGTAAAGCGGCACAAGCAACAGCAAAAGGCCAGCGGTCATGAACAAGAGCGGCCCGAGCAGCGCGCGATAATGGGTGCTATAGGGTCGGATCACCAGGCCTGTGAGGATAGCGACAAACAAGATCCCCTGAGATGTCTTTGACTGGCTGAAATAGAGGAAGATGACGCTCGCGGCGATAAGAGTCACTGACAGATAGGACGGCACCGAGCGCCGGTCGAACAGGAATAAAAGGATCGTGAAGGCGCACACTGCCCCAGCCAGATTCTTGTGCGGCAACAGGCCCCGCCAGTTGCCGACCACCGAGGGATCGCCTCCCGGGCTATCGGGCTGCAGCCCGACGCCGGGCACGAGAAGCGAGGCGTAATTTGCCACAAGCACCACGATGAGCGTCCAGCGGACCAGCTGCAGCGTACGCGCGTAACCAAGCTCAGCGACCGCGCGAAACAGGATCCAGATGACCATCGCGGTGAAGATGAAGCGGCGAAGCGAAACAGCAGGCGCGATCGCCCAGCTGACGCTTATCAGGCAATAGACCAGAAGAAGGATGATCGAGACCGGCAGCGGCAGCCAGCTAAGCCATCCCCTCCGGTGCCCGGGCAGCATGGCCACCGGACCTGCCACGCCCAGCAGGACAAGAGAGAGGGTGCCAAGGAGCAGCTGGCGCACAATATCGCCTTTGGCGCTCTCGAGCGCGGCCTCGAAGCCCTCAAAGGATGAAGAGCCGACCGTTGCCAGGAGCAGAACGCCTATCAGCGCGAAGCCCGCAGCCACAAGTCGCCGTTGATCCTGTGGCCCCATCAAGGCAAAAGGCCGCGCCCGATTGATCATCTGCGCCTCGCCCACAGAGCAGAAAGGTCCGTATGCACCCGCTGGTGGCAGGTGCACGCCCCGCCTCGAGGCCAAATGTCGTTCAGCATGCCGCTCCTGCCCCCATCAGCCTTTCATACCGATCGACCATGATCGCGTTGGAGGCCTCAAGGCCGAGCCGACGCGCGCGCTGCGCCCAGTGTGCATACTGGTCAGGCGATTGCAGCAGTTCAACCATTATTGCGCCGAGCCTTTGCGGGTCATCGAGCGGCACCACCTGTCCACAGAGCGTTCCATCCCTGGCCGTTACACCTTCCACCTGGACCGCCACGTCCGACACGATGAGCGGGAGCCCAAGCCTGGCCGCCTCGATCAGGGCGAGGCTATGGCCTTCATAATGGCTGACCTGTACGAAGATCGCCGCGCGGGCGGCGCGGGCAAGCGCCTGCGCGCGCGGCATATGGCCCAGAAATGCTACCTGGTCCTTAACGTTCAGATCAGCCGCGAGGCCACGCAATGCCGCTTCATCTTCCCCGGCGCCGACAATCTCCAGTCGTACCTTTGGCGCATGCGCCATGGCGGCAATCAGCAGCGGATAGTTCTTTTGATAGCTCAGCCGCCCGAGCGCAATCACAGGTCCGATGATGCGCGTATCTATATCCTTGGCCCGCAGTCCCTCGATCATGACTTCGATATGCCGGGGCAAGGCATTGCCAATGACAAGGCACTTGCGACGATAGCCTGCAGGCTTTGCCTGCAAGGAGGCATCGACCGCCTTCGATACGCTCACGATCGACGTCACGACGTCAAGCCGCCCCGTCAGACCATCGAGCCTGTCAAGCCATTTGCTGTGTGTCTCAACGGGCGAATGATGGGAAATGACAAGACGGGTCCGAACGCCAGCAAGCGTTGCGGCCAAGGGCAGGAGGACATTGGCCAACGGCATGGCGGTCACGACCATATCGGGCCGCTCTGCTTTGAGATAGGCCATCAGCCGTCTGACCAGCCGAACAGCCGCAAAGAGCGAGGAAGGGCGCTCGGATGCGATATGATGCCACAGGGGTGGCGAGGGGCTGTTATCCGTCTTGGCATAGAGCGCAAAACAGCCGGTATCATGCCCGCGTTCGCCAAGCCCTGTCGCGACGTCGTTCCATATCTCGACCAGCCCGCCCGCCTCGGAATGCGTCATGCCAAAGATGATTTTCATGAGCGGCCCCTGCCCTGCCCAGGCGCGCGCTCTTCTCCTTTGGTGCCGACGAGCAACGGGGCAATAGCCTGTGCCGCCGCCCTCGACGCGCGCACGGCACCCTTCCGGTTGAGATGGGCTGCGCTCTGATACAGCTCCGGATGTTGCGCCAGGTCGTCCAGGGCAAGAACCGGTCCAAAGGGTGCGTAGGCACGGCGGTCGCCGGTCGCCTGAAGCGGGCCGTAAAGGGGGATGGAGAGGAAAGCGAGCGACACGTCAGCGCGCCTTGCACGCCGGGCGATCGACGCAAGATAATGGCGATCGATCGCCAGGCGATATCGGTCGGGCAAGGGGCGCAAAAGCGCAAGACCCGCGCGCTGTCGCGCGACCGCATCCCTGCTCATCGCCAGGAGCGCTGCGGACGCCATTGTCTGCTCACCATTGACCAGCGTTCCATCGGCCGTGCGATAGCCCAAAGTCCGGTCAAGGCCGGTACCAGGATAATCCGATGCGACAAAAATATCGGCAACACCGAACCAGGCAGGATGCATCTGTTGTGCGACATTGGCGATATTGCGGAACGGCAAGGCCAGCAGGTTGGTGAAAAAATGGGCATTGACCAGCACAGGCGCATGCAGCAGTTGCGCCGCACTCGCAGTCTGTTTGAACATCGGGTGAGAGTTTGTGATCTCGCCATCATCGGACAGGAGGATCAGCTGAACCTCGGGATGGGTTGCGAGCAGTTCCCGGGTGATCGTGTCAGCAAAATCTCGCCCCGGCATCACGATCGACAGATTGGCGACCGCTATGTCCCGCCCCAACCGATCCGACAACGTTTGCGCCAGCACAGACGGGCTCATCCCTGATTCGAGCCGCGACGACCCGATAATGGCAACATCTATCGGGCTCGGGTCGAAGTTGAGCCGTTCGTAGATCCAGCGGCTATGGAACATCTGCGTGCCGGCAGACTGCTGCCAGGCGATATAGCGGTCAAAAGGCAGGCACAGGCTTAGCAGCAGACAACCCAATAGGCCTGCCCCAAGGCCAAGCCACAGGCGCCACAGAGCCCCGCCCTCAAGGGTCTGCACAGCCGTTTCCTGATCATTATCGACGCTCATCCGCCCTGCCCCTCAATAGCCGGCATAGACAAAGCCTCCGCTACCCCGGCTGATGAACGCCAGACCAAGAAAGAAGAGCACGCCAAGCGGAATAGTCCAGGCGAGACGGGGCGCAAAGCTGAGGTTTAGGCATGGGCGCGCCTGCCCGCGCCAAGCCGCCCAAGCCAGCGCCGGATCGAACTTGCCAAGAAACTGCGCACTGTTGGGCAATAGAAAGACGATGGCAGCGGCCAGGAGCATCATCAGCCCATAGCCTGTAGCACCAAGGCCCGGAAGCGCGCCCCAGACCACCGGCGCGCCGGCGTTGCCAAGGCCGATCATGGCTTCCCACAGATGCATAGTGGTTGCCATATCGGGTGCCCTGAAGGGGATCATCGTGATCAGCACGGCGCTGAGCGTTGCACAGTTGCCCGCTATCTTCGCGCCCCTTGAAACAGTCTTGCGCCGGGACTTGCGCCGCAAAAAGCGCCACCCCTCGGCTACGACCATGAACAATGCATGGAGCAGCCCGAAGACCATGAAGGTCCAGTTGCCTCCATGCCAGGCACCGACGATGAACATGGCGATGAAGGTCGGCACGAGCACGCTCAATATATGCACGGGCCAACGTCCAAGGCGCCGCCGCATTGCCCATCGAGTGAGCGGCAGGGCAAGGGGCTGGAAGATATAATCGCCGACAAAGCGGCCCAGGCTCATGTGCCAGCGGCGCCACCAGTCGATTATGCTCGTGACGCGCATCGGCGAGAAGAAGTTGAGCGGCAGCCGGATCCCGACCATGCGGGCACAACCCAGCGCCATGTCGGAATAGCCGGAAAAATCAAAATAGAGTTGCAACAGATAGCCCACCGCCATCGACCAGGCGAGCAGCATGCCCATCTCCTGACCGGCTCCGGCTGCTGCAAAAAGCGGATCGACCCACAAGGCCAGACTGTCACCGATCACGACCTTCTTGAACAAGCCCAGAGCCAGGAGGATTGCGCCGACGCCAACATGCGTGCCGATCAAACCGCGATCGGGATCTGCTTCGGCCTGGGGCGCAAATTCCCGGTAATAGGTGATCGGTCCAGCCAGTATGGTGGGGAAGAATAGAATGGAGGCACCATAGGTCAGCGGATGGGCGGGCCCGATACGCGCCCGCGCCGTATCGACCAGAAACGCGATCTGCTGGAAGGTGAAGAAGGAAATGCCCAAAGGGAGAATGATATCGCGCAGCGGACTGGCCATCGACACCAGACCCATATTGGCCAGCAGGAACCCGCTATATTTGAAGTAGAGCAACAGCAGAATATTGGCGCTCACGCCCGCGCTTAGCCAGGCGTGGCGCGCCTTGCCCGAACTTGCCAGGATCAGGCGTGAGCCAAGGAAATTGAGGGTGATGGAGGCGAGCAGCAGAACAAGTGCCCCGCGGGCCGCAAGAGCGTAGAAGAAGAGGCTCGCGCCGATGAGGAGGATCAGTCGGCCACGGCCAGGGCAAAGACGGGCCCATAGCCAATAGGCCAGCACCGTCACTGGAAGGAAGACAAGCACAAAGCCATAGCTGTTGAACGCCATCAGCCGTCCTGCTCCCTAACCGTCAGCCCGAGCGCGCTTATGCTGATAGCGCAAGGCTATCGACAAGATCGCCGAGCCGCTCGAAGCTTTCCCATTGTGCAATCGTCAATGTGACGCCGAACGACTCTTCGATCGCGACCATGAAACGAATGTTGCTCAGGCTATCCCAGCCATCGACGTCGCGGGCAGTCAGGTCGTCATGATAGACAATGTCGTCATTGTCGAACGTCTCGGCCAACACCGCCATCAATTGTTCGATTACGTCTTCGCGTGTCATCACGCCCCCTTTGTCGCTGATCGATACCCCGTCAACCGTCCGTTACCTGCTTGGCCATCAGCACACCATAGCTTTGTGCAGCAAGCCAGGCGCGATCCTGAACCGCGCCGCTCATCCATCGATCGAGCATCTGTCCCCATTTGACGGACCGTTGTAAGGCGGTCCAGCTCGCCATAGCGTTGCGCGAGATACGCGCATAGAGCAACTGATCGGCCAAAAGCATGTCGATTGCGGCTGCCAGAGCCTTAGGGTTGCCCGCCCTGAACAGCAGAGCATTCTCGCGATCGGTGAAATGGCCGGCAAGCAAAGGGCGATGGGAGGCAATGATGGGTGTGCGCGAGACAAGCGCTTCATAGACGGTGAGCGGCAGACCCATCGGGAATGTCGCGCGATCCGCCATGATGACCGCATCGGCTGCGTTCATGCGCGCAGGGATCTGGTAGTTGGGGATTTGTCCCAGGAATCGTATTTTCTGGAAGAGGCCAAGCGAAATGCCGAGCGCCTGCATTTTATCGATATGGCCTTGTCCGATAATCTCCAGATGCACGTCACGCCTGCCCTTGAGCAGCGCCAGCGCGCGGATCAGATCCCCGACCCCCTTTTTTTCGTCGATCCGGCCGACATGGAGAAGCCTGTGGGGCTGGCGATCAGGCAATTGCTTGGCGGCAAACAGATGGGGCGTGCGCTCATGGACGAAATCCCACGCGACGACCTTATTGGCAGCGACGCCCATATCAACAAGGGCTTTGGCGCCGCTCATAGTATGGCCAGCGACCAGTGAGACACCCCGGTCGTTCAATATGGCGGGCAGCCGTGCCATGCCAAGATGGCGCGCGACAGGATTGATGGCAGGCAATCTTGTCAGGACACATGCCACATCGCGCGCACCAGCGACCCCCCAGCGTATCAGTTTTGGCAAGGGTGCCTGCACAACGAGATGGGTAGGATCATAGTCCGCAACCATCACCAGCACGGAATTCGTGTCACAAGCGCGACCTGCGCCCGCCCCCATCAACGTGACCCCCGTTGGCAGGCGCAAGACATGGCGGGGCGCCGTGCAGGATAATATCCCGGCCTGCCCGTATCGGCGTGCGATCCGGTTGAGCTCATCGAGCATATAGATCTGGCCGAACTGATACTCCACGCCCGATCGCTGGCGCTGCAGATGGACCTCGCGAAAGTCGCCTGAGGCCTGGACGACAAGCAAACGCTTCACTGGCGTCCTGCCCTCGCGCTGTGACATGGCGGGGTCGAAGGGGCTTGTGACAGGGGCGAAGGGTGCGGGACCAGGGCCCGCCAATGCGGAATGCGCTGGCGCGCTCTGGGGCTTATGGCACGGACCTGCACTCGCATGATCATGGCCCGGCGTCCTTGAGACTGCACATGGCAAGAGGGCGTTCTGGTGGCTGACGGCGACGCAAAAGCCCCTGCACAAGGCCGATCGCAACGATGTTCCAGTTGAGATAGGAGTAAAGCGCGCGTTTGAGCTGGCGCCTGCGCCACCACAGAAACAGCAGCGGCGCGATCAGGAGCGTCAATGTCACGCCGCCTGAGCCAAGCAGAAAGCTGGTGCCCACAAGCCCCCACCAGAGCATGACCGCCAGGCCATGACGCAGATGGCCAAAACGACAGATGACGACCCGGAAATGCGCGCGACCAATTGCCGCGCGCACGACCTCGCCCGGCGCGCCGGCATAGCCTGTGCGCAGGCGTCGCCACAGCAACGCCCCGTTGCCCAAGGTCAAGCCATGGTGGTCGACAGCCGGGACATCGATCCGGGCCAGTTTCCAGCCTGCGGCAAGAAGCCGCGATCCGAGCTCAAACTCCTCGAAGGCATGGAGATTGCGATCGGCAAAATAGCCGACCGATTGGATAGCCGCCCTTCTGTAGAGCCCCCCGCAATCCAATCGATCAACCTCGACGACGCCCGGAATAGCGCGTTTTTCAGCTTCTGCCGCGCGTACGGCAAACTCCAGATTGGCAGTCTCGACCTCCCTTATCCTTCCCCCCACGGCCGCATGGCTCTGATGCGCTTCAAGAAAGGCCAGCCCTTTAGCCAGGAAGGCCGGGTCGAGAACCATATCGCCATCGAGCAGATAGAAATAGGGCATCCGGGCAGCCTGGAAAGCAAGCTGCGCGCCAGCGCCGCAACATCGTTCGTCAAAATTAACCAGCTGAACGATACGCACGGCGTCATATGTTCGGGCGATCTCTAGCGTGCGATCGCTTGAGCCACTGTCGGCCAGCACCACCTCTCCGCCCAACGGCTTGACCGCGGCAATGGCACTTTCAAGCGCCGCCGCGATATGCCGTTCTTCGTTGAGCGCCTTGATGCCGATGGTGACTGTCATCCTTGCCCCCCTTTCCTTCTGGCAGCGAGCGTCCGGTAGCGCGCTTCATAGGATCGCGCCATGGTCGTGATGTCGAATCGGCGCGCCACGCGAGCGCGCAAGGCCGAACCGACAAAGGTCAGATCCTGACCGAGCACGGTTACGAGACAATCAGCCAGCGCATCGACATCGTCTATGGCTGCGGTCAGGCGATAGTCGCTGGTAACCACGTCCTCCAGCCCAGGCGCGCGCGCTGCTATCAGCGGAACGCGCGCCAGAAGAACCTGGATCGGCAGAAGGCTCAGCCCCTCGCTGCGTGACGGCATGAGGACAGCGTCATATTGGGAAAGACGGTCAACAAGATGGGGGATGGAGCGAACGAAGAAAAAGCGCCATTCACGAACCTCCAGTCTCAATTGCTCGCGCAGGCGTCGTTCAAGCGGCCCTCGACCGCATAGCGTGACCTCGACATCCTTTCTGCCAGAACGGCTTTGGGCCTTTTCAAATATGGCAGGCAGTAAATCTGCTCCGGCTCGTTGATCCATGCCCCCGGCAAATAATATGCGAAAAGGCGACCTTGGACCGGCCAGCCGCGCGACGCGGCTTGGCTCGACGCCATAGGGTATGACCTCGGCGCGATCACGCTTTTGTCGCGCACCAAGGCCATAATCTGCACGTGCAGCAGCGCTCGACACCGCGACGGCATCGCCGCCTGCAAGACGGGCGGCAACCCATCGTCCCAATATCCGACAGCCTTTCCAGGGCGTGGTCCTGTAGACCGTACGCAGATGGACCGGCGCAGGCCGTGTCCCGGGGAAGAGACTGGCCAGCGCAAAGGTCAATTCGGCATGCTCCAGATGCAGATGGACAAGATGGGGGCGTGTCAACTGGATGGATCGGCGCAGGCGCATCGGCGCTCCACCAAAGTCAGCGGCATGACCGCCAAAGCGATTGAGCAGCGGCACGTGCCATTGCTGCAGCTGTTGGACGCGAGCCAGGGCCACGCCACTGGGCTTGGCGACCGCATCAATCACGAAGATCGAAAACTGGATGCGAAAACGCAGGGCGGCAATCAGGGAAAGGACAAGACCGCTGCCACCGCCAGGCTCGAGGCTTGGCACGACATGCATGATGCGGACGCCCCCATCATGCGTGTCGGGCAGGTCGTACCCATCACCCATGCCCACTGGTCTGCATTTTCAGTGCCGGGCTGGGTGATAGGCGTTGCTGTCTGCAGCAACATAACAGGCATCAAACTCTAGAGCCAATTTCCTATTCCCCCATCTGCAAAGTCCCCGTCATTGCGCCTATCAAGCTTGCAACAGGAGGTCCAGACCGACCCGCCCAGTCCAAACCCTGAGCGAGCGTCGACCAGAATGTCCCCCCGAGGCAATCGGCGCATCACCCGCCCGCTCGTCGGACAGGGAGGTTAATATTTCGATACCGTTCCATTTCATCAATACACCGGAACACGATGGCGTTGCCCGGTGCAGGAGTGCATACCCATGCCGTAGTCCAGGTGATCGCCAACAACCTCCATCGGGATCATCCCATCCTGGCAGAGCAGGAGGCGGCGCGGTCACTGGGCTGGATCGCGGATCAGCTCGATCAGGGACGGCAGTTCGATGTAGCGAAGACCAAGCGCCGCGAGGATGGCGTAATCCATGCCGTTATCGAGCCAATCCACCAAGAAATGTTCGGTGGCCGGGTCAGGGTTGCGCGTTAGCCAACCGCCCCTGTTCAACCCCCTCAAATGTCACTTAGATCATCTGGAAGGTGCGCCGCCCATGGTCGCCTTCCACCTTGTCAGGCATGGCAAAAGCGATTCCCGTCAACTCGTCGATCGTCTCGGCAAGGCGATCGTTGGAGTTGTGGGAGCCGCGCAACATGCGCTTGGCGATTCTATGCTCCTGGTCCCGCCAGGCATCGCCTGCGGCCTGGTGCATCATCAACGCGAACAGCTTGCGCGCAAACAGACTAACCCGTCTTATTCAGCGGTGGGGCTTTGAGGGTTGGCGGGAGTGGCGTAAGCCTTTGGCTTGCTGTAGGAAATTGGATGTCTAGACCAACCTGCAGCGAGGCAAAAAATGCCACAGGCCACACCCGCC
>NZ_NMUA01000037.1 GCF_002312805.1 Sphingobium sp. D43FB | reverse complement strand
TCCCTTCAACCCGCAAGCCTCAACATACCCGACCTTCGGCTCATCCCCGGGAGTGATGCACCGCGCCTGCCTCCAACCAAAAACCGAAATCCTGACGCCCGATCAACAACGCGATGAATTATACGGGTTAGGTTTCGCGGAAGGCGCGCGGTGTGCCGTGGAGGCAAAAAATCTTCGGCCCAACCGTGATTTTCTCGAAGCCTTTTCAGTGGGTCCGCAGGCTCATGCGTTGACCGGGTTCGGCTGGACCGAAATCGAAACTTTGGACAGCGACCTTGCAAGCGGCCATTTCGAAGGGCGTTTCCTGGTCCACGATTCGATCGAGGCGGGAATCCACCTTGCTACCGAAGGGATCAGCGCCGATCCGGTGTGCTGGTTGCAGACCGGTTTCGCCAGCGGGTTTGCCAGTACATTTGCTGGACAGTCGATAATCATGCGCGAAATCGAGTGTCAGGGGATGGGTGATCCGGTCTGCGTGCTCCATGCTAAACCAGAATCCGAATGGTCCGGCCTGGAGGATACGGAAAGGGCCGTGGTTCCGCTCGTGTCGGCTGGAGGTCAATGCCCAGAAACTGACTTTGTCGCCGGCGTATCTGCGGGCTTTCACGCAGTACGTAATCTAATCGAGCGGGCGGCGGGAACCGACGCCAGTCTGCTGTTCCTGGGGGAAACCGGCGTCGGCAAGGAGGTGTTTGCCAAGATGGCCCACCAACTTAGCCTTCGTCGAGATGCGCCTTTTGTCGCTCTGAATTGTGCTGCGATTCCTGAAGGTTTGATCGAAGCGGAACTATTTGGCGTGGCCAAGGGGGCTTTTACAGGAGCCGTGGCCAACCGGCTGGGGCGCTTCGAACTCGCCAACGGCGGCACGCTGTTTCTTGACGAGATTTCGATGCTCTCGCCATTGGCCCAAAGCAAAGTTTTGCGGGCAGTTCAGGAGGGCGAATTCGAACGGGTAGGAGACACCAAGACAATCCATGTGAATGTCCGCCTTATCGCCGCGTCGAATATTGATCTAGAGGCTGCTATGGCTGCGGGTGCCTTCCGGCCCGATCTGTATTTCCGCCTTTCTACGCTTCCGATACGTGTTCCGCCCTTGCGGGAGCGCAGGGAAGATATTCCGCGTCTGATGGAACATTTCCGGGCCAAATATGCCAAGCGCCACAGGCGTGCGGTTCAAGGTTTCACAGCGCGCTCGATTAACGCGCTGCTGATGCATGATTATCCGGGAAATGTGAGGGAATTGGAGAGAATGGTAGAGCGCGCCGTTCTCCTTGCCGACGAAGCTGGTGCTATTGACTTGGGGCATATTTTCATCGGGTCTGATCGGCTGCACGTCAAAAGCGGACTTGCTTTGAACGAGAAGGGCCACCTCTCGGAGCGGATGCGCAGCAGGAAGAGACACTATCGATCGAGCAGCTTGCTGGCTTGATGCGTCAAAAGGGTGAAACGCTTGCGTCGATAGAACGTGTCATCGTACAGGCTGCAGTTGAAGCCACTGGTGGCAACGTTGCTCAAGCGGCCAGAGATTTGGGGCTGACACGTCGGCAACTTGCCTTCAAGCTCGAGAAAATGCACCGACCCGACTGATGCTGCTGTTGACGCTTCTTAACCAATTGTATAATGTGCAATGGTAGATACATATTAGAATAGATTTTAGGGTATGGATGTGTCCATCGAACTGGGAGGTAATAATTGCGATCGGTAGCGATAGTAGGTGCCAATCTCGCTGGTGGGCGAGCGGCAGAGGCGCTGCGGCAGGCTGGATTCGACGGTCGGATATCGCTGATCGGTGAGGAGCCTTTGAGGCCCTACGAACGGCCGCCTTTATCAAAGGAGTTCCTTTGGAATACTTCCCAAGCTCCAGCCAATTTTTTCCTGCAGGATGAAGAATGGTACGCCCAGAACAGGATCGATCTGCTGCTTAATACACGGGTCGAATCACTGGATTTGACCGGGGGCGGAGTGCGCCTGGCGGGCGGGCAGATGGTCATCGCTGACAAGGTACTGCTAGCGACCGGTGGACACGCCCGCAAGCTCAACTTAGCAGGCGCTGAATGCTCCAACGTGCATTATCTGCGCACTTGTGAAGACGCCGCCAGAATGGCCGTCGATCTTCGGCCGGGGGCGCGGGTCGTCATCGTGGGGATGGGCGTGATTGGCGCTGAAGTGGCCGCTAGTGCGATCAAGCTGGGCTGTGATGTGACCGTAGTTGAGCCGTTGGCGGCGCCGATGGAGCGGGCGCTTGGCAAGCGGTTCGGGCAGTGGCTCGGCAATGAGCACCGCAAGCGAGGCGTCAAAACTCATTTCAACCGAGGCGTAACGGGATTCAAATTCGCGAACGAGCGTGTCTCCGCTGTCGAGATAGACGACGGCACTCTCATCCCCTGCGATGCTGTCGTTGTCGGAGTGGGGATCATTCCCGCAACGTCTCTTGCGATTGACGCAGGTTTGACAGTGAACAACGGGATCGTTGTCGATCGTCGATGCCAGACCAGTAATCCGGCGGTATTTGCCGCAGGTGATGTGGCCGAGCAGGATGGTTTTTTTGGCGGACGCTTCCGGCAGGAAACATATCAGAACGCGGTCGACCAAGCTCAGGCTGCAGCCTTGGCTATGCTGGGCCATGAGGTCGCTTACTGTAAGCCGATGTGGTATTGGAGCGATCAGTTCGATTTGAACATTCAGTTTTCGGGACAAATTCCGGTGCAGGCAGAAATCGTCGTTCGCGGGGATATCGAAAGCAACGCTTTCGTTGCTTTCTTCCTGTCAGACAAAATCATTGACGGCGTCCTCACCGTCAACAGGGCCGCTGATATGGGGATAGGCAAGCGACTTGTCGAACGTCGGTTGAGCGCCGGCGCGGATCGGCTAGGCGATACAGGCGTGTCTTTACGCGAATTGCTCCAGCAGGCAGCTTAGCCATTTTTTGGCTAAGCTGAGGGTTCTTATCCGATCCCTCCGCCTGCAACGAATAGAGTCTGCCCGGTGATATAGGACGCTTCCTCAGAGGCGAAAAAGCAAATTGCTGCGGCGAGTTCCTCGGGTTCGCCGAACCGGGCCATTGGGGTGTCGCGCACGGTCTGCTCCATGACCTTTACAAAGCCTGATTTCACAGCATCGGTCATCGGAACAGGATCGCGTGGCGTTACACGCGTCACATTGACACCGCCCGGCGCAACGCAGTTGATGCGAACTCCGCTCGTTTCCAGTTCAAGCGATAAAGCGGCAGTCAATGCAGCGACCCCACCCTTGGCCGCAGCATAAGGCACCCGGTTTACGCCGCGCGTGGCGACAGAACCGATGTTGACAATGGAACCGCGCCCGGCTGCCAACATAAAGGGTAAAACGGCGTGGCAGGACCAAAGAGTCGGCCACAATGACCGGTTTATTTCAGCTATGATCTCGTCTGATGTATAGTCCCAGTAGGGTTTGGCCCAAATAGTACCGCCAACGTTGTGAACCGCCACATCGATTCTTCCGAAGCGATCGGCAACCAGCCGGTACAGTTCGACGGCCCCCTCGCAAGTCTCTAGGTCGAAGTTGGCGGCGTGGACATTCGCGCCACTGGTCTGCAGCCGTTCGACCGCAGCCCGCGTAGCCTCAACGGCGCGGTCGGCGACGATTACGATCGCACCCTCTTCCGCCATGCGTGTGGCGGTCGCTAGCCCGATCCCCTGCGCTCCACCCGTCACGACTGCGACTTGTTTATCGAACCGTCTTGTCGAAGTCATAATTAGGGCGTCCATCCTTAGCGAGCTCACGCAACGAACCGAAAAGCCGTATCGCGCTGCCCTTGTTTATCCTCTCGCCTTGTGTCATGCAAGGCAAAGCATTACACAATGAATAACGTCCAGCAGCTCGGCTGCATCATCGGACCAAATGTTAGGAGAGCCACGAAGATGACCCATAGACTTATGACCCCTAGTGAGGTGACAGGTGCGTGGGCGATTATTCCCACTCCGGCGAAGGATAATGCGTCGGATTGGAGAGCGACGAATACCGTAGATCTCGATGAAACTGCTCGCGTTGTAAATGGCCTGGTAGAGGCGGGTATAAACGGGATACTCAGCATGGGGACGCTTGGCGAAGCGGCGACTATGACTCACGGGGAAAAGCTCGATTTCATAAAGGCGCTGGTTGATGCCGCAGCCGGTCGAGTGCCAATATTGTCGGCACAACCTGTCTCAATACCCGCGATACCGTAACATTGACCCGGCAAGCACTAGAGCTCGGTGCGGATGGTACAATGCTTGGAGTTCCTATGTGGTGCGCGCCAAGTCTTGAGGTTGCAGTCCAGTTCTACAAGGATGTCGCTGAAGCCGTACCAGAGATGAACATAGCGATCTATGCCAATCCCGAAGCCTTCAAATTCGAATTTTCGCGCTCCTTCTGGGGTCAGGTGGCTGATATTCCTCAGGTCGTAACAGCGAAATATATCGGTGTCGGCAATCTACTGGCAGACCTTGCAACGATCCGGGGCCGCATAAAGCTATTGCCGATCGACTTCGACTACTATGCTGCGGCCCGCATGGACGATTCGATCGACGCATTCTGGTCGAGTGGTGCTGTATGTTGCCCGTTGGTAACCACTACCTTGCGCGATGTAGTGTTGAACGCGCGCTCGACCGGTAACTGGAAGGAGGCACGTGCCTTTCAGGCGCTGCTCGGTCCTACCGCAGCGCCGCTGTTTCCTAATGGGAGTTTCAAAGACTTCTCAACGTACAACATCGCGCTTGAAAAGGCTCGGATGAATGCAGGTGGGTGGATGAAAGCTGGTCCGGTGCGCCCGCCCTATCATCTATGTCCCGAACCGTTCCTGGAAGGTGCCCGTAAATCGGGCATTATGTGGGCGGATCTCGGCAGAGCGCTCGAAGCCGAGAAATAAGATAAGCGTGATAACTGGGAGAGAGCGATGACCGAAATGAAGTTGTCCTGGCCAAAAAACTACAATGAAGTTCCAAAAGAGGCTTTTGTCCGAGAGGACATATACGCGGAAGAGGTCAAGCGTATCTTCCACGGTACTGAATGGCATCCGGTCGCTCATGAAAGTGAATTGCCTAACGCAGGTGATTTCAAGACATACCGATTGTCGGGTGTGCCACTGCTTATCGGGCGCGACGTCGAGGGCGTGGTGCGGGTGTTTTATAACGCGTGCTCGCACCGCGGCAATCAACTCGAAACGGCGGTCATGGGCAACAAGACCGAATTTGAATGCCCCTATCACCGTTGGCTGTTCGATTCGAAAGGCGATCTGGTCGGCTGTCCGAACCCTCGGGAATTTCTTCCCGGCTTCAACAAAGCAGACTATCCGCTTGCCCAGCCGCGGTTTGACATTTTTTTCGGCCTTGTTTTCGTCACGCTCTCATCAGAAACCGAGCCGCTATTGGCATATCTTGGAGATTCGCAGAATACGTTGCGCGAACTGCTAGCAGGCGATGGGCGTCTCAAACTGCTCGGCTACCAGAAAGTGCGCTATGATACGAACTGGAAGTCGTACACCGACAATGATGGCTATCATGCCCCATTGCTTCATCAGGCGTTCAAGATGCTTAACTGGCAAGGCGGCAACGGTCGCCAGTTTACAGCAACAAAACGCGGCCACATTTGTTTCGAATCTGCGCTTTCTGTGGCAACCGGGCCCACCGTGCTGAAAGACAAATCGCTGATCGAATTCAAAGGGCAGGATCCGGCGGTCGGCTCACGGATCGTTTCTCTCTTTCCCACTTTTGTTTCGACGAAGCATCTTGATGTCATCAATTTGCGTTTTGCGACACCAATCGATGCTGAGACGGTCGAGGTCCACTACGCCTATTTCGCACATCAGGATGACGACGAGGACATGGTTCGGCACAGACTGCGGCAAAGTTCAAACCTGCTGGGGCCATGCGGCCTGATCAGCATGGAAGATGCCTCGATTTTCCATCGCATCCATATCGGAAATCATACGCCCGGCTCTGCCATCTTCCAAAAGGGAGTGCATGACCCTTTGAAGCTGGAATCGGAGTTCCTTCAAAACGACGAGAGCGGCAATCTGCCGCGCTGGGAATATTATCGGTCGGTCATGGGTTTCGAGAGGGCGACGGCATGATAGAGACAGATATGTCGCTTGAAGCGGCGCTCAATGCCGTTCTGCTAGCGGATGCTGACGCGCTTGATAGCAAAGATATGCAGAGATGGCTTGATAATTACGCGGACGAGGAGAATGCGTCGTATTTCTGCCGTTCGGCGGAAAATTCAGAGCACGGACTTGCCCTTGGCCTTATGTACGACGACTGCCGGGCGAGGCTCGAGGATCGCGTCACTTTCGTAAATGACATTTGGGTCGGCACATTTCAGGACTATCGTACACGTCATTTCGTGCAATTGACCAGCTATCATCGAGCCGATACAGCCACTTTGGAAATGCGGTCCAACTTTTCCGTGTTCATGACGCCTAAAGACAGTGGCATCACCCAGGTGCTTGCCGCAGGCCAATATCTTGACAGCGTGCGGCAACAAAAGAATGGCGGGCTGAAGCTATTGTCGCGGCGGGCTGAGCTCGATACCTCTGTGCTTCCACGATATTTGGTCTATCCGATATGACGATCCGGTGACAGGTGTTGCATATTATGCAACACCTGCTATAGCTAAAGCTGTTGAACGACAGCCAAAATTGGGACGCGCGGACCGTAATTGGCCAATTGGCAGACTGGGCGCTAAACTTGATTGGCCGCCCTCATCAACAAGTAAGAATTCGGGAGACGTGGCATGGTTGCGAGTGCTTTTCCAAAAAGCCAGCAAGAATATTTTGAGCAACTTCGCCAACCTCCAGTGCTGGCGCTGCCAACCGCCTTGTTGTTTGTCGCCTCGATGGGCGGTATCGGCTGCGTCTGGTATCTCTCCTTGACGGGGAAGATGCCCATTTGGCTTGGCACCATTGCCAACGGCTTGATCACTTACCTACTTTTCAGCGTAATACACGACGCAGCGCATTATTCTCTCTCGAGAGTAAAATGGCTGAATGAGTCGATTGGGGCGATCGGGCTCTTCTTCTTGTTCCCCTATGCGCCGATGGTGCTATTACGCTGGGTACACAACAAGCATCACAGTTACGCCAATGGTCCACTCGACCCCGATCGCTTCGAGCATGAATCGCCTTGGTGGCAGGTGCCCTTCCGTTGGACGTTTTTTGATGGTGCGTACATCCACTACTTCCTGAAACGAGGCCAGAGCGTTCGCAAGAGACACGGGAAAGAACTCGTCCTGTTCTATAGCGGTTTGCTCTCCTTGTTCGTAGGTGCGCTCTATTTTGGATTTGGTTTTGAACTGTTCATGCTATGGTTCCTGCCCTCGCGCATAACGTTATTCCTGATTGCTGTGGTTTTCGTGATTCTGCCGCACTATCCGGCTATGGTCGCGCAGGACGAGCAGCCCTACATGGCGACAACGATGCGCTATGGATGGGAATGGCTGCTGACGCCATTGCTGGTCTATCAGAATTACCACTTGATCCATCATCTCTATCCGGAAATTCCTTTTTACCGGATGCACAGGGCCTATTTCGTTAAATATGACGAGATCAACCGGCAGGACATCAGCAGGCAGACAGCATTCGGGCTCAAGCCAGAAAACATCGCATCTCATCTAGCCTATCGTCAATCTAGAGACTCGACAATCCAACCGGCGGAATGATGGCGGTCGGCATCCGTGGCTCGGTGACGGAGTGGTCATGGCGCTGGCTTTGAACCGCGTTTGGCTACCGAGCTTGAGGGAGAGCCTCGGCAATACAGGGAGATGCGAAGGGTGGGAATGCTTGAGAATAAGGTCGTTGCTGTGACTGGTGCGGGAGGAGGGATTGGTCGTGAGATCGCGTTGCTTTGCGCTCGCGAAGGCGCCTGCGTTGTAGTCAATGATTTTGGCACTTCCTCTTCGGGCGAAGGCAAGGATGCGGGTCCCGCATCACAAGTGGTTGCCGAGATCGAGGCGGCGGGCGGCAAGGCGTGCGCTAATCTCGCCAGTGTCACTGATTCGTCTGGCGCGGCTTCGATTATCGAGGATGCGGTCAACACCTTTGGACGCATCGACGCCGTGGTGAACAACGCCGGTATCCTTCGCGACCGCATTTTTCACCGAATGAATGAGGCCGAATGGCGCGCCGTGATAGACGTTCATCTGCATGGTAGCTTCCTCGTTTCGCAAGCTGCCGCGCCGCACTTCAAGGAGCAGGGCTCCGGGGCATTCATCCATTTCACGTCAACGTCAGGATTGATCGGCAATTTTGGTCAAGCGAATTACTCCGCCGCGAAGCTGGGCATTGTGGGCTTGTCAAACTCGATTGCGCTCGACATGCAGCGCTTTGGCATACGCTCAAACTGCATCGCGCCCTTTGCCTGGAGCCGAATGATCGGCACGATCCAGGCCGAGACCGAGGACGACAAGCGTCGCGTCGAGCGAATGAAGTCGATGTCGGCGGCAAAGGTCGCGCCGTTTGCCGCATTCCTCGCCAGCGACGCATCGAAAGATGTGAGCGGCCAGATATTTGCGGTTAGAAAGAACGAGATTTTCCTTTTCAGCGTGCCGCGTCCGCTCCGCTCTGTACACCGCTCCGACGGCTGGACCGTCGAGACGATCGCGAGCGAATTGCTGCCTGCGCTTAAGCCCAGCTTCCACCCGCTGCAGAGATCGACAGATATTTTCAGCTGGGATCCTATCTGAGGTGGCGCTCGACCCGGATCGACTGCTACAGCTACCGCCTCAGGAAACCCGGCACAGCTTCACCAAACGTGACACGATCTTATACGCTTTGGGTGTGGGTGCTGATGATTTGCGCTTCGTGTACGAGAAGGGGTTGCAGGCCCTGCCGTCAATGGCAGTGGTACTCGCCTATCCCGGCTTCTTCTGGCAGGATCCTGCTTACGGCATTTCATGGCAGAAGATCCTTCATGGTGAGACCTCGGTTGAACTGTTTGCGACACTTCCCACAGAAGGCGATCTTTTGGGCCGTACATGCATTGATGCCATTTTCGATAAGGGCGTGGACAAGGGCGCGATCATACTTACCTCGCGTCGTATCGAGAATTCTACCGGTATACACCTCGCGACGGTGCGCAATACTCTGCTCCTGCGCGGCGACGGCGGTTTTGGCGGCCAGGCCGATGGCGCTCCTCGCCCCCGTCCGCTCCCGGACGATCGCGCACCTGACCATGTCGTGAAGCTGCCCACCGATGAGAAACAGGCGCTGATCTACAGGCTGTCAGGCGATTATAATCCGCTGCACGCCGATTTGGACGTGGCGCGCGCAGCAGGGTTCCCGCGTCCAATCCTACATGGCCTGTGTACATACGGCATTGCGGGCCGCGCTGTTCTGTCGGCTCTATGCGGTAACGATCCAACGCTGCTTAAGCGGATGGATGTACGCTTCTCGAGCCCAGTCTTTCCGGGGGAGACGATCAGGGTAGAAATTTGGCGTGAGGATGGCGACCGCGCCGCCTTCCGAGCGACTGCTGAGGAGCGCAGTGTGGTCGTTCTCAACAACGGTTATGCGGAGATGGCACCATCATGAACGCCAATTCCGGAATCCTTTCCTATGGCGCCTACATACCTCGCTTGCGGCTGCAACGTTCGGCGATATTCGCGGCCAACGCTTGGTTTGCGGCCGGCCTCAAAGGCCTCGCGATGGGCGAGCGTGCGATTGCCAACTGGGATGAGGACAGCGTCACGATGGCAGTCGAGGCGGCGCGCGATTGCCTCACCGGGTTTGACCGCGGCACAGTCACAGCGCTGTCGCTCGCCTCGACCACCCACCCCTTTGCCGATCGGCTAAACAGCGGCATAGTCAAAGAAGCGCTGACTTTGTCGGACAGCATCTCAGCGCTGGACGTCGCGGGAAGCCAGCGTGCTGGCACATCGTCGCTTATTCAGGCGCTGAACGCCGGAGTAAACGGGGGAACGCAGCTTTGCGTCGCGTCCGAGTTGCGCAAGGCGCGTCCCGCATCAGAAGGGGAACTCGTCCAGGGCGACGCTGCCGCCGCGATACTCGTTGGCGCTGGCGATCCGATTGCGCGCTTTATCGGGTCACACAGTGTGACGCTCGACTTCGTCGACCATTTCCGAGCATCGGGTGCCGACTTCGATTATACGTGGGAAAGCCGCTGGATCCGGGACGAGGGCTACTCCATGCTCCTCGGCGATGCGCTCGCCGCTGCGATCGAAACTCTTGTCGTTGATCCGGCGAAGATCGACCGCCTCCTGATCCCCATCACCGTGCGTGGCGTGCCCGAAGGCCTTGCAAAAAAGCTTGGCGTGCCCGCCGCCGCCGTTGCCGATACCCTTGCGCCGAACGTCGGCGACAGTGGAGTTGCCCATCCGCTGCTGATGCTGGCGGCGGCGCTGGAACAGGCAAGGCCCGGCGAGACGATCATGCTGGTCGGCTTCGGACAGGGTTGCGACGTGCTGCTGTTCGAGACGACCGAAGCCATCGCTAACCTGCCGAGGCGTGACGGCTTTTCCGGCGCGCTTGCGCGCGGCAAGGCGGATGAGAATTACCTGCGCTTCCTGTTCCACCGCGGCCTGCTCGATCTCGACCGTGGCATGCGTGCCGAGGCCGACCAAAAGCAGCCCGGCACAACCTTGTTCCGCAACCGCAAGACAGTGCTTGGTCTGGTCGGCGGGCGCTGCACCAAGACCGGGACCGTCCAGTTCCCGCGCTCGGAAATCAGCGTCAATCCGACCGACCGTGCCATTGGCACGCAGGAAGATTATCCGCTCGCCGAAAAGCAGGCGCGGATCGTCACCTACACCGCCGACAGCTTGACCTATTCGCCTGCCCCGCCGCAATATTATGGCATGATCGATTTCGAGGGCGGCGGGCGGATGTTTACCGAATTCGCCGATGTCGATGCCGAGAGCATCGAGGTCGGCTTGGCGATGAAGATGATGTTCCGCATCAAGGCGGTCGACGAGAAACGCGATTTCATCAAGTATTTCTGGAAAGCCGTGCCGGTGCAGCAACCGGCAGCGGGGGAGTAATCCGATGGCTAAAGGCATCAAGGACAAGGTCGCAATCCTCGGCATGGGGTGCGCGAAGTTTGGCGAACGCTGGGACAAGGACGCCGAGCAGCTCGCCGTCGAGGCCTTTCAGGAAGCCATCGCCGACGCGGGCATCGACACCTCGCAGATCGACGCTGCATGGCTGAGCGTGGCGTTCGACGCGGTCAATATCGGCCCGTCCGGCATCCCGCTCGCCACCGCGCTGCGCCTGCCCAATATCGGCGTCACCAAGGTGGAGAATTATTGCGCCAGCGGCACCGAGGCGTTTCGCGGCGCCGTCTATGCCGTCGCATCGGGTGCCGCCGACATTGCGCTCGCGGTCGGGGTCGAGAAGCTCAAGGATACCGGCTATGGCGGGCTGCCGGTGCGCACGCGCGGGTCGACCTTCGACATGATCGGCGTCACTGGCTCTGCACCCGGCAATTTCGCCCAGCTCGCTGCGGCCTATCGCAACGCGCATGGGGTGTCGAAGGACGACCTCAAGCTGGCGATGGCACATGTTTCGGTAAAGAGCCACGCCAATGGTGCGAAAAACCCTAAAGCACACTTGCGCAAGTTGATCGACATTGACACAGTCATGAACGCGCCGATGATTGCCGATCCGCTGGGGCTTTTCGATTGTTGCGGTGTTTCCGACGGCGCGGCCTGCGCGATCGTCACGACACCCGAGATCGCCCATACGCTGGGCAAGCGGGACCTGGTAACAGTCAAGGCGCTACAAATCGTCACCTCCAACGGGTGGGAGAGCCAGGGCACGGGCTGGAACGGAAGCTATTTCCACACCACGCGTACCGCCGCCGTCAAGGCTTATGCCGAGGCCGGTGTCACCAACCCAAGAGACGAAATCAGCCTAATCGAGGTTCACGACTGCTTCTCGATCACCGAATTAGTAACGATGGAAGACCTTTACATTAGTCCCGAAGGCGAGGGTTGGAAGGACGTGCTCAACGGCTTCTTCGATGCCGACGGCAAGGTGCCTTGCCAAATTGACGGCGGGCTCAAATGCTTTGGCCATCCGATCGGCGCGTCGGGACTGCGCATGATCTACGAGAATTATCTGCAATTGCTCGGGCGCGCGGGCGAACGCCAGCGCAGCACACCGCCAAGGCTCGCCCTGTCGCACAACCTTGGCGGTATGCCCAACCAGAATGTCAGTGCGGTCGCCATCGTGGGCCTTCCGGATGCGTAGTTACCAGGCCGGAACTGCGGCACGCCCGCGCGCTACGCCGGGCTGATCGGCGATGTACCGGCTGCTTGACAGGATGCGCGTGGTCGAGGCGTCATCGTTCGTCGCCTCTCCCACTTGCGGCATGTATCTGGCGCAAATGGGGGCCGAGGTGATCCGCTTTGATCAGATTGGCGGTGGGCCCGATTTCAGGCGCTGGCCGCGCGCGAAGAACGGAGCCAGTCTCTATTGGGAATCGCTCAACAAGGGCAAGAAGTCGATTGCGATCAATCTCGCAAGTGCTGAAGGCCGCGCACTTGCGACCACCTTGATTACCGCGCCAGGGCCAACGGGCGGACTGTTCGTCACGAACTATCCTGTCGAAGGGTTCCTGTCGCATGAACGCCTTTCTGCATTGCGGCCGGACCTCGTCACGCTGCGGATCATGGGCCGCGCCGATGGCGGTCCCGCGCTAGACCACACCGTCAATTGCGCGGTTGGCTTTCCCCAGATCACCGGACCGTCCGGCCTTGGCGATGCGGTGGTCAATCATGTGCTGCCCGCCTGGGATTTGCTGACCGGTGCCTATTCCGCTTTTGCTTTCCTTGCTGCCGAACGCCATCGACGCGATACCGGCGCTGGCCAGGAAGTGCGCGTCCCCTTGGCGGATATGGCGATCGCCAGTGTCGCCAACCTTGGTATGCTTGCCGAAGTGCTCGACAGCGATGCGAACCGGCCACGGCTCGGCAACCAGATATTTGGTGCGTTCGGGCGCGATTTTACAACCACCGACGGCCACCGGCTGATGCTGATGGCGCTTACTGTGCGCCAGTGGCAAGGTCTCGTTGAGGCGCTCGGCATTGCCCAAGGGGTTGCACAGATCGAGGCCGGGCAGGGCGTTTCGTTCGCACGCGATGAAGGTATCCGCTTCGAGCATCGCGATAAGCTGGTGCCGTTGGTCGAGGAGGCGGTCGCCAAGCGCACACTCGCCGATCTTGCCTGCGCGTTCGAACCGCTCGGGGTTTGCTGGAGTCCCTACCAGAGTATGCGGGAAGCTGCCGATGATCCCGATCTGGTCCGTGCCAATCCGATCTTTACCGAGGTCGAGCAGCCAAGCGGTGCACGTTACCCGATACCCGGCGCGCCGGCCACAATCCCAAAAGCCGAACGGCTGCCACCGGCCCGGGCGCCGCGGCTCGGCGAGCATACCGATGAGATTCTCGCCAACGTGCTTGGCCTAAGCTCCGGCGAGGTCGGCAAGCTGCACGACAGCGGCATCGTGGCCGCGGGTTGAGATGGGCTGTTCGGCTTATCCGTCGCTCGAGGCTCTGGTCGACCAGACGGCAGCGGCGCTTGACGCAGCGCGCAGCTTCGCCGCCGACGTTCGTAGCCGGCTCCTGGGCAATGTCGGTGAGGGCGCCGCAGTCAATCCCGCGCTGCTCGATCACCATCAGCATGATGCCCATGGCTATGCCTGGATTGAAACGACGATCGCCGCGCTCAAAGCGCTGATGGGCTGGGCGGTGGCGGCGCAGGAGCGTGGCGATTTCGGCGAAATCGATGCGCTGATCCTGCGCCTCGCCTTCGCCGACTATCTCAGCCAGCTTGCAGGGGGACTCGCCATCGGCCCCAACGAATATTTTCGGCCCGGGCGAATGGGGCTCGAGGCGTCGGCACGCCGGATGGTGGATGATCCTGCAGTCTGCGCGCTGATCGCGTGCGCGGACGCGCGAAGCCGCGCCAGCCTGATCGCGCTGGTGCGTGCCGGGGCCAGCGTGAACGAGGCGTCCGGCGACGCAGCGCTCGACGAAATCCGCGCTCAGTTTCGACGGTTCACCGCCGAGCGGATCACGCCGTTTGCACATCGCTGGCATCTCGACAACGCGCTGATACCGGACGCGCTGATCGCAGAGCTCGGCGCACTCGGGACGTTCGGCATATGCGTCGATCCCGAATATGGCGGGCTTGGGCTTGGCAAGCTGGAAATGTGCGTCGTGACTGAGGAACTGAGCCGCGGCTGGATCGGGGCTGGTTCGCTTGGCACGCGTAGCGAAATCGCCGCCGAGTTGATCGGGCTCGGCGGCAGCAAGGCTCAGAAGGCCCGCTGGATGTCGGGCCTGGCAAGCGGCGAGATTCTGCCAACCGCGGTGTTCACAGAGCCCGGTGCCGGGTCCGACCTTGCCAGCCTGACCACGCGCGCGGTGGCGGCGCCCGACGGGAGCTGGCGCATCTCAGGCGCCAAGACCTGGATCACCCATGCCGCACGTACCGATCTGATGACCATGCTCGCACGCACCGGCGGCGAGGGCCATCGTGGGCTCAGCATGTTCCTGCTCGCCAAGCCGCGCGGTAGCGAGACCGACCCGTTCCCTGGTCCTGGTCTCGCCGGAAGCGAGATCGCGGTCCTGGGCTATCGTGGTATGCGCGAATATGAGCTGAGTTTCGATGGCTTCGAGGCATCCGCTGAGAGCCTGCTCGGGAACGTTGAGGGCGAAGGCTTTCGCCAACTCATGCGCACCTTTGAAGGCGCACGCATCCAAACTGCTGCGCGCGCGGTCGGCGTTGCCTGGCGTGCGTACGAGCTCGGGATCGATTACGCCCTTGCGCGCAACCAGTTCGGACGCCCGCTGGTCGACTTCCCGCGGGTTGCCGACAAGCTCGTTGCGATGCTTTTCGAGACGGTGGCTGCCCGCGAACTGGCCTATGCTGCGGCGCGCACCAAAGACGCCGGCGGACGCAGCGACGTAGAGGCAGGGATGGCGAAGCTGCTTGCCGCGCGGGTTGCCTGGACCAACGCCGACGCGAGCCTGCAGATCCACGGGGGCAACGGATATGCGCTGGAAACCGAGATCAGCCGCATCCTGTGCGACGCGCGCATCCTCTCTGTGTTCGAAGGCGCGGCCGAGATACAGGCGCACATTATCGCACGTGGTCTCCTCGAGCGCGGGACCGCAGAACGATGACCGAGGCGTATGAGGCGATCCGGGAAGAGGTTGCCAAGTTGTGCGCCGACTTCCCGGGCGAATATTGGCGCGCGAAGGACAAGGACCGCGCTTATCCGGGCGAGTTTGTCGAGGCGTTGAACAGCGCGGGTTATCTCGCCGCGCTGATCCCGGAGGAATATGGCGGTGCCGGGCTGCCGCTTTCGGCGGCCGCAGCGATCTTGGAGGAAATCCACCGCTCGGGTAGTAATGGGGGCGCCTGCCATGCGCAAATGTACATCATGGGCACGGTGCTCCGCCATGGATCGCAGGCGCAGAAGGCCGAGTATCTGCCCGGAATTGCCAGCGGCGCGCTGCGGCTCCAGGCATTCGCCGTGACCGAACCGTCAAGCGGCACCGACACCTTGTCTATCACGACTTTCGCGCAGCGCGACGGCAATCGCTACATTGTGAACGGGCAGAAAATATGGACGTCCCGCGCCGAGCATTCGGACTTGATGCTGCTGCTCGCTCGTACGACCCCCCGCGACCAGGTCGAAAAACGCACCGATGGCCTTTCGGCCTTCCTCGTCGATATGCGTGAAGCACACGGGAAGGGCATGTCGATTCGTCCTATCGACACCATGATGAACCATTCGACGACCGAAATCTTCTTCGACGATGTGGCCATCCCTGGCGCCAATCTGATCGGCGAGGAGGGCAAGGGCTTCCGATACATCTTGTCCGGGATGAATGCCGAGCGGATACTGATCGCTGCCGAATGCGTTGGCGATGCCAAATGGTTCATAGACAAGTCCGCCGCCTATGCCAGGGAAAGGTGCGTTTTCGGGCGGCCGATCGGACAGAATCAAGGCATTCAGTTCCCGATCGCCCGCGCCTATGCGCAGATGCGCGCCGCGGAGTTGATGGTTCACGACGCGCTGCGCCGCTACGAGGCGGGCGAGAACCCCGCAGCTGAAGCCAATATGGCGAAAATGCTCGCGGCCGAGGCAAGCTGGGCCGCGGCCGAGGCCTGTGTCCAAACGCATGGTGGCTTCGGCTTCGCCGCCGAATATGATATCGAGCGCAAGTTCCGCGAGAACCGCCTTTATCAGGTCGCGCCGATCTCGACGAATCTCATCCTATCCTATCTCGCCGAGCATGTCCTTGGCCTGCCAAGGGCCTATTGATGGCGAGGGTCGCACGATGAGCCAACGCTGGAACGATTGGCTCGGGAAGCCTTTGCGTACGCACGACATGGTTTCGCAACCGGCGGTGAACCGCTTCGCCGCGCTGCTCGACGTGCCGCAACCCATTGGCGCGGATGCGCCCCACGGCTTCCATTGGTGCCTGTGCTTGCCGGATGCGAACATGGCCGATATCGACAGTGACGGGCATCCCGTGCGGGGCGCGTTCCTCCCGCCGATCGCGCTCCCGCGACGGATGTGGGTGGCGAGTGATGTCAGTTTCCATACCCCGCTTCAGATCGGCGCGCAGATCGAACGTGTTTCGACGGTAATGTCGGTCGCTGAAAAGGACGGGAGCGCGGGCAGCCTTGCGTTCGTTGAGGTCGATCACGTCACCAGCGCGGGTGGAACCGTCGCGATCCGCGAGCGACAGACGATCGTCTATCGTGAAGCGGTGGGATCCGTCCAGGCGACGGCCAATACGGGGGGAGCACGGCCCGATCTATCAAACTGGACCTGGCACCGGCACATGGTCCCGAACGAGGTGCTGTTGTTCCGCTATTCGGCGTTAACCTTTAATAGCCACCGCATCCACTATGACCTTCCCTATGCGACGGCGGTTGAGGGCTATCCCGGCCTAGTGGTACAAGGGCCGCTGACGGCAAGCCTGCTGCTCGATTTGTGCGTGCGTGAACTCGGCTCGGACGTACTCACCAGCTTCGCCTTTCGTGCCCGCACGCCCGCTTTCGCGGGGCCTGAAATGCATCTTGTGGGGCGGCGGGACGGCGGTGAAATCAGTCTTGCCGCAATCGGACACGACGGCCGTACCATTATTTCTGCCTCTGCAACGATACGGTCGTGAATATCAAAAGATGAAAGGAAATGCCGCCATGGCACTCGATCTGGAGACACGAGATCAGTTGATCGGCACCATTCGCCGTTTTGTTAGCGAACGGCTGCGGCCGATCGAGGCAAAGGTCGCCGAGGCGGATGAGATCCCGAACGAGGTGATTGATGAAATGCGCCAGCTCGGCTTGTTCGGCCTGTCGATCCCGGAGGAATTCGGCGGGCTGGGGCTGTCCATGGAAGATGAAAGTCTCGTCGCGCTTGAGATCGGTCGTACCAGCCCGGCATTCCGCTCGGCCTTCGGCACCAATGTTGGCATCGGCAGCCAGGGCCTCGTGATGTTCGGCAATGATGAGCAGAAGCACCGCTGGCTTCCGGGAATCGCGAGCGGAGAGATCATCACCAGCTTCGCGCTGACCGAGCCTGAGGCCGGCAGCGATTCTGGCTCGGTCAGGACACGCGCGCGGCGCGAGGGTAACGAATATGTTCTCGACGGATCCAAGATCTATATCACCAATGCCGACAAGGCCGGTCTGTTCACGGTGATGGCGCGGACCAACCCGGATGAAAAGCGCGGGGCAGGCGTCACCGCTTTCCTTGTACCCAGTGAATTGCCGGGGTTGGGCGTCGGGCCGCCCGAGCGCAAGATGGGCCAGCAGGGCGCGCATATCTGCACGGTCAACTTCGACGGCGTGCGTGTCCCCGCGGCGAACCGCCTCGGCGAGGAGGGAAGCGGGTTCCGTGTGGCGATGCAGGTGCTCGACCGCGGCCGGCTGCACCTCTCGGCTTTGTGCGTCGGCGTGGCCGAGCGGCTGATCTCCGATTGCGTCGCCTTTGCCTCCGAACGGCGCCAGTTCGGCAAGCCTATCGCCGAGTTCCAGCTCGTCCAGGCGATGATCGCAGATTCCAAAACCGAGGCGCTGGCCGCGCGAGCGCTAATGCTTGAGACCGCGCGCAAGCTCGACGCCGGCGAGAGTATCACACTGGAGGCGGCCGCTTCAAAATTGTTTGCGTCTGAAATGGTCGGCAGGGTTGCCGATCGCGCGGTGCAGATCTTCGGCGGCGCCGGATATGTCGCCGGTCACGGTATCGAGCGCTTCTATCGCGACGTGCGCATCTTTCGTATATACGAGGGCACTTCTCAGATTCAGCAATTGGTGATCGCGCGCGAGACCCTGAAGCGCGGCGGTTGAGCTGGTCTTGCCCTGTCTTGAACAGGACCAGGCAGAGAAGGGTGCGGCGTATGTGGTGCAGTCGAGGGCCTACTTGGGGCATATGGACCGTGGACACGAAGGTATCTTGACCATGCGGAGCAGCATCACACTGCTTTTCGTGCCTGGCGACCGGCCCGAGCGTTATGCGAAGGCGGCCACCTCGGGCGCGGATGCTATTATCATCGACCTTGAGGATGCGGTTGCTCCCGCCAATAAGGTGCAAGCCCGTACAGCACTTTGCCACGTCGTCGCCTTGCCCGCTGACATGGATATTTTTGTGCGTGTAAACGCAGTCAATACCCCATGGCACGAAGAGGATCTGGCGGCGATCGCATCGCTTCCCCTGTCCGGGTTGATGCTCGCCAAGACCGAGTCCGCGCATGACGTCGAGCAGGCTTCCGAAGTGGTCGCGGGCCAGCCGGTCATCGCCTTGCTCGAAACGGTGCTTGGCTTGTCGAGGGCGCGAGAGATATCCGCCTCCGCCTGCGTGCGGCGCCTGGCGTTCGGCAGCATCGATTATTGCGCGGATATCGGCGCCGCGCATCGGCGCGAGCCGCTGCTGGCGGCGCGCAGCGAGATTGTACTCGCCTCGCGTCTGTCATCCTTGCTTTCGCCAATCGACGGCGTGTGCACGTCGCTGGGCGAAGAAGCGCTGCTGGAAGATCACGCGCGTTATGCCTTGGATCTTGGGTTCGGCGGCAAGCTCTGCATCCATCCCAGTCAGATTGCGCCGGTGCGAAACGGCTTCGCCCCCACACGGGAGGAGCTGGCTTGGGCGCAAAGGATATTGGCTACAGGTGAGGATGGCGCGACTTCCGTGGATGGAACCATGGTCGATGCCCCGGTCAGGGTCCGCGCCCGCCAAATCCTGCGGCGCGCCAATCGTGCGGGCACGGCTATTCAGGAAGAAGCATCATGAACAATTCAGAGGGTCTGTGGAAAGCGGACGCCGGCGAGAATCGTGGCGACCAGTCGCCTGCTGGTCTGACAGATGCTTGCTCGGCACAACTGTGGCGGGCGGAATGGGAGCGCCGCCGCATTGCGCCGCTTAGCTCCGCTCACCCCAGGCTGTCGGAGGACGACATCTATGCAATTGCCGCGCGCACCTTCCAGAGGCGCGACCGACAGAAGATCGGTTTCAAGCTGGGCTACACTAGCGCCGAGATGCGCGCGCAGATGGGCATTAACGACCCCAATTTCGGCGTGCTGACAAAGGATCTGCTCGTGTCCGAAAGAACGGGTCGGGTAGATAGCGAAAACCTGTTCCATCCCCTGATCGAGCCTGAAATCACACTGCGTGTGGGGCGCGACGTCCATGGCCCCGATCAGACGCGCGTTAGCATCAGCTATGCGGTGGTTTCCGCAATTGCGAGCCTCGAAATCGTGCATACCCGCTATCAGAGCTATTGCTTTTCCGCGGTCGACAATATCGCGGATAACAGCTCGAGCGCGCGGGTGGTGCTCGGCCGCCTCGATCATTCCGGTCGCTCGATGACCTGCGCCTGTGCGCCGTGCTAATGTCGTCGAAAGGCGCGACGATCGCTCATGGGATCGGCGCGAACGCGCTCGGGGATCCGCGCGCGGCGCTCGCCTGGCTCGCCAATTTCCTGGGGCAGCGCGGCGAATGTATTCCCGCCATGAGCATCATAATGACGGTCGGGCTCTCACGCGCCCACGCCGCCCAAGAAGGAGATACAGTCACTGGTGAGTTTACCCTGCTGACATTGTTTCGGCCATTTTCTGATGTGGCCGTCAATGCCGGTCGAAACCAAGAAGGGATCCTGTCGATGGATTTGAAGCTAAGCGGCAAAACTGTGGTGCTGACGGGTGCTAGCAAGGGCATCGGGCTAGCGGCGCTCCGGACTTTTGCCATGGAAGGTGCCCGGGTGATTGCCGCTGCGCGTGCAAGCCCGGCTTTGGAGGTGGAGGTCGCCGCGTTGCGCAAGGCAGGGCATGACGTAATTGCATGCCCCTGCGATATTACACGCGATGACGATGTGCAAAATCTGATCGAGACCGCGCAGCGTTATGCGGGGCGCATTGACGTGTTAGTCAATAATGCCGCTGGTAAACTACCCGCTGGCGACTTTATGGCGATCTCCAGCCAGGAATGGCTGGATGGTTGGAATGAGAAACTGCAATGCTACATCCGCACCGCCCAGGCGGTGTTCCCGCTCATGCGCGATCAGGGCGGCGGTCGCATCGTCAACGTCGTTGGTGCTGCTGCGCGAAACCCGAAAGCGTCTTACATGGCGGTCGGCGTCACAAACGCCGGATTGATCAACTTTACGAAGTCGCTGGCGGATCATGGCGCGCCGCATGGCATTCTTGTTGCCGGGGTAGCGCCTTCGGGGGTTATGACGGATCGCTGGCGACGCCTGATCGAAAAGCGCGCCGAAGGCGAAGGCAAGACGCCCAAAGCGCTACAGGCGGAAATGGACGCAACCTTCCCGCTCGGGCGAATGGCTGATCCTGAGGAAGTCGGCGATGTCATTTGCTTCGTGGCGTCGCCCCGGGCCTCATATATTTCTGGCAGCATCATCACGGTAGACGGAGCCTCGACGACTGGCGTATTCAATTAGAAGACCTGGGCACCTCCATCAACCCGTTGATCTGAGCGGACTTGAGCGTTCAGCGCAGGATTTGGCATGATTGGGGCCGCTTGGGTCTCCATTCTGATGGCTTTTGTTGGCATTGCCGTCTTTCAGGCGCAGCTATCCCGTCGCTACCCGTCGTTCATGGAAGATGAGTCGGTGCATGTTGTAGACGAGGGGGGCGTGGGTGATCTTGGCTTCGGCGCGCTAGATGCCGATGGTGCGGATGAACAGCCCCATCTGGTCTTTCTGCCGGGCGAACACATGTTCGACGCGGGCGCGGATTTTCGATTTGGCGGCGTTGGCTCTGGTGGTGCGTTCGGGCATCGGCTTGCCGCGTGGCTTCTTGCGATGGATTCGGCTGACCCGGCTCTGCCGCTTGAGCCATGCCTCGTTGGCTTGGCTCCGATAGGCCGTGTCGGCCCAGACATCGGAGGCGGTGTTGTCGCTGGTGACTACATCACGCAGCATTTGTCCGTCGAAGCGCGCTGCGTCGGTGACCTTGCCCTTGCGGATGAAGCCGAAGGTCCGGCAGATCGACACGCTGCTCTTGTAGCCGAAGCTCGGGATGGCGATGTCGATGCCCGGCTTGCCGTTCGCCAAGGGTTTGGCCTTTGCGAACTTGAGCGTCCAGCGTGCGTCGGTGTCCTTCTGCGCCGCCCTGACTGGCTCATCGGGCCAGATCTCGCAGGCCTTCTTGCCCGCCTTGATCGCATCCTTTTCAGGCGCCGTGTTGCGCTGCTTGGGCGCAGCCACCAGTGTGGCATCGACGATCTGCCCACCCACGGCGAGATAGCCGCGTTCCTTGAGCTGGAGACCCGCAAAAACCTGTAGCGTTTACGCGGTCATGGTGATTCACTGATCGGGAGCGATTATGGAGAGCCGTGGTGGATCCGAAGTCCCTGTTCAGTTTGAGCGACCATCTTGAAGCGTTGAGCAAGGAAGGCGGTACGCCTCCGGTGAGGCTTGCTCTTACCCACAAGTGGTCGCGTGCGTGATTCGGCCTGCCGCGCGCCCATTGCCTGGCTGGAATCACCCATGATTCATTCTCCGGCACCTTTAGATAGTGAGGTGCCGGGATGGAACATAGCTGGGTGGACAAGGAAACGGCCGAGACCAATTTGGGTGACGCGCGGCTGAACCGACGACTTGGAGCGATGCTTGAAGCACTTGAACAGCGCCCTGGGCAATCTCTGCCGACGGCTTTTCAGGACTGGTCGAATACTAAGGCCGCCTACCGGTTCCTCTCGAACGAGAACGTGAGCGAAGACAAGATCCTGGAAGGGCATTTTGCAGCATCCGCCTTGCGCATTCAGGCAACCGAAGGTCCGATCCTCATCTTGCAGGACACCACCGAATTCAATTTCAAGCGCGCGGATCCGGATAAGATCGGATTTACGAAAAGCTCGACTGGTCGCAAGTT
>NZ_NMUA01000036.1 GCF_002312805.1 Sphingobium sp. D43FB | reverse complement strand
GACGAAAATGGGAAGATATCGACGATATGGGCGGATGCGTCTTGCCCCTCGATCAAGCCCTCGACCACATCGCTGAAAACAGCATCTTCTGGACCTGGACCTGACCAAAAACGTACAAAGTCGAGCTTAAGGGGATGGGGTGCCGACCGGAGTTGAGAGCACCCCTTTGCCGGGCACGGCTACCAGCAGCGATTATTGGGCGGCCTTCTCCCTAGCGACAAGCTGGCGCGCGGCAGTCGCTGCGGCGTCGGTGGCGGTCACGATGCCGTCCTTGTCATTATCCTGCTCGGCAAAGGCGCGCGCGCCCGACAGGTCATATTCGGCCTGGGCCATCTTGCCGTCCTTGTCCTTGTCCAGGACGCCAAAGCGGACGTGAGTCTGCCGGATCTGGCGCTGCCGCTCTTCCGTCTTCTTCTCTTCGTTGCGGTCGGACGCGGCAAGTTGCTGTTCCAACCGCGCGCTATATTCCTGCACATATTCGTTTTCCGACACCCAACCGTCACCATTGGTGTCGGTCGCCTTGAAACGGGCGATGCGGCCGATGTCGAATTCGGCGCGGCTGACCTGGCCGTCATGATCGGCGTCATAGTCGTGGATGAAAGCCGATCCCTCATGCGGCGCGGCCATAGCGGTGCCGGCGAGCGTCAATAGGGCTGCGGTCAGGGTAAGCTGGAATTTCATATAATCTCCATCGGATATAGGAACGCAGCGTTCAGGCCGCGTCGAAGGTCAGGGTGTAGGTGTAGCTGCGATAGGGGGTTTCCGACCCGGCTGGCGCGACGCCGCGATGGCGCACCAGGATCAGATAGGTGCCCGCATCGTCGGGCTTCAGGGTGAAGCGACCATCGGTGCCGCTCTTTACCTGCGCCGCCACCTTGCGCCCGTCATAGAGGCCGGCGCTGCGAAACATCGTAATGTCGGCATGGCGAGCGGCTGGCCGTCGAACAGCAGCGCGAAGCGAACGTCCGATCCCGCGACGATGCCGTTGGGATGAGTGATCGCCTGGATTTCCAATGCCTTGCCCAGGGGCTTGAGCGCCGTTTCGGTCGGCTGGCCGCGCGTCACATAAGCGTCGGCCAGGGTCATGCTCTGCACCTCGACCTGCTCGGCATTGGCAGGCGGTTCGGCGCCTTCGCCGCGCATGGCCCATATGTCGCCTTGCCTGAACATCTTACCCTTCCGCCCGGCACGCTGGCCGCTTGTCACGCGATAGGTGCCGTCGGCGGGAATCGCTGCTTCGAAGACGCTGAGGTCGCGCAAATGGGTGACCGGCCCGGTCGGCAGGTCTTTGCCGTCCGGGCCGACCAGATGGAAAGGCGCGTCGCGCATCGCGACTTCGGGCAGGAAGGCGTCTTCGGCAAAGGCCGACTGGACGGTGATATGGTCACCTTTGCCCACATCGAACAGGGTCGGCAGCACATAGGGCATATGCGCCTGCGTGGTGGAAGCGCCCAAGAGGGTTAGCAGCAGGGCGATGGAACGGGTGGGTGATGTCTTCATGATGTCCCCTTTCTGTATCAGCCGTTAATCCTAATGCGACTCACTTGCAATATCATATTAAGCTGATAGGTGCGTCGTCGTTCGGGGCAATCCACGCCCGATCCAATTTACCGACAATGGGGGCCGCACATATGATGAAGACCAAACTGACGATGCTGTTGGGAACCGCGCTGATCGTTACACCGACGCAGGCATGGGCGCAGGATGATGCCGACGCCCAGGAAACCACGCGATTGGCGCTCGACCGCATAGTCATCTCCGCCGGCACCGAAAAGGTCGCGATCGACACGCCGCAGGCGGTCAGCACGCTGGAACAGGACGATATCGACCAGGTCCAGGCAACCACCGTCGGCGACCTACTGGAGGGGATGCCGGGCGTCAACGTCCAGGGCGGCGTGGGCCAGCTTGGCCAGGGCTTTAACATTCGTGGCATGGGCACGGCGATCGGCGACAGCGACAATCGCATCCTGCTGACGGTCGATGGCGTCACCAAATTCTACGAACAATATCGCATGGGCGCGCTGTTCACCGAGCCTGAACTCTACAAGCGGATCGAAGTGCTGCGCGGCCCGGCCTCCTCGACGCTCTATGGCGCCGGCGCGCTGGCGGGCGTGGTCAATTTCACGACCAAGGATGCATCCGATTTTCTGGACGATGGCGATCCACTGGCGGTGCGGTTTAAAGCGGCGACTGAGACCAATGCGCAGGCGCACACCCTGTCGGGTATCGTCGCGGTGCAGCCGACCGAGGGTGTCGAGCTGCTGGGCAGCTACAACTACCGGCGCACCGACGATTATAAGAGCGGCAATGGCGATACCGTCGCGGCCTCCGCCACCTTGTCCGACAGCTGGCTGGTCAAGGGCCGGGTCGCGATCGGTGGCAATAAGAAGCACGCGATCTGGGCCAGCTATCAGGACTGGATCAGCGACGCGCCGCAGGTTTATGACCAGATTTCCGCCGCCACCGGCGCCGCGCTGATGCGCCGCCGCGTTCACGACAAGACCGCCGTGCTGGGCTATGTGAACGATTTCGACGGCAGCAAGATCTTCAATGTCGAGGCGCAGGTCGCCTATTCGCTGTCGAAGGTGCATCAAACCGAGACGACCTTCCTCGGCCCGCTCGCCTATTCCGACTTCTCCTATGAAAGCTGGCAGGCCAAGGTCCAGAACACCAGCGAGTTCGCCATGGGCGGCGACTGGACGACCTTCCTGATCCTGGGCGGCCAGTGGAGCGAGCAGAAGCGGCGCAACCCGCGCGTGGCGCTGAACGGCACGGTAACGCCGGGCGCGGGCACCCATCCCGAAGGCGATATGAGCCGCTATGGCCTGTTCGGCCAGTTGGAGATCGTCTGGTCCGACAAGCTGACGATCATGCCCGGCGTCCGCATCGACTGGACCGACCTGACGCCCGGCGACACGGTGGTCGGCGGCACGACGCTGACCGACAAGGTCAAGGATAGCGGCGTATCGCCCAAGCTGGCCGCGCTGTATAATTTTACGCCCTGGTTCGGCCTGTTCGGTTCGGTCGCGCGCACCGTGCGGATGCCCAATATCGATGAAATCTTCACCCGTTCGGCCACTCGTCCCAACAATCCCGATCTGAAACCCGAAAAGTCAGACAATGTCGAAGTCGGCTTCACTTTCTCCTTCGATGACATGCTGGGCAAGGGCGATCGCTTCCGCGCCAAGACCACCCTGTTCCAGAATGATGTCAAGGATCTGATCGTCAATGTCACCGCCGCGGCGGGCACGCCCTATTTCCAGAATATCAACCGATCGCGCTTCAAGGGGCTGGAGGTCGAGGCCGAATATGGCATGGGCGGCTTCTTCGCACGCGGCAATGCTTCCTTCATCGATGGCAAGAACCGGCTGACGGGGGATTATCTCAATACCATTCCGGCCAACGACTATCGCCTGACATTGGGCTATGCCGATGCGGCGAGCGGCCTGTCGGGCGGCTGGACTGGCGAGTTTGCGGAGCGGCAGGACAAGGTGACGACCGGCGCCTTCGCTTCGGCCGGATCGGGCCTGCCGACACCGGGCTACACCGTCCATAATTTGTTCTTCGCCTTCAAGCCCCAGAACGGCGCGGCCAGGGGATTCGAATTCCGCATCGCCATGGATAACGTCTTCGACAAACAATATCGCCGCCATCTTTCCTCGCTCGCCGCGGAAGGACAGAGCTTCAAGTTCACCGTGGCGAACACATTCTGACGCCATGGCACAGGCAGCGCATCCTTTCCGCATCGGCGGGCCGACGGCGGCATCGTTGCTGGTCAACGGGCTGTTGATCGCAGCGCTGCTTAACCTTGGCATGGGGCCTGTCAGCCGCCGGAGCGAATCGCCGGCGCTGACAGTCCTGTCGCTCGCCCAACTCAAGGGCGTGGAGCAGGGCGAGGAAGACGCGGAAACAGCGACGCGCAGCACGCCTGCCGCCGTTCAGCCCCCCACGACCAAACAACCGCCCGCACTGCAACTGCCCGCGGTGACCGCTGTCACGCCCCCGGTCATGGCGGTGCCATCGCGTCTTTCCCTTTCCATGCCTATGTCGGTAGCCGCACCGGCAGCTAATCCCTCCACAGCGCCATCGCCGCCCGCTTTGCAAACCACGACTGCCGCCGCCTCGGCTGCGGCCCTGACCCGCCGCGGCGCCGCGGATGGCCTGGACGTAAAAGCGCCGCCCGGCACCAGCCGCAGCTATGCCGCCAAGGTCCGATCCTGGCTATACGCCCATAAAATCTATCCCCGCCGGGCCCGGATGCGACGGGAGGAGGGGCGGGTGCAGGTTCGCTTCGTCATCGACCGCACCGGCATGTTGCTGGAGGGTGCGATCGTCCAGGGATCGGGCAATACCGTGCTGGACGATGAGGCCGAAGCGATGCTGCGTCGCGCCTCCCCCTATCCTGGCGCACCGGCCGAACTACCGGGCGAGCGCATCGAGTTCACTGCGCCAATCATATTCACCCTGCCAGCATAGCGACGACTTTGATCTTGCGCTGCGCGATCGGCGTAGATTTCATACCCGCTCCATCTTGGGCTTGCGGGCGGCCTCGGCAGCCAAAGGCCTTAAACGATTGACAAAATGGGGGCAGGAAAGAACGACCCAGGCCGTGTGAAAACGCTGGAGCGGTGGTTTTGAGAAGGGAGTTCATTTCACAAAACCGCATTGCCGCGAGTTGAGCGCAGCCTTTCCTTTAGGTCGCGATGGCTTTGAGGATTGCCTTACTCCCCATGATGTTGAGCACCCTGGTCAAGTTGTAAGCGAGAACATGGAGCGCCATCTCGGTTGAGACGCGCGGTTTTGTCCTTGTGAGGAAGTGCGTGTAGCCCATTCGGGCCTTCAGGGTGGCAAAGGGATGTTCGACCGTCTGGCGTCGTATGCGCATAGCGTCAGGATTTGCATCCAGTCGGTGCTGCATCGCTTCGATAACCTCTTCATGCTCCCATCGGGAGACACGACGCTGTTTGCTCGGCGTGCATTGCGCCTTCATCGAGCAGTTCGCACAGACACTTGCCCAATAACGCTTTAGTGTCAGTCCTCCTTCTTCGCGAGTGAACCGATAGCTGAGAGTTTCGCCCGCCGGGCAGCGATAGGCATCTTGTTCGGGGAGATAAATGAAGTCTTGTTTCCCAAACCGCCCAGCCATCTTGGCTTCAGAGGTCATCGGCCTTGGCATTGTGACGGTCACACCGGCCTGTTCACTTGCCAGTATTTCCACGCCAGAGAAGTAGCCGCGATCAACAACGACATCGAGCTGGTCCGCCTCGAGCACGGCCTTCGCTTTCATCGACATGCGGGTCAGCTGGGCGCGATCGTTGCCAATATTCGTCACATCATGCGTGACAATAATATGGTGCTCTGTATCGACGGCTATCTGAACATTGTAGCCGACCATCCCGGTTCCGCGGCCGCTTGTGGCCATTGATCGGGCGTCAGGATCAGTCAATGAGACTTGCTGATCCGGTTCAGCCAGCATCTGCGCCTCCAGTCCGTCGAGACGAGTCATCTCTTCCTCGAGCCTGGCGATCCTCTCTTTCAGGCGGGTCGTTTTTGCTGCCAGCACATCTGTTGGTTCATGTCGATCAGCTGTATCGAGCTGTGCAAGATAGCGTGCAACGCTCTCCTCGATCTGTTCACGGCGCCGCGCCAGCTTGGCCTTGGTGAAGTTGCGATCGCGATTATTGACGGCTTTGAACTTGCTGCCGTCGATTGCGACGCTTCCACTCGCGAGCAGCCCCATCTCCCGGCACAGCAACACGAAACGGCTGCAGGCCTGGCGGATTGCGCTGCCATTGTCGCGACGGAAATCCGAAATCGTCTTGTGGTCCGGCACGAGCCGTCCCACCAGCCACATCAGCTCGACATTGCGATCGGCTTCGCGCTCCAGGCGGCGGCTCGACTGTACCCGGTTCAAATATCCGTAGATGTAGAGCTTGAGCAAAACCGACGGATGATAGGATGGCCGACCCGTGGCTGCAGGCTCCACGCCCTCAAATCCCAGTCCCAACAGATCGAGCGCGTCGACAAAGGCATCAATCACTCGGACCGGATTATCTTCCCCGATCCAGTCATCTACGCAGGGCGGAAATAGTGTGGTTTGTTTGCGATCAGCACCAGAAATGAAGCGACCCATATGATCCCCCAAAACGTTGGATCACCATACCACATCTGACGCGTTTTCACACAGTCTGGACCCTTATACGACATTCAGGACCGGATTTGCTTTTCCCGACTGCGGATGGTCCGGTTTCCGACGGCTGTCGACAACCCGAGCCGTTTCCTGACCCACGCCAGAATGGCTGCTATTGCCGACATTCGCCATCCCCGCTTCGGGGCAGCATATTGCCGCTGGCCACTAAGCACAAATGGTCTGGTTCACCGTCGGGCCACCGCGATAAGCGCGGTCGAAGGGATAGGAAGGATCGCGCGATCGCTCGCCATAGCCCGTACTTCGGCGATGACCGCGACTTTCTCCACATCACTCAAACTGGTCCAGTCAGGCGACATGCCGAACAGGGTATCGGGGTCGACAAGTAGGGTCATATCCAGCGGATAGTCGTAGGTGACCTCTTCGATTCGTGGATCGCGATAGCCGGCAAGGGCCAGCTCGTTCGCGAAATCAGCCGGATCGCTCAACGCCTTGACCGCGTCCGGCATAGTCATGCCCTCACGATCGGGAAACAGCTTGCGACGGATCTGGCCGAGCAACAGGAAGGTCGCGGCGCCCCGGTCCTGCCAGGTTGCGACAACGCCCGTCCCGCCGATGCGTGTCACCCTTGCCATCTCGGCAAGGCCCTTACGCCAGTCGGGAAAGATGATGACGCCGAAGATCGAGAACACCGCATCGAAACTGCCATCGTCCAGCGCCAGCGCCTGTCCATCCATCACCCGCGTCTCGACATTGGGCATGTTCGCTGCCGCAATGCGCGCCACCATACCGGGCGAAAAGTCCGTCGCGAGCACTTTCGCACCGCTTCGTGCGGCAGTCAGCGCCAGCGCGCCAGTGCCGGCAGCGACATCAAGGACGCGGCTCTCCGGTGTCAACGGAACGCGTGCCAGCGCCGCCTCGGCATAGCGCATGGTGAAAGGGTGCGCCGTCTTCTCATAATGCTGGGCGGCTGTGTCCCAATGGTCGGGGTTCTCGAATTCCGGCATGACGAACACTCCACGATTCATGTAACAACATATGTATCGTGATGGGATGTGCTTGCCAATCCCCTCGCGTCCGGGAAAGATCATGCCGTGCGTAATGACAGCCGCCTTTCAAGAATGCTCCACGTTCTGCTCCACATGGCACGTCACGATGGCCCTATGACGTCCGAGGCCATCGCGCGGATGCTCGGGACGAACCCCGTCGTCGTTCGCCGCACAATGGCGGGCCTGCGCGATGCAGGATATGTCAGGTCCGAAAAGGGGCATGGCGGTGGCTGGGCGATCTCTGCGGATCTGGAGACGGTTTCGCTGCTCGATGTCCACCGCGCGGTAGGTGGCCCCCGCATATTCGCCATCGGTAGTGAACATAGCAATCCGGACTGCGCGGTCGAAAAGGCCGTCAACGCTGCGGTAGAAGATGCGCTCCGAGAAGCAGAAGCGCTCTTGGTCGCACGCTTGGGGGCTGTCACTCTCGGCGAACTGGCGCGAGGGTTCGCAGTGCATTGTGGTCGGGCTGACTAGCGTCGCTCCCAGATGAAGGCCTGATCCTTTGACTACATAGCGCGGGCAGCAGGCGAGCAGACCCGGTCGCTCACATCGGCACCGTTGAGCATCGGATCTAGCCGAAAGCTGGCGATTGCGGTGTATGCAGCGGACAGTCAACAAGTTGCCGCCGTTCGCCATCCCTTAACCCGATCGCTAACGTGCTCAGTCACTCTGGCGGTGGTGAATCGGCCTCGTTGGGTGGGAATTTAATTGGCGGGAAGTAACTGGAAGGAGCGGACGAGTGTCACGCTACTCCGCTTCCAGCACGCGAAGGCTGCGCCCCCGCGTTTCGCGCCCGAACCAGGCGATCATCCCGGCAGACACCGCCGTCGGAACCATTAACGCCAGCGCCGCGCCCACCAGCGTCGGTGCAAAGCCCGCGAGGGCCGCAACCTGCACCGCCACTCCGCCGAACTTGCTGCTCCCTGCCACCAGCCCTGTGGCTCGCCCCCGGGTGCCGAGGGGATAGTTTTCCGCCGTGTAGGGCATCAGCACCGCGATCGTCCCGTTGGTGCCGACGATCAGCATCGCGATGACTGAGATCAGCACCGGCTCCCAACTTAGTACCGATGGGGGCAGCATCGCGCCAATAAGACCTGCAAAAGTTAGGCCGACTGTGCCGACCAGCGTCCACTTACTGCTACGGCGCGCATAAAACAGCGCGGCCAGTAAGACGGTGGGGAACGCGAGCAGCGATGATTTTGCGAAAATTCCGCTCGCCACTTCGGCGCTATAGCCGCGGGTCTGCAAGTCCGACGGCAGCCACAGCAGCAGCCCAAAATTGACGAAACTCCAGCACACCGCAGTCATGACTAGCGCGGCGGTGAGGCGGTGATGTTGGGAGCTTGTGGGGGTATCGGCAGGAGCCTCGAGAGGCCGCAGCTTGGGCGCGAGGCCGAAGCGCTGCTGCATCTGCGCGAGTTCGGTCACGCGACCGCGTTCGGCCAGGAAGCGCGGCGTTTCAGGAATGAATCGGGCCAAGGCGAGCAACAGCAATCCGCTTGGAAAACCTTGGAGCCAAAGCGCGCGCCACCCATAGACCGGCTCCAGCACATAGGCCGCCCCGCTAGCGGCGAGATAGCCTCCGACCAACCCCATCCCGCCGACCAGCACCAGCACCCAGCTTCGATGGCGCGGCGGCATCACTTCGGCCAGCAGCGTGTAGATCACAGGTAGCATCCCGCCTGCCGATATGCCCATGAGAAAGCACATGACCAGGTTCCAAACGAAGGCTGGCATCGCCCCGCAGATGGCAGTCGAGACGAACAGGATGGTCGAAAGCAGGATCGAAACGCGACGACCATAGATGTCCGCCAGCCACCCCCAGAGGAACGAGCCGACGGTGGTACCAGTCAGCGCGACCAGAGGCAGCAGCGCGACCTGCGAGCGCGCAATGCCGTATTCGGCAGCCATACCGGGCAGTACGAAGCCGAGCGTCGCAGGCTTCATTACGTCGATAATCAGGCCCAGCGTCAGCACCAACAAGGTTGCCGCGTGCCAGCGGCCGAGCGGAGTTGTGTCCGGAGCCTCGTAATTGGTCCCGACATGATCGCCATGACCGCCTCGCACCTTTGGTAATGCACCAAAACAAGCGAGCGGGACGCCTATCAGTATGAGGACCATGCCCAGCCCCATGCTGGCGTCCATCGGCATTCCTTTGAGGTGGTTGCCCATGCTGTGCGCCATCGCCAGCATTGGTAGATGTAGCAGCACACCTATACTGATCGCGGCACAACCCGCCCAGAAATAGGGCGCGCGGTCTCCAACGATCGATGTGCTTCCCGATGCTCTCCCCATTGACTTCGAATAGGCGGAAGTCTCGACACGGACAAGCCAACAAAGTACCGCAGACTTTGTCCGGTGTCGCAATAGATGCGCCGTTCAGCCTTAAAATCACGTTCCCCGACAACGGACGCTCGGCCTGCTTCTTTGCCGTAAGATTCGGCTGTATGGCAATTTCCCGATTGCACCGCATCGCTGAGGCGACAGTCCTTCTCAAAAATAGAGGCGCGCTCCGAGCCTGGTGCGCGCCTCAGTCTTATCCTGGAGGTTTTTTACTTGCTCGACTGTGCCTCGCGGCTGCCTGTGCTCCCAGCGGCGGGTTGAGCGGCAGCGGTCTTTTCCTGCTGCTTGGCTTTCTTTTTCACTTTGGATTTGCCCATGCCGGAGATGAGCGCATCGCCGCTCCCGGAAAAGTTTGCCGCGGGAAGCGTGGCGGTACGATTGCCGACATCGACCAACACCTGTTGAACGACACCCGTGCCGCTGGCGCGGACATCCTGAACGGTGCCGATCACGCGGCCACGTGTGTCCCGCACTCCCATGCCCGGTTCGATGGCGAACATGCTCGCGGCGTTCGCGGCACCCGATCCGGCAAGCTCCAACTGGCCAAGTCCGCCCTGCGCCGAACCTGTGCCGTTCGCGCTACCTGAGGCGGCGCCCGCCGAGTCCGCAACTTCGGAGACGGCATTTCTTGTGCCATTCGCGGCACCGCGGGCCGCACCTGCGGCCTGGCTCGCCGTGCCGCGAACCGTGCCCACCGCTTGCCCCTTGGTATCGCGGACAAAATTGGTGCCGATGGACTGAACATCGGCACTGCCGCCAGCCGTCGCCGAGGCGCTGCCGCTGACAGCGCCCGACACGGTCTTGTCGATGATGCTAGCGTTTCCGGCTGCCGAACCATTGGCGCTGCGGTCGGCCCGTGTATCTACCTTAGCCGATCCGGTACGGCGATCCACGCTGGGGTCGATGCGAGTTTCGCCCATGTCGCTTCCCATGCCGCCAAGCGAACCGGTGACGCCGCCGATCGTACCGCCCAAACTGCCGCCGAGGCCGCCACTCCCTCCCAGAAGCTGCGGCGATGCGGGTGCCGCTATGGACATGGCAACAAGGATGCTGGTGGTTGTCAGAGAGCTCTTCATGTCAAATCTCCCAAATGCACTGCGGTCGGGAGGACAACGCAGGCCAGTCGGAATTTAATCCCGGCCAATCCGAAAAACTTCAGGGTGTTCGGCATGCGCCACAAATCAGGCCACGACCGTAGACGTTATCCGTGCCTTTGGCACCAAGATCGCGCGCTTCCGTATTGAGCGCCTTGATCGCCGCAGCGCGGCGCGCAGGGACAGGTGCCGTATAATGCTGTGCAAGCCGCGCCGCGACCAGAGGCGAGGCAAAGGAAGTGCCCCGTACACGGACAGTCTTTCCGCCTGGTGCGGCAGCCAGCATATCGGCTCCGGGCGCAGCATAATCGAGATGCAGGGCGCGGCTGGCCTCAGGCAAAGCGCGCCCTCTTCTGTCGACGCCGGTGACCGCAATCACACCCGCATAGGATGCAGGATAAGACGGCGGCGCGGCCGGACCATCATTGCCGACAGCCGCGACGATCATCAGCCCCTTGGCCTGCGCGTTGGCAATCGCCTTGCCGAGCAGGGGATTGGCTGGACCCACCAGACTGATCGTAACCACGGGCACGGCGCGCTGCACGAACCAGCCCAGCGCCCGCGCAATCGCGGTAGCGTTGCCACCTGCCGGATCGCTACCATAGACGTCGGCAACGAGTAGCATTTTGCCCGCCGCTGCGCCGCGTACCATACCCGATCCTATCAGCAGCGATGCGATGGCCGTTCCATGAGGGCTGGCCGAGGGCGCACCCCTGGCAAAGCCCTTTGCCTCGATAGCGCCCGTGATTGCGGGATGGGCGCCGACACCCCCATCGATCATGCCGATGGCCGGTCTGGCGACGGTGCGGCTGGATGCCCGCGCCCCGACTGCCATCTGCTGTGCTGGCATTCCGCTTTGTACATAGAGGTTGTCCGCACTGATATCCGCAGTCGGCAGCAACTTGCGCAAGGATTTTATGGCGTGACCAAGTGTTTGGCCTTTCGGCACAGCGAGGCGTGCGACATCGATGTCGATCCCTTCGATCGTCTCGCAATCCAGCAGCGCAAAGCCTGCCTGACCGGCTGTGGTCACATCCTCCGCGCTGGCGTCCATTACGATCAGCACGCCACTGACGGCCGGATTACGCTGCTCATCGAAGGCGATGCTGCCGCGACTGGTGCGGACGAGTGCTTCCAACCGGTCCAGCCTAATTTCCGTCAGGCGTTGCGTCAGATCACCGACTGGCAGCTTTTCAAGGTCGGTCCGGGGCATGCTGTCCAGCGTGCGCCCTACAATGCCGACTGGCACCACAAGTTGTGCCGCCAGCATCGCGGGAACTGTGCCCGCAACGCACAACAACATATATTTGAGCATGGGGAAAAGCAATTTCATGTCTCCGGCATAGCCTTTGCCTTGCTCAAGGGAAAATATTTATGGTCATGTGTACGTCTTGAGGATGAAACGGCCGGGTTGGTCCGTTTCATCCCCGGTAATCAACGATTGGAAAGCGGCCTGATGGCGTTCGAGCGCGATTTGCTAGCACTGCTCCCAAGGCTGCGGCGCTTTGCGGCAAGCCTGTCCCGCAATCCGGCGGACGGCGACGATCTGTGTCAGGCATCGATCGAGCGCGCGCTCAAATCCCGCGATCATTGGCAGGCGGGAACGAGACTGGATAGCTGGATGTACCGGATCATGCGGAACCTGTGGATCGATGAAGTACGCGCCCGCACACGTCGTGGCCAGACCTTCGTTGCCGAAGAAGCGGGCCTTGCCGTCGGCAATGATGGCGACAAACAGACCGAGATGGCGGTCGAAATCGGCAATGTGGGGCGCGCTATGGAGAAGCTACCCGCTGAGCAGCGCGAGGTGATTGCGCTCGTTCTGGTGGAGGGTTTTGCCTATAAAGAAGCTGCCGAGATCCTCGATATTCCGATCGGAACGCTAACATCGCGCCTGTGCCGGGGACGGGATGCCCTCATGGTTCATCTGGGAGAAGCCGCGTGAAGATCGACCGCGAAATGCTGATGGCTTATGCCGATGGCGAACTTGATTCTATGAGTGCGAAGCGTGTGGAAAGAGCGATGGCGGCGCAGCCAGAGCTTGCCGAACAGGTCGCGGCGCACCGCGCTTTGCGGACGACGCTGGCCAATCACTTTGCCCCCGTGATCGACGCGCCCTTGCCCGAAAGGCTAACGACCCCGCTGGATGAAACTGTCGTGCGGCTCAGGGGAGCGCCCCAACGGCTATTCTTTTTCCAGGTAAAGAGCCTCGCAGCTCTAGCGGCTGCGCTGGTGATCGGGCTGTTGCTTGGGCAGACGATACCTTTTGGCGGTTCTGCACCGGTGGGGAACCAGGAGGGCAGGCTGGTGGCGCAGGGTGATCTGGTCAGGGCATTAGACACGCAACTGGCCTCCACGCAATCCGGCGATGCCGCGACGCGGATCGGCCTGACCTTTAGGGATCGGGAGGGGCAGGTCTGCCGGACGTTTGACGGGGCCGCACTCTCCGGGATCGCATGCCACGTTGCAGGGACATGGCACCTCAAGCGCACCAGCGCTCGCGAGGAGCAGGAGACGCCAGCCTATCGTCAAGCCGGCAGCGCGTACATGATGGAGGCCGCGCAACGCATGATGGCCGGGGATCCGATGGACGCCGATGCGGAACGCAAAGCGATGGATAGCGACTGGGAATGAATGACGTCAGCTCACACCGTCGAGATCGATCCTACGACGCGATTGGCACATCTGCCTTTTGCCTCGCCATCATCAATTGTCGCTGGTAATCTTCCTTAACACACCCAGGAAGGCGAGGCGCGCGGCGGCTATCTGATCGCCGCGCAGCAGCGCGTCTTCCAGATGGGCGGCGGCTATACCCAATTCTTTCAAGCCGACCGTTCCTGCCATTCCTGCGGCGCGATGCGCCATATGCTGCAGATCCCGATCCAAGATCTCGTTTGCCTCAATCATTGCCAGTTCGGCGCGGCATCGCGCGATGAAGCGCGCGCGCAGATGCGCCAGGCGATCATCCATTTCAGTCACAGGAATTGCCGCGCTTCGGCTGCCAGCGTCATCGGGTCGAATGGCTTTGCCAGTACGCCCGCCGCACCCAGCGCCAGCAGGGTGGCAATGTCACGCTGGGAACTGCGTGCGGTGATAAAGACGATCGGAATGTCGCGCGTTTCGGCTTGGTTCCGTAAAGCGTGCAGCGTCGCAGGGCCATCCATGCCCGGCATCATGAAGTCCAGCAGGATGAGCGCCGGTTGCCAGGATGCAGCAAGCGCCACGGCATCTTTGCCTGACGCGCATAGCCGCACCTCCACTTCAGGGTCCAGGCTCAGCGCGATGTCGGCAATCTCACGAATATCGTCGTCATCATCGACATAGAGGATGGATATCATCGCTCGGCCTCTCCATCGGTTTGCTGCCACAGATGATGGACCGTTCCTACCAACCGCTCAATGGGCGTCCGTGACTTAGTCAGATAGGCCTCCACCGAGGCCGCGACATCTGGGTCGGCATCTTGAGCGGAGAAGATAATGACCGGGATTGGGATGCCGCCGGACACTCGTAGGTTAGGCAACAGGTCAAGCCCGGATCCATCGGCCAGGCCTAGGTCCAATATGGCCAAATCGAACGCACGGTCGGACAAGGCGACTCGCGCGGCCTGGACGCTGGTCACAGACGTCAGGTTAACCTGTCCTTCCAAAGCTGTCGCAACCACCCGCAGCACATCAGGATCATCGTCAACATGCAGGACATCTGGCTGGCCTGCATGTTCCCGTTGGGTTATCGTTTGACGGACAGCGGTAACAAGCTGGTCCAGCGGCACGGGCTTTTGCAGCCAATCGACGATACGTAATGCTTCCGCCTCAATCCCACCGTGACGGCTATCAGCCGAAATCATCAGTATAGGTATGTTCTCCATCCCCGGCTGCCTGCGCAGATTGCGAACCAGTCCGATGCCCCCCCCACTGGGCAGGTTGGAATCGACCAGAACTACTCTGTAGCGGCGGGTCCGTGCCTGATCCATCGCATCAGTCGTGCTATGAACGATATCGCAAGCCAAGCCAGTAGCCTCTAACGCCTTTGCCATCTGTGCAGCCAGTTCAAGGTCACGTTCGCAGATCAATAGCCGGTCCACCGGACCTTCTGCTTCTTCCGGCCGCGCCGCAGGTAGGTCAATGTGAAACTGCGACCCCTTCCCCAATTCGGAATCGAAACTGATTTCGCCGCCCAGTTTGGTGACGATTTCCCGGACGATACTAAGCCCCAGACCAGTGCCGCCTTTTTGTCGTGTGTCGGATGAATCGGCCTGTGCGAACCGATTGAAGATGCGCGACCGAAACGCCTCGTCGATACCTGGTCCCCGGTCGCAGATGCTGATCCTGTGCCGGTTCTTGTCTGACCGGGTTATGATATCGACCGTCTCGCCCGGTGGCGAAAATTTGGCGGCGTTGGAAATAAGGTTGGCTAACACCTGCATTAGCCGGTCGGCGTCGGCCCACAAATAGGCATTGATCGGCACTGGGCCAAGATTGAGCGACACCTTGAACCGGTCCGCATAACCCCGATTCTGCTCGACTGCCTGCTGCAGGATCGCACCCAGATCAACATAGCTGTTATTGAACGTCATCTGGTCTGAATCGATCTTTTCGATATCCAGAATGTCGTTGATCAGGCGAACCAGCCGCTCGGCGTTATCATGGGCTATTGTGATCAGCCGCTGCGCGCGATCGGGCATCACACCGCCAGCACCGCCGACGAGCAGTCCCAGCGACCCCGCGATAGACGTCAACGGCGTCCGCAATTCATGGCTGACACTGGCGACGAATTCCGCCTTCAGCCGTTCAACGCGCTTGCGTTCGCTGATGTCGCGCGCCACCACCACATAATGGATACCATCGGCCAGCAAGACAGCTGTGACCGCAACATCGCACGGGAAAACGGTACCATCTTCGCGGCGGCCCGGTATTTCCTGAAGATAGCCAGGCTCGCCTTCCACCAGCCGCATATTACGCAGATAGGTGGCGACTTGGCCGCGCGGCGGTGGATCGGCGAACAACATGCCGACGTCGCGCCGCAGCAATTCATCGGCCGTGTAGCCATATATACGGCTCGCTGCCTTGTTGACTCCTTCTATACTTCCGCTGGGGTTAAGGATCAAAATGGCGTCCATTGCACCGTCGAGAATGGCCTCGCGTCGCCGCGAAAGATCGTCCAGCCGCGCGAGCGCGGCAGCGCGGGCGCGAAAGGCTCGGAAAATGATCAGTCCACTGATGCACAGTAAGGTGGTCAGCAGGCCCAGCAGCACGAAACTTTGCAGGCGCAATTTGGATTGGGCTTCATCGGATTCTTTCGAGAGGATAGCCAGGCGCCCCTCCTCCGCCCGTCGCAACTGTCCAATTTCAGCGCGGATGCCATCCATCAATCGTTTGCCGTCGCCACCGATCACGATTGCTTGCGCGCCGACGAAATCATTATTTTGACGTAGGGCGATCGTGCGGGCGGAAAAGGCCAGTTTCTGCCGGGTTAGATCACGCAGCCGCCTCATGTCGCTTCCAACTGCCGCTGGTGTCTGTAACTTCTCCACCTGCGCCAGCGTTGTGTCCATCTGTTGGCGGGCCTTCAGATAGGGATCGAGAAAGCTGGGATCGCCGGAGAGGAGATAGCCACGCTGCCCGGTTTCGATATCCTGATGTTCTGACAAAATGATCTGCAACATGGCGCGGCGCTGATAAGATAGGTCAACAACGCGCCTTAATTCTTTGGCATCATTTGCCTGCACCACCATCATGGCCGCTACAAAAAAGATGATGATCGGAATGCTGATCGCTGCAATAATCGCGACAAGGCGACGCCACTGAAGGAAACGTATCATTCTGGCATTCCTTGATAGACCCGGACATAGTCTATTTCCAACATAGCAGGCAGGGCTGTTTCGTCGATGCCCTGCGCACCGCCCCATAGCCCGCCGATGGCCAGATTAAGGATTAGGAACATCGGCCGATCGAACTGCACGCCCAGTTCTGCCGGGTGGACGGTAAGCGTAGGCCTGTCATCCACCCCGAACCGGATGAGATCGTGGGTCCAGTGTAATTGGTAGCGGTGAAATTGCGTGCAGGCGTCCGCGATTGCGGTGGTGGCTGTGGGGTGATCCCCGCGCCGAAAATTGCGTTCCGGAGTCTGGATTGAATGATGCACTACCCCGGCATCGATCCCGACATGCTCGGCAATGTCGATTTCGCCACCATGCCAGCGGCCACTTTCCTGCGCGGGCAGAAGCCAGATGGCTGGCCATGTACCGCGTCCGCACGGCATGCGCGCACGTATTTCAAAAAAGCCGTAAGTCCAGCTTTGCTTCCCGCGCGTGATCAGTCGACCAGAAGTATAGGCCTGACCGCCCCACTCGGAAAAGGCCGCGCGATCCAGCGTCTCGGCATGGGCTTGGATGATCAGCGCACCCTTCGTTACCCGCACATTGCGGGGGCGACGGCGCGCATAATATTGCGCTTCGCCATTATACCAGCCCTTGCGATTGCGGTGCGTGTCATAGGCCCAACGACGCGGATCGGGTTCGACACCGCTATCGAACTCGTCGGCCCATGTCAGTTGATAGTGGGGCGGCACGGTCAAAGCCGCCGATGGCGCAGGCGATGGTCCGTCACGCATGGCTACGGAAGGCGCGGGAACGCAGCCCGTCAGGAGCAATGGCCCGACCCAGCGCGCAGCGCTCCCATGACGGTGCAGCACCAAGCCACCAGCAGCCTAAAAGACGCGGCTGACGCCTAGCGACGCATAGGGTCTCGCGTTCCGCCCCGCCTGTTCGCTCGCGCCTGCGGAAACCTGCCCTTCCCATCCGCCACCCAACGGCGTGGCGACATGGGCACCCAGACTGGCGCGCGTGTAGGTCGGATCGCCCTGTACTATGCTCTCTACACCGACACGCGTTCCGCTGCTGGCGCTTACCAGGCGGGTCAGTCGCAACTGCGCGATGTATGATTCGTTGCGGACGCCCCACGAACCGAACCATCCCATCCGCCATTGATTGCCCAGCGCACCGTCTGTCTGCAATCCTGCGTCGAACCGGGTGCCGCGCAGTTTGTTACCCCGATCATTCGGATCCAGCTCGGTATCTGTAATGCGCGGCCCGGCGGATATATTTGCCCAGCCCCAATCGCCCGACATTTGATAGACCAGCGCGATCTCTGCACCGATGTAGGTGGCTTCGATCCGCTCGCTGGTGCGATAGCGATAGGTGCCACCATTGACGCCTGCCCGAACCGCCAGCCCGTTACCCAAGGAGTCGCCGGGTAGTGCTATCAGCCCACCCACATAGCCGCCTGCGCCATCCCCCGCCCCGCCACCGGCATATAATACGCCACGATCCTGGGCGTCGGCGGGGGCCATGCACGACAGCAGTGCCAGGCCGCATAAAAAGGATCGCGTCATTAAATAAAGGCTCCGAATGCGCACAGGACATCTGGCTTTCATCGATGATCATAACGACAAGGCGTGAACGCGCGACAGCTTATTTTTGCTTAAGCATCGATTAGGCGTGTTTCTCACAAGATCAACCGATTGAAGGCTTTTTTCCTGTTATGGTTTGCCAGCTAAGGTAAGGTTGGCCGCCGTGGCAGAGAGGGAGGCGACAAGGATGATATCGTCGGGATCCCGGCATAGCGAACGACCGCTCAACGTGCTGCTGGTCGATGATGATGACCTGTTCCTGGAATATTTGACCTGGGAATTGGAAACGCTCAACTGCACCGCTCAGTGCGCGATGGATGCGGAACAGGCGCTAACCCTACTCCAGGACAATGTTTTCGACATGGTCGTCACCGACTGGCAGATGCCAGGGATGGATGGCATAGCGCTGGTAGAGCGCATCCGCGCGCTGCATGGCCGTGATCGCTTCCTGCACGTGGTCATGACCACCGCCAGGGGTGATGGCCATACTATCCGCCACGCCCTGAATGCGGGCGTTGACGATTTTCTGTTCAAGCCTCTCGACCGCATCCAACTGGAACTGGCGATGGCATCGGCCCGGCGCAACGTTGCAATACATTACCGCTTGCAGCGTCGTAATCACCATCTGGCCGCTGCCAACGCCCGCACGCGGGAAGCCTATCGACGGGTCCAGGCAGATCTCGATGCCGCAGCAGCGCTCCACCGGCGGCTTTTGCCCGATCAAGACAGCCATGGCCCCTTGCAGGTGGCATGGACCTATCGGCCGGCCCAGCATATCAGCGGGGATACGATCGGCCTCATCCCTTTACGCAACGGCGCGCATCTTTTCTTCCTGGCCGATGTCCAGGGCCACGGCGTGCCCGCTGCACTAGCATCCTTTCATATCCATCACCGGCTCTCGCAACTCGCGCCCGATACGCCAGCCGCATTGTCGCAAGCGATCAGTGACCTCAATCGCGAAATTGAGGGGCAGCAATCGGAAAGCTATGCCACGCTGATATGTGGTCTGCTCTTTCCGCAAAGCGGCGAGGGCTGGATCATCTGCGCAGGCCATCTCCCTCCATTCATCATGCATCTGGACGACGTTGCGCCAATGGTGCTCGAAGGGGCATTTCCGCTTGGCTGGTTCCCTGACGCCAATTTCGATCCCATGCCGTTCCAACTGCCACCTGGTGACCGCCTCATTCTGTATTCCGATGGTGTGACCGAATGTTGTGACGCACAAGGCACGATGTTGGAACAGTCGGGCTTGCGTGTCCTGCTCGCCGCCGCCAAATCCTATCCGATCGACCAGATGGTGCAGCAGATCGATGCAGCGTTGCGGACGAGGCACGGTCCAGCGGGCTTAGAAGATGATATCTCGCTACTCGCGCTGGAAATATCCACGAACCAAATGCAGGGAACGGCATGACCATCATCACACTCGACGGCGACCTGGCAATCATCAAAGTGACAGCCGCCCGACTGGACGCTGCCGCCGGCCCCGCTTTCAAGGCCGATATCCAGGCGCAGCTAAATGGACGGGCCAAAAGGGTGTTACTGGACATGGGCGACGTCAGCTTCATGGACAGTACAGGACTGGGCGTGCTGGTCTCACTCCTCAAGATGCTGGGAAAGGATGGAGCGCTGGCGGTGGCAGGGGCTCAGCCATCGGTGCGGCGTCTGTTCGAACTAACCCGGCTGGACACCGTATTCAGCCTGACGGACAACGTGGACTCTGCCAGGGCCGTGCTCGGTGACTGACCCTGATATCGTCGAAATTCCGGCGCGGCTGGGCGCGGTGGCGCAGCTTGCTGACTATCTTAAAGCCAGTTGTGCCGCTGCCGAGGTAGCGCCCCAGGCCGCGATCGACCTGGAATTGGCGCTGGTCGAAGCGGCCAATAATATCATCCTACACGGCTATGCCGGGCGCAGCGACGGAACGATCCGGCTGGCGGTGCGCCAAGGGCATGGAGTTGTGGAACTGGACCTGACCGACCTTGGCATTCCTATGGAGGATGGGCAGATGACGATGTGTCGCACCTTTTCGCTGGAGGCAGAAAGCGGGCGCGGTATCCAGATAATCCAGTCCTGTATCGACGTGATCGACTATCATCGCAATGCGGGCGTCAACTGCCTGTCTTTGAAGAAGTTTTTTGATCCTTCCACACCAACCGGCAATCCCGTTCCTGGCTGACCAGTCGCTGGCAAAGCGGCGCTGCATCTGGCACCGCCAATGGTCCCAGTTGCAGGCGATAGAGCGAGCGGAACGGTTCAATCCGCACGCCAATGTCGGCCGGGTCACCCAGTTCGCGCAGAACCTGCCGCCCCTCGCGCGCCGCGCGGGCCTCGCTTTGGTAGGCACCGATCTGGACATAGGCGCGCTTTGTATCGGAAACTTGCGGTGCAGGGCGGGCTGCCAGCTTGCTCACCGGAGGTATTGGAGCCGGGGATGTTGGGGTACTGGGCGCAACGGGTGATATGGCAGGGGATGAACCGGACCGGGGCGTGCCGCCTGTTTCCCGTTCCAGCGTATCATCTTCGATGTTGACCACCAGCAGGCCACCGGCCGCTAGTACAAGCGCAAAAAGCAGATGACTTCGCCCTTTGCGCAGGCCGTTCCGCCAACTCATGCTTGATGCTCCGGTTGCCACAGCGCTGCGCGGACCATGATGGACATCGCCAGGATATTGTTCAGGCCCCATAGGCCATTGGCGATCAGGCCGCCCAGCGTGTAGCTGCCAATGTCCAGCCGCCAAGCCAGCGTTGCCCAGGCTAAGCCCAGAACGGTCAGGGCCATGATGGCGATCTGCGGCCAGACAAGGTGCAGGAAATTACCATCCTGCCGTTCCTTGGGCGTTACCGGAAATTTGATCTGTTGGTTGCGTAGCACCGCCCACAACGCACGCAGGGAAATAGGGAATGAAGCCAGATAGCTGACCTTCCCCTTATAGCCGGACATGCCCCATGTTCCTGCAAGAAACGCCAGCTCATTGGCAATCAGGAAAGGCAGGGCGTGGCGGAAGAAATCGCCGGTATAGGCGCTGACCGGAGCGACACCCAAGAACAGATACACCAGCGGCGCGAGCAGGAAAATGCAGTTCCACACCGCCCCCAGATAAGACCAGAAAGTGGTCAGATACATCAGCCTTTGTCCCAGCGACATGCCTGGTGCGATGACGGGATTGTCATGGAAGAATATGTCGAGGCTGCCGCCGGCATATTTGAACCGTTGGATGGTCCAGGTCAGCAAATCCTGCGGAGATAGCATCTTTGATTCTACCTGCGGATGCAGCACGGATTTCCAGCGACGATGTTGGTCCTGATGCAGGACGATGGACGTATAAATGTCCTCCGACACATGGAATTTATATGGCGTGAGTTCTTCGGCTTGCGCCGCCTGCCAGCGCGCCAGCGCCTGGATTTGAGCATTGTCGCTGCGTCGGGTCAGGCGTGCCAAGCGCGAACGGGTCTCGCCGCTTGTCTTGGCGACCGCATCGCCATAGGCCTTTAGCGCCACGAACATGATCGCCTCGCGCCGGTGCAGCGATGCCGCGCCACAGCAGAAGGCGGCGTTAAACGCATTGCGCCGCCGCTGGATGATGTCGTAGAATAACGCGGGGTCGTTGGCAAAGGGGTCTTCGCCTACTCGAATTTCGCCAAAGATCCATTCGGTAGCGCTGCCCAGCCATCGTCCCGCGCGTCCCATGCGTCGCGTCATCCATTGGGTCAGGGTCTCGCCTTCGGGTAGATCATAGAACCATTGCGGCGTCTGTACGAACGCTACGTCGGGGTCGCGGAAATAGCCCAGCGTCCGTTCCAGCAAAGTGGGGAACGGCCGGGTATCCGCGTCGCAGATCAGGATGAAGTCACCGCTGGTATGTTCCATGGCGTTGCGCAGATTGCCGGCTTTGAAGCCGACATTGTTGTCGCGTGTAATATACCCAACCGCCTCCTCCTCGGCGATGGCCCGCATGGTCGGGCGGCGTCCATCGTCCAGGACATGGATATGCAGATCGATCGGGTGGGGGTAACGCATCGCCTTAGCATCGCGGATGCTGAGGCGAACCAGTTCTTCGTCTTCATTATAGGTCGCGATGAAGACATCGACGGCCACGGGCCGATCTAGTCCATCGGGATACGTCACGCACTGGTTGATCCCTTCCGGCGGCGGCAGGATAGGGAAATCTTTCACTTTCCAAAGATTGAGCGTGAACAGGATCAGCCCGAAATAGGCGCAGCTTTCTGCCAGCAACAGCGGAACGGCGAACCACAAGGCATCCCAGTTGAGTGATTGCGTCCAGCGCCAGTGGATATACCAAGCCCCCAGCGCCAGGCTGGCAACTCCTAATATTTGCCAGATTTTCTCCCGCACAAGCGAATTGGGCAGCGGGGGAGGAGGGCGGCGATGCTCGAACTGGGTGAAATAAAAAGTCAAATCCGCCCTCTTTTGAAGACCTTTGACGAGAATGTGTCCAAACTGGAATCTCGATCTGCCATCTTGGTATCCTAGATTTTTGTGCCTCGGAAACAAGGATCGAACATGGTTAAAAAATTTATCATTACTTTTCAGCGGTTTGATTAAGTAGGCACAGAATAGCCGCTGCGAGGACACGGGACGCCGGATAGGTTGAAAGATGATCAAGAACGGCTTGCCGCCGACTATATTGTGAACGGACCCGTTTGCTGAGGGCCCACGCTGCTGATGCGACCGGCCTAATCGTCACACGCATAACCAAATTGGGAGACGTATCTGAGCAGCTATTATACCCATTGCCGGCGGCCTAAATCTAATTGGCGGTTCAGGCGGACATATCGACAGCGACTTTCAGTAGCGTAGGACGTACCGCACAGTCATAGAAATGGCGGAAAGGACATATTAAATTCGATCGTGTCCCACAGCGTTCTCTAATCGCCACTGTCAACAGCTGACCTCTTTGCGGTTCGTCACGCGCGCTGGGCTCCAGGGTTCTCTCCGCGGTCGTCGCGCTGGACGCCGCATGTTAGCGTTCAAAGTAGGGTGAATCTAAGTGGTGTGCGCGGTCCGTGCCGCACTCGCGGGAACGATCTCACCCTCGCTAAGCGTCCCAGCGGGACGCGTTCTGTCGCGCTTGAGTTCAGCGTATTGCTTCGGATTTGGATCAGGCCATGGCCGCCTCCCGGAAGATCGTGTTGGTACGCCACATTGCGTGCAATGTTACCGCCAGCTTCCTGGCCAGGGCGACTTTCGCTTTGCGAGGCCCGGTTCGGCCTGCGATCGCCTGTGCCCACTCACGCAGGCGAGGGCCGCCAAGCTTTCGAGACAAGATCGCATTTGCTGCTTCGTACAGGCATTTTCGAGCGAACCTGTCACCGCTTTTCGAGATGCGCCCGTTCCGGCTGATTTCG
>NZ_NMUA01000035.1 GCF_002312805.1 Sphingobium sp. D43FB | reverse complement strand
ACCCGAAAAGCCCATCAATCCGAATGCGGTGAAACAAACGCCAGCGATGCCGGTCGTCCGCGCAATACAGCCAGCCGCAGCAAATGCCCAGAGCGGGCCCGAAACCGAGCGTCGTGAATAAGAGAGGCTAAGGCTTTGATGGTTGCACAAAGTCCCTCATATCGCGCCGGTCCGATCGCCTGAAAATTGGCGAACTGGGGAGCGGCAATGCCGAGAGCCCCTAAAGCACCCACCGTGTTGCCGTTGTAGATCGCGTAGCGGTCCGGCGCGAAGTTGCAGAGGATCTCAGTCGCCATGTTGAGGCCGACGCCTGGGATTGGGTCGGCAAGCTTGCGGATCATTTCGTAACCCTCACGAGGCGGCCGTTGCGCTGCGGCCTGAGCTGACGCGAAAAGCTCGATCATCGGCTTTGGGTGGGACAGAGCCTCGGTGCCCCTCCGATGGATATCGCCCGAGCCCCATAGATGCCGACCTCCCTTGGAGGTCATCAGATCCCGCAACCCATCCTGAAAGGCGATCCGCGAGGCTTGATCGAGCCGCCCATCTTTCAACGCGGCAATGCGCCTCTGAACCTTGAGGGCTTCCGACCGACGCTGCTTCCGTTCGGCGAGATCCGACACCGCCTGTGGATCAGCAAGGTATCGCGCGTACCAGGCTTCGATTACGCGGAGGTCGAATCCAGCGGGAAGCGCGGCATCCCTCGCCTTCTCGAACTTCTTCCGTTCGCGCTCATTTATCTCATGCCTCGAGGCGTACTGCTGAAGGACCAGTGGATCTATATCTTGGAAGCGCTTTCCGACCCGATACCGATTGAAGGTATCCAACAGGGCGCGTGTAAAATCGTCTCCCTTGGTGTGGGTGACGCACATTGACAATTCGTCGTTCGACTTCAATCCGCCCTGAGTGAGGTTCGCCGAACCGATGAGAGTTCGGTAGCTGTTCCCTCGACGCGTAAGGTACGCCTTTGGATGGAAAGTTGCCGATGCCTTGTCCGCAACGCTCACTTTGCAGGCTGGATGCTGGTTTTTGAGTTCAAGGAGCCGCTCCAAAGCGGAGGGTTGGGTTAGGTAGAAGTCAGTGCCGATAAAAAGCTCAACGACGGCGCCAGCTTTAAGACGTTTCGACAGTTTTGGTGCCAAAAAGTCAGCCCCCCCAAGCTTGAGGAAAGCTACCGCGATCATGATCTCGTCGGCGTCAGCGATTATTTCAGCGATCGCCTTCGCATGATCCTCCGGTGCGTCGTTCGCAATGAGGGTTGCGGGCTCGACGCGAAGGCGAGGTTGGCGGCTCAAGTCCGGGCCTTTGAGAGTGTGAGGACGGGCGCCGACACCCTCAGCACATCGCCTGTAGTCACGAACACGACTAAACCCTTCGGAATGCCGGTAACCTCCAGATATCGGCGGACCTGCGATCGGTAGTGATCCGACGCTGCGGCGCTTGGGCTGACGTCGCTCTTCCAGTCGATCACTAGCTCGGGCTTTCCGTCCTCGCCGACGCATAGCGCATCGACGATGCCGAACGTCGCAAGGTCGACGCCGTCATCCTCGCTTAGTCCGTAGACGGGAAGTTCGGCCAGGAGTCGGGGGCGAAGCGCCGCGATCTCCGACAGCTGCAAGGTCCTCGCGACCGTGCCCGCCATTTCCTCGGCAGAGAGACCCGACATCGCGTCCCTTCCTGGTTCGCGCCCGATCGCGCGCGCCAGATCCGCCGCCCGGGCGGTGAGTGTGGACAGATCGTCCGCGGTTTCCCCGGTCAGCACCTCTTCGAACAGCTTATGGATCACGAGACCCCGTTCGCGTCCGCCTTGCGCCGAGATCGCCACGTCCGGCGCAGGCGCATTGTCGGCGGCCACGACGATCTTCGGTTCGGCGACCACCTCGAGAGGTCCCTGCGGATCCTCGTCACGGCTCGGTGCGATCCATCGGAGGCGCAGCGTCGCTGCCATTACGGCAGCGGCTTCGGCCGCGAACGTCTCGCGCGTCTGGCTATTCTCCGGATCGCTATCGACCGTCTCGAAGCCCGGCGGGTGGTGATCGATCGCGATCAACGGCAATCCGTCGAGATCGAAGTCCATCAGGGCGTTCCAGCTGCTTCGCGCCGGCGCCACGTCGAGCTTGGGCAGCACGAGAAGCTCGCGCGCTCGGGTCGCTGCGACATACCAGAGACGCAGGCGCTCGCGCTCGCGCTCGGCGACCTCGGCGGTCTTGGCGTCCTCATAGCCCGCGGGCGCGACGCCGAAGATCGGCAGAAAGATTGTCTTGGTCTCGCCGTCGATGATCGGATCGCGCACTTCGTTGCCCGAGGTCATCGTGTTGATTGGTACGACGATAGGCCATTCCAATCCCTTGGACGCATGCATCGTCACTAGCGATACCGCCTCTTCCTGCGCATCGGGCCTGCCTTCCGCCGAGCGGGTCTTCCCCTCCCAGGCAGCGGTCATCGCGTCGGCGAACGCCCTGATGCCGCGCACGCCATACGGCTGCGCGAGACTCAGGAAGAGATCAACATTTGCCAACGGCCGCTCTGCCTGCCCGCCGTGTCGTTGGAGCAGAATAGGACGCACGCGGAGCAGGTCGACGGCTTCGGCGAGAAGCTGGTGCGGGGTCGTCGCGTTGATCCCGCGACGGATAGCCTGCAGCTTTTCGACGATGTCGCGCGCATACGAGTCCCCGATCGCCTCCGCCGCGAGATGGATGGTAAGCTTGGGTCGGGCATCGGGGCGCTCGGGATCACGCGGCTGACTCCAAACGAGGTCGAGCAGCTGCTCTTCGCTCAACCCGACCAGTGGCCCGCGCAGGAGTGCGACAAGCGCGAGGGTATCACGACTGTCGGCCAGTACGCGGGCGATCGCGATGAGGTCCTGCACCTCCTGCCGGCGATAGAACCCTTTCCCTGCCTGGGTCGCTACCGGCACTCCGCGCTTCTCGAGCGCCTCCTCGTAGCGCCACAATTCGGTCCCGCCCGGGGCCAGCAATGCAATGTCGCCAGGGCGGCACGGCCTCTTCGTATCAGTCTTGCGATCCACGATGATCTGGCTGCCGATCAGGCGGCTGCACATCTCAGCGACCGCCTCGGCCTCGCAGTCGCGCTGCACGCCCGCCTTGGCCTTGCCGTCCTCGTCTGCACAGGCAACGGGAAGCGTTGCGACGCACAGTCCTTCCTCGTTATCGGGATGAAAGCTGTCGAGCGCGGTGAAGCCGGGCTGCCCCTTCTCCTCCGTAAGATGGGGCGCGAAGCGCTCGTTCACATAAGTGAGGATCGCGGCACAGGACCGGAAATTGGTCGAGATCGAGAGCAGATCGTCCGGATTGAACGCGCGGATGGCTTCGCGCGCTCGCACATAGGCGGCGACGTCGGCACCGCGAAACCGGTAGATGGCCTGTTTGGGATCCCCGACCAAAAACAGTGCGCCCGGCCGGATCCGGTAGCTGACCCAGTCGAGCGGATCCGCGCCGAGAGCTGGATCGCCACACAGCCGCCAGAAGATCTCGGTCTGCAACGGATCGGTATCCTGGAATTCATCGACCAGCACATGGGCGTAGCGGCGCGATAGGGCGCCCCGAACATCGCCATGGTCGCGCAGGAGATCGCGCGCGGCAAAGATTAGGTCGTCGAAATCGAGCAGGGCGGCTGAGCGCTTATAATCGCGAAAGCCGTCCGCGATCGGCTGGATCGCGCAGATCAGCTCCGCCAGAACGTGCGCCGCAGCGCCCTGCCGCAAACGCGTCCAGCCCTCGCAGCAGGCGAGATGCAGCTCCTCGGCACGCGCATTCAACACACCACCTTCCGCCTTGGCGAGGCCCGCGGCCTTTGCGGCCGCCTCCCATTTCCCCTTTTTCTTGTAGACGCTGAACGCCCCTTTGGCGGTACAGAGCGAAGGATGCGGCAGCGACGTCAGAAGCCCGACGAGCGCCGACGACGTCTCGTCCGTCTCGGCGAACGCGACACCGGCGGCCATCTCGACAAAGGCCGAAGCGCCGGCGATGCTTTCCTCTTCTTGCGCGGCCGCGCCAACGACGAAGGTGCGATATGCCTCCGTGGCGGTGCGGAACGCCGCCACCAGCGGCTGGATTGGGCCGGAGGCCGGCGGTACGAGCACACGGTTGTCGCGCAGGGCCGCGGCGGCCGTTGCGATCAGCTCGGTTGCCTTCGCCGGGTTCTGGAAGACGAGTTCCGCGACAAGGCTATCGTCGCCGACATTGAGCGTATCGCGCAGCCAGCGATCGACGATATCGCCGAACACCAGCTCGGCCTGCGCCGGATCCATCAGCGCCGCGCCTGGATCGATATTGGCCTCGACCGGATATGGCTTGATAAGCCGCTGGCAGAAGCCGTGGATCGTCGAGCAGGTGATCTCGTCGATCGAGGCAGCCGCCTCCTCGAGGCTCGCTTGCTGTTCCGCCGACAAACCGTTCGGCAAGGCGATGGCCAGTTCGCGTGGCACTCTACCGTCGAGCAGCTCGTCGACGAAGTCGCGAACGCGAGCGAGCAATTCGCTCGCCGCGAGTTCGGTGAAGGTGACTGCCGCGATCGCCTTGGGGGCGGTGCCGCCGGCCAGCAGCAGGGCAAGACGGCCGGCCATGACAGCGGTCTTGCCCGAACCGGCTCCGGCTTCGACAAGCACGGAGCGATCATGTGCGGTCATTGCAGCGAGGCGCGCGGTCTCGTCGTGCAGGGCGGGTGTAGTACCGGTCATCAGATCGCCTCCCATACGATGGCCGCATCGCCGAGAGCGACTCGCGCGTGTTCGAGTTTGCGCAGGCAATACCCGTTGGGGGCGTTCGCGGGCAGCGCGAAGCTCAGATCATCATAATCACCGCCATTGTCTGGGCCGATCAGCGCGCGCCCGGCGAGCAGGCTCGCGCGCGCCGCACGCAGATGCCCGGCAAGCTCCTCCAGGACATCGGCCGGCGCGTCGAGATGGCGGGCCTCGGTATCGCGCGGATAGAGCAAGGCCGCATCGATCTCGATATCGTCGCCGAGCAGCGCCTTGACCGCATAAGCGTAGAGGCAGCGCTGGAGCTCCTTGCCGCCCTGCAGGATGACCGGCTTTGGCGGTAGCTTTCCGCCCTTATAGTCGAGCACGCGCGCCCGTGCGGCATCGCCCGAAAGGTCGAGGCGATCAATGTAGCCCGAGATCTGAAACCCGGTGTCGGCGATCGCGACCGGTGTGGCGGGATCCCATGGGATCGCGCCGTCAGATTTCGCTGCCTGCCCGCCGAAGGGGACCTCGGTATAGCTTTTCTGATCTGCAAGCGGTGGTTCGGGATGCTGCAGCGCGTTCAGCGCGGTCTGCTTGGCATCCTCGAGTGTCCGCCGCCACACTACGAGCGGCGGGGTGGCCTGCCCGGCCTGCCACCGTGCCGTGACCGTCGCGGCACCAGCTTCGATCGCCGCGACGACCTGGTCCGGTCGCGCGCGGGCCAGTCCTCCCTCCCCCTCGAGCAACCGCACGGCATGATCCAGCGTATCGTGGAGCAAGATGCCGCTCTGCCGCGCATCCAGTACCAGCGCCTCCTCCGCGCTCTCCGGTGCCCTGATCCCAAGCGCGTAGGTCCAGGTGAAGCCGAGCGGGTTGCGCAGCAGTTTGGCGAGCGAGCTCGCCGACTGCCGTCGTTCAAGCGCCGCCAGCACCGCCGGATGGTCGCCGCGCACCAGGCCATCATGGGCGGTGACGGTCGGGCGCTGCCAATCCTGCCAGCATGCCGTCGCCGAGAGCGCCTGCGCAAAGGCACCGAAATCGACCGGACGCGCGACGAGACGGTCAGTCTCGCTCATCGCGTGTGCCGGTCGACAGTTGCGGCGGACATAGCGGGCCACGGGCTGGCCACGCAGCAACGGACTCTTGCCAAGCAGGCGACCCTCGCCGTCACGACGCGGCCGGGACAGCACGACCTGCGCGGCTGTAGTACAAAGGATCGTCTCGAAGTCGCGGCGATCGGCGGCGGTCACCGGCAGCGAATCCAGTTCGCTGGTCGGAACGATGTGATCCGATAGCAGGGGGTCTTCCGAGATCCGCCGCGGCCAGCCGGTCGAGGTGAGACCAAGGAGGCGCACGAATTTGCGCGGCGAAGCCGCCAGTGCCGACGCCGGCATCCAGACGACCGAAACGCAGGCTTCGCACGCATCTTCCTGGCGAAGGCTGTCGATGGTGACATCGATGGCTGCCGGGCTTCCGGCAAGCAGTGCCTTGCGCCAAATGCGCAAGGCACCGCCCGAGAGGAACGCGCGCCCGATCTCTTCGGCCTGCGGGATGCCGCCCGAAAGCGTGTCGACGATCGCGCGCAACGCCGGTGCATGGTCGATACCGTCCGGCCAGCGATCGGGCGTCAAAGCGCCAAGGAGCCGCGTCCAGGCGTCGGCGCAGGAGAGCGGCGCATCGGGTAGGAGCACGCGTTGCCAACCATCCGGCAGAGCTTTGAACAATCCCCTTCCGGCCAGCAACGTCGCAAGACGACGCAGATGCGCCTGCGACACGCCCCGCACCAGTATGTCAGCGAGCGCGGCGGCCGTCTGACCGTCACGCGTCGTAACGACGCGAATGCTGTGGACGAAGTGCAGATCGATATTGGCGTCGGCCCTCAGTGCCATGAATTCATCGTCATAGACTGCAGGCGCCGCTGCCGCGATCGCGATCTCGGACGGTTTGGCCGTGCCACTCGCAATCAGCTCACGAGCCCAGCGCAAAGCCTCGATCGCTTCGTGGTAACCGTTGGCAGCGCTCACTGCCTCGATCTGCGGTGTGTTCGGCGCTGACCGGATGATCTCGACCGGCGAGCCGTCGAGCCAAGCGGGCACAGAGCGCGGGCCGGCGTGCCAGCGAACCGGCACCGCTTTCGCCAGACCGAACAACAGGTCGCGCCAACACGGCGACAGCTCGCTGATGCCCTGAATATGGATCTCGCCGAACAACGCAGGCGCGTGTTGGAGACGGTCCATTGCGTGAGAGGCCAGATCGACCGGCCGGAGCATGGCGGGCGGCAGCACGGCCAGCACGGCCTCCTCGAGGGTCGCCATAGCGGCGAGCCGGGGATGGTTGGCCGCTCGTGCCGAGAGATCGATCCCGGTGCGCCAGACCTTGTGCAGCGTATCGGCCGTGGCTCCGACCATGCCAGGCAGCAGCTTGATGGTGTCGAGTTCGCCCAGATCGGTTTCCGGGAGCACGCGCTGGATCGCATCGCGGAGCGATTCGGCGTCAATGGGCTGCGCGAAGCCGCCGGCGAGGCGTGCCGCCAGTTGCTCGAACGCCATTACCTGGGTGCCGTGGTGCTGGTTGCGGGCGGCGTCGAGACGGATCTCACGGGACGCGAGACGACCGTGTACGATATAGGTCTGCCGCTGCATGAGACACTTTCGACTGTTGCCAATCTTTCGAGAGTAGATGGCAGGTGAGTATGGATCAACGACGGACTTGCCTGATCCCTGGCAACCACGACGTGCGGTCGAACTGCACGCCGGTTTTCGCTTCGACTCGTACGATAGACCCCGTTGCGATGCCGTTCTTAGCGCCAACGCCGACGGTACCAGCGGTCGCACTCTTGTCCTAACACTTCGCGGCGATATGCGAGTTCGGTTAGGAAAGGATTGATGTCCCACGCCATGCCGTTCCCGCAGGCGACAGGTGCGACCAGCTTAGGCCGTTCCGTTGCAGTGCTGGAAATGTCGGCTCTTGCCAACACCTACCGTTCTTCCTTCCGAGAACTGGCAGCCGGGCTCCTCACGATGCCTTGTTCAGCTCCAGAAAATTTGAGGAGTTGCTTGCAGCTCAACGCATACGCGTTGCTACGATGACCCCATCTTCAATTTTCAAATCTATCGAGAGGGGGGCGTCGTGAGTGGAGATATCCGTGCCGATTGTTTGGAGGCCATCGAACACAATCGCGCTTTGAGCGGAGATGCGGTCTAACACAGCGTTTTCGTTACGCAAAATTTTGGAGCGTTCATTAGCACTGGTGACGGCTTTGATTTTCTCGCGGAGGAGTTGGTCCAGCGCAATGGCTGCCTCGCCCTGCGGCAGCAAGGCTAGTACAGAGGCTCTGATATCCTGAAGCCGATCCCATTTACACTGTTCTCGGTCGGGGAAGGCAGAGAAGAGCTGCCAGCCACAGGCGCGCGCGCGTAAGCACAGCAGCATTTCGCGATAGAGTTTGTCCAGTGCTGACTGCTGCTCATACAACGCCTTTATATACTTACCCTGTCGGACCCACTCCTCATCTTTCAGGATCTTCAGGGCTTCGGTTTGGCTGCGGATGTCGATGGCAAGATGGTCCTGCACCTCCAGCAGCTTGGTCTCGTGCATTTCAATGACGTGAACCACCTCATCCGAGAGCTCTCCGGACAGCACGGACCCAGCAATCTGTTCAAAGTAGCGGATCGATCCTGTCAGGACCGATCGACGCTCGTTTTTTTGAAACGTAGCGACATCCTCGATGGCTTCCTTGATGTCCGAGAGCTTCTCGCTGATGTCGGCGAGATGTTTTTGCGCCAACACAGCAGATGCGATATTGAGAGCCGCGCCGGAAGTGGCTAGGACCAAAAGCTTCCCGACATCGAGTTTGGTGGCTCCGGCGAGTTCGTTCGTGCCGATTTTGCGGAGTGTGCCGATAAGGCCACCGTGTTTGACGCTCTCCACCAATTTGGTTCCAGCCGGGCTCACATTCATGTAATTGCTGGTCCCAACCTCTACGGCCATCGCCATGCCAGGTACCACCTGCAAAAGGGGATTTAACCGGCTAATGCCGGTGTCATCCTTGCTGACCTTGCGCCATCCAGCTTCCGAATCCGGTGGACTGATCTGGGCAAGCGTAAGGACAGGTGTTCCACTATCATTACTGATGACCAAAGCCTCAGCGTTACTGATAGGCGCTGGTGTCGAGTTTACCGCCTTGGTTCCCTTACTCGCGCGCGCAACTTCAGTATGCGTCCCGCATAGGAAAGCGATTTGCAAAAGGCAGGCGGCCAGAGGAGGCCATTCTGCGGCGCTCAAAAAACTGCGGGCACCCTCGGCAGCTGCTTGACGAGCCTCGTTCACGGCTGCTTGCTGCTTGTCGGTCGGGATCGACGAGAGACGTTGCGACGTAAAGACATTGAGTAGAGCTGTCTCGTCGTCGGCCAGCTCGTCCTCCTGGGCAGGCGACCCCAGCTGTTTGCATAACGCGTCGATCATGCGTTGATACGAAGGGCGGCTACCATCCGTGATATTCAGTGCCTTCTGGCCAAGGCGGTAAATCTCATCGCCGATCTGATCGGTATACCGACTGTGATTCGGGGCGTGCCGTTCATAGGCCCGGCAGATCTTAAGTATGCTGAGAGGCGTCTGCGTAAGCGTGTCGACCAAAGGCGCTAATTGATCGTCATTGCTCATACCCAGAATCTTGTAGATGACGGGAACGGCGGTGACGTCCGCTGGGGGATCCATGCAGGCTATACCGATCTTTGATTGAAAAAATAGCTCGATCCGATGTCCGCCAGAACCTGATGGCGGTCAAGATATTGTCACTCTTTTTAAATTTTTCAGGCGGCCGATAGAGACCGAACGCGACAATTATTTTTCAACGCGATCGGTCTTCAACTGAGTCACAATGGCTGGTTGTCGAGGAATCTGGCTTCTTAGGGCATCGTCTGGGATGGCCAGAAAATCGCAGGTTGCACGTGCCGTTACCGATCAAGATAGTCGCTTAGGACCGCGCTAACCAACGTCAGGTATCGACGGAAGCTGCCATCGCGCCTGTTCCGAGCGAACCGTCTCTTAAAAGGGAGCGCCGCCACATCCGCACCAACGGAGTCGCGAACGACGTCTCAGTGGCGGTCGATCTCTTGAAATTTGATTTATCGTTCCCGCATGGCGCACATGCATGCGCCAGGCCGAAATGGATCAAGCTCGCCGATCAATCGGGCCCGCCGTTCGGTTCCTCGATAAACGAGCATTCCCACGATTGTGCGCGAACCATGTCTACCATGTCCTGATCGTACTTGAACAACGGCACGTGCAGGTGCCGGCCCGCCAGCGAGAACGCTCCTTCTTCCCACCGCGGGTCGGCTTCCACGAAATAGCGCAGCTCGATCCCTTCCAGGTGAAGGAGGAGCGCATCTATGTCCGCCAGCTCCCCTCGGGCACGCATCTCGCCGAGCGCAAGCGACAGAAGCGGCAGCGTGATCCGCGCGATCCCTAGCGCGGGATCGAAGATCTCGGGTGCACCGAAGCACGACCGAGCGAGGATGCCGTGCCGGATGTCAGCCACCGCAACAGGCCGCCCGACGGCGGCACTCGCGATAGCTTCCTACTCGGTGACCTCCAGTGCGCGGAACTTCTCCACTTGGCCAATGCCTTCGCGAATGCGATCGGCCAGTCGCTCCGTCAGGCGAGCCCCCTGCGGTGGCAGCGTCCCCTTGGCCTGGATGAGCAGCACAGGCCCGGTCTCGCCAACGACGACGAGGTCGATTTCCCCACCCGCATAATCGTAGCCGGGTCGGAGGAACCAGGGATGGCTCCGCCGCAGGAACTCGATTGCCTGGCTGATGAGCACCGGCTCCAGCTCGTGGGAGACGTGGTTCGCATAGGTACGGGCATCCAGCGTGGAGAAGGCGAAGACGGCATTGCGGAGATGGAGGAAGTTCAAGACTAGGATCGGTGAGAAGACGTAGCTCTTCTCGAAGCGCGCGAAGGGCGGGAACTGGACTTGTAACGGATTTGCGCCGGTCACCTGAGCGATTAGAGCTCGCAACAGGAGACCGACGAGATGATCAAGCACACAGAAGAGTTCAAGCAGGAGGCGGTGCGGATTGCACTGACCAGCGGGTTACCCCGCGACAGGGTTGCATCGGATTTGGGGATAGGGAAGTCGACGCTGGGCAAATGGGTGTCACAGTATCGGCCATCTGACCTGGTGGCAGCGCCGCAGGCAGATCTGGCGCGTGAGAATGAACGTGTCAACGGCGGAGCAAAAGTCGGCCATTCGGCGGCGTAAAACCAGGCCATCGTGTTACATGCCGGGGGGAGTGGCGTGAGGGCGTAGCCCGAGGGCCACTCCCCCCGGCATTGGTGTAATTTTCAGGGTCTGGTTTTGGCCTTGCGGGCCCGGCTGTGCGCGAGGCGATAGCTTTCGCCGTTCATCTCGAGGATGCTGACGTGATGGGTCAGGCGATCGAGGAGCGCGCCTGTGAGACGCTCAGATCCGAAGGTTTCGGTCCATTCGTCGAAGGGCAGGTTGCTGGTGATGAAGGTGGAGCCGCGTTCGTAACGCTGGGAGATCAGCTCGAACAACAGTTCGGCGCCGGTCTTGGAGAGCGGCACAAAGCCCAGTTCGTCGATGATGAGCAGCTTGTATCCGGCCATCTGCTTCTGGAAGCGCAGAAGACGGCGCTCGTCGCGGGCCTCCATCATTTCGCTGACCAGCGCTGCCGCGGTGGTGAAGCCCACCGACAGTCCTTTCTGGCATGCTGCCAGTCCGAGCCCCAACGCTACGTGCGTCTTTCCGGTGCCTGATGGCCCCAGAGCGATGGCGTTCTCACGCCGCTCGATCCACTCGCAGCGCGCCATCTCGAGCACCTGCATCTTGTTGAGCCTGGGGATGGCGGCGAAGTCGAAGCTGTCGAGGCTTTTGACGGCGGGGAAGCGCGCGGCCTTGATGCGCCGCTCGACCATGCGACGCTCCCTGTCGATCATTTCCATCTCGACGAGGCGGGCGAGGAAGCGGATATGATCGACGCCTTCAGCGGCACATTGCCGCGCGAGCTTGTGATGCTCACGCAGGCACGTAGGCAGCTTGAGCGCCTTGAGATGGTGAGCGAGAAGGATCTCCGGGGCCTGATCGCTCATGCGGCCTCCTGCCGGTCGGAGAGCAGGCTCAGATAGGCTCTGGCAAAGGTCTTCTCGACCGTGGTGCGTGGCAGGAAGGGATAGACGTCCAGGTCCAGCCTGGGCGGTACGCGTTCGATCCGGCACAGGACGAGGTGCTTGACGGCATCGAAGCCGATGGCGCCAAGATCGATGGCCTGTTCGACCGCCGCCTGGAGATCGGCGAGGGTGAACGTTTCCAGCAGGCGCAGTACCTGCACATATTCGCGCCTGCCATGTTTGTGCATGCGCCCTTCCATCAACCGCTGCAGTGTCGTGAACGCTTCGGGCAGGTCCCAGCCCTGCAAAGGCGCAGCCTGGTCGAATGCGTTGATCTTCTGCTCGATCAGCGGGAGATAATGGAGCGGGTCGAAGACAACCTCCTCGCGGGCATAGCAACGAGGATGACGGGCGATGACTTCGCTGCGGCAGCCGATCACCACCTCATCGACATAGGCCCTGATCCAGACCTCCTGATGGCCCCAGGCCACCGGAACCGAATAATCGTTGGTCCTGTAGCGCACCAGGGATTGCGAGGAGACCCGCCCGCCTTTCTGATCGCAGGCCTCGAAGGGTGTAGCGGGCAGAGGCTGCATGGCCGCGAGATCGCGCTGCAGCCGCTCACCGATCGTCTCGCTCTGCCCGCGCACCTTGTCCTGCTGGCGCTTGCGGCATTGCTCCTCCAGCCACAGGTTGAACGCCTCCCAGGTCGGGAACTTCGGGATCGGCACCATGAAGTTGCGCCGGCAATAGCCTACCAGCCCCTCCACATTGCCTTTCTCGTTCCCCTTGCCCGGGCGAGCATAGCGGTCGCGGATCACGTAATGTGACAGGAAAGCGCTGAACAGCGTGGCACGCTGCCGCGTGCCGTCGGGCAGGATCTTCGTCACAAGGCAGCGATCGTTGTCATAGACGATCGAGCGCGGTACCGCGCCGAAAAACGCGAAGGCATGCACGTGTCCGTCCACCCAGGCCTCCGCCACCGCCGCCGGATAGGCCCGCACATAGCAGGCATCACTGTGCGGCAGATCGAGCGCGAAGAAGTAGGCCTTCTGCTCCACCCCGCCGATCTCCACCAGCGCTTCCCCGAAATCGGCCTGCGCATCTCCCGCAGGGTGCGCCAGCGGCACGAACATCTCCCGGCTGCGCTGTTCGCGCTCCCGGATGTAATCCTTGATGATCGTATAGCCGCCGGTGAAACCATGCTCGGTGCGCAAACGGTCGAATACCCGCTTCGCCGTATGGCGTTGCTTGCGCGGGACACTGCGGTCACCCTCAAGCCATCCATCAATGATCGCCACAAACCCGTCCAGCTTCGGGCGCTGCGGTACGGACTGGCGCCGGTAACCCGGCGGCGATGAAAACGACAGCATCTTGCGTACCGTTTCGCGCGACACATTGAAACGCTTCGCCGCCGCCCGTTGGCTCATGCCATCCGCGCAAGCCAGACGGACCTGAAGATAAAGTTCCACGCTGTAGATCCCCACACCTCCCTGACTCGGCAGAAAGGCTTCAAGGTGGACGACTTTTACGCCGCCCGCAGCAGGACTATCCCGCCGCTACCGTGGTCGAATATTGCTCCGCCGTTCTCATGCGCGCAGGCCGCGCCACGCCGCCAATGCGACAGCGCGCTATGCCTGGCCGTTCGGCCTCAACACGGCGGTCGCCATGCGATGGTCAGGCGAGACGATCGACACGGCGCGGACCAGTGCCACGGTGACGCCCTTCGTCAACCGCGCTTATACGATCATCGACTTGCGCGCGGAGATGCCGGTGACGCAGACCCTCACCCTGTTCGCGCGGGCCGAAAATCTGTTCGACGACTATTATGAAACCGCGCGTCGCTATGGCCAGCTTGGCCGCAGCATCTACGCCGGGTTCCGGGCGCGGCTGTGATGACCCGGCCCTATCCCCACCCTCGTAAAGCCAAGGAGTGCCTGTCCATGCAGCCTATGTCCCCTGCCGCCGCCCGCAATTTGTGGATCGGATCGATGACCTTCGCCAGCATAGCGACGACGCTGGTGCTGGCCTGCGCCACGCCCTTTCCCGCTCTGGCTGCGCTCGCGGCTCTCTATGTGCCGCGCAAGGCGGGGATCATCCTCATGCTGGCCGCCTGGTCGGCGTCGCAAGCCGTCGGTTATTGCCTGTTGGACTATTCGCTGACGGCGCAGAATGCCGGTTGGGCCGTCACTCTGGCGCTGGCGGCTATCGCTGCCTTGCTGGTAGCTGATCGCATAGTCAGCGCTTTGCCGAACCAGTCCTCCTTTGCGCGGCTCGTCATGGCCTATATCGCCGCCTTTGTCGGGTTCAAGCTGGTCGTTCTGATCGGTGCCGTGGCGATGAACGCAGGCTATGGGGCGTTCACACCGGACATCCTGCTGCGGCAATTTGTCCGTTACGCTCTTATCCTGGGTGGCCTGCGCCTGTTCCAGCTTCTGCTGGAAAGCGGCGGCCTGCTGAGGCGCGATCTGCGGGCGGCGGCCTGACCATGTTGCAAGCGGTCAAGGATGGGCCTGCCATCGTCGCCTGCAACAGCTGTCGCTTCTCCCCCGAGGAGCGGCAGGACGCAAATGGCCTGTTCGGCGGAGGGAAGCTGGTGGAGGCACTGCACCAGGTCAAAGCGAGTTCGAACCGCTATGATGGCGTGGACGTCCAGGAGATGCCCTGCCTTTTTGCCTGCAAGGCGCATTGCACCATCCATCTGCGTGCGCCCGGCAAGATCAGCTATGTGCTTGGGCACTTCCTGCCCGATGAGGCGGCGGCACGCGCCATCCTTGATTATGCGGTTCACTATGCACAGAGCGAACATGGGCAGGTGCCCTATGCGCAATGGCCCGACGGGGTGAAGGGCCATTTCATCACACGCGCGCCGCCCGTTGGCTTTGGCGACATAAGCGTCCAGCTAAACGGGATAGCTTAGACTCGCACCGAAGTTCTGCGGGGTGATTTCGGCTGGGCAGAAGGCAAAGCTCTATCCAGTTTAGGTCGTTGGTCGTTGATTTGGAGGTCCGCGTTCAGGGGAAAAACGGCCTACTCAATTCCGCGATCGAACCAGTCCAGCCTTTCAAAGGGAAATTCCTGATTCGCGCAACCGGGCGTTGCGCTCCGTTCTCGAGACAATGATTTTGTGCTCTCGGTTCGCACCGATCTTGATCAGGACCACGCTCCTTGCCTCCCTTGTTCCCGCATGGCCTCAATGAACACGCGAACCGCAGGCATAGCCGCCCGACCGGGATCGTAGAGCAGGCTTACCGGCATGGGGGACGGGGCATGATCCGCCAGCACCTCCACTAACTGCCCGTTCGCAATGCGCGGGGCCGATTGGTAGCTCAGCAGATTGGCGAGTCCCACCCCCGCCTCAGCAGCGGCGATGGTCGCATCGATGCTGTTGACGATCAGGCGGGGGACTATATCCACGATATTGTCGCCCCCCCCGTACACCCCGGAGATCAAGCCCGGTAAGAAGGGCAAGCTGCCGACCTGTAAAGAATGGCGGACCTACCAGATGCCAGATCACCACCTCCTTCTTAGGTCAGCCTTCAAGGTAGACTTTGCGTCCCATTATTTGGAGGATCTGGAAAAGCCGTAATCCCGATCGGGTCAGCGCCTGCCAGATCGCTTCCCCTGAACGAGCAGTATCTGCACCTTAGCGCCGACACCCCCCTTGCAACGCTGTGTAGATTTGGCATTCTCACTTCCGGCGGCCAGATCCATGAGGACCATGGATCATGCCGAGACTAACCGCACGCGAACGTCTGGCCGAGCTTGAGACGAGACAGCGCAAATCGTCCAACGAGATCGACGCTGCGCGCATCTCCGTGCAATCGCGCTATGCTGCTGTTGTCCAGGATCTGTCGGTAGAAACACTGACTGAACGGGAGTTGCGCGAGCTGCGGCAGCTCTCGATCCAACGTGGTGGCGCAGCAGCCATTGCCGCCCTCAAGCCCCCGCTACCACCCAAAATGCCTGGCAAGAAGTCGAAGCCGCCAAGATAGGCGGTCGATCAGTGATGAGAATGCTGACCTGGCATTATCGCGAAGATCACTGCCTAAACCCATCGCCCAAATCGCAGCACCGTGCCTTGTGTATCGGGGCGGGCGGGCCCGTTGAGGCGCGCTTGCCGCCGATAGGATGTTGCGTCCAAGCCACGCCTTCGATGACAAATTTGTGAAAAGAACATTTCGGTTTAAAACCGACTTGGCGCTGACGTCGCCGCTGTTACTCTTCTCCCGTTCCGCTGAGCAAAGTGACCCCGGCTCTCCTCCACGGCCGGGATGGGCAGCAGCCCGGCAGTGAGCGGACCGATGCGCCAGGATCGCGTCGTCAATTTGGACAGTGTCGCCGACAGGCCAACCCATATGAGGAGAAAGTCATGTATATGTCACCGCGTCTCGCAACCTTTGTAGATGACTGCAGAGAAGTTACGGACGAATTTGCGCTCAAAGCGCTGCTCGGCGAGGCAACGCCCTCGTTGGGTTTCGAGCAATTCGCCCTCGTTGATCATGTGGATCTGATCGGTCCGCCCCACGACACCATGGTGATCACGAGCTACCCTGAGGGCTGGATAGAGCGATCTCTGTTACGCAACTATTATGTCGACGACCCCGTGCATGCGGCCAGCACGAAAACGGTAACGGCGTTCCTGTGGAGCGTCATTCCCGCCATGATCAGGATGACGAAACGACAACGCCACATCCTGGAAGAGGCCAAGCCATTCGGTTTGCGCGAGGGCTTGACCATCCCGGTGCAGGCGGCTGGCGAATATAGGGGAAGCTGTTCGTTCGCAGGACGCGAGACTGTCAGGCCCACCGCCGACCTGTTAGGGGCCGCTCAAGTCATCGGCATGTTCGCGTTTGAAGCGGCGCGCCGTCTGCAGCGAGCGCGATGGGCACCCGGCACGAAAACGCCCGACATTCCCGCGCTCAGTCAGAGGGAGCTTGACTGCATTGCCCTGGTCGGATGCGGTAAGGGCAATGCCGAAATTGGGGGTATCCTCAATATTTCACCGAACACGGTCCGCCAATATATTGAGGATGCCATGCGCAAATATGATGTCTACAAGCGAACCGAGCTGGTCGTGCGCGCCTTGTTCGACGGACAGATTTGCTACCGCGCCCTCAATATCAGAAGGTAGATCTTCCAAAGCCGCACGCTTTGCGTGCGGCACTATCTTCGGTCCCCCGCTCTCCGCCATCCCTCTTTTTGGAGGAATTGTTCCCCCGTCCCTGTTGCGCGACGCTGACTTGCCAACAGGACAAGGGAGCCGACATGATGCAAATCATTCGAGGCGGGAGCCTCCAGGAACAAACCGTTCTTCGATCCATGTATGAGGCGCGCAAGCGCGTCTTCATCGATCTGCTCCGCTGGGACATCCCCGTCCTGGCCGGACGTTATGAAATCGATCAGTTCGACGGTCCATCGACCATCTATCTGATCGCCGCCGAGCGCGACGGCACCCATCTGGGATCGATGCGGCTTCTGCCCACCAGCGGCCCCAACCTGCTTGGCGATATTTTCCCTGAACTGTGCGACCTGGCGCCACCCGCGAGCACCACGATCTGGGAGATATCGCGCTTCTGCCTGTCTCGCGACTTGCGCGCGGCCGAGCGCCGTCAGGTCCGCGATCATCTTGTGACGATGGCGGCCAGCTTCGCGCTTGAGGAAGGCATCGAGAGCTATTGCTGCGTGGCCGACATGCCCTGGTTCAGCCAGATCCTGTCTTTCGGGTGGGAATGTCGCCCGCTTGGCCTTCCAAGGACGCTGGCCTGCGGCATGCTGGGTGCGATGCAGATCATCATCTCGGAAGACACGCCCGCGTTGATGCAAGCCGCCGGCGTCTGGCGCCCTGCCCCCGCTCAATTCGCCGCGGTCGCCGCCGCATAGGAGAAACGACCATGGCACATTTACCCGATACTCCATGTGCAGAGTTTCACGCCGATCTACTGCTCGACCAGGGCTATTGCATCATTCCGCAGGCCATATCCCCATGTGAGGTTACAGCCCTGGCGTGCGACCTCGCCGACGACTTTAGCGCCACCCCGCTTTCGGCGGGGCCATTTTACGGCGACGATACGAAACGCTTTGGCAGTCTGCTCAGGCGGTCAGACCGGACAAGGGATTTCGTCCAGCATCCCATGATCCTCGATATCGTGCAGAAAGTGCTGGGTCCCTGGTGCGATCATTTCTCGCTCAACCTTACGCAAGCGATTGAGCTGATGCCCGGTTCGCGGAAGCAGGTGCCGCATCGCGACCAGGATATGTGGCCATGCAGCCGCCTGGTCGATCCGGCCCTCGGGGTCGAGTTTCTGGTCAATGTGATGTGGCCGTTCACGCCCTACACCCAGGAGAATGGCACAACCCATGTCTGGCCTGGCAGCCATCGGCGCTGCAGCGAGGTGCTGATCGATCCACACGAATCCATCGTCGCCGAGATGGAACCAGGCGCGGCGCTCCTGTTCCTGGGCTCCACGCTGCATGCCGGCGGGGCCAATCGTTCGCTCGCGCCCCGCCGCGGCATGATCATCAGCTACACACTGGGATGGCTTAAGCCTTATGAACTGCAGTGGCTGGCCTACCCGCCCGAAGTCGCCCGCACCTTCGATGCCGATCTGACAGATTTGCTGGGCTACCGCATTCACCGGCCTAATCTTGGCAACCATGAGGGGCGCTGTCCTTCCCTGCTGTTGCGCGATCCGGGGCGGCAGGTCGGCGCGATCGACATGCTCGCCTCCGAGCAGCACGCGCTGATCGACGCTTTCCGGGCTGGCGAATTGCCGAAGCCGGTCACCGGCTGAGCAAAAGCAGGGATAGATATTCGCGTGCATCGACAGGGGATAAAATGCGGCACAACGACGACGATCTGGAAGAGGCCGCAGCGAGGCGGCGGCATAAACGGCTGGAGACGTGCCGGGCACTGATCGAGGAACGTCGTCTGATCGAAAAGAGCCTGGGCAGTCACCTGTGCACCAATCCCAACTGGGACATGCTGCTCCATCTGTACCAGGCCGAGCTGGAAGGTTTTGCGGTCTATCAGTCCGCCCTCTGCACGGTCGCCAACATCCCCCATTCAAGCGCGCATCGGTGGACCGCCAACCTTGCCGTGCGGAAGATATTGACGCGCCGTCCCGACCCGCGCGACAAGCGGCGGATCACGGTTCGGCTGGCGCCGCCAATCAAAAATGCCCTCAACCATATTATGGATGGGGCTTGTGCGGCCGCCGCCGCATTCGTCCATCGTTGCGCCATCGATTCAGATGGCATATGATGCGCGATGCTCAATGCGTGAGGATGATGCAATGCGGACGACCCTTGTGATCGATGATGATGTCATGGCGGCGGCGCGTGCGATCGCCGATCATCAGCATAGTTCGATCGGGCGCGTCCTGTCGGATCTCGCCCGTAAGGCGCTCCGTGCGCCCGAAGCAACGCGCACGCGCAACGGGATCAGTCTCTTGCCAGCCAAGCCTGGGGTCGTGGTGACGCAGGATATCGTCAACGCCCTTCGTGATGAGGCGCCATGACCTACCTTCTGGACGTCAACATTCTTGTCGCACTGATCGACCCCAATCATGTCGGTCACGAGGCAGCGCACCGCTGGTTCGAGGCGGAAGGCAGCAAGGCCTGGGCGACTTGCCCTATGACCGAAAACGGCGTGATCCGGATCGTCGGCAACGTCCGCTATCCCGCAACGCCGGGTTCTCCGGCCGAGGTCGCGACGATCATGGCCCAGATGTGCAGACTTCCCGGTCACAGTTTTTGGCCGGACGATATCAGCCTGCTGACCGCAGACCATGTCGATGCAAGCCAGATCCTGACGTCAGCGCAGGTGACCGACACCTATCTCCTTGCCCTTGCGGTCGCAAATGGGGGCAAGCTCGCGACTTTTGATCGCCGCCTGACGCCCAAGGGGGTGGCCGGGGGCAAGGACGCGATCCACCTCATTGGACATCAGTGATGCGTACCAACCTTGACCACCTCCCAGCAGCCAAGCAGCGAGAGCTCGAAGAGGTCGTGCGCATCTTGTTCGCCGAGTTTCGGGAGGCAACCGAGAATGCGACTGGCCGCAAGAAGTCGGCCCGCATCCTCAAGATCATCCTTTTCGGCTCCTATGCGCGGGGCGATTGGGTCGATGCGCCCTTCGATGCCAATCAGTATAAATCCGACATGGATATCCTGGTCATCGTCAACCAGAAGGAACTGGCCGACGTCGCTGCCTATTGGTCGGTCGCAGAGCAGCGCCTCATCGACGCCTATCTGATCGAGAAGCGCATCCATACGCCGGTGCATTTCATCGTTCACTCGCTTCAGCAGGTGAACCAGGGCCTCAGCCATGGCCGGGTCTTCTTCATGGAAATAGCCGAACAGGGCATCGCCCTCTACGAAGCCGATGATCGCGAACTGGCCAAACCCAAGCCCAAGACGCCGTCGGAAGCAGCGAATGCGGCGCAGGACTATTTCGACGATTATTTTTCTGAAGCCATGCAAGTGTTCGAAGTCGCAAAGTTTGGCATTGAAAAGTCATTCGTCAGGAAGGCGGCATTTGATCTCCACCAGACTACTGAGCGTCTCTATCAAGCCATTTTGCTAACTCTCACCTTCTACACGCCATATGACCACAACATCGCATTTCTCCGCGCACAAGCTGAGAGCAGGCACCCTGCGCTGTTTGACATATGGCCACGGAACTCCCGAAAGGAGCGGGCGATGTTCCAAAAGCTCAAGGACGCCTATGTGAAGGCGAGATATTCCAAGCATTATCAGATCGATTTAGAAGAGCTGCGTTGGCTAGCTGAACGCATCGAAAATCTCGGCCAGACGACCCATTCGATATGCGTTTCTCACATAACCAAGCTAAAGGAAAAAGCGCGCCATTGACGTTGTCGCACGGATTTGCTGCGTAAAATATCCGACGCCGGAATGACCGAGTTTGGGACACCGCGTAATTGATGTAGCCACCCTTCTGTATGGTACGAAGTCGCATGAACGCTTCAATGCAGGAGGGTGACCATGTCGATCTACGCAGGACTGGATGTGAGTGACAAGTCCACGCATGTGTGCGTGGTTGATGGCGAAGGCGCTGTGTTGCGGCGCGAGGTTCTGGCGAGCGATCCCGACGTCATCGCTAAATGGCTTGGCCGCTATTGCCCGGATCTGGTGCGCGTGGTGCTTGAGACGGGGCCGCTGTCGGCGTTTCTCTATCATGGCATGGTAGCCCGCGATGTGCCGGTAGAGTGTATCTGTGCTCGCCATGCCAAGGGCGTGCTGTCGGCGCGGGTCAACAAGAGCGATGTTCATGATGCTGAGGGGATTGCGCAGATGGCCCGAACGGGCTGGTTCAAGCGCATCCATATGAAAGCTTCCGCCACGCATTTTGATCGTGCCGCGATACGAATTCGTGCACAGCTTATCACGGCGCGGACTGCCATGATCAACCAGTTGCGCGGCTTGTTGAAGCTGTTCGGCCTTCGCTTAGGTTCAGCCCGAGCTCCCGGCAAACGAACCGACCGCCTGATAGTGCTTTATGCCCAACGCCCCGATCTGGAGGCATTGTTCGCGCCGCTTATGGCATCCATCGAGGTGATCGAAGCGCAACTGCGCGCCTCGAACCGAATATTGGAGAAGAGGGCTGCCTCGGATCCCGTTTGCGCGCGTCTGATGACGGTCCCTGGCGTTGGGCCGATCACCGCCCTCACCTACACCATGAGCATAGAAGATCCTCGTCGCTTTGCCAGAGGTGAGGACGTTGGGGCGTATGCTGGGCTTGTCCCTCGACGAAGCCAGTCTGGCGAACGTGATACGCAAGGTCATATCTCAAAGGCCGGCGATCCGATGCTGCGACGGTCGCTGTACGAGGCGGCCAACATCATATTGTCGCGGGTAAGGCAGCCATTCGCACTGCAACGCTGGGGTAGGAAATTGGCCGAAGTCAAAGGTCCTAAGCGTGCCAGGGTCGCAGTCGCCCGGAAGCTGGCCATATTACTCCATTCCCTTTGGTTGAACGAGACCGAGTTCCGCTGGGTCTGACCCGGCGCCCCGCTCCCGATCAGCCATGCCCGGACGATCTCGTCACAAAAGTGGAGGGTTAAACCTCGTTTGGGACCCGGAGACGTCCACCCACCACCGCTCGGCCGCGATCATGAGGCACGGACAAAAGGCTCTCCCAGCTGTCCGATGACCCCGAAGACAACCATTGGCAATCGGGCTCAGGGAAAAAGAATGGTGATGCGAAAATCAATTAGACAACTTTGTGCTCGGTCCGCTTTGGAGCGACAGAAATGGGAAAACGGCCACTCCCGGCTCAGGATTTCGATGTCATTTGCTGCGGACAGGGCAGACGTTGATGGGTTGGTTGGGCCGGTTTTGGGAGCTGCTGTTTCATCATGTGAGCGTCCTCGACCGAGAGGAAGAAAAAGCAGGATGGGAAATAAATCGGATCAAGTCGTTCCTGCTTGCATTTTTTCTTGTCGTCAGCGACAGGAAAAAATGGCGTTAGCGACAATTCAGTTTACCCAGGAGCAGGCACGAGACATCGCTAAGGTATCCCCGGGCGACGTGCGCGCTTGGCGCAAAGCCGTTCCGTATCTGGCCGCCAAACCTGGCAAAGCCGCGCGGTTCACTTTTGCGGACTTGATTGGCCTCGCGATCACCAGTGAACTGACGAACCGGTTCGGAGCGCGGATCAGTGACATCGGTGCTAGCGTGGATAAGCTGTTTCATGAACTCGCCAACGCGCGACCCACCCATCTTGAAGGACTTGTTGCATTGATCGGTTCGGCATCCGCTCGTCTCCTGACGGTCGGCGATTTTTCGGCGCGGCAGATCGACGAACCTACTCTGATCGTGCCCTGCGATCCCATCGTCAGCCAGATTAGTGCTCGCATGATGCCCTCTACGCCCGTTGCCACGCAGAGCGCGCTTCCTTTCCCGCCACAGATACTCAAGGCCGCACGATGAGCGGCATGCATCTCGAATTTCAGGTTTCCGCCGGTACGCCTATCGTTTCGCAGCGGTTTGATGGCCGTTTGTCATCGACTGCCACGGAGATCGGCCAGTGACCGGATCAGTAACGATCGATCTTGTCGCAGCGCTACGCCAGTTCGGGGCGGACGAGGCGGCATTGCGCCTGCTGGACGTCGACGAGCCTGGGCTGCTTCCTTATGCAACTTTGCTGACTGCCCGCGATAGTGGTGACGAGGATCTCCAGGCGCTTGGCGGTATCTACGAGTGGCAGGGCACTCCGCTCGTCTTTCTCGTGGCGGCCGACAGGCTGGGCGAGGATGAGGCGAAGCTGCAGCGAATTCGTCGCGTTCTCGCTATGCGCGGCGACGCCCCCTATCTCGGCGTCGTCGGTCCCGGACGTCTCGATATCTATCATATCAGCTTGGATGATCGCCGGACGGTTGAGGCGCGTGTTGATGTCGGGGTAGCGGCCGGCCAAGAGGTCGCGACGCTGGCTCACCTCGCCAATGCGCGGCCGGGTCTGCCGACAGGCCACCGGCAATGGATCTCGCAGGTCGTCCTTAAGCTCCTCGGAGATTCAATCGACACGCTCAAGACGACATGCGGAGTCGATGATGACGATGCTATATCCTTGGTAGGACGTGCCCTTTTTACACGCTTCCTAGGCGACCGTCATTTGCTGGGCTCGCTTGGTGTCGATATACTTGCGACGGCCTGCTTGTTCGATGATGCGGCCAGCGCCGCGAAAACGTCTCAATGGCTCGATGTAACCTTCAACGGCGACTTTCTTCCTACCTCTTCGGGGATCTGGGAGCGTTTACCGCTGGACGCGTTCAAGGTACTGGGCGACATCCTGCGGCGTGCGCCCGGTGGCCAGCTCCGCCTCGGATGGGAAGAGCGTTGGGATAATCTCGACTTCGCGCATATCCCCGTCGGCGTGCTCAGCCAGGCCTATGAGCACTATCTCCACAGACATGCACCAGTGCCGCGCGACAATCAGGATGAGAGAGCAGCGTCAATCAAGATGAGAATCGCCACCTGCTGATGCGGCGTAGGGCGTAGCCCGGAGCCGGATCAGCAGGTGGCGATGTCGCCCTTTCCGGGGCGTTT
>NZ_NMUA01000034.1 GCF_002312805.1 Sphingobium sp. D43FB | reverse complement strand
CGCCGCGCGACGCGCGCCAACGTCTCTCCGTTCATTCCCACAGCGGCGACGATCTCGAGCTTCTCCGCGTTGCTCCACCGACGACGCCGTTCCCGGCCCAATATCTCCACCGCCGTCCCTCGCTTTGGCTCAGGACGTCCATAACGACGTCCTTATGGACGTCCATTACGCGCTCACGTCACAGCAAGGCAGGCGGCCTCAACCGGTCGGTTACGTTGAATGTCGAGGCGAATGCGAGAAGACCGGCCTTGAATTCCGCCAGATAGTCTTTCAGCGCCTTATCGAAAATCGCCAGGAGATAGTCCGTGACGATCGTCGGTCGGAAAGGATCCGGCTCAGACATTTACCGAGGGATCTTCATCCCCCGCCGATCGCACTGGTTAGTGGAGTAGGGGGAGGCAGGGGGAGGCTGGCTGACAACCTCCCCTGAAGTCAGGCTGCCTTCGCGACCATCCCATGAGGGTCAAGAACGAACTTCTGCGGGGCACCATGATCGAATATCTCATAGCCCTTCGGCGCGTCCTCGAGCGGGATGACCTGAGCATTGACAATATCAGCGATCGGCAGACGACCGTGAAGAATGGCCATCATCAACTGGCGGTTGTATTTCAGGACAGGTGTCTGACCGGTGTGAAAGGATTGGGCCTTAGCCCAACCCAGACCAAAGCGAAGAGACAGGCTGCCTTGCTTTGCTGCGCTGTCGACCGCACCGGGATCCTCGGTCACGTAGAGGCCGGGAATGCCGATTTGCCCAGCAGCTCTCGTTATCTCCATCATCTGGTTGAGAACGATCGCTGGCTGCTCGCCGCCCGCGTGGCCGCGGGCTTCGAAGCCTACCGCATCAATAGCAGAGTCAACCTCATTGCTGCCGGTGATGTCGGCGATGAGGTCACCCAGCCGGTCACTCTTCGACAGGTCAACTGCCTCGAAGCCCACCTTTGCGGCATGCGCGAGGCGATCCTTGTTGAAATCGCCCACCATAACCACCGCGGCGCCCAGGATACGAGCTGACGCAGCTGCGGCAAGTCCAACCGGTCCCGCGCCTGCGACATAGACGACTGATCCCACACCGACGCCGGCCTTGAGGGCGCCATGGAAGCCTGTGGGAAGGATGTCGGATAGCATGGTGAGGTCACGGATCCGTTCCATCGCCCGATCGCGATCGGGGAACTTCAGCAGATTGAAGTCGGCATACGGCACCATCACATATTTGGCTTGGCCACCGATCCAGCCGCCCATGTCGACATAACCATAGGCACCGCCGGCGCGCGACGGATTGACGGTAAGGCAAACGCCGGTGTCCTGCGATTTACAGGTGCGGCAGCGACCGCATGCCACATTGAAGGGAACCGACACGATGTCACCGATCTCGAGCATCTCGACATCCGCGCCCTTCTCGATCACCTCGCCGGTAATTTCATGCCCGAGCACCAAGCCCTCGGGCGCGGTGGTGCGGCCGCGGACCATATGCTGGTCGGAGCCGCAAATGTTTGTGGTCACGACCTTTAGTATGACGGCATGTTCGATGCGCCGCCCGTCGGGGGCCTCAAGTTTGGGATCTCCGATCGACTGGACCTCTACCTTGCCAGCTCCGAGATAAACGACGCCGCGATTGTCGGACATGTCCTACTCCTTTTCGTTAAACCATTTTGATAAATGTGGACCGGGCACCTGCCGTCGTCATTGAGGGATACACGGTTCATCAGTTCATCGTCAGGCAGCGACTTGCTCAAATCCCGTACCGCTGCCCTTCGATGCTTCTTCACACTCTGCGGCGATGACCCGGTCGATCATCATTCTGGATCGGACACCGCCAGCATCGATGTTGAGTTTTAGCAGGCGGCGTTCAGGATAAAGCAGAAGATTGGCCTGCTGTTGCTCAAGCATGTCCAGGTCTTCACTGAAAATTCCGCCTTGGCCCTCTCGGATTTCATCCGTCAACAGTTCGTTATCGACAGCAAATTGTCGTGCCATGCCCCAGAAATACCAGTGTGACGTTTCCGTTTCTGGGGTAATGAAGTCGACCACGATGCTCGCGGCTTTTCTGTCCATGGGAGCTTCGTAGCCCCCGGACCCTTCTAGCGCCACGCCGACCTCGATCATCACATGACTGGGCAACGAGAAGCGGCAAATCTGCCACCGATCCACCGTGGAATCCCCGTCTAGACCAGCCCCTCGCAGAGCCATCTGCCAGAAGGGTGGAGCTTTTATGCTGTCCATCGTGCGGCTGGTGTGAACTTCATCCCCGATGATGCGAGTCTTGACTGGCGCTTCATCGATTTCCCTCTGTCCGATGCTCGACGCATGGACGTAGGTCTCATGGGTGAGATCCATGAGGTTATCGATCATCAGGCGATAGTCGCACTTGATATGGAATAGGCCGCCTCCATAGGCCCATTCGTCGCTTTCGGCCCATTCCAAATGGTGGAGTTTGTCCAAGCTCGCTTGCTCGGCATCCCCCGGCCAAACCCAGATGAAACCGTAGCGCTCAACGATTGGAAAAGAGCGGATCGGTGGGAATCCCCTGACCTTCTGGCCAGGCATATTGTCCGCTTGGCCTTTGCATCCCATTGCCAGACCATGATATCCGCACACGAGCAAATCTTCGCGCACAAAACCCAGCGAAAGCGGTGCACCGCGATGAGGGCAGAAATCCTCAAGCGCAACAGCGTCACCACTGGCCTTACGGTAAAAGACCATTCTCTCGCCGCAAATCTGGCGGCCCAATGGCTTCTGTGCAATTTCATCCGGTGTGCAGGCGACGTACCAGGCATTGCGCGGCCACGTCGTACCTTTGGATCCTAGAGGTTCGCTCAACTCAAACTCCTGAAATCATAATTTTAGCGCCTCAGCTTTTGCGTTGTCGGATATCAATCATCTCGGACCATTAAGGCGCTCGATAAGTGTCAGGCTGCGACCAGTCCCGGTTCCCGCTCTGCCTTCATCAAGCGTCGCAACACCTGCCGCGCTTGACGGCTCCCGATGTCGCTCGCGATATCGAGAAGTGGGCGATCAGGTTCCGCACTGATCCTTAGTTGCTGTAATTCAAGAACTTCCTGATCTTCGCGGAACGTGTCTGCCGTTTGCTGAAAGATCTGCTCGGGGCCCCCTTCGGTCACCGCGTCAGTTGCGACCGACCAGAAATAGTGAGTGGTTGTTTCCGTCTCCGGCGTGATCCCGTGAAAACCAATCATGGAAAAGCCATGATCGCGCGCGCCTTCATAAGCGCCTGTCCCCGCGTCGCACGCACCTGTATTAATGCGGATCAGCACGGGCTGGAATTCGATCTCCTGCCACCGATCCACTTTCCCGGCGAAATTCTTCGCTGCACGGTATGTCGGAGGTGGTTCCGAATTGGGCATGTAGCGCGAAACCCGAACAAGGTTGCCTTCCCGTGTCGAATTGGTCTTTACGCCAAAGTGAAGCTCGGGGTTGCCACCAATTGTATTGGCATGGATGTAGGGCAGGTGCGAAAGATCCATCAGGTTCTCGATCATCAGCTCCCAATTGCCCTGAATGTCGAAATGGTGACTTTTCCATTTGAAACGAGAATTTGCGTGCCAGCGATGAGCGGGAATCTCGCTCTCCTGTGCCAGCTCGCGATCTCCCATCCAAATCCACAGGAGCGAGTCTCGTTCAACTAAGGGGTAATGGCGAACGCAAGCCGTCGGAGGAATTTTATCCTGGGCCGGGATTTTCTCGCATTTTCCTGCCACATTGTATTCTAAGCCGTGATAGCTGCAACGAATGCGCTCTCCGTCCACGGTGCCAAAGCTTAAAGGCAGAGCACGATGACAGCAGCGATCTTCCAGCGCGGAGGCCTGACCGCTCTCGGTCCGAAAAATCACAACTGACTGGTTGAGGAAGGTCCGCGCGACCCGCTCGCCCGGGGCGAGATCGGCACTCCAGCCAGCCACATACCAGTTGTTGTAAAGAAACTCGGGCGCTTTGGCCGCGATAGTTTCAACCATGACTCTCTCCTAAAACAGACGGTTTGAATCTACTGGAAGTTGGCGTTATAAGCATTACTCATTCACTTATAGAAACTATAAGCATGGCTTATTCCGATCTGGATTTTAACCTTCTCAAGGTGTTGGAAGCACTCTTCATCCACCGTAGCGCGTCGGCGGCTGCCGAAGCGCTGTCGGTTACCCAGCCCAGTGTCAGCTTGTCGCTAAAGCGCCTTCGCGCGCACTTCGGTGACGAACTCTTCCTCCGGCAGGGGGGCAGAATGGTGCCTACAGCAGTTGCCGAGAGATTGCGTGAACCGGTCGCACGGATCATCGCGACTGTGCAGTCCGATATCGTGCCAGCTGGTCCGTTTGATCCAGCATCGTCAGACCGGTGCTTTGTCCTCAGCCTGTCTGACTTGGGTGAGTTAACCTTCCTGCCCGACCTTATGGCAAGCATTAGGCAGAAGGCGCCTCGCGTAACAGTGCAGTCGGTCACGTTACCGACGAGGGAGTTAAAGGGTGCGTTGGTTGATGGGGATGTCGATCTCGCTTTGGGGTACTTCTATGGTTTCGATAGCGACAATCTCTTCTCCCAGAAGCTGTTCGATCAAACTTTCGTCTGCTTGGCGCGCGTCGATCATCCCGACATCGGCGAAAGCTTGAGCGTCGAGCAATTTATTCGGGCAGAGCATGCGATCATCGAGCAGGACGGGCGGAGTCAGGAAGTGTTTGAACGGCGTCTGGAGACGCTCGGCTTGGAACGCCATGTGGTCCTCCGATCGCCTCATTTCATGAGCGTTCCTCTCCTCATATCTCAATCGGACATGATCACGACGGTACCCTTGGCTGTAGGAAGAATTTACACCAAACTTACAGGGCTCAAAATGCTGGCATTGCCCTTTCAGTCACCCGCCGTTGAACTCAAGCAGTTCTGGCATCGCAGGTCCCACGCCGATCCCGGAACGGTTTGGTTGAGGCGCATAGTCTCAAAGCTGTTTACAGGACATGATCCCACGATAGGCGATCGATCTTCATTCTGGAAAAGCTTCAAGGGAAGCGGCAAAAACGCCTGATTACCCTAGGTGGATAAAACAGCCTTCGCGTGATCTAAAATCAATCGAACTGACTTTTGGTCGTTTGACAGTAAGACCTCCCAGCAAGCATTCGAACCTCAGCAGCATGGCCGTGCGGGCCAGGCGGATGCGGCAGCAAACAGCGACCGCGCCATTATTTTGGGGAGCGAAATGCTGGATTGGAACTATCGCGACAAGGCCTGTATCGTGGGCGTGGGATCCACCGATTATGGTGTGTTTCCTGAAACCGATGCGGTTGGCCTGGGCGTCTCGGCGTTGAAGGCGGCAGTCGATGACGCGGGCATCAGCTTCGATGACATCGACGGCGTAATTCTTAATCGACTTCCCTATGACCGCTTTGCTGAGGTTTCCAACCTCAATACACCCTATCTGCAGTCGACGCCGGCGCACGGACGTTTCTCCGCGATCGCGCTGATGATGGCGGCAGAGGCGATTGCCTCGGGCGCAGCCACTACCATCGCCCTGGTCTACGGTAATGACGGCCGTTCCGCAGCGATGAAGTACGGTGGTGACCCCAATTTCTGGGCACCCTGGGGCTTTACGTCGCCGGGCGCATCGCACGCGATGATGTTTCGTCGGCATATGGCGCAATTCGGTACGATGTCCGAGGATCTCGCGCACATCGCTGTCGCATTTCGGGACCATGCGACGAAGAACCCTGCGGCGGTTATGAAGAAGCCGATTACGCTCGAAGATCATCAAAACAGCCGGTTCATCTGCGATCCGCTGCATTTGCTCGATTATTGCCTGATTAACGACGGCGGCGTGGCCTGGATCATGACGACCCCGGAGCGAGCCAAGGACATGAAAAAGAAGCCTGTCTACGTGTCGGGCTTCGCGCGGCAGGATGATTTCTCGCAGAACTCGCTTCCGCCGAACGACTATTGGTATCCTGCACTCAAGAAGGTCGAGTCGCAGGTCTATGATCGGGCCGGCATTAGCCGCAACGACATTGACGGTCTGATGATCTACGACAATTTCTCGCCCACGGTGCTTTTCGCCCTGGAGGGAATGGGCTTTTGCAAGCAAGGCGAAGGTGGCCAGTTTGTGCGTGATGGCATGCTGCAACTGGGCAAGGGGCGCTGGCCAACGAATACGAGCGGTGGCCACCTGTCCGAGAGTTACATGCAGGGATGGGCACTCATAGTGGAAGGGGTGCGTCAGCTCCGTGGTGAAGTCTCCGCTGAGCGTCAGATCAAGGACGTCAAGGCCCTTCAGTTCATCCTTGCCACCGCTGTTGCCGGCTCGATCATCATCAGGAACGACGCATGACCTATAACAAGCCACTGCCTGAGGCAGACAAATGGAGCGGCCCCTTCTTTGAGGGAGCCAGGGAAGGCAGGCTGCTGGCGCAGCAGTGCAACATCTCAAAGCGCTTCTTCTTTCCGCCCTCGCCGGTTTCTCCGGTCACACGTGACGGAAATTGGTCATGGGTCGAGCTCTCCGGTAAGGGGACGATCAGCTCCTTCGTCGTGATGCATCAGAAATATTTTGCCGGCTTCGGCGACGATGTTCCTTATCCTGTCATCGAGGTCGAACTTGAAGAGGGCGTCAGGCTTCTCTCGAGCATCGTCGAGCTTGGCGAGCGCGAACTGGTCGTCGGCATGCCCGTTGAAGTCGTTTTCGACAAGGTCACCGAAGAAGTGACGCTCCCTAAGTTTCGGCCGGCGGCCTGAAGTTGAAAACTGGAGCCGGGCTGTGTGCCCAGCTCCAGTTGTGCATTCGGAGAGGAGTGTCTGATGGATTTTCTGGACCGGCTAAATCCGGAAACTGAGTTGTCTGAGCGTGTTCGCAAGCACTTCTTCATAAATGGCGAGTGGCGCGAGCCGCGTGGTCGCGAAACGCTGGACCTGGTTTCGCCTATCACCGAGCAGATTATTCTGACAGTTCCTGGCGGCAGCGCCGCCGACATTTCTGATGCGGTTGACGCTGCACGCCGCGCATTCGATCAGGGCCCTTGGCCGCGCATGGCGCCGGCTCAGCGCGGTGAAATCCTCAGGAAAATGGGTGAGGCTATCGCAGCGCGCATTCCGCTGCTCTCCAGGATCTGGACAGCACAGGTCGGAGCTACAATCGGCTTCACCTCGATGTTCACGGGACTGATCCCGTCTTATTACAACTATTATGCAGACCTCGCTGCCACTTTCGCATTTGAGGACGTGCGACCGACCTTCCAAGGGCATGCGAGGGTCGTTCGGGAGCCCGTTGGCGTTTGCGCGCTGATATTGCCCTGGAACGCGCCTCTCATCCTTTTATCGCAGAAGCTGGCGGCCGGGCTGCTGGCGGGATGCACATTCGTCGTCAAACCCAGCCCAGAGACGCCGCTTGACGCCTTGATACTTGCTGAATGCGCTGAAGAAGCCGGACTTCCGGCAGGGGTTCTCAACATCGTACCGGCAGGGCGGGAGGCAGGCGACAGCCTTATCCGTGACCTGAGGATAGACAAGGTAAGCTTCACCGGATCGACCGCCGCGGGCAAGCATATCGGTGCGGTATGCGCCGAGCGGGTCGCACGCTGTAGCCTGGAGTTGGGTGGAAAGTCGGCAGCGATCATCTGCGAGGACGCTGATCTCGAAACGGCTATCGGAACGATTACAGCTTTTGCAATGCCATTTTCCGGACAGATCTGCTTTTCGCAGACACGGGTTCTGGTTCCTGAAAAGCGCCGGGACGAGATACTGGGTGCCTTTGTGGCGGCGGTCGAGACTATCAAACTGGGCGATCCTTGGGACGAGACGACGACCATGGGACCGCTATCGATGGCCCGCCAGCGCGATCGTGTTCTTGGCTATATCGATGCCGGGCGATCGGAAGGTGCAAAGCTGATCAGTGGAGGTAGCAATGGTGGCTTTAACCGTGGTTATTTTGTCGAGCCGACCATTTTCGCGGATGTGACGCCGGACATGGCGATAGCACAGGAGGAAATTTTCGGTCCGGTGGTTTCGGTGCTGAGCTATTCCAGCGACGAAGAAGCCATCGCGATTGCTAACAACAGCCAATTCGGCCTGTCCGGCACCGTGTTTTCGAACGATCTCGCGCGTGCCGAACGGATCGCGCGCCAGGTGCGTACCGGTAATATCAGCATCAACGGGCTACAAATCGACCCCGGCGTCCCTTTTGGGGGCTTCAAGCAATCCGGCATCGGTCGGGAGGGTGGTCCAGAGGGGCTCGAAGTCTTTCTGGAATCCAAGGCGATTTACTTCCCGGGTGCCGCAGCGGCCTGATCAACAACAATGGTTGTCGCGCACTCCCGCGCGCGCAAAGATGTGGAGAAAATCGTGAACGAAGAAAATCTGGTAGTGGTCGAAGAGAAGGAGGGCTATGCCGTTCTGCGCATCAACCGTCCCGACAAGCGCAACGCGATGAATAAGGCCGCTCGCATTGCGATGCTCGAAGCGATGGAGGCTCTCAAAGGGCGCTTCGGTGTCATCGTGCTCACCGGGACCGATGTGAGCTTCTGTGCGGGGCTAGATCTCAAGGAAGCCAGCGCCGACCGTGAAGCGGGTGTCGAGGCTGATCCTGCCACTTCCTGGCAGGCGGTGAACGTTGCGATCCGTGCGCATCCGGCGGTCTTCATTGCGGCCGTGAACGGTCTGGCGCTCGGCGGTGGGGTGACGCTGATCAATGTGTGCGATCTCGCGGTTGCTTCTGAACGCGCTTCGATGGGTATGCCCGAGATGGGCTTTGCCACCTATCCTGGACTGGCAGGGCCGTCGACGCAATATTCGCTTACCCGTAAACGCCATGCTTGGATGATGTTCACGACCGAGCGGATCGACGGTGCGACCGCCGAACGTTGGGGGCTGGTCAACAAGGTTGTTCCGCATGATCAGTTACTGCCTGAAGCGGAGGTTATTGCTGCAAAGATTGGCCAGTTCAATCAGACCGCTCTTACGATCAGCAAGGGAGCCATGGATCAAATTCCGGTCGAAATCGACTGGGACGGCGCATTCAACTTCGGTATCGGCAAGATTGATGAGATAAATCGCCTGACAGCTGCTGGCAGCGAGGGCCTTGCTCGCTTCTCGAAGGGCGAACGATTGGTTGGCCAAGGCTGATTGAGGCTTGTCGGCTCCACAGACTGATGAATGATGGTGAGGTAGCGTGAAAGAATATCAGATGTTCATCGGCGGCCAATTTGTCGCCGCTGCCTCAGGTCAAACCTTCCAGTCTGTTGAGCCTTGGACCGAGGAAGCTTGGGCGGCTGTTCCGCGCGGCGGCGTTGAAGATGTGAACGCTGCGGTACAGGCCGCCCATGCGGCGCTCTCCGGGCCATGGTCTGGCTATTCCGCATCCGCGCGTGGAGCGCTGTTGCGGCGGCTCGCTGATCTTCTGGTCAAAGCCGCACCCAGGCTCGCCGAGATAGAGGTTCGGGACAACGGCAAGCTCCTTACGGAGATGCGGGCCCAGACAGGATATCTTCCCGAGATTTACTACTATTACGCCGGCCTCGCTGACAAGATCGAAGGATCGGTTCCGCCGGTCGGGCGACCCGGCGTTTTTGGCTATACGCGCTATGAACCCATTGGCGTGGTCGCTGCCATTACACCATGGAATTCTCCACTCTTACTGGCCGCTGCCAAGATTGCTCCGGCTCTTGCAGCCGGTTGTACCATCATTCACAAGCCGTCCGAACATAGCTCGGCGTCGGCGCTTGAATTTGCTCGTCTCGTGCAGGAGGCAGGCTTTCCCGAGGGCGTATTCAACGTCATCACGGGATTCGGCGCCGAAGCTGGAGATCCCTTGGTGCGGCATCCCAAGGTCGCACGCATCAGCTTCACTGGGGGCACACAGGCTGGGCGCGCGATCAACCAGATCGCAGCAGCGCGTTTCGCGCGCTGCGATCTGGAACTGGGCGGAAAGTCGCCCAATATCGTTTTTGATGATGCTGACTTGGAAGCAGCAGCAAATGGCGTCATTTCGGGCATCTTTGCTGCCTCTGGTCAGAGCTGCATCGCAGGCTCGCGCCTGCTGGTGCAAGAGAACATCCACGACGAGTTTGTTGAGCGGTTGCTCGCAATTGCAAAGACAGCGGTTGTCGGCGATCCTACCGACGAGCGAACCCAAATCGGTCCTGTCACGACTCAGGATCAGTTTGAAAAGGTTCTGGCCTATATAGCGATCGCTCGCGGGGAGGGGGCCCAGTGCGTTCTTGGCGGCGAGCGCATTGATCGGAAAGGATGGTTTGTTCAGCCGACCATATTCACCGACGTCAACAATCAGATGCGGATTGCGCGAGAAGAGGTCTTCGGTCCAATTTTGTCGGTCATCCGATTCAAGGACGAGGCAGATGCGCTGCAGATCGCCAACGACAGTGATTTCGGTCTGGCCGCTGGCGTATGGACGCAAGATTTTGGACGCGCATTCCGGATGTCCGAGAAGTTGGCGGCCGGCACGGTATGGATCAACAGCTATCGTATGTTGAGTGTCACGATGCCATTTGGTGGCGTGAAGGACAGCGGTGCGGGACGCGAAAATGGCATGGACGCGATCATGGCCAATCTCGAGGCCAAGAGCATATTCCTCAACCACAGCGCACCGGTGGCCAATCCGTTCGTCATGAAACTATAATTCGCAATCTATTCCGAAAGGTAGGCCAGCCATACCGCGTCCTTTTGGGTGGTCTAGCTGGCCTATCTTTTGACCTTCGGCAAGAGGACCTCTTTTGAAAGGAGGCCTTTGGCAGGAGGGCTTCTCTTGTGCCCTATCTCCAACGGCGTCGGCCGGACCTGATATGAGTGTTCGATAAAAGCGCGGCATGAATTTCTGGTCATGGGCAGCGCTGGCACGGCGTTCCGCGCTGTCCATGTTTTGATCAGAAAGCCGCCGAGACGGTCGCACCATAGGTGCGTGGTTGTCCGTAAGCGGAGCGGGTGAGCCCGAGCGTACCGAAGGTCTGTACGCCCCCGACGACCTCAACCGCTTCGTTCGTGAGATTCTTGCCCCACAGGCTGAAGGTTAAACAAGCCTTGGTCTCGTAGGCAATCGTGCTGCCAAAGCATCGAGTAGCTGGGCTGGGAGAGGACATTATCAGGTTCATGATAGTAGCGGCTGGTATAGGAATAATTGGCACCCAGCTTCACGATGCCCACGCTAAGCTCTTGATTGTAGCTGGCACCCAGTGTCCCGCTGTGGAGCGGCAAAATCGTGTCATGCTGCTTTCGTAAAAATACCGGTGTGCGCCGTTATTTTATGGTTGCTGCAAGGATGCTCGCATTTAAACGAGAACGTCCTGTTCGACGAGATCATGGATGTCTAGGTCATCCAAGCCGGCTTTTCCTGTTAGTACTTCGCGATTATGCTCGCCCAGCAAAGGCGCGGCGAAACGAGGTCCGATCGGTCCCGAAGCAAACTGGAAGGGAGGACCGTTGTAAAGTGAATCGCCCATTTCCTTGTGCGGAAGATAGCGCCAATGATTGCGGTGCTTGAGTTGGGGGTCTCGGTCCACAAGGTCCGAAGCATTCTGCACAACGCCGGAGGTCACTCCCTGTGCCTGCAGATTCTGCATCAAGGCATATCCGTCCCGGTCGGCTGTTTGTGTCGCAATTGCGCGATCTATCTCGTCCATCGCCGTGTGGCGCCCTACTTCTTTCTCCCATTCCGGATTGACGAGATCCGGGCCGCCCAAGATAGAGCAGAGCGCCAGCCACTGCTCGTCCGAACTAACGCTGATCGCGATCCAGCGATCTTCGCCTTGAACCGGATAAACGCCGCGCGGCGAGTAGCCTTCAAGGCGGTTTCCGATCCGGCCAGCCATTCGCCCGTTCACGCTGTAGTCCATCACTGGGATTGGCATCAAACTCAGCATCGGCTCAGTCTGAGCCATGTCGATCAACTGCCCCTCACCGGTCCGATTTTTATGCCGCAGTGCGCACATGATCGCAAAAGCGCCGTGACAGGGATTAGGGACATGATCGGGATAGTTAGTTCCCGTGCCGGTGGGCTCCCGATCGGGATATCCACTTAGTCCAAGAAAACTGGTAAGGGCGGCTATGGTGATCCCATAGCCCAGCATCGTACGATCGGGGCCCTCGTCGCCATTCATCGACATACCGATGAAAATAAGGCCGGGATTCATCTCTCGCAACGCCTGATAACCCACACCGAGCTTATCCATCGTGCCCGGACGGAAGTTGTTGGCAACTATGTCGCAGTCCTGGATCAACTGATGGACGATCGCGACTCCGCGAGGATCCTTCATGTTTATGGTGATGCTGCGCTTGGAACTGTTTCGATCCGCGAAATAGCCGCTGCGATTGACACCCTTGATCCCGCCCGCATAGGGCGCAGCAAGGCGGAGGCTATCGAGGGATTTGCTGCTTTCGACCTTGATAACATCCGCGCCCAAATCAGCGAGCAACTTGGTCGTATAAGAGCCGGCGCCGATCCAACAAAAATCGACAACTTTAACGCCGGAAAGTGGGAGCTCAGTCATTGCGTAGCGTCCTTAGGATCTAGTCTCCCTAGCACGGGAGCGGGCGTGCGCAGTTTCCATGGCGTGGCGCTCAGCTTGTAGGGCGCGCCAGGGACTGGAGTGCCGCTAAGCGGCGAACCTGCAGGAAGTTCGACGAAATATTTGCGATGGAGAAGCTGGCGGTTACTCAGCAGGTCAACGGGTGTCGACATAGGAGCAATGGGAACGCCCCAGGTCTTTCCACCCTGATAAAGCTGATCTTTTGTTTGGGTCATTGCAAACGGCAGGAAAATGGCCTGAAATATTTCATTAGCGCCTGGCGCTGTGTCGTTCCATTCCTGTGCCGCGAAGATTTCAGTGCCAGAGATATTTTGTGCTGCCATCCAGCGGGCGAAGCTTCCCCACATGGCCGTTTCCCCAATACCACCGGCCAAAAGGTAGATTTGACCGTCTTTGCATGGGAAGATGCCGCTTCCTGCTCGGCGCGCACTCGCGGAACGGTTACGCACCTTGCCTTCGAGTTGATAGGTTTGCGCGGCATTCTCTAGGGCCATCACGATGGCCTCCTGGATCGAGAGGTCGATAAGCTCGCCGCGCCCGGTTCGCTCTGCGCGCAGAACTGCGGCCAGCGACGCGACGGCCGAAAACTGATCTGCGGCAAGCAGACCCTGTTCGCCATAGGCGACGACCGGCGCACAGTCAGGATAACCGGCCATGGTGAGAAGCCCACCCATCGCCATGAGTGTGAGATCGTCACCAGAAAAAGTGCTATAAGGGCCGCTGCTCCCATATGGCGTGATCCGGGTGCAAACTAACCGTGGATTGGCAACGCACAGCGCCTCCAGGTCCACTGCGTCAGCGTCGGGGTGATCGGAAAGGATCAGTAAGTCCGCCTCCGATGCAGACTGCAACAACACCCTCTGCCCATCCGCGGTTTTCAGGTCCGTTGAGACGCTTTGCTTGTTGGCTGCAAAATAGGCGAAGGCCAGGCTGTTATTCTCTCCCGGTTTGTCGCCAATAAACGGTGGCTTGTCACGCATTGGTGAACCAGCAAGTGGCTCCATCAGCGTGACGTTCGCCCCCATGTCCGCGAACAATTTCCCGCAATAGGCGCCATAAAGTCCGGACAGTTCAAGGACCCGGATACCTTCTAGGGCGGTTTGGCCGGTCATATCTCGCTCGGCCTCCCGTCACGAAGCAGTTCGCGCGCAATCATCCAGCGATGGACCTCGGAGGGACCTTCGACGATGCGCAGGACGCGGACTTCTCGCGCCATGAATTCGAGCGGCAGCTCCTTGCTCAGCCCCATGCCACCGAACATCTGGATCGCCCGGTCGATCACGCGGGTCGCCATTTCGGTGGCCTGGACCTTGACCATCGCGGCTCCCCGGCGGATTTCCGCACGCTTACCTTCGTCTATCTCCTGATCAAGTTGCCAAGCGAGGCGATAGGTGAGCAACTTCACCATCTCGATTTCTTGGAAGCTATCTGCAATCCACCACTGTATGGTCTGTCGTTCCGCCAGTGGCGCGCCGAAGGTGACGCGCGCTTTGGCCTGCTCGATCATCATGTCGAGCGCGCGCTGCGCATAACCAAGGCACCAGCAGGCGCACTCCATGCGGCGGATGCCGAGCCGGTTCTGCAGCGGAGCGAATGCTTGCCCGACGTCGCCAAGGACCTGGTCGTCGTCTACCGTAACCTCATCGAAATTGACGGAATAGGCGTGGAAATTGCCGCCGATGACCGAAAATTCCTGCGGCACCGTCACCCCGGGCGTGCCCTGGTCGATGAGGAACGCGGTCATGCCGCCCCGCGTCCCCTTGCTAAGGTCTGTCGCCGCGATGACGATCATGAAATCTGCGGTACGCGCTCCGCTGATCCACATTTTTTCGCCATTCAGCACCCACTTATCGCCGCGTCGCTCCGCCTTCAGCTTGATCGCTCCGGCATCGGCACCGGCACCCGCTTCAGTGAGCGCCAGGCACGACTTCTTCTCACCCGACGCATAAGGGAGTAGGTAGCGTTCTATCTGGTTGCCTTTGCACGATTCCTGAAGGAAGTGCAGATTAGGGCTGTCAGGAGGCAAGATAAACGGAGTGATGGAATAGAACATCTGCTCGGTGACGATGCATTTTATCAGAGCGCTCATGCCGTGGCCGCCGAACTGCACGGGAACATCGATGCCCCACAAACCTAATGCCTTGGAGCGCGCCTTCAGCTTGTCCTCGATCTCGGGGGGGATTAGCGGATCGCCACCCATGCCGCGATTGGCTTCGCGTTCGATTACAAGTCGCTCCAGCGGGATCAGCTCGTCCGCAACGAAGCGCGCTGTCAGTTCCCCGATCATTCGCGCGTCTTCGGGTAATGTGAAGTCCATTCCTCTCCCGCCTTTTACAAATGTGCTCCTGGCACTGTCTATCGCCTGTGATAGGAGCCGGCTCTGCCACGCCGCAATCGAAAGGGTTTCTGCACGGTTGATCTAAACTCACAAATTGGGCACCATGCAGTGTGAGATCGCACTCTTGCTTCGGCGCGGGATGCGTGGCTCTCAAATATAGTAATTGTAAAAGGATGAGAGGATGCGGATACCGCCCCTTACGGCGCTACGGGCCTTCGAGTGCGCCGGGCGAAAGCTCAGTTTCACAATGGCGGCATCCGAGCTTGGCGTCACTCCAGGCGCGGTAAGCCGGCAGATCAGGGTGCTTGAGGATTTTCTATCGCTTCAGCTATTCCACCGCGCGAACCGAGAAGTCAGCCTGACCCAGGAGGGTGTCGAGTATCTGACGAAAATCACCGATGCCTTCGCTCTTATCAAGTCGGCAACAGAGCAACTGATCGAAGTGCCAGAGGGCGCGCCACTGCGCGTGTCGACCTCATCGACTTTCACGCTGCGGTGGCTCATGCCACGGATGCACTCATTCTACTCTCAACATCCTGGCAACAATCTCCAGCTGACGATGAACCTCACAGCCGTCGATTTTCAGCGCGACGATCTCGACGCGACAATCAAACTCGGCAACGAAGAAACGCCCCAATCTGTGGTGCGCCATCTTTTCGAAGCGGACCTTGTCGCGGTTTGCAGTCCGAAACTGTTGCAACAGGGAATTCCGTTGAAACAGATCTCCGATCTGGCGCGCCATACGTTGCTTCACTCGACCGCGCGTCCGTCGAATTGGACTCTCTGGCTCAAAGAAGCGGGGATGTCCGATCTGATCGGCGCTAGCACGATGCAGTTCGAGAGCTCCAGCCTAGCATATCAGGCAGCGACGGATGGCGTGGGAATCGCGATGGCCCAACTGCCGCTGATCCTGGACGATCTGGAGGCGGGAACGCTGATCATGCCGTTTCCGATCTCTACGCCCGATGACTGCAGCTATAACTTCATCTGGCCGGATCGGACTCCGCGAAATCCCAGCTTCAAGCCATTCCGCGACTGGATGCTCGAAGAGGCTCGAAAGACTCACGCCCGAATGGAGGCACTCAAGGCGGACATAGCTCATCGCCGCGCCGAATGGGACAAAGCGGTCTTCGCGTGATGTCAGGTCAACTCGCGGGTAAAAATCTCGCTTGAATTGGCCGCCTGAGAGCACAGAACAAACGCTATAAATTCAGATCGCATGGGCGTGCTTGTCACGCCCATGCCTGTTGTTCGAAGGAGAGATGCCTATGTCTATTGCTGGCAAGGTCGCCCTAGTGACTGGTGGTGGCCGAGGGCTTGGCCGCGAACACGCCCTAGCGCTGGCAGCTGCGGGCGCCAAGGTTGTGGTAAACGATCTGGGCGGATCCAATACGGGGGAGGGTGGAGATGCGGGGCCCGCCCAGTCGGTCGTGGCCGAGATCGAGGCTTTGGGTGGGACGGCAGTTGCCGACACGCGCAGCGTCGCGGATTGGGACGGTGCGCATGCAATGGTTGATGGCGCGATCGCTGCTTTTGGCGACATCGACATTATCGTCAATAATGCCGGCATCAGTCGAATTTCTGCCTTTGGCGAGATGTCGGAGCAGGACTGGGATCTCTCCGCTGCCGTCAATTTCAAGGGCGTGACTGCAACCATGAATGCGGCGGCTGCACATTGGCGCAAGGTCGGACCAAAGAAGGGGCGCGCCATCGTCAACACAGCGTCCCCGGCGGGCCTTCACCCCTTGTCGCCGATCAATATCTACAGTGCAACCAAGGCGGCCGTTGCCGCACTTACCATTTCGGCAGCTCTTGAGCTCGCGCCACTTGGCGCCCGGGCAAACGCGATCGCTCCCATGGCGCGGACGCGCATGCTTGAGGGGGCTCCGCCAGAAATGATGGAGATGATGGCGCCACGTGAAGGGTTTGATCCAAACTCGCCCGAGCACGTGTCGCAGGTCGTGCTGTTCCTCGCCAGCCCCGACTGCCCATTTACAGGCAGGGTCTTTGGCGCATGGGGCGATGATCTCTTCCTGTTCAACGAGTGGAATGCCGCCCATCATGTCAGCAATGGAGGGGCGAAATGGACCGTTGACGCCCTTGTGAAGGCTAGCGCGCAACTGCCAAAGCAGGATCGTCGCTGGACCCTCTTCCCCGGTGGGCGCTTTGAAGCCGATATGCCGCCAGCAGAGGTTTTGGACGCTCTGGCGAACCTTTGAATCGCGTTCACCCAACGGGCTGGATCCCTGGGTGATCAGGTTATAAAATCATCGTGGAGAGAAGAAATGAGCGCCGTTGAAATTCCAACCGCGCCGCGGAAGCCGGGCGATGGCGTGCGCCTGTTTGGCTTTACAGTCGGATATGTGAACATGCCCGTTGCCTTCTTCCTTAGCGGGGAGCCGGGCGAGGTCCGAGCGCCGGTCACGGCCTTCTTAATCGATCATCCCAAAGGTCTTGTGCTGTTCGACACGGGACTTGGACCTCGCTTCGCTAGGCCCAAAGGCACCGAGCCCGACAGCTTCATTGATCTCGAGCAGGGGGATACTATTGACCAAAGGCTGCACGCGATCGGCGTCGATCCAGTCGAAATCAGATGGATCATCGTCTCGCATCTTCATACTGATCATGCGGGTGGTAATAGCTACTTTCCCAATGCAACGATCATTGTTCAGGAAAGCGAGTATCATCATGCTTTTCACAATGTCGCCGAAGACCCTATCTATGAAATCAGCGAATATGACCTCGGCCAGCCTTTCCTGAAGATTCGTGGAGAGCACGACCTTTTTGGAGATGGAACGATCGTCATATTTCCAACGCTCGGCCACACGCCTGGCCATCAGTCCGCAAAGGTCCAGACCGATGGGGGAGACATCATTCTGACGGGAGATTGCTGCAGTCTCAAGCGTTCGCTCGACGAATTCCGTCTGCCCGATAATTGCTACAATGCCGACCAGTTTATGGAATCGCTCAAGCTTCTTTCCTCACTTGAGCGCAAGGGCGCGCGGGTGTTTCCAAGCCATGACCCTAAGTTCTGGGCCACTATTCCCAAGTCCGTTCCGATCGGCTGAACTGCCAAGGTTGGTCCAGCGGCTTTTCGACGTGCCGCTGGCCCGCGCCGACCTCAACCTGCCTTGCTGTCCTCTATCGATTGTTCGATGGTTCGGAAACGGGCCGAAATAGGGGCGGTGCCTTCGGGATGTGTCCAGATATAGAGCTTGCCAGCAAGCATCGCGCTGACGGCGATCTCGCCGGCATCGTCAGCGTTCATCCATGGTATCGAGACATTTGCAAACCCCTCAGCGTCTTCGAGCCGCATGCTCTTGAGTTGGCCGCCGCCCAGGTCGGCGGGTCTGTTCCGATCACTGTCGTGGATATTGGATCGCACCGGACCCGGCAGAAAGACGCTGACGTTCGTCTTGCCGCCGGTCTGCGCCATCTCCGCCGCTAACGTCTCCGACATTGCAACCACGGCATATTTGGTTGCCGCATAGCCGCCGATGGTGGGACCGGTGAACATTCCGCTGATCGAGGATGTGTTGAGGATGTAGCTCGGATCGGTGTTCGCTTGGAGCAACGGCAGGAACGCGTCTAGGCCATTGATAACGCTCCACAGGTTCGTGTCGATTATCCATGCCCAGTCAGCCCTCGTCATATCCGCCATGCGCGCCACAGGGCCGACGCCGGCATTGTTGACGAGGATGTCGAGGCGTCCAAAGCGCCCTTTGATCGCTTCGGCAACCTGGCGTAGCCCGTCGGCATCGGTCACGTCGGTCTGAAACCCCGTGCCGTTCATCTCGGCCGCCGCGTCGTCCAGAGCCTTCTGATTGCGGCCAATGAGCACGACATGGCAACCGCGCGCCGCGAGCCGATGTGCGATCCCCAGTCCGATGCCGGACGAGCCTCCCGTGACGACCGCGACTTTGCCCAATAATTCTGCACCCATTGGTTCGCTCCTTTTTGCCTGTCGCGCAAGGATAGTGCGCCAGCTCGATCTCGCGAGCGAGCTTTGCGCTGTTCGCTTGAGTTCAGATCAACGTTGCTCTCCAAAAGTCGGTTGACGAGAAAGGGAGGGAATGATGACGCTTTCCCGGACCCAGTCGACGAACGCATGGGCAAACAATAACATTGGCCGACAGGCGAGGGAGCGGACAATATGATCAATCCTGGGTGGACCATCTTACGACCGACTTTAGGTGCCTACGATCCATCCTGTTTTGCTCTGGTCGATCAGGGGGAAGTCGACATTGGACCGGGCGAGGTGCTGGTCGAATCGTTGCTGCTCTCGCTTGATCCCACCCATCTCAATTGGGCCAAGCTCGACCCGGCGCTCCAATACATCTCCGTCCGCGAGGGGGATTTGATGCTCGGCACAGGGATTGGCGTTGTCCGTCGCTCCAGTGTCGATGGCTATGAGCCTGGACAAGTGGTCACCGGCTTGTGGCGATGGGCGCGCTATTGCGCGGTCGATGCCCGATATATCCGGCCGGCGCTTGCAGAGTCGGAAATGCCTTATCCAGAACAGATGACGATCCTCTCGCATGTGGGCCGCGCGGCGGCAGGCGGACTGCTCGCCGTAGGAAGGGCTAAATCGAGTGATGCAATTCTGGTATCGGCGGCCGCAGGCGCAACTGGAGCGGTCGCAGCGCAGCTTGCCAAGAATATGGGCTGCCGCACCATCGGTATTGCCGGAGGGGCGCAGAAATGCCGATACCTGGTCGAGGATCTCGGGTTGGATGGCGCGATCAATTATAAGGCCGAAGATCTGGACGAAGCGCTCGGTCGGCATTTTCCCGAGGGTATCGATCTCTTCTTCGACAATGTGGGCGGTCGGACGCTTGATGCGGCGCTTCTTCACATGGCGCATCGATGCCGCATCGTCATGTGCGGAGCAATCTCGCAATATGACGCAAGCGGCGGTGAGCAGGACCGCGGCATCCGAAACCTGCCGATGCTCATTTTTCGTGAGGCGAGCATGCTTGGCTATGTGGCCGGTGATTTTGATGGGCAGGGGGCCGACCTCGATGCGCGGCTCCTTGATCTCTATCGTCAGAACAGTCTCAAGGTTCAGACACATGTCGTTCCATTTGCGGACATACCCCAGGGGCTCAATCTACTGTTGAGCGGCAAGAATGCCGGCAAGCTGATGGCAAGCCTTTGAGATCGAACGCCCCCAGACCGCTTCCTGCAAGCGGGCAGAATGAATGGACGAGAAGCAATGACTGATTTTGACTATATCGTGGTGGGGTCCGGTTCGGGCGGCGGTGTCGTCGCGTCCAGGCTTTCGGAAGATCCCGCAAATTCGGTTCTCGTCCTGGAAGCCGGCGGATCGGACTGGAATTTCGTGTTCCACATGGGGATCGGCTTCTACCGGAACCGGCCCGCCAATCTGAACTGGGGTTTCAAATCGCAGCCCGAGCCCCATCTCGACAACCGGAGCATCGACTTGCCGCAGGGGCGTTTGCTGGGCGGTTCGTCCTCCATCAACGGCAAGGTCTATTCACGCGGCAATCCCATCGATTACGACGAATGGCGCCAGATGGGGTGCGAAGGCTGGTCCTATGAAGAGGTGCTTCCCTATTTCAAGCGCGCAGAAGGCAGCTGGCGGCCAAGTAGTCGCTACCATGGTGTCGATGGTCCGCTAAAGACCACTCCGGTTGCCCCGCGCGGAATGCTTACCGAGCCGTTGGTGGAAGCCGCACGAAGCCTTGGCTACCCCATAGTCAATGATCTTGACGCAGAGCCATTCGAAGGCATTTCGCCCGGGTCTGACATCACTGTTGATAAACATGGCCGACGATCGAGCACCGCGCGTACATATCTGCGCCCTGCGATGCATCGATCGAATCTCAAGATTGAGCTTCATGCCAAAGCCACGCGGATACTCGTTGAGGATGGTAAGGCGGTGGGTATAGAGTTCATGCAGCGCGGCAAGCTGCGGCAAGTACAGGCTCGCAAAGAAATCATTCTCTCGGCAGGTGTCTACAATACCCCCCGGTTGCTGCTTCTTTCGGGTATCGGCAACGCAGATGATCTCGCGCCGCTTGGCATCGTGCCCATCGTCAATTTGCCAGGCGTTGGCACAAACATAGCCGACCATGCGGCAACGATGATGGAGAATCTGACCAAGGAGGCGGTAACGCCGCTCGGACAGTTGCGGATCGACAAGGTGGTAGCGAACTTCTTGCAGTGGGCGGTTCTCGGCAAGGGTCCCTTTGCGACCCAACCGCTCAGCGCGCAAGGACTCATAAAGACCCAGCCATGGTTGGATCGCCCCGACGTTCAGGTCTTCTTCAACCCTTTGCGGCGCGATGCGCAAATTTATGTGCCTGGCATAACGCGTCGTCAGGAGCATCGGATCGAAGCGGGAGTTGTGTTGCTGCGGCCCCATAGTCGCGGTACGCTCAAGCTCGCTTCCGCCAACCCTGCTGAGCCGCCGAAGATCCAGCTGAACCTGCTCTCGGATCAGCGGGATATCGACACGTTCATTCGTGCCCTGAGGCAGGTTCGGAAGATTTATGAAGCCGAGCCGCTCAGCAGCCTTATCAAAGAGGAAATGTCTCCCGGTCTGATTGTGCAAAGCGATGAAGAGCTGACGGCATATTTGCGTCGGGCCTTGTACACCGTGCGGCATCCGGTCGGGAGCTGTCGGATGGGCAATGACGAGATGTCGGTCGTCGATAGCCAGTTGCGTGTTCGCGGCATAGCCGGTCTGCGCATTGCCGACGCATCGATCATGCCCGCGATCCCGGGCGGCAATACGAACGCGCCGGCGATCATGATCGGTGAAAAGGCTGCCGACATGATATTGGGCAAGCCGGCTCTCCACCCGGCTTTTAATTGACTTAAAATCAACGATCGGGAAAATTTGGCGCTGCCGTGCATCCGGCCTTTCCGTTAGAATGCAACGCGCACTGTTTTGCTCGAATGCGGGGAATGGTGGTGCAAGCTGGTACCGAAGGGATGCGTTCGATGTGCGTGGACGAACGGCTGAGCAATGACGGCATCGTTGAAAATTCGTCTGCGCTTCGCTCCCGCGTGTTTGAAAGCTCCCCAGATCGCCATATGTTCATGCAGGTGGGAAGTCGCCTGATGCGCGATGTGGCATCTTGCAGCGTTTCGCGCGCGGCGCAGAGCGATGCGAATGGAGGCAGCCAGACCTCGTTACGGCGGCGCTCGCGCGTCGTCGGCATCTGATTGGCGAATTGAAGAGCATGCAGCGCTGAGCCTCCCACGGTTCTGCCTGCCAAAAATGAAGAAGGACCAAGGAGAATATGACGCAAGTCTGGCAGGAGCGACTGGATTATTTCAAGGAGATGATCCGCGAGGATATCACGAAGGGCCTTTATTATGGCGCCTCCGTTCGTGTCGGCCGTGGTGGTGAACTCGTCTTCAACGAGACGATTGGGCATAGCGACGCTGCCGGGGAGAAGCCGATAAGCCAGGATGCGGTTTTTTCCATCTTCTCGATGACCAAGGCGTTCACCAACATTCTGACCTTGCGCGCCATCGAGATGGGCCGCTTCGCCCTGACTACGAAGGTATCGGAGATCATTCCCGAATTCGCTGGCCCGCCGCGCGATCAGGCGACATTTTTTCACCTGCTGACCCACACCGCCGGATGGCCGGGGCTTTGGGAAGTCCGTCCGGGTGCGCTCCAGGATCAGCTCGACGAAGTCATTGCGGATATCTGCAGCTATGTCAGCGGCATGACGGAGCCTGGCCAGCGCTGCAACTATCAGCCTCTCGTCAATCATGCGCTGATGGGCGAAGCGATTCGTCGCACCGATCCCAAGAAGCGTTCGCTGCGGGACATATATCGCGAGGATTTGTTCGAGCCGCTCAAGATGCACAACACGGCCATGGGGGTCCGCCAGGACCTTCAGCCGCGCCATATCATTCCCGACATGCGCGGCACTTTGCCTATCACTTCGCCCGGTCACACCAACAAGGGCGACTACGGCATCTTCGAGGAAGAGTTCGCCGAGATGCCCCATGTCGGTTGCGTGGCGACCGCTGACGATATGTGGCGCTTTGCCGAGATGCTTCGCCGCGGCGGCGAGCTTGACGGGGCCCGGATCGTTGCGCCCCGCACTATCGAGCTCGCGACCCAGTGCTGGACGGGCGATATGGAGAATGAGCTCTATCGCTGGCTCGCGCTCTCAATGGGCTGGAAGGCTTATCCGGCCTATTTGGGATTGGGCTTCTCGCTGAAGGGGCGCACTCTCAATTACAGCCAATATGGCACGCTGACGTCCGAGGGGACGTTCGGCAATAATGGTGCCGGCAGCTCGATCTATTGGGTCGATCCGGTTGCGGATGTCACCTTCGTCTGCCTCACTGCCGGTGTCATGCACGAGGGGCACAACATCCTCCGGTTCCAGCGCTATTCCGATGCCGTCGCCTCGGCGATGCTGTAAGATGGGTAAGCTTTCCTACGACTATGCTGGAACGGTTACGCTTGTGACCGGTGGCGCGTCCGGTATCGGACGCGCTATATCCGGTGCGTTCGCAGCCGCCGGCGGCATGGTTGCCATTGCGGACATCAACCTCGAGGCGGCGGATGCCGCCGCCAGGGAGATTCAAGTGGCTGGCGGTCTGGCGCGCGCTTATCATGTCGATGTCGGCGACGAGACGTCAGTCTCCCGCCTTATCGAAACGATATGGGGCGAGCTCGGTAGACTCGACAACGCGATCAACAATGCCGGTATCGAGGCGAATACCGTGCCGTTGGCGGAGCTCGACAGCGCCAACTGGCGCAGAGTCAGCGACGTTAACCTGAGTGCGATCTTCTATTGCATGAAGGCGCAGCTGCGCAGTTTTCTCGACCGGGGTGTCACCGGTGCCATTGTCAACATGGCCTCGGTCTCAGGCCTTATGGGCGGCTATAATTTGTCCGCCTATACCGCGACCAAGCACGGTGTGGTCGGTCTCACCAAAGCAGCCTCGATGGACTACGCGGCCAAGGGCATCCGGATCAACGCGCTGTGCCCTGGGCTCGTTGACACGCCCTTCATCAGCGCTCTGCCGCAACCTTTCATCGATCGGCTCGTGTTCGCCATTCCGATGGGACGTCCGGGCAAGGCCGAGGAAATGGCAAACGCGGTGCTTTGGCTCTGTTCGGATGACGCAAGCTATGTGACCGGCCATAGCATGGTCGTCGATGGCGGCACGTCGCTCGGCGGCACCCCCTCCGTGCCAACGACGGTGAGACAAAGCACCGCCGGTAATTTAGCCTTGAGGGCGCGGATGAGATATCACCATGGTTATGCCGCGTATTCCAAACGACGAGACGAACTCCGCCGCCGCAGGCG
>NZ_NMUA01000033.1 GCF_002312805.1 Sphingobium sp. D43FB | reverse complement strand
ACCCGAAAAGCCCATCAATCCGAATGCGGTGAAACAAACGCCAGCGATGCCGGTCGTCCGCGCAATACAGCCAGCCGCAGCAAATGCCCAGAGCGGGCCCGAAACCGAGCGTCGTGAATAAGAGAGGATAGATTAACGGCCTTCAACCTCTACCTTCGCACTGGTCGAAAAATGGATTCTCCACCTCCTCCGGTGGAAATGAAATTCAACCCCTGGCATGATGAAGAGGACGGGCGCTTCACCTTCGCCGGGCAGGGGCGCTATTTTCCGGCTGGCGGTGCGCGGAGCGTAGTGCCGCCAAGAGGTCAGAATCGTCGGACTGTTCGCATGGATGGCGACAGGATGCCCGATCGCCGTCCGCATCGCGCCGATCATCCGAACAACCACTCAATTTATATGGTGCAATCGGGCGATACGCTGACCCAGATCGCCGCGCACCGCAAGGGGCTAACCGCGCGCGATTTGGCATGGCTGAACCAGCATCCGCTCGATCGGCCGCTCCGCATCGGACAGCGGATCAAACTGCCGCATCAGGCCTATCTGGATGCAGGGCAGGCAGCCAGAACCAAGTTTCTGACGCTGGCCCATTATATGGGCACGCATGGCGGGAAATTGCCACCCGACCCGGCCAATCCGCCTTCGCTGGAAAGCCAGATACTCGACACCAACTGGCGCAAGGAAACGAAGAATGGCTATGATTTCCATATCGATGTCATTGCGCGCAATCGCCGGACCTATGGCGGACTGTCGCTGGCCGCTTCCCCTGTGCGATCACGCCATAGTCAGGCACAGGCGGGTAAGCCTGACCGTCTTGCCAACGACGATGGCGGCCATTTTATCGCTGCTCGTTTCAACGGCCCCCGCGACAGCTTCAACCATTTCGCCCAGAATTCCAACTTCAACCGCGGCAGCTATCGCGTCATGGAAGATTCCTGGGCCAGCGAGCTGCGCGCCGGGCATAAAGTGTTCGTGGATATCAAACCCCTCTATGAAGGAACTTCGCAACGGCCCTACCAGCTCAATGTCATCTGGGAGATCGATGGCAAAAAATTCAGAAGGAAGTTCCCGAACGAAGCGAAAGGCGCCGAAGATGGCAAAAGATAAGTTCGACATTCTGGGGCCGCTTTACAACGAGATCGGCGTGGAGCTGGTCAATATCGTCGGCGGCGATCCCGATGGCATTTTCCTCTACGTTGAAGTCGGCGACCGATGGATCAGCCCCAATATCTTCAAGGATGAAGGGCATCTGATTCGAAATCTCGACGACACCGAGGCTCTTTCCGACCTTCTTTGGAAAGCCTGGTATGCCGAATCAGATGAAGGCGGCATCAAGCGCTGGTCGATCCTGGAATATGAGATCAAGGACGGAAAGTTCGAGATCAACTACCGTTATCCCGACGAGGTGGATGTCGAAGTAATCGATGACGAACGCCGTCAGGCCGCTCTGCGTGCGCGTTTCGGCAGCAAGCCTGTCGTCTATCCACCCATGCCGAAGGGCGCAGTCGAGTTGAAGCCCTGACGTCAATTGCGTCCTGACGCAAAGCCCCCATATTGCCCCCATGGCCATTCAGATCCGCACCACGCTCGACGAACCCGATACCGGCACCAGTTTCGTGCCGCACCGCCCGGCGCGGCCGGAAAAGAGCGAGGGGGGGCGGCGCTTCACGCTGGTCAGCGATTATGAACCGGCGGGCGATCAGCGTACCGCCATCCCCGAACTTGTAGAGGGCGCGCTGGCGGGCGAGAAGGATCAAGTGCTGCTGGGCGTCACCGGCTCGGGCAAGACCTTCACCATGGCCAAGATGATCGAGGCGTTGCAGCGCCCTGCCCTGATCCTTGCGCCGAACAAGATACTCGCGGCCCAGCTCTATGGCGAGTTCAAGAGCTTCTTCCCCGACAATGCGGTCGAATATTTCGTCAGCTATTATGATTATTACCAGCCCGAAGCCTATGTCGCGCGGTCCGACACCTATATCGAGAAGGAAAGCTCGGTAAACGAAAGCATCGACCGGATGCGCCATTCGGCGACGCGATCGTTGCTGGAGCGGGACGATGTCATTATCGTCGCGTCGGTCAGTTGCATTTACGGCATCGGCTCCGTTGAAACCTATTCGGCCATGACCTTCTCGATGAAGAAGGGCGGGATCGAGGATCAGCGCGAGATCATCCGCAAGCTGGTCGCACTCCAATATAAGCGCAACGATGCCGGTTTTTCGCGCGGCAATTTCCGCGTGAAGGGCGACAATCTGGAAATTTTCCCGTCGCATTATGAAGATACCGCCTGGCGCATATCCTTTTTCGGCGACGAGATTGAAGAAATTGTCGAGTTTGATCCGCTGTCGGGGCGCAAGGTTGCGAGTCTCGACTATGTGAAGGTCTTTCCCAACAGCCACCATGTCACCCCCGGCCCTACGCTGAAACAGGCGATGGAGGCCATCCGCCATGAACTGACCGAACGGCTCAAGGAACTGGAGGCGGAGGGCAAGCTGCTGGAAGCGCAGCGGCTGGAGCAGCGGACCAATTTCGATTTGGAGATGATCGCGGCGACCGGAAGCTGCGCAGGCATCGAGAATTATTCGCGCTTCCTGACCGGACGCCTGCCGGGCGAACCGCCGCCGACCCTGTTCGAATATCTGCCCGAAAATGCGCTGCTGTTCGTCGATGAAAGCCACCAGACCGTGCCGCAGATCGGCGCGATGGCGCGGGGCGATCATCGGCGCAAGATCACGCTGGCCGAATATGGATTCCGCCTGCCCAGTTGCATCGACAACCGCCCGCTGCGCTTCAACGAATGGGACGCGATGCGGCCGCAGACGGTCAGCGTCTCGGCCACGCCCGGCAACTGGGAAATGGAACAGACCGGCGGCGTGTTCAGCGAACAGGTCATTCGCCCCACCGGCCTCATCGACCCGCCGGTCGAGATCAAGCCGGTCGAGGATCAGGTCGATGATCTGATCAACGAATGCCGCAAGGTGGCAGCGCAGGGCTATCGCACGCTCGTCACCACGCTGACCAAGCGGATGGCGGAGGATCTGACCGAGTTCATGCATGAGGCGGGGCTAAAGGTCCGCTACATGCATAGCGATGTCGAGACGCTGGAGCGGATCGAACTGATCCGCGACCTGCGGCTCGGCGTCTATGATGTGCTCATCGGCATCAACCTGCTGCGCGAGGGGCTGGATATTCCCGAATGCGGTCTGGTCGCGATTCTCGATGCGGACAAGGAGGGCTTTTTGCGCTCCGAAACCTCGCTCATCCAGACGATCGGCCGCGCGGCGCGCAACGTCGACGGGCGGGTGATCCTCTATGCCGATCGCATCACCGGCAGCATGGAACGGGCGCTGGGCGAAACATCCCGGCGGCGCGAAAAGCAGGAGGCCTATAACCTCGAACATGGCATCACGCCGACCACGATCAAGCGCAATATCGGCGACATCATCGCCCATGTCGCATCAAAGGATCAGGTCACCGTCGACACCGGCCTGGACGACCGCCCCCATCTGGTCGGCCACAATCTGCGCGCCTATATCGAGGAACTGGAAAAGAAGATGCGCGCCGCCGCCGCCGATCTGGAGTTCGAGGAAGCCGGGCGCATCCGCGACGAAATCCGCAAACTGGAAGCCGATGAACTGGGCCTGCCCCACGAGCAGCAGGTGGCGGCCCCAAGGGGACGCGCGACGGAGGGGAAGCCGGGAACGCGGAAATTGCGCTATGGGAAGACGCAGAAGAAATTCGGGCGTTAGTAGCGCCTTTTGCGCTGCATACCTTGGACGGCAGCAATATGATGACCGTAAACGTCGATTCAAATCTGCGATAAATCGCTGCAGATTGGATGAAAGAGCGTTGAAGGATCGGCACTTGGTCAAACCCACCAAACTTTATGCCCAACTTTTGGAATCACGGCGTCGGACCATCGCCTTCCGGGACTTTGTCGCACTGGTAATGGCCTTCGGATTCTCGGAAGCGAGGGTGAAAGGGAGCCATCGCTGTTTTCGCCATAGCGATTGTCCCCGGCTCCTGGTTATCCAGCCTAAGGGCAGTGACGCCAAAGACTATCAAGTGCGTGAACTCCTTGATATGATCGAGGAGTATGGCCTGACGATGGAAGATTGATGCAACATCATTATCACATCAATGTCTTCTGGTACCCAGAGGACGCGTGCTGGATTGCAGATGTGCCAGACCTACGCCCATGTTCCGCGCATGGCGAGACGCCGACGGAGGCGATTGCGGAAGCTGAAATCGCTATCGAACTATGGCTAGAAGTCGCGCGCGAGAATGGAATGCCGATTCCTGCCCCTCGTTACCGTCCCGCCATCTACGCCGCCTGACGCCCCTCAATCCCGGCGGCTGGTCACGCGCCCGGTGCCGTCGCTGGTGATTTCGATGAGATGGGCGGTGTCATTGTCGCATTGCGCTTTCCAGCCCATCACGCCCTTGCGCACTTCCATCCGAACCGATTCGCTCACCACCGGGCATGGTGCGCCCGATGCCCGGATCGCCCGTTCCAGCACGCCATTGCGCTGCGCGTCGTCCAGTTGGGCGACTTGCGCCGCAGCCCCTGTGTCCGGTGCGACCTGATTATCCGGGGCAGCCATCGGCGCTTCGTTGCCACCGCAAGAGGCAAGGCCGAGAGAAGTGGCTATGACTACCCAACTGCTGATGGTCGTTCTCTTCATATCCGGCGTCCTCATTTTGAATTTCAATATTGGCGTCGATTAACAGAGCAAGCCGACCGCCGCTGAACGCGCTAATCAGAAGAGCGAGGGGCCGGTGTCAGACGACTGCTTTCAAGCAGCGGCAAACCTGCTTCAGTCGGCACATAAATGATGCTGGCGTCCTTGGCATCAATCGCCTGAATCTGCAGATAGCGAAGATAGCCATCCGGCCCGCCAAGACTGTCCTGCAAAATTCTATTGGCGCGGGCAGCCCCTTCGGCCCGAACCACTTCGGCATCGGCCAACATCTTAGCGCTTTCCAATCGTGCTCTTGCCTCCAACACCGCGATCTGACGCGACGATTGCGCTTCTGCAAGCGCTGCGCGCCCAGACTGTTCCTTGCTATAGACATTATAACTCGGACATCCCCAGAGGACGCCAGACAATGTCACGAAAAAAAGGATGGAAAGCCCCAGCACGCCCGTTCCAGTCAGTCGCATGATTTCCCCCAAGAATGATATTAGTCCGCAAAGCCATCGGTCGCGCGGATCAGTGCGTCCAATATGCCCGGTTCATTATATGCATGGCCTGCGCCTTCGATCATGTCGAAGCGCGCCTGCGGCCAGGCCCGGTGCAATGCCCAGGCGGTTTCGGCCGGACAGGCCATGTCGTAGCGCCCCTGCACGATGACGCCGGGGACGCCCGCCAGCCTGCCTGCGTCGCGCAGCAACTGGCCATCGTCCATCCAGCCGCCATGGACGAAATAATGATTTTCGATACGGGCAAAGGCCAGCGCGAAATCGTCCGCGTCATGCGCCGCTGAAAGCGCGGGGTCGGGCAACAGGCGGATCGTCTCGCCCTCCCACACGCTCCAGGCGCGGGCGGCGGCGATCTGCGCGGCGCGATCCGACCCGGTCAAACGGCGGTGATAGGCGTGGAGCAGGTCGCCCCGTTCTTCCACAGGGATGGGAGCAATGAAGCGCTCCCATTTGTCGGGATAGATGCGGCTTGCACCATGCTGATAATACCAGTCGATCTCGCTGCGCCGGATGGTGAAGATGCCGCGCAGGATGAGTTCGGACACGCGCTCCCCATGCGCCTGTGCATAGGCGAGCGCCAGCGTCGATCCCCAACTTCCGCCGAACACCAGCCATTGGTCGACGCCCATCATCGTGCGCAGCCGCTCGATATCGGCGACCAGATGCCAGGTGGTGTTGGCGTTGAGGTCCGCATGCGGTGTCGATCGGCCGCATCCCCGCTGGTCGAACAGCAGCACATCATAGCGTGCCGGATCGAACAGGCGGCGATGGTCGGGCGCGATGCCGCCACCCGGCCCGCCATGCAGGAAGACGGCCGGCTTCGCGCCGGGGGTGCCTACCCGTTCCCAATAGACAAGGTGGCCGTCGCCGACGTCGAGATGACCGGAGGCGAAGGGAGCGATCGGGGGATAGAGTGCGCGCATTCCTTGCTTCTAGCAGCCCCGGCCTGGCTTCGCCATGTTCCACCTCGGCCAGCCCCGGTTCAGCCGCGCCATTACATGTTGCGACAAATTTGTCCGTCAATTGCCAGAGTTCTGCGACAAGTGGCGGCTAATCGTTCATCAGCATCGGGTCTGATTTTTGGGGGTTTTCGTGCGGTTTTCCACGTCCATAGTGCTTGTTCCGTTCCTGCTGGGGACAGCGCCTGCCGCGCTGATGGCGCAGGAGGTGCCCGTCGGCGCGCCACCCGCCCAGATGGACGATATAGAGGGCGAAGAGATAATCGTCACTGGCCAGGCCCCACGCGGGTCGGTGATCGGCAATATCGAACCGGAACAGACCCTATCGGCTGCCGATGTCCGCGCGCTGGGCGTTACGTCCATTTCCGAAATGATCAGCGAATTGTCGCCGCAGACCAATGGTTCGCCGGTGATTCTGCTCAATGGCAAGCGGATATCGAGCTTCTCGGAAATTCAGGACATTCCCTCCGAAGCGGTGGCGCGAGTCGAAATCCTGCCCGAACAGGTGGCGCTCTCCTATGGCTATGCGCCGACGCAGAAGGTCGTCAATGTCGTGCTGCGCGAGCGGTTCCGCGCCGAAACCGCCGAAGCGCGCGCGGGCGTGACGACGCAGGGCGGGCGGGAGAATGGCCAGGTCGAAGCCGGGATGCTGCGCATTCAAGGCGACAATCGCTTCACCCTGAACCTCAAATATAGCCGCGCTGCCGCCCTGCTGGAAAATGAGCGCGGCATCCTTCCGACTGCGCCGGGTCGCCCCTATTCGCTTGGTGGCAATATCACTGCCCCGACCTTGGGCGATACCATCGACCCAGCGCTTTCGGCCCTGGCGGGACAGAGCGTGACCGTGGCGAGCGTCCCTACTAGCGCAGCGTCCGGTGCCCCCAGCCTCAATGATTTCGTCGCAGGCGCGAACATCACCGGCGTCAGCGACCTGACGCGCTATCGCAGCCTGAGCCCGGAAACGGAGAATTTCTCCGTCAACGCCACGCTGGCCCGCGCGCTGGGCGGCGTGACCGCCACGCTCAATGGACGACTGGAACTGTCGGACAATGATTCGTTGCAGGGCCTGTCCGCCGCCCAGTTGACGCTGCCGGGCGGCAATCCCTTCTCCCCCTTCGCAGGTGACACGGCACTTTATCGCTATCTGGCGCAGGCGGGCGCACTGGAGCAGCAGATACGCGGCACCACGGGGCATATCGGGCTGACGCTGAACGGTCAGTTGGGGCGTAGTTGGCAATGGTCCTTCACCGGCAATGGTGACCTGTCGATCACCCGTACCCGGACCGAGCGCGGCATTGACACCGGCGCGATCCAGGCCGCGCTTGATGCGGGGGACGCCAGCGTCAATCCCTATGGCAGCTTCGCTCCCGACCTGATCGCCACGCGCCTGTCCGACCTGGCGCGGGCAAAGAGCCAGGCGGTGCAGGGCGACCTGCTGCTGAACGGCACCTTGTTCAGCCTGCCCGCTGGCGACGTCACCACCTCGATCCAGTTCGGCGCATCCGCCAACGGCTTTGACAGCCGGTCGGTGCGATCGGGCGTCGAGAGCGAGACCCGCTATAGCCGGGAAATCGGCAGCGGTCAGTTGAGCCTGGACCTGCCGATCACCAGCCGGTCGCGCGACGTGCTGGGCGCAGTTGGCGACATCAGCGTCAATCTGAACGCGGCCGCGCAGCATCATTCGGATTTCGGGACGCTTTCGACATTGGGCTATGGCCTGCGCTGGGAACCGGTGAAGGCGGTGCAGATATTGGCATCCGCCAATCAGGATCGGGCTGCGCCAACGGGCGCGCAGATCACGGACCCGCTGATCGCCACGCCGAATGTCTCGGTCTTCGACTATGCGACCGGGCAGAGCGTGTTCGTCACCCAATTGTCAGGCGGCAGCGCCGCGCTGCGCGCAAGCGTGCGCGACCAGTTCCGCCTGTCAGCCAGGGTCAAGCCGTTCGAAAAGCCCAATCTGACGCTGACCGCCACCTATCTCAACAGCCGGACCAGCAATCCGATCGCGGCCTTTCCTACGCCGACACCGGCGCTGGAAGCGGCCTTCCCGCAGCGTTTCCTGCGCGATGCGGACGGCAGCCTGCTGCAGATCGACGCCCGGCCGCTCAATTTCCTCCGTTCGCAGAGCGAGCAACTGCGCTGGGGCTTTGACCTGTCGATCCCGATCAAGTCGCATATCCAGAAACTGATGGAAGCGTGGCGCGCGTCGGGCGGCAAGCCCGAAGACCGGCCACCCGAATTGGCGGCCTTGTTCGGCAACCGACCGCAGCGCGCACCAGGGCAAGAGGGTGCCGACCGGCCGCGCGGAGAAAGGGGCGCGGGACAAGGCGGGCGCCCGTCCGGCCCACGCGGCGGCGGCTTTGGCGGCGGACGCGGCGGTGGCCAGGGCGGCGGACGGATAAGCTTCAGCCTTTATCACACCTGGCATCTGACCGAGAGTATCGACATTGCGCCCGGCGTGCCGCAACTCGACCTGCTGAACGGCGACGCGACCGGATCGGCTGGCGGTCAACCCCGGCATGAGATCGACGCGCGGATCGGCTATACCAATAACGGTATCGGCGCACGGCTGGGCATTGATTGGGAAAGCGGCACCCATGTCGATGGCGCGCTTGGTGGAGGATCACGGCTGAACTTCGGCAGCCTCGCTACCGCAAACCTGCGTATCTTCGCCAATCTGGGGCAAATGCCGATGCTGGTGAAGGATATGCCGTTCCTGCGCGGGGCACGGGTGTCGATCGGCATCGACAATATCTTCAACCAGCGCCGCGAGGTCACCGATGCCACGGGCATGACCCCGCTGCGGTATCAGCCCGGCTATCTCGATCCACTGGGCCGCAGCGTGTCTATCAGCATCCGCAAGCTGTTCTCTCCCAATTTTGGCGGCGGGAACAGGTCGCGTAGTTAAATTCCTGTTAGCCACGCCTAAAGCCCGTCGTTGCCCTGCCGTTATGACAGCTATCAAAGGTTCGGGAGACGACGGGATGAAGCCGATCAGGATTGTGGTTGTCGACGATTCGCTCACCATCAGGGCGATGATCGAGACGTTGCTGGAGCGCGACCGCCGGGTTCAGGTGGTCGGGATCGCCCGCAATGGCGAGGAAGCGATCGACATGATCCGGCTGGAAAAGCCCGATGTCGTGACCCTCGACATCGCCATGCCCGGCAAGGACGGCATGGCGATATTGGACGAGATCATGGACATGGATCCATGCCCGGTCATCATGCTGTCCAGCCTGATGCGCGAAGGCGCACCGATCGTCGCTGAAGCGATGGACCGGGGCGCCGCCGCCTGCTTCAACAAGGCGATGATCGTGCGCGAAGCCACGCGCTTCGTCACCCTGATCAAGGCCGTGGCGCGCGGCCTGGTGGAGATGGATGTGGAGCCAGTCGCGATTGCGGCCTGAACGCAATATAAAAAGGGGGAAGAGACCAATGGCTTCTTCCCCCTTTTTTATGCGTCACGCATCAGCGCGCGGATGGTTTGGAACTGGCGAGTGCCATGGCGTTGGCGGCACCGCTGGCGGGCTGTACCGGCCTGTCTTTCCCCGAAATATAATAGGCGCTCAAAGTGGCGACGCCCAAGACGATCACCAATCCCAATATGGCGCGATTGCCTCTGCCGGACCTTTGTCCAGAGTTCGTCCGACCGTCATCATCACCTTTGCGCATATCTTATTCTCCATCGGGTGTATCCGTGGAGCATAATCACTACCGAACCCCGGTGTTCCTGCGCAAAATGGTGATATTTTGTTGCTGAACCAGTCCTTTAGTTACTCAATAAGCAGATCAGGACGCGAGCGTTTTGGGCGCATTACGCAAGGCACTCAGATCGATCATACCAGCAAATTCTACGCCCATTCGGTCGCCCTTCGACCATTTGGCGGTCGCATTGACCGATTGGCCTTCTGCCAACTCGATGGCGAACAAAGTGCCGGATGGCACATTCCATAGCCCTTCGATCAGCGCGCCAGTGGCCGAGATGTTGCGGACCCGACCCGTGTAGACATGGCCTTGGTGGTGAATGGCCACGGTTCGCAACATGGTCTTGCGACTGGGCCGACTGGATTTGAAGCCGTCCATCGCCACGTTGGCTCCATGCGTGTCGTGGCTTGCCATGACATCGGCGAAGGGCATGGGGCGGCCATAGATATAGCCTTGAACATGGCTACACCCCAATTGCCGGATCAGCGCAAGTTCGTCTTGCGTTTCCGCGCCTTCAGCGGTCGTATCCATCCCCAGCGCCTCCGCCAGGCTGACGATCGCCTTGATGATGGCGCTGTTGCGGCTGCCCTTGATAGCCGCGCCCCGCACGAAACTCTGGTCAATCTTGATCTTGTCGAACGGCGCCTTCTTCAGATAGCCGAGCGAGGAATAGCCCGTCCCGAAATCATCCAGCGCCAATCTTACACCCAATGCCTTCAATCGCGCGAACATGGCGTCGGTGCCATCATCGTCGTTCAGGAAGACATTTTCGGTGATTTCAAGTTCGAGGCGTTCGGGGGCCAGTTGCGACGCGGCGAGTGCATTCATGACCGTGGACGGAAAGCCGATATTGGCAAATTGCGTCGGCGAGACGTTGACTGCAACGCGAATGCCATCGTCCCATTGCGCTGCGTCTCGACAGGCGGTGTGGATGACCCATTCACCGATCTGACTGATCATCCCGCTGTCTTCGGCGATGGGAATGAACAAGGCGGGCGAAATCGGCCCCCGCACGGGATGCGTCCAGCGCAACAGCGCCTCATATCCAGTGATCTGATCTGTCCGCAATGACACGACAGGTTGATAGGCCAGATGCAAGCCATCGCTGGCCAGCGCATGGCGAAGATCCTGTTCCAGGCGACGGCGATCTTCGGCGTCGGCATGCATTTCCGACGAATAGAAGCGATGCCTGCCTCGGCCGTCACCCTTCGCCGCATAGAGCGCAAGGTCGGCGTTGCGAATAAGCGCATCGGCCGTAACGCCATCCTGGGGCGCACAGGATATGCCGATGGATACGCCGATAACGACGGCATTGCCTTCGATCGAATAGGGCTGGGCCACCGCGTTGATGATGGTCTGGGCCAGAAGGGCCAATGCATCCCGGTCATGATGTCCAGGCAGCAATATCTTGAACTCGTCGCCCCCCTGACGCCCGACCAACCCCTTGTCGCCGACGGTGCGTTTAAGTCGCTGGCTGACCTGGCGCAGCAGCGCGTCTCCTGCAGGGTGGCCCAGCGTGTCATTGACCAGCTTGAACCGATCAAGGTCCAGCATCATCAACGCGCAATCGCCCGGTCGGCCCGGCCGCTCCGTGACCGCCTGCTCCAAGGAACTGAGCATCTGGATACGATTGGCAAGGCCGGTGAGGGAATCGAACTGGGCAAGGCGCGTCACTTCGGCCTGACTGCGGCGCATTTCCGTCAGGTCCGTGCCGCTGCCGCGAAAGCCATGAAATTGCCCATATTCGTTGAACACCGGCTGGCCGGAAATCGACCACCACCGCTCTTCCTTCGCCATCGCCGCGCAGACCGAGAGGTCGGAAAAGCCGGTCCGCGCCGACAGATGAAAGCCCAGCGTGCGCTCCCCGTCGCCTTGCTGCCTGTCGCCCGGCCGGATGATTTCCGTCATCGGGCGGCCGATCAGCGCGCCTTCGCGCGCATCAAGCGTTTGCGCCAGCGTATCGGATATGTAGGTCAGGCATCCGTGCCGGTCGGTTTCCCAGAACCAGCCCCGCCCGGTGCGCTCATGCTCCAACAATAGTCGATCGGAACGCTGCGCGCGCAGGTCCTGCCTATGCCGTTCGATGGCGCAGTCCCGATCAACCGTGGCTTGCCGCACCGTCGCAACAGCCATCACGATCACGCAACACAACAGCATGCCGATGTGCGTGACACCGGCATGTTCCGTCACGGCCACCAGCAACAGGCCGAGAAAATAGCCGATCCCCAACAGACGCCTGTCGCCGAAAATACAGACAGCCAATAGAGCGACGGCCAATTCGGGGACTGCCAAAAGAAAAGCCGGTGCCGACGCCGCTGCGGGTGCCTGCCCTAGCCAGAGGCTGAAGCAGAGCCCCGACAAAAACACCATCGGCAACATCAGCCGATTCTGGACATGGGGCTTGACCGCTTGAAACGACGCCTGGCGCGGGACGATCATCAAGACGCCGTCGACCAACAGCATGATAGCCAGGACTACGGCCTGCTCCCCGTCCCCTGCGTGATAAAAGGGGATATGCAGGAGGCTGACGATGCAGATCTTCGCCAGCAGGATCAACGGCCACAAGCGCGCGATCGGCGCGAACGCTCCCGAAATCCAGGATGCGGAAACCTCGGTTCCGCTTTCCGTCAGGCCCAGTGCGACCATCAAGGTCATCGGCCGCGAAGACGGATCAGACAAGGAAGCGCGCAATGGATTCATGCGCCCAATAATAGCGCCAAGTCGTTGACAGAGGCTTACTGCCCGAACTCCTGTAATCATAAGATTACATCATCGGGTCAGGCAGTAGCGCCCGCTACTCAGACACGCATCGGCATAAGGACATACAGGGCGGGACTGGCATCATTCTCGCGAATCAAGGTCGGTGCCGCGGCATCGGCCAGATGCAGCTCGACCAGATCGCTGTTGATCTGCCCTAGAATATCGAGCAGATAGCGCGCGTTGAACCCGATATCGAAGCCCTCACCCTGGAAGGCGCCGGGTACTTCTTCGGCCGCCGTGCCATTTTCCGGGCTGGTTACCGACAGGGTGATCTTGTCGCGGTCGAGGCTCATCTTGACCGCGCGGGTCTTTTCGGTCGCGATGGTCGCAACGCGATCGACACCTTCTTCGAAGCCACGCGGGTCGATCTTGAGCAATTTGTCGTTCGCGGTCGGGATGACGCGGCTATAATCGGGGAAGGTACCGTCGATCAGCTTGCTGGTCAGGATCGCGCTGCCCAGCCCGAACCGGATCTTGCTCGCCGACAGCGCGATCTGGATCGACCCATCGACCTCGTCGAGCAATTTGCGCAGTTCGGCGATGCATTTGCGGGGAATGATGATGCCCGGCATGCCGTCCGCGCCATCCGGGCGAGGCACGGTGATGCGGGCGAGGCGGTGGCCGTCGGTCGCGGCGGCGCGCAAAACCGGCTGGCCGTCGTCGGCGACGTGGAAATAGATGCCGTTCAGATAATAGCGCGTCTCTTCGGTCGAGATCGCAAAGCGCGTCTTGTCGATGATCTGCTTCAATGTCTCGGCCGGCAGTTCGAAGCTGGTCGGCAGTTCGCCTTCGGCAATGACCGGAAAGTCGTCGCGCGGCAGGGTCGACAGGTTGAAGCGCGCACGCCCGGCCTGGATCAGCATCTTGCCCTCGGCCGCCTGCAGCGAGACCTGGCTGCCTTCGGGCAGTTTGCGCGCAATGTCGAACAGCGTGTGCGCCGAAATGGTCGTCGCGCCGGGCTGCTCGACTTGTGCTGCGATACTGTCCACGATCTGGAGGTCGAGATCGGTCGCCATCAGCTTGATCGCGCCATCGGCCGATGCTTCGATCAACACGTTGGACAGGATGGGAATAGTGTTCCGGCGCTCGACCACCGACTGGACGTGGCTCAGGCTCTTGAGGAGCGTTGCGCGTTCGATGGTGGCCTTCATGTCCCTGATCTGTCCGTTTCTTTTTAAGCCGATAGCCAGGATTCGGTCGAATCCCGGCGACAATGATGGATGGTTCTTCATAACCGCTGTTGCGGCGTGGGCAAGCACTCGCTCACCCTTTCGCGCTGCATCGGGGTTGCAAATGGGGACAGGTTGGGCTTTGCCGTTCGCATGCGCGCTGCCTTTTTACTCCTTACGCCCCTGCTGTTGGCGACCGCACCGGCCATGGCGCGCGATTCTCTTGGAATATTCGACGGTTGGGGCGCCTTCCGTGACCCGGCGACGCCGCGTTGCTATGCCATCGCCCAATCGGTGATGCGCGGTGGACGGAGCGGCAAAGGCTTTGCCTCCGTCGGCACCTGGCCGCGTCAGCGGGTGCGCGGACAGATTCATCTGCGCCTCAGCCGCGCCCGGTCGGACAAGGCGCCGGTGACGCTCAGCGTGGGCGAGCGCCGATTCTCCCTGGTGGCAGGCAAGGTTGACGCCTGGGCCGCCGACGCGCGTGGCGATGCGGCGATTATCGCAGCCATGCGATCAGCCAGCAGCATGAGCGTGCAAAGCATCGACACGCAAGACCGCGCCTTTGTCGACAGCTACGCCCTGCGCGGCGCAGCGACGGCGATCGATGCAGCGGCGCTGGGCTGCGCACGGGTGCGGTAGGCGCACGCTTTCACATTTTGTGAAAATCGACTATGGGCGCGTTCATGCAATCAGCCGCCAACCTTGTCATGCCGATTCCCGGCCTCATCGATCCTGTGCCCGTGCCCCGCGCCGTCACGCCCCGCGCGGATGGTCGCACCGACCTGCTCGGCCTGTCGCGCCCGCAGATCAAGGCCGTGCTGGAGGAAGCGGGGCTGGACGTGAAGGCGGCCAAATTGCGCGCCAAACAGTTGTTCCATTGGCTCTATCATCGTGGCGAGACCGATTTCGACGCGATGACGGACCTCGCCAAGCCGATGCGCGGCTGGATGGCCGAGCGCTTCGTCGTCGGCCGCCCGGAGGTGGTGGAAGCGCAGGTGTCCAACGACGGCACGCGCAAATGGCTGCTCCGCTCGGACGACGGGCAGGATTATGAGATGGTGTTCATCCCCGATGCGGATCGGGGAACGCTGTGTGTGTCGAGCCAGGTCGGCTGCACGCTGAACTGCCGTTTCTGCCATACCGGCACGATGCGGCTGGTGCGCAATCTGACGCCGGGCGAGATTGTCGGCCAGGTCATGCTGGCGCGCGATGCGCTGGGCGAATGGCCCAAAGGCAATATGGGCAGCGGCATCGCAGTGCTGGACGACGAAGACGAGGATGCGCCGCAATATTCGCCCGATGGGCGGATGCTGACCAACATCGTGATGATGGGCATGGGCGAGCCGCTCTATAATTTCGAGCATGTCCGCGATGCGCTCAAGGTCGTGATGGACGGCGATGGCCTGGCCCTCTCGCGCCGCCGCATCACGCTCTCGACCAGCGGCGTCATCCCTATGATGGCGCGCGCGAGCGAGGAGATCGGCGTGAACCTAGCCGTCTCGCTCCATGCCGTGACCAAGGAAGTGCGCGACGAGCTGGTGCCGCTCAACAAGAAATATGGGATCGAGGAACTGCTCCAGGCCTGCGCCGACTATCCAAAGGCGAGCAATGCCCGGCGCATCACCTTTGAATATGTGATGATCCGCGACAAGAATGACAGCGACGAGGATGCCCGCGAATTGGTGCGGCTGTTGCGCAAATATAAGCTGCCCGCCAAGGTCAACCTGATCCCGTTCAATCCCTGGCCGGGCAGCGATTATGAATGTTCGACGCCCGATCGCATCCGCGCATTCAGTTCCATCGTGTTCGAAGGCGGGATTTCCGCGCCGGTTCGTACCCCGCGCGGGCGCGACATCATGGCGGCCTGTGGCCAGTTGAAGTCGGCAAGCGAGAAGAAGAGCCGGGCCGAACTCGACCGGCTGGCAGCGGAGAAGCAAGCAGCGCTGGGATGAGGCGGAGCCGGTGACGCGCGCCCAGTATGGCGCGAGACGATAGCCCCGCCCTGATCCGGCGGGGTTTTTCTTTGTGGGAATGGCGATGACGGATGACGAGATCGAACGGCTGGCGACGGGATTTTGCGATTGCACCCTGCCCAAGGCCGCATGGACCCATGGCGCGCATTTCGCGACGGCGCTGTGGCTGATCCTGAGGCGCGCCGACATCGACCCGGAACGCGATATGCCCGCGATGATCCGACGCTATAATGAGAGCGTGGGCGGGGTGAATAGCGACACGGGCGGCTATCATGAAACGATCACCCAGGCGTCGCTGCAGATGACGCGTGCGCTACTGACCGCATTGCCGGTGGACGCGACACCCGCAACCGCCTTTGCCGCCCTGATGGCGTCGCCGCTTGGGAACAAGGACTGGCTGTTCACTTATTGGTCGCGCGAGACGCTGATGACCCCCGCGGCACGACGAGCCTGGATCGAGCCGGACATCCAGCCGCTGCCCGCATAGAAAAGGGCGGCCCTTTGCAGGACCGCCCTTCGTCATTTCAACGGATCCGCAAGGATCAGAAGCGGAAACCGACGCCGACCATCGCGGCGTCACGGCCGCCGATGTTCTGCTCATATTCGGTGCGCTGATATTCAGCCGAGATATAGGTCGACGGGGTCGCCGCGAATTCCAGACCACCACCGAAGCGGACGCCTTCCAGGCCAGCGCCGTCACCATCGACTTCGAAGCGGGTGGTGGCATAGCCGACCTTGCCGAACGCCAGGACGCGCGGCGTGGCGACGAAGCCAAGGCGCAGCGACGCAGCGAGATCGCGGCTGACGTCCAGGCCGAAATCGTCGACGGTGGTGTCGCCCAGGCTGACTTCGATGCCGCCGGTGACGCGAGGGGCGAGCGCCAGGTCGTAACCAGCGGTCACGCCATAAGCGAAGCCTTCTTCGCCGCCGATCTTGTCATAGCCCATGGTGACGCCAGCGCGCGGCCCGGTGAAGGGTGCAGCGTCCTGAGCGACGGCAGGGGTTGCAACAACGACAGCAGCAATAGCTGCGAAAATCACAGTCTTCATAAATTCCTCGATATTATTATATTGCCTGACATAGTTTATCGTCAGGCTATTTGGTTCGACGCGAAGATTTCATGGCGCCATATGCGCCATGTTTATCCTATCCATGATTGCTTTTATTTTTAGCGATCATGAACGCGATCCGCATCGGCATCGCGTGATTGCCATCTAGGTGCGCCCTGTTGATTTGCAAAGGGGCTGGATTGTAAGTGGTCATGATTCTTGATTTATGTTGCAAAAGTGTGACATTGACAGCCATCGGACTGGGTGCCGACTGTCATACAGGCTCCGTGGATTTTCCCCGAAAAAGGCGTAAGGTTGCGCCAATGGATAGCCCCACTCCCACCGACGGCATCACCGTCAAGCGCCATCGGCTTTCGACCCGTTTGTGGCATTGGCTGAACGCCGCGCTGCTCTATGTCCTGTTCACCAGCGGCCTTGGCATCTTCAACGCCCATCCCCGCCTCTATTGGGGGCAGTATGGGGCGAATTTCGACCATACCTGGCTGGAGCTGGAGCGCTTTCCCGGTTGGATCACCTTGCCTGGCCTCTATAATCTCGCGATGTCGCGCCACTGGCATCTGACCGCTGCACCGATCTTTGCCTTCGCGCTGCTATTCTACATGCTCTGGAGCCTTGCCAACCGGCATGTGACCCGCGACCTCGCATTCCGCCGCGATGATCTGCGCCCGCGCCACATCTGGCAGGATATAAAGGACCATGCCCGATTGCGCTTCCCGACGGGGCAAGCGGCGCTGCGCTATAACGTACTGCAGAAGGCCAGCTATGTCGGCGTGATCTTCATCCTGTTGCCGCTCGTCATTTTGACCGGGCTGACCATGGCACCGGGCATGAATGCGGCCTGGCCCTGGCTGGTCGACCTGTTTGGCGGTCGACAATCGGCGCGCTCGCTGCATTTCATCGCCGCCTTTGCGCTGGCCGCATTTTTCATCGTGCATATCTTGATGGTCATCCTGGCCGGACCGATCAACGAAGTGCGATCCATGATTACCGGGCGATACCGAGTGCCGGAGGAACGACCATGATCCTGACCCGCCGCATGGCGCTGCTCGGCGCTGGCGCGATGCTCACCGGCTGCGACCGACTGGCCAGCCATGACAGCGTGCGAAAGGCCCTTTTTTCGGCCGAAAATTTCCATCGCTGGGCGCAGCGCAGCCTGATGGCCCGCGACGCGCTGGCCCAGGAATTCAGCCCTGACCAGATTTCGCCGATTTTCCGCGCCAATGGCACCGCCAATCCCAATACGCCCGCCTATAAGGCGCTGTGGCGCAATGGCTTTGCCGACTGGCGACTGGCGGTGACCGGCCTTGTCGAACGGCCGCTCTCCCTCTCGCTTGCCCAGCTACGGACTCTGCCCCATCGCGAGCAGATTCCCCGCCACGACTGCGTCGAGGGATGGAGCGCGATCGGCAAATGGCGCGGCGTGCCGCTGCGCACGATATTGGAGGGCGCACGGCTGCGCGATAGCGTGCGCTATCTCGTCTTCCGCTGCGCCGACGACATGGGCGGCGGACGGCCCTATTATGAAAGCATCGACCTGATCGACGCCTTCCATCCCCAGACCATCCTCGCCTTTGCGCTGAATGACGCACCCCTGACCGTCGCCAATGGTGCCCCGGTGCGGCTGCGCGTCGAACGGCAGCTTGGCTATAAACAGGCCAAATATCTCATGGGGATAGAGGCGGTGGCGACGCTGGACGGGATCGGCAAGGGCAAGGGCGGCTTCTGGGAGGATGTCGCGGGCTATGACTGGTATGCGGGTATTTGACGCAAGCTATCCGGGGTGACAAGGTAACGGCATGAGACTGTTCGAGCGGGTGTTGGGGCGACTGGTCACACGGGGCCAGCTAACGGTAACTTATGCAAATGGACGACGCTTTGTCGTTGGACAGCCCGATCCTGCCTTTCCCGATCTGGCGTTGCGATTTCACGATGGCCGCGTCCCCTTTGACATCGTTCGCGATCCCCGGTTGGGGATGGCCGAAGCCTGGATCGACGGCCGCATCGCCATCGAAGGCGGCGGCATCCTGGAATTCATATCCCTGATCCGGGCCAACACCCCCTGGGAAAGTGGCCGGTCGATCGACGCCAAGACGCTGCTGGCGCGCAGCATGGGCAGCGTGCGCCAGAAGCTATGGCGCGCCAATCACAAGGCACGGTCGAAGGCGAATGTCGCGCATCATTACGACCTGTCGGGCGCGCTCTATGCGCTCTTCCTCGACCGGGACCGCCAATATAGCTGTGCCTATTTCCCCGATGGCGACAATGAAGCCGGCATCAGCCTGGAACAGGCGCAGGAGGACAAGAAGGCGCATATCGCGGCCAAATTGCGGCTCGAACCGGGGATGAAGGTGCTCGACATCGGCTGCGGCTGGGGCGGGATGGCGCTGTATCTGCACCGTACCTGCGGCGTCGACGTGACCGGTATCACCTTGTCGGAGGAACAGCTCAAGGTCGCACGGCAAAGGGCAATGGATGCAGGCGTCGCCGACCATGTCCGCTTCGAACTGATCGACTATCGCGACATGACGGGCGCGTTCGACCGGATCGTGTCCGTTGGCATGTTCGAGCATGTCGGCACGGCCCATTATCGCAGTTTCTTCAGCAAGTGCCGCGACCTGTTGACCCCGGAAGGCGTTATGCTGGTCCACACGATCGGGCGGATGGGCGGCCCCGGCGTCACCGACGCCTTTACCCAGAAATATATCTTCCCTGGCGGCTATATTCCTGCCTTGTCGGAAATGATCGCGGGCAGCGAAGGCACGCGGTTGATGGTGACCGATGTCGAGGTGTTGCGGCTCCATTATGGGCTGACCATCCGCCAATGGTATAAGCGCACCATGGCGCATCGCGCCGAGATCGTCGCGCTCTATGACGAGCGCTTCTTCCGGCTGTGGACTTTCTATCTCGCCGGGGCCGCGACGGTGTTCGAACATGGCGGCATGGTCAATTACCAGGTCCAATATGCGCGCGACCGACGCGCGCTACCCATCACCCGCGACTATATGCTGGAGGCCGAGGCCGCACTGGCCGGACGCTGAATAGTGGCTGACAACGCCATTCGCTGACGGTTCAGCCGACGCACGGCATTCTCCTTGCCATGCCCCGCCTCTCCCGCGGGGTGGATGAGGAGAGAGAGCACATGAACATTTTATGGAAGGGCGCGGCTGCGGTGAGCCTCGCCATCGCAGGAATCGCCGCGGCAGCCCCGGCCCAGGCGCAATATCATGGCGGCTATCGCGACGGATGGCGGGGCGATCGTGATCGCGGCTGGGACAACCGCCGTTGGGACAATCGTCGCTGGGACGGGCGCAGGGACGGACGGCGCTGGGATGGCCGCCGCCACTGGCGGGGCGACCGGGGCTATTACCGGGCCGCCTATCGCCCGCGTTGCTGGACGCAATGGCGCTATGACTATTATCGCGATCGCAACGTCCGCGTCCGCGTCTGTCGTTGACGGGCCTGCCCCAGCCCGTCGATCAGGCTGATCGGCGGGTTGGGGCAGTTGACGGGTTGGCGGGCAAAAGGCTAGGCGCAGCCCAGCCAATTCCAAGGAACCGCATCATGAGCGATACGCCCCCCGACCATCTGTCCACCAATCCCAAAAGCCCCCATTTCAACATGGAGGTGCTGCAGCGTGGCATCGGCATCCGGTTCAAGGGTCGCGAGCGCAAGGATGTCGAGGAATATTCGATTTCCGAAGGCTGGATTCGCGTCGCGGCGGGCAAGACCCGCGATCGCCACGGCAATCCGCTGACGATCAAGCTGACCGGGCCGGTCGAAGCCTGGTTCGAAAATCCGGCCGAAGGCGCCGACGAAGACAAACCTGCCGACGCGGAATAAGCGTCATCCACAGGCGCGCGTCGGTTCGCGCGCCTGTCGTCAATTCAGGACGGACTGGCGTTTGACGTCCGCAATGATCGCGCTCAGCGTCCGCTGCGATGGCGTTGCGTCCGCATAGCTGACCACGCGCAAATCCGCCTCCAGACGCGGAGCCGCTTTCCGGGCGACCTTGGCCAGGGCGGCAGGTGCCTGCGCGACCATGATGCCGCCATGGGGAGCGGGCGCGCGATGCGGCCGACGCCTATCCCACATATCCGCGTCGATTTTGGCAAAGCGCACGCTACTGCCCAAGGCGGGGTCAGGCGTGAAATCATGCAATTTCGCTTTGGCCGGATAGATGAAGCCGAAGGTCGGGTTGGTGCGCGCGCCCATTTGCGCGGTCGGGCTGTGCCAGACGCGCACCTGGCTCCAGTCGCCGCCGTCCGACACGTCGATGGCCAGCACATCTTCCTCGATCGCGCCGGGCAGGGACCAGTTGGCGTGGCGGATCAGCACGCGCCGATCGTCCAGCACGCGACTGACCACCGCGACATGACCCAGCATCATCGGGCCATGCGGCCGGAACGCCAGCACCGCGCCCTTTTTGGGCTTGGCACCGCGTTTATACTGTTGGCTGGCCTGGTCCCACCAGGTCAGCGCATCCCCGCGAATATCTACACCCGACACGATGCGTGCATAAGGCACGCATTGCAGCACCGCCGCGCTCCACAAGGGCGCAGCCGTCAGACCGGACGCCAGCAATGCTGCCGCCCGGACAAGTCCTCGAATCATTTATGCGATCCCGAAACCCAAGAATCGCCCCACCAAGGACGACCCTAGATCGCGACTATTTATGAAGAGGTTAAAGGATCAGAATGCCGCGCGGGGCGCGCCGCCGCTGGCCGCTGCCGATGCGATCTGCACCGGCTGATCAATGGTCCGGGCCGGCTGGGCATAGATGAAACCGCGCGCCGCATTAGAGCGCAGGCCCAGATTGCCGATCGGGCCATACCATACGCGCACATCGGTCCAGTCATTGTTGGCCGATACGTCGATCGCGCGGACATTGCGCTCGATACCGCCGCGATAGGACCAATTGGCATGGGTCAGCAGCACTTCGCGATCATTGACGACCTTGCTGACCATCGCGACATGGCCGACGGGCATGGAGCGGCTTGCGGCAAAGGCGAGGACGGCACCGACACGCGGTTCATGGCCACGGTCATAGCGGCCTTCCGCCTGGTTCCACCAAGTATGCGCGTTGCCGTAAAGGTCGATGCCGGACGCCTGACGGGCGAAGGGCACGCATTGCAGCACTCCGGCCGTCGCAGGCGTAACGATCAGGGAAGAGAGCGCAAGAAGAGCAGCTGCGAAAACCGCGCGAAAACTACCGATCATGCGAATACGACCCCGACTTGGCTTTTAGGCTTTTGCCCCGATGGCTGCTTCAGGCCAGACGCCGGACGTGATGGAAAGCGCCGGGCGACGAGTCGTTGCGACGACGCGTTATGTCGCGGAACAAAAGAGATGGCCCGCCGTTACCGTTAATCGAGTCGCCGCCGTCAAATCGTTGAAAAGCGACGATTCTGTCCCGGTCATCCAGACCTGCCCCCCTGTTGCGGCCAATCGGTCGAACAAGGCAGCCCGCCGCGACGGGTCGAGATGCGCCGCCACTTCGTCGAGCAGCAGGACCGGCGGTTGCCCGCGATCGGCCGCGACCAGCGCCGCATGGGCGAGCAAGATGGACAGCAGCAACGCTTTTTGCTCGCCGGTCGAACACAGCGCGGCTGGCTGCGCCTTGGCAATATGGGTGACAGCCAGATCATGGCGATGTGGCCCGGACAGAGTCCGTCCTGCCGCCGCATCGCGTCGTCGATCCCGCCCCAGCCGAACCGCCAAAGGCTCGTCGCTGGCACCCTCTTCCTGCTCGATCAGGACGGACGGGCGGGCAAAAGGCGCGTCGGGCTGGTCGGCCAGCACCATGTTCAGGCGCATGACCAGATCGGTGCGCGCTTGCGCCAGCGCGGTGCCATGCTCGTCCATCTGCGCCTCCAGCGCAGTCAGCCAGACGGGGTCCGCACGGCGCAGGTCGACCAGCAGCCGGTTGCGCGCGCGCATCGCCGCGTCATAGCGGGCGCTGTGCGCGGCATGACCAGGATGCAGCGCCAGCGTCAGCCGATCCAGAAACCGCCGCCGCCCGCCCGGACTGTCGAGAAACAGCCGGTCCATCGCCGGGGTCAGCCACACGATCGCCAGATGGTCGGCCAGCGCATTGGCTGACGACGCCACCCCGCCGATCCGCACCTGTCGCCGGTCGGGCGTGGCGGCCGATACGCCCGTGCCCAGCACAACCCCGTCCACCTCCGCCGCGACGCCAAAGCCGCCCGCTCCATCCTGCCGCGTCATCGCGCGCAGGGCCGCGCCGCGCAGCCCGCGCCCCGGTGCCAGCATCGACACGGCTTCTAATATATTGGTCTTGCCCGCGCCATTGTCGCCGGTCAGCAGGATGAAAGGATGATCGGGCAGGATCAGCGCATCCGCATGGTTGCGGAAATCGCTCAAGGTCAGGCGGCCGATCATCGCGCGGCTGTAGCGGGCAAGAGGCTGTCGGGGAAGCGCTTAGCAGCGCTTGCGTGTTGCAGACGTCCCGTCATTGACGATGATGAGCCGTTGCCCATCGTCTGCCAGGGCGAGCGACATAGTACGGGTCCAACTTTGTCCCTCGCCGGTAAAGGCTGCTGTGACCGACAAACGCCCGTCCTCCCCCGGCGTGGCCTTTTGCACAGTGCCGACGCTTTCATGGAAGACCAACTGGTCCGGCAGAATATTCAATTCCTTATCCGCCGCCCGGTCGCCGCATCGATCATTGATGCCGGTCCAGCGTCCGTGCAGAGCCGCCGGGATCGGTCCGGCCATGTCGGCGTCGGCAGCAGTCGCGTTGGATGCCGTTTCGACCGGCGACGTTGCGTTCGCCGGTGGTGCGTTATCCTGCTCCATTTTTTCGGTGCGGTCGCTGATATTCGCCGTCACCGACGGCGACGCGTCCGGTGAGTCCGCTGCCTTGTCGCAGGCGGCAAGCGCGATCGGGAGAAGGATGGCAAGGGCAAGGCGCATGACCACAGGAACAGGCAAGTTGCGCGGTGGTTCCTTCGATAGCGCCATTCCCCAATGGCCGACTTGCGCCCGGCTGTCATTACCGTCATCACCAAGCCTTGCGAAGATCAGCGCGATGTCTGCCGTTTCGCCGACATTCATGATCAACGAGGCATTGCGATCATTTACAAGGGGGCGAGCGGCTCCCGTCGCCTGACTGATGGAGCCCAACCGATGAAGCGCCTGACTTTCCTTCTTGCCACCGTCGCTGCCCTGACCGCATCGACCAGCGCCATGGCCGCCCTGGCCGTCGGCGCCAAGGCCCCCGAATTCACCACGCGCGGGGCGATGGCGGGCAAGACCTTCACGCTGACCCTGTCGCACCAGTTGAAGCGTGGGCCGGTCGTCCTCTATTTCTTCCCCAAGGCGTTCACGCCGGGCTGTTCGGCCGAAGCGCGCGAATTTGCCGACAATATCGACAAGTTCAAGGCAGCGGGTGCGACCGTCATCGGCATGTCGGCCGATCCGGTCGATGATCTGGTCGCTTTTTCCACCAAGGAATGCGCGGGCAAGTTCGCGGTCGCCTCGGCCGGGCCGGGCATTGTCTCTGGCTATGACGTCGCGCTCAAAATGCGGCCGGGCATGACCGATCGTACCTCTTATGTCATCGCGCCATCAGGGCGGATCGCCTTCGTCCATTCCGAAATGAGCTATGCCAATCATGTGAAGACCACGCTTGCCGCGGTCGAAGCGATGAAGCAGAAATAAGAGCGCGTTATCGCTGGCGGGGTAGAAAATCGCCGCCAGCGATCAGCGGCAAATCCGTTACCGGCAGGGCGTAGACATAGGCCCAGGCGACGATGGGGCCGTCCGGTCCCCACACGCTCAGTTTTTCGCGGCGATATTCGTGCGGCTGCGGATAGGTGGCGGCGCATTCCTCATACGCATCGAGCCAGGCAAGCGTCGCCGCAGGATCAGACAGCGCGAGCAGGTCGCCAATGACCTGCCCCTCCGGCCCCGGCAGGAAAGCGGGATAATCCCCCACTCGATAAAGCCGTCCTTGGGCAAAAGCGCGACCGATATATTGAGTCGCCCCTTGCAACCGCTGCGCCATCGGCCCGTCAAAGCCCCGTCGCAACGTGCCATAGACAAAGAGTGGCGGATGGATCACGCACATGCCCCGCAAAAATTCCTAACCAGCAGGAATTTTCGCCAATAGGCGTAATTTTTGACATGTGCGCACCCGACTGCGACGGCGGAAAACCCCGCATTTCTCAAAGAAATCAAAACTGGCACGGCTTCTGCATTCCCTGAAAGCATCAAGGCCGGATGGTCCGGCCACCAGACAAACAGGGAGTTTTCATCATGTCCATCACCCGTTTCCAGCATGTCGCCGTTGCGTTCACCGGTGCCATCCTCGTCGCCAGCCTGTTCATCAGCGCGGCGGTGCCGGTCCTGCCGATCGCCTGATCCGCCTGCAACCCAGCCTCTCCAGATCGATTTGAAAGCCAAACCCAAGTTGAACAGTGCCGGCGGAACACGCAGGGAACGCGAGCTGGTAAGTATTTGATTTTGCTAGGCGTGGGTTTGGGGGCAAAACCGGATGTGCTAACAACATTTTGCCTGTAACTGGCCG
>NZ_NMUA01000327.1 GCF_002312805.1 Sphingobium sp. D43FB | reverse complement strand
CCTGCGTGAAATCATCCACCGCTTTCCATGGCTGCGCCATGTCTTTGCCGATGGCGGCTACGCTGGCGACAAGCTCAGGGAAGCGCTCCGGCGTATCGGCAAATGGACTGTCGAGATCGTCAAGCGATCCGATGTTGCAAAAGGCTTCGTGGTTCTTCCGCGCCGCTGGGTCGTCGAGCGAACACTGGCTTGGCTGAACCGCAACCGCCGGCTCGCCAAGGAC
>NZ_NMUA01000326.1 GCF_002312805.1 Sphingobium sp. D43FB | reverse complement strand
CACAGGCGATCGCAGGCCGAACCGGGCCTCGCAAAGCGAAAGTCGCCCTGGCCAGGAAGCTGGCGGTAACATTGCACGCAATGTGGCGTACCAACACGACCTTCCGGGAGGCGGCCATGGCCTGATCCAAATCCGAAGCAATACGCTGAACTCAAGCGCGACAGAACGCGTCCCGCTGGGACGCTTAGCGAGGGTGAGATCGTTCCCGCGAGTGCGGCACGGCCCGC
>NZ_NMUA01000325.1 GCF_002312805.1 Sphingobium sp. D43FB | reverse complement strand
TCCAGTGCTGCAAAAACTCCCATAACGTCCTCCACGTTCGACTCCGGCCGAGCGCCGAAGCGGCAATGACATCCTACCGCAACAAAGCGGAGGTCGAGTGTGGCGATTACGTTAAGTGGTGTAGGTTCGCTGGGATAGCCACAGCGACCTCCGGCTAAGCCGGATTGATCATGCTGCCATGGCAGGCAACGTGATGATGGGATTATCGCTTAAACCTGAGACGCTCTCAAGTGTCATGTAGC
>NZ_NMUA01000032.1 GCF_002312805.1 Sphingobium sp. D43FB | reverse complement strand
GGACACGATGCAAAGCCAGAACCGCCTGTTGCTGCTTCGTCTTGATAGGAACAAACCGCATGTTCGGCTTGGCGACGGCCTCGCATATGGCCTCCGCGTCGGCGGCGTCCGTCTTGTTCCGCTTCACGTACGGCTTAACGTACTGAGGTGGAATGAGCTTGACCGTGTGGCCGATCTCCACAAGCAAGCGCGCCCAGTGATGCGCGCTAGAACACGCTTCCATTCCGACTAGGCACGGCGGCTGCTTTTTGAAGAAGGCCGCCATATCGGCCCGAGAGAGCTTTCGGCGAAGCACGGTTAAGCCGGCCTCATCTACACCGTGAACTTGGAAAACCGTTTTGGCCAGATCAAGGCCAATCGTAACAACTGACATCGCGCTTCCTCCACTTTAATGGCACCATATAATATGATCGTTTGCATGGGGGTGGTCCATGCCATCAAATGGGCCGTCCAACGCTGCCGCTACATGACACTTGAGAGCGTCTCAGGTTTAAGCGATAATCCCATCATCACGTTGCCTGCCATGGCAGCATGATCAATCCGGCTTAGCCGGAGGTCGCTGTGGCTATCCCAGCGAACCTACACCACGTTGTGGGGCACGATCTGAGTTTCCCGACCATTTGCGTCCATAGGATTTTGGCAAAGAAGTTCAGAACAACCGCAAATGGCCGAACTGTGACAAATTTTACACTTATTATTCAAATTATTGAGTTTTGGTTATAGTTCAAGCCAACCCTCGGTGCTGCTACCGGGTCGAACTACTAGATTGAGCGCAAATCAATCATCGCGCATTTTTGTGCTTTGACGTGCCTTCTCCGCCACCTCAAACCATTTCTGCAAAATAGGCTGACGATCGCGTCACCGTAAACAGGAGGGGATATGGATATGGCTTGCTTGCGCGTAGCGCTGCTCACAACGGGGATTTGCCTGGCAATCGCTCCCTCGGCAAATGCGCAAGAGGGCGCCGTCCCGGTAGAGGGGGAGATAATCGTTACGGCTCAAAAGCGTTCAGAAAGTCTCCAAAAGGCCGCGATCGCCGTCCATGCTTTTCAACCGGCAGACATCGAGAAGTCGGGCATTCGCAATGCTCTGGACCTGCAATATGTCGATCCCGCCGTGAAAGTGGTGCCCTCTATTCAGCCCAACATCGCCATACGAGGCCTCGGAACTGCCAATTTCAATCCCGGTGTGGATCCTTCTGTAGCATTCAACCAGGACGGCATTTATCTCTCGACGCCCAATGCGTTGACACCCGTTCTGTTCGACATTGAGCGGATCGAGGCCGTGCTCGGTCCACAGGGCACTTTGTATGGCCGTAACTCCAATGGCGGGACGATCAACTTTATAACAGCCAAGCCGACATTTGAACTGGGCGGCTACGTCCGCGCCGGCTTGGGAAATTATGGCTCAATCAATTCGGAAGGAGCCCTCAACTTTCCAATCTCGGATACTCTTGCCCTTCGGGTGGCAGGTGGTTCTGATTATCACGACGCCTACAATGACAACGGCACCAACGATGTCAGGTCGTTCGCGGGACGAGCAAAGCTCCTGTTCGCGCCCAGCGATCGTTTCACCGCGGTCTTGACTGTTGATGGCGCGAGCCGGAAATCGCATGCGACATCCTATGACGGGTCATGTCCACCTAATCTCGAAAATGTTGCAGCATGCGCAACCACACCGTTTCGGCCGTGGACGGGCCTTTTGCCTGCCCAGCCCATCGGTCATGGCAATACCACCATCTATGGCGCGTCTGCGGAGCTTAACTATGCCCTCGGCTGGGCAGAACTCATATCGCTGACCGGGTATAAGGTTACCGACTGGCGGAATTCGACTACGGCAGGTTGGTATGGCGGCGTGAACAATTTCGACTTTATTCAGAATACGAATGACAAGTTTTTCACCCAAGAGATCCGTCTGTCTGCAGCGCCCACGTCAGCAGTAAATTGGGTGCTTGGCGGCTATTACTCGCATCTCAAGCAGACCGCCCTCACCCAGTATAACTATGTCCAAAACACTTTCGCCCCCGACGATTTCTACCAGGCGTTCCCGATTACGGATTCCACCGCGACGTCTTCTGCGTTGTTCGCAGATCTGACCATACCTATTCCTTCGCTCGATGGTTTCAGTCTTATCGGGGGGCTTCGATATACTCATGAAACGAAAACCTCAGAAGGCTTGGTGGAAGCCGGGACCATCTCCACTGGCGCAGCCTTCCCAGGTTCGCTTGCTACGAGCGGTAAGACATCTCTTGACCGCGTCACTTGGAAAGCAGGCTTCAAATATCAGGCAACGCCTAATAACTTACTCTTTTTCACGGCGAGCACCGGTTTCAAATCGGGAGGAATCAATGTTCTCCCTCCCGAAGCAGGGTCACTTATCACCTTTGATCCTGAACTTATCACCGCCTATGAAATCGGCTCGAAGAACACCTCTTTCGATAACAGCCTACAGCTGAACGCCAGTCTCTTCCGATATGACTATAAAAATTATCAGGCGTATGTGTTCTGGCGTCCAGGCACCGGCGCGCCAAGCACGATATTGAACGGGACCTTCTTCCCCATCGTAAATTCGCAGTCCGCAACATTCAAAGGCGGAGAATTCAGCGCACGCTGGCGCCCTAGCCGGGATGATAATCTTGGCATATCCCTCAACCTGCTCGACAACACGTTCGACGATTTCCTGCTTGAGCTTCCTTTTTCCGCACCCGTTGATTTTTCCAATACCCCGGTGTTCCTCTCTCCGAGATCGACGGTTCGGATCGACTATGAGCGTGGCATCAATCTGGCCAATGGGGATAGGCTTACAGCTGGCGCTGACATCTCCTTCGTCAGTCATCAGATTGCTCAGGGCAGCTACGTCAATGGTGCGGGCGAAACCCTGCTTTATCGGGTGCCGAGCTATCGCAAGACAAACGCGAACCTAAGCTACAGGGTAAGCAAGATAGACCTGATCATTTCCGCTTTCATCCGCAACATTGAAAACAAGGCGGTCGTTAATTCGGTAGCAGCCGGCTTCCCGATCCCGGAAAATTATTTCCAGGTGAACTATCGCCTTGATGCCCCGAGAACATATGGCTTCTCATTGCGCAAATCATTTTAGAAACATTGATCCCGCACATCACCGATTGACGGTGTGCGGGATCGTTAATGGATCACACAATGCCGACGACGTGAGCGCGCCAGGCAGCGACGCAATCGTCGCGTCGATCCCAATATGTCTCGTGCCCCCTGCTGTCGATAACGGCAAGTCGCGCTCCGGGGATACCGTTGGCCATTGATCGTTGGGCATCGAGCGGCGCTGCGGAGCTCCGGGTAGGCGCGAGCACTAGGGTTGGAACCTTGAGCTCAGGCAAAACCGAAGCGACATCGATGGATGATATGACATCGCTGTAACCGATCATCGCCTCGGTCGAGGTACGCGCCATTTGATCCAAAATCCATTTCTTCTCTGCCTCTGTCTCGCAAGCTGCCGTACCAGGCTGCTTCAAAAGCCATTCAGACCAGCCCTTCGCGCCAAGCTCGCTGAGCGCGACCTTCCAGGAGCTATGGTTCCCCGCGAAGAATTTCTGCCCCTCTTCATTGATCGTCGTTGGAGCGTTGCACAATGTGAGCGACTTGACACGTTCAGGGAAACGGTGAGCAAAACCGACAGAGAGCATTCCGCCGGTAGACTCGCCGATCAGGTGTATCGTCTCAACGTCGAGCGCGTCGCAAAAGTCGCGAAGATCCTCAACCAGTCCGTCAAATGTCCATGGCGCTGAACCGCCGTCAGAGGATCCGCCATGGCCCCTCAGATCGCGCCTGATCAATCGAAATTCGCTGGCGATGGAAGGAACCCAATGCCACCAGAAGTTCGCGTTCCTCCCAAATCCATGCTGAATGAGGACAATGTCCGAGCACCGCCAGGGCGTCGAGAAATTATCGTCTTTATAATGGGTGATGTATCCGCCGAGAGAGATATCCGGCATATGGTATCCTTTGGTGATGATTGACGGGCGCGTTGCGCGTCAGAGGACGCAGGCCAAGTCTGAGTGAAGGCGCCGTCGCTGAAGAATAAGGTTAAGGCCAGCTATGGAGAGAGGAATGCATAGCGTGCCAATCGCGATGGCCAACGCAGCGTCAGGTGCCACTATGTGAGAAAGCTGGTCGCTGGCGAAACCGACCGAAAGAGGACCCAATCCAGAACCGACCAGGCTCTGAAAAAGAAAATAGAAGGCGATCGCCAAGGATCTGTTATTGATTGGAGCAAGCGTCTGGACAAGGCCGTAAAGCGGGCCGAACGACATGTACATCAGACCGCTGGCGAAGAAAACGCAAGCTACGCTCCACCCCATGTGGGGAACCAGTACAGCCGCGATCGTCAATGGCGCAGCGGCCAGCATGGCAGCCCCTGGTATGAGAAGATAGTTCGATGGATTTCTGCGACCGAACTTGTCTGCGGCAAGACCACCTACAAAGGTGCCGATACCCCCTCCCACCCCGAACGCAATTGCCATCAAGAGGCCGACTTCAGCAAGTGTTGCTCGCTCGGAGCGAACATAGAAATCAACTAGCCACATCGACATAGCGTACCCGACGAAAGCATTAAGCGCTCCGCTAAGGACCATCGTTCGGTACGTCGGGATAGCCCAAAGCTGCCGCGCAACCGTAGTGAGGCCATCGGGCGGTGGTGGAGCAGCGATCATATCAGCTGACCCTCTCGGTACATCACGTACCGTCAATTTTACGACCAGACTGATGAACACGCCGGGAACACCGAGAACCAGGAGCGTCGTCCGCCAGCCATATTGCGAGGCAAGCCAGCCGCCGACAATCAACCCCAAGAAAGTCCCGATAGGAACTCCCAGTGAATAGATTGCAAGGGCCGTCGATCTCTTTTCGCGCGGAAAATAGTCGGCAAGGAGGGAATGAGAAGGAGGCGTGCTTCCTGCTTCTCCTACGCCAACCACCATCCGGCAGAGGAAGAGATGAAGGAAATTGCCTGCCAATCCGGTGAGAGCGGTCATTCCGCTCCAGACAGCCAGCGACCACGAAATAAGCGTTACGCGATTCATGCGGTCGCCCAACATGGCCATTGGGATCGACATCGTCGCATAGAAAAGAGCAAATGCCGTACCCTTGAGAAAGCCAAGTTGCGTGTCGCTCAAACCAAGTTCGAACTTTATCTGCGGGGAAAGGACGGCAATGATCTGCCGGTCCATGAAATTGATGGAATAAACAGCCAGCAGCGCGATCAGGACATAACGGCCGTAAGCCGGTGTGAATTTCCCACCCATTGTGAGGATTTCCCTTCTGGAAGTGGTGCGCGGGGCGCCGCGCACCACAGTATCAATGCGTGAGCGTGAACTGGACGCCGATGGTGCGCGGCGGCTCAGGCATGGCAAGGATCGTCCCGTTGGTACCGGTGATCCCCTGTCTGAATCCCGCAGTTGTTTTGTCCGTCAAATTCTTGCCGATAAGCGCAATCTCCCAGCGCTTGTCAGTGGGGCCAAATGCAAGGCGTACATCCGCCTTCGCATAACCTTCCTGCTCAAGGAGCGGATCGGCCGTCGCCGACTGGAAATAAGCCGTGGTGAAGTAGACGGAGGGCGACAGGCGAACCTCGTTGTCGCCGACCGGAATGGTGACGTTGAGTGCGACATTACCGGAATATTTCGGCGAGAACGCCCGCCGCTTCCCTGTGAGGTTCTGCGACTGACATCCAGTGGCGACCCCGATCAGTGTGCATGCTCCGGCAGGGTAATTCTTGTATGCCGAATCTAGATAGGTCAGATCGGTTGAGAGAGACAATGCGCGTGACAGCCTGAACGTTGCATTGAACTCTGCGCCTTGAGATCGGGATTGCGCAGCATTTTGTACAAGCGAAACCGGCGAGCCGCTGATGAAAACGACCGTTGATTCCTGAAGATCATTGTAGTCCATACGGAACACATCGGCAGCAAATGTCAGGCGCCGGTCAAAAAGCGTGCCTTTGAGACCGAACTCGTAGGCATTGACCGTTTCAGGCTCGAAGTCGTTTGTTCTGGATGTGTAAGCATAGCCTCCTGCCTTGAAGCCCTTCGTGTAGCTGGCATAGGCCATCAAAGACGGAGCCAGATCATATTGCAGACCGATTGAAGGCATGAAGTCGCTATCGCGTCGGCGCGGCCGGGCATATTGTCCGCCTTCCGACCCGAGAATGCGGAAAAATACCGCCTGAAGATCGGAGGCGAACGGCTGATAGGTATCCGGATCCGCGTTTATCGATGTGCCAGTTCCAGATACTCGGCTGGCGCGCTTTCGTATCGAGGAGTAGCGTGCACCCAAGTTAATCCGCAAATGCTCGACTGGACGGATCGTCGCGGAAGCGAATGCCGAAAGAGTGTCATCCCTCTGAATGTTGGCCAACTCACCAGTCAGTGGGGTGCTGGCGTTTGTTCCCAATGCAGCTGCGGCCGGAATGGCTCCGAAGGCTGAGAAGAAGAAGCCGAAATAGGAAGCATAGTCGATCTTGCTGCGCGAATAATAGCCGCCAAACATATATTCCCATGCTCCACCACCGGCTGACTGGAAGCGGAGCTCTTGGCTGAACTGGTGATATTTTTCGGTCGATTGTGCAGGAAATCCATCCAGTCCTGGCTGAACCGGACTGACGAACGTGAGCGGGGCATAGTGTAACCGACCTGCATATTTGTGCTCAAAATAGGAAGTTGTCGATGTCAGCGTGGCGCTCCCCAAGTCGACGGAATTCGTCCAAGCGGCCTCTCCGAAGTCATAATTCGCAAAGCTGTACGGCGAACTGCTGTGGAAATTCAGCTTGTCATCGACCGATCCTCCATTGGCGGCAAGTGCGCGCGCGCATGTCGAGGTCGCAATAAGCGGGAAAGGAACAGGCGGCGCGCAGCCGATTATCTCGAAAGGAAACGCGTTCTTTGTCCGGGAGCGACTGCCTTCTATGCGAAGATCACTTGTGAACGCCGAAACCGGTTCCCACCGAAGCGAGAGCCGACCCTGGAGCGTGTCGTTGTTTGGGCCGCGGCCGGTGGGCGTTTCTACATAGCCTTTACCCCCCATGAGGCGTGCCGCCGCGCGCATGCTCAGTGTCTCGGACAGGGGAACCGTGAGCCCGCCCTCTATGATATGTTCGTCCGTGACGAAATCGTAGGAGGTCAGGGCGTTGTAGCTGAATGTCTGCCCCGGTTTCCGCGTCGAGATGTTGAAAGCGCCCGCGATGGCATTCGCGCCAAAGAAAGTAGTCTGCGGCCCTTTTAGGACCTCCAACCGATCGATATCGAACAGCGCGGCCCTGGTCGATCGTGATCGCGCCCGATACACGCCGTCGACGAACGTTGCCACCGATTGCTCGAAGCCCGGATTATTGCCGGACCCTACGCCGCGGACATTGATGAGATCGGCCAAGACTGCCTGCGCAATCCTGACCGCAGGCAGACGTGCGCCGATATCCTCGAGCGACGTGAGCCCACCGCGCTGCAAGGCTTCACCACTGACGACCGAAACCGACAGTGGAACGTCCTGAAGTCGTTGTTCGCGGCGCTGTGCCGTCACCACGATTTCAGTGGCTCCGGTATCGGCCTCTACTTGCGCATGTACAGCTACCGGCATGGCGCTGGCCAGACACGCTGTCCAACGGAACATAGTGTTTCTCATCTCATCCTCTCCCTGTCGGATTTGAATTCGCTCACTGCCTGAGTGGCAAATCTCTTTGCGAAGTCAGTGTGAAGCTGCTTCACATTGACTTCTCCGGTCAAATGAGTTTTTGACCGACCGGTTGACATCGAGGGACGGCGAACCATTGTCTGGAAAGAAAGAGGCCTACCATCACGGCAATCTTAAGGCCGCACTAATCGACCTCGCTGAACGCCTGATCGAGACCGGCGGCTTTGAAAACCTCACCATGCAATCATTGACAGAGGGTGTTGGTGTCCAGCCAAGTGCAGCCTACCGGCACTTCCGAAGCCGGGAATTTCTTCTTCGCAGTTTGGCCAAGCGGAACTTCGACCGATGGAATGAAGAAATTGGAGCACTCATAGGGCAAACGCCCCCCATGCAGCGGGCGGACGCATTCATCCGATTCTTCTTTCGCTCGGCGCTCGCGCAACCGCAGATGTTTCGGCTGATGTTTGTTTCCGAATATGGGCGCGATCCGCGTTCAATCGAAGGGATGATGAGCTTTCTGACTTTCGAAGCTGCACTAGCCCAGCTTGTCGCACGGCAGGATGAGGAGACTGTTCGCGCTCGTTTGCTATCAAGCTGGGCTGCCATTCATGGCGCCGCGCTCCTGCTCATCGAGGGGAGGCTTCAGCGATTTTATGTCGGCGACATGGACACCGATGATCTGATCGAACATATCATCGCGACCCAAATTCGCTCAAGCAAGTAATCTATGAAATCGTTCGAGAAACACTTCTGACAAGAAACGTCATTGAAGGTCCTACAGGAGATGGATCATTTGAGGCCGGATAGGAAGAAAGGTGGAGGGACCAAAGCGCCTGATAAGCCTGCTGTACACATAAGCAAAATAGAGTCGCTGAAGACTTTTGGTCGGGCCTATGATAGATTCTAATTGTACGCCAATAATCTCGCGTTGCACCAAGGGTCGACAAGAATATCCAGCGCGCCGCCTCTGCGTTAAAGCAAGGATCGCCGCGAAGCCAAAATGCGGACCTGAGCAGGCGGCCGGTGCAGCAAATCGGCAAGCTTTGAAACCCACCAACTCGTGATCGTGCGCGGTCCGAGGTCGAGGCTTCCATCCCTGTTCTGGATATCAGCGCCAAGCCACCCCCTCTTGTTGATCTCGAAGGCTACGGACGGACGGCATAGCGGGCCAAGCCTGCCCTCGCGCCGCTTGGCGTATGAAGCGCGCGACCTCCGCTCCGTCGCTGGGCGCAGGGTGCGAGGGCAAGGCAAAGCAAAGCCTACTTCCGGCCACGCTCCCGATCGGCTTTCCCTCATCGGCGGCGCAAGAGCGGCAGTTTGCGAAGGGGAGCATATGCGCGCGATCAGAATGATACGTTGTCGGTTTTGATGAGCCCCGGCGCACGCCGCGCAATACATCTATATGTGAACTTTGCTCCCGGTGTGCTGCGCCCCTTGCAGTTCGGCGCTTTGCAATGGCGTCGCAGCGCTGTCCCCTAAGCAGTTCAAACGAAAATGCCGTAACGGTGCGCCGGAGCAACATGATGCCGCGCGGGGAGTTTTTTTCGTCTGGCGCGGTCCTTCCTGTCAAAGTCAATCAGGGGAGGCCAACCCGCATGTAGATCGCACTTCAGTACGCTCCTGTTCGGCGATCCAGACATTTCCACTTGACCATACTGCGTCATAAACGGCCCGACCGACAGCTGCGCCTATGTCGGTATGCAGGCCAGCAAACTGTTCCATGTCTGGATGGATAGGAGCTGCGACGACGATGCAGTCGGTCCCAGTTCCCGTTACGGCCTCTCCAGATGGCTTCCAGGGAAGATCGACCATTGCAACCGTGCGCGCCTGGGCAACAATTGAAATAGTCTCCACGAGCGCCGCTTGTGACAGAGGGCGATCGACATGCACGAGGAGGTTGATCGTCCCGACACCCTGATGAGCGATGGGTGCAGAACCGACGCGCACCGCATTACCAAGACCGACGGTCGCAAGGCAGGTGGCCGTAGCCCGCCCAAAGGATACCTGAGACAAGTGATACTTGGTGATATCTCGAGATGTCATGAGGTGGACCGCATCCGTCAATCCCGCCGACTCCATGCTTTTTCTAAGCAGCAAGGCTGGATCGACATCCATGCTCAGATCGTCATCCCGGACATAGAGCCATGCGACACTGCTGACTTTGGCGAAGCCTGGCCGCGTCAGCGACCAACTCAAAACGGAATGCGGTTGAGGGAACGAGGCAACAAGGAAAGGGCTGGCACAGTGAACGGAAAATGGCTTCATCAAGCCATAGTCTCGCACGGCATCACTGCGCTTGCAACATTAACCATGCCCCTCTGTGAGTAGGTATGTACACGCGGCTCAAGGCTGCCAGATGCTCCAAATAAAGATGCTTCCCCAAAATGTAAGGTCCGTGAATCCGGGCTTGTCGTACCAGACTATCTCTGCTCAATCATATCCATGGCTCTGCAACATTGGTAAGAAATATTGGCGCTTTGTTGGAATATACGACAATGAATGCTCGACGGTTTGTCGATTTTTGCAATCATACCATTGATGCAGCCTTCGCAATCGTGGAGACGTCTGCGTCTGGCAATCATGTCTGCTCCATCCACCTGCAAAGGGATTGCGCGATAGCGTCAGCGAGATGTTTGGGCAGCCGCGCCACCCACGCTCCCGCTCACGCCACGCGTCGGCATGAGTTTCCTGATCATGCCCCAATATCCGCGCGTAACATGCGCGCCCGCCGCATAGGTCGGGCCGGTCATCAGATGGAGGTCAGGCGGCGCAGATTACGCAGGGGACGACGGGAAGAGGTGATGTTCCAGATGATAGCTGACGTTGAAAGGCCCGATGGGGAGACGGTCGAGCAGGATCGAGATGACGGTGCGGAGTGCCTTTGCGTTCGTGAATGTCCGGGCCTTATGTTCGGCCATGGCACAGATGCGGTTGAAGACATCGACCCAGAAAAATTGCGTGATCAGCAGCAGACCCAATATCTGCCACCGGAAAGGGCGACCACAATATCGCGCCATAGACCAGCACGGCCCACACGACATAGCTTAGGCGCAGCGACAGCCGGTAATCGAAACCGAAGCGTTTGCGATTGTGCAAATTGGCGATGGGTGCCCAGATGCGTCCAGCACGCGCCACCCGATAATAGTTGAGACCGGTGATGCTGCTGACCAGCAGCCAGAACATTGCGCGCGGATTTGGGAAAATGCTGGTCCGGGTCGCGCCGCTGGATACGTTGGTCACAATCATGGATGGTGTTGGTGCGGCGGGCGCGCTTTTGCCCGAGCGGGACCCGCCGACAATGAAGGTCAGCACAGCATTTTCCTTGCAATGCAGTTTTGCTCGCCATATTGCGACGCCGCAACAGGTTCCCAGAGACGGGATTAATAGGGAACGCGGAAGCAGGTATCTACCCCTGTAATCCGTGGCTGTCCCCGCAACTGTGACCGGAGAGCGGTCGCCCCTTCATGCCACTGGGTGCATTTGCACTTGGGAAGGCGGGGCGAGTGTGTTGACCCGGGAGCCAGGAGACCTGCCTGTTGCAGTCGGTCCTTTGCGCGGACGGGGTGTTCAGCGTGATCGAGGTCAATCCTCGCGTGACGACATCGATTGGGGGTGGCGCGCGCGGGTGACAAGCCAGCGAACGCTCTGTCGTGCCATTGGTGCGAGCAGCCCCATGTTGTTTGACAGGGGATACACATGCAAAATCTATTCTTAAATGTGACCGTTGCCACCGCAGCTCTCGGGCTTTGCGGCACCTTCATTGCGCACGCGCAGGATGATGTCCGCACTATGTCGCCGCACGGACCGATCATCGTCGTCACCGCCAACCGCAGCGCCCAGCCCGTCGAAAGGGTCGGCCAATCCATCACGGTGATCGATTCGGCCGAAATCGAGCGGCGGCAGACCCAGACCGTCGCCGATATCCTGCGAACCGTGCCGGGTGTCAGCATCACGCGCAACGGCGGCGTCGGGACATCCACATCGGTGTTCATTCGCGGTGCAGAGAGCGATCAGACCGTGGCACTGGTCGATGGCATCAAGCTCAACGACCCTTCGTCGCCGGGGGGCGGCTTCAACTTCGCGAATCTGCTGATCGGCAACATCGAGCGAATCGAGGTTTTGCGCGGACCATCGTCGGTGCTCTGGGGCAGCCAAGCGATCGGCGGGGTCATCAACATGATCACTCGCCAGCCGACGGACGCCCTTACAGTCAACGTACGCGGTGAATATGGCTATCGCGATACTGGACAGCTGGTAGGCAGCATTGCCGGAAAGGCCGGTCCGCTTTCTGCCAGTATGGGCGCAGGATACTTCCGCACCGATGGCATCTCCTCATTCAGCGAAGCGCGCGGCGGCATCGAAAAGGATGGCTACGAAAATTACGGTGCCAACGGTAATTTCAATCTGGCGCTGAGCGACTGGTTGTCGGTCGATGCGCGCGGCTGGTATTCTGAAGGCCGGGTGAATATCGATGGCTTCCCTCCACCGACCTTTGCATTTGGTGATGTGAACGAGGAATCGCGCACCCGCGAAATCGTCGGCTATACCGGAGTTAACGCCGCGTTGTTCGACGGTCGTTTCCGTAACCGGCTGGGCTATGCGTACACCGACACACGTCGCCGCAACATCAGCCTTGTCGGCCTGCCTGCCGAGACCTTTGTCGGCAATGGCCGCAACGAACGTATCGAATATCAGGGCATGTTCAATATCGCAGAAGGCTGGCAGCTGACGGGCGGACTGGAACGAGAAACATCGCGCTTTTCCAGCAGCAGTTTTGGTGCGCGTCCTTCCATCGGACGGGCCCGGATCGACAGCGCTTACGGGCAGATCGTGGCGACACCGGTGACGGGCCTGACCCTGACCGGCGGCGTTCGGCATGATGACCACAACCGCTTTGGCGGAGCCACCACCTTTGGGGCGAGCGGCGTTTACACGGTGAGCCAGACCGGCACGACAGTGCGCGCCAGCTATGCCGAGGGGTTCAAGGCACCGTCGCTGTTCCAGCTGCAAAGCGACTTCGGCAATCAGCTGCTTCAGCCGGAAAGCTCGAAGGGCTGGGACGCCGGGGTCACCCAGAATCTCGTCAACGGGCGGTTGCAGGCCAGTGCCACCTACTTCCGGCGCGACTCAGACGATCTCATCATCTTCATATCCTGCCCGCTGCCACGCACCGGCATCTGCGCTGGACGGCCTTCGGGCACGTATGACAACGTCTCGAAGGCGCGGGCTAAAGGCGTTGAAATCGGCCTGACGATGCAGCCGGTCGATGCGCTGCGGCTGCAGGCGAACTATACCTATACAGATGCCACCAACCGGTCGCCTGGCAATGTCAACTTCGGGCGGCAACTGGTACGGCGTCCGCAGCACAGCGTCACCGCGCTGATCGACTATCGCTGGGGTTTCGGGTTGGAGACCGGCGTCACTCTCACCCATGTCGGGTCGAACTTCGACAATGCCAACAACAGCCGCAAGGTTGAAGGCTATGTGCTGGCGGATCTGCGCGCCTCGTTCCCGCTGACCGACCGGATCGACATTTATGGCCGGGTCGAAAACCTCTTCGACGAACGTTACGAGACGGTGTTCCGTTATGGCTCGCCGGACCGGGCGGGCTATGCCGGTGTGCGGTTGCGCTACTGATGAAGGCCGCAGCGCGCGCCTTGATCAATGATTTCGCCCGACACGGCGGACGTATCGACATTGCGCGCGGTGCGTTTCCGCAGGTTGCCCGGTGGACCGATCTGTCCACCGGCATTGCGCCCTGGCCCTATCCGGTTGGATATGTTGCGGGCACCGTGGAGCGCCTGCCCGATCCGCTTGACTTATCTGCGTTGGAAACTGCCGCTGCCGCATTCTTCGGTGTCGATGCGACGCGCTTGGTGGCGGTGCCGGGTAGCGATCTGGCGCTGCGGTTGCTGGGCGCGATGCTGGGCGGACATCTGGGCAACAAGTCATCCGCTGTGGTGCGCCCGGGCTATTCCGGTCATCTGACAATGTGGGGCGAAAGCGCTGCCACCGAGTGCACCGCCGATGCGCTGCTGGCAATGGCGAAGACGCACGATGCGTTAGTGCTCGCCCGGCCCAACAATCCCGATGGACTGGTTTCCGATTCCATGCAGTTGCACGCAGCGGCGGCGCTGTTGGCGGAGCGTGGCGGATATCTGATCGTCGATGAGGCGTTTGCTGATGCCGACCCGCACGACAGCCTGGCCAGCTGCGATTGGCCGGGACTGATCGTGCTGCGATCTTTCGGCAAGTTCTTCGGGCTGGCCGGATTGCGATTGGGCTTTGTTATCGCACCGCCGCAAATTGGCGAACGGCTGCGCACACTGATCGGCGACTGGCCGATATCCGGCCCGGCTCTGGCGACGGGCCTTGCCGCCTGCCGCGATACGGCTTGGCATAGGGACCAACGGATGCGACTGCACGAAGCATCGCAGCGTCTCGCGCAGATGCTTTGCGACCATGACATCGAGATCGTCGGCCGAACCGCCTTTTTCATTCTGATTTCAGCGGAGCGCCGCGACGCGCTGTTCGTGCATCTGGCGCTGGCTGGCATTCTGACTCGCCCGTTTGATTATGCGCCGGGCTGGCTGCGGATCGGATTGCCGCGCGAAGACAGCGACTGGACCAGGCTGGATGATGCGCTGGCCACATGGAATGCCGCTTGGAAGACCACAGGGAGCACGCAATGACCGAGACGCCAGAAGACTTTGCCCGCCACAACGCCCGCATGAAGCGGGTACAGGTCGCACGCGAGCGAATGCAGGCACGCCGCACGCTGGAGCTCGGATTGCTGATCGTCCACACCGGCAGCGGCAAGGGCAAATCGTCTTCCGCCTTCGGCATGGCCATCCGCTCGTTGGGCTGGGGAATGAAGGTCGGTATCGTCCAGTATGTCAAAGGTGCGTGGGAGACGGGCGAGAAGAACTTCTTTCATGCCAATCCCGATTTGCTGACATTTGAGGTGATGGGTGAAGGCTTTACCTGGGACACGCAAGACCGAGCTCGCGACATCGAAGCAGCGCGTGCTGCGTGGAAGCGGTCGAAGGAGCTCATTCTTGACCCTGCCTATGATTTCATCATCCTGGATGAACTCAATATCGCCCTGCGGCAGGATATTCTGCCGATCGACGAGATTGTTGCCTTTCTGAAGGACCGCCCGCTGACCAAGCACATCTGCATCACCGGACGGAACGCCAAGCCAGAGCTGATCGAGATAGCCGATCTGGTTACCGAGTTCGAAGAGGTCAAGCATCCATTCAGGGCCGGGTTCAAGGCGCAGAAGGGCGTCGAGTATTGATGCGCGCAGCCGCCTTTGCGCTTGGCCTTTTGGTCGCGGGGTGCTCATCGCAGGCCGCTGACCGCTTGGTGGAGCGCCCGTCGTCCGAGCCATCGGCCCTGCCCCGCGTTGCATCGATCAACCCGTGCGTCGATGCGGTGCTGATGCAGATTGCCCAACCGCAGCAGATTGCAGCGATCAGCCATTATTCGCAGGATGAGCGCGCAACCTCGATCCCCCTCGATCAGGCGCGGCGCTTTGCGGCGACATCTGGGACAGCCGAGGAGGTCGTGGCGCTGGCGCCTGACCTTGTGATCGCCGGTGCCCATGTCGCCCCTTCGACGATATCCGCATTGCACCGCATGCGTATTCCGCTGGTCCAGATCAGTGTGCCCGAGAGCGTTGCCGAAAGCATCGCACAGGTTCGCACGATTGCAGCCGCGATCAACCAGCCCGCACGCGGCGAGGCGCTCGTGTCCCGGATCGACAACGCAGTGCGCGCGGCAACGCCCGCAAGCGACGCGGCCCGCAGCACGGCCCCCGGCGCGCTGATCTGGCAAGGCGGCGGACTGGTGCCCGGCGAAGGCACGCTCGCCAGCGAGTTGCTCCGCGTGACCGGCTATCGCAACATGAGCGCGAATTATGGCCTGAAGCGCTGGGATGTGCTGCCGCTTGAGCATCTCGTTGCGCGTCCGCCGCGCGTGCTTCTGTCGGTTGGCGCACAGGATCGCAGCGACCGGATGCTCGGCCATCCGGTGCTGGCGGGGCTGACCCGGAAGATCGCGGTGCGCGGTTACCCTGAGCGGCTGCTGCATTGCGGCGGGCCTACGATCATCGATGCGGTTGCACATCTGGCCAGCATAAGGGGGGCACTGTGAACCGGGCGCTAAGCCTCAATCTTGCGTTGCTTGTGGGCATCGCTGCCGCCTTTGTGCTGTCCCTGCTGGCAGGCAAGGTGTGGATCCCGCTGGATGCCTGGTCTGTGGGCGATCCGCGCTGGCCGATCATTGCCGAGCTTCGTCTGCCGCGCACGGTGCTGGCGGCGATGGTCGGTGCGGCGCTTGGCCTTTCGGGTGCGGCAATGCAGGGCTATCTGCGCAATCCGTTGGCCGATCCCGGATTGTTCGGCGTGTCGTCGGGCGCGGCGCTGGGCGCGGTGATCTCGCTATATTTCGGTTATGCTGCAGCACCCTGGTTGCTGCCTGCCTTTGCGTTGACCGGAGCGGCAGTGACCATGACCATCCTGGCACTGCTTGTCGGCCGGTCGGGCAGCGTCATCCTGTTCACGCTGGCAGGCGTCATCCTTTCCAGTGTGGCGGGATCGATGACCGCGCTTGCGATCAGCCTAGCACCCACGCCATTTGCGACATCGCAAATCGTCACCTGGCTGATGGGCGCGCTTACCGACCGCAGCTGGGACGATGTGATGCTGGCGCTGCCGCTGCTGGCGCTGGGGTGCGTGCTGCTGGCCTTCACGGGCCGTACGCTTGACGCACTGACGCTGGGCGAATCCGCTGCCCGGTCGATGGGCGTCGACCCGCTGCGGTTGCAGTTGCTGATCGTCATCGGGGTGGCCCTGTGTGTCGGCGCATCTGTTGCGACGGCAGGCATCATCGGCTTTATCGGCCTGATCGTGCCGCATCTTGTCCGGCCCTTTGTAGGCAACCGACCCTCGGCGGTGCTGCTGCCGTCCGCACTGGCGGGCGCCTTGCTGTTGCTGGTGGCAGACTGTTTGGTACGCGCTATGCCGACGGTCAGCGAATTGCGGTTGGGGATTGCGATGTCGATGCTGGGCGGGCCGTTCTTCCTGTTCCTTCTGCTGCGCATGCGCCGAGGGCTGGCATGAGCGTGCTGAAAGCCGAAGGTATTTCGCTCAGGCTGAGCGGGCGCACCGTGCTCGATGCAGTCAGCGCCGCGTTTAAGCCCGGACAGGTGACGGCGGTGCTGGGGCCGAATGGTGCGGGCAAATCCACTTTGCTTTCGTGCCTTGCCGGGCTGCACACGCCCGATGAGGGCCGTGTAATGATCGGTGGTCGTCCGCGCGCCACGCTGGGTCTGCGCGATCTGGCCAGGCAGATCGGCCTGCTGCCGCAAGGTGCCGATGTCCATTGGGATGTGGATGTCGCAACACTTGTGGCGCTGGGACGCTATCCGCACCGTACTCGATGGGGCGAGACCAAGGCGGATCGCATCGCCGTGGCAAGCGCCATGGCCGCGACCGATGTCGCACAGTTTGCTGCCCGTCCGATGACCGCCCTGTCGGGGGGCGAGCGCGCCCGGGTATTGCTGGCGCGCGTGCTGGCGGGCGAACCGCAATGGCTGCTGGCCGATGAACCGCTGGCCAATCTCGACCCTGCGCACCAGCTCGATACACTTGAGTGCCTGCGCGATGTCGCGCGCAGCGGCGCAGGGGTGATCGTCGTGCTGCACGATCTCAACCACGCGATCCGGGTGGCGGACGAGGTGCTGCTGATGTGCGATGGCCGCATCGTCGCGCAGGGCGCGCTCGAAGACGTGCTGACCCCGCAGAGTATCGCAACGACCTATGGAGTATCCTCGCATATCGGCACGACCCCGGACGGCCTGCGGTTCATCGTGACCACTCCGATGGTACGTTAAAAGATGCTCGCGCGGCCCGATCAGTTGCTGCTGGCCCTGATCGGGGAGGCTGCTATCGGTTACCCCGCTGTTATGTTGGCGGTGATCGGCCATCCGGTGATGTGGATCGGTGCCGCAATCGCTAAGCTGGAACAGCGCTGGAACGCGGGTAGCGTGCTGCGCCGCCGGGCCATGGGGCTGACGCTGCTGATGGTGGTCGCAGGCGGTGTCGGCACGGCCGCTTGGCTGATCGAATATTGGGCTTCAGGCAGTATCGCGCTGGTGCTGATTATCGCGGTCGCAACCACGGGCATGGCGCAGCGCAGCCTGGACGATCATGTCCGTGCCGTCTCCCGGCCCCTGATGCAGGGAGACGTGGGGGCGGCGCGCATCGCGGTCGCCCGGATCGTGGGCCGCGATACCGGCGGGCTGGATGAAAGTGGCATCGCGGTTGCCGCCACCGAGAGTCTGGCGGAAAGCTTCTGCGATGGCGTGGTCGCGCCCGCATTCTGGTTTCTCATAGCCGGGCTGCCAGGCCTGATGATCTGCAAGGCCGTGAACACCGCTGATTCGATGATCGGGCACCGCGATACGCGTTATCTGCATTTCGGCTGCGCAGCGGCGCGCACCGATGACGTCGTGAACTTCATTCCAGCGCGGATATCCGGGCTGCTCATTTGCCTTGCAGGATGGGGCGGTTGGCGCATCATGCTGCGCGATGCCCCATTTCATGCTTCACCCAATGGCGGCTGGCCGGAGGCTGCGATGGCGGGCGTTTTACGGCGCAAACTGGGTGGGCCAGTATGCTATGACGGCGAACCGGCTGACCGCGCTTGGCTGGGCGATGGTTCTGCGCCTCATGCTGGCGATCTGCAGCGCGCGTTGTGGGTCTATCGCCGGGCGTGCCTTTTGATGTGGGCCAGTTTAGGAGCGCTTGCATGGCTGCTGTGATGTTGCAGGGAACAGGCTCGGACGTCGGCAAATCGGTGCTGGTCGCGGGCCTGTACCGGTTGCTCGCCAATCGCGGGCTGAAGGTCGTTCCGTTCAAGCCGCAGAATATGTCGAACAACGCGGCGGTGGCGCAATGCGGCGAAATCGGCCGGGCGCAGGCCTTGCAAGCCATGGCGTGCCGCGCCGTACCCAGCATCGACATGAACCCGGTGCTGATCAAGCCGCAGTCAGACACCGGCGCGCAGGTGGTGGTGCACGGTAAGGTCATCGGCACACTGGGCGCAGCAGATTATCAGCACCGCAAGGGCGAGCTGCTGTCGGCGGTGATGCAATCCTGGGACCGGCTGCGAGCCGGAGCGGATATGGTCATTGTCGAAGGTGCAGGCAGCCCGGCGGAGATTAACCTGCGCGCTGGCGACATCGCCAATATGGGCTTTGCCCGCGCGGCAGGGGTTCCGGTGGTGCTGGTCGGCGATATCGACCGGGGCGGCGTGATCGCATCAATCGTCGGCACCAAGGCGGTGATCGACGAGGCCGACGCCGCGATGATCCACGGGTTCGTGATCAACAAGTTTCGCGGTGATGTGCGGCTGTTCGACGATGGTTATGCGCAGATCGAACAGCGCACCGGCTGGTCGGGACTTGGCGTCATCCCATGGCTCGCGGCCGCCCGGCAGCTGCCGGCCGAAGACGCGGTGGTACTGGATGCGGCAGCCGCCACCGATGGCGCGATCACCATTGCAGTACCGATGCTGTCACGGATAGCCAATTTCGACGATTTCGATCCGCTAGCGCACGAACCGGGCGTGCGGCTGACGATGGTGCCGCCGGGCCAGCCCCTGCCCGGCGATGCGGCGCTGATCATTTTGCCGGGGACCAAGGCGACGATCGCCGACCTTGCATTCCTGCGCGCGCAGGGCTGGGATATCGATATCGCCGCGCATGTCCGGCGCGGAGGTGCGCTGCTGGGCATCTGCGGCGGATACCAGATGCTGGGGCAGGCGATCGAAGACCCCGATGGCGTGGAAGGCGCGCCGGAAACCGTGGCTGGATTGGGCTATCTGCCCGTCGCCACCCGGCTGACCGCGGACAAGCGCGTGGTCGATGTGACCGGCACCAGCCTGCGCGATGATCAGCCGTTTACAGGCTATGAAATCCATGTCGGCCAGACCCGCGCGCTCCCTCAGGTTCAGCCGTTGCTGCGGTTGGACAGCGGAGAACATGATGGCGCGGTCAGCCCCGACGGCCGGATCGCTGGATGCTATATCCACCGGCTGTTCGATCACCCTGCCCAGCGCGGTGCGTGGCTCGCGCGGCTAGGCGCGCAGGGTGATGGCGTCGCGCAGGACCATCGCGTCGATCAGGCCCTCGATGCGCTGGCCGCCTCGCTCGAAAACTATGTCGACATTGATCGCTTGCTTGCCATTGCGCGGCATAGCCATGACTGAGCCGACATTCGGCCCGGCCTTCCGCGACCAACTGGACAAACTGCTGGCATGGCGGCGGGATGTGCGGCACTTTCAGACACGCGCCTTGCCTGAAGGATTGCTCGACACGCTGATCGAAGCCGCATGCCGCGGCCCGTCAGTGGGCAATGCCCAGCCCTGGCGATTCGTGCGCATCCTCTCGCCCGAGCGGCGCGAGGCGCTGGCCGTTCAGGTCGATGGGCACAAACATGCTGCTGGCGAGCAGTATTCAGGGGAGCGCAAGGCGCTGTACGACGGCCTGAAGCTCCACGGCCTGCGCGAAGCGCCCGAAATCGTCGCGGTGTTCTGCGATGAGCAGGGCGAAGCTGGCCAGGGGCTTGGCCGCGTTACGATGCCCGAGACTTTGTGCTGGTCGGTGGTGACGGCGGTGCACACCGTATGGCTGGCTGCCCGCGCGAACGGAGTTGGCCTGGGTTGGGTGTCGATCATCGATCCGCACAGCATCAACGCACTCCTGGATGTGCCCGAACACTGGCGCTTCATCGCGCTGCTGTGCTTGGGCTACCCAGAGCGCGAGACCGACACGCCGGAACTGGTTCGGCATGGCTGGCAGGACCGGTTACCTCCGGCAACAACACGGCTGGAACGCTGATGATCACTCGCTGTGACGTTCAGGCTAAGCTTGATGCCTTGGCCAAGCCGATGGGAAGCCTTGGGCAATTGGAAGCGCGGGCGGTGGAACTGGAGGTGGCAGGCTAGTCGCTTACCCCGGCCACCCGGCCACGCCGCGTTATCCTGTTTGCTACCGACCACGGAACATTGCTCAAGGGGTGACGCCCCGGCCCTCGTCGGTGGCAACGGCGATCGTCGAGCTGATCCTGAGTGGCAAGGCGAGCAGCACCGCGCTGGCCAACGCGCACGACGTCGATGTGCGGGTGGTCGATGCGGGGATGATCCAGTCCCCGCGCAAGCCCTAGCTCAGTCATTTCGTTGCGCAACCCGTTGCCCCCGGGACGGCGGACCTCAGCCAGGCTCCGGCGATGACCGTAGAGCAGTTCGACATGGCCCGGGCGCTAGGCGCGGCAGAAGCGCAGGTCGCCATTGATGCTGGCCATCGGCTGCTGATCGCAGGCGAGACGGGCATTGGCAACACCGCCGCCGCCGCCTGCGTGACGCACCTTCTGGCGGGCATCGACGCGGATACCGCGACAGCCAGCGGCGCCGGCGCGGATGCGGCGATGCGCGGCATAAAGCGCGACATCGTTACCGCTGCCGTTGACCGGCTCGGCGGTCGAAACGACAAGGCCAAGCTGACTGCAATCGCCGGGTGCGCGATTGTCTGTGCAACGACCAATTCGATAGCCGGTTGACCACAAATGAGATGCCCGGAAATTCAGGGTTCGAAGCGGAAGCGATAGCTACCTTTTGAGCGTCGGATTGCCTTGGTGATGGCCTTGTTGTTGGCGTCGAGGTCGAAGCGTTCAGGGTGGAACGACCGTCCGGCCCATCGGCGCATATCTTTATGTTCGTCATGGCGCGTATCGTGCCAGGCTTCGAGGAAGTCGAAATAGCCCGAAGGCCCTCCAACGTCTTCAGGCGGGGCGCGGCGGGATCCAGCGACGCAGCGTGGATATTTGACGCCTGGTTCCTTGGTTTTGCGGGTTAGTTCGATGGCGTGCACCCAGCTGTCTCCGAAATCATATTCGTAGAAGATGATTATCGGCGCGGGGCCATAAGCGGCGAAATCGCACAGACGTACATCGCTCGCTTCAAAGGTTCGCCGATCGGACCAATCACCTTCATCGAACTCGGGTGCACCGTAGGTCAGACCACCAATATCAAACTGATGAAGGTGGCTGTCGGTCCATTCGAATGAGGCCTGTATTACCTCATGGAGTTGAGCCAGGTTGAGGGTGCCAGGGAGCTCGAACCGGCGGCTGATGACAGGCTGGATATCGACAATATGGATATCGGCTTGGACGATGATGTCGTTGGGTTCGAACATGAGAATAGCATGACGCGATGCTGGCGCGACGGCAACTGTCGACGACAATTACCCTGCGACATAATCCGCGACAATTACGGCATGAGCTCGGCGTTTTTGGCGGCGGTCCGGCGGCGATAGCTCCCGGCGTTGAACTCAAGGATGGTGGCATGATGGACGAGGCGGTCGACGGCGGCGATCGTCATGGCGGCGTTTGGAAAAATCCGCCCCATTCGGTTAACGTTTCAGCGCCCGTTTGAGCCCAAAGCGACCCTAATGATCACTCAGCGACCAATTTTCGCCGTCGAGGTGTGGACCTCTTGGCATTCCGGCGGCAGCCGACCCTTAGCGGCCACTGAATGGCAAGATTTCAGTTCCTAAGTGCAGACGGTCTGCTTTTTCGCTGTAAGACCTTGCTCATGATGTCGGTCGGCCCCTCATTTAAGCGAGGGGCCGGGAACTGTTATATTTCTGTGCCTTCTGCAAGGGTCAGTGCATCTTCGACATCCACGCCAAGATATCTCACCGTGCTCTCTATCTTCGTATGTCCAAGCAAGATCTGAACAGCGCGAAGGTTACCTGTGGCCTTGTATATGATTGACGCTTTGGTACGCCTCAACGAATGCGTTCCATAATCTTCGCTTGGTAAGCCGATGCCTGTCACCCATTCGTCAACGAGGCGAGCATATTGCCGAGTGCTGATATGGTTCAAGTGGTCATTTCGGCTCGGAAAAACATAGTCTTGCAAAGCGCCGCCGCGCAGCTCGAGCCATGTAAGCAGACTTGCGCGGGCATCGTCCATCAATTCAAACTGCACCGGTCGGCCAGTCTTTTGCTGAACCACGGTCGCTCTCAGACGAATTTTCCGATCGCATACGAGATCGCTGATCCTGATTTTAACGAGGTCACAGCCGCGCAGTTTGCTGTCGATGGCGAGATCGAAGAGGGCCCTGTCACGGACCCGCCTGTGTTGATCAAGAAAAAAACGGACCGCCCAAATCTGTCGAGGTTTAAGCGCTCGCTTTGCTCCGATTTTACGCCCCGCGTTCCACGAAATTCTTTCGTGAGCGGCGGGATCAAATTCCGATAATCCCATGACACTTCTCCTATGACCATGATGGCCACAAGAGGAACGCTAATCGGATAGGTTCGGCGCTTCCCGATCCTTCGTATTTCCGCCGTTCCAGACAGCTAGCATCCGTATTGCTAGCTGCGCAGCCATTGGCTGCCACGCTGCTGTCAATCTCGGTCTAACATGAGGATATGGAAATTGGAGAATATGGAAATTGCGCGAAACACGCTCCTCATTTCAGGCTGACAGTCCGAAAGCCAAGATGCGATGCACCTAGCGTCTCATCCTGACCGTGGCGTGCGGAGGGGCGGTAGCGGGCGCAATAATTGGGCGCGCACAGGAACGATCCGCCTTTTATTACACGCGTCCGAGCATCAGGCTGGCTGGGGTCGAAGCTGGGATTGCCCGGTGTGCCCCATCCTGCGCGCATCGGCTGATGTCCTGGCTGATACCAGCTTCCTGTCCATTCCCACACGTTGCCGATCATATCGTTGAGCCCATAGGCATTGGCCTTATAGCATCCGACCGGAGCCAAGCGACTATGGCCGTCCGTGCCGTCATTACTGATCGGAAACGTACCTTGCCAGCTATTGGCGGCATCGGGCGGGGGCTGATCGAGACTTTCGGCCCCGCCAGCGCGCGCGGCATATTCGAACTGCTCCTCGTTGGGCAAGGATCGCCCGGTCCACTGGGCATAAGCCAGCGCATCATCATAAGCGATATGGACAACCGGCCAACGGTCGCGACCGCGCAGCCCGCTACCTGGCCCTTCAGGATGACGCCAGTTCGCACCTTTCACGTAGCGCCACCATTGGTCGGGCGATGTGGGGCGGTCCAATGGGCCGGGCGGATCGAATACGGCCGAGCCACCATCCTTCTCGGCGCGCGTGACATGGCCCGTGGCGTGGACGAAGGCAGCATATTGGGCATTGGTCACTTCATGCCGGTCGATCCAGAAACCCCTGACCCTAGCAGTGTAAGAGGGGCCTTCGTCCGCATAGGCTTGGTCGCTACCGAAACGGGCGGTGCCGCCCGGCACCCATAGCTGATCGTTGGGCGGCACAGGACAGCGCTCCCTCGGGCCGACAGCGCTCAGCGTCGGCCCTGTCGATATCGGCCCTGCCGCCAGCAACAACGCGATAGACACAACCAAGCGGATCATGGTGCATAGATCCGCTGGTCAGGCAAGATCACACCAACGTCGGTTGCATAGGCGTCCCATTGTGCGATCAGATGCGCCAGCCGGTCAGGCTGTTCCCTACTCAGGTCATGGGTTTCGCCGGGATCATCGGACAGGTTGAAAAGATGCCATTGGCCATCACCGACATCCGTAATCTTCCAGTCGCCCTGGCGGATCGCGCGCGATCCAAACAATTCCGTGCCTACGGCGTCGTTTGCCGCATAGACGCGGTCCGCTTTGCCAGACAGATAGTCGGCCCAGCTTTTGCCGCGGATCGGCTCGACCGTGCGTCCTGCAAACTGGCCTTTGGGATCAGCGATCCCCGCGAGGTCGAGGAATGTTGGTGCCACGTCCATGACCGATCCGAAGATGGGCGCGATACTCGCCTGCTTTTGCGCGCGGGGATAGTGGATGAATGCGACGGCGCGCGTTCCGCCTTCTGTTGCATAAGCCTTGTATAGCCAAGATGGCGCTGTGGCCGCCTGCGCCCAGGCTGGGCCATAGGCGATGTAGGAGTTCGCATTGCCACGATTGGCCAAATTATTGTCGGACGTGGCCAGCCTTTCTTTCATACCTTTGAGCTGGGTCGTTTCCAAATCCATTCCTTCCGCTCCATTGTCGGCGGTGAACAGGATGACGGTATTGTCGTAGACACCCTGGCGCTTAAGTTCGGCAATCACACGGCCCACATTCTGGTCGAGCCGATCGATCATCGCGGCGTAGATTTCCATATCGCGCGCGGCGACCTGCTGCTGCGCAGAGGTCAGTTGGTTCCAGCGCGTATTATAAGTAGGATCATGCGCTGGCTTATTCGGATCGATAAGGCCGAGTTCAGCCTGTCGTTTTAGCCGCGCGGCCCGCAAAGCCTCGAACCCTGCGTCATAGCGACCCTTATATCGGGCGATGTCCGATTGGCGGGCTTGCAATGGCCAGTGTGGGGCGGTGAAGGTGAGATAGGCGAAAAAGGGCTTCTGCCCGTCTTTGCCAATGGCGGTGGTGCGCAACTGGTCAATCAGCTTGGTCGTGAAGCTATCGGACGAATAGAAGTCGGCGGGGAGCGCGCTCAGGGTCTGCCCATTCTCGCGATAGGTAGCACCGGGCTTGGACGGATCGGTCGTCAGGTCCGTGCCGAAATGATTATGCGCCCCTTGTAACATTACGAAGCTATGCTGGAAACCGCGTGCGCTTGGATCCTGTTGGGGTGTGAGACCCAGATGCCATTTGCCCGATTGCAGGGTGCGATAGCCATTGGCGGACAGCAATTCGGCAAGCGACGCAACCTTGGGGCTGAGATAGCCTTCGTGACCGGGCTTGCCCTTCTGATTGGGGGCGACCAGTTCGGCCATCGTGGCCAGCCCCGCGCGATGATTGTCCGTGCCTGATAGCAGCATGGAGCGTGTGGGCGAACAGGTTGGCGCGGTGTGCCAGTCGGTCAGGCGCAGGCCTGACAGCGCCAGTGCATCTAGATTGGGCGTCGCGATCTCTCCGCCAAAGGCGCCCAGATCGGAATAGCCAAGATCATCGGCGACGATGACGAGGAAATTGGGGCGCTTGTCCGGCGCCGCCTGCGTAGGAAGGGTTGCGACACTGGTGGCAAGGGCAATCGCGAGCCCCAGCAAACGGGGAATTTTAGGCATCAGGCATGGTCTTTCACGAAAAGGGAGCCGCGCCGCCCCAGAAGGACGGCGCAGCCCAGTTCGGCCGGTTTGGGTTCGGGGGAGAACCGGCTTATTCGGCAGCTTCCAGCACCGGCTGGACTTCCTGCTTGATCGTGCGGCTGTGGCGGCCGTCGATCGCGATCGGCACATCGCCAGCGATGGTGGCTCGGCGGAGCGTGCGGCGTTGCAGGCCGAAATCGGCGATAGCGCGATGCTGTGTGGCTCGATTGTCCCAGATTGCGACGTCGCCCGCCCGCCAGCGCCAGCGGACGGTGTTTTCCGGCAGGGTGATATGATCCTGCAGGATGGCGAAGAGTCGCTGCGAATCCGCCGAGTTCAGCCCCACGAAATTCTTGACGAAGTGCCCAAGCAGCAGGGACCGCTCGCCAGTTTCGGGATGAACGCGCACAACCGGATGCTCGGTTTCATAAACGGTCGAGGCGAAGACGCGACTATATTCCTCTGCCCGCTTGGCGTCCTTGATGCTGAGCGCAGCGGCATAATCATATTTGTTGCTATGAACGGCCCACAGGCCATCGACCAACGTCTTGAGTGCTTCGGGCAACCCTTCATAGGCGCTGGCCCCATTGGCCCAGAGCGTATCGCCGCCCGCCGCCGGGATGGTGATGGCGCGCAGGATCGATGCGGCGGGATAGGCATCGACGAAGGTGACATCGGTGTGCCAGCTGGATGCAGCATAGCCCTCCTTGGAATCCAGTTCGAGCAGGTAATGGGATCCGTCCGCCACAGGCACGGTGGGGTGCGCGACCGGTTCGCCCAACAGCCCGGCAAAGGCTTCGTGACGGCCATCGTCCAGTTCCGTCTGATCGCGGAAGAACAGCACTTTGTGCCGGGAAAGCGCGGTGCGGATCGCGGCGATCGTGCCGCCATCCAGATCGCCGGACAAGGCGATGCCGCGCACCTCCGCGCCGATGCGGCCTGCGACAGGCGCGATGTCGAGCGGGCTGGTGGGGTCTGCGGCATTGATGAAACTGGCAAGAAGGTTGGTCATGTCAAATCTCCTGATAATTTTGGGGGGTGATCCTGGTTCGGGGGAGCGGTGGATCGGTCTGATGCGCCATGACGTCCCGCCCTATTCCGCCGGCACCAGCGCGGCGTCGCGCCGGGCCAGTGTTTCGCGAACGTCCGCGTGGGTCGCTTCATCCAGCGGGAAGCCGTGGATCAGCGCAGCAGACAAAGCATGAGCGATCGCCGGGCCGAGGGCGAATACCAACAGCAAGCCATTCAGCGCCTCCGGACTGTTTGCGCCCTTTGGATCGAAGCCGAACCAGGCGACCAGCGGCAGGGCGATGCCGATGGCGATCGCTGTCCCCGCTTTTACCGACAGGCTGAAGGCGGAGAAGAACAGCGCGGTGCGATCATGCCCGGTTTCCAGCCGGTGCCGGTCGGCAACGTCGGCCACCATGGAACGGAGCATGAGATTGCCTGATCCTTGCGCAAACCCCTGGGCAATGGCTAGGCCCAGCAGGAGGGGAAGCGCATCGGGCGTGACCAACAACAGACCAAGGTTGATCGCGACCTGAACCATTTCTCCCGTCACCGCCGCGCGATGCTTGCCGATGCGGTAGCCGATCTGCGCCCAGATAGGCCCGGCCGCGATGCCGAAGATGAATTGCAGCAGGAACAGCCCGCTCGCCCATTGCGGCAGCCCCATGTAGAAAGTGACGAAAAAGACGATGAGCACACTGCGAATACCTTGGCCCGCCGTCACTGCCAGGTCGGACGCGAGCACGCGCAGGAGCAGCCTGTCGCTGAACACCACGGCGGCGGCATGTGCGAAGGACAGGCGCACCGGGGGCTGTAACGGTGCCGGGGCTTCGGGAAAGGCGCGCAGCACGAGTGGCAGCGCGATGACGAGGCTGGTCAGAACGACCGTGCCCATGGCACAAAGTTTCAGCATACCATTGTGCGGCTGCCACTGATCGATGATCGTGGGCAAAACCAGCACCAGCAGCAGCGCCGCCGATCCTGCAACCGCCTGATAGGTCACGACCCGCGTTCGCTCATGATATTGCCCCGAAATCTCGCCCGACCAGGCGAGATAGGGGATCTGGATCATAGACCAGCCGAGATAGAGGATGAACAGCGCCGCCGCGAGATAGAGGGGCGTGACCGCGAGAAACGGGAAGAACAGGGCGATCGCGGCGATTCCGAACACCAGCGCTCCCGCCGCGATCCACGGACGGCGGCGACCAAAGCGACTGCGGGTGCGATCGCTCAGGCTGCCGATCAACGGATCGGCCAGCGCCCCCCACAGCCGTTCGGCCAGGAAGATCGTGCCGATCACCGCCAGCGACAGGCCGAACTGCTGCGCGTAAATGGCGGGCAGGTAGACTGTCAGCGGCATTTGCGCGGCATAGATGGGCACTGCCAGCGATGCGAAACCGGCCAGGCGCACGCCATTAAGTTCGCGCGGCCGGTCACGATCCGATGCCCGGTCGGGCTGGATCGGTTGCAGCATGGGGGGGGGAAAAAGCGTGGCCATGACTGGACCTCATATTTTCGTGCGAAGGGTGATGCCGACCGTTCGGGGATCGCCTACTTGGCCGGTGATCAGGCCGGTGTTGGCCGGGCTGAGCGTGACGAAATAACTTTTGTCGGTCAGGTTGCGTGCCCAGACGGACAAGTCCCAGATCCCGTCATCGGATCGCAGGCCGACGCGCGCGTTGAGCAGGCCGTAGCCCGGTGCCAGCGAGTAGCGGCTGTTGCTGACGGCGGTGTAGATCGACGAGCGGTGCGAAAAATCGCCATGGGCATAGAGTTCAATCCCCCGGCTGCCCCAGTTCCCGATCGGTTGCGCCATGTCCGCGCCCAGCGTCCAGGTGAATTTCGGCACGCCTGCCAGCCGCGCACCGGACAGATCCTGCAACGATCCCAGGTTCAGATTTTCGACCGCCTGCTGTGCGTTCCGGTAATCCAGATAGGTCGCATCGACATAAGCGGCCGATGCTGACAGGCTAATCAGGCGGGTTGGTGCATAGACAAGGTCCGCTTCGAACCCGCGTGAGCGCACCTTGCCCGCATTGGCGATATATTGTCGGTAGGATACCGTGTTTGCGACTTGCTCGGTGATCGCGGTTTGATAATCGGTGATTTCGGTCCAATAGCCCGCCAGATTGAGCGTGGCCTTACGGTCCAGAAACTGCGTTTTGGCGCCCAACTCGAAATGATTGACCGTTTCGGGCTTCACATTGGCATCCACGCCGGCCGGGATCACCGACAGGTTAAGCCCACCCGATTTGCCGCCGCGCGAATAGGTTGCGTAAAGCAGGGCGTCCGCCGCGACCTTGTAGGAGAGGTTGAGCAGGCCGGAGACATTGGCGTCGTCGAACGCGGTCGTAAAGGATGCGACCGGACCGAACTGATTACGCAACGCCTGGGCTGTCGCGCGTTCGCTGGCGGACAGCGTAGAGAGGTCTGCGCCGGACACGACATGCTGTTCGAAGACGCCCGCCTTCTTTTCATAAGTGTAGCGCAGGCCCGCCGTTATCTTGAACGCATCGCTGGCGTTCCAGGTCAGCTGGCCGAAGGCGGCGTAGCTTTTCGTGGTTGGCTCCGAATAGCTTTCGACGCCATAATTGCCGATGGCCGCATCCCGGACATTGGCGGCAACGCCGGGCAGATTATAGAGCGGCGCGTCGACCCCGAAAGTGGTCGCCCCATAGCCGCGCACGGTCTGCCAGAAATAATAGAGACCTGCGACATAATCGACGGCGCGTTCGCCAGTGGAGGCAAGCCGCAATTCCTGACTGAACTGGCGCTGGCGATTGGCCTGCTGCGCTTTGGTCAGCACCGACAGGCCGATGGCGTCGCTGTCGTTTGCCGGGTCCCAATCCCACCAGCGATAAGCGGTGACCGATGTCAGCGCGACCCCGCCCAGATCCCAATCGATCTGGCCCGATGCGCCATAGCCGCGCATATTGGCCTGATAATGAGAATTGGCGTCGGTCTTGCGCGCGAAGGGATCGAAAGGCAGCGGGGTGTAGCCCGCCCGTGCCACGCGCTGCTCAAAGTTATTCGGCAGCGCGGCGCCATTGTCATATTCGCTGTAGCTGCCGACGAGCAGGTTGACGCAGCAATTGAGCGTCTGCTTGGAAAAATCGCTGATCAGCTTGATCGACAGCGTCTCGCTGGGGGTGGCCAGCAACTGCCCGCGCACGCTGAAATTATCGTAGTCGGAGGCCTTTCTCCCTGTGCGGACATTGTCGATGAAACCATCGCGATGGGTGTCGGCGATGCTGATCCGCGCGGCGAGCCGGTCCCCGATCAACGGACCGGACAGCGATCCGCGCAGCTGATGATAGCCATAGTCGCCCAGCGTCGCTTCACCTGAAAACTCCGGCTCGAAACTGGGCGGGCGGGTGGAGATGTTGATCGCACCCGCCGTGGTGTTCTTGCCGAACAGCGTGCCCTGCGGCCCGCGAAGGATTTCGATCTGCTGCAAGTCCACCAGATCGAACTGCGATTGGCCAACACGCCCATAATAGACATTGTCGACATAGACGCCGACGCCATTTTCCAGCCCGTCATTGGTGAGCGAGACGTTGCTGCCGAGGCCGCGAATATTGATGTTGGTATTGCGCGGATTATAGCTGAAAATCTGGAGGCTGGGTACCAGTTGCTGGGTCTGGCCGAGCGAGAAATTGCCGGTCGCGGCGAGTTGCTCCGCGCCGACCACACTTAGCGCGATTGGCACGTCCTGCGCGCTTTCGTCGCGACGGCGGGCCGTGACCGTGATTGCCGCTGCGTCTTCCTCTGCGGCAGCGGCTTCAACCGGCAACACGGACTGGGCCAACGCGTCCTGCGCCGATATCGTAACCAGAGCAGCGCTCGCCAGCATGGCGTAATGCAGCCCGAAATGCCGCGAGCGAGTGGAAATGGATGTCATGTCTTGTCCCTGATTTTTCTTGTTACAACCCGCTCGCCGGATGGGGCGGGACGCGGATGTGGCCGTCATTGCTGATGATCGCGCTGCCGACGCTGGCGGCCTATGAGGCACGCCCCTGCGCGCTCGGCAGCCTGGACGATACAGGCAGCCGAGCGCTGCCAGTGCCGGTTGAACGGTACCGGTACGCCTTGTGAAAAGACGTTGGCGAATGGCCCCAGGGAGCGACAGATCGCCGCGCTACGGTTTAGGTGGAAAGTTGGTAAGAGCGCATCGTTTCAACCCCATATTGGAAGGGGGGAACACGATCCCTGGCGTGGACGCCCTGGCACCGTGCGCTTTAGCCGTTGGTATCGCGGAGCAAGCTGCATCCCATCAAAAGCCGCGAGTCTGATGCTGATGTTGTCATTGGGCACGGCGACCAACCGCAGCCCTTTCAAGCAATCTCTACTTAATTCATAGACAGCAATCGGTCATGGGAGTTTTGCTTTGGCCGTGACAATCTGACCTATCCTCCGGGCTGCCGGAACAACGGTTCTCATGCGCTGGCGGCTACCAAGGTTTTGCTCATAGCTAAATCAGGCTGCCGCCGACCCTAATACGACATTTAGACGCGGATTTTTGTGTCCTCGCTGCGGAACGTCCGGTTGTGGCGGCAATCCACCGAAATACCTTGTTTCGATGCGGTGGTGCAAAGGCGGGCTACCACCATTCGACGTTTGCAGGCCCCATCGATCAGAGATCTCTTCTAGAGCAGTATGCGAGCAAAGGTGGGGATGACCAGCCTCTCTTTAATTCCGTCTGCCCATCTTGGCAAATTCGATGATGTGGTAGATCGATTTCCTTGGACGGAAGAGGAGCGCAACTTCTCATTCCACTCCTCTACCGAGCAAAACCGATAGGTTTGCACGGGGCGTTCTAGCCTTCGTCGGCCGACCCAGGTTCCGCCATTTCACGATGCTGTTCCGCCAGGATCGCCGAAGGCGTTACATGCGCTACGGCCGCCTGTACCTTGTTCTTCCACCCGGACACGATATGGGCATCACCCTTCATCAGCGCATTCCAACCATCGCGCGCGACGGCGGCAGGATCGCTCTTGCTGTCGGATGATCCGACGCTGGTGTCGAGCATGTCGGCGCGATCGAAAAATTCCGTCTCGACCGGCCCTGGCATCAGGGTCGTGATGGTGACGCCCTTGCTGTCCTTGATCTCATTACGGATCGCATCGGCAAAGCTGTCGACGAAGGCCTTGCTACCGTTATAGACGGCCTGGAAGCTACCCGGAATGAAGCCTGCGATCGATCCGGTGATCAACACTTTGCCGTCGTCACGCGCCACCATTGCCTTCAGAACCTTTTGCAGCAGATACAGCGTGCCGGTGATGTTTGTGTCCACCACGCGCCGCCAGTCGGCAACGTCCTGATCGAGAAAACCGTGGCCAAGGCCGCGCCCGGCGTTGGCGCATAGCAAATCCACTTGTCGGCCGTTAGCCGCGGCGAGAAGCGTATCCACGCCTTGCAATGTCGCAAGATCGGCCTCGACCGCAATAACCTCGACATCATGCTGCTTGAAATCCTGCGCAGCGGCGTTGATCAGCGGTTCGTCGGCCACGACTAGCAGGTCATACCCATTTTCCGCAGCGATGGAGGCAAGTTCGAAGCCGATGCCGGTGGAGGCGCCGGTGACAATCGCGAATTTATTGGCCATGTCTGTCTCTCCTATTGCGCGGCGGCGGTAAGACCGGGCTTCAGCACGATCTTGGTCACTTCATTCTGGTTGTCGTGGAACATCTTGTAGCCCTTAGGCGCATCTTCCAGGCCCATCCGATGCGAGATCAGGAAGGTCGTATCGATCTTGCCCTCCAGAATCGCATTGAGCAGGGCGGGCATATAATGCTGGACGCTCGTCTGTCCGGTCTTGAGGGTCAGCCCCTTTTCCATGAAGGCGCCCAAAGGAAACTTGTCCACGAAGCCGCCGTAGACGGCTGGCATCGACACCCGCCCGCCCTTGCGACAGGCGTGGATCGCCTGCCGGATAGAATGGGTGCGATCGGTCCCCAGGAAAAGCGATGCCTTGATCTGATCGACCACATTGTCGACAAAGAAGCCATGGGCTTCCAAACCCACCGCATCGATCACCGCATCAGGCCCGATGCCGCCGGTCATCTCCATCAACGCTTCGTAGGTTTTGGATTCCTCGAAATTGATCGTCTCCGCGCCGAATTTTTTCGCCAGTTCCAGCCGATGCGGAAAATGGTCGATCGCGATAACACGGTGCGCGCCCATCAGGAAAGCCGACTGAACGGCGAAAAGCCCGACCGGACCACAGCCCCATACCGCCACCGTATCGCCCGGCTCGATGTCCGCATTCTCCGCCGCCTGCCATCCGGTGGGCAGGATGTCCGACAGGAACAGCACTTCGTCGTCGTCCAGTCCGTCAGGCACCACGATCGGCCCCACGTCGCTGAACGGCACGCGCACATATTCGGCCTGGCCGCCTGCATAGCCGCCGGTCAGGTGGCTGTAGCCGAACAAGCCCGACATGGGCTGGCCGTACATTTCCTGGCCGATGTCCTGATTGTCGGCCGGATTGCCATTGTCGCACGCGGAATATTGGTGCTTGCCGCAGTGATAACAGCTGCCGCAGGCGATGGTGAAGGGCACCACGACCCGCTGTCCCTTTTGCAAGGTGGATCTGGGACCGGTTTCGACGACTTCGCCCATGAACTCATGGCCCAGTATGTCGCCGGCCTGCATGGTCGGGATATAACCGTCATAGAGATGCAGGTCGGACCCGCAGATCGCTGTCGATGTGATCTTGATGATCGCATCGCGCGGGTTGAGGATTTCCGGATCGTCGACCGTATCGACGCGGACGTCATGCTTGCCGTGCCATGTGAGCGCGCGCATCAGTCTGTCTCCTCGTCACGTTGCTTTCGAGTCCAGGCCGCAGTCGCGACCTCTCCCGTTTCCATCAATTGTTTGAAACGGCGCAGATCGCGTCGTGCCTGGATGGCGGGTTCGCGCTGGAAGAGCTTGGCGATCACCTTACCCACCATGCCCGCAGGCGGATCATAGGCGATGGTTGCCGTAACGATGGTGCCACGCGCGCCTGCATCGCGAAATTCGATGCGGCCGCTATTGGGGACATCGGAGCCTTCGCCAGAGGTCCAGGCGATCAATTCGCCGGCTTTTTCCTCCGTAATTTTCGCGTCCCATTCCACAGTGCGTCCAGCCGGCGCCTTCACCACCCAATGCGACGTCGTGGCGGACAGGATGTCGATGTGTTCGACATTGTCCATGAACGACGGCAAATTGGAAAAATCGCGCCAATAGGCGAAGAGTTCGTCACGAGGGCGGTTGATCGTGACCGAGCGCCCGATCAGATCGTCACCCTTGGACTGGGTCACGGCCGCGATTCCGTTTGCGCGTTCTTCTTTCAATTTCGATGTCGTCGGCGGGGCATCGTCTGTCGCCATCGTCATGGGCATTCTCCAGCCATTCTCATGATGTCCACGCGGGAGCAGTCCGATCTTTCGGAGGCTGCGTCCCGGTATGAGCGGACAACGCCTGAATGTCGGATGGGTCCAATAGTCTGTTGGAAAATCTGTCTGATCGACATCAGTTTGGGTGGATTGGACGTGACGCTGTGGCAGGCTCGGCCCCCTCCATCAAAATTAGATCATGTGGTGCGATTTCCGACATGAAACATCGCAAATGGTTCGAACCATAAGTCCGTCAGGCGCGCCCAAGCTTCGCTTTCATCTCATCGATCTGACGCGATGCATCTGCTTTCGTCAGATCTCCGGTTGGCAGTTCCACACCCGCTTCTTCGCATAAAGTCGCTAGATAGGACGCCTGCGCACGGCTTTGTTGCGAAATTGCGCCTGGGGGATTCCTCAGGTGAATCGAGTGCTTTAGGGGGCGGCTATGCCCAAGCCAGCCTCACCAAAGTATCGCACGACAAACTGGAGCGCGTATAATGCGGCGCTG
>NZ_NMUA01000324.1 GCF_002312805.1 Sphingobium sp. D43FB | reverse complement strand
TGCACGGCGGCGAGAAGGAGATCTTCTTCCCGCAGCATCATGAGCCCGGTCGGCAGGGCCTGTCGGATTTCACGGTATGCGACAGTCTCAAGGTCACCGTTGCCGGCGAGACCCTAGCCTATCGCCTCTACCACTTCCGCTTGGCGGCGAGTGGCTGGGAGCATGCGGCTGTCGTGCTGGGCGGGGAGAGCTTTGCCGCCCTTTCGGAGCACCTGCAGGATGCGTTGTGGAAGCTGGGCGGTG
>NZ_NMUA01000323.1 GCF_002312805.1 Sphingobium sp. D43FB | reverse complement strand
TTCGCTCCAGCCTTGCGGGCGTCCGACAGCAAAGCCCAGAATTCAGGCGAAAGCCCATCGGGGCGATCGGGCCAGTCATCGATGAAGCCAAGATGGACCCAGAAGCCATATTGGTGGGCCTCGATCGACAAGATCGGATGATCGACGATGATCCGACCGCGCCTTCGCGGCGCGTACTGGATCAGCCGGTCGATGGCGTCATTCTCGGCGCGGGGAAGATGCGCTGTCGAACAGGCGCAGACGG
>NZ_NMUA01000322.1 GCF_002312805.1 Sphingobium sp. D43FB | reverse complement strand
ATGCTCGGCCTCGGACCGATAGGCCTGTGCCGGTCCCTCGGCAAGTTGCAGGCGATCGATCGCATCGGAATAGTCGGCGAGGTGCCGTGGCAGATCGTCGATCCCGTCGTCGACTTCGACGTAGCCTTGATCTTCCAGGAACCGGACGAAGCGCCTGACCCTTGCTGCTTGGTCAGCCTTGTAGTGCGCTTGCTGCGCCGAATACCGGTGGCACCGGCACCCATGCTTTTCGAACCGCCGGACAG
>NZ_NMUA01000321.1 GCF_002312805.1 Sphingobium sp. D43FB | reverse complement strand
GAAGGGCGCCAGTTCGGCTTTGCCGTGGAGCGCGCCGTATTTGTCGCTACACTGCACCGCCTGTTCGTCTCAGGCTCGGACCGAGCCTGCCTGGACTGGATGGAGAGCTACGCCATCGACGGCAGCGAGGATCTTGCCCTCCATCACTTCTATCGCGCCATGGCCTGGCTCGGCGAGGAGATCGAGGAGAAGGCAGAAGGCGCATTGGCACCTCGCTGTGTGAAGGACGTGATCGAGGAGAAGCTGT
>NZ_NMUA01000320.1 GCF_002312805.1 Sphingobium sp. D43FB | reverse complement strand
CCAAGGACTTTGAACAGACCATCGCATCGGCAACTGCGTGGCTGTTCATAGCTTCCATCCAGCTATTCGCGCGTCGCATCGCAAGACTATGAAATTTCATCGGATAATTATGAATCAGGCTCTTAGCCCGGATTATTCGTGACGTTGTTCGCTTCGGCGGTCCGCGTTTTTCGGTGCCAGCCTGTATGTGATCAGGACGAGGGATTTCGCTGCGTCTATTTCACCGCGGATATTTGATAGGCTTGCGA
>NZ_NMUA01000319.1 GCF_002312805.1 Sphingobium sp. D43FB | reverse complement strand
CGAACAAGATTGCTCGTGTCGCCTGGAAGATGATGGTGACCGGCGAAAACTACCGGAAAAATGCAGTGCCGCCAAACTTGGCCCGCGCTGCATGAAGGAATCAGGCGGTCACGATGAGCTGGAAAGCGTACGCATCCGATAGCAGACGCAGTGGAGCTGAGGGTCAAGATGTGAGATTATCGGCAGCGCCGCGAGGAGCTGCCTATGGAAGAGTGGGATATAGACACCGACCGGATTGATGAGGCGGTCCT
>NZ_NMUA01000318.1 GCF_002312805.1 Sphingobium sp. D43FB | reverse complement strand
GATCAGGCCATGGCCGCCTCCCGGAAGGTCGTGTTGGTACGCCACATTGCGTGCAATGTTACCGCCAGCTTCCTGGCCAGGGCGACTTTCGCTTTGCGAGGCCCGGTTCGGCCTGCGATCGCCTGTGAAGCGCCCCGGGTTTCCAGGAGGCTCCAACTTGTGAGAAGGAGCATCCGTTATGAGCAAGACAACCAACAAATTTTCACCTGAAGTCCGCGAGCGGGCGGTTCGTATGGTGGTGGAGCAGCGGG
>NZ_NMUA01000317.1 GCF_002312805.1 Sphingobium sp. D43FB | reverse complement strand
GGCCAATGGCCGCCGGCTATCAAGCCTACCTGCGCGGCCGATGAAGTCCGATTTTCAATCTGCGCCGAATACGAAATCTGGCTGCGTGAGGAACGCGGGTTGGCTCGCGCCAGCATCGCAGCGTTGACCCGACCCGACCCCAAGGAAGGAGGCCGCCAAGCAATGGCGAAAGCCCCATATCTACTCGCCTGCCGACGTGCGACGGATGCTCGAGGTTGCCCGCACTTATCCGTCTCCACGAGTGCCGCTTCG
>NZ_NMUA01000316.1 GCF_002312805.1 Sphingobium sp. D43FB | reverse complement strand
TTCGCTCCAGCCTTGCGGGCGTCCGACAGCAAAGCCCAGAATTCAGGCGAAAGCCCATCGGGGCGATCGGGCCAGTCATCGATGAAGCCAAGATGGACCCAGAAGCCATATTGGTGGGCCTCGATCGGCTTTGTTGCATAACTCCTGATAGGTTTGCTGCGGGCTTTATTTGAGATTACTACGCGACGCGGACAGTATTTGGTGTGCCGATTTGCGAGAAGCGATTGAGGATTGCAGCACGGACTTTGAGCT
>NZ_NMUA01000031.1 GCF_002312805.1 Sphingobium sp. D43FB | reverse complement strand
TACCAGCGTGTCTGTCGAACCAAGGGCTACACAGGACCGCTACAGCCTGATAGCCCTGCCTATTATCAGCAGCCGCGAATCACGCGAAATCGGGGAACCATCAAGGCTTCCCTGCCTCTCCGCCAATTCTTCCCACAAAATGATGCGATGAAGTGATGTTCTGCGGGGTGGCGGGGGGCGCGCACTCGACCGTAAAGTCTCGTTCCCCAAGCCGCGGTCGTCCCCGTCTGGATGTCGGATGTGGTAATGTCGCCGTGGTGGTTCTACGGACGATGCATAATCTTACGACATTCAGGTAGATGATGGCCCGCAAACATTCGAAACATGGTTCCTATGATGACTCGCATGTCGAGGAGGAGGCCCCTGCGCCGACGGCTCCTTGCTGGCTGTGCGGTCGGCCGACGGGCAAGACCATCGTGTGGCATCATCCCGTGCCCAAGAGCCGGGGCGGGCGGGACGTCGTTCCCATGCATCCCATATGCCAGCAGACATTGATCGCGAATTTCACCAATTCCGAGCTGCAGCGCCACGGGATGGTGGTGGATGGCCTGCTGGACAATCCCAACATCCGCAAATTCGTCGATTGGGTGGCGAACAAGGATCCCGATTTCACCGCGACGATGGCCAAGAAGCAGCGATAAAGTCTTGCCCTTCATTACGGGGCAGCAGTGCGGCGATGATATTGGTTGCGGGAGACGATCGGGTCACAAGAGCTGAGTAGTCGGTCGGATTTTTCGCCGCTCGCCTTTCGTCCGGCTGGGCGGCGCCCAGGAGCCTGATGGCACGGGCCTTGGCTTGGCGATCGTCATAAGATCCCCGACACGGTGCCATCGCCTGGCTGATGATAGGATCACACCGCATCCGCCTCCTGGGCTTCACTCACGCCGACGACGACCTTCTCCAAAACGCGCGTCGCCAGTTCCATCTCTTCTTTGCTGAGTTTGGCAAATACCGTCGATCGAATGTCCGACAGAACGGGCTGAACCTGCTCGACGACCGCCATGCCCGCTGGCGTGATCTCGATATGGCGCGAGCGCTTGTCGTGCGGGTTTTCCGTCCGGCGGATCAGGCCATCGGCTTCCAGCGAATTCAATGTTCGGATCAGCGGTGGCCATTGAATGGCGAGGCGGGCCGACAAGAGCGATGTCGTGACTGGGGGCGTGGCGACGCTCAGGACGAAGAGGGTCTGCCATCGCGACCGGGACTGACCCGTGGCCGCCAACATGCGATTTTCGACATGCGTCCCCCAACGGCGGGCCGACAGCGACAATATCCGGGTCAGCCGGAATTCGACGTCATCGCGCGATCCTTCGGGAAAATAGGCGCGATATTGCGCTGTGCTGCTGTCGAACGGATCGGCTGGATTCGGATCGTCGGAGGCCATGTCATTCCCATTGCAAAGGCGGGACAGTGGATTGCAGCCCGCATGCCATTCTTAGCGGCGCTGGTAAACAACTGCAAAATATCAGATTTCCCCCAAATTTTTCCCCTGAAAGGAGGGCGTTGACAATCTATGTATCACGATACATAAATCGTTCAGAGGCCGCAGCAGAAGGCCAGGAGAGGGAAATGAAGATGCGATTGAGCACCCAGCGCATGCGCGCAAACGCGAGTGTCTTGGCCATGATGGGGGTAGCGATGGCGCTGCCGACCGGTGTGGCCGCACAGGAGTCCGCCCCGGCTGATCCAACTACCGCCCCGCAATCCGTCGATGCCCAGGCGACCGAAGGCGCATCGGGTGCCTTGCCCGTGACTGACATCGTCGTGACGGGCACGCGCCTGGGTTCCAATTTCAACGCGCCGACGCCGGTCACCTCGATCGGCGCTGAACGGCTCGATGCGCTGGGCATCACCAATGTCGGCGAAGCGCTGAACCAGTTGCCCAGTTTTCGCGCGTCGAGCGGTCCGGCGGCGCAGGCCAATCTGGGCGGCAATATCGGCGCTCGGCTGCTCGATCTGCGCGGGCTCGATCCCCAGCGCACACTCGTCCTGGTCGATGGCAAGCGTTTCGTGCCCAGCACCGTGCAGGGTTCGGTCGATACCAACCTGATCCCGTCCTCCCTGTTGCGCAGCGTCGATGTCGTGACCGGGGGCGCCTCGGCCGCTTATGGGTCGGATGCGGTTGCAGGGGTGGTGAACTTTGTCCTCGACCGCAAGAAAGAAGGCCTGGACGGCGAATTTGCCGCGGGCATGTCGCAGCGGGGCGATGACGGCAATTTGTTCGCCAGCCTGTCGGGCGGCATGCGCTTTGGCGATCGCATCCATGTGATCGGCGCGGTCGAATATGAAAAGCTGGAAGGGCTGGGCACCTGCACCAGCCGTAGCTGGTGCGACAGCCAGACCCTGATCCTGGGCAATACGCCCGGTGCCGGTGGCCTGCCCGCCAATCTGATCATCGGCGGGGTCAATACATCGACCATGTCACCGGGCGGCCTCATCAATCGGTCGTACAATGCGGCGGGTCAGGTGATCGGCACGACGGCGACCGATCCGTTGCGCGGCACCAAATTCCTGGCCGACGGCACGCCGGGGCAGTTCCAATATGGTTCGCTGGTCGGTCCGCTATTCATGCTCGGCGGCGAGGGGCAAGGGCGTAACGGCTTCATCTCCGCCCTGCGGCTCAAAGTGCCGCTGGAACGGGTGTCCACCTATGGCGCGTTGACGGCGGACCTGACCGACGATGTCACGCTGACCGCCGACCTGTCCTATGGCCGGGTCAAGGGGACCGTCGACGGCGCCATCTTCCGCGACTTCAACGGGACTTTGCTGGGCCGTATCAAGCGCGACAATCCCTTCATCCCTGCCGCCGTCGCATCGACGATGGATGCCAATGGCGTCGCCTCCTTCATCCTGGGCAAGGCCGCGTTCGACCTTGGCCCTGGCCGGGCGACATCGACCACCGAAACCTATCGCGGTGTGCTGGGTGTCGAGGCGAAGCTGAGCGATAAATGGACGGTCAACGGCTTCTATCAATATGGCCGCACCAATTTCACGCAACGGGCGACGAACCTCGTCAATCAGGCCAATCTCCTCAAAGCCGTGGACGCGGTGCGCTCCGGCGGCCAGATTGTCTGCCGCGTCAATGCCGACGCGATCACCAGCAATGACGATGCGGGCTGCGTACCGTTCAACCCGTTCGGCGAAGGGCAATTCAGCCAGGCGTCGGTCGGCTATATCACTGGCAACGGCCTGCAGCGAACCGTCAATGAACAGCATGTCGCGGGCGTGGACCTGCGCGGCGAGCTGTTCGACCTGCCAGCGGGACCGGTAACGGTCGCGGTGGGCGCGGAATATCGGCGCGATACGGTGGACGGCACCGCCGATCCCATCTCGGCGGCGAACGGCTTTTATTCCCTCAACGGCTCCGCTCTGTCGGGCGGCGTGACGGTGAAGGAAATATTCGGCGAGATCGCCGTCCCCGTCTTGCGCAATTCATCGGTCGGCTATGCGCTCGACCTCAATGGTGCGGCCCGTCGCACCGATTACAGCACCACAGGGTCGGTCACGACCTGGAAAGCCGGGCTCGTCTACGAACCGATCGAAGGCGTCCGCTTGCGCGGCACGCGGTCGCGCGACATTCGCGCGCCTAATATTTTCGAACTGTTCGGCCCGCAGACGCTGCGCTCGATCGGCCTGTCCGACCCGTTGAACGGCGGATTGCAGACCAACCCCTTCGTCGTCACCGGGGCCAATCCGAACCTGTCGGTCGAAAAGGCGGACAGCTGGACTGGCGGTTTCGTGATCGCCCCCCGGTCCGGCCTGCTCCAGCGGCTGCGCCTGTCGGTCGACTATTATAATATCAAGGTGGCCGACGCGATCGGTGCCCTGGGCGCGCAGACATTGGTCAATCGATGCGCGCAGGGGGCGACCAATTTCTGCAGCCAGATCACGCGCGACGCCAACAACCAGATTCTGCAGGTCCGCGACGTCATCCTCAATTCCAACGCCCTCAAGACCAGCGGCTATGATATCGAACTCCAATATCGCCAGCCGCTCGGTTCATGGGGCGAGCTGAACGGGCAGTTGATCGCAAATATCACGAAGGAACTGACGACCGTCGATGCCCTGGGCGCGGTCGATCGCGCAGGGCAGACGGGCGTGCGCACGGGCACGATCCCTGGCGTGCCCGATTATGTGCTGGACGGCGTGTTGACCTGGACGGTCGGCAAATTTCAGCTGACCGGTCATGGCCGCTATATCCCGTCGGGCATCTACTGGACCAATTTCGTCGGTCCCGATCAGGATGGCTATGCCGTCACCGCACCGAACAGCGTCGACAATAATAATGTGCCCAGCCGCTTCTACCTCGACATGACGGCGCGGGTGAATGTCGAAGCCGGAAACGGACGGACCTTCCAATTGTTCGCCACGGTGAACAATCTGCTCGATCGCGATCCGCCCGCCATGCCCGGACCATCGGGCGGCACCAACCAGATCCTGTTCGATCCGGTCGGTCGCGCGTTCAAGGTCGGCGCGCGCTTCCACTTCGGTGCATAAGGCGCAGGAGAGGGACGAGCCACGATGAGCATGACCGCAACCGATCCATCGCCCCCCGTCGTCATCGAGGTGACGGACGTGATCGAACGTCAGCGGATCAATGCGTTCGTCATCCGCCTCGTCGCGATATCGTGGACCGTCACCTTTCTCGACGGTTTCGACATGCTCGTCATCTCCTTCGTCGCGCCCTATCTGCGCGACGGGTTCGGTGCGGACGTCATTTCCCTGGGCGAACTGTTCGCTATGGGTGTGTTCGGCGCGATGCTGGGCGGGATCGCTTTTGGTTGGCTGGGCGACCGCTATGGGCGCCGCCCTATCATCATCGCGTCGGTCGTGGCGTTCGGGGCGACCAGTATGGCCATTGCGCTCGCGCCCAATATGCAGGTGCTGCTGGCGCTGCGTTTCCTCAACGGCGTGGCCCTGGGCGGGTTGATGCCGCTCGCCTGGGCGCTCAACATCGAATATGTGCCGCGCCGCTATCGGGCGACCGTCGTGACCGTCATCATGATGGGCTATACGCTGGGTGGCGTCGTCGCAGGGCCGATGACGGTGTGGCTCGCGCCGCTCTATGGCTGGCAATCGGTATTCATGGTGTCGGGCGTGGCGACGCTGCTGCTCGTCCCGCTCCTCTTTGCCCTGCTCCCTGAATCCGCCCGCTATCTGGCGGTGAAGGGGCGATCGCCCGACAAGATCGCAAAGGCGCTGAACGCGCTGGCACCGGGGCTTGGCGCGCGGCCGCAGGACCGCTTCATGGTCACGGACGAAACAGCGCCCGCCACAGGAAAGGGCTTCCGTATCGCCACCCTGTTCAAAGGCGATCTGCGGCCGATCACCAGCCTGCTCTGGCTCGCCTATATCGGCAGTTCGATGGCGGTCTATTTCAAGTCCAACTGGGGCCCGATCATCTTCGAGGATGTCGGTTTCACCCGGACGCAGGCGGCGATGATCATGTCCGTCAGCTCGATCGGCGGCTCGCTCGCGGGCCTGGCGCTCATGCGCTTTACCGACCGGCTGGGGCCGATCGCGATCGCTTTCTATCCGATGCTGGCGGCACCGCTGCTGTTGGTCATGGGCCTCGCTCCCGTCTCGCTGCAGGGTCTGGCCGCCTTCTCCCTTCTGAGCATGGCGATGATCAGCGGCACGCATTTCGGCATGCATTCCATCGCGGGCATTTTCTACCCCAGCGCGATCCGCGCCAATGGCGCGGGCTGGGCGACATCGGTGGCCAAGATTGGATCGATCTTCGCACCGCTACTGGGCGGCTATCTGCTGGCGATGAACATACCCCCCCGCCTGCTGTTCGTCCTGCTTGCGGCGACGCCGCTGCTCTCGTGCGTTTCGCTGCTCCTGCTTGCCCGTGTCGGCAACCGCCAGGCGGCCCGCACGCCCGTTCCCACCGACAACATCGTCCTTCCGGCGCATGCCGTGGCGACCAAGCCCTAACAGGAAATATGATCATGGCTTTGACTGCGACCCCCATCACCCCGCGCTTTGGTGCCGAGCTTTCCGGCATCGACGTCAGCAAGCCGTTGAGCGACGCCGATGTCGCCGCCATCAAGGATGCGATGAACCAGTGGGGCGTGTGCGTCATTCGCGGCACCGGCTTCGACAATGCCTCCCATGTCGCTTTCAGCCGCCATTTCGGCCATTTGGAAACGGCGCCATCGGTAAAGAACCGGCCGCGTCGTCACCCGGACACGCCGGAGATATTCGACGCCAGCAACCTGACGCCTACGGGCGAAATACTGGTCGATGAGAATATGGTGCTGCACAAGAAGGGCGACCGGCTCTGGCATACCGATTCCTCCTTCATGGACCTGCGTTCGGCCTATTCGCTGTTGCTCGCTTATGAAGTGCCCAAGGAAGGCGGGCTGACCTATTTCGCGGACCTGCGTTCGGCCTATGAAGACCTGCCTGCCGACATCAAGGAAAAGGTCGACACGCTGCAGGCCGAACATTCGCTCTGGTATTCGCGCCTGCTCGCCGGTTTCCCGATTACCGAGGAGGAGATTGACGGCCGTCCCAAAGCCCGCCAGCCCATGGTCATGCACCAGGAAGCAACCGGACGCACCGCCATCTATATCGGCAGCCATGCGATGGACGTCGTTGGCCTGCCACGCGAGGAAGGGCGCGCGCTCATCAAATATCTGATCGAATTCGCCACCCAGCCACACTATGTATTCGGCGTCTCCTACCAACCGGGCGACATCGTTATCTGGGACAATCTGGCGACCATGCACCGGGGCGGCGATTTCGACATCTATAAGGAAAGGCGCGACATGCGTCGGACGACCGTGCGCGAAGGCGAACCACCCGAACATGCTGACGATCCGTTCACAGCCTATTTCTCCGCTTCGGCACCGCAGAGCTGATCCGTGACGATACCCGACAAGCCCCGTTTATTGGTGACGCGCAAATGGCCCGAACGGGTCGAGGCGCTGATCGCGGAACGCTATGATGCGACGTTCAATCAGGATGACGTCCCGCTGACGCAAGCGGCACTGGCTGCAGCGATGCAGGACTATGACGCCATCTGCCCCACCATCACCGACAAGCTGCACGCCGGCATTGTCGGGACGGCGGGGCAACGCGCGAAGATCATCGCCAATTACGGCGCAGGCGTCGATCATATCGACCTGGCGGCGGCGCGCGGCGCAGGCATCGTCGTGACCAATACGCCCGGCGTCCTGACGGATGCGACCGCCGACATCGCCGTCACCCTGATGCTGATGGCGTCGCGGCGGGCAGGCGAAGGCGAGCGGGAATTACGCGCCGGGCAATGGGCGGGCTGGCGGCCGACCCATCTGCTTGGCACCAGCCTGCGCGGCAAGACGCTGGGGCTGGTCGGTTTCGGCCGCATTGCCCAGGCGATGGCCGAACGCGCCCGTTTCGGCTTTGGCATGGACATCATCTATTATTCGCGGCGCCCCGGCGCGCAGGACGTGGTGCAGCGCCTGGATGCCCGCTATGTGCCATCGCTGGCCGAGATGGTCGCCCAATGCGATGTCGTCTCGCTGCATATTCCGGGCGGCGCGGAAACCCGCAACATCATCGATGCGGCCATCTTCGCACAGATGGCCCCCCATGCGATCCTGATCAACACCGCGCGCGGCGACGTGGTCGATGAAGACGCGCTGGTCGATGCGCTGGAAGCCGGGCGGATCGGTGGCGCGGGCCTCGATGTCTTCGTCGGCGAACCCCATGTCTCCCAACGCCTGCGCGACGCGCCGAACACGGTTCTCCTCCCCCATCTGGGCAGCGCGACGCGGGAGACGCGGGAGGCAATGGGCCTGCGCGCGCTCGCCAATCTCGACGACTGGAGGGAGGGGCGGGTGCCCCAGGACAGCCTGTAGTGGCGACCGCCATCGACGATTTGATCGCCGCCGAGCGATTGCCGCCATCCTATGCGGTGATGGTCGATCGCTGGTGGCGGCCGCTCGCACGGCAGATCGCACATTGGCATGCATCGGCCGGACGGCCCCTCATCATCGGGATCAACGGGGCGCAGGGCAGCGGGAAATCCACGGTCTGCCGCTTTCTCCAGGCATCGCTGCTGCCCGAACAGGGGCTGTCAGCGACGGTCGTCTCCCTGGACGATCTTTACCTGCCGTTGCAGGCGCGGGAGCAAATGGCGAGGGACATCCACCCCCTGTTCCGCACGCGCGGGGTGCCCGGCACGCATGATGTCGATGCGGGCATCGCTGTGCTGGCGGATATGGTCGCCGGTCGAGACACGCTGATCCCGCGGTTCAGCAAGGCGTTGGACGACCGACTGCCGCAGGCCGACTGGACGCGCCATGCGGGCAAGGTGGATATCCTGCTGTTCGAAGGCTGGTGCGTGGGTGCGCGCCCGCAGCCTGCCGCCGCCCTGGAGCAGCCGCTCAATGCGCTGGAGGCGCAGGAGGATCCCGACGGCATCTGGCGGCGTCATGTGAACAGCGCTCTTGAGACATGCTATGCGCAGTGGTTCGCGATGATCGATCATCTGGTGATGTTGAAGCCGCCGTCTTTCGACCATGTTTTGAAAAACCGGTTGCTCCAGGAACATAAGCTGCGGGCGACCGCGCCGGATGCGCCGGGGATCATGGACGACGCCGCAGTCGCGCGGTTCGTCAGCCATTATGAGCGTGTGACTCGCCACATGGTCGCCGACCTGCCGGATCATGTCGACCTGTTGTTCCAGCTAAGCGCCGGGCAGGACGTGATATCCTGTACGGGCCTTGCAAATGAGGATGCCCATGTCTCCTGAAGATGCCGTGCCCGCCGACGCCATTCGACCAGGGTTGGCGTTCGTCTATGCGGCCAGCGCCGAACTGGCCGCACCCATTCCGATCGGGGAAACGCCCGATGGCATGCGGCGGATCATCCCCATCCTGTCGGGCACGGTCGAAGGGCCGCATATCCGTGGCCGCATCCTTGGCGGAGGCAGCGATTGGCAACTTCTGCGGTCCGATGGCGTCACCGTCGCGGATGCAACCTATGGCATCGAAACCGATGACGGCACCATCATCCAGATCCGCAATCGCGGCCTGCGCCACGGGCCTGCCGAGGTCATGGCCCGCCTGGCAGCCGGTGACACGGTCGATCCGTCAGCCTATTATTTTCGCACCATACCCGAATTCATCGCGCCGCTCGGTCCCTATGCATGGCTCAATAGCAGCATCTTCGTCTGTTCGGGCGCGCGCTATCCCGATTCCATCCGGCTTTGGGTCTGGCGTGTCACCTGATCGGGACAAGGCATATGCTCGCTTGGCGGTGTCCCTGGAATTCAACGTCTCTGTGATCGCCGTCGCCCTACCTATCATTTATGTTCGTAGCCGGGCCGCGCCCGCCTGCCCTATCTTTCCCTCGCGCCAGGCCAGCCTTGCGTGGTCCGCAGGCACGGCCGCTGCCCCATGAATGCAGAATAATGCACGGGGCATCTATGGGAGGATGAGATCAACGTCATGGAAACGATCGAGGGGCTGCAGCAACGCGTCGACTATGAGAAGGGGCGTAAGGGCTATCCGGAGGGCTTTCCTCCATTGCCGGACATCCCGGCCGAGCGCTATATTTCGCCGGAATTCTATCAGCTCGAACTGAAATATCTCTGGCAGCGCAGTTGGCTCTATGCCGGGCACAAGGATCAGTTTCCCAAAGTCGGCAGCTTTCTCAAGTTCGAGGGCGTCCCCGGCATGCCGGTCATCGTCGTGCGGACGGAAAACGGCTTCAACGCCTTCTACAATACCTGCTCGCACCGTGGCGGCTGCATCGTACAGGAGCGTCAGGGGACGTGCCTGGGCAAGCGGCTGATCTGCGGCTACCACGCCTGGACCTATAATCTGGACGGCGAACTGCTCGGCGTACCGGACAGCCGGGATTTCGACGGGCTGGACAAATCGAAGCGCGGCCTGGTGAAGCTGCGATGCGAAACATGGGGCGGCTGGATATTCATCAATGCCGAGCCCGATGCGGAACCGCTCCAGCAATATCTGGGTGTCTTGCCGGGCCAGTTGGCCCAATTCGACCTCGACAAGCTCAGCTACATCACCAGCTACAGCTATGACGTGGCGTGTAATTGGAAAGTCCTGATGGACGCCTTCGCCGAAAATTATCACTTCGTTTCGGTTCACCGGGGCAGCGTCGGCCTGCCTGGCCCCAAATGCGCGGTCGATCATCATGGCACGGTGATGTCGCTGTTCAAAAACGGCCACTCGCGCAACATCCTGCCGTGGAATGATGGCTTTCAGCCGACGGCCGACGTGTCGGAGGAAACCGGTTTCAGCATGGGTATGGGCGGGATCGCCGATATACCGAGCGTCGGCCCGATCCCCCGGCAGTTCGTGACCGCCTTCACCGCCTTCCCGAACCTGACCACGCCGGTCTATGCCAATGGCTTTCCCTTGCTGCTGTTCTGGCCCACGGGGATCAACACCAGCCGCTTCGAAGTCATCTGGTTCGGATTGCCGCATGGCGAAAGCGCATTGCCGGAGGCGTGGAAGCAGAAGATCGAGGCCTTCAACTTCATTCTCGATGAAGATCTGACCTACCTGCCGAGCGTTCAGCTGTCGGCCGAATCCCCGGCCTTCCGCTCGATCGTGCTCAACTATCAGGAGCGCCGCATCTATCATGCCCATGAACAGATCGACCGCGTGATCGGCGCGGACCAGATTCCCGAACGGCTTCGCGTCCAGCAAGTGCTTGCGCCCTTCGTGGAATAGGAGACGCCCGCCGGACGCCTCGCGCATGATTTCCCGCATCGCTGTGCATGTCATGGTGCTGACGCCGATCTGTCATTAAATCGTATCGCCCCATTCCTAGACGCGCGGCGATGGAATGTTCAAAGGCATCGACGCGCGACGGGGCGCTGGGCTTTAGCTGGGTCAGGCTGCGCAATCAGATTGCGCGCATGACCCGGCGCGACGATGCCGACGATCTGCTGCAGGATGCGTGGCTCAGCGTGGCGGCGCGGCGGACACAGGCCGACAATGCCGAAGCCTTGCTCGCGCGGATCGCGGCCAATCGCGGTATCGATGCCTATCGCCGGGAACGGCGGGTCGGTTCGACGATCGTGGCGGAAACCACGAGCGACAGCGTCGCAGACAGCTTCCCCCTGCAGGACGAAGTGATGATCGCGCGAGAACGTCTGGACCATGTGCGCGGCGGGGTCGCGCAACTCAGCCCCCGTACCCGCCAGATTTTCTTGATGTATCGCCTGGACGGGCGTAAATATCGCGAGATCGCCGAGGAGTTGGGGATCAGCCAGAGCGCAGTCGAAAAACATATCGCAAAAGCGATGGCGCATCTGGCCGAATGGATGGAGCATTGGTGACGTGAACTTCCGCAGCAAGCCGGAAAATGTGAACCGGCAGGCAGCGGATTGGCTTGCGCGCTTACACGCCGACAACCGATCCACCCAGGACGAAGCGGCATTTCGCGCCTGGTTGAATGCTGATCCGTCCCATGCCCTGGCCTTCGATCACAGCTCCACCGTCTGGGACGCCGTCGGCGGCCTTCGCGACGATCCACGCAGCGCGCCCGCGCCGCAGCGATTGTCGCGCCGGGCCGTCATGGCCGGGGGCGTCGGAATCATCCTGTCCGCGGGGCTGACGGTCGGATGGCAGCAGGCGCAGGCTGGCGTGTACCGGACAGGCGTTGGCGAACAGCGCCGCCTGATGCTGGATGACGGCACCCGCGTCATGCTGGACACCAATACGCAGATCCGGTTCCGGGCGCGCGAAACCATGCGCCTGCTCTCGCTCGAAACGGGTCGCATCAACCTGGATATCGCCCGCGATCCGCGGCCCTTCGTCATCGAGGCGGGTGACAGGCGGGCGGTGGCGGACATGGCCCGGCTCGATCTGCGCCGCGATGACGATCAAGTGATGCTGACGGCTATTCAGGGCAGCGCCCGTGTCGAGGCGATGCAGGCGCCGGTCCTGCTGTCGCAAGGGCATCGCATCGCCATGACGGCCGGGCATCCCGATCAACTCGACCGGCCGGAACTGGAAGACCTGACGGCGTGGCAGAGCGGTCGCCTGGCCTTCCGCGATCAGACGGTCGCCGAGGCGGCGGCGGAGATGAACCGCTACGCCGAACGGGCGCTGGTCGTGTCCGACGCCAAGGCTGCGGCCATGCGCGTCAGTGGCGTCTACAGCGTCGGCGATCCCGAAGCCTTCGCCCGCTCGCTCGCCGTCCTGCTGCCCATTCGCGTCACCGCACAGGCCGACGCCGTCCGCATCGCCAGCATGTACTGATTTTATTTGCATGCGGGGGGTGGGGAAATCCCGAGCCCCAGCGACGAGGATATAAGCGGCGCTCGCGGGGAACGCCGAACAGGGACATCACATTATGATCAGTTTGAAACGGCAGCTTTGCCGATCGGCGGCGCTCGCCCTCACGCTTTCCTCCATGGCGATGTCGGCCACGCTGCAGGCGCAGACGCAGGGCCAGTCGCGCCAGATGCGCGTGACCATGGCAGCCCAGCCGATGGCCAGCGCGCTTGAACAGCTGGCGCGCCAGAGCGGTCAGGACATCCTCTTCACGCGCGACGCCGTGGCGCAACTGCGGGCACCCGCTTTGTCGGGCATGTTCGACGCGGAAACGGCGGCACGCCGACTGGTCGCGGGCACGTCGCTCGTCGTCGTGCGTGATCGCGCGGGGGCGCTGATCGTTCGCCCTCAGACGGCGGCGGCCGCAGAAACGCCGGCAAGCGCCAACCTTGATTCGGCTGCGAGCAACAATATCGTCGTGACGGCCAGCTTTTCCGAAGGCGTCGGCCGGTCGCTCGATTTGAAGCGTAAAGCCGATTCGATCGCGGATGCGGTCGTCGCGGCCGATATCGGCAAGCTGCCGGCGTTCAACGTGGCCGAGGCTTTGCAGCGCGTGCCCGGCGTTACCATCGTCCGCGAGGCGGGCGAGGGGCAGTTCATCAGCGTGCGCGGCCTGGGGCCGAATTTCCAGTCGGTCACGTTCGACGGCATGCCGCTCGCTTATAACGAGAATATCCGCAATTCGGGCCAGTCGGGGCGTCAGTTCCGTCTGCAAATCCTGCCCGCGACATTGATCGACAGCGTGGTGGTGGTCAAGTCGCCCACCGCCGACCTGGTCGAAAGCGGGATCGGATCGTCGGTCGATATCCGCCTGATCAAGCCGCTCGATCGCCCATCGTTTATCGCCGCCAATGCCTATGCGGGGTATGAAGAGCGCACCGACACGGTCAATCCCAATGGCACGATATCGGGGGGCTGGCGCAATGCGGACGGCACTTTCGGCCTGCTGGGCGGGCTGTCCTATTCGCGGCGCGAGGTGCAGTTCGACCGCCTGCGCATGGGGTGGCAGGAAGCGGAGGTCGAGGGCCTGGGCACGTTGCGCGTGCCAGGCGATGCGCAGCCCTATCTGGAGCTTGAGGATCGCGAGCGGATCAGTGCGGTGCTGGGCGTCCAATGGCGTCCGTCATCCACGTTCGAGATCGACATTAACGGCCTCTATTCGCAGTTCAATAACAAGACGGTCGAACAGCGACTGACCTATTATATCCCCAGCGAACTGTCGCGGCTCGACCTGTCCAGTGCGGTGGTCGAGGATGGACGGCTGGTCGCGGGCACGATCCGGGGCGCGCGCATCCGCAACTACAGCGAAAATATGGATCAGTCGCACCAGAATCTGCAGCTCAATGCGACGATGAAGCTGGACCTTGGCGGCTGGCAGATCGAACCGCGGGTCAGCTATGCGCGGGCGCGCAGCGGCCTCGACACGCCGATCCAGCGGGTACAATATCGTACCCGCAGCGGTGCGGGCGGCAATCTGACCTTCGATTTTCGCGGCGACGTGCTGGGCAATCAGCGCATCACATCGCTCTACACCGATCTCGACCTGACCGATCCGTCGGTCATGCCGTTCGAAAGCTTTGCGATCCGGCCGATCAATTCGGAAGACGAAGACAAGAGCGCCATCGTCAACATAGCGCGCGACATCGATTTCGGCCTGGGTGGTGTGAACTTCACGCGGCTGCGTTTCGGTGGGCAGCTATCCGATCGCTATCGCGATTATCAGCGTCGTGATCGCAACAATGCCGTCCTGCGGAGCGGCGCGACCCGCACGGATGCGTTCCTGCAATATCCGGTGGCCAGCAACGCCTTCGACCAATCGATCGCCAATCGCCAGACATGGGGCAGCGTCGATTGGGCGTTGTTCAACCAGGCCTATACGCTGGGCAGCGAATATGATGGCGTCAGCCCTAGCGCCTATGACCTTGATCCGACCGCGGCCGACCTCCAAAATTCCTATCGGATCGGCGAAAAGATCCTGGCGGGCTATGGTCGGCTCGACTTCGAATCGATTGTCGGCAACGTCCCGGTCACCGGCAATTTCGGCCTGCGCTATGTGCGCACCCGCACCAATGTTCGCGGCACGACGATCGCGCCCGTTTCCGATGGCGCGGGCGGGGTGACGACGCAGGTGACGCCGACCACCACCAAGGCGAGCTATGGCGAGTTCCTGCCCAGCGCCAACGCCATGTTCGAAATCGCGGACAATATGCAGTTGCGGCTTGGCGTCGCCCGGACGATGACGCGGCCGTCGCTGTCGGAATTGCGCAATTCCATCAACACGAACAGCGTGACCGTGACGAGCATCTTCAACGAAGGCGCGGCGGCGCTCGCTGACCCGACGCTCAACCTGACCGCATCTGCGGGCAATCCGAACCTGCGTCCCTATACGTCGTGGAACCTGGACGTTTCCTTCGAATGGTATTTCGACAAGTTCGGCGCGTTCACGGTCGCGGCGTTCCACAAGGAGATCAGCGATTATGTCGCGTCGGATTTCGAGACGCGCACGCTGGCCTTTGCCGTCAACGACGGGTCGACGCTGCCGGTGGATATTCTGGTGTCGACGCCGACCAACGTCGGGGATGCCACCATATCCGGCATCGAGTTCGGCTATACGAAAAAGCTGCCGTTCGGCCTGGGGGTCACGGCGACCGCGACCTTCGCCACGTCGAAGCTGGAGCTTGATCGCACGGGCGTCGGCCTGCAATCGGCCGGTATCCAGGGCGTGTCCGACGTCAGCTATTCGATCACGCCCTTCTTCGAATCGGGGCCGTTCGAAATCAACCTCAGCTACACCTATCGCAGCGATTATATGACGGATGCCGGGGCGGTGGTCACATCGCTGCCCAGCCCGGAAGATGTCGTGCCCTATTATCAAAAGGGATTCGGTATCGTCGATCTGGGCGCCAGCTATCAGATCAAGCCCAATGTGGAGATGTTCGTGCAGGCGGTGAACCTGTTCGACCAGCGCCAGGTGTCCTTCGCCGGAACGGAGCAGGAAGTCAGCGAAATCCACACATTCGGCCGCACGGTCAACTTCGGCGTCCGCGCCAAATTCTGACCCTGGCCTCTGTTGCCGCACCGTGGCGGGGCCATCGCCTCGATACGGTGCGGCACGCCCCCAAACGGATTTTTCGGCGAGGAAGCTGCATGTACCGCATGTTCATCATCGGGGCGTTCGCCCTATGCGCCCTGGCAGGGCCGGTACAGGCTCGTCCCGCCGATGGTCGCCGCTGGCTTGCGGGCGACCATCATGTGCATAGCATCTACAGCGCGCAATATCGCGCCGACCCGGCCCATCCCGATGCGCCGCCCGCGCCGATCATCGGCGGCGATTCGTCGCACACCATTGTCGAAAACGCCCGGATGGCGCGCCGTTTCGGCCTGTCATGGATGGTGTCGACGGACCATGGCGGACCCCGTCATTCGATCCTCAACCATGAACGCGCCTGGCCCGATGTCGTCGCGGCACGCAAGGCCGTGTCGGACCTCGTCCTGTTCTACGGCGCCGAGTTCGACGTGCCCGGCGGCGAACATGCCAGCCTGATCCTGCCGATCGACGCGCAGGAGCGCGATACGCTGCGCGCCATCGAATCGCGTTTCGGCAAGCGCGAGGCTTTTCCAACTGATCCAGCGCGCAACACCAAGTCCCGCATGATCGCGGCGCTCGGTTATATGGCCGCCTTGCCGAACGCCCCTGTCGTCATCGGCAATCATCCGTCACGAACGGCGACGGGCCTTGGCCAATGGGGGCTTCATGCGCCGGCCGAATATCGGGCCTGGCATGATGTCGCGCCCCATGTCGCGATCGGCATGGAAGGCGCACCTGGCCACCAGGCGGCAGCCCCCAAGCCAGGACTGGACGCAGCCCACGGGTCGCGCGGCCTCTATGGCGGATATCCCACGATGGGCGGCTTCGATCAGATGGTCGCCACGCTTGGCGGCGGATGGGATGCCCTTCTGGGCCAGGGGCTGCACTGGACGATCACGGCCACGTCGGATTCGCATGGCCACTGGACGGCCGGTGGGGCCGATTTCTGGCCCGGCGAATATGCCAAGACATGGGTGTTGGCGACACCGATCGGCGCGGACATTCTGGACGGCTTGCGCAGCGGGCGCGTCTTCGCGGCGACGGGCGGCCTTATCGACGCGCTGGATTTTACGGCCGCGCGCGTGCGGATGCCCGGTCAGCCTGCCGCCATGGGCGATACGCTCGCCGTGCCGGGCGGCGAGGACATCGTCGTGACAATCCGATGGCGACCGGCCCGCACGGCGAACGCCCATGGCGACGTGCCAAAGCTGGATCATGTCGATCTCATCGCAGGCGGCCCCTCCGCAACGGCAGGTGATCGCAACGCGACGACCAAGGTCATTCGCCGCTTCACCGCCCAGCAATGGAAGCAGGAAGGCGACTATCACGTCGTCGAACACCGCATCGGCGCACAGGACATGCCTCGCTATCTCCGCGTCCGCGGCACGAACACGACCCAGACCGAACCCGGCCCCGACCCCGTAGGAGAAAATCCCTGGGATGACCTCTGGTTCTATTCCAACCCGATCTACATCGACCGCTAAGCGGACGTCAGACCGCCTTCCCCTTCAGCGCCTTCTGCCGCCGCCGCTGCACCGACGATCCAATCCCCATCGCCTCGCGATATTTGGCGACGGTGCGGCGGGCTATGTCCATGCCGCGCGCACGCAACAGCTCGACCAGCGTGTCGTCGGACAGGATGGCCTGCGGCTCTTCGGCCATGATCAGCGTCTTGATATGGCTCTTGACCGCTTCGGCCGAGACGGAGCCGTCGCCTTCCGCGTTCGACACGCCGCTGGTGAAGAAATATTTCAGCTCATATTGCCCGCGCGGGCAGGACAGATATTTGTTCGATGTCACCCGGCTGACGGTCGATTCATGCATTTTGATCGTGTCGGCGACGGTGCGCAGCGTCAGCGGTTTCAAATGCGCCACGCCCTTGCGAAAGAAATCCTCCTGGCAGCGGACGATCTCGCTCGCGACCTTGATGATCGTCTTCTGCCGCTGGTCGAGCGCCTTGACGAGCCAATTGGCGCTGGCGAGGCAATCGGCGAGCCAGGCCTTGGCATTCTTGTCCTGCTTGCCGGTCGCCAGTTCGACATAATAGCTGCGGTTGACCAGCACACGGGGCAGGGTGGCGCTGTTGACCTCGATGCTCCATCCTTCGGCGGTAGGGCGCACGAACAGGTCGGGCGTGACCGGCGCAGCGCGGTCGCTCGAAAATTTAAGGCCTGGCTTGGGGTCATAGCCGCGCAATTCGCGGATCATGTCGGCCATATCCTCCTCATCCACCCCGCAGATGCGGCGCAACTGGGGCAGCGCGCCCTTGGCCAGCAGGTCGAGATTGGCGAGCAGGCGCGCGATGCACGGGTCGTAGCGGTCGGCTTCCTTGGCCTGCAGCGCCAGGCATTCGGCCAGCGACCGTGCGCCGATCCCGGTCGGGTCGAAGCTGTGGATGACGCCCAGCACCCGTTCGACCTCGACCAGCGGCAGGCCCATCGCATGGGCGGTCTGCAACAGGTCCGCCTCCAGATAGCCCGCCTCGCTGATCTGGCCGATCAGTTGCGCCGCGACGATCAGGTCCACGCCCGACAGCGCGGCGCGCGCCTGATCCATCAAATGTTCCTGCAGGCTGGCACTGGGCGCGGCGAAACTGTCGAAGTCCGGGGCTTCGTCGCCATAACCGCCCGTCATCGCGTCCATGCCGCCGCCACCGGCGCCGAGTGCGCTCGCCATCCGGTCGCCGGGGCCATCGTCGATGAACGTGTCCGCGCCATGATCGACGTCGAGCGGGCTGTCCGCGCCGCCCAGTCCCTGCGCGATCAGATCGTCGCTCGCCCCGGTTTCGGCGGCCAGCGTGGGGCGCTCAAGCTCGCGGTCGATGCCGTCGGCGGGCGGGGGGGCATCATCGCCGCCGCCCGACTCAAGCAGCGGATTCTTCTCCAGCTCGCCCGCGACGAACGCCTCGATCTCCAGATTGGACAGCGCCAGCAGCTTGATCGCCTGCTGCAACTGCGGCGTCATGACGAGCGACTGGCTCTGCCGAATGTCGAGGCGTGGGCCGAGCGCCATCAGGCAGCGCGCCTTGTGCTGGCGCACCGGCTCGCGCCCCCACCCGGACGCCCAGCCAGCCTAGACTGTGGGAGGCCGGGTGGGGGTGCGGGCCGGTGCGGCTCAGAAAGAAAATGCCCCCGCATCATGTCACAGCGAGAAATTCTCGCCCAGATAGAGGCGGCGGACGTCGGCATTGGCGACCAGTTCGGTCGGGCTGCCTGTGAACAGCACTTGCCCGTCATAGATGATGCAGGCGCGATCGACGATTTCCAGCGTCTCGCGGACATTATGGTCGGTGATCAGCACGCCGATGCCGCGCGTCTTCAACTGCTTCACCAGGTCGCGAATATCGGCGATCGACAGCGGATCGATGCCCGCAAAGGGTTCGTCCAGCAGCACGATCGACGGATTGGCGGCCAGCGCGCGCGCAATCTCGCACCGGCGGCGCTCGCCCCCCGACAGGGCCATCGCCGCCGAATCGCGCAACCGGGTCAGGCCGAATTCATCGAGCAATTGTTCGAGACGCGCGGCGCGCGATGCCTTGTCCGGCTCCGCCATTTCCAGCACCGCGCTGATATTCTGCGCCACGGTCAGGCCGCGAAAGATCGAGGTTTCCTGCGGCAGATAGCCCAGGCCCAGGATCGCGCGGCGATACATGGGCAGGCTGGTAATATCCTGCCCGTCGAGCAGCACACGGCCGCGATCGGGGCGGACGAGGCCCATGACCGAATAGAAGCAGGTCGTCTTGCCCGCGCCATTGGGGCCAAGCAGGCCGACAACCTCGCCCTTGCCGACGGTCAGCGATACGTCCGACAACACCACGCGATTGTCGTAGCTTTTGGCGATCGAGATGACCGACAGGCCATCGCCCAGCTCGTGCGGGACGGGGGGGCGAGGGGCGGCGGGCCGTTCCTGGGTGGTGACGTCGTGCATGGGTCCATCCTTGCGGCCGGACGGCGAACCGCCCGCGCCAGTTGGCATCCTTTGTGCATGGGATCGCCGCCGGGGCAAGGGGAAAATGGCGCGACTGCCGCGCTGCGAGGTGAGGCGACGTCGCCATCCACCCTCGCTCCAAACAAAAATGGCGGTCGTTCCGGGGTTGGAGAGGAACCCGGAACGACCGCCATATCATGGAGCGCAGCGAGGAGACGCTACGCCCCATGGGCACTCAGTCAAACTTGAAGCGGACACCCAGAGCAAAGGTCCGGTCGATCAGCAGCGTGCTGGAGTTGAACTGCTGCGGATTGCCCGCATCGCCGAACTTGTAATAATCCTGCTGCTTCGCCTTGGTCAGGTTTACCGCGTCGAAGGTGATGCCGATATCTTCGTTCACGTTCAAAGTGAGCTGGAAGTCCAGGCTCTTTTCAGGCGCACGCCACACGCCGATCGGGTTGGCGAAGGCACGGGCGGCATTGTCCCGCAAGAAGCCCTTGCGCCAGATGTAGGACAGACGCGCACCGATCGGGCCTTTGTCATAGGCCAGCGTGGCGTTGTAGGACAGCTTCGACACGCCGAAGAAGGCGGACTTGGCCGTGCCGGTGATTTCACCCACATTGTTGACGACCGGGATCGTCTGTTCGGAATCCAGGATCGTCGCGCTGCCGGTGAAGCCAAGGCCGTCAAGCACGGAGGGCAGGTAGGAGGGGAAGTAGGTCAGCCCCAATTCCAGACCCTTGAGCGTACCGTTGGAGGCGTTGGCCGGACGGGTGATGTTGAAAAATTCGGTATAGGTTTCGTTGCGCGGCAGATAGTTGTTCGGGATGAACTCCCGCACGGTCAACGGCACGACCAGACCTTCGATCTTGCGGCGGAAGGCGGTCGCATAGATGGCGCTGTTGCGGTCGAAATACCATTCGATCGCCAGATCCATATTCTCCGACTTGGTCGCCCGCAAATTGGGGTTACCCGAAGCCCCGGTACCAAAGCCGACGCGCGACAGATCGCCGCTGAGCGCCAGATTGGGATTAAGCGCGTCGAACCCCGGACGGCGCAGGATCTTGCCATAGTTGAACCGGACGCGCAGATTGTCGGTGATGGCGTAGCGCGCGGTAAAGGACGGCAGGAAGTTTTCCGAATTGGTGGAAACGCCTGTGCGAGCAAAATTGGCACCACGGTCGAAATATTCATAGTCGGTGTCGATCGCGACAAAGCGCACGCCGCCCTGCAATTGCAACGGACGCCCGAAAATCTCGACCTCGGCATCGGCCACGATATAGGCGGCGAGATTGGTTTCTTCGATGCCGAACACGCGGCCGAAGCTCAGCTGGTCGGACAGGAGCAGACCGGGCGCGACGGCACGATACAGATTGCGGACGCCATCCTTATTCATGCTGCGCGGATCGGCCAGCACCCAGCTGGTCGGGATATTGGCCTGGCCGTCGAAGAAACCGTCGTTGGTGAAGGGGGTGCCTTCGCCAAACGCGTCGAGCGTGACGCCAAGCCCGCCTGCACCCTGATCGCGGACATAGCTGTCGGCCGAGCGCTTGTCATAGCGCCAGCCCGCTTTGATGCGGCGCAGGAAGCCTTCGTCCCAGCCATATTCGCCGTCCAGCATCATCGTCAGCGCGCTGCCGGTATTCTTGGTGCCGCTGTCGAACAGATTGCCGACGGTCCACTGGCTCGCGTCGGTCAGGACGCCCTGATTGCCGAAACTATAGGCGGGCAGGCCGCCGCCGGCGTTAAAATCGACATCGATATCAAGCGGGCCGCGATCGGTGCGGATGGCGAAGAAGCTCGTCTCGTTCTTGCTGTCCTGATAGGCGATATCGGCCGAAATCTTGCCGCGCTCACCCACATCCCACTTGGCGTTGAGGGCATAGACATAGCTGTCGGTGCGGTTGGTCCCCATGTCGCCACTGTTGAAGCCCGCGACGGCCCCTGCCCGACGCGACTTGATGATGTTGGTGCCGTCATATAATTCAAAGCTGTTGGCCACATCGGCGGGCAGATTGCCCCACCAGTCAACGAAGCTGAAATGCAGGCTGTTGAAGGTTTCGCCGCGGAAACCGGTGTAGAACACTTCGGCGGTATAGACCGAGCTGTCGTTCGGCGCCCATTGCAGCGCAGCGTTGATCGCCGTCCGATCGCGCTTGCCATAGAAATCGGATGCGATCACCGCGTCGCGGGCAAGATAATAGGGCGTTTCAACGCCATTGATGTTGAGCGTCGATCCGGGCGCGGTGGGCAGGCCCGCGTCGAGGCCCGGTGCCCAGTTTTCATTGGTGGCACCGGGGAAAATGCGCTGCAGCGGCGTCAGGCCCGATCCGGCAGGCGGCGTTTCGGTGGCGAAAGGCACCATGGCACCGGCCTGCAAATTCTGGTTGCGGTAGTCGGCGCGGGTGAAGCTGCCATTCACCAAGAAGCCGATATCGCCGATGCCGGTTTCCCAGCGGTCGCTGACGAGCAGCGCGACATTGGGGTTCACCTTGTCGGCGAGTTCCGAATAGACGCCGCGCGCCAGGCCCGAAATGGTGAAGCCGTCAAAGTCGAGCGGGCGACGGGTCTGCACATCGATCTGGCCCGCCAGGCCGGTTTCCAACTGATCGGACGAACGGGTCTTGTAGACATCGACCTGCTTGACGAGGTTGGCGGAGATATCCTGCAACGCGAAGGACGTGCCAGCAGCGGTGAAGATGTTGCGGCCATTGAGCGTGGTCAGCGGATCGGTCAGGCCGCGAATGGTGATGACCTGCGTTTCACCGCCTGCGCGATCAGTGACCTGGATGCCGGTCACGCGCTGCAGGGCTTCGACGACATTATTGTCGGGCAATTTGCCGACATCTTCCGACACGATCGAATCAACGATCTGGGTCGATTCCCGGCGCACGTTGAGCGCGCCGACGATCGAGGCGCGGACGCCGGTCACGACGATGTCGGCGACATCGTCTTCGGGCGCTGCCTGCGGCGTTGCGGGAGCAGTTTGGGCCTGGGCAGCGCCCGCCAGCATCAGCGCGAAGAGCGATGCGGAACCCATTACGATCGGCTTGAGGGCCATGTCAGATATCCTCCCTGGAGCTGGCCCTTGGCCATGCGTGAATTACTCGGACTAATTATTGCTCCGACAAATGAATCGCAAGCGGAAAATGAGGGCGTCGCGACACGAATGTCCGGCGCTAGTTACATTATTGCCACAGGCCACGAGCTATCGGGTGTCGATCGGGTACCCACATAAGCGAAGGGGCCGGTCTCCTGCTGGAAACCGGCCCCTGGTACCACCTAATTGTCAGACATATTATGGAATGTCAGTCGGCACGCCAGTAAGCCGTAGCGTCCCGGCTCGGCACCAGCCGCAACTGATCGCCGACGGTGCCGATCGCCTTGCCCGGCGCGGAGATGGCGACGAAGCGCAGCGCGTCGCTGGCCTTCTCCTCGAAGCGAACGAACTGGCTGCGCAGCGCGAAATCGGCGCTCTTGCTGTCCTTTTCCAGGCTGATCGACCCATCCTTGGCCGCGACCAGATAATGATCGGGCATCAATATGGGGGATAGCATGATGCTCTTGGCCCCAGCACGGCCGGGCGACTGGCGGAACTGCGTCTGGGGCAGGGCCGGGTTGCCAGCGACCAGGCGGGTGCCGTCATGCGCCATCAACCGCTTGGGGTCGGCCACCGCGATGAACCGTTCGGGCAGCGGGCCATTGCCCACCGGCACGCCGAAATCGGGCGTGCCATCGGCGGTATAATAGAGCCGCTGGACGCGGGTATGGCGGTCGGGGTTGAGCAGCGGATCGCCCTGGATCGTCTCATAGTCGCGCCCATGATAGACCAATATGTCGCGGCCCTGCTCATCCACGGTGAAGCTGTTATGGCCCGGCCCATAGACGCTGGTGGCGGTATTGGTGACGAACACCGGCTGCGGCGATTTGACCCAGCTCTTGGCATCCAGCAGGTCGGCACTCTCGTCCGCCGTCAACAGCCCCAGGCAATAGCGCGCATCGGTCGCGCTCGCCGAATAGGTCATGAACAGGCGACCATTGCGATGCAGGATGGCGGGCGCTTCGGCGACCTTGTAGCCGCGGATTTCCCAATCCAGCGTCGGCACGGCGATCCGCGTCGTCTTGCCCAGCTTGAGCGCCGATTCCAGCTTGGCGATGTACAGGTTGCTGTTCGTTTCGATGCCCGGCTCGCGTTGCGCCCACGCCATATAGCGCGTGCCCTTGTGCGTGAAGATGGTCGAATCGAGGTTGAAACTGTCCCAGGGCGTCTGCAATTCGCCCAGCACGCTCCATTTGCCGACCATCGGGTCGGGGCCGTCGCACACCACCGCATAGGTGCGGATGCGGAACACATCCTCGCCGCCGCCGCTGGGGCCAGCGGCGAAATAGACGATCCACTTGCCGTCCACCATATGCAGTTCGGGCGCCCACAGGAAGCCCGACATCGGCCCGGTCTTTTCATGCCGCCACAGCACCGCTTCAGTCGCGGTGGCCAGGCCCGCGATCGTCTTCGACCGGCGCAGCACCAGCCGGTCATATTCGGGGACCGACCCGGTCATATAATAATAGCCATCGTCATGGCGGAAGATCTGCGCGTCGGCGCGCTGCTTGATCAGCGGGTTGACCGGCACGGGGCCGTCAGCGGCCGGTGCAACGGGTATCGCGCCCAGCTTGCCGCAGGCAGCCGGCAATATCGCGGCACCGGCCAGGAAAAGGCGGCGGTTGATGTCGTTCATAGGATCAATCCTCAATAATCTGCGACAGGCCAGCCGTCCGCGCCCCAGCGCACCGGCGCGATGCGCAGGGTGGGGGCACCGTCGGCTTGCTTGTCATAAGCGTGGTAGACGACATAATCTTTGCCGTCCTTATCGTGCAGCCATCCGGCATGGCCGGGCCCACGGAAGCGCTGCTGCTCCTGCAAATCGGCGCGCAGGAAGATGGTGCCGCCACCGTCCATCATCGCACTGCCATCCTTGCCGAGATACGGCCCGCTAATATCCTTGGATCGCCCGATCACGGTATAATAGGTGCTGTTCACGCCCTTGCAGCAATAATCATAGGACGCCATCAGCCAATAATAGCCGCCATGGTCGATGATGAAAGGCGCTTCGACAGGAGCAGGGCCGCCAGCCGGGGCCGCGCGGCGCGCGATGGAGACGGGCTTGGCCTTCGCATCCTTGGGCTTGCCGCTCTTGGGGTCCAGCTCGAACAATTTGAGGCCGGTCCAGAAGCTGCCGAGCGAGAGCCAGTGGCGGCCTTCGCGGTCGATGATGAAATTGGGATCGATGGCGTTATAATCATCGTCCTTGGTGGACATCACGACCATGCCTTCATCGCGCCATTTGAAATCGGGCGACTTGGGGTCTAGCGTCGGACTGGTGGCCAGGCCGATCGCCGAGCGGTTCGATCCAAAGGTCGAGACGGAGTAATAAAGCCGGTAGCGGCCATCCACGAAGCTGATGTCGGGCGCCCACATGCCATCGCTGCCGGGGATCGCCTGCTTCGCCCAATCGGGCAGCGCGGTGAACACCGGCGGCCCGGCCGCCCAGCGCACCAGGTCGGGCGAGGTGCGCGTTTCGATCAGCCGCTGGCCATGGCCAGTGCCGAACACATGATAGACATCGCCCTGCCGGATGATCACCGGATCATGGGTAGGGGCGAGGTCGCCGGTCAGGCGGCTGTTGAGCGTAGGCGCGCTCGGCGGGGTAGCGGCGGGCTGGGCGAGGGCCGGGCCAGCAAGGCTGATCGCCGCAAGACAGGCGAATTGAGCAATTTTGAACAATGTCTGTCCTCTTCACAGATAGGGGTGGCGAAAAATTCCGTCCCACCAACCCGTTCGGGCTGAGCCTGTCGAAGCCCTGCACTTTTACCCGAAGGGAAGTGCGGCCCTTCGACAGGCTCAGGGCGATCTGGAGGGGAGGTCGAACCTCCCCTCCAGATCGCCTTATTGCAGGTCCAGCACCACCACCGACATCGGCGGCAAGGTGACGGTCAGCGTGCCGCCATTCACCTGCGCGCCGGTGAAGGCGGCGGGCTTGACGGTTTCGGGCGCATCGAACGTGTTGTGCGCGTTCATCACGCCAGCGGTCAGGACGCGGCCCGATACCGTTCCGGCGGTCAGGCCGTCGAGCTTGACGGTCACCGTGTTGGGCTGGGTGGGGTCGAGGTTGGACAGGCCGACATGGACCTTGCCATCCTTGCCGCGCACCGCAGACCCGCTGACCGCGGGCATCACGAACTGGTCCTTATTATACCAGGGCGTGTCGATGCTGATCGGCAGGACCGTCGCATCCTGCCAGGGCTTGTACATTTCGAACACATGATAGGTGGGGGTCAGCACCATCTTCTTGCCGTCGGTCAGGATCATCGCCTGCAGGACGTTCACCATCTGGGCGATGGCGCTCATCTTCACCCGGTCGGCATGTTTGGCGAAGATGTCGAGATGGATGGAGGCGACCAGCGCATCGCGCAGCGTATTCTGCTGACGCAGGAAGCCGGGATGCGTGCCGGGGTCTTGCGCATACCAGGTGCCCCACTCGTCCACCGCCAGGAAGACCCGCTTCTTGGGATCATATTTATCCATGATGGCGGTGTGCTTGGTGATCAGCTCGTCCATATGGACGGCCTTGGCCAGCGTGTCGGCCCACAATGTCTCGTCGAAATTCACCGGGTCCGCCTTGGGCGGCCAGCCACCCTGGGGCAGGGTGTAATAATGGAGCGAAACGGCGTCGAGCTGATCGCCCGCCTCCCGCATCATCACCTCGGTCCAGTTATAATCATCGACATTGGCACCCGCCGCGATCTTGAGGATCTTGGTGCCGGCAGGCGCCTTGATGAAGGTGGCATAGCGGCGCGTCACGTCGGCGGCATATTCGGCGCGCATATTGCCGCCACAGCCCCACAGCTCGTTGCCGATGCCGAAATAGGGAACCGCCCAGGGTTCCTTATGCCCGTTCTTGGCGCGCTCGTCGGCCAAGGTGCCGGCGGGCGAGGTCATATATTCGACCCACTCGCCCATTTCCTGCGGGCTGCCATTGCCGACATTGCCCGCGACATAGGCCTCCGCGCCGATCTGGCGGATCAGTTCGAAAAATTCATGGGTGCCGACCGTATTGGATTCGGTCACGCCGCCCCAATGGGTGTTGATCTTGACCGGGCGCTTGGCCTTGCCGCCAATGCCCTCCCGCCAATGATATTCATCGGCAAAGCAACCGCCCGGCCAGCGCACGACGGGCACCGACAGATTTTTGAGCGCGGAGATCACATCGTTGCGAAAGCCGTTGGTGTTGGGGATCGACTTGTCGTTGCCAACCCACAGCCCGCCATAAATGCCATTGCCCAGATGCTCGGCAAATTGGGTGAAGATGCGCTTGTCATAGACCGGGCCGGGCGTTGCGGCATTGATCGTCGCGGTGGTCGGCTTGCCGTTGGTGTCGGCAAAGGCACTGGTCGTCAGGGCACTGGCGCAAAGCAGCAGTGCGGCGGTGGTACGGCGCAGGGTTTTTATCATATCGTCCTCTCCCATTTGGAAATCAGTCGTGAAAAGCGTCGGTCGGTTCGCGGCGGCCGCGCAGGAAGGCGTCGGCGACATGGCCCAACGGGCTGGTATCGACATCGCTGCGCCCACCCCGGATCAGCGTGGCGAACCGGCTGTAGAGCCCTGGATATTCGACATCCTCGCCATGTTCGGTGCCGCTGGGCAGCGTCAGCACTGCGCCGCCATGCGCCAGTTTCAGCGTACCCGCATCGGTGTCGATGATGATGTCCCAGCTTTGCGGGCCGGTCTGCCGCCAGTCGAGGTCCATGTGGATCGGCGCGCCGCCGGTATCGCGGAAATGCAGGTCGGCCGCGATCGGCGCGGCGCGGTTTTCCGGCAGCACCAATGTCGCTTCCTTCAGGAAGAAGGGGCGCGGCAGGATATGGGTGACGATCGAGAGTGCATTGATCCCCGGATCGAACACGCCAAGCCCGCCCGGCTGCCAGATCCACGCCTGACCCGGATGCCATACGCGCACATCCTCCCGCCAGACGATCGACACTTTCTCGATTTTCCGCTCGGACAGCCATGCGCGGGCCGGGGCGACCCCCGCCGCGAACCGGCTATGCCAGGCGGCGAACAGCGTCGCATCGACTTTGTCGGCCTGGACTTTCAGCGCCTCGACCTCCGCCAGCGTCGCGCCGGGGGGCTTTTCCAGAAAGACGTGGATGCCCTTGGCCAAGGCTTGCGCCGCCAGATCATAGCGAACCTGCGGCGGGGTGCAGAGCGCCACAGCGTCGACCGCCGGACCCTCGGCCAGCAGCGCATCGAGGCTGGCCAGATGCGGCACCCCCGTCAGCCCGGCATCATGCGGACTGACGGTCGCGGCCAGGCTGAACGCATTATTGCCCCGGATCGCCGGCACATGCTGGTCACGCGCGATCTTGCCGATGCCGATGATCGCGATACGGATCGGGTCCATCGCTTCAGAGCGCCTTGACGGCCACTTCCTGCGGCGCGGCGCGCGTCAGCGCATTGCGCACCGGCAGGGTGAAGGGCGCGGCGAGAATCTCGAACACATCGCCCTCTTGGCAGGCGACGCCGTCGCTGAACGACAGGGTCGCGGTGCCAAAGAAATGGACATGAACGTCGCCCGCGCGGCGGAACAGGTCATATTTGAAATGATGATGTTCCAGGTTCGCGAAGCTGTGCGACATATTGCCTTCGCCCGACAGGAACGGCTTTTCCCAGATCGTCGCGCCATCGCGCAGGATGCGGCTCGATCCTTCGATATGCTCCGGCGGTTCGCCGACCAGCAGTTCGGGGCCAAGCGCGGCCTGGCGCAGCTTGGAGTGGGCCAGCCACAGATAATTGTGCCGCTCGGTCACATGGTCGGAAAACTCGTTCGCGAGCGCAAGGCCCAGCCGATAGGGCGTGCCATCCTCGCCGATGATGTAGATGCCGGCCAGCTCCGGCTCCTCGCCGCCATCCTTAGCAAAGGCAGGCATGGTCAGCGGATCGGTCGGCCCGACCAGTTGCGACCCGTCGCCCTTGTAGAACCATTCGGGCTGCTGTCCCGTCTCGCCGGGGGCAGGCTTGCCGCCCTCCAGGCCTTCCAGGAACATGCGCATCGAATCGGTCTGCTTTTCGACCGCCGCCGCCTCGCGGTGCATCTTGTCGCGCCCCTCGGCCGAGCCAAGATGGGTGAGGCCGGTGCCGGTCAGCAGGATATGCGCGTCATCATCATGGTCGATCGGCGCGAGCAGGCGGCCCGCTTCGAATTCGGCGGTGATGTCCACCGCGTCGCCCTTGGGCGCGGCTGCCACGGCGGCGGTCAGGCTGATGCCCTGCGCGATGGCATGCAGCGCCAGGGCGCGGATCGAGGTGAAGCCGACCACGAAGGCCGCGCTGTCGCCTTGCGCGGCGATAACGCCCCGTTCGCCGCTTTGGGCACGGTGCTGCAACAGGCGCAATGTCATGAAAATCTCTCCTCCCGCGCGCCACTGACGGCGCTGAACGCTTGCCGAAGACACGCCATCGTCCACCTCGACCAAAGCCGGGGCGGCAGTGAATCTCCGAATTACTCCGACATATTACAGGAAGATGGTAATGGCAATGCTTGTATTATAGACGGAGTTGTGCCTGATAGTTGGGGGGCGAGAGGAGCAGGAATGGCGAAGGAAGATCCGTCTTTGCACGGGGATGAGGCGGAGACGGGCGCATCGGCGAAGATTGCGCGTGGCCCCGGCAGGCGGCTGCACGGCGCGATCGCGCACAAACTCGGCACGGCCATCTTGTCCGGCCAATATGCCCCCGGCGACGTCCTGTCGGGCGAAGTCGCCTTTGCCGAGGAACTGGAAGTCTCGCGCAGCGCCTATCGCGAAGCGATCCAGGTGCTGACCGCCAAGGGGCTGGTGGAAAGCCGCCCCAAGGCCGGAACGCGCGTCCTGCCGCGCACCCGCTGGAACCTGCTCGATCCCGAAGTCCTCGCCTGGGCCTTTGCCGGGGAACCGGATATTCAGTTCGTGCGCGACCTGTTCGAACTGCGCGCCATCGTCGAACCGGCGGCGGCACGGCTCGCTGCACAGCGGCGCGACAAGGAAGATCTGCGGCTGATGAAGGAAGCGCTCGCCGCGATGCGCCGCCACACGCTGGCCACCGAATTGGGCCGCGCGGCCGACCGCGATTTCCACAACGCCATCCTAAACGCGACCCGCAACGACGCGCTGCAGGTGCTGTCCGCCAGCATCGGCGCGGCGGTCAACTGGACCACCCAATATAAGCAGCGCGCCCGCGCCCTGCCGCGCAATCCCATCCCCGACCATGTCCGCGTCTATGACGCGATCGCCGCCGGCGACACGGCCGCCGCGGCCGAGGCGATGGGCGCGCTGGTCGACCTGGCACTGGAAGACACAGCCAGCGCGATGGGCGGCTAATCCTCCCCAATATCTAAATCCTCCCCTGTAAGGGGAGGGGGACCGTTCGCGAAGCGAATGGTGGAGGGGTGTCACCCTATCGATAGGGCAACACCCCTCCGTCAGGGCTACGCCCTGCCACCTCCCCTACCAGGGGAGGATGTCATACACATGAAAAAGGCCGGAGCGGACATCCCGCTCCGGCCTTTTCAGCGCCTCATGTGCAACCCTGGCCTTATTCCGCCATGGCCTGTTGATCGGGCAGGGCGTTCGTCACCTTCGACCCCCACAGCGCGTAGAACAGGATATACAGTTCGCACGCAGCGGTCAGCAGGAACGACCATTGCAGGCCATATTCGTCCGCCAGCCAGCCCTGCACCACCACCAGCGCGCCACCGGCGATCGCCATGATCAGCAGGCCCGAACCTTCTTCGGTCAATGGCCCCAGGCCCTTGATGCCGAGCGTGAAAATGGTCGGGAACATGATCGAGTGGAACAGGCCGACGAGGATCAGCGCCCACATCGCGATCGGCCCCGTGGTGAACACGGTGACCAGCATGACGATGAACGCGCCGATCGAGAAGGCCGCCAGCACATGGCCCGCATCGAACTTCTGCATGATCGCGGCGCCCAGGAAGCGGCCGATCATCATGCCCGCCCACAGGAAGGTCAGATAGCGCCCGGCCTGTTCATAGGTCAGGTTGGCAATGTCAGGCTGGCTGACGAAATTGATGAACAGGTTGGCGACGCCGATTTCCGCGATTAGATAGATGAAGATCGCGGGCACGCCCCACACCAGATTGCGATGGTTCCAGAGCGAATGTTTCTTGCGCTCTTCCTTGCTGTGGCGCGACGTCGCATTGCCCATGGCGGGCAGGGGAAAGCGCGCGATGATCACCGCCAGCACCACCAATATGACGGCGACGATGATATAGGGCAGGATCACCGACTGCGCGTCGGCCAGCCGTTCGGCCTGCGTCAGCACCGTGCCCGTTTCGGACGTGCCACCCTTGGACCGGCCCAGGATCAGATACGCCCCGAACAGCGGCGCGAGCATCGTGCCCGCCGAGTTCATCGCCTGTACGAGGTTCAGGCGCGAGGAAGCGGTTTCGGGCTTGCCGACGACCGCGACATAGGGGTTGGCCGCGACCTGCAGCAGGGTGATGCCGCTCGCGATCACGAACAGCATCAGCAACGTGACGCCATAAGAAGGGATCGACGCCGCCAGCGTCATGCCCAGCGCGCCCGCCGCCATGACAAGCAATCCCACTACCAGCGATTTCTGATAACCAACCCGCTCGATCAGCTTGGCCGACGGGATCGACGCGACGAAATAGGCGATGAACCACACCGATTCGATCAGCGTCGTCTGGGTGTAGCTCAAATCAAACACGCTGCGCAGATGCGGCAACAGCGTGTTGTTGATGACGGTGATGAAGCCCCACATGAAGAAGAGGCTGGCAAGCAGGCCCAGCGCCGGGCCATAGCGCGTTGCGGGATTATGCGTCGCGGTGACGCCCGCGCCTGATGTTACGGGTCCTGCCATCCATCCTTCTCCACTGCATTTCCGGGGACGGGCGACCCGGATAGGGGTTGCGCCCGCTTATTTTGTCGGAGTATATTCCCCGAAACCGCGCGTCAATGGGCGGTCGGTATCGGGAGGAAGTCCATGCAAAAGGTCATCATCAAAACAGCGCTGTCATACGCATTGGCCATGACGCTGACAAGCACGGCGGCGCTGGCCGCCGACGCCAGCCGCGCGCCCGCAGGCACGCTGGCGGACGGTACGGCGGTGGAAACGATCACGCTGACCAACGGTGCGGGCGTATCGGCCAAGATCCTGACCTATGGCGCGACGCTGCAGTCGCTGTCGGGGCCGGACAAGGATGGCAAGATCGCCGACGTGCTGCTCGGCTATGATGATCTCAAGGGCTATGTCGATCACCCCAATTATTTCGGCGTGACCGTGGGCCGCTATGCCAATCGCATCGCCGGCGGCAAGTTCAAGCTGGGCGAGACCAGCTATCAGCTCCCACTCAACGACAAGACCAATTCGCTGCATGGCGGCGACAAGGGCTTCGACAAGCTGCCCTGGAAGGTAGTGTCGGTAAAGAGCGGCCCGATCGCCACCGTGGTCCTGTCCCTCGTCAGCGCCGATGGCGATTCGGGCTATCCCGGCAAGCTCGACACGACCGTCACCTACACGCTCGACGAAGCGGGCAATCTGGGCATCGTCTTCGCCGCCAAGACCGACAAGCCCACCATCGTCAACATGACCAACCACGCGATCTTCAACCTCGCGGGTGAAGGGTCGCCTGATGGCGCGCTCGGCCATAGGCTGACGATTCCGGCCAAGGCCTATACGCCGGTGGATGAAAAGCTGATCCCGACCGGCGAATTGAAGCCGGTCGACGGCGGCGTGTTCGATTTCCGTAGCCCCCGCCGCGTCGCCGATGGCATTCGCGACGGCCGCGACCAGCAGATCGTCTATGGCCGCGGCTATGATCATAATTGGGCGCTCGACAAGGGCGCAACCAAGGCACCCGAACTGGCGGCCCGGCTTGAAGATCCGGTGTCGGGCCGGGTGCTCGAAGTGCTGACCACCGAACCCGGCGTGCAATTCTACGCTGGCAATTTCCTCGACGGCACGCTGGTCGGCAAGGGCGGCCATCTCTACCGCATGGGCGACGGCATCGCGCTGGAGCCGCAGAAATTTCCCGATGCGCCCAACAAGCCCGCCTTCTTGTCGGCGCGGGTCGATCCCGGCAAGCCCTATCGTCATGCGATGGTCTATCGGCTGTCGGTCAAGCGCTGATGACGGCCTGGCGTCTGATCGAACGGGGCGTTGCCGACACGCTGGGCGAAGGCACGCTCTGGTCGGCGCGCGATAATGCGGTCTATTGGGTCGACATATTGGCCCCGGCGCTCAACCGGCTGTCCCTTGCGGACGGCGCGGTCGAGCGCTGGGCCATGCCCGAACCGCTCGGCTGGGTGGTCGAACGCGCAGGCGGCGGCTTTGTCGGCGGCTTCCAGAGCGGCTTTGCCGACATCCGCCTCGATCCACTGACGATCACACCCTTCGGCGACCCCGAACCGCATTTCCCCGGCAATCGCATGAACGATGGCAAGGCGGATGCGCAGGGGCATATCTGGTGCGGCACGATGGACATGGCCGAGGAGCATGATCGCGGGGCGCTCTACCGGCTCGCGCCCGACCGTAGCTGGAGCGTGATCGACGCCGACTATCGTGTGCCCAATGGCCCGGCCTTCTCGCCCTGCGGCCGCTGGCTCTATCATAGCGACACGGCCAAGCGGCAAATGTATCGCTTCGCGCGGACAGGCGATGGCGCGACCGATCGCCAGCCCTTTATCCGTTTTGCCGAGGCGGATGGCTATCCCGACGGCATGACCGTGGATGCCGACGGCCATATCTGGGTCGCCCATTGGGGTGGCGGGCGGGTGAGCCGCTTCACCCCCGACGGCGTGCTGGACCGCGCGATCGCGCTGCCCGCGCGGCAGGTGACCAACATCTGTTTTGGCGGGCCAGATCTCGACCGCATGTTCGTCAGTTCGGCGACCATCGGGCTGGACGATGCCACGCCGCACGATGGCGGCTTCTTCGAAGTCGATTGCGGCGTGCGCGGCCTGCCGACCCACCAATATGCAGGCTGACGCCTAAAGAGCGCGCGCAAAGGGGCTTGCGGCCCGGCGCGGAATCTGTTTTATGGCGCGAGACAGCGTTGTCATACCTCTCCAAAGTGGGGCAACGCTGCAATCCCGGACGGCCCGCTACGGCGAACTGCACGCGCCATGGGTCGTCCGGGACGATTTTTCCCTTATCGCTGCGCCAATTTCGCCAGGCCCCGGCGCGCCATGGGCATGGTCAGCATCGTGCTGCCGATCGCCATCAGCAATAGCGCGGTAAAGCTGGTCCCGGTGATGATCTGCCGATCGAGCAGGATATTGGCGAAGATGATCATGATCAGTGCCTTGGTTTGCAGCAGCCAGCCGATCACCCCGGCCTCGCCCTTGGGCCAGCCCAGGATTCGCCCGGCCAGTGCCACCCCGGCCAGCTTGCCGACCACGGCCGCCGCCAGCAGCAGCAATGCGCCGCCGATCACCTCGAACCCGCCCATATCCCATTGGGTGCGCAGCCCTGTGCTGAGGAAAAAGACCGGCATCACCGTCAACAGCATATGGTCGCGCAGCATATCCATCTGCGCTTCGTCGAACCACTCCTTGTCCAGAATCGCGCCCGCCAGGAAGGCGCCGACCATGAAATGCAGCCCCGCCCAATCGGCGGCAAAGCCCAGTAGCGCGAGCGACAGCATCCCCAGATACAACCGGTCGCGTCCGCCGATTCGCCGCATCACCGCGCGCAGCCCCCAGGCGACGAGGGGGAACAGCAGCAGGAATCCCGCCTGCCGCTCGACCCGCGCCCAATCGAGCAGGATCAACGCCAGCACGCCCCAGATGGCGATATCGTCCAGGCTGGCATAGCGCAGCACCCGTTGCCCTAGCGGTTGGCGCAGGATGGTGAGCCGATCCATCAGCAGCACCAAAATGGGCAGGGCGGTCACCGCGCACGCCATCCCCATCCCCAGCAACGCCTGCCAATGCTGCCCCTTCGCGCCGATCCAACCCGGCTGCGTCAGGATCAGCGCGGCGGCCAGCGCCCCCAGCACCAGCGGCGTGACCAACGCCAGCCCCGCCGTCGTCCATGTCTCGCGCCGCGCGACCCAGGCCTGGTGCAAGTCCAGTTCGATCCCCGCCAGCCAGACGAAGATCATCACCGCCCACCAGGCGATGCCGTTGAGCGCGGCGATGACGCCGGGCGGAAACAGGAAATCATGCACTTGCGGCAGCGCGACGCCCAGCACGCCGGGGCCAAGCAGCACGCCCGCAACGATCTGCACCACCACCAGCGGCGCCCAATTGTCGGTGCGCAGCAATCGCCACACCAGCCAGGGCAGTCCCATGACGAGCGCCAGCGCGAGCAGAAAAGTCTCTGTGATCGTCATGCCCCGCTCCCCTTATCGGCAGGCAGGATTAGCGACGACCCGCGCGCTACGCCAGCGACTTGCCCCAAAATCCCCGGCCCTTCGCAGGCGCGAAAAACATCCTATATGGATGCCGAGCCTTTTAGGGAGATTTTATGGACACTGACCCCCGCGCCGTCACCCGGCCCGTCGACCCCTTGTTCCTCGACCGCTGGTCGCCCCGCGCCTTCGACGCGTCGTCCCTGCCGCAGGCGGATCTCGACACCTTGCTCGACGCGGCCCGCTGGGCACCATCGGCCTTCAACTATCAGCCTTGGCGCTTCCTCTACGCCCATCGCGACAGCGCCGACTGGGTGCGCTTCCTTGGCCTGCTGCTGCCGTTCAACCAAAGCTGGGTGCAACATGCCTCGGTCCTGACCTTCATCCTGTCCGACAGCCTGTCATCGGCCCCCGGCTCGCAGGAAACCAAGCCCTCGCACAGCCACAGTTTCGACGCAGGCGCCGCCTGGGCGCTGCTCGCGCTGCAGGCGACACGGATGGGCTATCACACCCACGCCATGACGGGCGTCGATTTCGACGCCGCCCGCCGCGAACTCGCGGTGCCGGACCGTTTCCGTATCGAAGCTGCCGTCGCCATCGGGCGCATGGGCGACAAGGCGATATTGCCTGAAGCCCTGCAAGCGCGCGAAGCCCCCAGCGGCCGCAATCCCATCGACAGCTTCGCCTTTGCAGGCAATTTCGTCGCCTGAAACTTCACTTAAATCACCTGCCCCCGGCACCTGGACCGATCGACAGCCTCGAAACCGCGTGTTTTCGGCAATATGTCACCGGAAATGCGCCGAAATTCGCCCTTAGGCGATGGACCGGCGGATGCGAACGGGCTAGGGCGGGTGCCATCACACTTGAAGAGGACGTCCTATGAATAACAGTGACCTGATCGACACCGTCGCCACCGCCCACGACCTTTCGAAGGCGGACGCCAAGAAGATCATCGACGGCGTGATCTCGGCGATCGTCGACGCGGCGGCCAAGGGCGAAGAAATCTCGCTCAACGGTTTCGGCAAGTTCAAGGTCAAGGAAAGCGCCGCGCGCGAGGGCCGCAACCCCGCCACCGGCGAGACGATCCAGATCGCCGCGTCCAAGAAGCTGGGCTTCACCGCTGCCAAGGCGGTCAAGGACAAGCTGAACGGCTGATCCAATATGCAATTTGACGACCAGCTGCGTCGCTATTTCGGCCGCACGGACATTGACGCCGTGCCCGCCGAAGCGATCGCAGCGGGCGTCGAGCGCATGCGCGTCGACCTTGGTCTGGAAAAGGACCGGGGTCGACGTTTTGCGTTGTGGTGCCTGCTCTTCCTGATGGGCGACGCCCCCGACCTCGACATCGCCTTCAAGGACGCGGCCGATCGCGACGCCGCCCGCAATTTCATGGATCTCGCGCAGGGCGATCCCCCGCTCGATTAGGCCCCTTCGGGCCATTCAAGTCTCTAACGATCCACATCCCCCTTTCCGCCATCGGGCGATCATCCACTGTGCGTGTGCCTTTTTCCGGCACATGCTGCCTGCGCACGCCTGAAAAACGGCATCCGGCGGGCCGTCGCTGCCATAGCCTGTGTGCCAGGGCCATCAGGGCCACGGGAGATGATCGATGAAACTGTCACGCATCCTTGCTGTCACCGTCGCCGGATCGGCGCTTCTGGCCATGGCCGCCCCCTTGAGCGCGCACGGCATCTGGTTCGCCCAGCGCGCGACGCAGATCGCCCTCATCTATGGCGTCGGCGCTGACGATCTCGACGCGGTCAAGCGCCTGCCGCTCGTCAAGGCCGTCACCGGCTATGATGCCGACTGGGCACCCGTCACCACCAGCCTGCGCACCGCCGGGCCGATCCCCGTCGTGGACAGCGAAGAGCCGATCGCAGCGGTCGCGGCGATCATGGACTATGGCCTGTGGAGCAAGACCCCCGACGGCAAATGGCATAATAAGGGCCGCGACGAAGTGCCCACCGCCAGCCTTGCCGAACATAATTGGAAATATGCCGTCCATCTGACCAAGGTGCCGACCAGCCCCGTCCCCCTGTTCGATGGGCATAAGCTGCAGATCGTCCCCGTCGATCCCGCCATCCCGCAGAAGATGGGCGAGCCGATGAAAGTGCGGGCCTATTATGAAGGCAAGCCGATCGCGGGCGCGACCATCATGTCCGACTATGTCAACGATCCCGACGAAGTCGCGGTCAAGACCGGCGCGGACGGCACTGCCACCATCACATTGCGCAACCAGGGGCTGAACGTGCTGATGGGCATCTATGTCGGGCCAGCCGACGACAAGGCGAAGGTCGACCATGTCGAATATCGCTCGTCGCTGTCCTTCGTGCTGCCGCATCTGCCCGAATAAGGCCGCACCGCCACCGCTTGTCGCTACCCTGTAAGGAGACACCAATGCCCTTCGACCTGATGAAGCTAGGCCTCGCTGCCGCAGCCCTCGCCCTGACCCCCACCACCGCCTTCGCCCATGGCAGCATGAAGCCCCAGCATGGCGGCCTCGTTCAGATGTCGGGCGAAACCATGGTGGAACTGGTCGCCAGTCCCAAGGGCGTCGATGTCTATATCAGCGAAGAGGATGAGCCGCTGCCCGCATCGGCCTACACCGCCACGCTGACCCAAACCGCATCGGGCCAGAAAAGCCAGGCCGCGCTCAAGCCCGCCGGTGGCAATAAATTGTCCGCCCCCGGCTTCAAGGCGGCCAAGGGTGCCAAGATCGTCGTCGCGCTCGTCAACAAGAGCGGTGCCAAGGTCTTCACCACCTTCCAGACCAAGTAAGCGGCGATCATGCGCAGCGCGATCCGCCCCTTGCCCATCCCCCTCGGTATGCGGCGGGTCGCGCTGCTGCTGCTGGGGCTCATGCTGGCCTGCATCGGCCAGGCGCTCTTGGCCCATGGCGTAAACGAGAATGACCGCGCCTTCATCGAAGGCGCATCGGGGGTCAACATCATCCCCTATATGTATCTGGGCGCCAAACATATGGTGACCGGCTATGATCATCTGCTCTTCCTCGCCGGGGTCATCTTCTTCCTCTATCGGCTGAAGCAGGTCGGCACCTACGTCACCCTGTTCGCGATCGGCCACAGCACCACCTTGTTGCTGGGCGTCATCCTCGACCTGCGCGCCAATCCTTTCCTGATCGACGCGATCATCGGCCTGTCGGTGGTCTATAAGGCGATCGACAATCTCGACGGCTTCCGCACCTGGTTCGGCATATCGCCCAATCCCAAGGCGGCGGTGCTCATCTTCGGCTTCTTCCACGGCTTTGGCCTGGCGACCAAGCTGCAGGATCTCACCCTGTCGAAAGACGGGATGATCCCCAACCTCCTCGCCTTCAACATCGGCGTCGAAATCGGCCAGTTCATCGCGCTCACCTTCATCCTGCTCGCCATGACCTTCTGGCGCAGGACCGATACTTTCCGCCGCAGCGCGGTCCTCGCCAATGCGGCGCTGATGACCGCGGGCTTCGTCCTCGTCGGCTTTCAGTTGACCGGCTATCTGATCGAAAGGGGCCTGACATGACCAGCAGCCACCAACCCGCGCCACCCACGCGCATTACGACCCCGCCCGCCACGCTGGCAAAAGCCACCGGCGCCGCCGCGATCGGCGCAGTCGCCATCCTGACCCTGTTCGTCCTGCCCGCCGAATATGGCATCGACCCGACCGGTGTCGGCGGCGCGCTCGGCCTCACCGCCATGGTGGCCGAACCAAGTGCGCCTTCGCCAGCAGCGACCCAGCCCGTAGCCAGCACCGCGCCGACGCTTCCGACCAAGGACAATATCGCCCGCACCGCCCCCTGGCGGCAGGACAGCATGACCATCACCCTCGCGCCGCACAGCGGCCAGGAAGTGAAGGCGCATATGCAGCAGGGCGATAGTTTCGTCTTCGAATGGCAATCGACCGGCGGCCCGGTCAAGGTCGACATGCACGGCGAAGCCCCCGATGCGACCGACGGCGCCTTCACCAGCTATTGGGAAGAGCGCGAGCAAACCAGCGCCAGGGGCAGCTTCACCGCGCCCTATGCCGGCACCCATGGCTGGTATTGGCGCAACAAGGGCGACACGCCCGTCACCGTCACGGTCAAGACGACCGGCTTCTACAAAGATCTGTTCCAGCCCGCCGGCGGATAGTCCCTGACAACGCAACCTGCGCCGGAGCATCCCGCCCCGGCGCAGGCCTCCAGCCTAGCCCGCCTTATTCACCAAAAGTGTCCTGAAGGGTTGGCGGGAGTGGCGTAAGCCTCTGATCTGAATTAGGAACTGGGTGTCTAAGCCGAACCTGCCGCAGGGCAGAAAATGCCACGGGCCACACCCGC
>NZ_NMUA01000315.1 GCF_002312805.1 Sphingobium sp. D43FB | reverse complement strand
GCATCAAAGTCGTCTCGCAATCCAATCGCTGCACCCATGACAATGCCCTCCAACCCGAAGACATAGATTCATAGTTTCGCCGCTTTGGGAATCCCCCACGTGAGTCAGCATCACGGACGGATGGTATTACCCAGCGCCAGGCGAAACCCCGGATCGTCACGCAGGGCGTCGAGGTCGTCGGCGTCCTCGTAGCCGCAGGCGATCGCCAGAACCCGCGCCCGCAGGATATCATCCACTCTATGGATCACCCGCG
>NZ_NMUA01000314.1 GCF_002312805.1 Sphingobium sp. D43FB | reverse complement strand
CGTCCCACGACAACATCGTCGACCTTTGCTGCGAAGCCTGGAACAGGCTGATCGATCAGCCCTGGCGCATCATGACAATTGGACGCCGCAAATGGGCACGTGGGTCGTGATCAATGCAGGTTGGTATAAGTCGCCGGAGGCAGGGGTCGGTCTGGCGAGCCAGCCGACGATGAGCCGGTGGGAGAACGCCCCGACCACGCGCGAACTGGCACGGATGATGATTGCGATGGTCGGCATCTACTGCGCCAGCTAT
>NZ_NMUA01000313.1 GCF_002312805.1 Sphingobium sp. D43FB | reverse complement strand
AACAGTGCTGCGACCTACGATGGCCTCTGGTGTTTTCGGAGTTTCACGCGTCTCGGATCGATCGATCATACCATCTACTCTCTTGCAAGTTCACGCATCAGATCGGCACGATAGCTCTGCTTTCCAGTACGCATCCGTTGAGCGTCGCCTTGCCCGGGACGTGACAGACCGCTCTTAAGGTCGCTCTTGAGCGCGGTCGTAGGAGCGGTTTTTGTGGGTCAGATCACGGTTTTCGGCGGGCCTGAGCGTCGGC
>NZ_NMUA01000312.1 GCF_002312805.1 Sphingobium sp. D43FB | reverse complement strand
AGGGCCATCGGTTGTTGGGGTCTCGGCTACGGGCTTCGGGCTACGCCCTCCGCCCTTCACCGACACCCCAACAACCGATTCTCATCTTGATTGTCGCTACGCTCGCATCCTGTCAGTCGCCGCGCACGCTGCCGTCGATGGCGTAGCTCTCCATCCAGTCCAGGCAGGCTCGGTCCGAGCCTGAGACGAACAGGCGGTGCAGTGTAGCGACAAATACGGCGCGCTCCACGGCAAAGCCGAACTGGCGCCCTTC
>NZ_NMUA01000311.1 GCF_002312805.1 Sphingobium sp. D43FB | reverse complement strand
GCTCTTCGGCCCTATCGGGCACATCCCGCCCGCTGAGGCCGAAGACAATTACTATGCAGCCCTCGAGAACCTCGATATGGCTGCATAGCCAAATGAAAACTGCCTCCTGAAAACCCGGGGCGCTTCACTGTGCCCACTCACGCAGGCGAGGGCCGCCAAGCTTTCGAGACAAGATCGCATTTGCTGCTTCGTACAGGCATTTTCGAGCGAACCTGTCACCGCTTTTCGAGATGCGCCCGTTCCGGCTGATTTCG
>NZ_NMUA01000310.1 GCF_002312805.1 Sphingobium sp. D43FB | reverse complement strand
GCTCTTCGGCCCTATCGGGCACATCCCGCCCGCTGAGGCCGAAGACAATTACTATGCAGCCCTCGAGAACCTCGATATGGCTGCATAGCCAAATGAAAACTGCCTCCTGAAAACCCGGGGCGCTTCATCCAGCACCTTCGTTCTGCGCAAGGTGTTCTACACGGTGCCGTCACGGTTGATCGGGCATCGACTGCGTGTGCGCCTCTACGATGATCGGCTCGATCTGTTCCTGGGCGGCAGTTATCTCATGACCC
>NZ_NMUA01000309.1 GCF_002312805.1 Sphingobium sp. D43FB | reverse complement strand
ATCAGCGACAATCAGAGCGAAGAATCGCCCTTGCCAGCGACAATCTAACCCGGCACCATGAACCCGCCGCGACAATCTGTTCTCATCCTGATAGTCGCTGACCTCTCACCCAGATCGTCGCGCTATAGGCAGCGAGGATCTTGCCCTCCATCACTTCTATCGCGCCATGGCCTGGCTCGGCGAGGAGATCGAGGAGAAGGCAGAAGGCGCATTGGCACCTCGCTGTGTGAAGGACGTGATCGAGGAGAAGCTGT
>NZ_NMUA01000308.1 GCF_002312805.1 Sphingobium sp. D43FB | reverse complement strand
CAGCGCCGCATTATACGCGCTCCAGTTTGTCGTGCGATACTTTGGTGAGGCTGGCTTGGGCATAGCCGCCCCCTAAAGCACTCGATTCACCTGAGGAATCCCCCAGGCGCAATTTCGCAACAAAGCCGCCTCGATCGACAAGATCGGATGATCGACGATGATCCGACCGCGCCTTCGCGGCGCGTACTGGATCAGCCGGTCGATGGCGTCATTCTCGGCGCGGGGAAGATGCGCTGTCGAACAGGCGCAGACGG
>NZ_NMUA01000307.1 GCF_002312805.1 Sphingobium sp. D43FB | reverse complement strand
CGCCCGAGTGGTATCGGTCCACATCGTTGATCTCCGGAAGTTTGTTGCAAAACCCCTGAATCAACGACTGCGGCAAGCGTCAAGCTAACCCGCTGATACCACTCAACTTAGTTTCGGATCGGGCTCTCAGCTCGACTTTGTACGTTTTTGGTCAGGTCCAGGTCCAGAAGATGCTGTTTTCAGCGATGTGGTCGAGGGCTTGATCGAGGGGCAAGACGCATCCGCCCATATCGTCGATATCTTCCCATTTTCGTC
>NZ_NMUA01000306.1 GCF_002312805.1 Sphingobium sp. D43FB | reverse complement strand
CGCCCGAGTGGTATCGGTCCACATCGTTGATCTCCGGAAGTTTGTTGCAAAACCCCTGAATCAACGACTGCGGCAAGCGTCAAGCTAACCCGCTGATACCACTCAACTTAGTTTCGGATCGGGCTCTAAGCTCGACTTTGTACGATTAGGTAGCGAAGCATAGTGCTTGAGCCATACGTACGAGGCGTGTTGTCGGAATATAGTGCGGTTCTCGGTGCGGCGGGGAGTGTTGATTAATGTCGCCGACCCAGAGCT
>NZ_NMUA01000030.1 GCF_002312805.1 Sphingobium sp. D43FB | reverse complement strand
CAGCGCCGCATTATACGCGCTCCAGTTTGTCGTGCGATACTTTGGTGAGGCTGGCTTGGGCATAGCCGCCCCCTAAAGCACTCGATTCACCTGAGGAATCCCCCAGGCGCAATTTCGCAACAAAGCCAAACGAAATAGCAAAACGTGAGCTTGCAAAGCATAGCCGCTAGATCGCTATAGACGTACTTGCCAGCGCCGAACTCCGCAATTTCGGGCTCAAACTTGATCTAATTTATCCTTGAGCGAGGATGGTTTGCGGGCCTGATGCTGCACACAATCGTACATCTCTGTTGCTCACTCAAATATATAACTGCCCGGTACGCCGCAGAACCCTGGAGCAAGCCCATCCTCGACCAACCGAAGGTCGGGGGCTACGGCGCTCGATGGCAATCCGACTTTCTCGTGCCAAACGCCGCCACCCACCCCTGACCCCACAAAAAAGGGCGGCCCCATGAGGAGCCGCCCGATATCGTCCGGCCAAAACCGGAACGTTGTGCCCCGCAGGAAGCGGGGCGCACCGATTACTTGAGTTCGACGGTCGCGCCGGCTTCTTCAAGCTGCTTCTTGACCTTCTCGGCCTCGTCCTTGTTGACGCCTTCCTTGACGGCCTTGGGAGCCGATTCGACCAGCGTCTTGGCTTCGGTCAGGCCCAGGCCGGTGATGGCGCGGACTTCCTTGATGACGTTGATCTTCTTGCCACCGTCGCCGGTCAAGATGACGTCGAATTCGGTCTGCTCTTCAGCAGCCGGGGCAGCGGCAGCGGCCGGGCCAGCGACGGCGACGGCAGCAGCGGCGCTAACGCCCCACTTTTCTTCCAGAGCCTTCGACAGGTCGGCGGCTTCGAGGACGGTGAGGGCCGAAAGCTGTTCGACCAGTGCGTTGATGTCTGCCATGTGCAATATTTCCTTACTTTGGGGCCGTTTGCCCCGTCAGATAATGAGTCAAACGAAAAGGGGTCGGGGGCAGCCCTTAGGCTGCGTCCTTCTCCGCATAGGCGTTGAAGACCCGCGCGAGCTGCGAAGCCGGTGTCTGGATGACGGTAGCGAGCTTGGTTGCCGGCGCCTGGATGAGGCCGATAATCTTTGCACGCAGTTCGTCCAGCGACGGCATCGATGCGAGCGCCTTGACGCCCTCTGCATCGAGCAGCATTCCGCCCATCGCGCCGCCAACGATTTCGATCTTGTCGTTGGTCTTTGCGAATTCGACTGCAACCTTGGCGGCTGCAACCGGATCGGCCGAGGTGGCAAGGCCGACAGGACCGGTCAGCATGTCGCTGAGGCCGGCATAGTCGGTGCCATCAAGGGCGATACGAGCGAGGCGGTTCTTCGTAACCTTGTAGGTCGCGCCCGCTTCCCGCATCTTCTGGCGCAAAACCGTCGACTGGGCGACGGTCATGCCAAGGTTGCGGGTCACGACGACCACGCCAACTTCTGCCAGCTCTGCGTTCAGCGCGGAAACGACCTCAGCTTTCTGATTACGATCCATGCCATTCTCCACTTTCTGTCCGCCGGCAATCCGGCGAACGCTTAAAACCCGTGGTGTAAGCCACGGGGCACTAAGTCCGAAGGGGAGAGATCGACTGGCCCGCATCCGTTTGAGTGGAACAGGCAGACCCGAATCGGGCGCATGGCCCGTTCGGTAAAGAACTTTTCCCCGTCTAGGCTGGACATTAAGAAGGGCATATTCCCTTCACCAACTGTCTCGGACGGTGAACCCCGAAGGGTTCGCTGCCGGGCCGTTAGCGGAAGAGGCGTGCTTTGTCACGTGGAAAGTGGGGTGGCGTGGCGGCCTAACTTCACCCTCTCCCGCCTTCGCGGCAGTCGGTGAGGGTCTTTCTTGCAGCGTTAGACAGACCCTCACCCTCCCACGCCTGCGGCGCGGGCCCCTCCCTCTCCCGCGAAGGCGGGAGAGGTGTTTGGGGAGCCTCCTAAACCCTGTCCGCCTGCACCACCACGTCGATCGCGCGGAGCGCCGACAAGATCCGCATCAGATGCTGCGCGTCGGCGACTTCCAGGTCGATGACGTCGGTGTGGAACGGGCCTTCGCGGTTGACCAGTTGCAGGTTGAGGATGTTCGCTTTGGTCGCGCCGAACACATTGGCAACGGCGGCGAGCGCGCCGGGCTGGTTCTTGACGATGACGGAGAGGCGGGCGGTGCCGCCCTTGGACTTGCTGTCCCAGCTAAGGTCAATCCAGTCGTCATCCTGCCCGGCTTCGAGCGCGCGGCAGTCGATGGTGTGGACCTCGATCGGCTCGCCGGTGCGGCGGACGCCGACGATGCGGTCGCCCGGCACCGGATGGCAGCAATCGCCCAGATTATAGGCGATGCCCGGCGTCAGGCCGCGGATCGACACCGGCGCATGCTGGCGGGGGTGGGTTTCCTCCATGCCGACGGCGCTGGTGGAGCCGGGGACGAGCGCTTCCATGACTTCGGAATCGAGCAGGCGATGCGTGGCGATCGCCACCATCAACGCGGCGCGATCCTCCAGCTTCAAGCGTTTCAGCGCCCCGGCCAGCGCCTTGTCCCCCAATTCCTTGGCAAGGTCAGGCGAAAAGCGGCCGAGAATCTCGTCATAGAGCTTCTCGCCCAGCTTGATTTCCTCGCCGCGCTGCTTCTGGCGGATATAGCGACGGATCGCCGCGCGCGCCTTGCCGGTGATGGCGAAGGTCAGCCAGCCGGGCTGCGGCTCCTGCCCGCCCGATTTGAGGATTTCGACCTGATCGCCATTTTCGAGAGAGGTGCGCAGCGGCACGACCCGGCCATTGACCTTCGCCCCCACCGTCTGGTTGCCGAGCGAAGTATGCACGGCATAGGCGAAGTCGACCGGGGTCGATCCCTTGGGCAATTGATGCAGCTCGCCCTTGGGCGAGAAGGCGAAGATGCGATCCTGATACATCGCCATGCGCGTATGTTCGAGCAGTTCGTCGGCATCCTGGCTCTGCTCCAGAATTTCGACCAGGTCGCGCAGCCACGCGGCCTGCTGGTCGGTGGCGTCGCCCTTCTGCTTATAGGCCCAGTGCGCCGCCAGGCCGAGTTCGGCATGATTATGCATGTCGCGGCTGCGGATCTGTACCTCGATCCGGGCATTGTCCTGATGGATGACCGTGGTGTGGATCGACCGATAGCCGTTGCGCTTGGGCGTGGAGATATAATCCTTGAAGCGGCCGGGCACCATTTTGTAGGTCTGGTGGATGACGCCCAGCGCGCGATAGCAATCTTCCGGGCTGTCGGTGATGACGCGAAACGCCATGACGTCGGTCAGCTGCTCGAAGCTGATGTGGCGCTCCTGCATCTTGCGCCAGATCGAATAGGGATGCTTCTCGCGCCCCGACACGGTGACGGGCAGGTCGCGGCTGCCCAGCAGCAATTGCAGTTCCGCGCCGATGCGGTCGACCTTGTCATGGCCGCCTTCCTTCAGCTGCTCCAGCCGCTTGGTGATGCTGTCATAGGCGTCCGGTTCCAGCTCGCGGAACGACAGGAGCTGCATCTCGCGCATGAAATCATACATGCCGATCCGCTCGGCGAGCGGCGCATAGATGTCCATCGTCTCCTTGGCGATGCGGCGACGCTTGGTTTCATTCTTGATGAAATGCAGCGTGCGCATATTGTGCAGCCGGTCGGCGAGCTTGACCAGCAGCACGCGGATATCGTCGGACATGGCGAGCAGGAATTTGCGCAGATTTTCCGCCGCCCGTTCATTTTCGGACATGGCTTCGATCTTCGACAGCTTGGTCACGCCGTCGACCATGCGCGCGACATCCTTGCCGAACGCGGCCTCTATCTCTTCATAGGTGACCAGCGTGTCTTCGATCGTGTCGTGCAGCAGGGCAGTGACGATGGTCTGATCATCGAGATGGAAGTCGGTCAATATCCCCGCGACTTCAATCGGATGGCTGAAATAGGGGTCGCCGCTCGCGCGTTTCTGGCTCCCATGTTTCTGCACCGAAAACACATAGGCGCGGTTGATCATCGCTTCGTCCGCATCGGGATCGTAGCGCTTTACTCGTTCGACAAGTTCATACTGGCGTAACATCGTTTCCCGATTGTGTGGGAAGTGCCTTGTTACGCAACAAAAAAATCCCATTTGCCTGAATAAGGCTGCACTTTTGCAACGCCTGTGGCTTTGCGCTATATGCTATGACGATGAAACATAATCTCGCCCAGGATCTGGAACAATGCGCGCTGCCCAGCGCGCTGGAGATGATGGGCGAACGTTGGTCCTTCCTGATCCTGCGTGGCGCCTTGTCGGGCATCCGCCATTTCGAGGAATTTCAATCGACGCTGGGCATCGCCCGCAACATCCTGGCCAACCGCCTGTCGCGGCTGGTGGAAAATGGCATCATGCTGCGCCAGCCGATGCAGTGCGACCGGCGCAAGGTCGAATATCGCCTGACGCAAAAGGGCGAGGATCTTGTGCCGGCGATGATCGCGCTGCGCCAATGGGGCGAACGGTGGGGATGCGGCACCATGTCGTGCCAGGTGCTGGCCGACAAGCGCGATGGCCAGCCGATCCGTCCCATCGCCATCCACGCGCATGACGGACGGCCGCTCAGCTTCGCCGATCTGGTGTGGCTGTGCCCGGATGAAATCACGCCGATGGCGGAAGAACCGGCAGCCGCAGCCTGAACCCGGCTTCACCCCCGCGCGGAAATCGCCTAGTCTCCCGCGCGATGTCCGTACCCCGTATCCAGCCTCAGCCCTTTTTCGCTGACAAGAACCGCGCTTTCTGGAACCTGCAATCACTGGGATGGGCTGGTGCCTTCCTGCTGCGCGGCTCGTCCACGATCGCCAATGGCCAGTCCTTCTCCAGCCTGGTGCCGGTGATGATCTCCACCGCGACCGGCTATTCGGTCACGCTGCTGATCGCGGTGATGTTCCGCTTTTTGCTCAAACAGCGGCCGATCATCACCTGGGGCGTATCCATCCTCGCCGTGCTGATCGCCGCCGGGCTGGTCGCGTTCATCGACGCCTGGGTCTTTTCGACCCAGAATAAGGGCAGCGAGACGGCCGGGGTGCAACTGTTCCTGGGCGCTTTCTACCTGTCGGTCACGCTGATCGGGGCCTGGTCGGCGCTTTATTATGCGATCAACTTCTATCTGACGGTGGAGGAACAGGCCGACCAGCTGTTGCGGCTGGAGGCGCAGGCCGCCAACGCGCAGCTGGCGATGCTGCGCTATCAGCTCAACCCGCATTTCCTGTTCAACACGCTCAATTCCATCTCGACGCTGGTGCTGCTCAAACAGACCGATCGCGCCAATGCGATGCTCTCGCGCCTGTCCTCCTTCCTGCGCTACACGCTCGTCAACGAACCGACCGCGCAGGTGACGATCGAACAGGAGATCGAGACGCTCAAACTCTATCTGGAGATTGAGAAGATGCGCTTCGAGGAGCGGTTGCGGCCGGTCTTCATCATCGATCCGGCGGTCGGCCATGCGCGGCTGCCATCGCTGCTGCTGCAGCCGCTCGTCGAAAATGCGATCAAATATGCGGTCACGCCCAAGGAGGAGGGGGCGGAAATCTCGGTCAGCGCGCAGCCTGCCGGTGAAAATGTGCGGATCGTCGTATCGGACACCGGTCCGGGATTGAACGAAGGTGGAATGAAGCCGCACATGATGGTCAGCGAGGGCATGGGCGTGGGCCTGCCGAACATCCGGGACCGGTTAATTCAGGCTTTCGGGGAACGACAGCGCTTTGAAACACGTTCCAGCCCAAGCGGATTTTCGGTCATCATCGAAATTCCGCTGAACATGGAAGACAAACCGAAAGTGGCCGCATGACCATCAGAACTATCCTCGTCGATGACGAAAGCCTGGCCATCCAGGGCCTTGCCCTGCGTCTGCAAGCGCATGAGGATGTCGACATCATCGAAACCTGCACCAATGGCCGCGAAGCCATCCGTGCGATCAAGACGCACAAGCCCGACCTCGTGTTCCTCGACATTCAAATGCCTGGCTTCGATGGATTTTCCGTCGTGCAGGGGATGATGGAAGTCGAACCACCGCTATTCATCTTCGTCACCGCCTATAGCGACCATGCCATCCGCGCGTTCGAAGCGCAGGCGATCGACTATCTGATGAAGCCGGTCGAGGAAGGCCGCCTGGCCGATGCGCTCGACCGCGTGCGGCTGCGCCTGTCCGACAAGCGCCAGGTGCAGGAAGCGGAAAAACTGCGCGAAGTGCTGGCCGAAGTCGCGCCCCAGGCGATGACCGATTTCGCCGCGGGCGATGAAGAAGGGCCAGCCTCCAACCGCTTCGAAAAGCTCATCAATATCAAGGATCGCGGCCAGATTTTCCGGGTCGATGTCGATTCGATCGAACGCATCGATGCGGCGGGCGACTATATGTGCATCTACACCGCCGACAACAGCCTGATCCTGCGCGAAACGATGAAGGATCTGGAAAAGCGCCTCGACCCCCGCAACTTCCAGCGCGTCCACCGCTCCACCATCGTCAACTTGAGCCAGGTGAAGCAGGTCAAGCCGCACACCAATGGCGAATGTTTCCTGGTGCTGGAATCCGGCGCCCAAGTCAAAGTCAGCCGCTCCTACCGCGACGTGGTAGCCCGCTTCGTACATTGAGGCGAGCACTCTGCTCTCTCCCGCCTATCCTCATTGCGTTCGGTAAGGCTTCCTATCCTTCTCCCCGGTGGGGAGAAGGAATTTTCGTTTTGGGGGCCTGCCAAAAAAGGCGGTCGGCGCGGTCAATGCCCCTCCCCATCTTTGCCGAATCGCTTTAGGCACATCGCCATGATCCGATTTGCCGCAATTCTCGCCCTTGGCCTGCTCGCCGCCTGTTCCAGCCCGCAAGCCGCGCCCGACAATGGTGCGCAGGCGCAGGCCGTGCCTGCGCTGCTGCCGGTCGTCATTCGTTCGGCCAAGGGCGTGCATCGGTTCGATGTGGAGGTTGCGGATACGCCGGAGGCGCAGGAGAAGGGGTTGATGTTCCGCAAGGAACTTGGCCCCAATAGCGGCATGTTGTTTCCGATGGACCCGCCGCGCACGGCGAGTTTCTGGATGAAGGATACGCTGATCCCGCTCGACATGATCTTCATCCGCACCGACGGGACGATCGCCTTCCTGCAGGCCGATACCGAACCCTATTCGCGCGTGCCGGTGTCGGCGGGTGTGCCGGTGGCGGCGGTGCTGGAACTGGCGGGCGGGCGCGCTGCGGCGCTCGGCATCAAGGAAGGCGACCGGGTTGCGTGGGGTGGGTGCGCGGTGTCGGGGGGCAAGGTGACGACCGAGCGCAATTTCTGCCCGTCCGCCTCTCGGTAAAAGACGCATAGCCACCAACCGTTCGCTTCGAGCATAGTCGAGAAGCCTCTCGCGCTGTGCCCTGCGTTTCTCGACTTCGCTCGAAACGAACGGAGATGGGGGGAACCGATCCGCCGCAGGGCATCCCGATCCGCCTCTCGATTCTCGCATATCCGCCTTGCCAACGCCCCGCTCCAGCGGCTAAGCGCTTGGGCCATGGGAATCCTCGGCAAGATCTTCACCTGGTGGGATGGCGCGACCATCGGCACTTCGCTCTTCACCGCTCGCAAGGGCAGCAAAGTGGGCGAGGATCATCAGGGCAATGTCTATTATCAGGGCGGGGTCGACCCCAATGGCCTGACGCGGCGCTGGGTCATCTATAATGGCGCCAACGACGCCAGCCGGGTGCCAGCCGAATGGCATGGCTGGCTGCATCATTCGATTGAGGGTGCGCCCGAAAGTTTCCTGCCGCCGCCGCGCATCTGGGAACGCGAATATACCCCCAACGCCACCGGCACAGTGAATGCCTATCGCCCGTCCGGCGCGATGGAAAAGGGCGGCCTGCGCCAGAAGGCGACCGGCGACTATGAGGCGTGGAGCCCCGACGCATCATGATCGGGCGTGCGGCGGGCATTGCCCCGTCGATCCTGATCGGCGCGTCGCTGCTCGCGCTTGCCGCCTGTAGCGATGGCGAGGTGCCGGTCGCCAACCAGACCGGCCCGGTCAAGGTGCAGGGCACCGCGATCCGCTCCGCCGACAAGGACAGCCTGCCCGGCACGCCGATGGCCGAACGTAGCGCCGTCGTCGGCCTGCTCAACAAACGCAACGGGCTGACCCGCGACCTGACGCTCAAGCCGGGCGAAGCGGTGCGGGTGGGCGACGCGATCGTGCGCCTGCAGGCCTGCGAAACCAGCGCGCCTTGGGAAAATGTGCAGGACACGGGCGTGTTCGTGCAGCTCGACGTGCGTAGCAGCGCCGATGGCAAGTGGCGGCGCAATTTTTCCGGCTGGCTGTTCCGCGACCGGCCCGACCGCAATGTCGTCCAGCACCCGATCTATGACATCTGGGTCAGAAGCTGCACGATGGCATGGCCCGAAAGTGGCCCCGACACGGTGACGTTGGGTGCGAAGGGCGAACCGGCATCGGCGCGCCCGGCGAGCGGCGCGAATGCCAGTTCGGCGGCGGCCCCCGAACCTGAACCCAGTGCGCCTACGCCTGCGCCCAGCGCCGCATCGCCCACGGCCGCACCCAGCAACTGAAGATAGTCGCGCTGGCTGATTTCGACCGCACCCATCGAATGAAGATGGTCGGTCATGAACTGGCAGTCGAGCAGGGTGAAGCCGCCATAGCGTAGCCGCGCCACCAGCCAGGCAAGCGCCACTTTCGACGCATCGGTGCGCCGCGACACCATCGATTCGCCGAAAAAGGCGCGGCCCAGCGCCACGCCATAGAGGCCGCCGACCAGTTGCTCCCCCTCCCACACCTCCACCGAATGGGCGTAGCCGATGGCATGGAGGTGGCGATAGGCGCTCTCGATCTCGTGGTTGATCCAGGTCGATGGCCGATCCGGCGCGGGCTGCGCGCAGAGCGCCAACAGGTCGGGGAAAGCGCGATTGGCGGTGACGCGGAACGGATCGCGGCGGATGGCCTTGGCGAGCGAGCGGGACAGATGGAAGCCGTCGAGCGGCAATATCGCGCGCTGCTTGGGTTCGACCCAATAGACTTCGGCGGCATCGCGATCGTCCGCCATGGGAAAGACGCCGATCGAATAGGCCTGGAGCAATATCGCGGGATCGATCATCATTGCCCGTCTTATGGCGCATATTCGGCACCGGGCGAAAGCGCTTTGGGCGGCGCGGGCGATTTTTAGCCATTGACGTGGGGGGATGCCACCATAGGCTCAGACGCCATGAACCCCCTTCGCCTGATGGCCCTGTCGCTGCTGCTCGCCCCGCTGCCGCTCCACGCCGCGCCCGATCCTCATGCGGCGCGCATCGCCCGTATCTTGAAGGCGACCCCGCTGATCGACGGGCATAATGACTGGCCCGAAGCGCTGGCGGAAAAGGCGAAGGACGCACGCTGGACGATGGACCTGACCCGGCTCGATCCGGCGACCTATCATACCGATCTCGATCGGCTGCGCGCGGGTGGGGTCGGCGGGCAGTTCTGGTCGGTCTGGGTGTCGGCGGACCTGCCGCAGGTGCAGCAGGTCAAGGATACGCTCGACCAGATCGGCATGGTCCATAGTCTGGCCGCGCGCTATCCCCGGCATATCACCTTGGTCCGTACGGCAGCGGAGCTGCGCGCGGCGCACAAGGCGGGGCGGATCGGTTCGCTGAACGGGGTCGAGGGCGGTGGCCAGATCGACGGCAGCCTCGCGGTGCTGCGCGCCTATCGCCAGCTTGGCGCGGCCTATCTGACGCTCACCCATAGCCGCACCATCGCCTGGGCCGACAGCGCCACCGACAATCCGCAGCATGACGGCCTGACCCCGTTCGGCGAAGAGGTGGTGCGCGAACTCAATCGGCTGGGCATGTTGGTGGACCTGAGCCATGTCAGCGAAGCGGCGATGCTCGACGCGCTGCGCGTCACGCAAGCGCCGGTGATCTTCTCCCACTCCAACGCCCGCGCGCTGTGCGACACGCCGCGCAACGTGTCGGACACGGTGCTGCGCCAGGTCGCGGCCAATGGCGGGGTGGTGATGGTCAATTTCGCCGCCCAATATGTCTCCGAAGCGCGGCGCATCTGGGGCGCGGATCGCAGCGCGGAAATCACCCGTAACAACGCCCCACCCTTTGGCGGCGTGCATATCGGCGACCCCAAGGGCGCGGCGCAGGCGCTGGCCGACTGGGAAAAGGCGCATCCCGAACCCGTCACCACGATCGCGCAGGTCGCCGACCATATCGATCATATCGTCAAGGTGGCGGGTGTCGACCATGTCGGCATCGGCAGCGATTTCGATGGTGTGGGTGCGTTGCCGCAGGGGTTGGGTGGGGTCGAGACCTATCCGGCGTTGCTGTCCGAACTGATGCGGCGCGGCTGGAGCGACGAGGATATCGCGAAGCTGGCGGGCGAAAATGTGCTGCGCGTGATGACGGCGGCGGAGAAGGTGGCGTCGGAGAAGTAGATGCTGCCTGTTTTTCCCTCTCCAACCTTCGCTGGCATGACGTGGGAAAATTACGGCCGGTTTTTAATGCGTCCGACGGACACAGCAGCAAAGGCGGAGAAAAAAGGACAGGCTGCTAACGACCACTTGTGGGCCTCAGGCGGGGTATGCGAGCATCCCGAACATGGACATTCAGGAAGTTAAAGTGCTGCTTTCCGCAGACCAATATGGGCGGGTCGCCATCGTAAGGCGGAAGGATGGCCTTCTGTGCCTTTACCAGCACTGGCATTGGACGCCAGAGGTCCAACGATCAGCGGGCCTAGGCGATGGTGAAGACCGCCGCTGGACGACCGCCTATGATGCTCTTCTATACAACGACATCGAACCTGTGTCGGGCGTATATGGGTCGGTCGAAGACGCCGAAAAGGAGGCTAGGCGATTGCTGGGGTTGGAAACGGAATAGGGTAGCTGTCCGGCGTGTATCGACCAGAATACGCCATAAGCCGCTTATTCATGTTCAATTGGCAGCAGACTTTCGACGCGCTTGCCAATCGGGTCTATGAAGCGCCCGATAAATAGTCCGGAGGAAAGTCGGAATGGATGTTGGGGAAATGATAGCTGTGGGCTTTGGGGGCGTTGTCATCGCCGTTGTTCTTTGGAACATGCGGCCACAAAGTCCACATAATACAGGCGACCCTGAGGCATGGCAGTCTGGCGAGGACATTGGGCATAACGATCACTGACGACACGCCGTCCGGTAGCTCGACAAGTGCTACAGCCATATTGAAACATGCATTGTTGATGTCGGCTTTGGCATGGTTCGGCCTTGATACCAGACATTCCGCAATCCACCCCTCTTCGTCATTCCCGCGACCCGAAGGGCGGCCGCAAGCCAACGCGGGAACCCATTTCCTGCGCTCACCCCACGCACGACGCTGCGGAGATGGCTCCCCACGTAGCCCTGCCGTTCACGGGGATGACGGAATAGATCGCGCGTGCCCATCCATCCCACGCCAAAACCCTCTTCCAAAATAGGATTTCATCTGATCTATCCTTGTCGATGAAGCCCGATCCCGCCGCCGATCCGCCCGCGCCGTGCGCGATAGCCTCCCGCCCCCACGACCCCGCAGTCGCGTCGCCGACGCGCAGGTGGCGCGTCCCTATGACCCTACAGGCACCTCATTGTGACCCAACAGGCGCGTTACCAGGGCTTCGTCGGCACTTTCCGCGCCTTTACACCCCATTTTCCCGCGCAAAATCACGCCAGCGACGGTGTGAACTTGCGCCCTGTGACCCTGCCGTGCCCCAGGCCCGCTATTCCTCCTCCTGCGCCAACGCCACCCCCGGCGCGGCGTCCACCCAGCGGCGTGCCACGGCATAATCATGGCCTGCGCGCAAAAAGGCGGCGATCGCTTTCTCGCGCTGCTTGGGGTCGAGCGGCGCGGTCGCATAGGGGCCGACCCGCTTGCGCCGGGCAAAGCGGTCCGCCGCCGCCCAGGCTTCGGCCGCGATCTGTGCGTCCGCTTGCACCCGGTCTTCCTCGCCGATCCCGGCCGCGCGCAGATCCTGGTCGATCCGCCGCGCGCCATAGCCGCGCCGGGCCAGCGCCCCGCTCTTCATCACCGCATAGCCCGCATCATCGATATAGCCCAGGTCCACAAAGCGGTCGGCCAGCCCGTCCGGGTCGGCAGGCTGCTCGCCGCCCCAGCCGCGCTCCTTGATCTTGCGCTTCAAATAGCTGAGCAGCTTGCCCCGGCTGGTCGCAAAGCGGGCGACATGGCGCAGCGCCATGTCGCGCATCGTCGCCTCATCGAGCGGCGGAGGGAGGCGTTTGCCGGACATATTCGCTTTCATGGGCCATGCGCCATGTTTATGCCACAGTCGGGCCGGAATTTTACCGTTCCTGGTCCGCTATGAGTGGATGTTGGAGTGCAATATCCGGTGCATGTCGCAGTCAAAGATGATAGCGGCCGCGCTTTCACGATTTTTAGACCATATGGTCACGCCAATATGACGGGTTCGCAAGAGATGATGGCACCAACGCCGACCACCGATGACCTGCCGCGCCGCTTCTCGGACTTCGAGACGCTGGGCGAGGCGCTGGACTATGCGGCGCGCGGCAAGCGGGGCCTGAATTTCCATGATGCGCGCGGCAATCTGGCGCGGCCTTATCCGTTCAGCGCATTGCGTGCCGATGCCATTGCCTGCGCCCATCGCCTGATCGCTCATGGCGTCAAGCCCGCCGACCGCGTCGCGCTGGTTGCGGAAACGGGTGCCGACTTCGCGCAGCTTTTCTTCGGCATCGTCTATGCCGGGGCCTGGCCCGTGCCGCTGCCGCTGCCGACCAGCTTCGGCGGCAAGGAAAGCTATATCGATCAGCTCAATGTCCAGCTGACCAGTTGCGATCCCATGTTGTTCCTCTTTCCCCGCGAACTGGCCGACATGGCCGGGGAATCGGGTCGGCAAAAGGCGGTCGAAAGCATCGCGTTCGAGGATTTTATCGCCCGCGACGCCGTGCCCTGCGCCTTGCCGCAAGCGCGCAGTGACGAGATCGCCTATCTGCAATATAGCAGCGGATCGACCCGCTTCCCCCATGGCGTCGCGGTGACGCATCATGCCCTGCTGTCCAACCTGTCGGCGCACAGCCACGGGATGCAGGTGCAGGACAGCGACCGCTGCATCAGCTGGCTGCCCTGGTATCATGACATGGGCTTGGTCGGCTGCTTCCTGTCCGTCGTCGCCAATCAGGTGTCGACCGATTATATGAAGACCGAGGATTTCGCCCGCCGTCCACTCGCCTGGCTCGACCTTATCAGCCGCAACGAAGGCACCTCGATCAGCTATTCGCCGACCTTCGGCTACGACATTTGCGCCCGCCGCATGTCGAGCCAGACCAAGGCGCAGGATCGTTTCGACCTGTCGCGCTGGCGGCTGGCGGGCAATGGCGCGGACATGATCCGTCCCGATGTGATGCAGAGCTTCGTCGATGCCTTTGCCGATGCGGGCTTTTCGCCCAGCGCCTTCCTGCCAAGCTATGGCCTCGCCGAAGCGACGCTGGCCGTCACCATCATGCCGCCGGGCGAGGGGATCATCGTCGAACTGGTCGAGGAAACCGACCTGTCTGGCGGTGACGCGACCGAAGGACGGCCGCAACGCTTCCGTTCGATCGTCAATTGCGGCAAGCCTGCCAAGGACATGGTCGTGGAAATCCGCGACGAAGATGGCGGCCCGCTGCGCGAGCGTCAGATCGGCAAGGTGTGGACCACGGGGCCAAGCCTGATGGTCGGCTATTTCCGCGATCAGGCCGCGACCGACGCCTGCATGGCCTCCGATGCCTCTGGCCGCGTCTGGCTCGACACCGGCGACATGGGGTATCTCAGCGACGGCTATCTCTACATCGTCGGCCGCGCCAAGGACATGATCATCATCAACGGCAAGAATCACTGGCCGCAGGATATCGAATGGGCGGTCGAACAATTGCCCGGCTTCAAACAGGGCGACATCGCCGCCTTCGCCATCACCACGCCGGGCGGCGAGGAAGCGCCCGCCGTTCTGGTCCATTGCCGCACCTCCGACAATGAGGAACGCTCGCGCCTGCGCGATCAGATCCGCGAGCGCGTGCGCGCCATCACCGGCATGAACTGCGTCGTCGAACTGGTGCCGCCGCGCACCCTGCCGCGCACCAGTTCAGGCAAATTGAGCCGGTCGAAAGCGCGCAACCTCTATCTGACCGGCGAAATCCGCCCCTACGACATCGCCGCCTGACAAAGTCGGATCGAGGTTACCAAATCATAACCCATAGCCGTTATCGCGGCACGGTGGGCAAGAGGGATCATCAGCAACGCGACGCGGATGGCCGGGAGCGGATAAGTCTCCGGGCGATGACGGGTCTGGGCACAATCGCCGACGACGCGCAATATCGCGTGCTGGAGGCGCAGTTCCGCGCCGCCGACAGCGTCGCCCTGCTGCGCCATGTGATGAACCTGCTGGGCCTGATTTTCGTCTGGGCCGTTTTCGCCCATTGCTGTTCGCCGATCTTGCTGGCCGGGTGGAGCGTGGCGCTGATCGGCACGATAATGTTGGGACTATGGCTCGACCGCAATCGTCGCCTTTCAGCCAATGTCGGCCTGACTGCACGGGATTTGCGTCGCCATGGGATGGGGGGCTTGGCGCTGGGCCTGTCCTGGGCGGGATGCATGATGATCGTGGCCCATGCCGGGGAAACGGAGGAACTGGTCGCGCTGTGGACGCTGGTCAGTTGCATCATGGTCTGCAGCGCGATCAGCTATGCCGCCACGCCGCTGGCGGCTACGGCGTTTCTGCTACCCTGCATCGGCGGCCTGTTCGCCATGTTCGGCGATGGCCTGCAACTGCCGCTGCACGCGCTCGCGACCAGCTATGCGCTCTCGCTGCTCGCTGGCTGCTTCATCTATGCGCGCACATTCGCGCACCAGCATAGCAGCACCGCGCAACTGGCGGAAAAATCCGAAGTGGTCAGCCTGCTGCTGCGCGAATATGAAGAAGGTGGCTCGGATTGGCTGTGGCAGACCGACACGATGCGCCGCATCAACGGCGCATCCAAGCGTTTTGCCGAGACGCTGGGATTGCCGCCCGAACAGTTGGAGGGCGTGCCGCTGGTTCAGATATTGGCGGGCAGCGCCTGGGGAAGCGGACGCTTCGCCGCCGGACTGCACAGCCTGGCCGATCATCTCAAGCGGCGCGAAAGCTTTTCCAACCTCGTGCTGCCGGTCGAGGTGGCAGGCAAGACACGCTGGTGGGAATTGTCGGCCTCGCCCCGCTATGACGATAATGGCGCATTCCTTGGCTTCCGTGGCGTCGCATCGGATGTGACGGTACAGCGCGAATCGGCGGACAAGATTGCGCAACTGGCGCGTTTCGATCCGCTGACCGGTCTGCCCAACCGCAGCCATCTGCGCGAAGTGCTGGACCAAGCGGTGACCGCCGCAGGCGCGCGCCGCCCCGGCTGCGCTTTCCTGATGGTCGATCTCGACCGGTTCAAGTCGGTCAACGATACCCTAGGCCATCAGATTGGCGACAAATTGCTGAGCGAGGTCGCGCGCCGTTTGAGCAAGGCCTGTCGTGGGCAGGAATTTTGCGGACGGATCGGCGGCGATGAATTTGCCGTGGTCGTGCCGTCCGCTCTGGACAATCATGCGATCGCCCAATTGGCAGACAGCATCATCGCCATATTGTCGGCCTCATATCAAATCGATGGCCATATCCTCTATATCGGCGCGTCGATCGGATCAGCGCTGTCGCCGGTCGATGGCCGTGATTCCGAAGCGCTTATCCGCAGCGCGGACCTGGCATTGTATCGCGCCAAGGATGACGGCGGCGGGGTCCATTACGCCTATGAGCCACAACTCCATGCCAAGGCCGAGGAACGCCGTCTGCTGGAACTGGCGCTGCGCGCGGCGTTGGAAAAGGACCAGATGCACGTTCTCTATCAGCCGGTGGTGCAGGCAGATAGCGGCCGGGTGGTCGGCTTCGAAGCGCTAGCCCGCTGGACGCATCCTGAACTGGGGCCGATCTCGCCCGCCAAATTCGTGCCGGTGGCCGAAGAAGCGCGGTTGATCGCACCGATCGGCGAGTGGGTGTTGCGCACGGCCTGTACCGAGGCGCTGAACTGGCCCGATGACGTGCGGATCGCGGTCAATGTATCGGCCGAACAGTTGAGCCATCCGAGCTTCGTCGCGACCGTCGTGTCCGCCTTGGCGCAGAGTGGCCTGGACGCACGGCGGCTGGAACTGGAAGTCACCGAAAGCGTGTTCATGAACGAAGATGCGGGTGCTTTGCGCGTGCTGGATCAGTTGCTTGGGCTGGGTATCCAGCTCTCGCTCGACGATTTCGGCACTGGCTACAGCTCGCTTGGCTATCTCAGCCGCACGCGCTTCACCACGATCAAGATCGACCGCAGTTTCGTGGTCGGCGCGTCCAAGGATGTGGCGGAAAGCCTGGCCATCATTCGCGCCGTCGTTACACTGGCCGATAGTCTGGGGATGGCGACGACGGCGGAAGGCGTGGAGACAGAGGCGGAACTGGCGATGGTATTGGCGCTGGGCTGCAAGAAGGTACAGGGCTTCTATTTCGGACGGCCCATGTCCGCCGACGACGCAGGCGCTCTGTTTCTGGCGGCGCCCGAACGGCTGATCGCCTGATCAACCGCCCCGCAGCAACCGTTCGACGGTAGTCCAGAGCGCGGCAAAATCCTTGGCCGGGGGCGAATTGGGCGCGAAGCTTCCCAGCGGCTTGCGGCGCACCGTCATCTGCTCGATCATACTGGCCATCGGGATGGCGGGCCAACCAGGATGTTCGTCCAGCGCCTTACGATGCAGGCTGCGGCGGCGATCGACCATCGAATAAACCGGCAGGATAGGCGCATGCGCCCCGCCGCGTTCGACCAGATAGCGTGCGACCTCGCCCATGGCCCGCTGCGACAAGGGGGAGGGGATGACCGGAATGACGATCAGGTCGGCGGCGCGCAACACCTGCTCGCTGGTTTCAGTGAGGCCCGGCGGGCAATCGAGAATGATGCGGTCATAATCCTTGCCTAAGCTCTCGATCAGCTTGGACAATCGCTTCTTCTTGTCCATCTCCCGGAAAAGATGATCGAGGCTGCGCAGCGACGTGTCCGCCGCGATCAGGTCCAGCCCCGGCACGGTCGAAGGCTGGATCAGTTTCCTGACCTCGACATCCTTGCTGAAGATCGCCTGCGCGGCATCGCGACTCTTGCTGTCGGTGGACACAAGCCAGCTGGACGCCGCCTGCGGGTCGAGATCCCACAATAGGGTGCGCCGCTTCGATATGCTGGCCGATGCCCAGGCGAGGTTGATCGCGAATGTGGTTTTGCCCACGCCACCCTTGAGACTGTAGACCGCGATGGTCGCCAATGCCGGTTCCTTTGCCATGAGGCGTGAAGCTACGGCTTCCGTCCGCCAAAGCAAGCGCTCAATCATCCTCATGTTACGCGACGGTGACGGTGACGCAAACCATGCCGATTGACAGTGTGGACGCAGAAACGCATATGGCGACCGCGAATCATTCGCAATATCATTATAAGCAGATCATCGGGGGGCATCGCCATGCCAAAGTCGCACGTCATTCTTTTGTCCATCACGGCATCGCCGCTTGCGCTGTTGCTCGTCGCGCCCGCACAGGCGCAGACCTCTGCGCCGACCGATGCGACGGAAGCAGACCAGATCATCGTCACGGGTTCCTACACCACCAATGAGAAACTGGGGTCAGCGACGGGACTGGGCCTGACCATTCAGGAAACGCCCCAGTCCGTCACGGTGATGACGGCGCAGCGTATGGAGGATCAGGCGATCCGAACGCTGAGCGATGTGATGAACAATGCGGCGGGCGTTTCGGTCAAGGCGCTGGACAGTTCGCGCAACGGCTTTTCGGCGCGCGGCTTCGACATCAATATCTATCAGATCGACGGCATCCCTGTGCAATGGGACCAGGGCTTCAGCGCGGGCGAATCCAATCTGGACGTCATCATCTATGAGCAGGTCGAGATCGTGCGTGGGGCCACGGGGCTGCTGACCGGCGTCGGCAATCCCTCGGCTTCAGTCAACCTGGTGCGCAAACATGCCGACAGCGACCATCTGACCGGAACGTTGACCGCTTCGGCAAGCCGCTGGGACAATATTTTCGTCATGGGCGATATCAGTGCGCCCATCACCGCCGATGGCGCCGTGCGCGGCCGGGTCGTGGCCAAATATGAGGAAGGCGACAGTTTCATTGACCGCCTGCACAACAAGAAACTCGTCCTATACGGCGTGATCGACGCCGATGTCACGGTGGACACCCATCTGCGCTTCGGCGCCAGCTATCAGGATCATGATGCCAGCGGCACCCAATGGGGCGGCTTGCCGACCTGGTTTTCCGATGGTTCGCGCACGGATTGGAACCGGTCCCAAAGTATCGGTGCGGACTGGACGACATGGCCGGCGAAAAATGCCACCTATTTTGCCGATGCGACGCAGCAACTCGGCGAACGGTGGCAATTGCGCGTTTATGGCAATTATACGCAGAACAGCAGCGACATGCGATTGCTGTTCCTGTCGGGGCAGCCGGACAAAGATACGGGTCTTGGCATGACGGCCTCGCCCAGTCGCTTTGACGCGCGGCGCAACCAGTTCGATGTCGGCATCCGGCTGAATGGCAGCTACGCGCTGTTCGGTCGCGACCATGAATTGATGGTCGGGGCAAGTTATGCCAAGCAGGATATGGACTTTTTCGGCTATGCGCGCAGCAATGTCGCAACGCCGGGCAATTTCCTGACCTGGGATGGCAGCTATGCCGAACCGACCTGGGGGGCGCGCAGCCATCAGGTGGACCTCGCCACCAAGCAATGGGGCTATTTCGCGTCGACGCGGGTCAACCTGGCGGATTCGCTCAAGCTCATATTGGGCGGGCGACTGAACAGCTGGGATCGCACCGGCGGCTATTATGGCATGGCAATCGATTACGGCATCCGCGACAAGTTCACGCCCTATGCCGGGCTGCTGTACGATATCGCACCGGGCCATACGCTCTATGTCAGCTATACCGACATTTTCCAGCCGCAGCAGATACGGAACCGCAACGGCCAGTTCCTCGATCCGCTATCGGGCAGCACCTATGAGGCCGGGCTCAAGAGCAGCTTCTTTGGCGGGCGGCTGAACACAGCGCTGTCGGTCTTCCGCATCGAGCAGGATAATTTCGGCGTGCTGGACGGCGACATTCCGGTGCCGGGTACGGAAAATGAGCAAGCCTATCGGGCGATCAAGGGCGCCAGAAGCACCGGATTCGAAGTCGAGGCGAATGGCGAAGTGCTGCCCGGATGGTCGGTCAGCGGCAACTACACCCAGTTTCGCGCCAAGGATGCGAACGGCGCGCGCATCAACACGCTGTATGCGCAGAAGTTGTTGCGCCTATTCACCACCTATAAGCTGAACAGCCTCACAATAGGCGGTGGGGTCAATTGGGAAGGGTTGAGCTATACCGACGCGGTCAATCCGGTGACGGGAGTAGCGGAACGGCTAGAGGTCAAACCCTATGCGCTGGTTAACCTGATGGGCCGATATGAGTTCAAGCCTGGCCTGTCGGCTCAGGTCAATGTCGAAAATCTGTTCGACAAACATTATTATTCGCAGATAGGCTTTTACAACCAACATGCTTTCGGCGAGCCACGCAATGTCACGCTGACGCTGCAATATCGCTTTTGAGAAGGCGGAGGGCAGGCACGTCGCCTGCCCTTCGCTCCAGCGTCACAGAACGTCACGCGCCTTTTCGGGCGGCCGGGCAATGACCGCGCCCTTTTCCGTGATCACGATCGGTCGCTCGATCAGGATCGGGTGCGATATCATTGCATGAAGTATGTCCGAATCGCTGTCCGTATTGAGGCCGATCTCCTTCACCACGGCCTCTCCCTTGCGCAGCGCCTGCGCGGGGGTGACGCCAGCCTTGGCGAACAGCGCTTCGAGTTCGGCACGGCTCGGAGGGGTCTTGAGATAGTCGACGATCTCGACCTCCACGCCCGGCGTCGCTTGCAGGATCGCAAGCGCCTGGCGCGATTTCGAACAGCGGGGGTTATGCCAGATGCTGGCCTTCATGGCTGGCCGTCGCGGGCCAGCCATTCCTCCAGCCACTTGATCGTATAGTCGCCGTTGAGGAACTCAGGATCGCGCAGCAGCGCCTGATGCAACGGAATGGTGGTCTTCATCCCCTCGATCACATATTCCTCCAGCGCGCGTTTGAGGCGCATGATCGCGCCCTCGCGGGTGCGGCCATAGACGATCAGCTTGCCGATCATGGAGTCGTAATAAGGCGGCACCTTATAGCCTTGATACAGACCGCTATCGACGCGGACGTGCATGCCGCCGGGGACGTGATAGCTGGTCACGGTGCCGGGCGAGGGGGCGAAGGTGCGGGGGTCTTCGGCGTTGATGCGGCATTCGATCGCATGGCCCGAAAACACGATATCTTCCTGCGCAACCGACAGTGGCCGACCCTCGGCTATGCGGATCTGTTCGCGCACCAGGTCGACGCCGGTGATCATCTCGGTGACGGGATGTTCGACCTGCAGCCGGGTGTTCATTTCGATGAAGTAGAATTCCCCATCTTCCCACAGAAATTCGATCGTGCCCGCGCCGCGATAGGCCATGTCGGCCATCGCCTTGGCACATATGCCGCCGATACGCTCGCGATCGGCTTGGCCCAGCACCGGGGAGGGGGCTTCTTCCAACACCTTCTGGTGGCGGCGCTGGAGCGAACAGTCGCGCTCGCCCAGATGGATGGCATTGCCCTTACCGTCACCGAACACCTGGATTTCGATATGGCGGGGGTTGCCCAGATATTTTTCGAGATAGACGGTCGCGTCGCCGAACGCGGCCTTCGCTTCCGACCCGGCCTGCTGCATCAGCGTTTCCAGATCGTCGGGCGAGGTGCAGACCTTCATGCCGCGACCGCCGCCGCCGGACGCGGCCTTGATGATGACCGGATAGCCGGCCTTCTCCGCGATCGCCTTCGCTTCTTCCAGGTCGCTGATCGCGCCATCAGAACCGGGGACGAGCGGCAGGCCGAGCGCGCCAGCGGTGCGCTTCGCCTCGATCTTGTCGCCCATGGTGCGGATATGTTCGGGCTTCGGGCCGACGAAGGCGATGCCATGCGCTTCGACGATCTCGGCGAATTTGGCGTTTTCGCTCAGGAAGCCATAGCCCGGATGGATCGCGTCCGCGCCGGAGATTTCGGCGGCAGAGATGATCGCCGCGACGTTCAGATAGCTGTCGCGCGCCGCGGGCGGCCCGATGCAGATCGCCTCGTCGGCGAGGCGCACATGCATGGCGTCGGCGTCGGCGGTGGAATGGACCGCGACCGTCTTGATGCCCATTTCATGGCAGGCGCGATGGATGCGGAGCGCGATTTCGCCGCGATTGGCGATGAGCAGCTTTTCAATGGCCATGGGGTATAGCGGCCTTATTCGATCACGATGAGCGGCTGGTCGAACTCGACCGGCTGGCCATTGTCGACGAATACGGCCTTTACCGTGCCCGATACCGGCGCGGGAATCGCGTTCATGACCTTCATGGCTTCGACGATCAGCACGGTTTCACCCGCAGCAACCTGCGATCCAATGCGGGCGAAGGGCGCGGCGCCGGGTTCGGCCGACAGATAGGCGGTGCCGACGATCGGCGAGCGGACCAGCGTGCCGGCGGGCATGGCGGGTTCAGCGGCTGCCACGGGCGCGGCAACCGGTGCCGCTGCGACGGGGGCTGCGGGCGGCGCGGCATAGACGGGGGCCATGGCCCCGGCCTTGCGCGCGACGCGGATCTTGCGATCGCCGTCTTCGACCTCGATTTCGGTCAGGTTGGTGTCGTCCAGCAGCGCGGCCAGTTCGCGCACCAGGGTAACGTCCACCTGCATCGCGCCCTTGTCTTGCTTGTCGTTCATGGTTGACCCTTGTTTGCCATTCTAACGTATCTGTTGCGGCCAGCGCCTATGCCGGTTTGCGGCAAAGCGCAACTTTGTAACGTCCGGCCGATCGAGCGCAACGCCGTATCCGCCGATGCTATAGTTCCAGCGCCGCTTCGAGCGCGAGCATATAGGAGAGCGGCCCGAAGCCCGCGATCGTCCCCTTCGCCGCCATGCTGACATAGCTTTTATGGCGAAAAGGCTCGCGGGCATGGGGGTTGGACAGGTGAATTTCGATCACCGGCACGCTGATCGCCTTGATCGCATCATGCAGGGCGACGGAGGTGTGGGTCAGGCCGCCCGGATTGATGATAACCGCATGCGCGCCTTCGCCATGGGCTTCCTGCAGCCAGTCGATCAAATGGCCTTCATGGTTCGATTGGCGAAAATCGATGACGACATGCGCGCGGGTCGCCGCATCCTCCATACGCTCGGCAATGTCGTCGAGCGTGTCATAGCCATAGATTTCCGGCTCGCGCGTGCCCAGCAGATTGAGATTGGGGCCGTTGAGAACATAGATTTTGCGACTATCCGCCATGGCGATCCCCCTTGCATGTTGCGGCTGGGGCGATGCCGCCCCTATATGCGGCACAATCCTTAGCCTTTCGTGCCGCGCCAAGTCGAGGCACGTTTCCTTTTTGCAAGAACGGGACCGCATATCGTGAGCGTCGACGGCACCATATCCATCCATATCAATGGCGAGCATCGTCGCGTGCGCGAAGGGCTGACGCTGGCGGCGCTGGCAAGCGAACTGGGCTTCGTGCCGGAAAAGGTGGCGGTGGAGCGCAATCTGGCGGTCGTGCCGCGCTCGACATTGCAGGACGTGATGGTCGAGGATGGCGATGAGCTGGAAATCGTGCATTTCGTCGGCGGTGGCGACATCGCTCCAGCGGGCGACGATAGTTGGAGCGTCGCGGGCAAGACCTTCCGATCGCGGCTGATCGTCGGCACCGGCAAATATAAGAGTTTCGAGCAGAATGCGGCGGCGGTCGCGGCGTCGGGGGCAGAAATCGTCACGGTCGCCGTGCGCCGCGTCAATGTGTCTGATCCCAAGGCGCCGATGCTGACCGACTATATCGACCCCAAGGTCATCACCTATCTGCCCAATACGGCGGGCTGTTTCACGGGCGAGGACGCCATCCGCACGCTGCGCCTGGCGCGGGAGGCGGGCGGTTGGGAGCTGGTGAAGCTCGAAGTGCTGGGTGAAGCGCGGACGCTTTATCCCGACATGGTCGAGACGCTGCGCGCGACCGAGATATTGGCCAAGGAAGGCTTCAAGCCAATGGTCTATTGCGTCGATGATCCGATCGCGGCCAAGCGGCTGGAGGATGTCGGCGCGGTCGCGATCATGCCGTTGGGCGCGCCGATCGGGTCGGGGCTGGGTATCCAGAACCGAGTGACGATCCGGCTGATCGTGGAGGGCACCAAGCTGCCGGTATTGGTCGATGCAGGGGTCGGCACCGCGTCGGAAGCGGCGCAGGCGATGGAACTGGGCTGTACCGGGGTGCTGATGAACACGGCAATCGCCGAGGCGAAAGACCCGGTGCTGATGGCTGCGGCGATGAAGGCCGGTGTCGAGGCGGGCCGTATGGCCTATCGCGCCGGGCGCATGGGCAAGCGTATGTATGCCGACCCGTCCAGCCCTCTGGCAGGATTGATCTGACGCGCTTTCGCGACCGCAGTAAATTGACCGGCGGCCCGCTTGTCCCCTATGGGCAGGATCAAGTTGAGGAGGAGAATAAGCGATGGTGAACAAGCTCTACCCTGATGCGGCATCGGCTCTGGAAGGCCTCCTCTTCGACGGGATGCAGCTATGTGCGGGCGGATTTGGCCTGTGCGGCATTCCCGAACGACTGATCGATGCGATCCGCGATTCGGGCGTCAAGGATTTGACCATCGCGTCCAACAATGCCGGGATCGACGGCGAGGGGCTGGGCAAGCTGTTGCGCACCCGGCAGGTCAAGAAGATGATCTCCTCCTATGTCGGCGAAAACAAAGAGTTTGAGCGGCAATATCTGGCGGGCGAGCTGGAGGTCGAGTTCTGCCCCCAGGGGACGCTGGCCGAACGTTGCCGCGCAGGGGGCGCTGGCATTCCGGGCTTCTACACCAAGACGGGCGTCGGGACGGCCGTGGCCGAGGGCAAGGAAGTCAAGAATTTCGACGGGCAGGATTATATCCTGGAGCGCGGCATCTTCGCCGACGTGGCGATCATCAAGGGCTGGAAAGCCGATGAGAGCGGCAACCTGATTTTCCGCAAGACCGCGCGTAACTTCAACCAGCCGATGGCGACTGCCGCGAAGATCTGCGTTGCCGAAGTCGAGGAAGTGGTGCCGGTCGGCAGCCTGGACCCCGATACGATTCATCTGCCCGGCATTTATGTGAAGCGCATGATCGTCGGCGCGCCCTATGACAAGAAGATCGAATTTCGCACCGTAAGGCAGCGGGAAGCGGCGTGAGGGCAGTGGCGCTGCGCGCGGTAGCTGTGGCATCGTTGCTGACGATGGTTGCCGCCTGTGCGCCCATGCCGCAACCGATTGCCCCGCCGCCCGCCAATCCGCCCGCCGGGATGCAATATCTCTACGGGTCGGGCGAGGCGGCTGCGCTGTCGGTGCAGGCATTCGCCGTGCTGGCGTCCCATGCCACCGCGACGGCCAAAGCGCGACCGGCGCAGTCCGTCGTGCTGGCATCGAGCGCGTCGCTCGACCAGCCGCGCTTCGTGCCGTGCGGGGACAAGCCTTTGGCCGCCGTGTTCGATGTCGATGAAACCGTGCTGCTTAACGTCGGCTACGAATATCATGATGCGCGGTCGGGCAAAGGCTATGACGAAGCGGCGTGGGATGCGTGGGAGCGCACCGGCGCTGGCGCAGTCAGCCCCGTGCCGGGCGCTGTGGATGCGCTGGCGCAATTGCGGGCGGCAGGCGTGACCGTGATTTTCAACACCAACAGATCGTCTGTCAATGCCGCCTCCACAGAGCGGGCGATCCGCGGGGCGGGGCTCGGGGACGCGGTGCATGGCCAGACGCTGTTTCTCAAAGGCGATGACGCCATGGGATCGGGCAAGGATGGCCGCCGCGCGACGATTGCTGGGCGCTATTGCGTTATTGCCATGGGTGGCGATCAGCTCGGTGATTTTTCCGACCTGTTCAATGCCGGGCAGCCCGTAGCCGTGCGTCGTGCGGCGACAGAGGCTCCTTCGATCGCAACCTTATGGGGGAAGGGCTGGTTCGTTTTGCCCAACCCGGTATATGGCAGCGGCCTCAAAGGCGGCTTTGACGATATTTTTCCAATGGATAAGAGGTGGGACTTGCCTGCCGATGGGGAGAAGTGAAGATGCCCTGGACTCGTGACGAAATGGCCGCACGCGCGGCAAAGGAACTCAAGGACGGCTTCTACGTCAATCTTGGCATCGGCATTCCGACGCTGGTCGCCAACCATATCCCTGATGGCGTGGAAGTGACGCTCCAGTCCGAAAATGGCATGTTGGGCATTGGCCCGTTCCCGTTCGAGGGCGAAGAGGATGCCGACCTGATCAACGCGGGCAAGCAGACCATCAGCGAATTGCCGCAAACCGCTTATTTCTCCTCCGCTGACAGTTTCGCGATGATCCGCGGCGGGCATATCGACCTGACCGTGCTGGGCGCGATGGAAGTCGCGGAAAATGGCGACATTGCCAACTGGATGATCCCCGGCAAGATGATCAAGGGCATGGGCGGTGCCATGGACCTGGTCGCTGGCGTCAAGAAGATCATCGTGGTGATGGAGCATACGTCCAAGAATGGCGATCCCAAATTCATTCCCGAATGCACCCTGCCGCTGACCGGCCGCAATGTCGTCGACATGATCATCACTGACCTGTGCGTGTTCCAGCGACCCGACCATGACAGCCCGTTCAAGCTGGTCGAGCTGGCCCCCGGCGTCACGGTCGAGGATATCACCGCCAAGACCACCGCGCATTTCGTGCAATAAGGGACGGCCGATGAGCCTCGATGGCACCTATGATGCGGGCAATCCATTCGCCCTGATCATCGCGGGGAAAATACCCGCGACCAAGCTGTATGAGGATGACGACACGCTCGCCTTTCTGGACATACAGCCGCAGTCGAAGGGGCATGCGCTGGTCATTTCCAAATGGTCGAAGGCACGCAACATCCTGGAGATTGAGCCTGAGGCGCTGGCGCAGGTGATGGCGACGGTGCAGAAAGTCGCGCGCGCCATCCGCTCCGCGCTGAAGCCCGACGGCCTGCATATCGCGCAGTTCAATGGCGCACCGGCCGGACAGACGGTGTTTCACCTGCACGTCCATATCGTGCCCCGCTGGGACGGGCAGGCCGTCGGCTTCGCCGCGCATGGGCAGGGTCAGATGGCCGATGCGGACGCACTCAGCGCGCTTGCCGACGAGATTCGCGCGCAGCTTTGATGGCCTGGCTCCCGATCATCGGCGCGCGCTGACATGGTGCTGCGTCCTTTCAATGCTCCCGGTGCGCGGCTCGCGCTGCGGTCTAAGCGTGCCAGCCCAAATCTGACCGGCGGCGCGGGCGATAGCGAGATCATCCTCGATCTGTCGCGGCTGCTCTCGCGCTCCTTTCATGCAGCACCCACCGGCATCGACCGCGTCGAATATGTCTATGCGCGCGAATTGCTGGAGCGCATGCCCGATCGCCTGTCCTTTGCAGCGGTTCATCCGGCGGGTGGCTATTATGGGCGGCTGAACAGCGCCGCAGTCCGGCAATTCTTGGCATCGACCGCCGCCAAATGGCGCAACCCTGGATTATATGATGCGGCAGAGGGCAAGGCGGCGGCGATCCGCCATATGTTCGCCACCCGGCCGCGCCCAGTGCCGCGTGCTACCCGACCGCGCATCTATCTGCAGGTGTCCCCGCATCATCTCGATGATCCGAAGCAGGTCGGCGCGATCCTGCGCGCGGAAGGCGCGAAGTTCGTGACCTTGGTGCATGACGTGATCCCGCTCAGCCATCCAGAGTTCGCCCGACCGCAGGGGGCGGAGGAGCATTTGCGGCGCGTGCGGTCCATCGATGCCTTCGCCCATGGCATCATCGGCAATAGCCAGGCGACGATCGACGCGCTGGCCCCGCATATGCGGCGGGGGCTGGAAGGAAGAGCGATCCGCGTCGCGCATTTCGGGGCAGACGCGCCCGACATATTCGGCGCCCCGCGCGAGGACGTCCCCGATCGCCCCTATTTCGTTTATATCTCCACCATCGAGCCGCGCAAAAACCATCTGCTGCTGCTCAATATCTGGCGGCGCTTGATCGAGACGATGGGCGATGACGCACCCATGCTGGTGCTAATCGGTCGGCGCGGCTGGGAAAACGAAAATGTCATCGACATGCTGGAGCGCGGCGAAGTGTTGCGTGGCCATGTGATCGAAGCGGGCGAGGTGTCCGACAACCGGATGCAGGCCTTGCTCGCCCATGCCCGCGCGATGCTGATGCCGTCCTTCATCGAGGGGTTCGGGATGCCGGTCGTCGAAGCGCTGGCGGCGGGCGTGCCGGTCATTTGCAGCGACATTATCGCCCATCGCGAAGTGGGCGGTGATGCGCCCGATTATCTCGATCCACTCGATGGATTAGGCTGGATGCGGATAATCTGTGCCTATGTCGCTGAGGATTCGCCGGAACGCGCGGCGCAGCGCGCGCGTATTGCACAGTGGCGTGCCCCGACCTGGCGCGACTATTTCGACATTATCACGGGTCTTCTGGAAGAAGTGACAGAGTCTGTTTCTTGACCTGCGACTGGCCGCCGCGCATGGATGAACAGTGACGCTATCGCCTTCGGATATGACAGCAGGGGCTGCGCGCCGGCCCCTAACTTTGCCGCCCTTTCTGCGGTCGCCCCCGTTTCCCGGCATTGCGCCATCGGTCGCTGCGATCAGCGAGGCTGCCATCGAGTGTGATTGCGAGGTGGCTGACGACTTGCTCGACCTGATCCGAGATGCGCGCGTCGGTGGGGCATTCTGGGCCGGTGTCGACGACCCCTGGACACAGGTCGCGCAAGTGCAGAGCATTGAGGCGAGCGCCGACGATGAAGTGGCGCTGATTGCTGGACTGCTGGATGTGCCAGTGATTGGCCCGGATGGCGTGCGGATCGATCCTGCCATGCTCCGCGCGACGCTGAAACGGCGCATTGCCGCGGCCCGCTACCGTGACTGTTTCAGTGGCGCGCCTGTCGATGCGGCGCAGGCGGTAGAGCAGTTGGCGGACTGGCGGCGGCATCTGGACGGCAATCGAGGGATCGCAGTCGCCTGTGGCATGGCCTTCTGGAAGCGGGAGGCAATGCGCCATTTTCTTTGGGATGGACAGCGTTCACCGCCGTTCCTGTCTGCAGCGCAGGGGTTGCGTCGTGCCCGTTATGGGCGCGGTGCGCTGGCCATCTGGCCTTCGCGGGTGCCATCGACGCTGGTGGCGGACGCGCAGGCGCAGGGCGTGCAACTCGTGCGGGTGGAGGATGGCTTCCTGCGCTCACGCGGGCTGGGTGCGGCGCTGCATCCGCCGGGATCGATCGTCGTGGACCGCAGCGGCATCTATTATAATGCGCTGGCCGCCAATGACTTGGAAACGTTGTTGGCGACGCAGGATTTCTCTCCCGCTCTTGTCGAGCGTGCCGCCCGCCTGCGCGCGCGTATATGCGCCAGCGGGGTCACCAAATATGGGCAGGATACGGGGCGGTTGCCTGATTTACCCACCGGACGCCGCACGGTACTGGCAATCGGGCAGGTCGATGATGACTTGTCGGTACAACTTGGCGGGGCAGGGGTCGTCGGTAATCTCGATTTTCTTGGCCGGGTGCGACGCGCCGAGCCCGATGCCTGGATCATCTATCGCCCCCACCCCGATGTGGAGGCGGGGCATCGCAAAGGACATCTGGCCGATGCGGCCGTGCTGACATATGCGGATGCGATTGACCGTGGCTCGCCGCTCATGGCTCTGGTGCAAGCGGTCGATGAGCTCCATGTCTTGTCTTCGCTGACCGGGTTCGAAGCTCTGATGCGGGGATGTCGCGTGACGGTTCATGGTATGCCTTTCTACGCAGGTTGGGGTCTGACGCGCGACCTTGCAGCCCCAGTTGCCCGGCGTGGGCGGCAATTGTTGCTGGACGAACTTGTCGCCGCCGCCCTCATTCTCTATCCACGGTATCTGGACCCGGTAACCCGGTTGCCCTGCGGCCCTGAAGTAATGACGGATCGCCTGGCAAATGGCGTTGTGCCACCGACGACATGGCTGATCCGGTTGCGGTCCATGCAGGGAAAGTTACGACGGTTTATGACTTTGACGGCTGAGTATCTTCATGGCTGACGTGCCAACCAAGACCTTTCTCTTTCTGCAAGGGCCTCACGGCCCCTATTTCGCAATGCTGGCGGATGCCCTTCGGGCGCGAGGGCATTATGCCCTGCGGATCAATATCAATGGTGGTGACAAGATCGACTGGCCTGGGGACGCCACGGACTATCGCGGCACGTTCCGCAACTGGCCGTTATTCTTCGATGATTTCGTCGTCAATCATGGCGTCACCGACCTGATCCTCTATGGGGATTGCCGCCCCTACCATGCGTCCGCGCATGGCATGGCGCGGCTGCGGGGCTTGCGTGTCCATGTCATGGAGGAGGGCTATATCCGCCCTGACTTCCTGACTTTGCAGGATGATGGGGTGAACGGCAACTCCACCCTGCCGCTCGATCCGCAATGGTATCTTGATCAGGCCGAACAACTGTCACCATATGATGGCGACTTGCCACCGGTGCCGTCGACTTTTCGAGCGCGCGCGCGCAACACCATGCGGAACGGCATGGCATCGGCCTGGATGCGGCCCTATTTTCCCTATTATCAGACCCATCGTCCGCACAGTTTCCTGCTCGAATCCGTTGCCTGGTGCTACAAGCTACTGACGCGGCAGAGCGAAATTCAGCGTTCGGCGGCCGTTTGGGAAGCGGTCAAAGACAAGCCCTATTTCACGCTGCCGCTCCAGCTCAATTCCGACTATCAGATCCGGGTTCATTCGCCCTTTGGCAACATGCGCGCCGCGTTGCGCTTCGTGATCAAGAGCTTCGCACAGCATGCGCCAGAAGGCGTTTTTCTTTTGGTGAAACGGCATCCGCTGGATCCGGGATTGGTTGCCTGGCGGCGACTGACGCATCGGATTGCAAAACATTATGGGATAGCGGATCGGGTATTTTATCTACCCGACTGGGACATTGCCGAGGTGGTTAGCAAGTCGCTAGGCGTCGTTACTGTCAATAGTACGGTTGGGACGTTGGCGCTCAACAGCGGAAAGCCTGTCGTGGTGCTGGGCCATGCGGTCTACAAGGTGCCCGGAGTGGTTCATCAAAGCAGCCTGGATGATTTCTGGGCGGCACCGCGTCAGCCCGACTTGAAACTTTACTCCGCCTTCCGCCGTGTTCTTGTCGATCGCTGCCTGATCCGGGGCGGCTTGCTGAGCGAGGAGGGACTGCAACTATTGGTAGCCAATGCTGTCGATCGGTTGGAGAAAGACCCATCGGAAGTCCTGGCGCTCCCGCGGCAACCGCGTCGGCGTCAGCGCGGGATGAAGATCGTGCGCGGCGATGCCGCGTGAGGCATCATCGCGCGGCTTCTAGAATGTAATTGTCAGTCGGAAGAGAGATTTGGATGCCCGACGAGGATTCGAACCTCGATTAACGGAGTCAGAGTCCGTTGTCTTACCTTTAGACGATCGGGCATCAGAAGCGGCGCTAAGCCCCGCTTGGGAGGCCGCAGATAGGCGGTGATTTTCCTCCGGTCAAGAGCTTCTCGCTGGTCTCAGGCGACTTTTTCAGGAGCAACGGTAGCGGTCGAAATTGCCCCGACCATTAACGGTTCAGCGGTAGCCACCGACGACGTTTCGGCTGGCGATCAAGCAATTCTCCGCCAACGACATGGATTGTCGCGCGCCGTTCGGCAAATTCAGGGGAGTTAAAAATGGAGCGGAGCATGTCGGTTTTTGTCGTGCCGCTGCTCAACAGGGCCAAGTGATGGGTGAGCCCAGCTGGATCTGCGCGACGACCGAGTGCCTTCCTATAAAAGGCCTCGACAAAGGCCTTGCCATCAAGGGCCAAGAGCGCTGCGACGTCGATTGTTGCTGCCGGTGCTAGGTTTACACCTGAAGGGGTAACCGGTGGCTGCTTGGCAGGGCGCTGCGGTGCCTTGTCGCTTGGCCTGCGCCAGGCCTGCGGTTGCTGCGCTACTGGCGCGTGCGCAGTAACGGGCGGCGCTACGACTTGCCTTTCGCTATTTTCGTCGGCGAGAAACTGGCGAAGCATATCCCCGTCCTCGATCCGGTCCATCAACCGATCATACAGGTCAGCGCGTGACGTCAGTCCAGTGACAAATGTAAACAGGCCCTTTGACCATTGATCCCAGTTATTTCCGCCCTGTTCCACGACAGCGGAATGGCCAAATGCGATGGCAGCGCGGACACGGTCGGGCAGATCCCGGTCGTCCACATAAAGGAATACACCCTCCACCGAGGCAAAAGTCGCGAGAATTTCACGAGTTGCCGGAATGTCGCGCGCGACGATCGGCTTGCCCAAGGCGAGGGCATGCATCAGAGATAGACCGAACCCCTCATAATAGGAGGGTAGCACGACCAGGCTGCTACGCACGAAAATATCGTTCATCTCGTCTTCGGGAACGACCCCGGCGTGTAACTCGGTAAGGTTGTCCGGCACATCATCGGTATCGCTACCCAGCACTACGACGGAAATAGTGGGAATGGCGTGCGCAATGGTCCGGCCGGTAACATCCACGGCCTTGTGAACGAAGTGGTTGCCCATCACCAGGACATGCTCACGCGCCATTTTGAGCCCTGCATAGCGGCTGGCATAGGCAGAAGGTTGGGTTGGCAACAGCGCCGTATAGCGCGCTGCCCGGTCCTTGCGGACAAAGCGGTGACGGAACGTATCTTCTGAAAACTGGCTGATGAAGAAGAGGCCGCTCGCATTACGGGCGACATGGGACCACAGTGGCTGAACGTCATTTTCGCCGCGCAAATGGCTGCAGTCGAGAGCGATCATGTCCAGCATGCCATAGACATTCACCGGAGCCAGATGTTCCATCACATTGATATCATCGATGGAGAAGGGCTGACCAAAGAAGATGGCCGCGGCATAGACCGGGGCTATCTCGCTGCGAACGCTGATATTCTGCAACTTGTCGAAGCCATGGAATTGAGCGACGGACTTTTTGCAGATGGCGTAGATTTCGAACGCATCCTGAGCTTCCCGATCGGCCCAATGCAAAAAATTCGTGATAAGTTCATTGGTGCCATTATGGTGGCAGCCCATATTCAGGAGATGAAGTGCGATCTTGAGCTTGCCATCGGCGGTGGGTACCAAATTCTTGATCTGGGTCATCGCGCGATATTCGGGTGACCGCTCAAATTCCTGAACCAGCGGCAGAAATTCGGGATGGCGGGCCATTATCTTGGCTAGATTGCCTTGCTGATGGCCTTTAAGGTCGAGATCTTGCAAGGAAAAGGAGGCTGACCCGGCATGATAGGCATAGGCGTGGTTGGCCAGCACGGCGCGATAGCCGACCTTCCCGGCGCGCATGACAAGGTCGTTTTCTTCCTCGTAACCGACTCCGAATTCTTCGTCGAGATAGCCGAAATTGGCCACGACCTGTGGTGAGATCAGCATGTAGAATCCCACGGCGGTGGGCGCGAAGGTATATCGCGGCAGGTAGTGATAGACCGATTCCCAACCGATCCGGCAAACCTCCGGCGTTGTCGCGATGCCTGACAGATTGTTGGGTGTCTGCGGGAATGTCGCGATGGCGGCGTTGTTGGACCGTGGACAGACAAAACCGATCTGCGGATCCGACAACATGACCGCAACGCATTCGGCCAAGGTATTTTTGTAGGTGATCGTGTCGCTGTTGATCAGCAACGCGCCGGCACCATTTTTGCGGCTGATCGCCAGCCCCTTGTTGACGCTCTGGACGAAACCGATGTTGGCCTGATTCCGGATATACAGGTCGATCAGGCCCGCTGCGTGACGGTCCGCCAGATAGGTATTGACCGCTTCATCATCAGGCGAATCGTTGATGACGATAATCTTGGGAGAATAGGCGCTAATTTCCTCTAGATTCGCACTGAGCGATTCCAAGCAGGCCTTCACCAGTTCGACGTTACGATAAACGGGGATGATGAGATTGAGTTTCATCAATAGTCCTTGGTCACTGACTGGCTCTGCCTGGTTCAGGCGTATTCGAAGGAAATTCCGGTTTAATCAGGCACCGAGCGCGGCGCGGTTCATCAATGGACGCCACCAGTCCTGGTTATCCAGGAACCAGTTGAGCGTATCGGCAAAACCCTGCGGGAAATCACGCGATGGAGCGTAGCCCAATTCGCTGCGAATTTTGGTTTCGTCGATGGCATAGCGACGGTCATGGCCCTTGCGGTCCTGCACATAGGTCATCAGGTCGATCGACGGGCGACCCTGCGCGGCGGGTGCATCGGGGAAGATGGTGGCAAGGCCTGGATTGCGCTCGAAAGCGGCATCCACACCGCGGCAGATTTCGCGAATCACTTCGATATTAGGCAATTCCTGCCCACCGCCGACATTATAGGTTTCGCCGATCCGGCCCTTGCGCAGAATGAGTTCGATGCCGATGCAATGATCTTCGACATGCAGCCAGTCGCGGATATTCATGCCATCGCCATAGATAGGCAGATTCTTACCCGACAGGGCGTTGATGGTGAATAGCGGGATTAGCTTTTCGGGAAACTGGTAGGGACCATAATTGTTCGAACAATTGCTGGTCGTCGTTTCCAGCCCATAGGTGTGATGATAGGCCCGAACCAGATGGTCCGATCCCGCCTTTGACGCCGAATAGGGCGAGTTGGGGGCATAGGGAGTGGTTTCGCTGAAGGCCGGATCGTCCAGTTCCAACGTGCCATAGACTTCGTCGGTCGAAACATGGTGGAAGCGGTGGGGGCGACCCGTCCCCTTGTCGAGCCAAGCGGCCTTGGCTGCCTTGAGCAGGCTATGCGTGCCGATGACATTGGTCGTCACAAACGCGTCAGGGCCAGTGATCGAGCGGTCGACATGGCTTTCCGCCGCGAAATGAACGATCGTGTCGATATCATGATCGGCCATCAGTCGGGAAACGAGGTCGGTATCGCAAATGTCGCCGACGACCAATTCGACGTCGGGCACATCGGTAATGTTGGCAGGATTGCCTGCATAGGTCAGCGCATCGAGGACGACGATCCCGTCATCGGGAGACGCTTTGCGCCAGTGACGGACGAAATTCGCGCCGATGAAACCGGCTCCTCCAGTGATGATCAGATTGGCCATATGCCCGTATTTCGCTCCCTCAAGATCCCCGCGCCGAAGAACCGCGCCGGATTAAACTATTCGTATAGCTCAGGACTGGTGAGTCCCCATGCCCCGTCCGAGCAGTAGCCGCAAAATGTCTGGCTCTGCAATCGGGATGCGACCTTTTGTATCGCCTTGCCACGGCGAAGACGGTGGCATCCATTATGGCCGCTTATGAATGTTGATGCGGGTACGGTGGGGCGAGAGGCCGAGCTTTGACCGCCGCCGCCCATATGATCAGCCAGCATCAAGCGAGACCAGGCCAACGCCCAATATGCGGGTGTCGGCACTGACATCGGCTGCGGCAGGGGATTGAGGTGCATCATGCTGTATTTGCAGCAAGATATTGCCGTCGCCGACGCATGATGGCGGTAGCCGCAATGACACCCTCTGGGCGGCTGCACCCAGCTTGTGGCTGCCCAGAAAATAGCCGTTGGCCAGAATATCGACACTATGATGGTCGATCCCTGGCGCTACGAAACATTGGAGGGCCAGGTTCACGGTGGCATACCCACCCCGATATTCCTCCAGAGCAAAACGGAGCGCCTGTACGGAATCACGGCCCCACACGCCCCAAGCCTCACGGGCATACCATCCGCTGGCGAGAAAATCGTCCGGATTGACAGCCTCATTGTCGCGCAGGGTTCCGAAATCCACTGGCAAGTTGCGAGGGATGATAGGAAAGCCCGCATCCGACCAGTGAGTCTTCCCATCTGCGGGCGCACCGTCCGCGCGACGCCGCGCATGGGCTTCGTTGAGCAACAGTTCGACCAGATGCTGCACCCGATCGAGCCTGTTGATGCTATCGGCCATCATATGTTCGAGCATCGCCAGGCGTTTGTCCATCGCGGCGGCCGACAGCGGATTATCCGTCGCGCCGGACGGATCCGGCACGAAAGCCAAGCTGTTGGAGGGGTCATTTTCTGGCGGTTGCATCGTCTTTGCAATGGCGGTCAATCGCCAGACTGTCGACCGTAAAATGGGGAAATGCGGCAGCCCGCGGGCATTTTCACGATCAGATCTGCCAGCTGTTCGGCTTCCTGAAGATCATGTGTGACGTACAGAATGGGTGGGTCTTTGCCCTCACGCAGCCGTGGTTAATATCTCTTCGCGGCATGCCCGATTGGAGGGTGTGATGACCGACAAGTCGTCCGGCGAATGCGAAAAGTCCATGGCGCTGGTGGGTGCGAGATATGGCGGCGCACGTCAATGGTTAGCGCGGTTGATGGCGGGCGGCATGATGGTGTAGCGGCGCAGGTCACATATTCTCTCTCTACGGACATCCGCCCATGAAAGACCTGATCGCCTTCGACCTCGACGGCACCCTTGCTGAAAGCAAACAGCCTTTGGGGGAAGAGATGGGCGAGGCGCTGGCGGACCTGCTGGCGGTGGCGCATGTCGCGGTGATTTCCGGCGGCGATTGGCCCCAGTTTCAAAAGCAGGTGGCCAGCCGCTTGCCCGCCCGCGCGGACCGATCGCGATTATGGCTGATGCCGACCACCGGCACCAAGCTCTACACCCATGGCGATGGCGACTGGTCGCCAGTTTATGCGGAATTGTTCGACGATGCCCAGAAGACCGCGATTCTGGCGGCGTTCGACGCGGCGCTGGTGGCGACCGGATTCGCGCCCGAACAGACATGGGGCGAGCGGATCGAGGATCGCGGCAGCCAGATCACTTTCTCCGCACTGGGTCAGCAGGCACCGATCCACGCCAAGGAGGGATGGGATCCCGATTTCGCCAAGCGCCGGATCATCCAGGCGGATTTGCGGCAGCGCCTGCCGGGCCTGTCGATCAACATGGGTGGTGCGACGTCGATCGACATCACACGTGAAGGTGTGGACAAGGGCTATGGCCTCAAGAAATTGCGCGATGCCAGTGGGATCGCGCTCGACGCGATGCTGTTCATCGGCGACGCCATCTTTCCGGGCGGCAATGATTACCCGGCCAAGGAGATCGGGCTGGACACGGTGCGCGTGCGCGATCCGCAGGAAACGCTGGCGGTGATCGCGGCGATCGTGGCGTGCCAGAAATAGGCGTGCCGACAGCTTAGCCTTTGCCCTTGAGCGCGGCGGCCAGCGACACAGTGGCGCTGCCACGTCTGGCAGGCGCGGCCTGGCTGGCGTCGGGTTTCCAGCCGGACAGATAGACGATCGCCATCTGCTCTGCCGTCCGCCCGTCAGCGTCCGCTGCCTGCGCGAAATGCGCGCCTGCTCTTGCCAGCGTTTCGCGGTTCAATAGCGGTGGCTGCTCTGCCAGTCGGTTGCCCGCGCCCATGCCGCGCAAGTCGCGCATCAGCCGCAGCATGTCGCCGTAGCGCACGACGAGCGTCTCGCCATCGGCGACCGGCATGGCAAAGCCCGCTCTGCTGAGCAAATCGCCGGCCGCGCGGACATCAATCTGGGGATGGATATGCTGGCCTGGCCGGTCGCCCTCGCCCGCCAGCAATGCGGCCTTGAGCCTTGGCAGGCTGCCCGCGCCAGTGAAGGCGGCGAGCATCAATCCGTCGGGTCGCAAGATGCGCCGGATCAGGATCAACGCACCGGGCAGGTCGTTGACGCTGTCCAGCGTGCCGCAGGCGATGATGAGGTCGAAACTGTCATTGGCAAAGGGCAGGGCATCTTCGTCGCCCTGCACGCCGTTTGCCCCGCGCGCGGCGAGGAAGCCGGGATCGATGCAGGCGACGCGCTTGCCCATCGCTTCCAGCGCCGCCTTCGGGCTGTCGTCAGGGCAGCCGATCACCAGCGCTTCGGGTAGGTCGCGCTGCACGTCGGCCAGCCGGTCGAGCAATTCCTCCAGCATGGCGCGATACAGAAAGTCGTGATCGGCAAAGCGGGCGATCATGCGGTCGCGGCCCTGGGCACGGCGCGATCGGTCGAATATGTCAGGGGCGGTCATGGCGGGCCTTGTGCATCGGGCGGCAAGCGGGAACAAGCAGATGATGTCCGTCTTGCCGCTTCTCAAGGGCGCGGTCCGTCCGCTGGTCGATTATGCGCTGCCACCGCGTTGTCCAGGTTGCGGCGCGATCGTGCAGGAGGATTTTGCTTTCTGCCTCGATTGCTGGGGCGGGATGGAATTGCTGGGCGAACCCTGCTGCGCGCGCTGCGGCCTGCCCTTTCCGCATGACATGGGGGAGGAGGCGGAGTGCGCGCGGTGTCTCGCCGATCCGCCGCCCTTCGACAGCGCGCGGGCGGTGCTGGCCTATGGCGATGTCGCGCGCACCGTCGCGCTGCGGCTCAAATATGGGCGGCGGATCGGCTTGGCGCGGCTGATTGCGCGGCAGATGGTGCGGCATGTGCCTGACTGTAGCGATGATCCGCCACTGATCGTTCCAGTGCCGCTGCATCGCTGGCGGCTTTGGGGGCGGGGGTTCAACCAGTCGGCGCTGATCGCCGATCACCTGGGTCGCCTGACAGGCTTGCGGGTGGAAAAACATCTGTTGCTGCGGACCCGTCGGACCCAGCCCTTGCGGGGCATGAATCCGGCGACACGGGCGAAGACGGTGCGCGGTGCTTTTGCGCTGGCGGATGGGCATGGGGTGAAGGGGCGGCGCATACTGCTCATCGACGATGTCCACACCAGCGGCGCGACAGCCGGAGCCTGCGCAAGAGTTTTGCATCGTGGCGGGGCGAGTCATGTGCGTCTATTGTGCTGGGCACGGGCCTTGCCGCGCGACGCTGCGGATTGACAAAGCGGTGTGCGCGCCCAATTTCGGACGCTAAGGAGTATGACAGGCATATGGCGAAGGTCGAAATCTATACCAAGGCATTTTGCGGCTATTGCGCGCGCGCCAAGGCGTTGTTCCGCGACAAGGGCGTGGCGTTCGAGGAATATGACATTAGCATGGGCGGCCCCAAGCGTGAGGAAATGCTGGCGCGCAGCAATGGCGGGGTGACCGTGCCGCAAATCTTCATCGACGGTACGCATATCGGCGGCAGCGACGATATGGCGGCGCTCAACCGACAGGGCAAGCTCGACGCCTTGCTCGGCCTCTGATGCACATGCGCGCCGCGCTGTTCCAGATGACCAGCGGGATCGACCCCGCCGCCAATGCCGCCGCGATCGTGGAGATGATCGCGCGCGCCAAGGGCGAGGGGGCAGACATGCTCTTCACGCCCGAAATGGCGGGCTATCTCGATCGGGACCGGGCACGCGCGGCGGCGACCTTGCGTTGCCAGGCGGAAGATGGCGTATTGGCGGCAGTGTGCGAGGCGGCGGCGCGCGAAGGGCTGTGGGTGCATATCGGTTCACTGCCGCTCAAGGACGAGCGAACGGACGGGCGCTGGGCCAATCGCAGTTTCCTGATCGACGATACAGGCGCGATCCGCGCGACCTATGACAAGATCCATCTGTTCGATGTCGATCTGGCGACGGGCGAGAGCTGGCGCGAATCGTCGGTCTATGGACCGGGGGAACAAGTGGTCGCGGCCAATACGCCCTGGGGCCGGATGGGCTTTTCGATCTGCTATGACATGCGCTTCCCGGACCTGTATCGCGCGCTTACCAATGCAGGGGCCACGATCCTGCTGGCACCGGCTGCCTTTACCGTGCCGACGGGACAGGCGCATTGGCATGTGCTGCTGCGTGCCCGCGCGATCGAAGCGGGCTGCTTCCTGATCGCGACGGCGCAGGTCGGTAATCATGCGGATGGCCGGACGACCTATGGCCATAGCCTGGTGGTCGATCCGTGGGGCGATGTTCTGCTCGACATGGGCGAGACGGCTGGGCTCGCCCTTGTCGATCTCGACCTGTCGCGGATCGAGGCCGTGCGCGGACGCGTGCCCGCCATTGCCAACCGCCGCCCGATCCCGACGCAGGTGACGCTGGCATGATCGTGTTCGACCTCAAATGCGAAGGGCAGGGCCATGTGTTCGAAGCCTGGTTCGGCTCCAGCAACGACTATGCCGACCAGCAGGCGCGCGGTTTGATTGCGTGTCCGCTTTGTGGTGACGCGCGCGTGATGAAAGCAGTGATGGCCCCGGCCGTTGCGGCCAAGGGCAATAGTCGCGCGGTGGTACCGCGCCCAGAAGCCACAACCCCGGTGGTCGCCAATGGCGGCGACGAGGCGAAGATGCGGGCGCTGGTCGATGCACTGGCAAAGGCGCAAAGCAAGGCGCTGGAGGGATCGACCTGGGTCGGGCGCGGCTTTGCCGAACAGGCCCGCGCCATGCATTATGGCGAGCAGGACCGCGCCAGCATCCATGGCGAGGTCGCGCCGCAGGAGGCTAAGGCGCTCATCGCCGAGGGGGTTGAAGTCGCGCCGTTACCTTTCCCGGTTATCCCGCCCGAAGCGAAGAATTGACCGCACCGTTCGCGCATAATAGAGCGACCGAGGCGTGCACCCGTAGCTCAGCAGGATAGAGCATTAGATTCCTAATCTAAGGGCCATGGGTTCGAATCCCGTCGGGTGCACCATCTTTTTTAGCCTCAAGCGCCGGCGCGGGCATCCGCCCGCTTGGCTATCCTCGCATAAGCTCGGGCGGCCGTTCGGCCTTGCGAACCCTAGCGGGTTCGAAATCGCTCTTACCGGGTGCACCATCTACCTACAGCCATTTGAGCTTGCGGAAGCGGGCATAGAGTAGGCTACAGATGATTGTGATCACGCCCAACACGACGAAATAGCCGTAGCGCGTCCGCAGTTCGGGCATATTGTCGAAATTCATGCCATATATGCCCGCGATCGCGGTTGGCACCGCCAGAATCGCGGCCCAGGCGGCAAGTTGCCGAGTGATCGCGCCGGTCCGCTGCTGTTCGAGCAGATTGCTGAATTCGAACACGGACATCAATATCTCGCGCAGATCATCGACCATGGTCTGGACCCGGCGGACATGATCGCGCACGTCGCTGAAATAGGGTCGCGTATCCGCATCGATGCACGGCAGGTCCAGTTTGACGAACTTGTTGGCGACTTCATGCATGGGCGTCAGGATACGCTGGAAGCGCATCACCTGCCTGCGCAGATTGAATATCCGGGTGATGTCTTCCCGCCCCAGGAACTGATCGACGGTCTGTTGCTCCATCGCCAGCACTTCGTCCTCCACGCCCTCGATGACCGGCAGATAGCCATCGACGATGAAATCGAGGACGGCATGCAGCACATAGTCCACGCCTTGCGCCAATCGATCCGGCACGGCTTCCAATTCCTGCCGCAGGGCGCGATGGGCGCGGGCCGATCCATGACGCACGCTGATGATATGGCTGTGGCCGACGAAGATCGCGGTCTCGCCATAGCAAATGCTGCCCTCTTCGACATGGGCCGTGCGTGCCACGACGAACAATTGGTCGCCATAAATGTCGACCTTGGGCAATTGATTGGCCTTGATGGCATCTTCGATCGCCAGCGGGTGCAGGTCATAGCTGCGCCGGAGGGTCTCCATTTCTGCGATCGTCGGTTCAGCCATGCCGATCCAGACGAATTCGGATTTGTCATGCGCGCAGTCGATCCGCTCGTCGATCGTCACCGGCCTGACGCGGCGGCCATTGCGATAGAGATAGGCGGCGATGACGGTCATGAGTGATCCTGCATGTGGAGTCGGACATGCCGATTAGCAGATGGCCTTTCCCGCGTCCTCCAGGCACGCCCATCCGTTCGTCGCTCGCCAGCCTCGCCCGGCGCAATTTTATCGGGAACCATCGTAAGCTGACTTCGCTCTGACACAGTCGAGCGCGAAAGGGATGTATCGATGCGGGCACCCAGGCCGGGATAAACCGGGTCACGCGCACAGTGGAGCTACATCCGTGTCTATCCTGACCATTGATTTCGAGGCATCCTGCCTCCCGCGCCATGGTCGGTCCTTCCCGATCGAGGTCGGTATTGCGGTGGAAGGCTGGTCGTGCAGTTGGTTGATACGGCCGCATCAGGATTGGGAAGACTGGGGCTGGACGCAGGAGGCGCAGGCCTTGCACGGTCTTGATCGATCGACGCTCGTGCAAAAAGGATTGGATGTTGATGCGGTATGGGCATTGCTGAGCGATGCCGCGATCGGTCGGCGCGTGGTGGCCGACAGCCGCATCGATCAACAATGGCTGGACACGCTCGCCACCGCTGCGGGTCGACCCACGCCGTTCCTGATCGAGCATGTTTCTGCGATTGTTGCGGAACGGCATGCCGACGATGCGCAAGTCCGTGAGGCCGTAGCGATCGCCGACCGCCGATGCCCCACACGCCATCGCGCGGGCACCGATGCCTTGTGGCTCGCCACCATGCTGGCGCATCTTCCCACCTCTGCACCACCGCAGATTGGGACGAAAATGCCGGAATTATCGTCGGTTTGACGCTGCTGTGTCGCCTGCGCAATAATTTGTAACGTTCGGCAAATTTCAGAGACATTCAGGCGATCTAAGTCCGGGTGCGTTGTGGGCGCATTGCGGGCGTCTGTCTGTTTCTGGAGGTACGCGCATGATCGGCGATCGAGGCAAGTGTGGATGGCACGATCGTTGGGCATGACTCCGCCGCTCATTCTGGTGACGGAAACGGAAGCCGCGCAGCAGCAAGCGGTCCGCACGCATCTGGAGGAAACCGGCTTTAGAGTTGTGCCAAGCGGTGGTGCTGCCCAGATTTTCAGGCGCTGGCTACCATGCCCGTTGGCGTCATAGTGCTGGACGCCGCGCTTCGCGGCGCGGATGGCATGGACTTGTGCCGAGACGTGCGTGCGCGGAGCGAGGTGCCGGTGATCCTGGTGGGTGCCAATAGTTCGGAGGTCGATCGCGTCGTCGCATTGGAGCTTGGCGCGGACGACTATATCAACAAACCCTATTCCGCGCGTGAACTGGCGGCGCGCCTGCGTGCCGTCCTGCGGCGGGGGCGGGGCGAGCGCGCGATCGGCCTGCCGCGCCAATCCATGGCGTTCTTCGACGGATGGACCGTAGATTTTTCGCGCCGGACGCTGGCTGATCCGGCGGGCGCAACTGTTGGTCTGACGGCGGCCGAGTTCGCCTTGCTCGGCGTATTGCTCGATCATCCGCAAATCGTGCTCACGCGCGCGCGACTGATGGAGTTGGCAGGTGTGCGCGATGCGCCATCGTCCGATCGCAGCATCGACGTGCTGGTCAGCCGTTTGCGTCGAAAGCTGCAATGGGGCAATGAACCTGCCCCAATTGTTACCGTAAGACGCGCAGGCTATATGTTCAGCGCGGCGGTGGAGCGACGCTGACCCACCAAAACGCCCGGAATTGCTGGTTTTTCGCAATGGCGATCACCCCGTAACGATTTTGCCATCCAGACGGCTTTGTTGCGAAATTGCGCCTGGGGGATTCCTCAGGTGAATCGAGTGCTTTAGGGGGCGGCTATGCCCAAGCCAGCCTCACCAAAGTATCGCACGACAAACTGGAGCGCGTATAATGCGGCGCTG
>NZ_NMUA01000305.1 GCF_002312805.1 Sphingobium sp. D43FB | reverse complement strand
GCGCGTCTGACCCACCACCCGGCACGACCGTCATATGGAGAGGAATGACGCGACTCGCCGATCTCGTTGAGGGAGCTCGAATCTCGAGGCACCCAGCAGGCACTTGTGGGTAAGAGCAAGCCGATTGTTACCGCAGCTTATGGGCCTTGAAGCGCGCGGCGAGCTCGGGATCGTCGATAAAGTCATCGAGGAATTGGTGCCAGGCCTTGGTCGTGAGACGTGCTTGGCTAAGCATGTCCGTCAGTTCTTCCACGCCGTGATC
>NZ_NMUA01000304.1 GCF_002312805.1 Sphingobium sp. D43FB | reverse complement strand
CGGACCTGGAAAAGGACGAAGTGACCCAGTTCCCGCGTCACAGAGGCCCGTGTCGCATCAAAATGGAAAACCAAAAGTCCCTGTTTCCGGACATTTGAAGAGGAGGTGTAGTATGAATCGGTCGTTGGCACACAGCGCAGTGCCCGTTCCGCTGCGTTGTTCGTGAGGCATACCCTCCCATCGATGAGGAAGCGGGTGAAGGCGTCCCAGCGCCGGAGCATATAGTTGATGGCCTTGGCGAGATCATGGTTACGCGACAGCTTGGCGA
>NZ_NMUA01000303.1 GCF_002312805.1 Sphingobium sp. D43FB | reverse complement strand
CGCAGCGACAATCAAACCTGCGAGTAGCGCTTGCCAGCGTCAATCAAAGCAGGCACCACTTGAAAACCGCGACGATCAGTTCTCATCCTGATTGACGGAAACTTCTCATCCAGATCGCCGCGCCATAAGGTAACCGACCGATTGAGCTTGCTCTTACCCACAAGTGGTCGCGTGCGTGATTCGGCCTGCCGCGCGCCCATTGCCTGGCTGGAATCACCCATGATTCATTCTCCGGCACCTTTAGATAGTGAGGTGCCGGGATGGAACATAGC
>NZ_NMUA01000302.1 GCF_002312805.1 Sphingobium sp. D43FB | reverse complement strand
ATGCAACCCTGTCGCGGGGTAACCCGCTGGTCAGTGCAATCCGCACCGCCTCCTGCTTGAACTCTTCTGTGTGCTTGATCATCTCGTCGGTCTCCTGTTGCGAGCTCTAATCGCTCAGGTGACCGGCACAAAACCGTTACAAGTCCACATCCGCCTTGCGCATTCAGGCAACCGAAGGTCCGATCCTCATCTTGCAGGACACCACCGAATTCAATTTCAAGCGCGCGGATCCGGATAAGATCGGATTTACGAAAAGCTCGACTGGTCGCAAGTT
>NZ_NMUA01000301.1 GCF_002312805.1 Sphingobium sp. D43FB | reverse complement strand
CCGGATGATCGCGCCATTGGCCCGGTCCTCGCGGCCTTCATGCCGAAAACGACCGCCGTAATATGGATGCCAGCGATAATGAAACTCTACCATCTGCCCGACATGGGCAGAATGACCCTGCGATGGCACTCGGGCGGAAAGCATGGCTGTTTTGCGGCTCCGATCGCGGCGGTCAGCGCGCCGCCATCATGTTTTCACTCATTCAGAGCTGTCGCCTCAACGACGTCGATCCCCAGGCTTGGCTCGCTGACGTCCTCGCCCGCATCGCCGGTCATC
>NZ_NMUA01000300.1 GCF_002312805.1 Sphingobium sp. D43FB | reverse complement strand
CGCCCATAGAGGTATGGTTCCAGGACGAGGCCCGTATCGGCCAGAAAAACAAGATCACCCGCCGCTGGGCCAGGCGCGGCACCCGGCCTTCAGCGCCCAAGGATCAGAGGACCAAATCAGCCTACATGTTGGGCTACGCCCGCCTTCGGCCCGGCGTTATCTGCCCTGAGCTTGGCAAGGGCGCTGGCTTGGTCCTGCCCTTCTGTAATACCCAGACCATGTCGCTGCACCTGGCGGAGATATCGCTCGCTATCGAACCAGGTGCCCACGGCGTGCTGCTGATG
>NZ_NMUA01000299.1 GCF_002312805.1 Sphingobium sp. D43FB | reverse complement strand
TCGCCAAGCTGTCGCGTAACCATGATCTCGCCAAGGCCATCAACTATATGCTCCGGCGCTGGGACGCCTTCACCCGCTTCCTCATCGATGGGAGGGTATGCCTCACGAACAACGCAGCGGAACGGGCGCTGCGCTGTGTGCCACTCGGGCGGAAAGCATGGCTATTTTGCGGCTCCGATCGCGGCGGTCAGCGCGCCGCCATCATGTTTTCACTCATTCAGAGCTGTCGCCTCAACGACGTCGATCCCCAGGCTTGGCTCGCTGACGTCCTCGCCCGCATCGCCGGTCATC
>NZ_NMUA01000298.1 GCF_002312805.1 Sphingobium sp. D43FB | reverse complement strand
CTATGTTCCATCCCGGCACCTCACTATCTAAAGGTGCCGGAGAATGAATCATGGGTGATTCCAGCCAGGCAATGGGCGCGCGGCAGGCCGAATCACGCACGCGACCACTTGTGGGTAAGAGCAAGCCGGTGAGGGCCGCCTTGCGTTGATCGGCTGATATTTCGAGATGCCACCGGTGCAAGCGCTGTTGGTGTGGACGGCCTCCATACGGCATCAAATAATGCCAGGTTATGCCGTTAGACATCAACGATGGAGACCCGCTATGGACCAGATTATTCGCATTGGCATGGATACGTC
>NZ_NMUA01000297.1 GCF_002312805.1 Sphingobium sp. D43FB | reverse complement strand
CTTGGCTGTTGAAAAGCCTTTATGGGGGAAACAAAGCTGAAAAAAATGCTGTTCTTGAGCGTATAAACCTTGAACAGGACGCCTTGCCTCATCTTGGCAGCTGGAAAGCAGACACTTACCTTCTTCATAGGATTGTTGATGAGATTGAAGTCCGGAAACCGAAAAATGTTGTAGAATTAGAGCCCGATCCGAAACTAAGTTGAGTGGTATCAGCGGGTTAGCTTGACGCTTGCCGCAGTCGTTGATTCAGGGGTTTTGCAACAAACTTCCGGAGATCAACGATGTGGACCGATACCACTCGGGCG
>NZ_NMUA01000296.1 GCF_002312805.1 Sphingobium sp. D43FB | reverse complement strand
GACGAAAATGGGAAGATATCGACGATATGGGCGGATGCGTCTTGCCCCTCGATCAAGCCCTCGACCACATCGCTGAAAACAGCATCTTCTGGACCTGGACCTGACCAAAAACGTACAAAGTCGAGCTAAGAGGGTATTTGGACGAGTTAGCAATTGAAGTAGCAAAATCGGGATTTGGGGGCCTTTATAGCGCGACGATCTGGGTGAGAGGTCAGCGACTATCAGGATGAGAACAGATTGTCGCGGCGGGTTCATGGTGCCGGGTTAGATTGTCGCTGGCAAGGGCGATTCTTCGCTCTGATTGTCGCTGAT
>NZ_NMUA01000002.1 GCF_002312805.1 Sphingobium sp. D43FB | reverse complement strand
ATCAGCGACAATCAGAGCGAAGAATCGCCCTTGCCAGCGACAATCTAACCCGGCACCATGAACCCGCCGCGACAATCTGTTCTCATCCTGATAGTCGCTGACCTCTCACCCAGATCGTCGCGCTATACCTTGCCGCCACTCGAACTCTGCCGCGGGGTCAGCCCTAGCCAGGCGGCGAACTGGCGCCCTGACGAGAACTGGCTTGGATCGGTCACTGACGCGGCAAGCGCGGTCGCGCCGATCGGCCCGATACCAGGGATCGTCGCCAGGCGCCGGGCCCTGTCGTCGCTCCGCTGCAGAGCGGCGAGACGCAGGTCGAGCTTTCGCAACTGGGCGTGAAGCTGGAGCAGTTGTCCTGCCAGCATGGCGACGACGTTCACCGCTTCGGTCGGCAGGTCGAGCTTGGACTCACCCTCGGCGATCTCCCGCGCCATCTGCAGTGCCTTCACGATCCCCACCGGGATCGCGATGCCCAGCTCGGCGAGCACGCTGCGCATCATGTTGACCAGCTGCGTGCGCTGCTTGATCAGCAGGCTACGCACGCGATGCAGCGACAACGCTGCCTGCTGCTCGCGCGACTTGACGGGCACGAACCGCATCGTCTGACGTGTGACCGCTTCGCAGATTGCCTCTGCGTCGGCGGCATCGTTCTTACCGCGCTTCACATAAGGCTTCACGTAAGCCGCCGGCATCAGCCGCACCTCATGGCCCAGCTTCGTCAGTTCGCGCGCCCAGTGATGCGACGTCCCGCAGGCCTCGGCGCCGACAAGGCACGGCGGCAGCTTCTCGAAGAACGGCAACATCTGCGATCGCCGCAGCGCCTTGCGAATGACGACCTCTCCGGTCGCGCTGATACCGTGAACCTGAAAAACGTTTTTGGCCAAATCGAGGCCGATCGTGCTAATCTCCATGGCGGGTGGCTCCTTCTCGGGTCGCATGACAGCAAACCCATCTGGGCACTTAGATGCCGTGAGCGGGAGCCATCCACCTCATCCGCTTTGAACACTTGAGGCCACAGAGCAGACTTCCATCTGCTACCTGTAGGAAGTTGTGCAGCGCCCCGCCATGGCGTCGGGGCGCTGCCCGTTCAAAAGCGGACCGACAGCTTCGCATTGAGTTGGCGAGGACTGTTTGGGAACCCCACATCCGTCGGCGTACCTGCGAAGAAGGCCGAGAAATAGTCGGTGTTGTAGCGCTTGTTAAACAGGTTCTCGGCAGACAGCGTCAGCGTCCACGGCGAACGCTCGACGATCAGGCGCGCATTCACCAGATGCACGGGATCCTGCTTCGCCAGATTGTCGACGAACCAGTAGAGATCGCCGAAGGCCGAATAGTCAGCCCGAAGGATAGCACGGGCCTCCGAGCCGAGCGGCGCCTCATATTGTCCGCCGAGATTATATTTCCAGCCGTTGATGTGCGGCTGCTTGTTGCCCCGCCACAGTGCCGTGCCGTTGAAGTCCTGGATCTTGGACTCGATCAGCGAGCCCCCGGCGAACAGGCGAAGGTTTCGGCCGATCCGCGCGGTCAGATCGCCCTCGATCCCATAATGATAGGCGTCGTTGATCGTCAGGATGCCCTGCGCGGCCGACTGGGAATCCCAGCGGTAGAACTGGACGTTCTTCTGGTCGGTGTAAAAGGCGGCGAGGTTCAGCTGAACACGCCGATCAAGCAGCGACAGCTTCGATCCCAGCTCATAGGTCTCGGCGACCTCCGAGCCATATTGACGCGGGAAGATCAGCGACTGAGCGTTGAACCCGCCGCTGCGAAACCCGCGTGCGGCCGAGACATAGACCATCTTGTCGGGCTCGAAGAAGTAGCTGAGCGACGCCTTGGGCTGCAGCGACTTGAAGACCTTGGCGATGCGCGAGCCGGTGGCCGGGTTGGTCTGCTTACGATCGTCCCAGTCCTGGCGCAGCCCCAATGACAGCTTGAACGCCTGCGAGATGTCGTAATCCAGGGTGCCGAACAAGGCATAAGCATTGTTGCGGCTACGCTCTGGCAGATAGCTGAGCTGGACCGCTTGGTACGGCCCCTCCCCCGCCAGATCGAGAAAGGCTGACGACGCGGCGTCGCGATGGGTCTTCAGATAATAGGCGCCGATCAGCCAGCGCAGCGGCTGATCCGACGGCGAGGTCAGGCGGACCTCCTCGCTCCAGCTCTTCACGCGCCTGGTCTGATCGAGGATGAGGCCGCCAAAACCGGGCGCCAACGGGAATGGCAGAAAGTCGAGATCCTGCCCCAGCGTCGCCGCCTTGGCATAAGCGAAGGCGCTGATCGAAGTGAGCGTCACCCCGCCGAAGTCATAGTCGACCTTGAGCGAGACATCGCGCAGGCGCCGCACCCCCTTACCGTCGCGGTTCGCGATTACGGGGTGGACGGCATTGAGGTCCTGCCCTGGAAAGATCGGGTAATAATAGGCCGAGCCTCCATCGAGGTTCTCGTAGCTGCCGCGTAGATCGAGGGTCAGCACATCGCTCGGCTTGAAGATCAGCCGTCCGCGCAGGCTCACCGCGTCATAATCATCGACCTTGCGGCCGAGGGTGAGGTTGCGGATGCGGCCTTCGTTGTTCTTGTACATCGCCGAGATGCGATAAAGCAGCACATCGTCGATGATCGGCCCGGAGGACGACCCGAACAGCCGGTAAAACAGGCCCTGGCCGATCTCGGCCGACAGCTCGTTCTCCACCGTGTTGGTCGGCAGCTTGGTGACGATGTTGATCGCGCCTCCGATCGCGTTGCGGCCATAGGTCGAACCCTGTGGCCCCTTGAGGACTTCGATCCGCTCGATATCGGTCAGTTCCTGCGTGCCCTGATCGGGCGAAGAGGACTGGACGCCGTCGACCACCAGCGCCACGGGAGGCTCACCGAAGCGCACCTGGGTGATGCCTCGGATCGTGATGATGTTGGTCCCGGGATCCTGCGCGGGCACCTGGCTGAAGCTCGGTACGATGGCGTTCAACCGGTCGAGCGAGGTGATGCCGGCGCGCTCGATCGTGACCGAGGTGACAGCACTGACGGACAGCGGGACGTCGTTGAGGGACTCCTTGCGCTTTCGGGCCGTGACGACGATATCATCGAGCCCGCCACTGTCGGCTACGGCGCTCTGCGGTTCTGCCTGTGCGAAGGCAGGTGTCGCGCAGAGCGCGGACAACATCGTCGACGCACGGAGAAATTTCCTGAAATCGAACATCATCTTGCCCCCTTTTTGGATGGCCGGTGGCCATTGTCTTTTGAACACGGGCCGTCATCGACGGACCTTGTTGGTCTCGCCCGGCACCCGTGCTTGATTATGGCTCCCCCCGCGGAGCTCTGACGTCAGGCCGCCTTGGCGAGCGCGGGCTTCTCGGACCCGAACATCGCCGGATCGATGATCAGCTGGAAGCGCTGGAAGCGCCAACCTTCGGCGGTCTTGACGACGATGGCGTCGCCGGCGGCGGATGCGATCGCGACCGGACCGGTCGCGATGTTCATCTTGAGGATGTAGAAGCGGTAGCGCGCGCCGTCGGCCTGCGGGTCGATGACCTGATTGGTGATGAAATGGCGGACGCCATCCTCTTTGCCGGCCGCGATATGATGCTCCATGAAGGTGCGGACCGCGTCGGTCCCGGTAAACTCCCCATAGGGCGCGACGAAGGTGCCGTCGGCTGCGAAGCCCGCGGCGAAGCCCGCTGCGTCATTGCCATCGATGGCCAGATAGATGCGCGCGCAAAGCTCCTGGATTTCGATCTTGTCATCCGTGGGGAAGGTCATGGCACAACTCCGTCGAGGGGGCTGGCGGCGTGCTCGACGAGCCGCGCCAGCAGGGAATTAAAGGGGGGGCCGAGCTTCTGGACGCCGTGTCCGGCGCCGGTCAGCACATGGAGATCGGTCTCGAGCAGGTCGGCCAGTCGACGGCAGATCGCATCGAAGGCGCCGCTCCAGCCACCGGTGACGACCAGCTTGGGGAAGGCTGCATCGGCAACGATGCCGATGGGCACATCGACCTTCCAGGGACGCTCGGTGATCAGGTTGCGCACCGCGTTGGCAAGCGCCGGCGGGAGCGGATCGGGCAGCACCATTTCCATTTCCAGCGCGGCGACGAAACCCGTCACGAAGGCATGATCGCCGATGCCATCGGCCTCGCGCCAATGACGCTTCATGGCGTCCGAGACGCGCCGCACATCGGGATGATCGGCTGCCAGGGCGAAGGCCGGCGGCTCGATCAGCGTCAGCGAACGGACGAGATCGGGACGAAGCCCGGCGGCGTTCATCGATACGACCCCGCCCATCGACGTGCCGACGAGATGCGCGCCATCGCCCAGCACCTCCACCACGTCCAGCGCGTCCTGAGCGATGTCGACCCGCGCGATCGGCGATGTCTCGCCATAGCCGCGGCGAGTGACGACATCGACCGTGAAACGGTCCGCCAGCGCCCGCTGTTCGGAGAAGGCTCCCGTTCCCACGCTCAAGCTGCCATGCACGAGCACGATGCGTTCAGGCCCGTTGCCCCAGCGCTCTACTGCAAATCCCATCGAGTCGCTCCCAAAGTTGCTTTGTAACTTATCTACTTTGCCTAGCTTGTCTACTAATAAAAATAGCTTGTTTAAAAAGCTTTCTGCTTATAGCCAAGCTGCAGCAACGGGAGCAGCGATATGATCAATCTTGTCATTCAGCAGGACGCCGGCAACGAGCCGCTGGCCTTCACACCGCGCAAACTGGTGATCGCCGGATGGACGGGCCGTGACACGGCGGTGCTCGAAGCGCATATCGAGGAACTGGCGGCGCTCGGCGTCGCGCGGCCGAGCGCCGTGCCAATCTTCTACAGGGTCAGCGCCAGTCAGCTGACCACTGAGCCATCGGTCGAGATGGTCGGCCGCGACGGTTCGGGCGAAGTCGAGGCGGTTCTCTGGAAGCACGGCGGCGAACTCTATGTCGGGGTCGGCTCCGACCACACTGACCGCAAGCTCGAAACCGTGGGCATCACGCTCTCGAAGCAGGTCTGCAGCAAACCCGTCTCGGCCGTCATATGGCCCTGGCGGGAAGTCTCCGCCCATTGGGACGACCTTCGGCTCCGCTCGACCCTGCCGGGCACCGGCGAGGTCTACCAGGAAGGCCCGGTCTCGGGACTTCGTCGGCCGGACGACCTGCTTGCCGAATATGAAGCGCGCGAAGGCGTGGTACCGGATGGCACCGTCATGTTCTGCGGCACCCTCCCGGTTCAAGGCGGCATCCGCTTCGCCGATGGCATGGGCGTCGAGCTGATCGATCCCGTCCGCAGCCGTGCGCTCCGCCACCATTATTCGGTCACCGTCCTGCCGATCGCCGAAGCATGATCACCGCAGCGAGCCGATCGAGCATCGACACCGCGCTGCTGCGCGCCGACGCGGCCGATGCCGCGTCGGTGTTCACGCTGAGGCTCGATTCGGACGCCCGCGCCTTTGCCGAGGCGGCCGACGCGCGGCGCGCCGCCCGCTCGCGCGCGCGCTTCCTCGGCGTGCCGGTGACGGTGAAGGACAATTTCGACCTGATGGGCCATGCGACGACGGCAGGGTCGACGCTGCTGGCGGATGCGCCGAAAGCGCGCAGGGACGCCCCCGTCGTCGAGCGGCTGCGCCGCGCCGGCTTCGTCGTGCTCGGCCGCACCAACATGACCGAGTTCGCCTTCTCCGGCCTCGGCCTCAACCCGCATTTCGGGACTCCGCTCAATCCCGCCTTCCCGGACGAGCAGCGCATCCCCGGCGGCTCTTCGTCCGGCGCCGCCGTGTCGGTGGCGCTCGGCATCGCGCCGGTTGCGATCGGCACCGATACCGGCGGCTCGATCAGGATCCCGGCGGCGCTGTGCGGCGTGACCGGCTTCAAGCCCAGCGCCGACGCCATCACGCGGGAGGGTGTCCTGCCGCTGTCGACGACACTCGATTCGGTCGGCGTGATAGCGCGGTCGGTGGGCGACTGCGCGGCGGTGTTCGACGTGATCCGCGATCGTCCCGGCCTGCCGCGCACGACCCTCCCCCCGCGCCGAATCCGGCTCGGGCTGGTGCAGACCTATGTCCGGGACGGGATGGCGCCCGAGGTGGTGCGCGCGATGGACGCCGCGGTCTCGGCGATCGAGGCGGGCGGAGGCCTGGTCGAGCCCGTCGAACTCGCCGAACTGGCCGACATTCCGGCGATGATGCAGGAGGCGACCTTCCCCGCCGCCGAGGCCTTTGCCTGGCACGAGGCGTTCCTCTCCGCCGGGCGGGCGGGTGAATATGATCCGCGGGTCGTCGCGCGCATCCGCGCCGGCGGGGCGATGAGCGCCGGGGGCTATGTCCGGCTGCTGGCGCGGCGCCGCGCTTTCATCGACGCGATCGCCACCCAGATCGCGGGTCTCGATGCGCTGCTCTGGCCGACGGTGCCCTTCATCGCCCCCACGATCGCGTCGCTAGCCGACGATGCCGCCTATCACGCCGCCAATGCGCAGGCGCTGCGCAACTCGACCGTCGCCAACCTGCTCGACGGTTGTGCGATCTCGATCCCATGCCCCGGCGACGGACCGCCCGTCGGCCTGACCCTCGCCGCGCTCCATGGCCGTGACGACCATCTGCTGAGCGTCGCCACGAGCGTGCAATCCCTACTGAAAGGAGCCTGACATGGCCGTTACCAAGCAGCACCGCGAATTCCATCCGATCGACATGGCCGATGACGGCTGGCAGCTTCCCGAAGGCTATAAGCCCGGCGGTGGAGTCGACGAGAAGATCCTGTCCGGCAGCCTCGATCCCGAGCAACGCCGCGGCAGCCGCACCCGCCTGCTGCGCTTCCAGCCGGGCGTGTTCACCACCAAGCCGTTCGTCCATGATTATTGGGAGGAGGTGTTTCTCCTCGAGGGCGACCTGACCGTCGGCAATGACGAGAATGGCGATGGCGGCGAGGCCTTCCTCTCACCCACCTATGCCTGCCGCCCGCCGGGCGTGTTCCACGGTCCCTTCAAGTCGAACAATGGCTGCCTGCTGCTCGAGATTCATTATTTCGACCCGGCATAAACTAATTGACATAGCTTTGTCGCAAAGTCATTATCCGACTCAGAGGGAGACAGCGATGCCACTGACAGTCAGCAAAGCCGAATTATTGGTCGATGGCGAGGACCATCTGTTCCGCCAGGCCGTCCATGACGCGCTCGGTTTCAGTGCGCGGCTCCAGGAAATCCGCAATCGGCTCGGTGAGGTGATCGGCCTCTCCGGTCCCGCTTATTCGATCCTGATTGCGATCGAGCATCTCGGCCAGCAGGGTGAGGTCGGCGTCAGCAAGGTCGGCGAGCATCTGCATCTGTCGGGCGCGTTCGTGACGATCGAGGTCAACAAGCTGGTCAAGTCGGGCCTGGTGGACAAGGTGCCGCATCACGAGGACGGACGCCGCGTCGTCCTCACCGTCACCGGCAAGGCTCGCAGCTTGCTCGACGAGCTGGCCGCGACCCAATGCCCGGTCAACGATACGATCTTCGACGGGCTGAGCGCGAACCAGTTCCGCGCCTTTGCGCAGATCATCGCCTCGCTGGTCGGCGGTACCGAGGAAGCGCTGGCGCTGCTTCGGCTCCAGGCCGAACAGCGTCGCCGGCAGGCCTGATCGTCATGGGTCTGGCATTCGACCAGCGCGCCTTTCGCAACGCGCTGGGCCACTTCCCGACAGGTGTCGTGGTGGTGACGGCGGAGACCGAAGGGCGCGATCCGATCGCGATGACGGTGAGCTCGTTCAACGCGGTCTCGCTCGATCCGCCACTGGTGCTGTTTAGCGTCGGCCGCACCGCACCGAGCCTGCCGGCGCTGCTCGCCGCCAGGAACTTCGGCATCAGCGTGCTCCGGCACGACCAGAGCGACCTGTCGAGCCGCTTCGCCGGCGGACGCGGCGAGAAATGGGCAGGCCTCGCCCCCGTGCTGGGCGAGACCGGTTGTCCGCTGATCGGACCATGCCTTGCCACCTTCGAATGCGCGCCCTTCGCGGTGCATGAGGGCGGCGATCATCTCATCGTCGTCGGTCATGTGCTGCGCTTCGAAATTGCCGAGGAAGGCGAACCGCTCGTCTTCTTCCGCGGCGGATATCACGCCATCGCCGGCCGTGCCGCCTGACGTCTTCCAGGGAGAAAAAGAAGTGAAAACCGGATCCAGTCATCTGGCCGCGCTGCGCGATGGGCGCATGGTCTATATCGGCGGCGAAGAGGCAGGCGACGTCACCGCGCATCCAGCCTTCCGCAATTCGGTGGCCTCTGCCGCCAGCCTCTACGATTTCCAGGCGGCCAACGCCGAACTGATGACCATCGAGAGCCCGACCAGCGGTCGGCGGGTGAGCCGCGCCTGGGACCTGCCGACGAGTTACGAAGCGCTCGTCGAGCGGCGCCGGGCGATGGAAGCCTGGGCGGAGACCCATTATGGTTTCATGGGCCGTTCGCCCGATCACGTCGCCTCCTGCTTCGCGGGCATGATGATGGGCCTCGACGTCTTCGAGAGCTATGATCCGGTCCGCGCGGGGGCGCTTGCGGACTATTTCCGCTATGCCCGCGATAACGACCTCTTCCTCACCTATGTCATCATCAACCCGCAGGCCGACCGGTCGAAGGCGGCGCATGAGCAGGCCGACGAGTATCTGACTGCCGGCATCGTCGACCAGGATTCGACCGGGCTCACGCTGCGCGGCGCCAAGATGCTCGCGACCAGCGGCATCATGGCGAACGAGGTGTTCGTGAGCTGCATCCAGCCGCTCGGGCCGGGCGACGAGAAATATGCGGTTTCGCTCGCGCTGCCGATGAACGCGCCGGGCCTGAAGCTGCTCTCGCGCAAATCCTACGAGGCGGCCGCCCCTAGCATCTATGACAATCCGCTGGCGAGCCGCTTCGACGAGAATGACGCGGTCATCTATTTCGACGATGTGAAGGTCCCGTGGGACCGCGTCTTCGTCGCCGGCGATACGGCGATGATGATGAAGCAGTTCCATGCGACCCCCGCGCATGTTCTGCAGAACTATCAGTGCCAGGTGCGCCTGATGGTGAAGATGCGCTTCCTGATGGGCCTGGCCCGCCGCACCGCCGAGGTGAACGGCACGATCGCGCTGCCGCCGGTTCGCGACACGCTCGGCCAGCTGGCAGCGGAGGCGACGCTGGTCGAGGGAATGGTCTATGGAATGGAGGCCAAGGGCAAGGTCGTGAACGGCTTTTACGTCCCTGACGCCCAGATCCTCTATTCGGCGCAGGTCCTCACCCAGCAGCTCTACGCCAAGGTGATCAATTCGCTGCGCGATCTCGCGGGCGGCGGTCTGATCATGCTGCCGTCGAGCACGCGCGATTTCGCAAATCCCGAAATCGCGCGGATCATCGGCAAAACGCAGCAGTCACCGACCGCGAGTTCCGAGGAGCGGGTCAAGTTCTTCAAGCTAGCCTGGGACGCAATCGGGTCGGAATTCGCAAGCCGGCATAGCCAGTATGAAATGTTCTACGCGGGCGCGACCTTCGTCACTAAGGGACACAGCTTTCGCACCTATGACTGGGCACAGGCGACCGGCCTCGTCGACAATGTCATGGCAAGCTACTCGGTCGGGAGCGATATGGCGCTGAGCGAAGCCGCGGCCTGAGGTTGGGCGGGTCGTGTGCGGAAAGGCGCGAAGTGCATGATATCCCACCAACCGCGGAATGAAGTCGGGCGGCTTGGGTGGTTGGCGGGGCCTACGCTGTACGGTCGGGGCCAGCCGCTACCCCGCCAGCGCGAGAAACCACTGGTGACCTGGAGGATCCGATCGAGGCCTGCCAGCACATCGTAAGAGGCAGAAGCAATACGAGCTTAAAGCTAACCAGCTGGCACAAGCAGAACTGCGAGATCCTGCCGATAAAAAAGGGCAGCAATCGCAAGCTCGTGAACTGCCGTTTGCCAACCACCGAAATGCGTACTTCCCGCCGCTATGTCGCGATGGCAGCTTTCGGGCCGAGACGGCGGTATGCTGAATGACCGAATTAGGGCGCTTTCCTGACGATCTGCATCGGAGCGGTTCATAGGCAGCTTTTGTCAGGAGCGGACGTTCGCGGCAGCAGATCTGGACGACCGCCTTTTGTCGACAGCCGTCAGAAAAGCGGAACGTCTGCTGCTGAGGATCCAAAATCGGGCGCTGAGCGTCCGGCATGGGTCGATAGCTACCCAAAATGAGCCCCAAAGCTGATCAGATGGGAACCGAACCCGGGTCCAAAACCTGAGGATTTCTCGATGTTTGGACACACGTGGCCAGAAATGGATGCCCCTTGCAAAATTCTTTAATGATATTATAAGCTTAGAGACGACCTAGGCTCATCCTTTGCGCCTCGTGGTATATTTTGCGGTATCACTCTCCAGCTGACGAGCAATCAAGAATTTGAAATCAAATATTTATTTGATCTCTTGGGTTCCGTCTCCGGGCACCATTTTTACTCTCCCCCCAATAAATATGATCAGATAGCGGGACGCTCACGCGCATCGACCATGCTTCCTGCATGAACGTTCGATATTGCTGGCTCTATGCGTTTGTTAACGGGTTGCTCCTATATATAGCGAGGGAGAGCTTGGTGCGCGTATATGGTATTTGCTCGGTTCAGACGGATTGCCGAAAAATCGCAGGTGGCGTTGCACGAGCAGTATAAGGCGCTGACGGGGCAGATTCCCCTGATGTACGCCTTGATGTTCATCAACGTCTTTTGCCTGGCGATGGTGACCTATGGCGATGTGCCGGTCTGGCTGAGCCTCAGCGTTCCGGCTACCCTGTCCGTCATTATCGTCGTCCGGGGTTTCCTGTGGATGGCGCGCAAGAGGAGCGTACCCTCCCCAAGCAAGATGCGGCGGCATCTTGCCGGGACCATCGTCATGTCGGCGGTCCTGAGCGCCGCGTTCGGGGCTTGGGGGTTGTTCCTGCTCAATGAAGTGGCGACCGACCGGATCACATCGGTTGCGCTCTATGTGTTCGTTGGCTCGATCAGCTGTTGTTATTGCTTGCAATCCTTGCCCGTGGCCGGCCGATTTGTCCTGCTGTTCGGTGCGGCGCCGGTTACCTTGTGCCTGCTGACATCGTCCGACGTCTACCTGATTGGGATCGGTGTCACTTTCCTCATCATCGCCGCCGTTATCGTCCGCACTCTCGCGACCAGCCAGTCGGCGTTCAGCAAGCTTTTGATCTCGCGGTCCGAGATGAGCGCGGTGGTCACCGCGCTTCGGCAGAGTGAAGATCATTATCGCTATTCGGTCGACCTCAATCCGCAAATGCCGTGGATCAGCGACGCTGTCGGCGCGATCCTCGAACTCAGTCCCAAATGGGAGGCGGTGACCGGCATGCCGACGGCGGATGCGTTGGGTAGTGGGTGGACGGCCGCTGTTCATCCCGCCGATCTCCCCGCAATTCTCGATCTGTGGCACCGAACGACTAGCGCGCCAGATGCCTCGGCTGTGGATGTGCGCTATCGTTTGCGCGATCGTGGTGGCGTGTATCACTGGCATCGCGCCCGCGCGCAGCCGCGTCGGGCTGAAGATGGCACCATCCTGAAATGGTATGGGACGCTGGAGGATATCGATGATCAGGTCAAAGCGGAAAATGCGCTGAGAGAGAGCGAGGAGCGGTATCGGCTGGCGTCGCGGGCAACCAACGACATCATCTGGGACTGCTCACTTGAACAGGATCGGATCGATTGGAGCGAGGCCGCTTTCGATGTTCTGGGCTATGCCGAAACCCGCACGGGCACGTCCCGGTCATGGTGGGTCGACCATATCCATGCGGACGATCAAAAGCGCGTGGTCGACAACCTCGCCAGCCTGGAGGACGCGCATTTCAACCAATGGGTCGAACAATTCCGATTTCGCGCGGCCGATGGGCGCTATCTCAATCTCGTCGCGCGGGGCTATGTTGTGCGCAACAAGGATGGCAAGCCGGTCCGTCTGCTGGGTTCGCTGCATGATGTCACCGCGCAGTTGCAATATGAGGCCAAGCTCAAATGGTCGGCGTCGCATGATGCCCTGACCGGGCTGCCCAATCGCGCGATGTTCGCCGAGCGCCTGGACCAAGCGTTAGAGGAGGCGCGCCGACAGGGGCAGTGCGTCGGCCTGATTGTGCTCGATGTCGATCGGTTCAAGACCATCAACGATACGCTTGGCCATCATGCGGGCGATGCGGTGCTGCATGACGTGGCAGCCAAACTGAGCAAGCGTTTGCCGGTCGGTGCGACTTTGGCGCGTCTGGGTGGGGACGAGTTCGCGATCATCCTGCCGGGATTGACCCCGGAACAGGCGCGACAGGAAACCGTCGACACCATCATGGGTAGCCTGACGGGCTCCCTGCTGCATGATGGACGCCATATCGATGTCAGCCTGAGCGCGGGTGGTGCGCTGGCGTTTCGGGATGGGTTGGACGCCGAAGAGCTGCATAAATGCGCGGATCTGGCGCTCTATGCCGCCAAGAGCGAGGGGCCAGGTCAGATACGAGGCTTCACGCCCGCCATGCGCGAAGCGGTAGACATGGAAAAGGCCATGTTGACCAAGGCGCGGGCGGCCCTGACCAACAACCATATCATCCCCTTTTATCAGCCGAAGGTGAACCTGCGCACCGGGGCGTTGGAGGGTTTCGAAGCCTTGCTGCGCATTCACGATCAACAGCAGGGGCTGCAGCCGCCCGGCGCAATTCGCGCGGCGTTCGAAGACGCGGATCTGGCGGTCCGGCTGACCGATCGGATGCTCGATTGCATCATGGCCGATATGGTCGCCTGGCGTGACCAGGGCCTCGCCTTTGGCCGGATCGCGTTCAACGGCGCACCGGGCGATTTTCGTCGGGGTGATTTCGTCGATCGCATCCTGGGGCGGATGCACAAGCTGGGACTGCCCGCCAGCCTGCTGGAACTGGAGGTCACGGAAACCGTGTTCGTGGGGCAATTGTCCGATCGGGTCCATAATTGCCTGGAGACGTTGGCCGCGGCGGGCGTGACGATTGCCCTGGATGATTTCGGAACAGGCTATGCGTCGCTGACGCACCTGCAACAATTTCCGGTTCACACGATCAAGATCGACCGGTCTTTCGTGTCGCGCCTCAATGCCGCAGAAACGGGTGATGCCGCCATTGTCGGGGCGGTCATCGACCTTGCGAAAAATCTGGGCATAACCACGGTCGCCGAAGGCATAGAGACGGCTGCACAAGCGGCGCATCTGATGGTCAAGGGGTGCGATGTCGGTCAGGGCTTCCTATTCGGGCGCCCCATGGCACGGTCGCAAATCGCCCCTATCCTGGCGAAGTGGGATGCACCCGGCATGATCGGTCTGTGCGCCGGGTCGGACTGGGCGGACATGCTGCGGTCCAGCATGGGGATGCATAACAGCGGGCCGCTCTCCCTCTCGGAATCGGGGCGTTGATCCGGCCTGGTCAGATTTTCGTGCCGATGCCCCGTTCCACCAATGCATTGGCGATGGCCGCGACCTCCTCTGGCGGGCGGCTGTCATCCCATACGCCAAAACGCAGGCCCAGAAACACGTTCATGCCCATGATCGCCCAGGCATGGACTTCCTCGACATCGGCGCGGACATCGCCGCGTACCGCCGCCTTGGTCAGGCGGGCGGTCATGCGGGACGCGGTATTTTCATAATGAGCGCGATAGGCGGCCTGATCGACGAACTCCGCTTCGTCGATGATGCGATAGATTTCCTTATGTTCGCGCGCAAACTCCAGGAAGCTGAGTAGGCCTATCCGCTCGGCGTCGATCCCGTCGCGGGCGTCGGCGATGCGCGGGGACACATAATCGCGCACCTGGCCCGACATATCGGCGACGAGCGCGCGGAAGATATCATCCTTGCTATCAAAATAGGTGTAGAAACTGCCCAGCGCACAGCCCGCGCGGCGGGTGATGCCGCTGATCGAGCCGTCGTGAAAGCCCTTTTCGCCAAATTCGGCTGCCGCCGCCGCCAGCAATGCGCGGCGAGTTCGCTCACCCCTGGCGGTGCGCGGCGTCTTGTCGTCCTTGGCGGCGGCGTCCTCGGCCATGTCCACTCCTTGCGAAAATCTGTGTTCTTTTTGCCGCACTGAACCGGCCTTGTCTCCGCCTCTCTATTTGAAGTTGAAAGATGGTTCAACTTTCATTATCGAATCGGTCAACGCAAAGTGATCCGGCAGACCGGGCACCCCATTTTCAGGAGAGGACCGACCATGAAGGCCCATTTCAGCATCCGCGCCATCGCCCTTGCCTCCGCTGCCTGGAGCGGTGCGCTGGCCATGCCTGCCCTTGCGCAGGACGCCGCCGTCCCGGCCGTCGAGGAGGAAGGCGCGATCGTCGTTACCGCTCGGCGCCGCGAGGAAACGCTGGTCAGCGTGCCGATCGCGGTCAGCGCCTTTTCGGGCGAAGCGCTGGAACGGGGCGGGGCGATCGACATTACCGACCTTGCCAACATGACCCCCAACACTACGCTGGAAGCCTCGCGCGGCACCAATTCGACGCTGACCGCCTTCATCCGGGGCGTCGGCCAACAAGACCCGGTGTCGGGTTTCGAACAGGGCGTGGGCATCTATCTTGACGATGTCTATCTCAACCGGCCGCAGGGCGCGATTCTCGACATTTATGATGTCGAGCGGATCGAAGTGCTGCGCGGGCCGCAGGGCACGCTCTATGGGCGCAACACCATCGGTGGTGCGGTCAAATATGTGACGAAGATGCTGCCGCAGGAATTTTCGCTCAAGCTCAAGGGCACCTATGGCAGCTATGACCAGGCCGATGGCATCATCAGCGTGTCGGCGCCGTTGAGCGACATGATCCGTGTCGGCGGGGCCTTTGCCCGGCTGTCGCGTGGTGGCTTTGGCGACAATCTCACCACCGGCGATGAAAATTACAACAAGGATATCTGGGCGGGCCGCGCTACCTTTGAAATGGGTGGTTATGGCCAGCCCGTGCTGATGCGGATCACTGGCGATTATACCAAGGATAATAGCAGCGCGCGCGGTGGCCATCGGCTGATTCCCGGCCAGCTATCGGGCGCGCCGGTGCTGGACGATGTGTTCGACACGCGCGGCGGCCTCACTGATCCCAAACAATATGTGGAGTCCTATGGTCTTTCCATGAATATCACGGCGGAACTGAGCGACGCGGTCACGCTGCGCTCGATCAGTGCGTGGCGCAAGGATGACAGCGCCTCGCCGATCGATTTCGATGCGCTGCCCGCAGTCGATGTCGATGTGCCCGCCTTCTACTTCAACGAGCAACTGAGCCAAGAATTCCAGCTGCTCTACGATCAGGGGCCGCTGCACGGCATGGTCGGCTTCTATTATCTCGATGCCAAGGCCGACACCGCGTTCGACGTGCGCTTGTTCACGACGGTTGCGGGGCTGACCGCCTATACGCAGGCCGATGTGGACACCGAAACCTATGCCGTGTTCGGTGACTTTACCTTCGACATTACGGAACAGCTCAGCCTGTCGGCCGGTGGCCGCTACACCTGGGACAAGCGCCGGGCCGACATATTGCGGCAAAATTATCTGGGTGGCGGGTCGCCCTTGTTCGGCGGCGCGGGCGTGGCGTTCGGCGCGCCCAGCACCAATTTCAACGGTGAGCGCGAATATAAGAAATTTACCCCGCGCGTCTCGATCAGCTACAAGCCGACGCCCGATCATAATATTTACGCCAGCTTCTCGCAGGGCTTCAAGGGCGGCGGCTTCGATCCGCGCGGCGTCGGCACCAATGCGCCTGACCTTAATGGCGACGGCATCCGGCAGGACGATGAAATCGCGTCGTTCCTGAGCTTCGCGCCCGAACAGGTCGATAGCTATGAAGTCGGCTATAAGGGCAATTTCCTGGACGGCGCGCTCTATGTCGCGGTCGCGGGCTTCTATGCCGATTATAAGGATGTGCAGATTCCGGGATCGGTCGCCTGCACTGTCAGCGTCGGCGGCGTCGCCACGCCCTCCTTCTGCGGCGTGGTGTCCAATGCGGGCAAGGCGCGGTTCAAGGGGCTGGAGTTTGAAAGCACCGCGCGGCTGGGCCGTGATCTGATGACGCCGGGCGATCGGCTGAACCTGTCGACTGCTGTCGGCTATATCGACGCGGAATATCGCGAATATATCACCAACATCGGCGGCGTGCCGACCGATGTGGCGGCCAATCGCGAAGTACAGAATACGCCCAAATGGACCGCCAGCGGCACGATGAGCTATTCGACCCCGGTAGGCGCGGGCAGCCTCTATCTGGCGAGCAGCGTGTCGTGGCGCAGCAAGACCTATCAGTTCGAGATTCCCAACCCCTATATCGACCAGAAGGGCTTTGCGCTGTGGGACGCCAGCATCGTCTATACCGCGCCAGACGATCGCTGGACTTTGGGCCTGCATGGCAAGAATCTGATGGACAAGGAATATAAGACGTCGGGCTATACCTTCGTCGCGGCCAACGCAGTGACGGGCGCCATCATCAACAATGCCGCCGGTTTCCCGACGCCCACGCTGGGCCGCGAAGGCACGCTGACCGCCTTCTACGGCAATCCCCGGCAGGTGTTCTTGACGGGGACGGTCAAGTTCTGATCTTCACCCTATCTCCGTTCGGTTCGCGCCTGTCGAGAACCCTTGCGCAACGGTTCTCGACAAGCTCGAACTGAACGGAGATGGGTAAAGCCCTATGACCGACCGATCCGCCCCCGCTGCTCCCCCCGCCTATCGCGGCGTCGTGCTGGCGATGCTGTTGCTGGTCTATACGTTTAACTTCCTCGACCGGCAGATCCTTGGCATCCTTGCCGGGCCGATCAAGGCGGAGCTGGGGCTGAGCGATACGCAATTGGGGGCGCTGGGCGGTATCGCCTTTGCGCTGCTCTATTCGACGCTGGCGATCCCGCTGGCGTTGCTGGCCGATCGCACCAGCCGGACCTGGGTCATTACCGTCAGCCTCGCGGTATGGAGCGGCTTTACGGCTTTATGCGGGCTGGCGGGCAATTTCATGCAGCTATTCCTGTGCCGCATCGGCGTGGGCGTGGGCGAAGCGGGCGGGGTCGCGCCATCCTATGCGGTGATCTCCGACTATTTCCCGGCGCATCAGCGGGCGCGGGCGCTGTCCATTTACTCGCTCGGCATTCCGCTGGGCTCGGCGGGCGGCGTGCTGCTCGGCGGCTATATCGCCCAAACCGTAGAGTGGCGCACCGCCTTCATCGTTGTCGGCTTGCTCGGCCTGCTGATCGCGCCTGTCTTCCGCCTGGTGGTGCGCGAGCCCGCCCGGCCAGTGCAGGCGAGCGATGCTGCGCCCGTGTCCGCTGTGTTCGGCATCCTCGCGGCCAAGCGTAGCTTCTGGTTCCTGGCGGTGGGTGCGGCGTGCAGTTCGATGTGCGGCTATGGCGTCGCTTTCTGGCTGCCCAGCCTGCTGATGCGCAGCTTTGGCCTCGACCTGATGGGCGCGGGGCAGTTTCTGGGTGGGCTGCTGCTGATCGGCGGGGTGGCGGGCGTGTTGCTGGGCGGTTGGCTGGGCGACGCGATGGGTGGCAAGGACAAGGCCTATTATGCCTGGGTTCCCGCGATCAGCTATGTGGTAGGCATGCCGTTGTTCGTCATCGGGGTGCTGTCCGACAGCGTCGGCTTTGCCTTTGCCCTGTTCCTCGTGCCGCAGGCGTTGGTCTATGTCTGGCTCGGCCCGGTGCTGACCGCCGTGCAGCATCTCGTCCCCGCCCATATGCGCGCCAGTGCGGCGGCGAGTTTCCTGCTGATCAACAATCTGGTGGGGCTGGGACTTGGCAGCTGGTTCGTCGGCGCTTTGTCCGACGCGCTGACCCCGGCTTATGGGATCGAGGCGCTGCGCTACGCCATCGTCGCGGCGCTTGGTTTCTATCTGCTTGCCGGGCTGTTCATGGCGTTGGGCGGGCGGGCGCTGCGCAAGGATTGGGTGGCGGCCTGACCAAGAGGGGGGCTTACCTGCCGTCCTTTTCGCCCTATAGGGGCGGGCATGACGAACCTTGCCGACATCCAAGAAGAATATCAGTTTCTCGATGCGGACGACCGCTATCGCTTGCTGATCGACCTTGGCCGCGCGCTTGAGCCGATGCCGGACGCGCTCAAGACCGATGCGACGCTGGTGCGCGGCTGTTCAGCGGCCGTGTGGGTCTATCCGACCGTGCTGGACGATGGGCGACTGCATTTCCTGGCGGACAGCAATGCCGCGATCACCAAGGGGATCATCGCTCTGGTGCTGCAGACGGTGCAGGACCAGCCGCCAGCCGCGATCGCCGCGGCGGATATCGAGGAAGCGCTTGCCCCCTTCGACCTGCGCAATCAGCTGAGTTCCAACCGGACGCAGGGCATTCCCAACATGATTGCCCTTATCCGGCAAACGGCTGGTCGCTACACCGGCTGAACGCTGCAACCCGCAAGGGGCGTCGACCATTGTCCTTCCGTAACCAGATGGAAGGACAAGAGCCTATGCGCATCCCGTTGATGATGACGGCCATGGCATTGCTGGCCGCCTGTTCGCAGGAACCTGAACAACCCAGCCAGCGCGAGCAAATCGGCCAGGCATGGAAATATGAGGGCGGGACCGGCGATGCCGCGAAGGTCGCCTATATCGGCAGCGCCAATACGGTCGCGACGATGACGGCGCCCGACACTTTCGCCGTGCTGCTGGTGCAGCCGATGAGCAATGGCGAAAAGACCGTGACCGTGAAGCTGGTCGGCGCGCCGTTCCAGTGCGACCTGTCGGCCTGCACGGTCAGCGCGACGGGCGAAGATGGCAAGACGCATAGCTGGCAAGGTCGGCTGACCGATGCGAAGGACGGGATCGAAATCATGCCGTCGCAAAATGCCTATGACGTCATCGCCAAGGCCAAGACGGTGAAGGTCGATCTGGTGGTTGGCCCGCAGGACAAGACCGTGCCCTTCGCCTTCAACGTGGCGGAACTCGACCTGCCGAGGTGACCGGGTCGGCAGCGGACGGCGCGCGCACGCCCGCACGGTTGCGGCGGGCGAGTTCGCGTTTCAGATCCTCCGGGCGGGGGGCGACCAGAAAGCCGAAGCTGACATTGCCTTCCTTGGTTTCGACCACATGATGCAGGCGGTGGGCCTGGACGATCCGCTTTATATAGGGTGAGCGGGCGACATAGCGGTTCTTGACGCGCTGATGCACGATGATGTCGTGGAAGCCGAGATAGATGGCACCATAGGCGGCGATCCCGGCACCGATGGCCGTTGCCCAGCCGCCCCAGCCCCATTGCACGCCGCCTAGCAGCAGAAGGATGGAGGGCAGGGCGAAGATCACGAAATAGAGGTCATTGGCTTCCCACCGGCCAAGGCGCGGGCGATGATGGCTGGCATGCAGGAACCAGCCGGGACCGTGCATGATCCAGCGGTGCATGACATAGGCGAAACCCTCCATCGCGATGACCGTAGCGAGGAAGATCAGCAGGAGCAGGACAAGGTTCATGGGCTTGATATAGGCGCGCAGGCCGATGGAAGCGACCCCGTAAAGTTACGGCTTTTGGGGTAGCTCGGCCGCGCCATGGATGACCCGCTGCGGATAGGGGATGGTGATGCCATTGTCGCGGAAGAGCTGCCAGACGCGGCCCAGCACATCGGACTTCACATTGCCGACCCCGCCCTCCGGGTCGCTGATCCACACCAATATGTCATGTTCGACGCGGCTTTCGCCGAAGCCGGTCAGCCAGACATTGGGCTTGGGATTGCGCAGCACGCGCGGGCTTTCGGCTGCAGCTTGCAGCATCAGCGCCTGAGCGAGCTTGAGGTCGCTGTCATAGCCGATGCCGACGGGAATGCGGACGCGGACGTTGCGGTCGGAATAGGACCAGTTCTCCACCTCCTGCGTCATCAGATTCTCGTTCGGGATCAGATGTTCTTTGCCGTCGCGGGTGATGACGCTGACGGCGCGCACGCCGATCTTGTTCACCCAGCCGAAACTCTCCCCCACGACGATGACATCGCCCGGCTTGATCGATCGGTCCATCAGCAGGATGATGCCCGCGATAAGATTGCCGAACGTCTTTTGCAGACCAAAGCCGACCGCGAGGCCCAGCGCGCCGGAAAAGACGGCAAAGGCGGTGAGGTCGATGCCGAGCATGTCGACGCCAATGAAGAAGGCGGCGATGATGATGGCGATGGCGGCGAGTTTCTGCGCCAGCAGCTTCTGGGTGGGGTCGAAGCCATCCGCCTGGCTGATCGACCGGCCGATCAGCTTGTTGGCTAGGCGGACGAGCGCGAACAGGGCGACGCAAGTGGCGGCGATCGACAGCAGGCTGAGCAGCGTGACCCGGCGTTTGCCCAGGCTGATCCCGACCGTGTCGAGCGTTGCGCCGACGGGCGCGAGACCGCCATTGGTACCGGAGACGATCGTCAGGAACAGCAAGAGCGCCAGCGGCAGCGTGGCCCAGCGCGGGATGGAGAGGGTGCGTAGCGCATAGCCAGCCAGCAAAGCGACCGAGAGGCCAAGGCCGATGCCGAGCACCAGATGGCCGACCGAATCGGCGGGCCAGAAGGCGGTGGCGACTCCGATCAACAGCGCTGAGAAAGCGTAGCGCAAGATCGCCCGCAGCCGGGTGGCGAAGGATTCGCCCAAGGCTTCCATGGGGCCGCGCAGCCGCGGTTCGACTCGGCGCGAGAGGCCCGCTGCGGCGAGATGCAGCAGGAGCGCGACACCCAGCGCGATCAGCGGATGGATCAACCCACCGCTATCGGGCACGCGGTTGAGCAGCCAGGCGATGCTGAGCGTCATCGCGCCGCCCGGTAGCGGCCAAGACCCGCGTCGAGATCGGCGATCAGATCGTCGGGGTCTTCCAGGCCGATATGCAGGCGCACCATCGGCCCTTCTGCTTCCCAGCGGGTTGCGGTGCGGTGGCGGGCGGGATCGACCGGTAGAGCAAGGCTTTCAAAACCGCCCCAGCTATAGCCGATGCCGAAATGAGCGAGGCCGTCGATCAGGGCGGCGCGGGTGGCTTCATCGCCACCGTCGAGGATAAAACTGAACAGGCCGGTCGAGCCGGAAAAGTCGCGCTGCCATAGCGCATGGCCGGGGCAATCGGGCAGAGCGGGATGCAGCACGCGCGCGACGCCGGGCTGGTCCTTGAGCCAATGGGCGACCGCCAGCGCGCCGTCCTGATGCTGGCGCAATCGCACGCCCAACGTGCGGAGGCCGCGCGAAGCTAGCCAGGCATCGTCGGGGCTGGTCATCTGGCCGAACAGATAGGCGGTCTGGCGGACCTTGCCGAACCATTGGGCGTTCGCCGTGACGCTGCCCATCATCACGTCGCTATGGCCGACGATATATTTGGTGCAGGCCAGAATTGTGATGTCCACGCCATGGGCCATTGCCGGGAAAAAGAGCGGCGTCGCCCAGGTATTGTCGAGCAGGGTTACGATGCCCCGCTCGCGCGCGATGGCGGTGATGGCGGGAATGTCCTGCACCTCGAACGTCAGGCTGCCGGGGCTTTCGAGGAAGATGGCGTGCACCTTTTCATCGGCAAGACGGACAGCGACCCGGACAGCATCGCACGGATCATAATAGATTGTTTCGATACCGTAACTATTGAGCATGTGATCGCAGAAATTGCGGGTCGGATCATAGGTGCTGTCGGGCATCAGCAGTCGGTCGCCGGGTTTCAGCACCGCCATCAGCGCGCAGGCGATCGCGGCGACGCCCGACGGGAAGAGCATCGTGCCTTCCGCGCCCGGTTCCATTTCGGTCAGCGCGTCGGCGAGGGACCAGGCGGTCGGCGTGCCCTTGCGCCCGTAGAAGAGCCGTTCATGCGTGCTGCTGCCGGCGGCCTTTCGCAGATGGGCGACATCGTCATAGAGGATGGTCGAGGCGCGCCAGACCGGGGGGCTGACGATGCCGCCGGGCTGACCGGGCATGCCGGTCCATTCGGGCTTGCGCCCGGCCTGTACCAGTTTCGTCAGCGGCTTGCGGTCGTCACTCATGCCGGGCCTGTCGCCTTGGGCGTGGCGGGATCGAAACCCCATTCGGACCAGCTGCCATCATAGAGGGTCACATCGTCCTTGCCGAGCGACTCCAGTCCGGCGAGGAGGATGGCGGCGGTGACGCCGCTGCCGCAACTGGTGATGACAGGGCGGTCGAAATCGATCCCGGCGTCGGCGTAGAGGGCGCGCAATGCGTTGCCCGACTTCATGCTGTTATCGGGATTGAACAGGGAAGGGGAGGGCAAGTTGCGTGATCCGGGGATATGGCCTGATGCCATGCCAGGGCGCGGTTCGGCCTCCGCGCCGGTGAAGCGGCCAGCGCCGCGCGCGTCCAGCACTTGTTCCGCGCCAGTGGCGAGATTGGCGATCAGGTCCGCCTTGGTCCGAACCTGTCCGGCTGCGCGGCGGGCGATGGCGGTGCCGGGGGTGGGGGTGACGATGCCAGCCTCTGTCGGGCGACCTTCCGCCACCCATTTGGACAGGCCGCCGTCGAGGATCGCGACCGAAGTGCCCAGGCCATAGAGGCGCATCATCCACCAGCCGCGCGCCGCGCTGTGCAGCGGGCTATTGTCATAGACGATGATCCGGCTGTCGGGGTTGATCCCTAGTGCCTGGCAGCGCTGCGTCATAAGCCTATCGGGCGGCAACATGCCTGGCGTCGCGTCATCAGGGTCGTTGAGCGTCGCCAGGTCCATAAATACGGCGCCGGGAATGTGCGCTGTCTCATATTCGACGAGCGGATCGCATGGCGTGCCGGGCAGGAACAGGCTGGCGTCGAGGATGCAGAGGTCCGGCGCGCCCAACTGCGCGGCGAGCCAGTCGGTGGATATGAAAATGGTCATGCGGTCCCCTATGGCCTGCGTCTTGCCGCCCCTTCTAGGCCGGGGGGCGGGGGCTGAAAAGGGCCAAGCCTAGCGGGGTGGCAGTTCGGCGGCGGCGCGGGCAGCGGGGCGGCGATATTGGCGCGGCCCCTGGTCGAAGCGCAGCGGTGCGAGGCGCTCGGCGGGCGGCTCCTGCTCCTGCCCGACGATGAAGGCGCGGGCGGTGCGGCCCTTGTCGTCTTCTGCGTCGCTATATTGATAGGCCGTATCGAAGGCCGCGATCGGGATCAGCAGGCTGCGATCGCCCATGGGCACTGGCACGATCTGGTCGGGTGCAAGGCGCAGTTCGCCGTCCAGCCGCAGCGTTTCGCCCGGTGCCAGCGCCACGGCGGCATGGAGCGGCAAGCCGGTTTCGCCGATGAAGAAGCCGTCGAGCAGCGCCTGCTGGTTCGCGCCGCCATTGCCGATAATGCCACGCACCAGCACGTCCTGCGCGGCAAGCGAGCCGCGATTGTGCAGCAACAGGCCATAGGCGATGGTGACGCCCATCAGCGAATAGCGCGCCTGCGTCACGATAAGCTGCATGTCGATCCAGGCGCGGTCGGTGTCGACGGGGGCAGGCGGCGGCGGGGGTGGCGCGACGGGCGCGGGGGGCGGAGGTGGTGGGGGCGGAGGGGCAGCGATGGGCTGTTCGGCAGGTGCCGCTTCGACCGTCTCGGCTTCGACGGGCGAGCGACGGCGACGCAACAACAGGGCGACGGCGATGGCTGCGAGGGCAAGCAGACCAGCGATGATCCAGCCCCAAGGCGTCGTATCGGCGCTGGCCGATGGCGCGGGCGTTGCCGCTGGGGGCGGTGTGACGGTGACGGCGGGGGCGGTCTCATTGACCACAGGCTGGGGCAGGGGCGCTTCTGGCGTCGGCGCGCTGTCATTGGCCGGTTCCGGTTCCGGCTCGGCGCGGGGGGCGGGTGTTGGCGCAGGGCGGGTTTCGGTTGGTCGAGTAGGCTGCCGCGTGGCTGGCTGTGCTGGAGTTGGGACCGGCACGGCAACGGGCGGCGGCGTCACAGTCGGCGCGACGATGGGGGGCGACGCGACCGGGGTGTCGGGCGCGCGGAAGACATCCAGTTCCGGCCCCTGTCGCCGGGTATCGACGGGCGGGGCCGTCCGCGACGGCGGCAGGCTGAAACCGCCCGGCGCAGGCTCGTCGGCCTGTTGGGCATGGACGGGCGCGGCCAGCAAAAGCGGCGCGGCGAGCATAAGTGAACGAACAGACCCCATGACGTGGCCAAGGCACAAGCCGCGCTGAATGGCAAGTGAACAACGTCGCCTGCCCCGTTGGACCGATGACAGCGGGCGGGCAATCGCGTAAGGGGCGCGCATGACCGACCTTAGCCAAACCCCGCTCCATCTGGGCCAGACCAGCGCGCTTCCCGCCACGCCGGAAGCCGCCATCCTCGATTATGTGCCCAATCCGCGACCGGGCAAACCCTATCTGGTGCGCTTTACCGCGCCGGAATTCACCTCGCTCTGCCCGGTGACCGGCCAGCCCGACTTCGCCCATCTGGTGATCGACTATGCGCCCGCTGCGACGATCGTTGAATCCAAGTCGCTCAAACTGTTTCTGGGGGCGTTCCGCAACCATGCGGCCTTCCATGAGGATTGCACGGTGGGGATCGGCGAGCGGCTGTTCGCCGAAATGAACCCCATTTGGCTGCGAATAGGCGGCTATTGGTATCCGCGCGGCGGCATCCCGATCGACGTTTTCTGGCAATCGGGCGATCCCCCTGCGGGGCTGTGGCTGCCCACGCAGGACGTGCCCGGCTATCGCGGCCGGGGCTGAGCGCCGATCAGACCAACTCGCCGGTCAGCAGCCGGGGCAGCGCCCCGGACTGGCCGCGCGCTTCGGCCATGAAGCGCCCCTTGAGCAGCGATGTGCGCTGCACCGCTGCGAGCCCCGCTCGCCGCGCCAGCTTTGGCAGGCGGCCCGGAATGTCGAACAGGCGCACGAGGCCGTCCATCGCCACGCTGGTCATGATCGCGTCCAGCCCGCGCCAGCGCTGATAGCGAGCAAGCAGTTGCGCATCGCCCGGATCGAGGCCGAGGCGCATGCCATCGACCAGCACTTCGACCAGCGCGGCGACGTCGCGCAGGCCAAGATTCAGCCCCTGGCCCGCAATCGGGTGGATCGCATGGGCGCTGTCGCCGACCAGCGCGAGCCGCGTATCGGTGATGCGGGCGGCGTGATGGAAGCCCAGCGGATAGGAGGAGCGGGGGCCAGCCATGCGGATCTCGCCCAGGAAACCGCCGATGCGCTTCTGTGCTTCGGCGAGCCAGGCGCGTTCGGACAGTTTGAGCATGGCGGGCGCCTGCTCGCTCGGCACGGTCCACACGATCGCGGAGCGGGTACCCGGCAGCATGGGCAGTAGCGCAAAGGGGCCGCCGACATAGAAAATCTCATAAGCGGTGTTGCCGTGCGGCACGTCATGGTCGATCGCGCTGACCATGGCGGTGTGGCTATATTGCCAACGGGTGGTGCGGATGCCCGCCGCCTCGCGGGTCGGGCTGTTGCGCCCCTCCGCCGCCACCAGCAGCGCGCCGCGAATCGCCGCGCCGCTGGCCAGCGTCAACACGACGCCATCCTCGTTGCGATCGACATGTGTCGCGCGGTCGGGCTGGTAGCGGGTCAGGTTTGTGGCCCGTTGGGCGGTTTGTTCGAGCGCGACGCGTAAATCGCGATTGGGAAACATCGTTCCCATTACGCCGTCATCGTCGGCGTCCGGCACGAAATCGAGCGCGCCCGGTTCCAGCCCATCGCTCACCCAGATGCGGTCGATCGGGCAGCCCTTGCCATCGAGGAAGGGCATGACCCCGATCGCCGAGAGCATGGCGCAACTGGTCGAGGAGATGGCCGAGACGCGGCCGTCGAAGCCGCTGGCAGTTGTATCCACCGGATCGGCGGGATCGACGATGGCGGTGCGTACGCCATGGCCGGAAAGAGCTATGCCAAGGGTCAGGCCGACAAGGCCACCGCCCAATATCACGACGTCGAAGCGTTCCATGACCCCTGTCTAGGCGGTCGGGACCGACTTGAAAAGCGATGGCTGGCCCGCTCGCCCAAAAGGGCAGGGGCCAGCCTGATCACCTCAGACGATATGCACCCAACCGGCGGGATCGGCGACGGTCCCGCGCTGTATGCCGGTCAGTTCGCCGCGCAGGCTTTCGGTGACGAGGCCGCCATCGCCATTGCCGATGGTGAAGTCACCATCCTTGCTCCTGACCGTGCCGATCGCGGTGACCACCGCTGCCGTGCCGCAGGCGAAGGCTTCGCGCAGCGCGCCGCTGGCGGCATCGGCGCGCCACTGAGCAAAGCTGTAGGGCTCTTCGCGCACATCATGGCCCTTGGCGCGGGCGAGGGTGATGATGCTGTTGCGGGTGATGCCGGGCAGGATGGTGCCGGTCAGCGGCGGGGTGACGATCGAGCCGTCCTCCATCACGAAGAAGACGTTCATACCGCCCAATTCCTCGACCCACTTATTTTCGGCGGCATCGAGGAAGACGACCTGATCGCAGCCTTGCTCGGTCGCTTCCTTCTGTGCGACCAGGCTGGCGGCATAGTTGCCGCCGCATTTGGCGGCACCCGTGCCACCGCGCGCGGCGCGGGTATAATGTTCGGACACCCACAGGGTCACGGCCTTCTTGCCGCCCTTGAAATAGGCCCCGGCCGGCGAAGCGATGACGCAGAAAATATATTCCTTCGACGGGCGCACGCCGAGGAAGGCCTCGCTCGCGAACAGGAAGGGGCGCAGATAAAGGCTGCCTTCGCCGCTCGGAATCCAGTCGGCGTCGATCTTCACCAGTTGCGCGACGGCTTCGAGGAACAGGTCTTCGGGGATTTCGGGCATAGCCAGCCGTTCGGCCGACTGGGCGAAGCGGCGGGCATTTTCCTCCGGCCGGAACATCGCGATGCTGCCGTCGGCAAGGCGGTAGGCCTTCATGCCTTCGAAAATTTCCTGGGCATAATGCAGCACGGCGCAGGCCGGGTCGATCTGAAACGGTTCGCGCGGACCGACGCTGTGGCTATGCCAGCCCTCGCCCTCGGTATAGCGGATCGTCACCATATGGTCGGTGAAGAGGCGGCCGAAACCGGGATCCTCCAGCAGGGTGGCGCGCTCGCTCGCCGCCACAGTCTTGCTGCTGCGGGTAACGGTGAAACGCGAACTATGCTGGCCGTCCATAATCTGTCTCCTTGGGTTGGACGGGCTGCCTATGTCACAAAGCGGGGCGGGAAACAACGTCACCTATGCTGACCCATCAGGCCGCTCGGCTCAAGCTGGCCTCTTGGCGCTGGGCCATAGCCTCGCTAACGCTGGCCGATGCATTTTTTCTCCGATAACGCCACTCCGCTTTGCCCGCCCGTCATGGCCGCGATCGCCGCCGCCGACCGGGAGGATCATGGCTATGATGGCGACCAATGGAGCGCGCGGCTCGACGCGGCCTTTAGCGATCTGTTCGAAGCGCCGGTCAGCGCGTTGTGGGTGGCGACCGGTACGGCAGCGAACAGCATCGCGCTGGCCTGCCTGTGCCCGCCTTATGGCGGCATCCTCTGCCATGACGAGGCGCATATCGTCGTCGACGAATGTGGTGCGCCGGGCTTCTTCACCCATGGCGCGAGCCTGATGCCGCTGCCGGGCGAGGGCGCGAAACTCACGCCGGACGTGGTGGCGGAGCGGTTGGCGGCGATTCGCCCGGATGTGCATCAAGTGCCCGCGCGCGCGATCAGCATCACCAATGCCACTGAATATGGTCGCGTCTACACGCCCGACGAGGTTGCGGCGCTGGGGGATATTGCGCGCGCGCATGGGTTGGGCTTTCACATGGATGGCGCGCGGTTCGCCAATGCGGTGGCCTTTCTGGGCTGCGCGCCCGCCGATGTCACCTGGCGCGCTGGCGTCGATGCCCTGAGTTTCGGTTGCGTCAAAAATGGCGGGATGGTCGGGGAAGCGCTGCTGTTCTTCGGGCCGGAGCGAGAGCGCCGGGCCGCAGAAGCGATGCGCTGGCGCAAGCGGTCGGGCCATTTATTTTCCAAGGGCCGCTATCTCGCCGCGCAGATATTGGCGATGGTCGAGGATGGCTTGTGGCTAGCCAATGCCAGCGCCGCCAATGCGGCTGCGCAGGCGCTTGCCCGAGCGGCGGCGGGGCGGTTGCTGCATCCGGTCGAGGCGAACGAGCTGTTTCTGCGGCTTTCCGCCCCGGAGGCTGCCAGCCTGCGGGCGCAGGGGTTCGATTTCTACGACTGGGGCGCGGGCGCTGCGCGGATCGTGACCAACTGGTCGCAGGATGCGGACAGTGTTGCGCCGCTAGCGGATGCGCTGCGCAGGCTCGACCATGGCTGATGACGATCGGGGCAGCATCGTCCTGCCCTTCATCCTCGTCACGCTGATCTGGAGTTCGACCTGGATCGTCATTCGCGATCAGTTGGGCAGCGTGCCCGCCAGCTGGTCGGTCTGCTATCGTTTTGCGCTGGCCGGGGTCGCGATGATGGCCTTTGCGCGGATGCGCGGCGTATCGCTGCGGATCGGTGGGGCTGGGATGCTGTTCGCGGCCTTGCTGGGGACGGCGCAATTCGTGCTGAACTTCAACTTCGTTTATCGCGCCGAAGAACATCTGACGTCCGGGGTGGTCGCGGTTTTCTACGCGATGTTGCTGATCCCCAATTCGATTCTGGCGTGGATCGTGTTTCGTCAGCCGGTCAGCCGTGCTTTCATCGCCGGGTCGGCGGTGGCCATGACTGGGATCGCGATGATGTTGGTGCATGAATATCGGGCCGCCAGCGTCGATCCGGACAAGGTTCTTTTGGGCGTCGGCTTCTCGGTCATCGGGCTGTTCAGCGCTTCGGCCGCCAATGTGATGCAGGGCATGGATATCGCACGGCGGCTGCCGATGGTGGCGATGCTGGCTTGGGCGATGCTGATCGGGGCGGGGATCAACGCGCTGTTCGCCTGGGTCACGACCGGACCACCGGTGATCGAACCGCGCCTCACCTATCTGTTGGGGATAGGCTGGCTTGCGCTGGCGGGATCGGTGGTCACCTTCCCGCTCTATTTCCGCCTGATCCAGCGATTGGGCGCCGGGCGGGCGGCCTATACGGCGGTGCTGATCCCGGTCATCGCGATGCTGATTTCGACGCTGGTCGAGGGTTATCGCTGGACGGGGCTTGCGGCGTCGGGCGCGCTGTTGGCGGTCGTCGGCATGGTGATCGCGTTGCGTGCGAAAAAGGCTTAGCGGCGCAGGCCTGGCTGATAGTGCTGCTTGGCGGCGTTGACCCGGTCGATCAGGCTGGACAGCGACGGCTGGACGCCTGCGATCGGTGCGGGCGGGGACAGGCGGGTCATGCGGCGGCTGAGCGCGGTGAAGGTGGTTTCGATACTGTCCATGGGGGGCGTCCTGCTCTGTTGCGGCAAGGCCCTCTTCGCGTCGATATGGTTAAGAAGGGGTAAGCATAATCCGCGCTTGCGGCGAACCGATTTCCGCCTTCAGACATGCCGCCAGCCCCTGTGCATAAGTGGGATAGCGCAGTTGCCATCCGAGCAACCGCTTGGCGCGACCATTGGCGACGCGGCGGTTTTCGGCATAGAAGCCGCGCGCCATGGGCGATAACTGCGCCTGATCCATCGTCAGCAGCGGCGGATGGGGCAGGGCCAGCATATCGCAGGCAGCCTCGATCACCCGATTTTGGGCGCAGGGCAGATCATCCGACAGATTATAGATGCCGGGCGGGCCGTCGAAGGAGGCGAGAATGCCCGCAACAATGTCATCGACATGGACGCGGCTGAACACCTGGTCCGGCAGGTCGATGCGATGCGCGCGCCCCTCCCGCACCCGGTCCAGCGCCGATCGGCCCGGCCCATAGATGCCCGGCAGGCGAAAGCGGCGCATATCGGGCCGGAGCGTGCCCCAATCGCCATCAGCATCGGCGCGGGCGGTGCGGCGGCCTGCGCCGATAGGGCTGGCTTCGTCCACCCATGCGCCGCCGGTATCGCCATAGACGCCGGTGGAGGAAAGATAGCCGGTCCAGCGCGCGGGTGCGGCGGAGATGGCAGCGCCGTAGCGGACCAGGACGGGATCGACTTCGCCTTCGGGCGGGACCGAGGAAAGGATATGCGTGGCGCTGGCGATGGCGGCGCGGACGGCGGGTGCGTCATCGAAGGCCAGCGTGTCGGCCCCGGCGCTACGGCGCGTGCCGGTGACGTGCCAGCCTTCGGTTCGCAGCCGGGTGGCGAGGCGGGCGGCGGTGTAGCCCAGCCCGAAGATCAGCAAATGGGGCAAAAACCATATCTCCGTTCGTTTTGAGCCCTTCGACTGCCTGCCAAGGCAGGCGTTCAGAACCGACCAAGGTCGAGAAACGCCGCGTCCATGTTTCTCGACTGCGCTCGAAACGAACGGCTGTAGAGATTAAACCGTGAAGCTCTCGCCGCAGCCGCAGCTGCCCTTGGCATTGGGGTTGGCGAAGGTGAAGCCGGCGGTGAAATCATCCTCCACCCAGTCCATGGTCGATCCGATCAGATAGAGGACCGACCCGCCATCAATGTAGAAAATGCCGCCGGGGGTCTCGATCTTCTCATCGAATTTCGCTTCTTCGGTGACATAGTCGACCGAATAGGCAAGGCCCGAACAGCCGCGCTTGGGGGTCGAGAGCTTGACGCCGATCGTACCTGCGGGCGCCTGCGCCATCAGGTCTGCGATACGCTGCTCGGCGCTCTTCGTCAGGATGACGGCAGCCGGGCGGGCGCGGGTCTTGGTCTCGACAGTCATTACAGCATTCCCAGTTCGAGCTTGGCTTCGTCGCTCATCTTCTGCGGATCCCAGGGCGGATCCCAGATCAGGTTGACCTGCGCGTCGCCGACGCCGGGCACCGCGCCGACGCGCAGTTCGACTTCGCCGGGCATGGATTCGGCGACCGGGCAATGCGGCGTGGTCAGCGTCATGGTGACGACGACATGCGCTTCGTCGGTCACATCGACGCCGTAGATGAGGCCAAGATCATAGATGTTGACCGGGATTTCCGGGTCGTAAATCTCCTTGAGCGCATCGACGACGGCGTCATAGAGATTGCCGCCCGGCTCGCCCGCGGCGATCGGGGTCGGCTTAGCCGCGAGGAAGCCGTCGAGATAGTCGCGCTGGCGTTCGCCGGACGCGGGCGGGCTGTCGACGCGCGCCTTGGGCGGGGCTTGCACCGTTTCGACTTCTTCCACCATGATCTTGCGCTCTTCGCTCATCATCCAAAAATCTTTCTTACCCGCTCCAGGCCGCGCACCAGCGCGTCCACGTCGCTTTCATCACTGTAAATGCCAAAGCTCGCCCGCGCGGTCGCTTCGACGCCCAGATGCCGCATCAGGGGCTGGGCGCAATGATGCCCGGCCCGGATCGCGACCCCGGTTTCGTCCAATATGGTGCCGACATCGTGCGGATGCACCCCCTCGACCGCGAAGGAGAGGATGCCGGCCGAGTCTTCGGGGCCGAAGACGCGGATGCTGTTGAGGTTTTCCAGGGCCGCGCGGGCCTTGGCCACCAGCGCGCCTTCATGCGCGTGGATCGCGTCCAGCCCGATCGCCTCGACATAGTCGATCGCCGCCGACAGGCCGACGACGCCGGTGATGTGCGGGGTGCCCGCTTCGAACCGGGTCGGGGCAGGGGCGTAGGTTGTTTTCTCGAACGTCACCTTGTCGATCATCGATCCGCCGCCCTGATAGGGGGGCATGGCGTCGAGCAGTTCCCCACGACCCCACAGCACGCCGATGCCGGTCGGGCCATAAAGTTTATGCGCGGAAAAGACGTAGAAATCGCAATCCAGCGCCTGCACATCCACGGCGATGCGAGGGACTGCCTGGCAGCCGTCGATCAGGATCTTGGCACCGACCATATGGGCGATGTCGGCGGCACGGCGGCAATCGAGCACGCTGCCCAGCACGTTCGACACATGGGACAGCGCGACCATCCGGTGACGGGGCGTGATCATCGCGCGCATCGCGTCGAGGTCGATCTGGCCATCGGCGGTCAGGGGAAGGACGTCGATATGCGCGCCGACCTTTTCCGCCACCATCTGCCACGGCACGATATTGCTATGATGTTCGAGGGTGGAGAGCAGGATGCGGTCGCCCGCCTTCAATTGTTCGGCTGCCCAGCATTGGGCGACGAGGTTGATCCCCTCCGTCGCGCCACGGACATAGACGATTTCACTGTCCGATGCCGCGCCGATGAAGCTGGCGACCTTGCGACGCGCGGCTTCATAGGCGAGCGTCATATTGGCCGAGCGCTCGTAGACGCCGCGATGGACGGTCGCATAGTCCGGGCCATAGGCGCGGGCGATGGCGTCGATGACGGCCTGCGGCTTTTGCGCGGTGGCGGCGCTGTCGAGATAGTGCCAGTCGAGAACGCCGGGGAAGTCGTGGCGGAGTCCCTTAAGCCCCTCCCCTTCAGGTTCAAACGAGTCACGTGCCTCGTTTGAAGGGTTGGGGTGGGGGGATGCCACACGCGCTGGGTCAAGAGGATGGCCCCCACCCCCGGCCCCTCCCCTGAAGGGGAGGGGAGCATATGTATCTTCACTCATACCAGCGACTCCAGCTTGGCGATCGCCGCCGCTTCGAACTGTTCGCGCAGGGCTTCGTCGGGCATGTCGTCGAACACGCCGGCGACGAAGGAGCGCAGCAGCAGCGTCTTGGCGGTCGCCGGGTCCATGCCGCGCGAGGCCATGTAGAAGAGCGCGGCCTTGTCCAGTTCGCCCACAGTCGCGCCATGGGCACATTTGACGTCGTCGGCGTAGATTTCGAGTTCCGGCTTGGCATTGGCCGTCGCGGTGCGATCGAGCAGCATCGCCTTGATCGACTGGAACGCATCGGTGCGCTGGGCGTCGCGGGCGACGTTGATGCTGCCGAGATAACTGCCGGTGGCGCGGCTGCCCAGGACCGACCGGACGGTTTGGCCGCTGGTCGCGTCGGGCTGCGCATGGGTGACCGAGGTGATGATCTCCAGCGTCTGGTCGCCGCCGCCGATGATCGCGCCATGCAGCCCGAAATGCGCGCGCGCGCCCAGTGTGACGGCAAAGGTCACGCGGCCGAGCTTGCCGCCGATGTTGAGCAGGTGGAAATCACAGCGCGCATCGTCGGCGACGGTGATGACATAGTCATGCACGGCTGCGCTGCCATCGGCAGCGTCCTGCAACAAATGATGGTTGGCGGTTTCGCCGGTGGCCACATTGATGCGGGTCGGTGCGGGCAAGGGCCACAGCGAGGCGAGCGCCTCCAGGTCGCTATAGCGCCAGTCTTCCTGGCGGCGGGTCGGCAGAGCGAGGGCGGTCACAGGCACGACTCCTCCGCGTCTCTGCGTCTCCGCGTGAACAAAGTCATCTCACGCGGAGGCGCAGAGACGCGGAGAAAAAGGGAGATGCCTGCGGCGCTCATGCGGCGACTACCTCAGCATAGCCTTCGCGTTCCAGTTCCAGCGCCAGTTCGGGGCCACCCGATTTGACGATGCGTCCGTCCGCCAGCACATGTACGAAGTCGGGCTTCACATAGTCGAGCAGCCGCTGATAATGGGTGATGAGCAGCACGGCCTTGTCGGGCTTGCGCATGATGGCGTTGATGCCTGCGCCCACGATCTTGAGCGCGTCGATGTCGAGGCCGGAGTCGGTCTCGTCGAGGATCGCCAGCTTGGGATCGAGGATGCCCATCTGCACCATTTCGGCGCGCTTCTTTTCGCCGCCCGAAAAGCCGACATTCACCGGGCGCTTGAGCATGTCCATGTCGAGGCCGAGCAGCGCGGCCTTTTCCTTGGCAAGGCGGATAAATTCGCCGCCGTTCAATTCCTTCTCGCCGCGCGCGCGCTTCTGGCTGTTGAGGCTTTCGCGCAGGAATTGGAGGTTGGATACGCCGGGGATCTCGACCGGATATTGAAAGCCCAGGAACAGACCTGCCGCGGCGCGCTCATGCGGCTCCAATGTGAACAAGTTCACACCGTCGTAGAGCGCCTCGCCGCCGGTCACGTCATAGCCTGGCCGTCCGCCCAGCGTATAGGCCAGCGTCGACTTGCCCGCGCCGTTCGGCCCCATGATCGCGTGGATTTCGCCCGCATTGATGGTGAGCGAGAGCCCTTTGAGGATCGTCTTGCCGTCGATGGTGTTGGTCAGGTTGTCGATATTAAGCATGGATCATTCCCGGCGGTGCAATATTTGAAATCCTCCCTTGTAAGGGGAGGGGGACCATCGCATCGCGATGGTGGAGGGGTGTCACCCTATCGATGGCGGGACACCCCTCCGTCAGGGCTGCGCCCTGCCACCTCCCCTGCCAGGGGAGGATGAAGGATGCTCCGCGCATCGCCTTATCCTTCATGCGCGCGCTGGAGGGTGCGGGCGGTCCAGAAGGCCATGTCGCGCACGTCGCCCGGCGCGGGGAAGAGCGTGTCGATGTAGCGCTTGACCGGCATATAGGGCCACCAGTCGGCCTCGCCCTCTGGCGGTCCCTTTTCCAGCAGGGCGACGACGAATTCGCTGACCGGACCCATGCGGGCGAGGTTAGGCGCCTTCGCCTTGTGGAACGCCTTGTCCTTGCGCAGCTTCTCGGTCATCGCCGCGTCCGCCTTTTGCAGGGCATCGCGGCTGGCCGCCTCGAACGCGTCGAGATCGCCGAAATCGGCGCGGGCGCGGGGCTCCAGCTCGCCCTCTTCCAGCTCATAATCCTCGGTCAGGATACGGATCGCGGCGGTCCATGACTGGCCATTGCCGACATCCTCCGCGAAATCCGCGAGGGCATCCTGAATATCGTCTTCGTCGCTCAAAACTCTGTTCCCTTGGAGTGTTGTTCTAAAAGCCCCTCCCCTTCAGGGGAGGGGTTGGGGTGGGGGCTAGCCCAACGATCAGGCATCAGTTCAAGCGTGCGAAGTATGTTTTCGCACACGCCTTCAAGATTGCGGATCACGTCTGCATTCCCGACGTGCAGCACCTTTAGTTCCAGCCTGTTCATTGCGGCATCGCGTTTGAGATCCGCCAGAATGTCGTGTGTGTCGCCATCCACTTCGATCACCAACCCCTTTTGCGGGCAGAAGAAATCGGCAATGAACGGACCTATTACGGACTGACGACGAAATTTGTGACCGCCAAGTTGGGAGCTAGATAGACGGGTCCATAGGCGCTTCTCCGGTTCGGTCGGGTCTTTGCGCATGTCGCGCGCGAAGCCATCCAGTTGGGCGAGGCGCTCAGCCGAGAGCCCCCACCCCCGGCCCCTCCCCTGAAGGGGAGGGGAGTTGCTACGCTCACTCGTCTCGCGACTACTTAAGCCCCTCCCCTTCAGGGGAGGGGTTGGGGTGGGGGCGTGCATCACCCGACAGACCCCTCAAGCGAAATACCCAGCAATTTCTGCGCCTCGACCGCGAATTCCATCGGCAATTGCTGCAGCACTTCCCGCGCAAAACCATTCACGATCAGGCTGACGGCGCTTTCGGCGTCCAGCCCGCGTTGCATGGCGTAGAAGAGCTGGTCGTCGCTGATCTTGCTGGTCGTCGCTTCATGCTCGATCTGCGCGCTGGGGTTGCGGACCTCGATATAGGGGACGGTATGTGCGCCGCACTGGTCACCCAGCAGCAGGCTGTCGCATTGGGTGAAGTTGCGCACGCCCTCCGCGCCCGGTGCAACCCGCACTAGCCCGCGATAAGTGTTGTTCGATCGGCCCGCGCTGATCCCCTTCGACACGATGGTCGAGCGGGTGTTTTTCCCGTTGTGGATCATCTTGGTGCCGGTATCGGCCTGCTGCCTGTTATTGGTCAGCGCGACCGAGTAGAATTCGCCGACGCTGTTGTCGCCGTTCAGGACGCAGGACGGGTATTTCCAGGTGATCGCCGACCCGGTTTCCACCTGGGTCCAGCTCACCTTGCTGTTCTTGCCCTGGCACAAGGCGCGCTTGGTCACGAAATTATAGATGCCGCCCTTGCCGTCCGCGTCGCCGGGATACCAGTTCTGGACAGTCGAATATTTGATCTCCGCATCGTCCAGCGCGACCAGTTCCACGACCGCGGCGTGCAGCTGATTTTCGTCGCGCATCGGCGCGGTGCAGCCTTCGAGATAGGAGACATAGCTGCCTTCGTCGGCCACGATCAGCGTGCGTTCGAACTGGCCGGTATTTTCCGCGTTGATGCGGAAATAGGTGGACAGCTCCATCGGGCAGCGGACGCCCTTCGGGATATATACGAAGGTGCCGTCAGAAAAGACGGCGCAGTTGAGCGTCGCGAAATAATTGTCGTGCATGGGTACGATCTTGCCCATCCACTTTTTCACCAGATCGGGATATTCGCGCACCGCTTCGCTGATCGAGCGGAAGATGACGCCTGCCTCCTCCAACTCCTTGCGGAAAGTGGTGGCGACGGACACCGAATCGAACACGGCATCGACCGCGACGCGGCGGCTGCCCTTCACCCCGGCCAGCACTTCCTGTTCGGCGATGGGGATGCCCAATTTCTTGTAGGTGGCGAGGATTTCGGGATCGACTTCATCGAGCGAATCCAGCTCTACCTTCTTTTTCGGTTCGGCGTAATAATAGGCGTCCTGATAATCGATCGGGGGCACGTTGAGCTTCGCCCAGTCGGGCGGCGTCATCGTCTTCCACATCGCGAACGCCTTCAGCCGCCAGTCGAGCAGCCATTGCGGTTCGTTTTTCTTGGCGGAGATGAAGCGGACCGTGTCTTCGTTCAGCCCCTTGGGCGCGAAATCCTGTTCGATGGCGGACGACCAGCCATGTTCGTAGGTCGACGCGCGGTCGGCCGCGTCCTGCGCTTCCTGGTTACGGACAGTCGTGATTTGCTCGGTCATGCCATTTCTCGTGTAAGGCTGGCGATGGTCACGCCAGCCAGGGCAGCGCGGATCGCTTCATTGGCGACGTTCATATGCGGGCGAATGCGGCAATCCTGCTCCAGCGTGCAGTCATGCGTGCCCGTGTCGGCGCAGGCGGTCATGGCGATCGGCCCTTCGACCGCCTCCACCACATCAGCCAGCGTGATGGTGGCGGGCGGGCGCGACAGGCGGACGCCGCCGCCCGTGCCCCGGCTCGATTCGAGCAGGCCTGCCGACGACAAGCGCCCCACCAGCTTTTGCGCCGTAGGCAACGGGATGCCGGTTTCGGCGGCCAGGGTGGTCGCGTTCATCTTGGCAGCGCCGCAATGGCGCGCAGCGGCGGACATCAGCACGACCGCATAATCAGCGAAGCTTGATAATCTCATGCCAGTTGCGAACCATTCTTAAATCGGATCAATATCGTCCGATTGGCATTTGGTCCTCTCAGGCTCGGGAATCAAGGGCTAATTAGGATAGGCGGTTGAGCATCGCCACGTCGCTGCCCAGCGAACGGCGCAGCAGGGTGAGCTGGGCGACGGCAGAGGGCTCGTTCTGCAACTGATGCGGGGTCAGGCCGATGAAGTGTTTGATTTCGCGGATACAATGGGACTGGTCGTAGAAGCCCGCCTCCTCGCATAATTGCTGCCAGCTTTCGCCGTCCAGTGCGATTCGGGCGGAACAGCGCAGGGCACGATATTTGCGTGCCAGCAGCTTGGGCGGGGCACCATAATATTTGTTGGTGAGGCGCGCGAGCTGGCGCGGCGACAGATCGGTGGCTTCGGCCAGCGCCTCGATTCGCGGCGATCCTTCCCCCATCAGCCAGCCATCGACCGCGTCGAGCAAAGCCCAGGTGGTGCCGCGCAGCGGTTTGACCAAGCGGCCCAGTGCGGCCCAGCAACGCGCCGCGATCTCGTCGGCCTCCGTCTCGCCGATCGCCCGCAATTCCGCCAGTAGCTCTGCATGATGCGCGCCGCCGACCGCCGCGAGGTCGCACAGGCGGTCAGCCAACAGGCTGGCATCGCCGCCATGGAGCGATTGCCACCCGGCGGGCAGGAGGGAGATGCCGACGACCCGGCTGGGCCGGTTCAATTCGAAGCGGGTCGCGCCCATGGTCGGGCCGAGCAGGCAGACGTCGGGCGTCGGCATCACGACATCGTCCTGAAAATGATAGTTACCGCCGCCCGACAGCATGAAACGCAGCTGTGGCACGTCAGCACGGGTGGCGTCGCCATAATGATCGGCGTCGACGGTGAACAGATAAAGCGAACCGAAATAGGCACGCAATTGTTCAGGCGGCGCGAAATAGCGCAGCCGCACCGGTCCCTGCGCGGCGGCCACTGTATAGGACAGCGGACCCCCTTCGTCCGGCAGGGCGACTGCGCCCCCGGCCATTCCGAATTTGTGCAACCCCATTTTTTTCACCCCAAGGGGTTTACTATGCGCCAACTGCACCCGCGCGCAAGTAACATGGTGAAAGAACTGTTACTTTTCTGCCTCGCTACTGCACTGCACATAAAAATGACCCGGCGATTTTCATCGCCGGGTCAGGAAAAGGTCTCATCGGCTGGAAGCCGTCGAGCCTTCGGGTCGCAGGGGTGCTTTACGCCGGAATCGCCGTAATATTATTGGATGAATCAGACATTCCACTGCCCTAAACCGTCTCATTCATGACGTTTCCTGTCATGATATGTCACTAACAGGCGGTTGTGGCGCTTTGGCCACAGCGACTCGACGTGTCGGCGCGGCGCTGTCATAGGCACGTCCCATGTCCTATCGTCTGATCCGCCCGCTGCTGTTTGCGCTCGATGCCGAGCGTGCCCATCATCTCTCTCTTGCTGCGCTGCGGATGATGCCGACACGCGCGCCGCTGGCACCCGATCCGATGCTCGCAACCATGGTGGCGGGCATTCGCTTTCCCAATCCGGTCGGATTGGCGGCGGGTTATGACAAGGATGGGCGGATCGCACACAAGATGCACGGCCTTGGCTTTGGCTTTGCCGAACTGGGAACGCTGACGCCGCTGGCCCAGCCGGGCAATCCGCAGCCGCGCCTATTCCGGCTGGTCGAGGACAAGGCGGTGATCAACCGGTTCGGGTTCAACAATGGTGGGCAGGGCGCGGCGGCGGATCGTATCGCCCGCTATCGCCGCCCGGTCGGCGACGGCCCCGTGATCGGCATCAATATCGGCGCGAACAAGGATGCGGCCGCCGCCGGGCGGGGCATTGCCGACTATGTCACCGGCGTCACCTGCATGGCACCGCTGGCCGACTATCTGACGGTCAACATCTCGTCCCCCAATACGCCGGGCCTGCGCGCGCTGCAGGATCGCAGTGCGCTAGACGCCTTGCTGAGTGCCGTAATGGCCGCGCGCGCGCCTGGAGGCCCGCCCATTTTCCTGAAGGTCGCGCCCGACCTGGAACCGGCCGATGTCGAGGATATCGCCGCGGCCTGTATCGACCACAGGGTCGATGCGCTGATCGTGTCCAACACCACCATCACCCGGCCCGCGCTGCGATCGGCCCATGCCGGCGAAGCGGGCGGGCTGTCGGGTGCGCCGCTGACCGACCTGTCGCTGTCGCGGCTGCGCGATTTCCGTCGCCTGCTGGGCGATCGGTTGCCGCTGATCGGGGTGGGGGGCATCGCTACGGGCGCGCAGGCTTATGCCCGCATCCGGGCGGGGGCGTCGCTGATCCAGCTTTATAGCGCGCTGGTCTATGAAGGGCCGTATCTGGCGCGGCGGATCAACCGGGAGTTGAAGGCGCTGATGGCGCGCGACGGGGTGGCGACCATTGCCGATCTGGTGGGTATCGACGGCTGATCCGTCCAAGGGGCTGGAAAGGGTTGCGATCGGCAACTCCCGCTATAGGGTAAGCCCCATGACATCTCGTTTTTCTGGCCTGCTGGCCCCTTTCGCCCTTCTTGCCCTGGTACCGCTGCCCGCCGTCGCGCGCGAGCCGGTATCGACCAATGCCACCGTTTCGGCCGCCGATCCGCGCGCGGCGCAGGCGGGGCAGGAGATATTTCGCAAGGGGGGCAGCGCCACGGATGCCGCCATCGCCATGATGCTGACGCTGAACGTGGTCGAGCCGCATAATAGCGGCATCGGCGGCGGTGGTTTCCTGATGCATCATGACGGGGAGACCGGGCTGCTGGAATCGATCGACGGGCGCGAGACGGCACCGGCCGCCGCCCGGCCCGACCGGTTCATGGGGGCCGATGGCCAACCGCTGTCCTTCCGCAACGCCTGGCCGGGCGGCTATTCGGTCGGGGTGCCGGGCAATGTGCGGTTGGCGTGGGACGCGCATCGCAAATGGGGCAAGCTGCCCTGGGCCGATCTGTTCCAGCCCGCCATTCGCGCGGCGGAAGAGGGCTATGAAGTGCGCCAGCGGCTCGACACCGCGATGAAGGCGGTCGCGGGGGTGTGGGCCGACTTCCCTGAAATCCAGCGCTATTTCTGGATCGATGGCAAGCCTGCGCCGATGGGCACGATGCTCAAAAACCCGCCGCTCGCCGCATTGTTCAAGCGGATTGCGGCGGAAGGGCCGGACGCTTTCTATACGGGCGAAAATGCCCGCATCCTGGCGCAGACCGTCACCAACGCGCCGAAAAACCCGGTGCCGATGACGGAAGCGGACATTGCGGGCTATCAGACCAAGCTGCGCAAGCCCATCTGCGGCAAATATCGCGTCTATACCGTATGCGGCATGGGGCCGGCCTCGTCGGGCGGGGTCACGGTGCTGGAGATATTGGGCATGGTCGAGCGTTTTCCGCTCGGCACTTGGGGCAAGGATGATCCTCGGTCCTGGCATGTCATTGGCGAGGCGATGCAACTGGCCTATGCTGATCGTGGCACATGGCTGGGCGACCCGGATTTCGTGTCGGTGCCGCTGACGGAGATGATCGATCCCGCCTATCTCAAGCAGCGGTCGGCGCGCATCCGTTTGAACAAGGCGCTCAACGACTATCAGCCCGGCACGCCGCCCGGCGCGCAGCCGCGCACGGCTTCGCGGCCGCAGCCCGAAAGCGGCACCAGCCATTTCGTCGCGGTGGACCGGGATGGCGACATCGCCGCCTGGACATCGACGGTCGAGAGCTTCTTTGGCAGCCAGTTGATCGCGAACGGCGTGATCCTGAACAATGAACTGACCGATTTCAGCTTCACCCCGGAAAAGGATGGCGCGCCGGTCGCCAACCGGGTCGAGCCGGGCAAGCGCCCGCTATCGTCCATGTCGCCGACCATCGTCTATGATGAAGCGGGGACGCCCGTCTTCACTGTTGGGGCGGCGGGGGGCAAGACGATCATCATGCAGGTGGCCAAGGCGCTGATCGCCCATTTCGACTGGGGCCTGTCAGCGCAGGAGTCGATCGCGCATGGGCTGATCTACTTCAACGGCGAAGGGCTGGTGCTGGAACAGGGCACGTCGCTGGAGGCGATGAAGGCACCGCTCGAAAAGCTCGGCCATCGCGTGTCGTTGTCGCGCATGGGCCTCAAGGCCAATGCGGCCGAGCGCCTGCCCGATGGCCGCTGGCAGGGCGCGGCCGACCCGCGCAGTCCGGGCGTGTCGTTGCAGGAGTGAGGTCTATTGGGTGCCTTCCTCCCCTGGCAGGGGAGGTGGCTGCGCGTAGGGCGGACGGAGGGGTGTCACGCTCTCGATAGGGTGACACCCCTCCACCACTTCGTGGTCCCCCTCCCCTTACAGGGGAGGATTTAAGGGAGTTGGCAAAAAAAGGGCGGCTCACAGGCCGCCCTTTTCCGTTTACTTTTCGGCGAACCAGGCCGTCAGTGCTGGCTTCAGGCGGGTGCGGGTTTCGATGCGGGTGTTGATCGCGGCGATGGCGCGATCGACCACCTTGCGGGACTCCGGCGTCAGATATTGGGTCGCATAGGCGTCCAGCTTGGTCGCCATCGCCGGGTCGGCCGACCCCCCGCCCAGCCGCGCGAGCGCCTGGCTGCGGGCGGACACGTCGATCAACCCTTCATATTGCGCGCGGTGCGCCAGCACATAGTCCACCGCCAGCATCGGATGTTCGTATCCGACCTGCGAAATGATCGCCGCGCTGGTGGTCTTGCCCGGTTCGTCGGTCAGTGCGAGGTCGAGCGCTTGGCGGGCGAGCTTTTCATCCTTGGCCCCGCCGAGCAGCGCATAGAGCGTGCTTTTTTCCAGGTCGGTCTTTGCGCCCTTGGCTAGCGCGCGCAGCCTGTCCCACGTCGCTTGATCGGCATTTTTGGCGATGATCGCCATCCAGACGTTGCGCAGCGGGCCGTCGAGCGCGGCGGGATCGCTCGCCAGTGCGGCAAAACGGCGATTGGCTTCGGCGACCACGGCCTTGTCGCCCATCTCGCCCAATGTACCGACCAGCGCCGACCGCAGCACGGGCACCTGCGGATTTTCGCCCGGCTTGGCATCATAACCGATGCCGGTCAGAACCGGTGTCAGCTTGGCCGACGTGTAGGCCGCGACCTTAGCCTGCCCGGCCGTGTCGCCCTCCAGCATGGCATAGGCGCTGTCCAGATAGCCGGGCACCTGCGCCAGCACGGCAGGGGTGGCGGTGGCGGGCACGGCGTCGATCAGGTCGAGCGCCAGGCCCATCGGCTGATAACCGCCCAAGCCAAGCTGGAAATTATCGGCCAGCAGCCCGGTCTGGTCGATTGCGGGCAGCTTGGTGAAACCGGCGGCCAGCGCCTCGACATTGGCGGCGGGGTAGAGCGAACGATAATAGCCCGTCTGCCCGGCATTGACGACATAGGCGCCGCAGCCCGGCAGCGTCATTTGCCCCTTGCCCTGCAGGATCAGCCGCTGCGGCGCGGCGCCGATGGTCTGCGCCATGACCGGCACATTCCAGCTCAAGGGGGTCTTGTCCTTCTTGTCGCGGCTGAACTCGCCTTGGCTCAGCGTCAGCAGCGTGTTGCCGCCCTGGCATTGCGCGCTGTCGACCTTGACCAGCGGGATGCCGGGCTTCGACGTGAAGTCATGTGCGATCGACACCAGCCCCTTGGCGCCTGCGCCCTCGACCGCCTTCCACAGGTCGTCAGTGACGGTGTTGCCATAGGCATGGGCCTTCATATAGCTGCGGATGCCGGTCTTCCACACATCTTCGCCGGCATAGCCCTCCAGCATGGTGATGACGGCTTCACCCTTCTGATAGGTGATGGCGTCGAACGCCTGGTTCACCTGATCGACGGTGGTGATCTTCTGAACGACGGGGTGGGTGGTGGCGAGCGAGTCGAGGCTCATTGCCGCCTCGCGACCATCGACGCGGGTCAGCAGCATTTGCCAGTCGGGCTGCAACTTGTCGGTGACCTTGGTCGCCATCCAGCTCGCAAAGCCTTCGTTCAGCCATAGATCGTCCCACCAGGCCATGGTGACGAGATCGCCGAACCACTGATGCGCCATTTCATGCGCGACGGTTTCATAGATGCGGCGCTTGGTCGCCTCCGACGTAAAGCGCGGATCGACCAGCAAGGCGCGCTCGAAGGTGAAGATCGCGCCCCAATTTTCCATCGCGCTGAAAAACTGGCTCTGGCCGGGGCCAGCGACATTGTCGAGCTTGGGCAGCGGGTAGGGGACGCCGAAATAATCGTTGAAATAGGGCAGGATCGACACCGATGCGTCGAGCGCCAGTTGCGCCTTGCCCGTATTGCCCTTGCCGGTAATCACGCCGATTTCGGTCGCGCCGGACATCTTCGTCGCGCGTTCCAGTTCGCCCAGGCCAAAGAAGAGCAGGTAGGAGGACATTTTGGGGCTGGTGCCGAACGTCACCTGGGTCTTGCCGCCGCCCAGATCCTTGGTGGATGTGACCGGCATGTTGCCGACCGCCAGTTCGCCGGTGGGGATGATGGCGCTGAGGTCAAAGGTCGCCTTATAGCTTGGCTCGTCCCAGCTCGGCACGAAACGGCGCGCGTCGGGCGCTTCGAACTGGGTGAAGAGCGCGCGCTTCGCTGCGCCGTCATTGTCGGTATAGTCGAGCGCGAACAGGCCGTTCGCCTGGGTGTTGATGACGCCGGCATAGGCGATGGCGAGCTTATAGTTGCCGGGTGCCAGCGGCTTGCCGAAGTCGAGCGTCACCGTCTGCGCATCGGCATCGACCTTGGCCATGCCCTTGATTGCCTTGCCCTTGGCGGGCGTCAGCATGATGTCGCCGAAGCTCAGGTCGGCGGCGTTCAGCACCAGCGTCGGCATGGCCGTGCTGACCGCCACGTCGATCGTCACCGTGCCGGTAAACTTCAGATTGGCGGCGTCCGGCGTAACCGTGATCGCATAATGGCTGGGCACGGCGCCGCGCGGCAATTGGGTGGTGATCCCGGCGGCGGGGCCGGTGGGAGCCGTCTGCGCCAGCGCGGGCGTGGCAAGGGCGATGGGGGCGGCGGCCAGCAGCAGCGGCAGGATTTTGGCGAGGGACATAGGCTTTTGAGACTCCGACACGTCTTGACGGCGCGGCCACATGGCTCTGCGCCCTGATGCAACGCGGGATCAACCGTTTCGCTGCGTCGGTCAAGCGATGTAATGCTATTACAACGTCGTTGGTCGAACCCGAACGCCCGTTGGTCGGCGGGTGCCTACAGCATCCGCCGCATCACATTGTCCTTGAGCAGATAATGATGCCGCAACGCCGCGCCGATATGGAGCAGGATCAACGCCGCCCAGACAAAGCCCATAATCTCATGCCCTTCGCCCGCCAGATCGACGATCAAGTCGCCCTTGGTCACTGGAAATTTGGGGACGTCGAACAGGAAGAACCAGTTCAAGGGCCGCGTGCCCGCCGACGTCATGATCCAGCCCGACAGGGGCAGCACGATCATGAAGATATAGAAGAGCGCGTGGGTGGCGTGCGCCGCGCCTTTTTCCCAACTGGGCATGGCGACGGTCAAGCGCGGCGCGGGATTGGCCAGCCGCCAAACGATCCGCACCAAAGTCAGCGCCAGGACGGTCAGCCCGATCGACTTGTGGATCGGGATCACGGCCCAATCCTTGGGCAGTGCATCATGGCCGATGCCAAGCACCAGGGCGAGGATGATGAGCAAGGCCATGGCCCAATGCAGGGCGCGGGCGACTCCATTATAGCGGTCCATGGCAGCGCTTCCTTCTGTTCGTTTCCTAACCGTGACGATTGGCGACCAGATTGTCCACCACCGAAGGATCGGCCAGGGTGCTGGTATCGCCTAGCGCCTGCGCAGACACTTCGCCTTCCGCAATTTTACGTAGGATGCGGCGCATGATCTTGCCGGAGCGGGTCTTAGGCAGGCCGGGCGCGAACTGGATGACGTCGGGGGTGGCGATCGGGCCGATTTCGCTGCGGACCCATTTGACCAGCGTCTGGCGCAATGCGTCGTCCGGCTCGATCCCGGCATTCAACGTGACATAGGCATAGATGCCCTGTCCCTTGATATCATGGGGAAAGCCGACCACCGCCGCTTCGGCGACGCTTTCGTGCAGCACCAGCGCGCTTTCGACCTCGGCCGTACCCATGCGATGGCCAGATACGTTGATGACGTCATCGACGCGCCCGGTGATCCAATAATAGCCATCGGCATCGCGGCGTGCGCCATCGCCCGTTGTATATTTGCCGGGATAGGTGGTGAAATAGGTCTGGAAGAAGCGGTCATGGTCGCCATAGACGGTCCGCATCTGCCCCGGCCAGCTATGCGCGATGACCAGATTGCCCTCGGTCGCGCCGTCCAGCACTTTGCCCTCGGTATCGACGATCTGCGGCATCACGCCCGGCATGGGCAAGGTGGCGGAACCGGGTTTGAGGTCGGTCGCACCCGGCATCGGCGCGATCATCGCGCCACCGGTTTCGGTCTGCCACCAAGTATCGATGATCGGGCAGCGGCCTTCGCCCACGATACCATGATACCAGCGCCATGCCTCCGGGTTGATCGGTTCGCCGACGGTGCCGAGCAGGCGGAGCGAGGCGCGGCTGGTCGCCTTCACATGGGCGTCGCCCTCCTTCATCAGCGCGCGCAGCGCGGTGGGGGCGGTGAAGAGGGTCTGGACCTGATGCCGGTCGACCACTTCCCACATCCGCGCCGGGGTCGGCCAGTTGGGCACGCCTTCATACATCAGCGTCGTCGCGCCGTTCGCCAGCGGGCCATAGACGATATAGCTGTGCCCCGTGACCCAACCGATATCGGCCGCGCACCAGTAGATGTCGCCGGGCCGATAGTCGAAGCAGAGTTCATGGGTGAGCGCGGCCCAGAGCAGATAGCCCCCCGATGTGTGCAGCACGCCCTTGGGCTTGCCGGTCGATCCCGATGTGTAGAGGATGAACAGCGGGTCTTCGGCTTGCATGGGTTCGGGCGGACAGTCGGTCTCGACGGTCGCGGCGGCTTCATGCAGCCACAGGTCGCGGCCCTCCGCCATCGTCACTGCGCCGCCGGTCGCCTGCACGACGACGACATGTTTGACGCCGGGGCTATGTGTGAGCGCGGCATCGACATTGGCCTTCAAGGGGACGGTCTTGCCCGCGCGGCGGCCTTCGTCAGCGGTGATGACCAGCGTTGAATCGCAATCGATGATGCGGCCCGCCAGCGCTTCGGGCGAAAAGCCGCCGAACACCACGCTATGCACCGCGCCGATCCGCGCGCAGGCGAGCAGGGCGAAGGCGGCCTCCGGGATCATCGGCATATAGATGGTGATTCGGTCGCCCTTGCGCGCGCCAGCCCTTTTCAGGACATTGGCGAAGCGGCACACTTCTTCATGGAGTTGGCGATAGGTGTAGCGGCGTGGCGCTTCGTCGGGGCTGTCCGGTTCCCACAGGATCGCGACCTGATCGCCGCGCGTGGCCAGATGGCGGTCGATGCAGTTGGCGCTGACGTTGAGCACACCGTCCGCGAACCATTGGATACCGAAATCCGCTTCGGCAAAGCTGCTTTCGTCGCTTTTGGTCGGCGGCGTGATCCAGTCGAGCCGTTGGGCGCGCTCCAGCCAATAGTCGTGGGGCGCCTCGATCGAACGCGCATAGTCGGCATCACGCGCGGCCCGGTCCATCAGCGCGCGGCTGGCCCAGTCCCCCGGCACCGGGAAGAAATCGTCAGGCATGGGGGCATCCTTTCCATCGCGTAATCATTATCGCAGTCTCTTCTATCGTCCCGCTGTACGGATCGGAAGGTCGGACCATGCCGTTTCTTGCCATGCTTTTGGACGATATGACCGAAATTGTTGAGGCGGCTTCCACCATTTTGCCGCTTCCCCCCCGACCCGCGCGCGCCTAACAGGGATCGCCTATGTGGCTGCTTTATCAATTTCCGCTTTGCCCTTTCTCGCGCAAGGTCCGGCTACTGCTGGGCGAAAAGGGGATCGGCTATGATCTGGTCCGCGAATCGCCCTGGGCGATGCGCGACGAATTTCTTGATCTCAACCCGGCCGGCACCACGCCGGTCATGGCCGATCATGACAAGGGTCTGACCCTGATCGACAGCCAGGCGATCTGCGAATATTTCGAGGAAACGGTGGAGAAGGTGCCACTGATTTCCGGCACCGCCGCCGGGCGCGCCGAAGTGCGGCGGCTGACCGCCTTTTTCGACCAGAATTTCTATGGCGACGTCGTCGGCCCGCTGCTGCACGAACGGATGAAGAAACGGCTGATCGAGCGCGCGCCGCCCGAAGCCCGCATCCTGCGCGAAGCGATGAAGCGCGCGAATGTGCATATGGATTATATGGACTATCTGCTCGACCATCGTAGTTGGATGGCGGGGGGTACGCTCAGCCTCGCGGACATCGCGGCGGCGGCGCATCTGTCGGTCGCGGACTATCTGGGCGGGATCGATTGGCAGGGGCATGAGCCGGTGCGGCGCTGGTATGCCGGGTTCAAGTCGAGGCCGTCTTTTCGGCCCTTATTGTCGGAACGGATGGAAGTGATCGCGCCGCCGCCCCATTATGAAAAGCCGGATTTTTGAGCAGGCCTGACAGGTCGGCTGCGCTTTGCATTGTGGAGCGGGTCGATCAGTCGCTGGTAGAGGGTGAAGAGATATTCCACCCGTTCGCGGTCGGACCCGAAGGGCGCCTTGCGATAGAGTCGGTCGATCGCGAGATCGAGATCATGATGCGCCTTGCGCAATTGCGCGGGCATGGTGTCGGGGTCGTAGAGATCGGCCAGGGTCGATGTCGCATTGCGGGGCAGGGCGCGGGCGTTGAGAACGGCTTGGGCGAGGGTTTCGATCCTGGTGCGCTGGGCTGGGATGGCATCGGGCCAAGGGAAGCAGTTATAATTTAGGCCAATGGCATATTGAAAGTCGCTCTTGAGGCGGCCGCCGATGTGCATTGTCCATGCCATGTGCATGTGGCTGGTCAGGACACCGAAATGCCACAGCGTCGCATCGGGCAGGATGCGTAACTTGTTACTCGGAATGGTCGGCGGTTCCAGCCAGCCGATCGGGATATAGTCGCGCCGTTCCGAACTGACTTCGGGGATGGCGAGGAAGGGCAGGGTCGGGATGACCGTGACGTGAAAGGCCGATGGCGTATCGGCCAGCGCCAGCGAGGACCGGCCGGGCGTCTTCTTGCTCTCTTCCGCTTTGCCCAGCGCCGCAATCTCGCCGCGGCGATAGGCCGTCACCTGGCGCAGCCTTTGCCGGACGGTGGGAAGCTGGCGAATATCCGCCGGGGCGGCATCCTGTAGCGCCAATATCCACCGTTCGCCGCCATTGAGATATTCCTGTGCGCCGACATAGGGGCGCAAAAAGGGTTCGGCGTCCGGTTCCTGCGCCAGCAACTTCGCCCGCGCGTCGGCGTCGAAGATCAGATAGCCGCCATCAATCGGCTTGGACCCGATGACGATGCGCGGTGCGCCGTTGATCGGTCGGCTCTCCTCCCGCACCACCAGATGGCGGTCGGCATCGCGGGCGTCGAACAGATAGGCGGTCAGCGCGCTATGGCGGGTTTCGGTCGGCTCGCCCTTGGCGTCGGCATAGCTGAACAGCCGCTTTTGCGCCGGTTCGTCGCGGCGCTGGGCGAGGCCGATGATGACGCAATGGACCGCCGCCCGGCCGGGCCAGACGAAGGTGCGGTGGGCGAAGGCGATTTCGACGCCTGCGCGAAAGATCAGCGGCCAGAGCTGCGCCACCTGTTCGCCCTGCACGATCGAATTGGTCGATACGAAGGCGATGCGCGCGTCGCCGCCCGCGACATAGCGGGCGGCCTTGAGGAACCAGGCGGCGACATAGTCCAGCGTGCCGCCGCTGCCGGGCAGGGCGGCGAGGCGGCGGACCTGCGACCGCTGCGCTTCGCTCTGATATTTCGCGCCGACAAAGGGCGGGTTGCCGAAGACGAAGGTGCAGCCCTGCGCCGGAATGACCTGATTCCAGTCCAGTTCCAGTGCGTCGCCATGGTGGATGCCGGGTGCCTTCACTAGCGGGATGCGGGCATAATGCTGGCCGAAATCCTCGGCCAGGCGGGTGTTGGCGATATGGTCGGTCATCCACAGCGCCACCTGCGCGATCATGGCGGGAAACTCGTCGATTTCGATGCCGAAGAAATGATCGACATCCAGTTTCGAGAGCGCCGCGACATCCATCACCAGTTCGACCCGGCCGTGGATGGTGAGCAATTCGCGCAATATGTCGCGTTCCAGTTCGCGCAGCTCGCGATAGGCGACGACCAGGAAATTGCCAGCGCCACAGGCCGGGTCGAGGAAAGCCATCGTCCCCAGCCGCTGATGCAGCGCGCGCAAGGCACGCTCGCGGCCCGATTTGAGCGCGCTGGCGCGGGTGAAGTCGGCGCGCAAATCGTCCAGAAACAGCGGTTCGATGACCTTGAGGATCGCCTGTTCGGGCGTGTAGTGCGCGCCCTGCTTGCGCCGCGTCACCGTGTCGATCACGCTTTCGAACAGCGACCCGAATATCGCGGGCGACACATCGCCCCAGTTGAAGAGGCTGGCGTCGAGCAGCATCGTGCGCATCGCGGCGTCGAAACTGGGCATGGCGATGCGTTCGCGGAACAGTTCGCCGTTGATGTAAGGAAAGTCGGCGAGATCGGCGTCGAGGCTCTGCTGTCGCCGGTCGGGCGGGGTGTCGAGCGTCTGGAACAGTTCGCCGAGCCATCGGCCCAGGTCGCGGCCATCGGCGCGGGTGCGCCGTTCGAGGAAGGTGAGGAACTGGTCCTTGCGCTCGAAAATGCCGGTATCGTCGGCAAAGAGGATGAAGAGCAGGCGGACGAGCAGCCGTTCCAGATCATGGCCGACATAGCCGTCAGCGGCGAGCGCATTGTGCAGGCGGCCCATCAGTTCCGACGCCTGGCGATTGACCGGCGACTGGTTGCGGAACAGGCGCGGCTGGACGCCGATGATGAAGCCGAAGGCCTCGACATGGCGTTTGAGGTCGGTGAGTGGGAAGCGCCATTCGCGGCGGGTTTCCAGGTCGACCAGTTCGAAACGCTGGAAATCGCACACCATCATGTGGCGGGGGCGCTGCACGTCTGGCAGCCAGTCATAATAATCGAGCGCCTGGGCCATGGCGCGGTCGAGGTTGCGGCCCGCGCTCTTCTGTTCGACGATCAGCGTGCCGGGCCAGAACAGGTCGATGAAACCGCCGGACCGCGCGGGATCGAGCGATTTGACCCGCTGTTCGTAAACGGCGACCTGCTTGCGCGGCACGCCGAAAATGCCGAAAAATTCGTCGTAGAAGCTGTGGGTCTGGCCTTTTTCATAGCCCTTACCGTGCCATTCGGCGGCGAAATGGGCCGCGTTCGTGCGAATTTCCGGCCAGCTGAGCCGCATCCCTGCCCTCCCCCCATGATGAGGGAGACGGGGTGGATGCAGGGGTGATCCGCGCCAAGCAGACCCTGGACCATTATGGCGCTGGTCCGATATGGCGCAAAATTGTGGGCCGGATCAGGCCGGATTTCCGTCCATTATGGTCGCGTCACCCCATGCGGATCAGGCGGCGCGGACGGCCTCGATCGGGGCCAGTATGGCCCGGTTGCGCCCCGCGCGCTTGGCCTGGTAGAGCGCGGCGTCGGCGGCCGACAGCCAGGCTTCGCTCGACATGCGCCCCGCGCCGATCGTGGCGACGCCGAAGCTGGCGGTGACATGCAGTGGTGGATTGTTGGTGATCTCGAACCGCTCGATCGCGGCGCGTATCCGATTGGCGACCGCCAGCGCATCGGCCTCCTGCGCTTCGGGCAGCAGCAGGCCGAATTCCTCGCCGCCGATCCGGCCGAACGCATCGCTGGGGCGGGACAGGCCTTTGCAGAGCGCCGCGACCGCTTCGATCACGCGGTCGCCCGCCGGATGGCCGTGGCGGTCGTTGATCTGCTTGAAATGGTCGATATCGAGCAGCACCAGCGCGGCCGGGCGGCGGTGGCGGGTGAAGAGCGCGATCCGCTTGTCCATTTCGGCGATGAAGGCGCGCCGGGTCAGCGCTCCGCTCAGATGGTCGCGCTCGGCCAGCAGACGCAATTCCATCTGCTCCACGACGATGGGGGCAAGGCCCTTGAGTACTTCCATCTGTTCGGGCGAAAAGGTGCGGGGCCGGGTGTCGATGGCGCAGAGCGACCCCAGATTATGGCCATCAGGCGTGCGCAACTGCACCCCGGCATAGCTGCGGATGCCCGGCTCTCCGGTCACCAGCGGATTGTCGCAAAAGCGCGGATCGGCCTGCGCATCGGTGATGACGAGCGGTTCGTCCTGGCGGATGGCATGGTCGCAAAAGGCCATGCTGCGGGCGGTTTCGGATATGTCGAGGCCCGTGATCGACTTGAACCATTGGCGTTCGGTGTCGATCAGCGACACGGCCGAAATGGGCACATCGAACAAGGTCCGCACCAAATCGGTCACCTTGTCAAAGGCACCTTCGGCCGGGGTGTCCAAAATCCCATAGCGGCGCAGCGCCGCTATCCGGGCGGGTTCATCGATAGGTATGGCACAGGGCATTTCACGGTATCCGGTTATCATATTATGCCTGCCGCTTCGGGCATGGCGAGGAAATCCGGCGGGGTCTGGCCACCCCCCTTGGCCGACCGGTGTACCAGAGTGGGCCTGGGTTCTGAACAAAGGGTTAAAACAGGCGCGGAGCGGCAAGGGATATCGCGCGTTCGAGCCTGTCTTTCGCCGTACGTATGTCGTAGCAGCATAGCGGCCCGTCGGACAGGGCCGTTACCCCAATAATGCTGCTTCAGCCGGGCCGAGCCCCAAAGTCAGGCCGGGTTATGGTCTTTCAGGAAGGCATCGAGCTTTTCCAGAAACTCCAGCCTATCGGCCTCGCGCGAGAAGTGATGATCGGCCAGCGGCTGTTCGACATAGAGATAGTCGCGGCCCTGGACCTTCCCGGCGGCCTTGAGCTTTTCCGCCATTTCGCGCGACTGGCTTACCTGGACGCGACGGTCCTTTTTGCCGTGCATCAACAGGATGGGCGTGGCGAATTGTCCGGCGAAGTGGATCGGCGAGACGGCAGCGAAATCGGGGGCCTGCTCCTTCATCCAATCCTTGCGCGTGCTATGATAGAGGAAGCGCTGGTCATAGCGCATCATGGCGGCAAGGTCGGAAACGCCGGCATAGGATACGGCGCAGCGATATTTGGCGGGGTCACGCTGGGCCGCTCGCATCGCGGCATAGCCGCCATAGGATGCGCCGACCATGCAGACGCGCTTGGGATCGGCAATACCCTGCTGCACCGCCCAATCGACCGCGTCGTTGAGGTCGTCCTGCATGGCCAGGCCCCATTGTCCCTCGCCCTTTTCGGCGAAGGCTCTGCCATAGCCAGACGAGCCGCGATAATTGGGTTGCAGCACGGCATAGCCGCGCCACGCCAGAAACTGGACCCACCAGTCCCACTCCTCCGCATCGCGGGCGAAAGGGCCGCCATGGGGCATCAGGATGAACGGCAGGTTCTTTGCGTCGCGCCCGGCCGGAACCGTCAGCACGGCGGCAATCTCCAGCCCGTCGCGCGCCTTGTAGCGGATGGTCTTGACGGGTGCGAGGCGGGTCTTGGTGGTGAAGCGGTCGCTCACCCTGGACAGGATGCTCATGGCGCCTGCCGCCGTATCGTAATAATAATAGGCACCGGGCTGATCGGGCGTGCCGACATGCACGACCATGCGCTGGCCGTCCCGGCTGGTGGAAATGATGCGCGCGCGCCGCTCACCGACCGCCTTGTCGATATCCGCTTGAATCTTGGCCAGATTGGCGTCGAACCAATGAACCGCAGGCGCGTCGCCGGTGTAGCGCACCCCGGCAAGGCCGGTCCCGGCGGCATCCTCGGTTATCCCGCCCAGATCGAAACCCGGCGCCGAAAATATCTTGCGCCCCAGTTCGAGCGTGGCGAGATCCAGTTCGTAGAGCGCATCGGTGCCTTCGCGATCATCGCTGGCGATCGCCTTGGCGGGATCAGCGGTGAAGAGCAGCGGCACCACCAGCGATTCATCGCGGCGGCGATCGGCCCGGTCGACGACGCGGAAATTGGCCCGCCCATCGGGGCGGTAGAGCAGCTTGCCCGTGCGGCTACTGTCATTATAGCCCACCCCCATGCGCACCGCACCGGTGGCGTCGGCATACCAGTTTCGCACATGCTGGCGGGAGGCAATGACGCTGCGCATCTTCCCCGTGCCGACATCGACCTCATCGACCTTCGGCCAGAAGCCGGGGTCGTTGGAGAAGATCGATGTCTGGTAGGCGAGGAGGATGCGTGGCGTGCCATCGCGCGCGATCCAGATGACGTCATCGGCGTTTTGCGCCGCGGCTGATTTGGCGAGCATATTGATCTTGCTGCCGTCGCGCTTCACGCTGGCGACGCGGCTGACATACCAGGGCATGCCCTGAACATTGCTTTCCGCGCCGATGCCCGCGATCAGCCAGTCGTCATTGACCCATTGCCACCAATTGAGATCATTGTCGCCCAGGGCCAGCGAACGGACGCGGTTAGGGCCGTCATGCACATCGGCGATCACCAGCAATTGCTCACCGTTGACCGCGACCCGGCTGGCGATGTGCAAGCCGTCGGGCGAGAGGGCAGGTTGCTCCATCAGGGGCAGGGCAGCGAAATCCTTGACCGTCCAGGTCGGCGCACTGTCAGGGGCCGGGGATTGGGCTGATACCGGCAACGCCAGAAACAGCGCGCTGCCCATCAGCGACGTAAGAATAGCCTTCATCGATTTCCCCCCAGACAGATCGACCCCGCCCCAGGGAATAGGGCGAGGTCGACGCGCCGTCATCTGCTTTTTTGGCGAATGCTCAGATGGTTGGGATGATCCTATCCCCCATGCGCCAGCGCGGCGAGCAGCAGCAGCGCGACGATGTTGGTGATCTTGATCATCGGGTTGACCGCTGGCCCGGCGGTATCCTTGTAGGGATCGCCCACCGTGTCGCCGGTCACAGCCGCCTTATGGGCTTCGCTGCCCTTGCCGCCATGATGGCCATCCTCGATATATTTCTTCGCATTGTCCCATGCGCCGCCGCCCGATGTCATCGACAGCGCGACGAACAGGCCGGAGACGATGACGCCGAGCAGCAGCGCGCCGAGCGCTGCGAAGCCGTTGGAGACGCCCGCGACCGCCGAGATGGCGAAATAGACGACGATCGGGGCCAGCACCGGCAACAGGCTGGGGACGATCATTTCCTTGATCGCGGCCTTCGTTACCAGATCGACGGTGCGGGCATAGTCGGGCTTGCTGGTGCCATCCATGATGCCCTTATTCTCGGCAAATTGCGCGCGGACATCCTTGACCACGTCGCCCGCGGCGCGGCCCACCGCGGTCATTCCCATCGCCCCGAACAGATAGGGTAGCAGCGCGCCCAGCAGCAGGCCGACGATGACATAGGGGTTGGAGAGGCTGAAATCGACCGGCGCGGTGAGGCCAAGCGCGCTGTTATAATATTTCAAATCCTCGGTATAGGCACCGAACAGCACGAGCGCGGCGAGGCCCGCAGAGCCGATGGCATAGCCCTTCGTCACCGCCTTGGTCGTGTTGCCCACCGCGTCCAGTGCGTCAGTCTTGACCCGCACGCTATCGTCGAGATGCGCCATTTCGGCGATGCCGCCTGCATTGTCCGTCACCGGACCATAAGCGTCCAATGCGACGACCATGCCCGCCAGCGCCAGCATGGCAGTGGCGGCGAAGGCGATGCCGATGAGGCCCGCCAGTTGATGTGCCACGATGATGCCGATGACGATCACCAGCGTCGGCAGGGCAGTGGACTCCAGGCTGATCGCCAGACCCTGAATGACGTTGGTGCCATGGCCGGTTTCCGACGCCTTGGCGATGGAGCGGACCGGGCGATAATTGGTGCCGGTATAATATTCGGTGATGACCACCAAAAGCCCGGTGACGGCGAGGCCCACCATCATCGACCAGAACAGCGCCATGCCGGTATAGCCGCCCACGCCATCCAGGTCCGCGCCGAACACTGCGTTCATGTCGCCCAGCGTGCGCCAGGTGACATAATAGATGGCCGGGATGGAGAGCAGAGCGGTGGTCCAGAAGCCCTTGTAGAGCGCGCCCATGATCGACTGGCTGGAGCCGAGCCGCACCATATAGGTGCCGATGATCGAGGTGATGATGCACACGCCGCCCACGATCAGCGGCAGTGCCATCAGGTTGAGCAGCACGGCATTGTCGAGGCCGGTGACCAGCAGCGCGGTCAGCACCATGGTTGCGCCGATGGTGACGACATAGGTTTCGAACAGGTCGGCGGCCATCCCTGCACAATCGCCGACATTGTCGCCGACATTATCGGCGATGACGGCGGGGTTGCGGGGGTCGTCTTCGGGGATTCCAGCCTCGACCTTGCCAACGAGGTCCGCGCCGACATCGGCGGCCTTGGTAAAGATGCCGCCGCCCAGCCGCGCGAAGATGGAAATGAGCGATGCGCCGAAGGCCAGCGCGACGAGGCTGTCGATGACGAGCCGGTCGTCGGGCGCATAGCCCGACGGGCCGGTCAGATACCAGAAGAAGACGGATATCGCGAGCAAAGCCAGGCCCGCCACCAGCATGCCGGTGATCGCGCCCGCGCGGAACGCCACCGTCAACCCGCTTTGCAGCGTGCCGCGACAGGCTTCGGCCGTGCGGACATTGGCGCGCACCGAAATGTTCATGCCGATGAAACCCGCCGCCCCCGACAGGATCGCGCCGATCAGGAAGGCGATGGCGGATGTGATCCCCAAGAAGAGCAGGACCAGCGCGGCGACGACTACGCCGACAATGGCGATGGTGGTATATTGGCGGCCCAGATAGGCCCTCGCCCCCTCCTGAATCGCGCCCGCAATCTCCTGCATGGTGGCGTTGCCTGCGGGCGCACTTAGCACCTGTCGGCTGGTGAACAGGCCATAGAGGATGGCCAATAGGCCACATCCTATGGCGATATAGACGATCTGCATGCTTGTTCCTCTCCCCCTGTTATGGCTGTCATCGGCCGCTCCGCAGGGAATGACGGGCGAACGAAAGGCGCAGGGGCGGGCGGCCGGGCGGGTTGGCTCCGGCATCGATCACCGCGTCAATCAGCAGTGGGCACACGCACATAAGCGGTCCAAACGGGCTGAGAATAGGGTGAAGCGAAGCTACAGGGTGGAGGGCGTGCGTCAAGCGGGTTGGCGCAGAAACCTCACCAACCTCACCCGTTCGTTTCGAGCGCAGTCGAGAAACGATTACGCGGCGTTTCTCGACGTAGTTTATCCAGAGCGCCTGCCGCAGGCGGGCAGTCGAAGGGCTCGAAACGAACGGACCCTCTCGACTTATCCATGTTCCCAGCCAAGCCGGTCGGGCAGCGGCACGATCGCGCCGTCGATCATCAAGGTGAGGCCTGCGCCCGTGCTGACATGCCCGACCGGAATGGACCGCACCGGGGGAGCCAGCCCCCGCGGCAACGTGAAGAGCAACTCATAATCATCGCCCGCGCGCGCGGCGGCGATCTGGACCGCGGTGCTGGCCCCGCGCGCCTTTTCCAGCGCCGGGGAGAGGGGGATATGGTCGATGATGATCGCGACGCCGCTGGCCTGACCCATGCGCTGCGCGTCGATCAACAGCCCGTCCGACAGGTCCATCATGGCGCTGGCGTGGGGGGCGAGTAGTGTGCCTTCGGCGAGGCGTGGGCGCGGGCGGCGATAGGCATCGACCAGTGGGCCGGACGCGGCCGGGTCGGCACGGGCAAGGTCGAGGCCAATGCCCGCGTCGCCCACGGGGCCAGTAACATAGAGAATGTCGCCTGGTTGCGCGCCATTCCGCGCGGGGATTGGGCCGGTCGCTTGTCCGATCGCGGTCAGGCTATAGCTGCGCGCGCTGGCGGATGGCATGGCGACGGTATCGCCGCCGAGCAGCGGCATGGCGTGGCGATCGAGCGCTTCGCCCAGCCCCGCGATAAAGGCTGCGTCCCATGCTTCGTCGCCCGACAGCGCATAGTTGAGCAGGCAGCCGACCGGCCGCGCGCCCTTCGCCGCCAGGTCGGACAGGTTCACCGCCGCGAGTTTCCAGCCGATATCGGCGGGCGGATCGGTGGGGAGGTAATGGACGCCCTCGACCATCGTGTCGCTGGTCAGGATCAGGCGGGTGCCGCCAACCGGCAGGATCGCGACATCATCCATCAACCCTTGCGCGGCGGGATCATTCGCCAATAGGCGCAGCAGGGTGAGGAAGCGGGATTCGGCGGACATGGCGGGAGTCTAGCCTTCTCACCGCCGATCCGAAATGCTTTCCTCCGTTCGTTTCGAGCCCTTCGACTGCCCGCCTGCGGCAGGCGCTCTGGATAAACTACGTCGAGAAACGCCGCGCGCAGGTTTCTCGACTTCGCTCGAAACGAACGGAGGGCGGTGCTTACGCCCGCACATCCTTGGCCACGCCATCAAGCAGGCCGTTGACGAAGCCCGATTCGCGCTTGTCGTAAAAGGCGTGGGCGACATCGACATATTCGCTGATGACCGTGCCGGTGCCGACATCGGCGCGGGCGAGCAGTTCATAGGTGCCCGCGCGCAATATCTGGCGCATCGGCTTGTCGAGCCGATCGAGGCTCCAGCCGGTCGACAGGCGGGCGGCGATCAGCGCGTCGATCTCGTCGCGGCGCTTGTCGACGCCGGACACGACATCGTCGAAAAACGACTGTTCGGCCGGGGCATAGGTCACATCCTCGATCGTCGCGCCGAGGCGATGGGTGTGAAATTCATGCAGCAGGATGTGGAGCGGCGTGCCCTCCATTTCGAGCTGGTAGAGCGCCTGGACCGCGGCAAGGCGCGCGGCGGAGCGGGATTTGGATCGTTCGTTCATCGGATGCCCCCTACGCCTGTGTTACTTCAGGCGCAACGCCACGGATGCGGCATGGGCGGGCAAGCCTTCCGCTTCCGCCAGCGCAACCGCCGCCGGGCCGATCGCGCCGATCGCGGCGGCATCAAGACTCAAGAAGCTGGTGCGCTTCATGAAGTCCAGCACGGACAGGCCCGACGAGAAGCGCGCACGGCGGCCGGTGGGCAGGACGTGGTTCGGCCCGGCGACATAATCGCCGACCGCTTCGGGCGTCATCCGGCCAAGGAACACCGAACCAGCATGGCGCACCTTGGCGAACAGCGCATCGGGATCATCCACCGCCAGTTCGAGATGTTCAGCGGCGAGCCGGTTGACCAGCGGCATTGCCTCTTCGAAATCGCGCACGACGATGATCGCGCCATTGGCTTCCCAACTGGTGGTCGCCACGGCCTGGGTCGAGAGCAGCGGCAGGCGGCGCTGCACCGCCTGTTCGACCGCATCGGCGAAGGCGGCATCGTCGGTGAAGAGGATCGACTGGCTGGTCGGATCATGTTCGGACTGGCTGAGCAGGTCGGCGGCAATCCAGTCGGGGTCATTCTTGGCGTCGGCGACGACCAGGATTTCCGATGGGCCGGCGACCATGTCGATGCCGACCACGCCGTAAAGCTGCCGTTTGGCTTCGGCGACCCAGGCATTGCCGGGGCCGGTGATGACATCCACCGGTGCGATCCGGTCCGTGCCATAAGCGAGTGCGGCGACGGCCTGCGCCCCGCCAACGCGCCAGATTTCCTCGATCCCCGCAATCTGGGCGGCGGCCAGCACCAGCCGGTTGATCTCGCCATTCGGCGTCGGCGTCACCATCGCGATGCGGCTGACGCCCGCGACCTTGGCAGGAATGACATTCATCAGCAGCGAGCTGGGATAGGCGGCGCGACCGCCGGGGACGTAAAGCCCCGCCGCGTCGACCGCGCTCCAGCGCGCGCCAAGGCGCACGCCCGCGCTGTCCACGCCGTCGCTGTCCACCGGGCGCTGCTTTTCATGGTAGGTGGTGATGCGCGCGGCGGCGAGTTCGAGCGCGTCGCGCAGGGTGGTGGAAATGCCATCGAGCGCGGCGCGGCATTCGGCGCGCGTGACCGCCCAGCCGGTGACGTTCAGGTCGTGATGGTCGAAGCGCTGGGTATAGTCCGCCAGCGCCGCGTCGCCGCCCGCGCGCACGGCTTTGAGGATCGCGGTGACATCGCGCGAGACATCTTCATCGGCTTCGCGGCGCGCATCGACCAAGGTGGTGAAGGCGGCTGCGAAGTCGGGCGAGGTGGTGGTAAGGCGTTGGGTCATGATTACTCTATTCCTCCCCCGGCGGGGGAGGGGGACCGCCGCCGAAGGCGGTGGTGGAGGGGTGTCACGCTATCGGAAGGGTAACACCCCTCCGTCTGGCCTGCGGCCAGCCACCTCCCCTGCAAGGGGAGGATTGAATAGGCGTCACGCCGCATCCCGCACCCCCACGGCCCGGCGAAACGCCTCGACCATCGGCGCCAATTCCGCCGAGCGCATCTTGAAGGCGGCGCGGTTGACGATCAGGCGGGCGGAAATCGGCATGATGATATCGGTTTCGACGAGGCCATTGGCCTTCAGCGTCGCACCCGACGAGACGAGGTCGACGATGCGCCGCGAAAGCCCCAGCGAAGGGGCCAATTCCATCGCGCCGTTGAGCTTCACACATTCCGCCTGCAGCCCGCGCGCTTCATAATATTTGCGCGTGAGGTGCGGATATTTGGTCGCGACGCGGACATGGCTGATCGCGGCTTCATCTTCATCGGCGGCGTCCGCGGGCTGGGCGACCGACAGGCGGCAATGGCCGATGTCGAGGTCCACTGGCGCGTAAAGTTCGGAATAGTCGAACTCTTCCACCACGTCCGATCCGACGATGCCGATCTGCGCCGCGCCATGGGCGACGAAGGTGGCGACGTCGAACGCGCGCACGCGGATGATCGACACGTCGGGGCGGTTGGTAGCAAAGCGCAGCGCCCGGCTTTTCTTGTCATGAAACTCCGCCTCCGGCTCGATACCGGCTTTGGCGAGCAAGGGCAGCGCTTCATCGAGGATGCGGCCCTTGGGAATGGCGAAGGTGAGGGTGCGAGTCATGACGCGCGGGCCTTAGCCGGGCGCGGGGGGCAGGGCAAGGATTTGGGGGGGCATACTCCTTCTCCCTTGAGGGAGAAGGATATGGAGCCTTACCGAACGGAGTGAGGTTAGGCGGAGTTGGATGAGGGTGGCGGTGCGCTATCGTTAGGGCGGTACACCCTCACCCAGCTACGACTAAGGCAGCAAGCTGCCAAGTCTACGCATCCCTCCCCCTCAAGGGAGAGGGTTATAGAGCCTCCGCCATCGCGCTCTGCGTGCTAGCAATCCAGCCGCCGCCCAGCACATGGTCGCCATCATAGAGCACCGCTGCCTGTCCCGGTGCGACGCCATATTCCGGGGCGTCGAACAAGAGTTGTCCGTCCATCATCCGCGCAGGCACCGGCTTGGCCATCGACCGTACCTTGGCGGTCAGCGGCCCGGCAAAATCACGACCCAGCCAGTTGATGTCGGTGAGCGTCGCGCCCGATACCGCCAGCGCCGCCTTGGGGCCCACAATCACCCGCTTGGCCGCCGCATCCAGGCGGATGACGTAGAGCGGGTCGGGCTGGCCGCCAATCTCCAGCCCCTTACGCTGACCCACGGTGTAATGGATCATGCCTTTGTGCCGACCCAGCACCCGGCCATCGATATGGACGATGTCGCCACCCTCATCCGCGTCGGGGCGCAGCTTGCGCACGATCTTGGCATAATCGCCGTCGGGGACGAAGCAGATGTCCTGACTGTCGGGCTTCAATGCCACCGCCAGCCCGAGTTCCGCGGCGATTTCGCGGACCATCGGCTTGGGCAATCCGCCGAGCGGAAAGCGCAGATAGTCGAGCTGCGCCTGTGTCGTGGCGAAGAGGAAATAGCTCTGGTCGCGCGCCGGGTCGGCGGCGCGGTGCAGTTCCGCGCCGTTTGGCCCTTCCACCCGGCGGACATAATGGCCGGTGGCGAGGCAATCGGCACCCAGGTCGCGCGCGATCTGAAACAGATCGGTGAACTTCACCCCCATATTGCACTTCACGCAGGGGATGGGGGTGCGCCCAGCCATATATTCGTCGGCAAAGTCGGCGATCACCGAATCGCGGAAGCGGCTTTCATAGTCGAACACATAATGGGCGATGCCGATGCGGTCGGCGACGGCGCGCGCGTCGCGTATGTCTTGGCCCGCGCAGCAGCTTCCGGTGCGGCCCACCGCCGCGCCATGATCGTAAAGCTGGAGCGTCACGCCGATCACTTCCGCGCCGGTCTTCGCGGCCAGCGCGGCGACGACGCTACTGTCCACGCCGCCCGACATGGCAACGACGATCCGCCGCGCGTCGAGCGGCTGGGCTAGCTGAAATTCTGGCTGCATGGCCGCGCCTATACGCTCCGCGCGCCTGCCATGCCAGTGGCGAGTGATGCGATAGCCCGCCCCGCTATGCGACGAAGCGTTGGTCCGAGTTTACGGACCCTTATCCATTGCCACCTAGAAAGAGGGCATGGACCTTAGTTTCCTTCGGGCAAGCGGGCTTAAGCCCGTCCATGCCAGAGCCCTCGACCGACCGCGCATGCCGGTCTGGCCGTTCCTGCGAGCTGCTTGCGCGGCTGCACAGGCGGCCAGTCCGACGGCGCAGGCGGTTGCGGGCGTCCTGCGGGGGCAGGGCGAAGAGGAAGACTGGGTCCAGGAGCTGGCGGCAGTGTTTGCGCCACGTTCCGGCGGCATGATCGAGGCCGTTCGTCTCGCGGGAAGTTTCAATCCACTCGTCGCGAGCCGTTTAGCTGGGGGGCAAGGAAGATGAAGATGGCGTTTACCGTGGCGCTTTAGCCGATGTTCAGGGCTGAAGCGCAAAAAGGATAACGCTGTTGGATTTTGCAACACCAAATGCCGCAAGTTGAGGGTTAAGAATGATCGAGAACCAGAAAATCAGGCCTGCCCAGGTCGTCGGGCCGCTCGGAGAACCCCTGACGCTGGATAGCCTGCCGCCTGCGGACACGACGCGCTGGGTGGTGCGGCGCAAGGCAGAGGTGGTCGCGGCCGTCAATGGCGGCCTGCTGACCGTCGATGAGGCATGCGCGCGTTACAATCTGACGCTGGAGGAATTTGCCGGCTGGCAGCGCGCCGTCGACCGGTCGGGCATGCATGGGCTGCGCGTCACGCGCATCCAATATTATAAGTCTCTCTATGAGCGGCAGCAGAAATATTGAATTCGCGCCAGCTGGCGTGACGGGATTGGCAGGGGCCGTCGGAGCATCGCTCCGGCGGCCCTTTTTGCATCCCTTTGCGGGCGCATCCTAACGGCGCAAAGCCGCGATGGTTGCAGGGGCGGAATCATTTTTGTGCGATGGAACGAGATGCTCTGTCCCCCGTTCAATGATTACCCAACCCGCAGGGGGCGTGGTTCAAGGAGATTATCATGGGCATCATTCTGTGGCTTATCATCGGTGGCGTCGTTGGCTGGCTGGCCAGCATGGTCATGCGCACTGACGCGCAGCAGGGCATCCTGCTGAACATCGTCGTCGGCATCGTCGGCGCTTTCATCGGCGGTCTGATTTTCAGCGGCGGTTCGATCAACGACGGCGTTACGCTCTACAGCTTTCTCGTGTCGCTGGTCGGTGCGATCATTCTGCTGGCGATCATCAACCTGGTCCGTCGCGGTTCGGTGCGCTAACGCGCCCAACCCGACCTTCCGGTCAAAAGGGCTGCGCTTCATCCGAAGCGCGGCCCTTTTTTTATGACTGCAGGTGCTGCGGCTATCGCTTGGCTGCCAAGAAACGATACACGATCAATATGGCGATCGCGCCCAGCACGGCGGCGATGAACCCGGCGCTTTGCCCCGGCGCATAAAGGCCCGCCAGCCTGCCCATGAAGCCGGCCAGCAGCGCCCCGGCGATCCCCAGCAACATCGTCACGATGCAGCCACCGGGGTCGCGTCCCGGCATGATCAGCTTCGCAAGTGCCCCGGCCAACAGGCCGATGACGATCCATCCCAACAAGTCCATGGCGCGCTCCTCTCCCCGTACCCCGCGTCGATATAGCGCCACAGTCCGGTTCGCTTGGCAATATGCTAAGCAGGCGTAACGAACCGACATCCGCGATCCACCGTCCCGTGCCGATACATTATCGCTTTGCCCTTGCGCCCGACCCCGTGATATTGGGGGTTGAGGCAGGTGCTATATTCATATAACACAGTCGCTGGATGGCGAAGGCCGGAAAGATGGAATCGGCATGAATTACGAAACCCAGGTCTTGCGCGACTCGACGGTTGTCCTTGGCGACGACGACTCACGCAACGGACGCAAGAAGCTGTTGATCGTGGGCGGCGTGGTCGCGCTGATCCTGATTGCGGTGGCGATATGGATGTCCATGCGCGGCGGCGATGCAGCTGCGCCTGCGCCAAGCGCGCAGGTGCCGGTGGTAACGGTAACAAGTCCCGGCCAATCGACCGTCGCCCGCACCGTCACGGCAACAGGATCGCTCGCCGCGCGCGTCGAAATGCCGGTTGGCGTGATCGGCGAGGGCGGCATGGTCAGCCGCGTGCTGGTACAGCCGGGCGATTGGGTGCGCGCAGGCCAGCCGCTCGCCATCATCGAACGCTCGGTCCAGGTCGAACAGGTCCGCTCGCTCGCGGCCCAGGTCGAAGTGGCGCGCGCCGATGCGAAACTGGCGCAGGCGCAGCTCGATCGCGCCAAGGCGCTGGTCGGGCGCGGGTTCATCAGCGCGGCCGACATTGATCAACGCACGGCGACACGGGATGCGGCGCAAGCGCGCGTCAATGTCGCAGTCGCACAATTGGCCGAACAGCGCGCCCGCACCGGACGCCTCGACATTCGTGCGCCCGCCAAGGGCCTGATCCTGACGCGCGCGGTCGAACCGGGCCAGATCGTCGGTTCGGGCAGCGGCGTGCTGTTCCGCATGGCCAAGGATGGCGAGATGGAATTGCAGGCGCAGGTGGCCGAGGGCGACCTTGCGACGCTGCGCCCCGGTAACAGTGCTGTGGTGACGCCGATCGGCGGCAAGGATCAGTTCGCCGGACGTGTGTGGCAGGTATCCCCGGTGGTCGATCCGACCGTGCGGCAGGGTATCGCCCGCATCGCCATTCCTTATAATCCCGCGATCCGGCCCGGCGGTTTTGCCGCGGTGACGATCACCAGCGGATCGGGGACCGCGCCGCTGCTGCCGGAATCGGCGGTGCAGAGCGATCCCAAAGGCAATTATGTCTATGTCATCAATGCCAAGAATATGGTCGAGCGGCGTGACGTGACCGTTGGCCAGGTGTCCGATGCGGGCGTCGCGGTAACCAGCGGCATCACGGGCACGGAAAAGATCGTGACGTCGGCCGGTGCCTTCCTGGCACCGGGGCAGAAGGTCAAGCCGGAAGCGATCAAGGGCAGTTAGGGCTGGCGGGGCCGCGTCGCGGCCTGCGCTGGATGGATTTGGAAGGGACGGCGATCCGTCCGGCGAGGGAAAGCCCGTCATGAGTTTTCGCAATATATCCGCTTGGGCGATCCGCAATCCGGTGACGCCATTGGTGATGTTCGCCGCCCTGTTGCTGGCGGGGATCGTCAGTTTCACGCGGATGGACGTCAACAATAATCCCGACATTAGCTTCCCGGCCGTTACCGTGATCGTCAGCCAGCCGGGTGCCGCGCCGACCGAACTGGAAACGCAGGTCACGCAACGGATCGAGGCGGCGGTGCGCGGCATCAGCGGCGTGGACGAAATCACCTCCTTCGCCTCCGAAGGCCAATCGCTGACCAATGTCCAGTTCCAGATCGGCACGCCCGTCGATCGCGCCGTCAACGACGTGAAGAATGCGGTCGACCAGATCCGCAGCGATTTGCCCGACGGCATTTTGGAGCCGCAGGTCACCCGTGTCGATATCGACGGCGGACCGATCGCCTATTTCAGCGCCGAAGCGACCGACATGACGCTGGAGGAATTGTCCTGGTATGTCGATAATACGGTCGCCAAGCGGCTGCTGTCGGTCAGCGGCATGGCGGCGGTCAATCGCGGCGGCGGCGTCAGCCGCGAAATCCGCGTCATCCTGGACCCCGCCAAATTGCAGGCGTTCGGCATCACCGCTGCACAAGTGAACAGCCAGCTCAATCAAGTCAATCTGAACGCAGCGGGCGGCCGCACCGAAATCGCCGGGGCCGAACAATCGATCCGCGTGCTGGGCAATGCGCGCAATGCGCGCGACCTGGGCGCGACGCAGATCGCCATCACCGGCGGCCGCACCGTCAAGCTGGCCGACATAGCCGACGTGCGTGACATGTATGCCGAACAGCGTAGCCTGGCGCTGATGAACGGGCGGCAGGTCACCAGTTTCAGCCTGGAAAAGGCCAAGGGTTCGTCGGACGTCACCGTCTATGACGATGCGATGGTTCAGCTGGACAAGCTGCGCAAGGAAAACCCCAAGGTTACCTACAAGCAGCTCTATACCAGCGTCGATTACACCAAGGACCAATATCATTCGGCCATGGCCGCGATGATCGAGGGTGCGGTGCTGGCGGTCGTCATCGTCTTCCTGTTCCTGCGCGATTGGCGCGCGACGATGATATCCGCTTTGGCGATCCCGCTCTCGGCGATCCCGACCTTCTGGTTCATGGACATGATGGGCTTCACGCTCAACGGCATCTCGCTGCTGGCGCTCAGCCTGGTCGCGGGCGTGCTGGTCGATGACGCGATCGTGGAGATCGAGAATATCGTGCGCCATATGCGCATGGGCAAAAGCGCCTATCAGGCATCGATCGACGCGGCTGACGAGATCGGCCTGGCCGTGTTGGCGACCACCATGGCGATCGTGGCGGTGTTCCTGCCGGTCGCCTTGATGCCGGGTATTTCGGGACAGTTCTTCATCCAGTTCGGCATGACCGTCGTGGTCGCGGTGCTGATGAGCCTGGCTGTCGCGCGCCTGATCACGCCGATGATTGCGGCCTATTTCCTCAAAGCCCATGGCGAGGCAAGCCATGGCGAAGGCTGGCTGATGGACCGCTATATGAGCGTGCTGCGCTGGTCGCTCGACGAGCGCCGGGCCATCGCGCACCGCGCGCGCGGTGGCTGGCGGCGGTTCACGGCGATTTTCCTGGATCATCGGATGTGGACCGTCGGCTTTGGCGCGCTGGCCTTCATCGCGACCATCATCGCCTTCGCGACGCTGCCTATGACCTTCCAGCCCACGACCAACACCGATTTCAGCCAGGTGAAGATCGAAACCGTACCGGGCAGCACCCTGGCGCAGACGACGGCGATTACCCGCAAGGTCGCCGACATGCTGGCGGCCGATACGAAGGTGGTCGATGCCGCCTTTGCCGATATCGAAACCACCAATGCCGATATCTTCCTGACGCTGAAAAAGGACCGGCCGATGACGTCGGTCGAATGGGAGCGCAAGATTGCGCCGAAGTTCCAGACGATCGCCGACGCACGGGTGAATTTCCAGTCGCAATCGGGCGGCGGCTTTGGCCGCGACATCATCATGATGTTCGGGTCCGACGATCCCGTGAAACTGGAGCAGGTCGCAAACCAGTTGGTCGCGGAAATGGCCCGCATCCCTGAATTGCGCGCGCCGCGCGTTCAGGGCGACATGCAGCGGCCTGAGATCATCATCAAGCCCCGGCTCGACCTGGCGGCCAGCCTGGGCGTGACGACGGCCGCACTCAGCCAGTCGATCCGTATCGCAACGATCGGCGACATCGACCAGAACAGCGCGAAATTCTCGCTGGCCGATCGCCAGATTCCGATCCGCGTGGCGATTGCGGAGGATAGCCGCAAGGATCTCGGCACGATTGAAAATATGCCCGTGCCCACCGTCAATCGCGGATCGGTGCCGCTCAAGGTGGTGGCCGACATCACCTTCGGCGCCGGGCCGACGCAGATCCGCCGCTACAACCAGATCCGCCGCATCGTCGTCGGGGCCGACATGGCACCGGGCGTCGTGACCAGTGAGGCGACCAAGAAGATCAACGCTCTGCCGCTGATGAAGGCGATCAACGAAGGCCGTATTCAGGGCGTGCAAAAGATCGACGCCGGCGATGCCAAGTGGCAGGCGGAAATGCTGGTCAATTTCGCCATCGCCGTGGCGTCGGGCATCCTGCTCGTGCTGGCGGTGCTGACGCTGCTCTACAAGCGGATCATGCCGCCCTTCGTCAATCTCGGCTCGCTACTGCTCGCGCCGCTGGGCGGGGCGCTTGCCCTGCATGTCGCAGGACAGCCCCTGTCGATGCCGGTGTTCATCGGCCTGCTGATGCTGCTGGGGATTGTCGCCAAAAACTCGATCCTCGTCATCGACTTCGCGCTGGAGGAAATGGACAAGGGCGTGCCCAAGTTCGAAGCGATCGTGGACGCCGGGCATAAACGCGCCCAGCCGATCGTCATGACGACGGTGGCGATGGTGGCGGGCATGGTGCCGACCGCGCTGTCGCTGTCGGGCGATGGCGCCTGGCGCGCGCCGATGGGCATCACCGTGATCGGCGGCCTGCTGCTGTCGACCGTGCTGACGCTGGTGATCGTGCCGGCGACCTTCAGCCTGGCCGTCGCGCTCGAAAGCTGGGTTGGGCCGCGCCTTGGCCGGGGGCTGCTGACGTACAAGCCGGGCGATGACAAGGGAGTCGCCCTGCCTGCGGAATAGCCGGATGGATTAGGGCTTTGCCTGAACGAAACGGCGGCGTAACCGTTAAGCAGCCATGACATTGCTCCGCGCCTCCCGGTCGACCGGTGACATCCTGCCCAATCCCGCACGGCGCATGCGGATGTTCGCGACCGCGATGCTGCTGGTCATGGCGGCGATATTCATCGCGGCGCGGGCGACCGTCCATATCCATCCCGCCATCGGCTTCGTGCAGGCCTTTGCCGAAGCGGCGATGGTGGGCGGCCTGGCCGACTGGTTCGCAGTCACCGCGCTGTTTCGCCATCCGCTCGGCCTGCCCATCCCCCACACCGCGATCATCCCCCGCAACAAGGACCGGATCGGCGAGACACTGGCCGTCTTCCTGCGCGACAATTTCCTCACCCCTGCGGTCGTCGCACGACGGATGCGGACGATGGATGTGGCGTCGGCAGCAGGCCGCTTCCTCGCCAGTCCTTCGGCGGGTGACGGGCGGCTCCGCGCGGGCGCGTCGCGCCTGATCGCCGACATGCTTGAAGCGTTGGACCAGGAACGGTTGGGCGGCATGGTCAAGGGCGCGATCGGCCAGCGGCTGCGCGGCATTCATGTCGGCCCGCTGATCGGCCAGGCGATCGAGGCGGCAATGCGGGATGGTCGCCACACCCCGGTCATGGACGGCATCATCCACTGGGCCGACAAGACGCTGGAAGCCAATGACCATCTGATCCGCCAGATGGTGCATGACAAGGCGGGCAAAGTGCTGCGCTGGACCGGGCTGGATGAAAATCTGGCCAATGCGATTATCGACGGCTTGCGCCGGATGCTCGCCGAAATGGCCGCCGATCCGGGCCATGAACTGCGCTTGAAGGCGGAAGAGGGCATGGCAAAACTGGCCTTCGACCTGCAATTCGACTTGGAAACCCAGGCGAAGGCGGCGAAGATCCGCGACGAGATACTCGACAATCCCGCCATGCAGCGCTGGATCGACGGGCTGTGGGAACAGGCGCGTGGCGGGCTGCTGCGCGCGGTGCGCGATCCCGGCAAGGCGATGGCCGGGCGGCTGGGCGAAGCGCTGCGCCAATTGGGCGGCACCTTGCAGGAGGATGCGCGGCTGCGGCTGGTCATCAACCGCTTCGTGCGCCGCGCGGCGGTGGGGGCGACTGCCACCTATGGCGATGCGATCGTGCGGCTGGTCAGCGACACGGTGCGCGGCTGGGACGCGGGCACCATCACCAACCGGCTGGAAGGCGCGGTCGGCCGCGACCTGCAATATATCCGCATCAATGGCACGCTGGTCGGTGGCCTCGTTGGGCTCATCCTGCATGCCATTGACGTGGCGCTTTAACCCTTCCCGACAGCTTCTCCAGCGACTCAATAAAATGATGTTGCAACATATCATAGAAATATGATGTAACATGTCATTATCCGTCCAAAGGCGGGCGGTGTGGAGAGGAGTCGAGCGATGCGTACATTCGTAATGCAAGCGACGGACAAGCGGGGGCATCAGGCGGAAGTGATCCGGCCTTCGGGCTATCAGGGCAGCAGGGGATCGTCCTTTGGAATAGGCGGCGCGATTGCGGTCCACGCGCTGGCCGTCGGCGTCTGGCTGATGATCCCGCAGGAAATGATCGACACGGTGTTCACGCCGCCGCCGCTGATCACCACCAACGTTCCGCTGCGTGATCCGCCCCCGCCCGAACAGACCGAGCCGACGACCACAAAGCGGATACCGACTCGACCGACAGAGCAGCGCCCGACCACGGTCGATCCGATCGTGCCGTCGAGCGGAGGCGATTCCGTCCTGACCGGCAGCACCGGGTCGGGCGAAGGTATCGACCCCGGTCCCACCATCATCCTGCCGCCCGCCGACCCGCCGCGCGAGCCGGTGATGATCGAGGCGGCGATCGACCCACGCGCGCTGTCGGCGTTCCAGCCCGACTATCCCGGCGTCATGATCCGGCAAGGGATGGAAGGCAGCGTGACGGTGCGGGTGACGATCAATGCGCAGGGTCGTGTGACCGACATTGCCCGCATGGCCGCCAGCGACGAGAGTTTCTGGCGCGCGACGGAACGGCACGCGCTGCGCAAATGGCGGTTCCGCCCCGCGACCCGCGATGGCGTGGCGGTGGCGACGACCAAAATATTGACCGTGCGGTTCACGTTGACTGACCGGTAAGCCTACGGCTTCCGCCCTGTCCGTTGGGCAGGGCGGACCTTATCCATTTGCGCCAGCTGCGACGGACCCTTTTGCATCCTGGCGCAGGCTGGCCTATATGGACGATATGGCGATTTTTCCCCGTCCCGTTTCCCCCAAAAGAGCAGCCAATGATCTGTGGGGTTATTTTCGCGAAAGCCGGCCCCATAAATGGCCGTTGCTGGGCCTGTCGGCTGCGATCACCTATGTCATCATCTGGGCGTTCATCGTCGATGGCAACACCAATACGATGCCGACGCGCAACAAGATCATCTATGTCAAAAGCTGGGACGCCAACCGATCCGACGCGGCCGTGATCCTGCAGCAGAAGATGGACATCGCCCGCTATGAAGTGGCGCTCTCGCGCAGCCAGAAGGACATGCAGAAGGTCGCCGACATGGTCGGGATCGAATGGCGCGAGGACGCCGAGCGCAACAGCGCCAAGCGCAAGGAAGCGCTGACGCGGATCAACGCAATGCTGGACGAACGACTCGCCAAGGCCAAGCAGGCCGAAGGGGCGCAACAGCCCTGAGCGCATCGATGCCGATAGCCGACCCGGCCACCGACCGGCGCTTCATGGCCGCCGCCATCGCGCTGTCGCGGCGCGGACGCGGGCTTTCCACCCCCAATCCCAATGTCGGCTGCATCATCGTGCGGGACGGCCGGGTCGTGGGGCGTGGCTGGACGCAAAAGGGCGGGCGACCCCATGCCGAGGCGCAGGCGCTGGAACAGGCGCTCGACCGGGCGCATGGCGCTTGCTGCTATGTGACGCTGGAACCCTGTTTTCATCTGTCCCCGCGCGGCCCGCGCTGCGCTGACCTGCTGGCACGCGCTGGCGTGGCGCGCGTGGTGATCGCGCTGCGCGATCCCGATCCGCGCACCGACGGGCAGGGGGCGGCCTGGCTGCGCGAACGGGGCATCGCGGTCGAGATGGGCCTGATGGCAGAGGATGCCGCCCGCGCCATGGCGGGGTTCGTTTTGGGCCAGACGCTGGGGCGGCCACATGTTACGCTCAAGCTCGGCCTCTCGCTCGACGGGCAAATCGCGCTCGCCAATGGCTCCAGCCGCTGGATCACGGGACCGCAAGCCCGCGCCCACGCGCATATGGAACGAGCGCGGCACGACGCGATCCTGGTCGGCGGCGGCACGCTGCGCGCCGATGCACCGCGACTCGATGTGCGGATCGCCGGGCTTGAAGGGCGCAGCCCGCGCCGCATCCTGCTGAGCCGGGGCGCGGCACCCCATGGCTGGGAACGGATTGGCGCGCCGGAGGACATATCGACGCTCGACCGGGTCGATCATCTGCTGGTCGAGGGCGGCGCGGCGACGGCGGCGGCCTTCCTGCGCGCGGATCTGGTCGATCGGCTGCTGCTCTATCGCGGGCCGATCCTCATCGGCAATGGCTTTGCTGGCATCGGCGACATCGGACTGACCGGCTTGAGCGAGGCGCATGGCCGCTGGCGGCTGATCGACGAGCGGCGGTTGGGGGCCGACGGACTTGAGGTTTACGAGGCGGTTCGGAGCGCTTAGAGGCCGAGGCACAGGCCTCAATAGATGGATCAGGACGCATGTTCACCGGCATCATCACCGACATCGGCACCATCCGCAGCGCGGAGCAGCGCGGCGACCTGCGGCTGGTCATCGGCAGCGGCTATGCGATGGACGGCGTGGCGATCGGCGCGTCGATCGCCTGTTCGGGCGCGTGCCTGACGGTGGTGGAAAAGGGCCCAGACTGGTTCGCGGTCGACCTGTCGGCCGAGACGGTAGAGCGCACAGCGCCCGGCCTGTGGGCGCAAGGGGGGCGCCTGAACCTCGAACGCGCGCTCAGGGTCGGTGACGAATTGGGCGGGCATATCGTGACTGGCCATGTCGATGGCGTCGGGCATCTGGTGTCGGCCACACCCGAAGGCGATTCGATGCGCCTTGTCATTGCCGCGCCCGCTGCGCTGGCGGCGGCGCTGGCGGCCAAGGGATCGATCACGCTCGACGGCATTTCGCTGACCGTGAACAGTGTCGAGGACCAGGCCGATGGCAGCGTCCATTTCGGCCTCAACATCATCCCCCACACCGCTGCGGCCACCACGCTCAATGCGCTGCCGGAAGGGCGCGCCTTCAATCTGGAGATCGACGTGCTGGCGCGCTATCTCGACCGGATGATGAGCCTTCGCAATCGTGCAATGTGATTGCGGCTTGTAATTATCACATTGCAATGTGATATACGGCTCCAGTCTTTTCCGGGCAGGAGTCGTTTTCATGTCGTCCGCACTTCTCGATACCGTTCGCCGCCTCGTCACAGACGGCGGCATGTCCCGTTCCGGCCTGGCGCGCGCCGCTGGTCTGCACGCCAATTCCCTGCGCAAGCTGGGCGAGGGCGACTGGAATCCGACCGCCGACACGTTGGGCAAGCTGGAAGCCTATTTGTTGAAGCGCGAGGGCGGCACCGCGCTCGCCTCGCCGGAAGAGATCATCAACGAAGCCCGCAATGGCCGCATGTTCATCCTGGTCGATGACGAGGATCGCGAAAATGAGGGCGACCTGGTCATTCCCGCGCAAATGGCAACGCCCGACGCGATCAATTTCATGGCCACCCATGGCCGCGGCCTCATCTGCCTGGCGCTGACCAAGGCGCGGGTCGAGGAACTGGGCCTCGGCCTCATGAGCCGCAACAATGGCACCCGCCACGAAACCGCCTTCACCGTATCGATCGAGGCGCGCGAAGGCGTGACCACCGGCATCAGCGCCGCCGACCGCGCGCGCACCGTATCGGTCGCGATCGACGGGTCGAAGGGCAAGGCAGACATCGTGACGCCGGGCCATGTCTTTCCGCTGGTGGCCAAGGATGGCGGCGTGCTGGTCCGCACCGGCCATACCGAAGCGGCCGTGGACGTCGCCCGTCTGGCGGGCCTGAACCCATCGGGCGTCATCTGCGAAGTGATGAAGGACGATGGCACCATGGCGCGCCTGGACGACCTCATCCCCTTCGCCCAGAAGCACAAGATGAAGATCGGCACGATCCGCGACCTCATCGCCTATCGCCGCCGCCATGACCATATCGTCGAACGCCGTGCGGAAACGACCTTTGAGAGCCAATGGGGCGGCGACTGGAAGGCGATCAGCTTTTATAACAAGGCGACACAGACCGAACAGCTGGCCCTTCAGAAGGGGCATGTGACGCCCGATCAGCCGACGCTGGTACGGATGCACCAGTTTTCGCCGCTGACCGACACGTTCGGACAGGAGGGGCCACGCGCGGGAATGCTGGCACGCTCGATGAAAATCATCGGCGAAGAAGGCGCAGGCATCATCGTGGTGCTGCGCGGCGACGAACCGGACATGCTGACCCGCATGTTACAGCATCATTCCGGCATCGCGCAGGGCGACATGGACGAACTGCGCAACTATGGTGCGGGCGCGCAGATATTGGCCGAACTTGGCGTGCATGACATGATCCTGCTGACCAACAGCAACCATAGCCTTATCGCGCTTGACGGCTATGACCTGGCCGTGGTTGGGCAACGTCCGATCGAGCTGTAAAGGATTTATCATGGCCAAATTCCTGATCGTCGAAGCGCGCTTCTACGACCATCTCAACGACCTGCTGATCGAGGGCGCGACCGCTGCGCTCGATGAGGAGGGGCATAAATATGAGGTGGTGACGGTGCCAGGCGCGCTGGAGATTCCGGGCGCGGTGGCGCTAGCGGCGGAGACCGGGCGCTATGACGGCTTCATCGCTATTGGCGTGGTGATCCGTGGCGAAACCTATCATTTCGAAGTCGTGTCGAACGAAAGCGCACGCGGCCTGATGGCCTTGTCGATGGACGGTATCCCGATCGGCAACGGCATATTGACGGTCGAAAATGAGGCGCAGGCCCTGACCCGCGCCAAGATGACGGAAAAGGACAAGGGTGGCGAGGCGGCCAAGGCAGCGATCGCCATGCTCGGCCTGCGCCAGAAGTTCGCGATCTAAATTCGCGCTATAAAAATATGATAGTCGGCCGGAGGGGGAGACGGTCCGGCCGACTATCGACCCGATCAGGCGGTGGGAGCGACCGCCTCCAGCGTCGGGTAGTCGGTATAGCCAGCCTCGCCGGGACCATACCAGGTCGGCATAGGCTGGGGCGGGGTCAGCGGCGCATCGGCGTGCAGCCGCTCGACCAGATCGGGATTGGCCATGAAGGGACGGCCAAAGCTGATCGCATCGGCAAGGCCGCTGTCGAGATCGGCCTGCGCCCGATCCTTGTCATAATCGCTGTTCAGGATCAGCGGCCCCTTGAAATGCTGGCGGATCAGCGGCGACTGGCGTGGCACGTCGGTCGCGCCGAAGGTGCCGTTCGGACCCGGCTCGCGCAGTTCGAGCGAGGCGATGCCGATCGCGTTCAGCACGTCGGCGGCATGGGCGAACAGCGTAGCGGGATCGCTATCGTCCACGCCCTGGCTGTCGCCATTGGGTGACAAGCGCACCGAAACCTTGTCCGCGCCGATCGCATCGACCACCGCCTGGGTGACCTCGCGCAGCAGGCGGACGCGGTTTTCGACGCTGCCACCATAATCATCGTCGCGGAAATTGGCATTGTCGCGCAGGAACTGGTCGATCAGATAGCCATTGGCGGCATGGATCTGCACCCCGTCGAACCCGGCGCGAATCGCATTATGCGCGGCCCGGACATAGGTTTCGATCAGCGCGGGAATCTCCTCGATGGCCAGCGGCCGAGCGGTCTCGAACGGTGCCTTGCCGTCATAGGTGTGCGCGTCGCCCGCCGTTGCGGTGGCGCTGGACGATACCGGCTGTTCGCCCGTAACGCTCGAATGCACCTGACGCCCCATATGCCATAGCTGGGCAATGATCCGCCCGCCTGCATCATGCACGGCCTGCGTCACGGGTTGCCAGGCGGTGACCTGCTCATCGGACCAGAGGCCAGGCGCATAGGGCCAGCCAAGGCCCTGGCGCGAAATGCCGGTCGCTTCGCTGATAATCAGGCCCGCGCCAGCGCATTGGCGATAATAGTCCACCATGATCGGGGTGGGCACATGGTCGCGGGTCGCGCGGCCACGGGTCAGCGGCGCCATCAGGATGCGGTTGGGCGCGTCGATCGTGCCGATCTGGATAGGGTCGAACAGGCTGGTCATGGAATCTCCCGAACTTTCAAGGTTGCAATTTGCAACGGGACTTGGGTGCCAAAGCCAGCTAGGGAGCCGCGATGCCCAGTTCAACCCCTACACCCCCGATGGACATACCGCGCCTCGCTTTTCCGGCGCTGATCCTGGCCAATATCATGTTGTCGCTCGGCCCAGTCCTGGTGCGGCTGGCCGATGTCGGGCCGGTTGCGGCGGCCTTCTGGCGGTTGACGCTGGCGCTACCGGTCCTGTTGCTGCTGGCGATCCCGCGGCTCACACGCACCCCGCCCACGCGGCGCGAATGGGGCGTGATGCTGCTGGCGGGCGTGGTGTTCGCGGGCGACCTTGCGGCCTGGCATCTGGGCATCATCCATACCAAGGTCGCCAATGCGACGCTCTTCGGCAATATGAGCGCGCTGCTGCTCCCGGCCTGGGCGCTGCTGGTGCTGCGCCAGCGGCCGACGCGAATCCAGGCGATCGCGCTGCTGCTGGCGGGCGCGGGCGCGCTGATATTGATGGGGGGCAGCTATGACCTGTCGCCGGTCAACCTGCGCGGCGACCTGCTCTGCCTGCTCGCGGGCATTCTTTACACCGCCTATATCCTGATCATCCAGCGCGCGCGGGGCCGTCTCGACAGCTGGTCGGTGCTGGCGGTGTCGAGCGTCGCCAGCGCGCCGACCCTGCTGCTCTGTGCATTATGGCTGGGCGAACGCATCATGCCCGGCAACTGGACCCCGCTGCTGATCCTGGCCATGTCGAGCCAGTTGATCGGGCAGGGGCTGCTTACCTATGCGATCGGCTGGTTTTCGCCGCTGATCTTGGGGTTGAGCCTGTTGCTGCAACCCGCCGTATCGGTGCTGCTGGGCTGGCTGATGTTCGGCGAATGGCTCAGCATCACCGACATGGTCGGAACGGTTGCGGTTGGGGTGGCGCTGGTGCTTGTGCGACTGCCCACCCGCTCCTAGATTGGGGCCATGACCCAGGACATGACCCTCGACGAAATCCGCGATCTTCTGGCCCCCGTGCTGGCCCGCCATGCTGCCTTCGACGGCTGGCGCAAGGAGGCCGTGATGATGGCGGCGGCGGAAAAGGGCGTCGATGCCGATATTGCCGCGCTCGCCTTCGCCGATGGCCCGGTCGACATGATCGACGCCTGGTTCGCCAGCATCGATGCGGCGATGCTCGATGCGTTGCCACCCGAAACGCTGGATGCCCTGTCGATCCGCAAGAAGATCATCGCGCTGGTCGAAGCACGGCTGGCCTTGGTTGCGCCTGATCGCGAGGCGCTGCGCCGTGCGTTGGCGATCCTCGCCATGCCAACCAATGCCGCTCGCGCCGCCCGGCTGGGCTGGCGCGCGGCCGATGCCATGTGGCGTGCGGCGGGCGACACCAGCACGGACCTGGCCCATTATACCAAGCGGATGACGCTGGCTGGCGTCTATGCCGCCACGCTGCTGGTGTTCGTCGATGACGCCAGCGAAGGCCATGCCGACAGCCGCGCTTTCCTTGCCCGGCGGATCGAAGGCGTCATGCGCTTCGAGAAGCTCAAGGCCAAGATCAAGGGCGTCGGCGGCGGCGAACGGCTCAGCTTCGCGCGCTTCGTCGGGCGGCTTCGCTACCCCGCGATCTGACGCAGACGCGATTCGCGCTGGCCTTTCCCAATCGGTATTGATAGTCACTCGCAGCAATCAAGCTGAGAGTATCCCTTACCGTGCGCCTGACCGACCTGCCGCTGCGCCAGCCCGCTTATGTTGATCTGATCGACTGGTCCGTTCTGTCCCCCTCCGAAGGCCAGCGCTTGCGCGAATTCGGCCTGTGCGAAGGCGCAAGTGTAGAGGCGCTGCACCGGGGCGGCATGTTCGGACGCGGGCCGATCGCCTGCAAGGTCGGCCGCATGACCATCGCCATGCGCCGCAGCCATGCCGCCGCCGTCACGGTCCGCACCGGCCCGGATAGCTTGGATCAGGACCGCGCCGCATGAGCGCGCTGCCCCTGGTCGCGCTGGTCGGCAATCCCAATGCCGGCAAGAGCGCGCTATTCAATGCGCTCACCGGCGCGCGGCAGAAGCTCGGCAATTATCCCGGTGTCACCGTCGAGCGCAAGGCGGGCCGCCTGTCGCTCAGCGATGGCCGCCCGATCGAACTGGTCGACCTGCCCGGCACCTACAGCCTTGATCCCGGCAGCCCCGACGAGCAAGTGACCCGCGATGTCGTGATGGGCAAGCAGGTGGGTGAAAAACGCCCCGACGCGCTGGTGATCGTGGTCGATGCCGCCAATCTCGACAATCATCTGCGGTTCGCGTTGGAACTGATCGCGCTTGGCCTGCCGACGATCGTGGCGCTCAACATGGTCGATCTCGCCACTCGCGACGGGCTGGAACTGGATGCCGCGACCTTGTCGCGCGAACTGGGCGTGCCGGTGATCGCGACCGTCGCGGTGCGCAAGCGCGGCCTCGATCATCTGCGCGAAGCACTGGGCGATATGCTGGGCGAGGGCCGCGCGGTGCGCGCCGCGGCGCCCGACCGCGATTTCGATGCCCTGCGCGCCGAAGCGCGGCGCATCGCCCGCGCCGGGATCGTGCGCGAAACCCCCTCGCGCCGCCTGACGGCGGCGGTCGATCGGGTCGCGCTGCATCCCGTCTTTGGCCTGATGCTGCTGCTCGCCTTGCTGTTCGTCATGTTCCAGGCGGTCTATGCCTGGTCCGAAGCGCCGATCGCGATGATCGAGGGAGTAGCCGAAGCCGCCGCCAGCACCGTGCGCGACACGCTGCCCGATGGCATCATCCGCTCCTTCCTGGTCGATGGCGTCATCAACGGCGTCGGCTCAGTCGTGGTGTTCCTGCCGCAGATTCTGATCCTCTTCTTCTTCATCCTCATGCTGGAGGCGACCGGCTATATGGTCCGCGCTGCCTTCCTGATGGATGGCATCATGGCGAGGGTCGGCCTGTCGGGCCGGGCGTTCATTCCCCTGCTTTCCTCCTTCGCCTGCGCGATTCCCGGCATCATGGCGACGCGGACGATCGCCGACCCGCGCGATCGGTTGACGACGATCCTCATCGCGCCGCTGATGACCTGCTCGGCGCGCCTGCCGGTCTATGCCGTCATCATCGGCGCCTTCATCCCAGCGCGCGACGTGCTGCCGGGCGTGGGCTTGCAGGGCTTCGTGCTCTTCTGCCTCTATGTCGCGGGCATTGTCGGCGCGATGCTGGTGGCGCTGATCCTGCGGATGACCGTGACCAAGGGCGCAAGCGGCGGCTTCCTGATGGAAATGCCCAAATATCAGTGGCCGAGCGCGCAGGACATCCTGCTCGGCCTGTGGCAGCGGGCCATGACCTTCCTCAAGCGCGCAGGCACGATCATTTTCGCTTCTACCGTGATCCTCTGGCTGTTGCTGACCTTCCCCAAAGTCCCCGATGGCAGTCCGGTCAGTCAGGTCGATTATTCCGTTGCCGGGCGTATCGCCAATGGCCTGACCGTCGTGTTGGAGCCGATCGGCTTCAACCGCGACATTTCGCTGGCGCTCATCCCGGCCATGGCGGCGCGCGAAGTGGCGGTGTCGGCCCTCGCCACCGTCTATTCGATCGACGCGGGCGATGACGAGGCACTGCTGGAAAAAAGCCTGGGCGACCGGCTCAAGGACCAGTGGCCGCTGCCCACCGCGCTCGCCTTCCTCGCCTGGTTCATCTTCGCGCCGCAATGTATTTCGACGATCGCCGTCACGCGGCGGGAAACCAATGGCTGGAAATGGCCCATGTTCATGGTCGGCTATTTGTTTGCGCTCGCCTATGTCGCGGCGGGCCTGACTTTCTGGACTGCAACGGCTGCCGGATTGTAATAGCAGCCAACAAACCATGAACGGATTTCTAAGCGAGGGTTGACGCAAATCTTCATGCGTCTGATAATGCCATCGATAGTCGCGCTACCGCACTTTTTTCCTGATTCCCACGCGTCCTTTTAGGCGTGAGGGCAAGGGGCCTTCGGGGTGCTGGTCTTCAACCAGCTTTTAAAAAGTGAGGTAAGTATGAAACGGGTTCATGTCCGTTCTTATACACGCTGGCGCTATGGCAATTTAGAGTGTGTCTGCAAACATACTCGTCGTTGGCCGCGTCAGTATTCGTTCGGTTTCTAATCCCTAGGATCCAACGATGGTAGCGCGGCTATCACTCTTAACGAAGCGACGGCCAAGAGCGCCAGCGCGCGCTGAAAATGCGAAAATCTTTCCTCTTTTGCAAGCGCCAATTGCGACTTTCCGCCCGCATGCGAATATATTTTAATATTGCTAGTCGTTAGCGATAACAAGTTGTGTTGAGGTTTCCTGTTGCCGCCCGCTGGACTGCTCTGGCCGCCGGACTATAAGGGGCCGCTTTCAAGGCATTCGGAGGAATCATGGCAGGGTCTGTCAACAAGGTCATTCTGGTCGGCAATCTGGGCGCGGACCCGGAGGTCAAGAGCTTCCAGAATGGCGGCAAGGTGTGCAACCTGCGCATCGCCACATCCGAAAGCTGGAAGGACCGGATGACCGGCGAGAAGAAGGAGCGTACCGAATGGCATACGGTCGCGATCTTCTCCGAAGGTCTGGTCGGCGTGGCCGAACGCTTCCTGCGCAAGGGCAGCAAAGTCTATATCGAAGGCCAACTCCGTACCCGCAAATGGCAGGACCAGTCGGGTAACGACCGCTATTCCACCGAAGTCGTGTTGCAGGGTCTGGGCTCGGTCCTCACCATGCTGGACGGCGCGCCGGGCGGCGGCGGTCAGGGTGGCGGCTATGGCGGCGGCGGTCGCGCGCAGCAGAGCGTGAGCGACTGGGGCGGCGGATCGAGCGGCTATGGCGGCGGCGATGCCGACGACTTTGGTGGTGGCCAGGGCGGCGGCTTCGGTGGCGGCCGCGCTTCGGGTGGTGCATCCGGCGGCAGCCGCGGCGGCGCAGGCAGCCCCAATTTCGACAACGACCTGGACGACGAAGTGCCGTTCTGACTAGCACTAGAGCATGATGACTTTAAGTCGCATCACTCCGTTCGCCCTGAGTAGGGGCTGAGCTTGTCGAAGACCCGTATCGAAGGGTCGGCTGCGCTTACATCCTTCGATACGCCATTTCGACTTCGCTCAATGGCTACTCAGGACGAACGGTTCTGAGTAAAGTCATCACGCTCTAAAAAATCCTCCCCTGCCAGGGCAGGGGAATCGCATATGGGCTTGAACGATTGATCGAATGGGATTCTTGGGTGGTCTCCATAGTTGGAGGCGACCGATGGATGATTTTTCCGCATATTTTGGGGAAGTTGATGATCCGCGCGCGGGCAATGCGCGGCACAATCTTCTCGAACTGATCTTCGTTGCGCTTGCGGCGGTTCTGTGCGGTGCCGAAGATTGTACGGATATGGCGGAGTTTGCCCGTGCCAAGCTGGGCCTGCTGCGTCAGGTGGTGGATCTGGAGCATGGTCCACCGAGCCACGACACGTTCAGCCGGGTCTTCCGGTTGCTCGATCCCGAGCCGTTCGAAGCGGCGTTTGCACGCTTTACGGCGGCATTCGCAGGTGCCCTCGAAGGCGTGGTGGCGATTGATGGCAAGGCGTTGCGCGGGGCGTATGAACGTGGGCGCAAGGCGACGCCGCTGCATCTCGTCAATGTCTGGGCAGCCGAGAAGCGTCTGGTCATTGGCCAGCGGCTGGCACCCGGTCGCAATGAAGTCGCCGGCGTGCTGGAGGTGCTGACGCTGTTGCGTCTGGACGGCTGTATCGTCACCGCCGATGCCCTGCATTGCCGGCCCGACACGGCGCAGGCCATTCTCGCAACCGGTGCCGACTATGCCCTGGCGATCAAGGAAAACCGGCCAAAGCTGCTAGCCAGCGCCAAAGCGCTGATCGCAAGGGGCGAGCAGGCGGATGTCGCCACGATCCGGTCAGGCCCGGCCCATGATCGCACGGAAATTCGACACGCGATCGTGGTGCCCGCCGAAGCCCTCGACTTCCCCGGCATCGCGGCGGTGGGGCAAGTGGAAACGTGCCGCCGCAACGCTGGTCGGGACGAGCCACCGGTCAAACGCTGGTTCCTTCTGTCCCGACCTTTGACCGCCAAACGGCTGATCGAAGTCGCGCGCGCGCATTGGACCATCGAAAACCAACTGCACTGGGTGCTCGACGTCGCCTTCGAGGAAGACGCCGCCCGAAGCCGAAAGGACCATGCCCCGCAAAACCTCGCGCTGATCAGGAAACTTGCGCTCAACATCTTGAGAACCCACCCGGACAAGGGATCAATCAAAGGCAAAATCAAACGGGCGGGCTGGAACGATGCATTCCTTCTCTCAATGCTTGGTCATATGCGATAGCCCTGCCTGTCAGGGGAGGTGGCAGGGCATAGCCCTGACGGAGGGGTGTCACCCTATCGAAAAGGCGACACCCCTCCGTCTGGCTTCGCCAGCCACCTCCCCCACAGGGGGAGGATGATCTCTTTTTAGCCCCGCGCCAGTTCTGCCGCAGCAAAAGCGCGGATATGCGCGCCCATATCCTCACGCTCCAGTGCCAGCACCAGATTGGCCTCGACATAGCCTGCCTTCGACCCGCAATCGAATCGGCGACCATCAAAGGTCACGCCATGGAAGGGCTGCTGTCCGATCAGCGAGGCCATGGCGTCGGTCAGCTGGATTTCGCCACCAGCCCCCTTTTCCTGCGTTTCGAGGATCTTCATCACGTCGGGCTGCAGGATATAGCGGCCAGGCAGGATGAGATTGGAGGGCGCGGTGCCAAGCGCAGGCTTTTCGACCAGCCCCTTGACCTCCGTCAGCACGCCATCGCGCGCACCCGGATCGATCACGCCATAGCTCGGCGTCTGTTCCATCGGAATTTCGAGCGCGCAGACCAGATTGCCGCCGACCTGTTCATAGGCATCGACCATCTGCTTCATGCAGCCATGCCCCGGCGCACCCTTCATGAACTCGTCGGGCAACAGGATGGCAAAGGGTTCGTCGCCAATGATGTCGCGCGCACACCAGATGGCGTGACCCAGCCCCAGCGGCTCCTGCTGGCGCAGAAACACCGCATTGCCCGGCAGCAACCGCGTCCCGTCGAGCGCCGACAGATCCTTGCCGCGCTCGCGCTGCGTCGCCTCCGTCTCATAGGCAATGTCGAAATAATCCTCGATCGCGCCCTTGCCGCGCCCAGTGACGAAGATCATCTGCTCGATCCCCGCCTCCAACGCTTCGTCCACTGCGTACTGGATCAACGGACGATCGACGACCGGCAGCAATTCCTTGGGCACCGCCTTGGTTGCGGGCAGGAAGCGAGTGCCGAGTCCCGCAACGGGGAAAATGGCTTTGCGGATAGGTTTGTTGGACATGCTACTCCATTCTCGCTGCAACGCGGGATGGAGCAAGGCATCGCCATCCCCGTCGCAAAGGTCAAGCCTTACGACAGGACCATAACGCCTTTGGCATCGCGATGTTCATCCAGCGCGGCTATTATACCGCCAGAAGTCGCTGGGCGAGATGATCGAGCGAGCCGATCTCGATTTCGAGCTGATCCAGCGACACATGAATCTGGGTATTACGCCCGTCGCGGCAGGTAAAGCCACCCTCGGCCGGTTGCTGAAAGCCATTGATGATGAGCGAACGGAACCGGTCGATCCGCTGCATGTCGCGTTCGATCGCGGAGATTTCGGTCAGTGCGCTGGCATTGCGCCGGTCGCGCATCGCGACCATCGTGCGCAATTCGGTCATCAGCTTGGCCATGCTCGGCCGGGTGCGCGCGCCCACGGTGCGAATATCACCCATCGCCTCGCGCAGCAGGCCGATCTTGGCCTCCAGGCTTTGTTCGAGCATCGTCCAGGCGCAGACCAGTCGCCCCACCGCGCAGAGCAGGGCGGCATCCTGCGGCGCATAATCCGAAACCGGCTTCATCGTCATATCGGAAACTAACTGTAACCCCACGCCCCGCACTCCTTTGTCCAATTCCTGCACAGCAGGCGGGACAAAAGGCCAGAGCCGGACATGTGTCCGCTCGCATCATGGGCACGGGCCAGCGGCAGCCGTGCAAAAAGGGCGGCGAGCGGAGGAAAGGCGCTAAGCCTCAAAAATCAATCGCAATCCCCTTCCGCTCCCAATCGCCATAGCGCACCGGGCTCATCTCCTCGGTATGGCGCGTAGGGGCGTCGATCGGGTCGGGCTGCGGCACGGGGGGGCTTTTCGACAGGTGCGCGGGGGCCTGCACATGCGCGGGGCGCTTGCCGTTGAAACTTCCCATGATCCTGCTGCCTCTCGATTGCGGCGCTGCCGGAGCAACCCCATATTCATCTGCGATGATCTATCTGGGTTGCAACGGAGGCAAGTGCAAGTGAACGGGTTGAAGACCACCATGTTGCTGGCGGCGCTGACGGCGCTGTTCATGGGGCTGGGCTATATGCTGGGCGGCAGCGGCGGGGCGATCATCGCGCTGCTGGTTGCGGCGGGGATGAACCTCGTCACCTTCTGGAACGCCGACAAGATCGTGCTGTCGATGCACAATGCCCGCGAAGTGGATGCCAGCAGCGCGCCGGAATTTTACGGGCTGGTGCGCGACCTGGCGCAACGGGCCGGATTGCCGATGCCGCGCGTCTATCTGATCGACCAGCCTGCGCCCAATGCCTTCGCTACCGGCCGCGATCCCGATCATGCCGCCGTTGCCGCGACCACCGGCCTGCTCGCGATGCTGAACCGCGACGAAGTGGCGGGCGTGATGGCGCATGAACTGGCGCATGTGCAAAATCGCGACACCTTGATCATGACGATGGTGGCGACGATCGCGGGTGCCATTTCGATGCTCGCCAATTTCGGCCTCTTCTTCCGCAGCAGCGACAATCAAAATGGCCATGGCAATATGATCGCCACCATCCTGGCCGTGATCGTCGCGCCCTTCGCCGCAATGATCGTGCAAATGGCGATCAGCCGCCATCGCGAATATGGCGCGGACGCGGGCGGCGCTAAAATCAGCGGCAATCCCCGTGCGCTCGCCTCCGCCCTCGCCAAGATTGCGGGCCAGGCCGAACGCATCCCCAATCCGGTGGCACAGCGCAATCCGGCTGCCGCGCAGCTCTATATCGTGCCGACCCATGTCAGCGAACTTTTCTCCACCCACCCGGCGACCGACAAGCGCATTGCCGCGCTGGAGGATATGGCCGTGCACATGGGCGCCCCTGCGCTGCGCACGGCACCGCGCGCCTCGGCCCTCTCGCCCGTTACCGCGCGCCCATGCCGCCGCAGCGCCCTCGATCCGCACGGGCGGGATTAGCGTTCGCCAATCAGGCGTGTCTTTTCGGACGTTTCCGCCTAGGGACCGTCCATGGTCCGTAAATCACAACCCCATCCCGACACTGTCCCCGGCCTTCCTGCCCGCCGCGCCGCGCTTCGGCTGCTCGATGCGGTGCTGCGGCGGGGCGATCCGCTCGAACTGGCGCTGCATGGCGCGGCGCAGGGGTTGCCGCCCGCCGATCGCGCGCTGGTCCATGCCATCGCCGCCGAAACGCTGCGCCATCTGCCCGATCTCGACGCGCTGATCGACGGCGCGACGCAGCAGGTCTTGCCGCCCGATGCCAAGGCGCGGATGGTATTGCGCATTGCGCTCGTCCAGACGCTGGCGCTCGACACGCCGCCCCATGCCGCAATCGCCACCGCGCTGCCGCTGGTCGATGGCGGGCCGCGCAAGCTGGTCCATGGCGTGTTCGGCACGGTGACGCGCGCGACGCCGACGCTGCCCGTGCCCCCCACGCTACCCGCCGAGGTTGCGGCTCGCTGGGACGCGCAATGGGGCGCGGCGATGGTCGAGGCGGCGGCCCGCGCCTATGCCATCCGGCCGCCGGTGGACATCAGCCTGCGCGCCCCAGCGGAAACCGCGCGCTGGACCGAAGAATTGGGCGGCACCAGCTTCGCCCCTGGCCATGTCCGCCTGCCCGATGGCGTTCCTATTCCCGAATTGCCCGGCTTTGCCGAAGGCGCCTGGTGGGTGCAGGACATCGCTGCCTCCTGCGCGGCGCGGTTGCTGGGGCAGGGGGCAGGGCGCAGCGCGCTCGACCTGTGCGCCGCACCGGGCGGCAAGACGATGCAACTGGCGGCGGCGGGGTGGCATGTCACCGCGCTCGACCAGTCCGCCAAGCGACTGGCGCGGCTGACTGAAAATCTGACGCGCACCGGCCTTGTTGCCCAAGTCGCCCAAGCCGATCTGCGTACATGGCAGCCTGACGCGCCAGTCGATGCGATCCTGCTCGACGCGCCCTGCACCGCGACCGGCATCTATCGCCGCCATCCCGACGTGCTGCACCGCATCTGCGCGCGCCAGATCGAGGAACTGGCGACGTTGCAGGGCGACCTGCTCGCCCGCGCCGCCGATTGGGTCAAGCCGTGCGGGCGCATCCTCTACGCCACTTGCTCGCTGGAACAGGCGGAGGGCGAGGATCAGATCACCCGTTTCCTCGCCGCGCGATCCGATTTCGCGATCGATCCGGTGCAGCCCGGCGAATTGCCCGACGGTTTTGCGCCGACGCCGCGCGGCTGGCTGCGCACCTTGCCCGATACGCTGTCCGATCGCGGCGGCGCGGACGGATTTTTCATTGTACGGCTTGCCAGGGCGGCGAACTAAGCCTTAACCATTAGACAGTTACGTTGCAGCCCGCCCTCATAGGAAAGGTGCATCTTGAGACCGATCGAGCCTCTGCCCCTGCATCATAGCTGGCCGCTGTTCGACCTGCATGACTATCTGGCGCCGGTCGCGCTCGACCCGTCGCTGGCGCGCAACGACGTCGCCCTGGCCGAACGGGGCCTCGGCCTATGGCATTGCGATCTGGCGAACGAAACGCTGAGCTGGACGGCGGGCGTCTATGACATGTTCGGGTTGGAACGGCATAGTGTCGTACCACGAACCTTGTCCGTGTCGCTGTACGCATCGGAATCGCGGGAACCCATGGAACGGTTGCGCAGCTATGCCATCCGCCACAAGCGCGGCTTCACGCTCGATGTCGATATCCATCAGGCCGACGGCATGGGCCAATGTGCCCTGCGCCTGATCGCGGCCCCCTTGCTGGACGAAGCGGGCGAGGTGACCGCCCTGCATGGCGTCAAGCAATTGCTGCCGCCCGGCGCACCTTGCTCGCGCCGCCTCGACCCGACCGTCTTCGTGATGCTCTAGGCGCACCGCACAAACTATCGCTTCATCGCCAAATCCCCGTTGCCCTGAGTCCAAGCCGTAGCTAAGGCAACCGGTTAATGACCCGGCCCATTCTCATCTCTCCGTCCATCCTCTCCGCCGACTTCGCCCGCCTGGGCGAGGAGGTTCGCACTATCGATGCGGCTGGCTGCGATTGGGTGCATATCGACGTCATGGACGGGCATTTCGTGCCCAACATCACGATCGGTCCCGCCGTCGTGAAGGCGCTGCGCCCGCATAGCGCCAAGACGTTCGACGTCCATTTGATGATCTCGCCGGTGGACCAATATCTCGACGCCTTTGCGCAGGCCGGCGCGGACATCATCACCGTCCATCCCGAAGCCGGACCGCATATCCATCGCTCGATCCAGCATATCAAGTCGCTGGGCGTGCAGGCGGGCGTGGTGCTCAATCCCGGCACGCCTGCCAAGATGCTCGATTATCTGATCGACGATGTCGACCTCATCCTGGTGATGAGCGTCAATCCCGGTTTTGGCGGGCAAAGCTTCATCATGAACCAGCTGCGCAAGATCGAGGCGATCCGCAAGATGATCGACAAGTCCGGCCGCGACATCCGCCTGCAGGTCGATGGTGGTATCGACCTTACCACCGCGCCGATGGCGATCGCCGCGGGAGCCGACGTGCTGGTCGCGGGCACCGCTACCTTCCGGGGCGGGCCGGACGCCTATGCCGACAATATTCGGAAGCTGCGGGGCGGGTGAACGACGCGCGGCGCATCTCCCCCGCTTCCACCGGGAAAGCGGCCGATCCCGTGGCCACGGACGATGGAATAGAACAGGGCAAGCGCCTCATCCGCGTCGCGGATGACAAGGGGCTGTCGCTGGCGCAGCGGATCGCCAATCATTTCTACCTGCTCAGCTGGAAGACGCCGATCCACGGTCGCAAGCTGCGCGGCAAATATCCGCTCAAGCTGCTGGCCGTGCCCGACGACGATATTCCCGGCGATGCACGGGCGGGGCAGGCACTCCGCGCGGGCTATTTCCTGTTTCGCGGCCGCAAGCAGATTATCGACACGGTCGATTTCGCTCGGCTCGACCTTGGCCCGGCCTTTGCCGATCATATCCACAGCTTCCGCTGGCTGCGCGACCTTGCCAGCACGGCGACCCGCGAGCAGGCCGCGCCGATCGCCGAAGGGGTGATGCGGCGCTGGCTGGCGGCCCATGCCGAAACGCCGAGCGAACCGGCCTGGCGCGCGGACAATGCGGGCTGGCGGCTGCTGTTCTGGACCGCCCATGCCCCGCTGATCCTGTCATCGAGCGACCTTGTCTATCGCTCGCTGGTCCTCAACTGCATTGCCCGCACCGCCCGGCATCTCGACCGCATTGCCGACAAGGCCCCCATGGGCCTGCCGCGCATCGTCGCCTGGAGTGCGATCGTGGCGGCCTCGATGCTGATCCCCGGCGGTGCGTCGCGCAAGATTTTCGGCGAAGCCGGCCTCAAGCGCGCGATCGAGAGCAGCTTCCACCCCGATGGCGGCATCGTATCGCGCTCGCCCTTGGCGCAGGTCGAGGCGGTGATGGCGCTTGCCATGCTGCGTGCTGTCTATGACGTCCGCCGCGAAACGATACCTGCCTTTCTGGACGAAGGGCTCGGCCGCGCTGTTCCAGCGCTGCTCGGCCTCATCCATGGCGATGGCGGGCTGGGTAGCTGGCAGGGTTCGGGCGCGATCGATCCTGTCACCGTCAACGCCGTGGTGCAGGCCAGCCGGGTGCGCAGCCGCCCGCTGCGGCAGGCGCGCGACTGGGGCTATCAACGGATTGCGGCGGGCGCGACCGTGGTGCAGGTCGATGCCGCGCCGCCGCCGGTCGCGCGTCTTGCCGAAGCTGGCTGCGCCTCCACCGGCGCGATCGAAATCAGCGACGGCCCGCACCGGCTGGTCGTCAATTGCGGCGGCGCGGGGCTGGAGGGGGCGTGGATTCCCACCGACCTCGCGCAAGGGCTGCGCACCACCGCCGCCCACAGCACGCTGGTGCTGGACGATTGCAACAGCACCGCGCTCTTGCCCGACGGCACGCTCGGCAAGGGCGTGACCGAAGTGGAGTTGAACCGGCAGGAGCTGGACAATGGCAGCCGGGTCGATCTGTCGCATGACGGCTATGTCCGGCGGCTGGGCTATATCCACCGCCGCCTGCTGCTGGTCAGTGGTGACGGCAAGGAAATACGGGGCGAAGATATGCTGACCCCCGCAGAACGGCGGCGCAAGCCATCGAAGCTGCCCGTCATGCTGCGCTTCCACCTCGCGCCCGGTGTCGAACCGACTCTGACCGCCGACAGCCAGGGCGCGTTGCTGCGCGTCGATATGGGCGCGCTCTGGCAATTCCGCACCGGTACGGGCGTGCTGAGCGTCGAGGAAAGCCTGTGGGTCGATGGCGATGGTCGCCCACACCCGACGCGCCAGCTGGTGGTGACCAGCGAAGCGCTGCCGGGCGGGTCAAGCATCGGCTGGCTGTTCAAGCGGTCAGGCTAAGCGCAGCTGAATCACTCTCGCCAGCTTTTGTCGATCCGGTCGATCACGCGCACCATCGCCTGAAAATCGGGCACGCCTGGCCCCACCGGCAACTGAATCCCCGACAGGTCGCGCTGATGCACCCCAATCACCTCCGGCGCGATCTCCATCGGCGTGCCCGCCGCACCTGCGGCCACCTGGATTTCGCATGCGCGCTGGAGCGACCAGTGTTTCAGAAAGGCTTCGGGCAGAGTGGAGGCCATGACCAATGTGCCATGGTTGCGCAGCATCATCACGCGCTTGGTCCCTAGATTGGCGACCAGCCGCTCGCCCTCTTCGGGGCGAATCGTGATGCCTTCGAAATCATGATAGGCGATCTGCCCGGTAAAGGCGGCGGCATAGAAGCTGATCGGCCGTAACCCTTCGCGCGTCGCGCTGACCGCCATCCCCGCCGTCGTATGGGTATGAATGATGCAATGGGCATCGGGCAGATAGCGGTGGAACACGCTATGCTGGGTGAAGCCCGCCCGGTTGACCGGATAGGGGCTGCCATCCAGCACCGTGCCATCGATGTCGATCTTGACGAGGTTGGATGCGCAAACCTCGCCATAACCCAGCCCGAACGGGTTGATTAGGAAGGCATGATCCTCCCCCGGCACGCGCAGGGTGATGTGGTTGTAGATCAGTTCCGACCAGCCCATATGCTCGAAAATGCGGTAGCAGGCGGCAAGCTGCTGGCGCGCTTCCCATTCGGCGTTGGACATGTCGGTGCGTTCTGCGGCGCTGGCCATGGGCGATCCTCTCTTATAGTCTTGCTCGACACCATCGACCTTTCCGGCATGGGAGTCGAGACTCTGCATGCTTAAGGGTTGATGTGCCGCGACTCTACTGGTAGGGCGCGCTCCACACGGCGTAGGGTGACCTGCGACGACTCATTGGCTTTGCTATTCGGTCGGGCTGTCGGGACGGATCATAGAATCCCGGCGAACCGCTCGTTTTCGATTGGAGATAGACGGACTTATGCAGATCATCGTTCGCGACAATAATGTCGACCAGGCCCTCCGCGCGCTCAAGAAGAAGCTGCAGCGTGAAGGCGTGTATCGCGAAATGAAGCTGCGTCGTCACTACGAGAAGCCTTCGGAAAAGCGTGCCCGTGAAAAGGCTGCTGCTGTCCGTCGCGCTCGCAAGATGGACCGCAAGCGCGCCGAACGCGACGGCGCGAAGTAAGCGTCGTTCGGGGCGGCATGCGCCGTCCCGCTTTCCTGCTGCTATCCCGCCCCTAATTGCGAGACTTGTCGCCATGTCCACGACGGCTGTTCCCCTTCGTTCGATTGCCAAGGGGTCGCTGACGCGCCTCTGGATCGGTGTTGCTGCCATAGCACTGGCGGCTGGCGGTCTCGCCTGGGCGGGCCAGCAGCATGTCGAATCGACGCCCTCGGCGTTCCTGGCGGACAATGCCGATGCCGAAGGCGTGGTGACGACCGAGTCGGGCCTGCAGTATAAAGTCCTGACCGAAGGCACCGGCCCCAGCCCGACCACCGCCGACGTGGCGCTGGTGGGCTATAAGGGCACGTTGCTCGACGGCACCGTGTTCGACGAGAATCCGCAGGCGCCAATGCCCGTCGATGGCGTCGTGCCCGGCTTCTCCGAAGGCCTGCAGAAGATGAAGAAGGGCGGCAAATACCGCCTCTGGATCCCGGCAGAACTGGGTTATGGCGATCAGGCCGCTGGCCCGATCCCGGCAGGGTCCGTGCTGGTGTTCGACGTCGAACTGCACGACTTCAAGTCCCGCGCCGAAATCATGCAGATGCAGCAGATGATGCAGCAACAGCAGGGCGGCGCGCCGGGTGCAGCGCCCCAGCCGATGCCGGGCAACTGACCGCCAAAGCCAGATGAGATGGGAAAAAGGGGCCGCAATCGGCCCCTTTTTTGTGCATCGGATGACAGAGCCATGTTTCAGGTAGACTATGACCGGACGACCAATTGCCTGACCCTGACGGTCAAGGGCTTCTGGAAGCCTGAAGATGTAGCACCTCTCGCCAGGGAAGTGGGATCGAAGGCCCGTGAGGCGCAGGCGATTCGGGATGATTTCAACGTGCTGGTCGAATCATTCGAATTTCCGGTTCAGGCGCACGATGTGGCGGATATGCTGACCAACATCATGCGGGGCGGCATGAGCTTCACCAATGGCTATGCTGCGGTTGTTGTCGGCAGCCAGCTCAACAAGGCGCAGGCCGAACGGACGCTGGCTCACCCGCGACTGCGCGTGTTCCTGACGCTGGAGGCCGCACGGGAATGGCTGGCGGCGCAAGGCTAGCAAGGTGGGGCCACTTTCCCACCTACGCCTCGCCCACCAACGGACTATTCTACCTCGGTCACGCTCATCGGCCGCAGGCTGTTACCGGCCCGGCCGCTGCGGAAAGCACCGAACCAGGTCAGCGGGTTCCAGCTTGAATCGCCGTCCAAGCTGAAGGTGATGAACTCGGCGCGGCCGCCGATCGCTTCCCAGGGTACGGGACCGCCCAGGCCGTTTTCCTCCAGCGGCGCGCGGCTGTCGGCGCTATTGTCGCGATTGTCGCCCATCAGGAAGACGTGATTTTCCGGCACGCGCACCGGGCCATACCAATCGAGCGCACTCGGCCCCATGTCGATGGTGAGATAGGTTTTTCCATTGGGCAGGATTTCCTGCCGCACCGGCAATTCGCAATAATCCTTGCCGTCCGCGCCCTGCATCCGCGCGCCGGGGAATTGCAGCGGGGGGCAGGGGGCATTGCTATCGACGGGCAGGCGCAGCGGCTTCAAGATGCGCTGCTTCACCGCCACGCCGTTGAGCAGCACCTGCCCACCGCGCACTTCGATGATGTCGCCGGGCAGGCCGATGACTCGCTTGATATAATCCTCGCGCCGATTCTGCGGCGACACGATGACGATGTCGCCGCGTGCCGGTAGTCGCCCGAAAATCCGGCCCTTCAGGAAGGGCAGCGGATGGAAGCTGGGCGAGACATAGGACCAGCCATAGGGGAATTTGCTCACCACCAGCCGGTCGCCGGTCAGCAGCACCGGCATCATCGATTCGGACGGGATATAGAAGGGCTTGGCGACGAAGCTGTGGAAGGCCAGCACCGCCAGGATCAGCAGCGTGATGCTCTTGATCTCCTGCCACCAATTGACGTCCGATTTGGGCATCACGTCCTCGGAAGGGCTATGCGCGTCGGTGGTTGTGTCGTGCAGGCTGGTGGGATCGGTCGTCACAGGGGAAGCGCCTCGATAATGACAAAGGCCTGCGCCCAGGGATGATCGTCGGTCAGGGTCAGGTGGATGACGGGTCTATGTCCCGCCGGCACCAACGCGTCGAGCCGGGCCAGTGCGCCACCGGTAAGGTTCAGCGTCGGCGCGCCGGAAGGGGCATTGACCACGCCGATATCCTTCATGAACACGCCCGATTTGAATCCAGTGCCGACCGCCTTGGAAAAGGCTTCCTTGGCGGCGAAGCGCTTGGCCAGCGTGCCGGCCTTGGTGAAGGGGCGGCGATTGGCCTTGGTCTGTTCAACATCGGTGAACACGCGGCTCTCGAAGCGCGCGCCGAAGCGATCGAGCGAACTTTGGATTCGCTCGATATTGCAGAGGTCGGAGCCGAGACCGATGATCACGCCATTCCTCCCCGGCACGGGGAGGGGGACCGCCGCGAAGCGGTGGTGGAGGGGGGGAGCGCCAGAATCCAATAGGAAGCGGCAGGAGGCACGCCCCCTCCACCAGCCTGCGGCTGGTCCCCCTCCCCGTGCCGGGGAGGAATCACCGCGCCAAATCCATTTGCCGCCGCATTTCGCGGATGCTGCCTTCCAGGCCGCCGAAGATCGCCTCGCCGATCAGGAAGTGGCCGATATTGAGTTCGGCGACCTGCGGGATGGCGGCGATCGGCCCGACATTGTCGAAGGTCAGGCCATGGCCCGCATGGGGCTCGACCCCGTTCTTCGCGGCCAGCGCCGCCGCGTCGGCGATACGGCGCAGTTCGGCGGCGCGCGGTTCGCCGGTCAGATGGGCATAGGCGCCGGTATGCAGTTCCACGACGGGTACGTTCAGCCGGATCGCCGCGTCGATTTGGGCAGCGTCGGCTTCAATGAACAGGCTGACGCGGATACCCGCGTCATTGAGCGCCGCGACGATCGGCCGCAGTGTGTCGAACTGCCCGGCCGCGTCCAGCCCGCCCTCGGTCGTGCGCTCCTCGCGCTTTTCCGGCACGATACAGGCGGCATGCGGCTTGTAGCGTAGCGCGATGTCCAGCATCTCGGCCGTCGCCGCCATCTCCAGATTGAGCGGCACGCTCAGCGCTGCCATCAGGGTGGCGACATCTTCGTCGCGTATATGTCGACGATCCTCGCGCAGATGCGCGGTGATGCCGTCCGCCCCCGCTTTCACCGCTAGCAGCGCTGCCTTGACCGGATCGGGATGATCCCCGCCACGCGCGTTGCGGATGGTCGCCACATGGTCGATATTGACGCCCAGGCGCAGCGGAGCGGGGGAGTGGGGCATCGGCTAGACCTTCCGGCTGCCCGGCTTGATCGCCGGGATCGCCGCCAGTTCGGGCGGCAGGGCATCAGCGTCATAGACCGGGAAATTGATCGACACGAGTGGATAGAAGGGCACGCCCAGATCCACCTCGCCCGCCGAGCGATCGACAAGCGCCGCTTCGGCGATGACGATGCCGCCCTCGGCCGCGACGGCCTCGATCGCCTGGCGCGAGGACAGGCCGGTGGTGACGACATCTTCGACCATCAGGATTTTCTGCCCCGGCGATATGGCAAAGCCGCGGCGCAGTTCGAATGTCCCTTCGGGCCGTTCGAGGAATACCGCGTCCTTGCCCAGCGCCCGGCCGACTTCATGACCGATGATGAGGCCGCCCATGGCTGGCGAAACTACCAGGTCGATCTCCTGCCGCAATTCACGCGGCAATTTCTGCACCACGGCCAGCGCGAGCCTGCCCGCGCGCTCGGCGCTCATCAGGACGCGGGCGCATTGCAGATAATTGGCGCTGCGGCGGCCCGAAGACAGGATGAAATGTCCTTCGAGCAGCGCCCCTGCTGCCCGGAATTCCGCCAAAACTTCTTCGTCGGTCATGCCGTTTATCTATCCTGTCGCGCGGTCCGGCCCCTATATGGCACGGCCCGCTTCCCTATCGGCACGGCACGCATCGGCGCACCATGAACGCGCCCCTGTGCGCGCAGCAGCGAAATAGGGGCCGGAAGGGAACGTTGCAACAGCGAAGAAAATCTGCTCCTGCTAGCTTGAGGCATCAAAAAACCATGCCTATAAGCCGCGGCAGAACCGACCGGGCGGGGACGATGTGCATGCGCGCGTCTTCGTTGCAGCGGCGCCAAGGGGTTACGGGGTAAGAAGACGCTATGATACAGGTGAAATCGCTCGTTCTCGCAGGATTGTTGGCCTTTGCGCCAGCAATGGCGATGAACGGTCCGGCCTTCGCGCAGGACAATGCAACCGCTGCCGCTCCGGCGGCGGCCACTGTCGCCGCGCCTGCTGATTCGGCAGCGAACGCCGCTGCGCCCGCCGCCGACGCTGCGCCAGCTGCCAAGGTCGCCGCGCCGCCGCGCATGAAGCCGACCGAAGGCATCGGCATGCCCAAACCGGGCGAGATCACCCTGCAGGAGCAGTTCACCTCGACCGGGCACAGCGCGCGCTGGTTGCATGACGTGATGCTGCTGCCGCTCATCACGCTCATCTCCGTGCTGGTGCTGGCGCTGATGCTCTATGTGATGGTCCGCTATCGCCGCAGCGCCAACCCGGTGCCGTCCAAGACGTCGCACAACACCTTCATCGAAGTGATCTGGACGGTCGTTCCGGTCATCATCCTGCTGGTGATCGCGGTGCCGTCGATCGGGCTGCTCGCCGACCAGTATAAGCCCGCGCCTAAGGATGCGCTGACCGTCAAGGTCACCGGCTATCAATGGTATTGGGGCTATGAATATCCCGACGCGGGCATCCCCGAATATGTGTCGAACATGCTGACCAAGGAACAGGCGAAGGCCGGTGGCGAACCGTTCCAGCTGGCCGTCGACAACCGCCTGATCCTGCCCGCCGGTCGTCCGGTGAAGCTCATCATCACCGCCGCCGACGTAATTCACAGTTTTGCCGTGCCGTCGCTCTGGGTGAAGATGGATGCGGTTCCTGGCCGTCTGAACGAAAAGAGCTTCACCATCGAAAAGCCCGGCGTCTATTACGGGCAATGTTCGGAACTGTGCGGCGCGCGCCATGGCTTCATGCCGATCGCGATCGAAGCGCTGCCGCCTGAGCAGTTCGACCAGTGGGTGCTGTCGCAGGGTGGCTCGCTCAAGAACGGCACCGCCGCGCCGGATGCGCCGATGGGCCCGCAACAGGGCAGTGTGCTGCCCGCCCCGCCGGCTGACGCCGTCGGCAACAACGCGCTTTAAGAGGGCAGATACGCCATGACCACCATCACCGCAGATCAATATGGCGATCATGCTCATGATCATCATGACGCCGATCACAAGCCAGCCTTCTTCCAGCGCTGGTTCATGTCCACCAACCACAAGGATATCGGCACTCTCTATCTGATCTTCGCGATCTTCGCCGGCGTCGTCGGCGGCGCGATTTCGGGTCTGATGCGCGTCGAACTGGCGGAGCCAGGCATCCAATATCTGCAGGGCTGGGCCAATATCCAGCATGCGATGCTGGGTGCGGAGCCTGCCTCGCTCGACCAGGCCTATCACCTCTGGAACGCGCTGATCACCGCGCACGGCCTCATCATGGTCTTCTTCATGGTGATGCCCGCGATCATCGGCGGCTTTGGCAACTGGTTCGTGCCGATCATGATCGGCGCGCCGGACATGGCCTTCCCGCGGATGAACAATATCAGCTTCTGGCTGCTCATCCCCGCCTTCGCGCTGCTGCTCGGCTCGGCCTTCGTGCCCGGCGGCACCGGCTATGGCGCGGGCACTGGCTGGACGGTCTATGCGCCGCTGTCGACCAGCGGTTCGGCTGGCCCCGCCGTCGACATGGCAATCCTGTCGCTGCATATCGCAGGCGCTGGCTCGATCCTGGGTGCGGTCAACTTCATCACCACCATCCTCAATATGCGCGCGCCGGGCATGACCCTGCACAAAATGCCGCTGTTCGTCTGGTCGGTGCTGGTTACCGCTTTCCTGCTGCTGCTCGCGCTGCCGGTTCTGGCCGCCGCGATCACTATGTTGCTGACCGACCGCAACTTCGGCACCACCTTCTATGACGCAGCCGGTGGCGGCGATCCTGAACTCTACCAGCATCTCTTCTGGTTCTTCGGTCACCCCGAAGTCTACATCATGATCCTGCCCGGTTTCGGCATCGTCAGCCAGATCATCTCGACCTTCAGCCGCAAGCCGGTGTTCGGCTATCTCGGCATGGCCTATGCCATGGTCGCGATCGGTGTCGTCGGCTTCGTCGTGTGGGCGCACCACATGTTCACGACCGGCATGTCGGTCAATGTGAAGATGTATTTCACCGCCGCCACCATGGTCATCGCCGTGCCCACGGGCATCAAGATCTTCTCGTGGATCGCGACCATCTGGGGTGGGTCTATCAGCTTCAAGACCCCGATGGTCTGGGCGCTGGGCTTCATCTTCCTCTTCACCGTGGGCGGCGTGACCGGCGTCGTGCTGGCCAATGGCGGCGTCGACGACGTGTTGCACGACACCTATTATGTCGTGGCGCACTTCCACTATGTCCTTTCGCTGGGTGCCGTGTTCGGCCTGTTCGCGGGCTTCTATTACTGGTTCCCGAAGATGTCGGGCCGCATGTATAACGAATTCCTCGGCCACCTGCATTTCTGGGTGTTCTTCGTGGGCGTGAACCTGCTGTTCTTCCCGATGCATTTCCTGGGCCTGTCGGGCATGCCGCGTCGCTACCCCGATTATCCGGAAGCCTTCGCCTACTGGAACAAGATCGCCAGCCATGGCTATGAAATCATGGCCGTCGGCGTGCTGATCTTCTTCATCAACATCTTCTGGTCGCTTGCGGCCGGCAAGAAGGCCGCAGGCAATCCCTGGGGTGAAGGCGCAACGACGCTGGAATGGACCTTGTCCAGCCCGCCGCCCTTCCACCAGTTCGAAACCCTGCCCGTGATCGATGATGCGGCGCATCACTGATCGCTGGACGGACTGACATGATCGGGGGCGGGTGACAGTCGCCCGCCCCCCTTATGCTATATGCCCCCAAATGGTGGGGCCGGAACAAGTATGACGACCGCGACGATGATATCGACCCCGATCACGGCCCATTGGCGCGACTTCCTCGCGCTGACCAAGCCGCGCGTCATGACATTGGTCGTGTTCACGGGCCTGTGCGGCCTGCTGGCGGCACCCGGCACCATCCACCCGGTTCTCGCTTTCACGGCCATCCTCTGCATCGCCCTTGGCGCCGGATCCGCTGCTAGCCTCAATCAATGGTATGAGGCGGATATCGACGCGAAGATGAAGCGCACCGCCAACCGGCCGCTGCCCGCCGGGCGTATGGATCGCCAGTCGGCGCTGCACTTCGGTGTCGGCCTATCCTTCTTCTCGGTCATCCTGATGGGCATGGCGACCAACTGGCTCGCCGCCGCGGTGCTGGCCGTCTCGATCCTCTTCTACGTCTTCATCTACACCATCTGGCTCAAGCCCCGCACGGCGCAGAATATCGTGATCGGCGGCGCAGCGGGCGCATTCCCGCCGGTCATCGGCTGGGCCGCCGTCACTGGCGATATCACCGCGATGCCGATCGCCCTGTTCATGCTGATCTTCTTCTGGACACCGCCCCATTTCTGGGCGCTCGCGCTGTTCGTGAAGACCGATTATGCTGCTGCTGGCATCCCGATGCTGCCCGTCGTGTCGGGCGAGGTCGTCACCCGCCGCCAGATATGGTTCTACACCGCGATCATGGCGGTAGCGGCCATGGCCCCGGTGCTGTTGCGCCTAACCGGGCCGATCTACGGCACCGTCGCGCTGCTCGGCACAGCATTGTTCGCCGTATTTGCCTTCCAGGTCTATCGCCGCCGCGAAAGCGATCAGACGCGGATGCAGCCAGAGCGGCGCTTGTTCAAATATTCGATCCTCTATCTTTTCCTTCTCTTTGGAGCAGTGGTCGTAGACCGCTGGGTAATGGCATGACCCCCGAAGAAGAAGATATCATCCGCGCCCGGCAGAAGTCGCGCTCGCTCGTCACGGGCCTGCTGCTCGGCTTTTTCGTCATCCTCTTCTTCGCCATCACCCTGGCGAAGATCGGCACGAGCGACACGCTATGATGGCCACCCTACCGCCGTCCCCCTTCGACCGCGACCGGCGCAACCGCCGGACGATGCTGACCATGGCGGGCGTCGGCCTGTCGATGCTGGCGCTCGGTTTCGCGTCGGTTCCGCTCTATCGCATCTTTTGCGAACAGACCGGGTTCGGCGGCACCACCATGCGCGCGGACGCCAATGTGCAGGTCAGCGAAGCGGCTGGCCACACCATGTCCATCCGCTTCGATTCGAATGTGCAGCCGGGCATGCCCTGGCAATTCTACCCCGAACATCGGACGGATACCGTCACCGTGGGGCGCAAGGACATGGCGATCTTCATCGCGAAGAACATGTCCGACAAGCCCGTGACCGGCACGGCCAGTTTCAACGTCACGCCGACCCAGGCGGGCGCCTATTTCACCAAGATCCAGTGTTTCTGCTTCACCGAGCAGACCTTGCAGCCGGGCCAGGAGGTGCGGATGCCCGTCCTCTATTTCGTCGATCCCAAGATCCTCGACGATGCCGACAACAAGGACACGCAACAGATTACGCTAAGCTACACATTCTACCCGGTTGAGCCGGGCAAGAAGGCAAGCTAAGGCAAGCAACGATAACGCGAACAGGGAAGAGCACGTCATGGCAGGCGCCAAGAATCACGATTATCATATTCTCCCGCCCAGCATCTGGCCGTTGTTCGGTTCGATGTCGGTGCTCGTCATGGCGATGGGCGCGATCATGTGGATGCATCCAGATGCGCTGCCCGCTGGCGGCGGCTGGGTGTTCATGCTCGGTTTCGCCGGCGTCCTCTTCACCTTCTACAGCTGGTGGGCGCATGTCGTCGCCGAAGCCCATGCGGGTGACCATACGCCTGTGGTCCAGTTGCATCTGCGCTACGGCATGATCCTGTTCATCGCGTCGGAAGTCATGTTCTTCGTCGGCTGGTTCTGGGCGTTCTTCGACTTTGCCCTCTTCCCCAGCGCGCTTCCCCCGATCGACGGCTTGTTCCCGTCCAAGGGCGTGGAAGTCATGAACGCCTTCGAACTGCCCTTGCTCAACACGCTGATCCTGCTCTGTTCGGGCACGACCATCACCTGGTCGCACCACGCGCTGATCCACGGCGATCGCGATGGCATGATCAAGGGTCTGTGGTGCACCATCATCCTGGGCGCGGTCTTCTCCTGCGTGCAGGCTTATGAATATGCCCACGCCCCGTTCGACTTCGGCGGCAACCCCTACAGCTCCGCCTTCTATATGGCGACCGGCTTCCATGGCTTCCACGTTCTGGTCGGCACGATCTTCCTGATCGTCAACCTGGCCCGCGCCTACAAGGGCCACTTCACCCCGCGCCAGCATTTCGGCTTCGAAGCCGCCGCCTGGTACTGGCACTTTGTCGACGTGGTGTGGTTGTTCCTCTTCGTCGCCATTTATGTCTGGGGTGGCTGGGGCGCGCCGGTTCACGGCTAAGCACCATCTCCTAAAATGAGACGCACGGCCGGGGCATCGCTCCGGCCGTTTTCTTTTGTGCTGCGGGGCGCTATGTATCCAGCCCATGGACCCCTTGCCCGATCCCGCCCCGCGCATCACGCGCATCCCCCTGATCCCGACCATCATCGTCGCGCTCGCCGTGCTGGTGATGATCGGCCTCGGCATCTGGCAAATCGATCGCCGCGCGGAAAAGGCAGCGGCCTTGAACCTCGCCGCCAGCAATCCCGGCAAGCCGCCCGTCGCCTTTCCGGCGATGCCCCCGGTCGGACCCGACCTGCTCTTTCGCCCCTCGTCGCTCCATTGCCTGCGCGTGGTCGGCTGGCAGGTGGAGGCTGGCCGCGCCGCTGACGGCAGCACCGGCTATCGCCATATCGCCCAATGCGCGACCGGCGCGGAAGGACCGGGTGCGCTCGTCGCGGTCGGCGTGACGCAGCGGCCCGATGCCAAGCCCGATTGGACCGGCGGTCAGATTGCAGGCTGGATCAGCGAAGAGCCCGACCATCGCGCCCTCATTTCGCGCATAGGCGGCAAGGCGACGCCGCTCCGGCCCATGCTCATCGCGCGCACCGCGCCAACGGGCATGAAGGCCAGCGCACCGCCCAGCGCCGCCGACGTTCCCAACAATCATCTCGCCTATGCGGTGCAGTGGTTCTTCTTCGCCGCGATCGCCATCGTCATCTATATTCTCGCACTGCGCCGTCGGAACGCGGCCAAAGCCCCGTAAATACTTGCCCAGCGGCGCAGGGGTCGCTACCGCGCTTTCCCATCATGCAATATCAAAGCACCAGGGGGAGCGCGCCGTCGCTCGGTTTCGAGGATGTGACGCTGGCGGGGCTGGCGTCCGATGGCGGGCTGTATCTGCCGACAAGCTGGCCCAGTTTCTCTCCCGAAGACATTCGCGCCCTTGGTGGCCTGTCCTATGTCGAAACCGCGGTGCGGGTCATGACCCCCTTCGTCGCCGGTTCGCTGACCGAGGACGAATTACGCGAACTATGCACCACCGCCTATAGCCGGTTCAGCCATCAGGCGGTCGTGCCGCTGGTGCAGCTCGATCATCAGCATTGGCTGCTCGAACTGTTCCACGGCCCGACCCTGGCGTTCAAGGATGTCGCGCTGCAATTGCTGGGACAATTGTTCGAACGCTTCCTGTCGCGCCGTGACGATCACCTGACCATCGTCGGCGCGACGTCGGGCGATACCGGGTCGGCGGCGATCGACGCCGTGGCGGGGCGCGAGAAGATCGACATTTTCATGCTCCATCCCGATGGCCGGGTGTCCGACGTGCAACGGCGGCAGATGACCACGGTGCGCGCGCCCAACGTCTATAATATCGCGATCGACGGCAGTTTCGACGATGCGCAGGCGCTGGTGAAGCGCATGTTCAACGACGCGGATTTCTCGCGCCGGTTCAACCTGTCGGCCGTCAACTCGATCAACTGGGCCCGGTTGATGGCGCAGGTCGTCTATTATTTCTACGCCGCCGTGCGCTTGGGGTCGCCCGAACGCCCGGTGGCCTTCTCGGTCCCCACGGGCAATTTCGGTGACGTGTTCGCGGGCTATGTCGCCGCGAAGATGGGGTTGCCCGTCGCCAAGCTGATCGTGGCCACCAACGTCAACGACATCTTGCATCGCGCCTTGTCCGATGGCGATTACAGCCAGGGTCAGGTCGTGCCGACCGCGACGCCCAGCATGGACATTCAGGTCAGCTCCAATTTCGAACGACTGCTGTTCGACGCGGGCGGGCGCAATGGCCAGGCGCTGGCCGACCAGATGCGCGGGTTCGAAGCCAGCAAGGCGATGCGGCTGACCAACGCCCAGCGCGACGGGGCGGCGGCGCTCTTTTCTTCGGCACGCATCGATGCCGACAGCATGACCATGGCGATGCGCTGGGCCTATGACGGGTCGGGGCAGATCATCGACCCGCACAGCGCCATCGGCCTTGCCGCTGCGCGTGAGGCAGGCGTCGATGCGTCGATCCCGGTCGTCACGCTGGCGACGGCGCACCCGGCCAAGTTCCGCGACGCGGTCGAGCGCGCCACCGGCACCCGCCCGCCGCTGCCCGCGCGCGTCGGCGACCTGTTCGCGCGTGAGGAAAGCTATGTGAAGCTGCCTGGCACGTTCGAGGCGGTAACCGCCTATGTCGCCGAGCGCGCGACGCCGCGCGCCTGACAACCACCGTTCGGGCTGAGCTTGTCGAAGCCCTGTCCTTTCTTGAAGAACAGTGCGGCCCCCTTCGGCGAAGCTCAGGACAGGCTTCGACAGGCTCAGGGCGAACGGAGGTTGGTATGAATCTGCAAACCCTCATCGGCGAACCCTGGGCCGATTATGGCCTGATCGATTGCGGCAACGGCCGCAAGCTGGAGCGCTATGGCCGCTACCGCTTCATCCGCCCCGAACCCCAGGCGATGTGGGCGCCCGCGACCGAAGATTGGAAGGCCGACGCCGAATTTGTTCCCGGATCGGACGAGGATGGCGGCGGTCGCTGGTATTATGACCAGCCAGCCCCCGCCGATGGCTGGCCGCTGAGCTGGCAGGAAGTGACCTTCCAGTCGAGTTGCACACCCTTCCGCCATCTCGGCTTCTTCCCGGACATGGCCCCCGTGTGGGACTGGATGCGGGAACGCACCGCCGACAAGGCGGAGGCCGAAGTCATGAACCTGTTCGGCTATACCGGGGTCGGCACGCTCGCCATGTCGGCCAGCGGCGCGCGCATGGTCCATGTCGATGCGTCGAAGAAGTCGGTGGCGCAGGCCCGCGCCAATGCCGATCTGTCGGGCATGGCGGACAAACCGATTCGCTGGATCGTCGAAGATGCGGCCAAATTCGTCGCCCGCGAAGTCCGGCGCGGCCGCCGCTATGACGGCATCTTGCTCGACCCGCCCAAATATGGGCGCGGCCCTGACGGCGAAGTCTGGCGACTGGAGGAGGATTTGCCCGCCCTCATCGCCAATTGCCGTCAGTTGCTCGATGCCGACAGCCGCTTCCTGTTCCTCACCGTCTATGCCGTTCGCATGTCGGCGCTGGCGATCGGCGAATTGCTGCGGCAGGCGTTCGCCGACCTGCCTGGCACGGTCGAGGTCGGGGAACTGGCCGTGCGGGAGGAAGCACGCGGCCTGTTGTTGCCCACCGCCATCTGGGCACGCTGGCGGCGCTAAGCGTCGCTTGGACCTTTTCGCCTTGAGCCGCCCGCCCGGCTCCGGCATGGGTTGGTGATGCGCCTCATCCCTTCCTTTGCCGCCCTGTCCCCCCTGCTGGTCCTGCTCGGCTCCTGTGTCGGCCCCGCGCAGCGGGCACCCGCTCCAGCGCCGACGCCAGCGCCGCGCCCGGCTCCGGCGCCACCGCCGATCGCGCCTGCCACCCCCGCGCCGGTGGCCACGGAATGGCATAATCGTCCGACGACGCCCGGCACCTGGACCTACCGGCCGGAACCGACCGGATCGGTCGCGTCCTTCGGCCCCAGCGCGACCGCCCCGCACCTCGCCGTCCGCTGCGACCGGGCGACGAGCCGGATAGCCGTAGTGCGCATGGGCACAGGGCAGGGGGCGATGACACTGCGCACCAGCTATGGCGCCGTCCTTTGGCCGACCACCAGCGTCCCCGCGCCGCAATCGCAGGTCCAGGCCGTCCGCGCCGCTTCCGACGTCACGCTGGACCAGATTGCCTATAGCCGGGGTAAGTTTGCGGTGGAGGTGCAGGGGCTTGCCCCGCTGATCCTGCCTGCCTGGGCGGAAGTCGCACGGGTGATCGAAGATTGCCGGGGCTAGGGAATTTCGACGCAGTTGGGAAAAGCGCGGACGAAGAAGTATGATTCGAAAAAAGAATTTTACAAGGCTTGATCATCCTCCCCACCTGATTCACATTCGCGGTGTGGACAGGCCAAGGGCAGACGCCTGAAGCGGGCCACGCGGGCTTCAACATAGCGAAAGGAGGTGATCCGATGTCTCATGGTTCAGCAATGGGGTCGGTCAAGTCCATTCGGGAAATGCGCCGCTGAGCGACGCTGTGCCGTCGATCCTCCCTGCAAACGGGATTTCAAGCGCCAACAGACAGGCCATCCCCGTGCAGGCAGGATAGCGCGACAATCATTTCCCCTGGGCGGCACTTTCGGCCGCTGACCATGTCAATGATGGGCCGTCGAACCTTTGGGTTCGGCGGCCCCTCTCATTTTCAGCGTACCGCATCTTTTTGCTATTTTCCCGACGCTTGAAGTCGCTATGCTCCTTTGCGGGCAGGCAGGCGGACGAAACAGGGAGTATCTCCATGCCCGTAATGCGTGCGTCCCATATCCTTCTTCCTTTTGGCCTGCTGATTTCGGCTCCAGCCCTCGCCCAGACGCCCGCCGACGTTGCCGATCTGGTCGGTGCCAAGGGTGCAGGCGGCGAGACTCAGCTCAAAGCGCGCGGCTACCGGTTCGTGCGGATCGAAACCGGCGATGACCGCAAATGGACCTTTTGGTGGAACGGCGATCGGCGGCAATGCCTCAGCGTCGTGACTTATGACGGTCGCTATCAGGCCATCACCGAATCCCCCGCACCCGATTGCGGCGAATCCGCCCGCACGCCCAGCGGCCATGGTGGCGCGCCCCATCGACCCGATATCGGCTATGCGCGGCCCCGGCCCGACCGCGTCGCGCCCAGCTATGCTGCCGATGACAGCGCCCAAATGAACGACAGGGTCCAACTCGGCCTGGTCTGCTTTGGTGATGGACAGCGGCCCGGCGTTGCCAACAGCTATGGCTGGACCTGGGATTCCGACAAAAAACGCTATCACTATGGCAATCGCGTCGAAATGACGGCGGAACAGTTCGACGCTTCGGTCATGATCCAGTTCTGGGAAGGCGGTGGCCATATCAAGCTGCCCAAGAAGCTCATCCCGCCGCTGCATTCGCGGGGCACCGAGGATGGTTGGTGGGACATCTACAATGTCTCGATGCAGCCCGACCGGATTACCGGCGAATATCGGCTGAATGGCCTTAACAAGCCCCGGATCGACATCAATCGCACCAGTGGACAGATCAGCATAAAGGGCCTGGCCGACTACGCCTTTCGCGGCACCTGCGATACCGTGGATGCCGCAGCGCATCGGCGCTTCTGACGATCGCACAAGGAAAGGGACGGGGATTGGATTTTCTCAAGCTCATCCGTTCGTTCGAAGATCTGCTTTTCGAACTGCTGTGCTGGCTGATCTATTATCCCCGCACCCTCTGGCTGGTGGTGCGGCACCCGCTGCGCATGATCGATTATTCCAATCACGAACAGACCGATGCCGACGAGGATCAATATACCGATACGCTCAGTCCACCCCTGCTGCTGCTGATCACGCTGGCTTTGCTCCATGCCTTGGAATTGGGCCTCAACACGCAGCATATCCAGGCGCATAATGCGGTGGGCGCGATGGTGGTCAGTTCGGATCAAAATCTCATCCTCTGGTGCTCCTTCGTCTATGGCCTGCTCCCGCTGTTCGCCGCGCTGCATGTCGTGCGGCGCAAGGGGCAGCCGCTCGAACGCAAATATCTGCGACCGCCCTTCTTTGGCCAATGCTATCTCGTATCGGCCTATGCCTTGATGGTTGCGATTGCCACGATGACGGCCCAGCATATCGGTGCATGGAAATGGGCGCTGGGCCTGAGCGGCGCCGGATTCGCGACGCTCTGGTATCTGTGGGTGCAATCCATGCTGTTCCGCACGATGTTGAACATGCGCCCATTGCGGGCATGGGGCGGTGCGATCCTGGTGTTCGTCGCCGCCTTTCTGACCGCTATTCTGGTTTCGCTGCTCACGATCGGGCGCTAAGCGCTTATAGGTCCGCGCCCTTCGCCTTGCCCCAGGCGCGCGCCGCAGTATAGCCCAGATAGCCGGTGCCAAAGAGCGCATAGAGCGGTTCGGGCAGGGCGTTGAAATAGGCACGCATCCCGCCGATGATCGCGCCTGCCACCGCCGGTCGCCAGCCTGCGATCAGGCCCATCGGCACCGACCAGAGCAGCAGGGCATAGATGACATAGAGGAAGGTCGGTCGCGCCCGCCGCGTCCAGGGGTCGGCGGCGGGTGTTGCGGGATGTGCCTGCGTCATGCGTCCCTCCCTAACCGATCCGGTTGGCCAGCCAGCCATAGAGGAAGGCCTCATTGGCGGGGCGGCTTTCGGCGAGCGCGATATAGCGTTCACCCTGCATCGCTTCGATCGCCTTGAGCAGCACGCTCTCGCCCGCCGCACCGCGCAACGCCCGAAAGGCCCGGAGCGCCGCCAGCGTCCGCGCGCCGATCACCCGGTCGAGCTTGAGATCGGGATAATCCTGTTGGTTGCGATTGAGCGCGTTGAGGGCCCGCTGCAAAAAGCCGGTCGCGGTCGCAACGCCCATATTGACGGCGGTATCGAACAGTTCTGCGGCAATGCCGGGCGCGCGTTCGGCAACGAAGCCATAGCCGGGCTGGTCCCAATAGAGCCGTCGATAGATCGCCACCGCCTGCGCGCGGGGTAGCGCCTGCATCGGGCCGACATAGCCATTCGCCCGCGCCACAGCCTGGCTAATCCCCCAATGGGTCGGCCCGCCGCGATCGGCCGGATGGTTGCTGTAGCCTCCCTCCCGCGCAATGACTTCGTCGATCAGATCCGCAACGTCCATATCCGCCTCCCAACTATTGAAGAGGCGAATCATTTATCCCATATGGTTATATGTAGGACAGGGAAAAAACGGGATAGGGCAAGAATAGGATGCGCGATCGAGCGGCGGCGGATGCAATCGACAGCGGTGAAGCCCAAGGGCAGGCACCGGGAAATTGTCGCCTTGCTGTGGCCATACCCTTGCAGGAAGCACTAAATATGGGGCAATATGGACCAAAGGGTGCGGTTTCGTCTCTGTTGCCCGCTCCCCCCATGTGAGTGCGTTTGTCCATGCCTCTTTCCGACATGATCGCCAACAGCGCGATCCCCGCCGTCATCAGCGATCCGCGCCTGCCCGACAATCCGATCGTCGATTGCAATGACGCCTTCATGGCGCTCACCGGCTATGGCCGCGACGAGATTATCGGGCATAATTGCCGCTTCCTCAAAGGCGCAGCGACCGAAGCGGAGCGAACCGACGAACTGCGTCAGGCCGTTCGCGAAAGACGCCCCGCGATCGTGGAATTGTGGAATTATCGCAAGGACGGCACGCCGTTCCGCAATGCCGTGATGGTCGCGCCGATCTTCGGCGACACGGGCGAAGTCGAATATTTCCTGGGATCGCAGATGGCGGTGGGCGAGCCGGACGGACAGGCGACCCAGCGATCCGCCGAAGCGCGCCTGCGGATCGACGCACTCACCGCGCGCCAGCGCGACGTGCTGGTGGCGATGACGGCGGGCAAGCTCAACAAACAGATCGCCTGGGACATGGGCCTGACCGAACGCACGGTGAAGATGCACCGGGCGGCCATGCTCAAGGCGCTCGGCGTGCGGACCGGGGCCGAAGCGATCCGCTTGGCGATCGAGGCGGGCTACTAAGCGGCATCCGGCGACTGGTCGGCACCGCAAAGGGCACCGACCGGCTATACATCAGTCGCGTAGCAATTCGTTGATACCGGTCTTGGACCGGGTCTGGGCGTCCACCCGCTTGACGATCACCGCGCAATAGAGGCTGGGGCCGGGCGTGCCGTCGGGCAGGGGCTTGCCGGGCAGGCTGCCGGGGACGATCACCGAATAAGGTGGGACTTCGCCCATGAAGATTTCGCCGGTGGTGCGGTCGATGATCTTGGTCGACTGGCCGATGAACACGCCCATCGACAGCACCGACCCCTTGCCGATGCGGACGCCCTCGACCACTTCGGACCGCGCGCCGATGAAGCAGTCGTCTTCGATGATGACCGGATCGGCCTGCAACGGTTCCAGCACGCCGCCAATGCCGACGCCGCCCGACAGATGGACATTCTTGCCGATCTGGGCGCAGCTACCTACCGTCACCCAGGCGTCGACCATCGTGCCTTCATCGACGAATGCGCCGATATTGACGAAGCTGGGCATTAGGATGGCGTTCTTGGCGATATGCGCGCCCGCCCGCGCGAACGCGCCCGGCACCGCGCGGAAGCCGGCGGCGCGAAACTCCGCCTCGCCCCAGCCAGCGAATTTGCTCGGCACCTTGTCCCACCAGAAACCGCCACCAGGGCCGTTTTCGATCAGCACATTGTCGTTCAGCCGGAACGACAGCAGCACGGCTTTCTTCAGCCACTGATTGACCTGCCAGCCGTCCGCCGTCGGTTCGGCGACGCGGCCCTTGCCGCTGTCGAGCAACGCGAGTGCTTCATTCACGGCATCGCGGATCGCGCCCTGCGTCGAAAGGCTGACATTGGCCCGGTCTTCCCAGGCGGCGTCGATCGTGGCGATAAGGTCGGTCATGCGGTTTCCCCAAGGATGCTGGCCAGAAAAGGCCTCAGATGGTCGGTTTCGAAATCGATGAAATCGGGATGATGATCGTGATTGCCCGCTTCCGATCCATTATTGACCCAGATGGTCGCCATGCCGATCGCCTTGGCGGGCGCCAGATTGCGGGCCATATCCTCGAAAAAGGCGGCACGGGTCGGATCGATGGCATGGACCCGACACAATTCGGCGTAACCCGACGGATCAGGCTTGGGCACATATTGGCAGGCATGAATATCGTGGATCAGCTCGAATGCGTCGCCCAGGCCGAGCTTGTCCAGCACCCGTCCCGCATAGGCCGCATCGCCATTGGTGAAGATCAGCCGACGGCCCGGTAATGCAGCGATATGCGCGTTAAGGTCGGCATCGACCTCCAGTCGATCCATGGAAATATCATGGACATAGTCGAGGAAATCATGCGGCGCGATGCCATGATGGTGCATCAGCCCCGACAGCGTCGTGCCATGCTCCATGAAATAGCGCTTCTGCGTTTCGCGGGCGACGACGGGATCGCATCCCAACAAGCCTTGGATAAATTCGCCCATCTTCACGTCGATTAGCGCGAACAGGTCCGTCTTCGCCGGATAGAGCGTGTTGTCCAGATCGAAGATCCAGGTGTCGACATGGTCCAGTGCGCCAAACATGGCCGCGCCCTAATCTCGTGCGCGGGGAAGGGCAAGGGGCGAGGGGGGCCGAACCCTCACCTTCACCGTCATCCCCGCGCAGGCGGGGACCCATCTCCCCACCTCTCATCTCAGATCGACGTACCGGCCGCTAAATGACTTGAGGCGTCAACATCCCAGCGGTTCGCTGTCATGATAAAAAGCCTGCACGGCCTGCCAGGCGTCTTCGGCTGTCTCGACCCATGTCAGCAGGTCAAGGTCAGCATGCGAAATCACGCCTTCATCGGCCAGCGCCTCGAAATCCACCACCCGGTTCCAGAAATCCTTGCCGAACAGCAGGATAGGGATGGGCTTCATCTTGCCGGTCTGGATCAGCGTCAACAGCTCGAACATCTCGTCGAACGTGCCAAAACCACCGGGGAAGACGGCAAGCGCGCGGGCGCGGAGCAGGAAATGCATCTTGCGCAGCGCGAAATAATGGAACTGGAAACTCAGCTCTGGGGTGACGAACCGATTGGGCGCCTGTTCGTGCGGCAGGACGATGTTCATGCCGATCGTCGTCTGGCCGACATCTTGCGCGCCGCGATTGGCCGCTTCCATGATCGAGGGGCCACCGCCCGAACAGACCACGAAATGGCGGCATCCCGCCTCGTTCACCGGATATTGCGCCGCGATCCGCGCCAGTGCGCGCGCCTCTTCATAATAGCGCGCCTTGGCCGCCAGATTCTCCGCAATTTTCCGCTGTTGCGGCGTGGTCGCCGCGTCGATCCGTGCCTGCGCCTGGTCGGGTTCGGGAATCCGCGCCGACCCGTAGAAGACGAAGGTCGACTCGATCCGCGCCTCGTCCATCAGCAATTGGGGCTTCAACAATTCCAGCTGGAATCGCACCGGGCGCAAATCTTCGCGCAACAGGAACTCGGTGTCCTGAAAGGCAAGGCGATAGGCCGCGCTTTGGGTCTGGGGGGTGCCGGCCTGCTTGGCCGCATCGTCGGCCTCTTCGCGGGCCGGGCGGAATTTACGTTCTTCAATCTCTTTCTTAGTCATCCCCACGATTTAAGGAGTGGAGATGACATTGCCAAGTCGGATTACCGACAGAAGCCGCCGCATGCCCTTTTTACGCTCAGCGGCAAAAGCCGCCATATTTGTTTTCTGACGCTTAGCGGCAAAAGCCGCCGCGCCCGCCCATGTCGAAATGAAAATGGTCGTGATGCGCCGCATTATAATCGGGGCTCAGCACCGTGTTGAACCGCTTGCACGCGCTGGCGTGAACGGTTTTCAGGAACTGCCGCGTATCCCGGTCGCCCTGCCAGCCCTGCTGCACCGAAATCTTGCGGCCATCGGCCAACACGAAGGCGGCGATGTCGATCGCATTGCTATGCGCATGTTCGGACAATTTACCGCTACCTGCGATCGGGCGGCAATTATAGGTGCCGAACGTCTCGATCCGCACGATTTCCGCCCCCAATATGCTGCGCGCGGCGGGTTGCACGCCATAACGCGCCCAGGCGGCGAAATTGGCCGCCAGATTACACGTCATCGCCCCCAAATTGGTGGCGGGCACGCCGATGTCGAGCAGCTTGACGCTATTGAGCGCGCTGCATCCGCCGCCGAAGGTGCGGTCGGGCAGGGGGGTGAAGGCCACGTCCTGCGACTGCAGCTTCGCGAAACATTGGCGCGCTTCCATGGTCGGCACCACGGCGGCGCGCACGGGTTTCGATGCGCGTTCCACCCGTCCGCGCGGCACCAGATCGCCGCCGCACGCACTCAGCATCATCGCCATGGCCACGGCCAGGGCCGCGCCGCGCAATAGGGTCATATCGCTCGCCTGCTTTTCCATGAGTCGCCACTGTAGCAGCCCGAATCTTTACGATAGTTAACGCCGCGATCAGCTCGTCCCGTTTTCGCAACATCCTTGACAGGCCCGCCGAAATCTCTAGGGCGATCGGCGGGCCACGCGGTCCCAACGCCGCGCTGCTCTCTGTAAGGAGACGCTACATGACTGATTTGACTGCCGTTGACGCCACCCTTGCGCGTGCGCAAAAGCCCGCCACCCGTCCGGTCCGCCCCTTCTTTTCTTCCGGTCCCTGCGCCAAGCCACCCGGCTGGAGCGCCGACAAGCTGGCAACCGACTCGCTCGGCCGCTCGCACCGCGCCAAGATCGGCAAGACCCGCTTGGCCTATTGCATCGACCTGATGCGCGAATTGCTCGGCCTGCCCGACACCCACCGCATCGGCATCGTACCCGGCTCCGACACCGGCGCGTTCGAAATGGCGATGTGGACGATGCTCGGCGCACGCCCCGTCACCACGCTTGCCTGGGAAAGCTTCGGCGAAGGCTGGGTCACCGATGCCGCCAAGCAGTTGAAGCTCGACCCCACGATCATCCGCGCCGACTATGGGCAACTGCCCGACTTGGACGGTGTGAACTTCGCGCATGACGTGCTGTTCACCTGGAACGGCACCACATCCGGCGTGCGCGTGCCCAATGCCGACTGGATTCCCGCCGACCGCGAGGGCCTTACCTTCGCCGACGCGACCAGCGCGGTATTCGCTTATGACATCGACTGGGCCAAGATCGACGTCGCGACCTTCTCCTGGCAGAAGGTGCTGGGCGGCGAGGGCGGCCATGGCGTGCTGATCCTCGGCCCCCGCGCGGTCGAACGGCTCGAAAGCCACACGCCCGCCTGGCCGCTGCCCAAGGTGTTCCGCCTGATGGCCAAGGGCAAGCTCGCCGAAGGCATTTTCAAGGGCGAGACGATCAACACCCCCTCCATGCTGGCGGTCGAAGACGCGATCTTCGCGCTGGAATGGGGCAAGTCGTTGGGCGGGCTGCAGGGCCTCATTGCCCGCTCGGACGCTAATGCCGCTGCGCTCGGCAAGATCGTAGCGGAGCGCGACTGGCTCGGCCATCTCGCGCTCGATGAAGCGACGCGCTCGAAAACCAGCGTCTGCCTGACCGTCGCGGGTGCCGACGAAGCCTTCATCAAGGCCTTCGCCGCTCTCCTCGAAAAGGAAGGCGCAGCCTATGACATTGCAGGCTATCGCGATGCCCCGGCAGGCCTGCGCATCTGGTGCGGCGCGACCGTGGAAACGGCGGATATCGAAGCGCTGGGTCCGTGGCTCGACTGGGCCTATGCGCAGACCAAGGCCGCCTGAACTCCCACCATCCGTTCGCCCTGAGCTTGTCGAAGGGCCGCACTTCTTTTGACCGTTTCAAGAAGGGCAGGGCTTCGACAGGCTCAGCCCGAACGGTGTAATATTAAGGATCAAATCCATGCCCAAAGTCCTTATTTCCGACAAAATGGACCCCCGCGCCGCCGCAATCTTCCGCGAACGCGGCGTGGAAGTCGATGAAATCACCGGCAAGACGCCCGAAGAACTGATCGCCATCATCGGCGACTATGACGGCCTCGCCATCCGCAGCTCGACCAAGGTGACCAAGGCGATCCTAGACGCCGCCGCCAACCTGAAGGTCATCGGCCGCGCCGGCATCGGCGTCGACAATGTCGACATCCCCTATGCCAGCGCCAAGGGCGTGATCGTCATGAATACGCCGTTCGGCAATTCGATCACGACCGCCGAACATGCCATCGCGCTGATGTTCGCGCTCGCCCGCCAACTGCCCGAAGCCAATGCCCAGACCCAGCAGGGCCTGTGGCCCAAAAACGGCTTCATGGGCGTGGAAGTCACCGGCAAGACGCTGGGCCTCATCGGCGCGGGCAATATCGGCTCGATCGTCGCCAGCCGTGCGCTCGGCCTCAAGATGAAGGTCGTCGCGTTCGATCCCTTCCTGACGCCCGAACGCGCCATCGAAATGGGCGTGGAAAAGGCCGATCTCGATACGTTGCTGGCGAAGGCCGACTTCATCACGCTGCACACGCCGCTGACCGACCAGACCCGCAATATCCTGAGCCGCGAAAACCTCGCCAAGACCAAGAAGGGCGTGCGCATCATCAACTGCGCGCGCGGCGGCCTGATCGACGAAGCCGCGCTCAAGGATGCGCTTGATTCGGGCCAGGTCGCGGGCGCCGCGCTCGACGTGTTCCAAACCGAACCGGCCAAGGATTCGCCCCTGTTCGGCACGCCGAACTTCATCTGCACGCCGCATCTGGGTGCATCGACCGACGAAGCGCAGGTCAATGTCGCGCTGCAGGTCGCCGACCAGCTGTCCGACTATTTGCTCGACGGCGGCATCACCAATGCGCTCAACGTCCCGTCGCTGTCGGCCGAGGAAGCGCCCAAGCTCAAGCCCTATATGGCGATCGCCGAAAAGCTGGGCAGCCTCGTCGGCCAGCTCGAAGGCGACGCCATCACCGGCGTTGCCGTCGAAGTCGAAGGTCATGCCGCCGAACTGAACCAGAAGCCAATCACCGCCGCCGTTCTCGCTGGCCTGATGCGCGTCTATTCGGACACGGTGAATATGGTCAACGCGCCTTTCCTCGCCAAGGAACGCGGCCTGGACGTGCGCGAAGTGCGCCATGACCGCGAAGGCGCCTATCAGACGCTGATCCGTGTCACCGTGACCACCGAAAATGGCGACAAGTCGGTGGCCGGCACGCTGTTCGGCCCCACCAGCCCGCGCCTCGTCGAACTGTTCGGCATCAAGGTGGAGGCCGATCTCGACGGCACCATGCTCTATATCGTCAACCAGGACGCGCCCGGCTTCATCGGTCGTCTGGGGTCGACGCTGGGCGAGGCGGGCGTCAATGTCGGCACCTTCCACCTCGGCCGTCGCAACCAGGGCGGCGAAGCCGTGCTGCTGCTCTCGGTCGATGGCACCGTCACCGAACCGCTACGCTGGGAAATCTGCAACCTGACCGGCGTGAAGCAGGTCAAGCTGCTGCGCTTTGCGTAAACAGGCCTGAAAGCCCTCTCCCCTCCGGGGAGAGGGTTGGGAGAGGGGGAGCAACGGTGCGGCTGGATCCCACACTGAAGCAGCGCGCCAAACATATGCGTGCCAACCCCACCCCCGCAGAACAAAAGCTATGGCTCGCCCTGCGTGCCAACCGCTTCGAAAATCAGCAATTCACGCGCCAGACGATTATTGCCCCCTATATCGTCGATTTCGCCTCAAAGGCCGCGCGCCTCATCATCGAAGTTGATGGGGATACACATTCCGCCAAAGATCGCTATGACGCCCGACGAACCGAGTTTCTGGAATCGCTGGGCTACACTGTGATCCGTTTTGCCAATCCCGATGTCATGCACAATATCGAGAGCGTGTTGGGCGTGATTGCGCAGGCGTTGCATACTCCCCCTCTCCCCAACCCTCCCCCCCAAGGGGGAGGGAGCTAAGGTATGACCATGATCCCGCCCGGCCTTCTTCCCGAAGGATTATCCGACCGCCTGCCGCCCCAGGCCGAAGCTTCCGCGCGCCTCGCGCGGCGCGTGCTCGATACGGTGGCGACCCATGGCTATGAGCGGGTCATGCCCCCGCTCGCGGAATTCGAAGACACGCTCACCCAGCGCCTCAAATCCATGCGCGCGCAGGATCTGGTCCGCGCCGTCGATCCCGTGTCGCAACGCAGCCTCGCGCTTCGCCCGGACATGACCGCGCAGGTCGGCCGCATCGCCGCCACGCGCCTCGCCGCCGCGCCGCGCCCCTTGCGCCTGTCCTATGCCGGGCCGGTCATCCGCCTCAAGGCCAACCAGTTGCGTCCGGAGCGCGAGAAATTGCAGGTCGGCGCTGAACTGATCGGCACGGACAGCGTCGCCGCCGCGGTCGAAATCGTCAATGTCGCGATCGAAGCCTTGCAGGCGGCGGGCGTCACCGGCCTCACCATCGACTTCACCCTGCCCGACCTGATCGACATGCTGGCCGCAGGGCCGCTGCCATTGGCGGCGGGCGAAATGGAAGCGGTGCGTACCGAACTCGACGCCAAGGATGCGGGCGCGCTGGTGGCGCTTGGCCCGCAGGCCGCCGCCTATCTGCCCCTCATCGAAGCGACCGGCCCGTTCCACGCCGCGATGGAGCGCCTGGAAGCCTTTAACGCAAGCCTCGGCGGCGCGATCGACAGCCGCATCGCGGGCCTGCGCGCCATCGCGAAACCGATCGGCTGGGATATCACGCTGACGCTCGACCCGACCGAACGGCATGGCTTTGAATATCAGAACTGGTTCGGCTTCTCGATCTTCGCCGAAGGCTTCATCGGCGAAATCGGACGCGGCGGCAGCTATGCCATCTGCCACGCCAATGGACAGGATGAACCAGCGATGGGCTTCTCGCTCTATCCCGATCCGCTGATCGACGCCGGCTTTGGCGGCGAAACCCCCAAGCGCCTGTTCCTGCCGCTGGGCGCCGATGCGACCCGCGCCGCCGAACTGCGCGGCGAGGGTTGGCACACCGTCGCGGCGCTGGTCGGGGATGAGGATGGCGCGAAGCTGCGCTGTTCGCACTGGCTCGACGGCACGGAGCTTCGCCCCTTCTGACTTGACTTGGAGGCCGCGGCAGGGCTAACCGCCGCGCGAACAGGGCGGCTTTGCGTCCAATCGATCCTACCGGCATGCCGAGTCCCGTCGAAGGGCATGGCCGGTCCGCGCGGCGGGCGGAGATCTGTATTCATGGCAAATGTAACCGTAATCGGCGCCCAATGGGGTGACGAGGGCAAGGGCAAGATCGTCGATTGGCTCTCGGAGCGCGCCGATGTCGTCGCTCGTTTCCAGGGCGGTCATAATGCGGGCCACACGCTCGTGGTTGGCGAGAAAGTCTATAAGCTCTCGCTGCTGCCGTCGGGCATCGTGCGTGGGACGCTCAGCGTCATCGGCAATGGCGTGGTGCTCGATCCCTGGCATTTCCGCGATGAAGTCGCGAAATTGTCGGCGCAGGGCGTGGCCATCACGCCCGACAATCTTCAGATTGCCGAAACCTGCCCGCTGATCCTGCCCTTCCACCGCGACCTGGACGGGCTGCGTGAAGATGCGAGCGGCGCGGGCAAGATCGGCACCACCCGGCGCGGCATTGGCCCTGCCTATGAAGACAAGGTCGGCCGCCGCGCCATCCGCGTGTGCGACCTCGCGCATCTCGACGATCTTGGCCCTCAGCTCGATCGCCTGACCGCCCATCATGACGCGCTGCGCACCGGCTTTGGCGAACCGCCGATCGACCGCGCCGCGCTGATGGCGGAATTGACCGAAATCGCCGACTTCATCCTGCCCTTCGTCAAGCCGGTCTGGCTGACGCTCAACCGCGCCAAGGCGGCGAGCAAGCGCATCCTGTTCGAAGGCGCACAGGGCACGTTGCTCGACATCGACCATGGCACTTATCCCTTCGTCACCTCGTCCAACACGGTGGCGGGTACGGCGGCGAGCGGCACCGGCCTTGGTCCCAATGCGGCGGGCTTCGTGCTGGGCATCGTCAAGGCCTATACCACCCGCGTCGGCTCCGGCCCCTTCCCCACCGAACTGGAGGACGCCACCGGCCAGCGGCTGGGCGAACGCGGCCATGAATTTGGCACCGTCACCGGGCGCAAGCGCCGCTGCGGCTGGTTCGACGCGGTCCTGGTGCGCCAGTCGGTCGCGGTATCGGGCGTCACCGGCATCGCGCTCACCAAGCTCGACGTGCTGGACGGGTTCGACACGCTCCAGATTTGCGTCGGCTACAAGATTGGCGAACAGACGTTCGACTATCTGCCGGCCCATGCGCAGGATCAGGCCAAGGCGCAGCCGATCTACGAAAGCATCGAAGGCTGGCACGACACCACGGCGGGCGCGCGCAGCTGGGCAGAATTGCCCGCGCAGGCGATCAAATATATCCGCCGGATCGAAGAACTGATCGGCTGCCCGGTCACGCTCGTCTCCACCAGTCCTGAGCGCGAGGATACCATCCTCGTGCGCGATCCCTTCGCGGATTAAAGGCGATGGCGGGCGAAAAGTTCGAACGGCACAAGCAGGCTTGGACTCAGGACGAAATCCAGAAGCTGCATACCCTGGCCAAGAAGGGCATGGGGCTGAAGGCGATCGCCAAGGCGCTGACCCGGACAGAGGAATCGACCAAGGCCCGCGCCAAGGAAGACGGATTGAACATCGCTAAACTGCGCTAACGGCGCTGTTCCCCGGCGAAGGCCGGGGAACTATGTCCCGCAAGGTTACGAGCCAACGCTCGGCTGATCCTCCTCGCCTGCCGCGATCACCGTCGCCGCGACCAGATCGCCGGTGACGTTGAGCGCGGTGCGGCACATGTCGAGCAATCGGTCCACCCCCAGCACCAGCCCGATGCCTTCGGGCGGTATGCCGACCATCCCCAGGATCATCGCCACGACCGGCAGCGATCCGGCCGGCACGCCCGCCGTGCCGACGCCGCCCAATATGCACATCATCATCACCATGACCTGCTGCGGGATGCTCAGCTCAATGCTGAAAAACTGGGCAAGGAAGATCACGGTGATCCCCTCGAACATCGCCGTGCCATTCTGGTTGGCGGTCGCGCCGATGGTCAGGACGAAGCGCGCGATGCGGCGCGGCAGGCGCAGATTATCCTCCGCCACGCGGAGCGCCGTGGGTAAAGTCGCATTGGAGGAGGCAGTGGCAAAGGCCATGACCGTCGCCTCCTGCACATCGGCAAAGAAGCGCCAAGGCGAGCGTTTGGCGATGAACGCAATCAGCAGTGAATAGACGCCGAACATCTGGATTGCCAGCGCGAGCAGCACGACGCCGACATAGGCCGACAACCGGATCAGCAAATCCCAGCCAAATTGCGACGCCAGATTGAACATGAAGCAGGCAATGGCGATCGGCGCGAGGCGGATGACCAGCCCCATCAGCCGCATCGTCACCGCCAGCACGCCCTCCATCGCGGTCAGCAGCATCTGCGTCTGCGGCGTCCGCACCAGCACCAGTCCAATGCCGAAGAAGAGCGAAAAGACCATCACCGCCAATATATCGTTGCCCGCCATTGCCGCGATGATGTTGTCGGGCACGATGGCGATGAAGGCATTGATCCCCTGCGGTGCGTCGCTACCCCGGCTCAATATCGCCTGCGCCCCCGGCCCCGCATCGCTCAGCATCGCGCGCGCGGCGACAGGGTCGATGCCCGCGCCTGGCCGCAACAGATCGACCACCAACAGACTGACCGCCACCGCAATGGCCGACACAATGAAGGTATAGACGAGCGTGCGAAGCCCGACGCGCCGCAACGCCCGAATCTCGCCCATTTCCGCAATCCCGACGATCAGTGCCGATACCAGCAATGGGATCACCAGCATGAACAACAGCCGCAGGAAAATCTGGCCGATCGGCCCGGTGACATAGGTGGTGAAGCCACTGACCCAAGGGGCATCGGGTGCCGCCATATAGACGCCAAGGCCCGATAGCAGGCCGATGCCGAAGCCCGCGAGCATCTGCCATTGCAGCGATAATGCTGCGCTTTTCCGGCCGGTTTCGGCGCCTGTCGTGGGTGTCGTGCCGGTCAATGGTTCATCCTTTTGGGCTACCGTTACGGGTCAACCACTCGGCCGGGGTGCCGGTTGCACGACTTTCCAGTCATTGCGCTAGGGTATCGAGGGAGCTTTTACGCGCCTCTCGCGTTGGCGCGGTCCATTCTCTCGGAGACCCGCATGATTGTCGATCCCGTTCCTTCCATGCGGCGCATGGCCTCCGAAGTCTGGAAACCGCTGACGATATTGTTCGTCTGGGACTGCGTCGTCACTGTCACTTATTATGTCCTGCCCTTCAAGGCACCCTCGCTGCCGCTGACCATCTTCGGTTCGGCGCTGGCGCTGTTCCTGGGCTTTCGCTCCAACTCCGCCTATCAACGCTGGTGGGAAGGGCGGGTGCTGTGGGGCGCGATGATCAACGCCTCGCGCAGCTTGGCGCGCGCGACCCGCAACTTCCTGCCCGACCCCGATGGCCGCGACATGAAGCGCGAGATCGTCAAGCGCCAGATCGCTTATGTGAACGCGCTGCGCTGCCAGTTGCGGCGGCAGCCTCTCGATGAGGATGTGACGCGCTTTCTGGAGGAAAAGGACAAGGGGCTGGCGCTGGCGCGGACTAACGCCGCCAACGGCCTGCTCGACAGCACGGGCCGCCGTATCGATATGGCCCGACGCGCAGGCTGGATCGACACGATCCAGCAAACGCAGATGGAGGCCGTGCTGGTCGACATCGCCAATGCCCAGGGCGGGATGGAGCGGCTCAAAAACACGCCGTTGCCGGTCCAATATCGCTATCTACCGACGATATTTACCCATCTTTTCTGCATCTTCCTGCCTATCGGCCTGGTCGAAACGCTGGGCCTAGCAACCCCGCTCGGCTCGACCGTGGCGGGCCTCATGTTCCTCGCGGTCCTGCGCATCGGCGACGATCTGGTCGATCCCTTCGCCAACACCGTCCACGACGTATCGATGAGCGCCATGTGTCGCACGATCGAGATCGACCTGCTCCAGTCCATCGGCGACCCCGCCCCGGAACCGCTCAAACCGGTCCGCGGCTGTCTATGGTGATGGCGGTCGGGACAAGTCCGCAGCCGACCCGACCGTCCAGCGACGGTGTGAACTTCGGACGAAAACCGACGCCGCTCAGCCCTTCTTGTCCTCGTCCACCATGTCGGATGCCAGTTCCAGCCCCGCGCGGCCATGCGCGGCGGTGTGGGCGGGGGCTTTGGGATGGGGCACGTCGATCGGCTCCTCGACCTCCAGCATCCCTTCCCATTTGGTGATGACCGACGTGGCGATGGCGTTGCCCAGCACGTTGGTTGCGGTGCGGCCCATGTCCATGAAGTGATCGACCGCCAGGATGAAGGCTACGCCCTCGACCGGCAGGTCGAACTGGCCCAGCGTCGCGGCGACCACCACCAAGGATGCGCGCGGCACGGCGGCGATGCCTTTGCTGGTCACCATCAACACCAGCAGAATCGTGATCTGCGTCGCGATCGGCAGGTCGATGCCATAGGCTTGCGCGATGAAGATCGTCGCGAAGGTCGCATACATCATCGAGCCGTCGAGGTTGAAGCTGTAGCCGAGTGGCAGCACGAAGCTATAGATGCGGCGCGGCACGCCGAACCGGTCGAGCTGTTCCAGCATCTTGGGATAGGCGGCTTCCGACGAGGCGGTGGAGAAGGCGATCAGGATCGGTTCGCGGACATAGCGGATCAGCGTGAACATCCGCTTGCCCAGGAAAACCGATCCCGCCGCGAACAGCAGCAGCCAGAGGCAGAAAAGCGCGATGTAGAATTCGCCGATCAACTCGCCGAACGTGACCAGCACACCCAGCCCTTCCGTGGTGATCACCGACGCTAAGGCACCGAAAACGGCGAAGGGCGCGACGCGCATGACATAGCCCGTCACCTGCAGCATCAGTTCGACCATCGCCTCGATCACGCCGACGATCGGTTTGCCCTTCTCGCCGATCGCGGTCAGCGCGACGCCGACGAACAGTGAGAAGACGACGATCTGGAGGATCGAATTTTCCGCCATCGCGCCGACCATGGAGGTCGGAAAGACATGCAGAATGAAGTCACGGAAATTGAGCGATTCGGTATTCACGCCCGATTCCGCACCATTGCGGACCAGGTTGAGCCCTTCGCCCGGCGCGAAGAAATTGACGAAGATGAGGCCCAGCGTCAGCGAAATCAGGCTGGCGATGACGAACCAGGCCAGCGCCCGCCCGCCGATGCGCCCCAGCGCCGCGCTGTCGCCCATATGGGCGATGCCCGCAACCAGCGTGGAGAAGACCAGCGGCGCGATGATCATCTTGATCAAATGCAAAAAGATGTCGGCCAGCAGGTGGAAATAGCCCGCGACCTGCTTGGCCAGCGTTTCGTCGCCACCCACCCACAGGTTCGCGGCGAACCCTACGATCACCCCAAGGACCATGCCGGTGAGGATGAAGGCCGTCAGTCTGTTGCGCATCTATTCCCTCATGAGCCGCGCGGACGCGGCTCGCAATATTATTACAACCGTCAGGGAACACCTAACAGGCGCATGGGCCACCCGCAATCGGCGTGCGGCCCCCGCCTTGAGATAGACGAACAAGCCGCCGCTTTCCGCGCCTCGGTTCATCCCAAACGGTGCAATCCGCGCCTATCAGGGGTAGAGCAGCCCTTCGGTCCAGCCCGCATCGTCCCGTGTGAACAGGCGGCGTTCGTGCAGGCGATGTTCGCGATCCTGCCAGAATTCGATGCGTTCAGGGGCGAGGCGGAACCCCGACCAATGGGGTGGACGCGGCACCGGCTGGCCCTCGAACCGCGCATTGGCTTCTTCGAACCGGGCCATGAAGATTTCGCGCGAGGGTAGGGGGCGCGACTGGTCGGAGGCCCAGGCCCCCAGCTGGCTGTCGCGGCTGCGCGTCGCGAAATAGGCATCGGCCGTGGCATCATCCACGGGGCCAACCGTACCCTCGATCCGTATCTGTCGCCGCATCGATTTCCAGTGGAAGAGCAGGGCAGCATGGGGATTTTCTACGAGGTCGCCCGCCTTGCGCCCTTCGAAATTGGTGTAAAAGATGAAGCCGTCCGGTCCATGGCCCTTCAACAAGACCATGCGGACGGACGGACAGCCGCGCGCATCGGCGGTGGCAAGAGCCATGGCGTTGCTGTCGTTGATTTCGGTTTCACGCGCCTGGCTGTACCAGTCGTCGAACAAGGCAAAAGGATCGATCATGCCCCACTGTCTAGGCGGGCGATGTGATAGTGTCGATACGGGCTATTGCGCAACTTGAACCGACGCGTCGCTTTCGCCACATAGGACGGCAATTTCCCGTCCCAGAACAAGAGGCACCAGAGTATCGATGGCTGATCCCTATTCCACCCTTGGCGTTGCGCGCGGCGCGACCGAGGCAGAGATCAAGTCGGCCTATCGCAAGCTGGCCAAGGAACTGCACCCCGACAAGAATAAGGACAATCCCAAGGCGTCGGAGAAGTTTTCCGCTGCCACCAATGCCTATGATCTGTTGTCCGACAAGGACAAGCGCGCCCGCTTCGACCGGGGCGAGATTGACGGCGACGGCAATCCGACCGCGCCCTTCGGCTTTGGCGGCGGAGGAGGCGGTGGCGGTTTTCGCGGCCAGCCCGGCGGCGGCGGTTTCGATCAGGGCGGCGCGGATTTCGGCGATATCTTCGAAGGCCTGTTCGGCGGCGCGGGTCGCCGTGCGGGTGGCGGTGGTTTTGGCCGACAGGCGCCGCCGTCCAAGGGCGCGAACGTCGCTTATCGCCTGGCGGTACAGTTCACGGACGCTGCCACCCTCGCGCCGCAGCGGATCACGCTGCAGGATGGCAAGACCATCGACCTCAAATTGCCCGCCGGGGTCGACACCGGTACGCAGATGCGCCTGTCGGGCAAGGGGCAGGTGGGGCCAGGGGGCGCAGGTGACGCGATCGTCACGATCGAAGTGAAGCCCCATCCCTTCTTCACCCGCGATGGCGACAATGTCCTGCTCGACCTGCCGATCACGCTCGACGAGGCGGTGAAGGGTGGCAAGGTCAAGGTGCCCACTGTCGATGGCGCGGTGATGCTGGGCGTGCCGACGGGTGCGACATCGGGCAAGACGCTGCGGCTGCGGGGCAAGGGCTTCACCGGCAAGGATGGTGCGCGCGGGGATCAGCTTGTGACCCTGCAAATCGATGTGCCTGCCGATGATCCCGCGATCCGGGCGCTGGTCGAAAGCTGGCAGGACAGTCGACCCGTGCGCGCCCATCTCGGCGTTTGAGGCGTTAGGGGGCGGATGCCGCTGAATTCGCCCTATACGCCCGAATCCCGTCGCCATATGGCGGCACGGACACGCGCTCATTTTCATCGCCAGATGAAGCGGGTGCGCCCCGGTTCGCAGGCGTTCGAGGTGATGAAGCGGGTCGCGGTCGGCACCTATAGCGATGGCTTCATTCACGCCGGGAATCTTGCCTATCTCTCGCTGATGACGCTGTTTCCCTTCTTCATCGTCGCAGCGGCGGTGGCGAGTATCTTCGGCCGCACCGAAGATGGCCTGGCCGCGGTCAACGCCTTCCTGACAACGGTTCCCCGCGGCGTCGCCGATGTCGTGCGCCAACCGATCAGCGATGTGCTCAATGCCCGCTCCGGCCCTTTGCTCTGGCTGGGCGGATTCGTCGGTCTGTGGACCGTCGGCAGTCTCATCGAAACCATCCGCGACATATTGCGCCGCGCCTATGGCACCAAAAGCACCAAATCCTTCTGGCATTATCGGCTAAGCGCGGTGGGCATCACTTTGGCTAGCGTCGTGGCGGTGATGTTCGCCTTCTCGCTCCAAGTGGTGATCACGGGCATCGACCAGTTTCTGACCCATCTCCTTCCCTGGGCCGATGATGCCATCGCGCTCGTCGCGTCGGCCAAGCTCATACCGATGGTGATAGTGTGCATCGCGCTTTGGTCGTTGTTCGTCTCCCTGACGCCGACCATCTACAAGGATCGTCGTTTCCCCAAATGGCCCGGCGCGGTCGCGACATCGCTCTGGTGGTATGGCACGACATTGCTGTTGCCGCCGACCCTGTCGCTGCTGGGCGGCTATGACCGGACCTATGGCAGCTTGGCCGGCGTCATGATCACGCTCATTTTTTTCTTCCTAGTCGGGCTTGGCGTGGTAATTGGCGCGGAATTGAATGCGGCGCTGGCGGAATTTCCCGAAGAGGAAGTGGCCTTGCTGCCCGAAGACCAAGGGAACGGAACGAAGATATGAACGGCTTGATGGCGGGTAAACGCGGCCTCATCATGGGTCTGGCGAACGACAAGTCGTTGGCTTGGGGCATTGCCAAATCCTTGCATGAACAGGGCGCTGAACTGGCCTTTTCCTATCAGGGCGACGCGCTCGCCAAGCGGGTCCGGCCTTTGGCGGAGCAGGTAGGGTCGGACTTCCTGATCGATTGCGACGTGACGGACATGGACAAGCTCGACGCCGCCTTTGCGGAGATTGAGGCGCGCTGGGGCACGCTCGACTTCGTCGTTCATGCGATTGGTTTTTCGGACAAGAACGAGCTGCGCGGTCTCTATGTCGATACCAGCCTCGACAACTTCCTGATGACCATGAACGTGTCTGCTTACAGTTTCGTGGCAGTCACGCGCCGCGCCCGCGCGCTGATGCCCAATGGCGGCAGCATCCTGACGCTCAGCTATTATGGCGCGGAAAAGGTCATCCCCCATTATAACGTCATGGGCGTGGCCAAGGCGGCGCTGGAAACCAGCGTCAAATATCTGGCGATGGATCTGGGTCGCGAAAATATCCGCGTCAATGCCATCTCGGCTGGTCCGATCAAGACGCTGGCGGCCAGCGGCATTGGCGACTTCCGCTATATCCTCAAATGGAACGAACTGAACGCCCCGCTGCGTCGCAATGTGACCATCGAGGATGTCGGCGGCGCAGGCCTGTATCTGCTGTCGGACCTGGCCAGCGGCGTGACCGGCGAAATCCACCATGTCGACGCAGGCTATAATGTGATCGGCATGAAAGCCGAAGACGCCCCGGACATCGCGCTCGACAAATGAGCGTCAACACATTCGGTCGCATGTTCCGCTTTACCACCTGGGGCGAGAGCCATGGTCCGGCGATCGGCGCGGTCGTGGACGGCTGCCCGCCCGGCCTGCCGCTCAGCGAAGCGGACATCCAGCCCTGGCTCGACCTGCGCAAGCCCGGCACGTCCAAATTCACTACCCAGCGTCGCGAGGCGGATGAGGTTCGCATTCTGTCGGGGGTGTTCGAAGGGCGAACGACCGGCACGCCGATCAGCCTGATGATCGAGAATACCGATCAGCGATCCAAGGATTATTCCGACGTCGCCAAGGCCTATCGCCCCGGTCATGCCGACTATGCCTATGACGCCAAATATGGCTTTCGCGACTATCGCGGCGGCGGACGTTCGTCTGCGCGCGAGACGGCGTCGCGCGTGGCGGCGGGCGCGGTTGCGCGTGCCGTCATCCCTGATGTCGACATCTTCGCCTATGTCAGCGCGATCGGCGGCGACGCGATCGAATATGACAATTTCGACGCGGCGCAGATCGGGCAGAATCCTTTCTTCTGCCCTGACCCGGAAGCGGCCATGCGCTGGGAAAAACTGGTGGACGATGCTCGACGCGATGGCTCCTCGCTCGGCGCGATCGTAGAATGCGTCGCCAGTGGCGTTCCGGCCGGCTGGGGGGCGCCGCTCTATGCCAAGCTCGACAGCGAACTGGCCGCCGCGATGATGAGCATCAACGCGGTCAAGGGCGTGGAGATTGGCGATGGCTTTGCCGCTGCCAGCCTGCGCGGCGAACAGAATGCCGACCCGATGCGTCCCGGTCCCGATGGACCGACCTTCCTTGCCAATCATGCAGGCGGCATTGCGGGGGGCATCGCGACGGGCCAGCCGATCAAGCTGCGCGTCGCCTTCAAGCCCACCAGTTCGATCCTGATCCCGGTCGAGACCGTGACGCGCGACGGCACAGCATCCGACATCATAACCAAGGGCCGCCACGATCCCTGTGTCGGCATCCGCGGTGTGCCGGTGGTCGAAGCGATGATGGCGCTGGTGCTGGCCGACCAGAAATTGCTTCACCGCGCTCAATGCGGGGAATGACGCGCCGAACCGATCGTAAAAAAGCGAGACGACTCACTTTTGTTACGATAGAATGACGTCATCGCCCGTTCGACGGGCAAGCGGCAGAGCGTAAGCCTGGGGAGCGTCACCACGCATTGCGCGGATTGACGGTCAAAACGTCCCCTGACCGCCGCGACACGGGCCAGCCATGCAACCATGGCTGGCCCATTTCGTTTCAGCCCGGCAAGATCAGCGGCCAGCGCCAATCTTGTTGGGGACAAGGGGCACCATGCATTTCATCACCGCGCTGCTGGGCGTGTATCGGGCCGAAATCGGGCTGGCGGTTCTGGCCGCCATGTTCATCGCTTTCGTGCGCGAACGCTATTCGCCCACGGTGATCGCAGTGGTGGGGGCCTGTGTTTTTGCGCTGCTCGGCATGCTGGATGAAAAGGCGATGTTTTCCGTCTTTTCCAACAGTGCGCCGCTGACCGTCGGGGCGATGTTCATCCTGTCGGGCGCGTTGATTCGCACCGGTGTCATCAGCCGCGTTGCCGACCTCATCATGACCCGCGCGGAAAAGCGTCCCCGGCTCGCCCTCGCCGAAGTCGCGATCGGCACGATCATCCTGTCGGCTTTCCTCAACAATACGCCGGTGGTCGTGATCCTGATCCCCATCATGTTCAAATTGGCGCAGGCGACCGGTTACCCTGTCAAGAAGCTACTGATCCCGATGAACACCGTCGCGGTGCTGGGCGGCTGCCTGACGCTCGTCGGCACGTCGACCAATCTGATCGTCGCGGGCATTGCCGCGGATCAGGGCATGGCCCCCTTCGGCATTTTCGACATAACCCTTTACGGCCTGGCTGGGACAGTGGCGGGCGTCGGCGCGCTGCTGCTGCTGTCCTTCCTGCTGCCAAGCGACCCGCCTACCATTGCCGGAGAAAATGGCGGCAATGTGCAGGATTATCTGACCGAATTGGTGGTGCCGCAGGATAGCGATCTGGTTGGCCGGGACGTCAGCACGCTCGGCATGTTCGGGCGGTCGGTCAAGCTGCTCGGCATCAAGCGCGGCGGTGACATTCGTCGCCGCGAGCTGATGGAAGAAGAACTGCATAGCGGCGACCGGCTGATCGTCCGTGCCGATGGCGCGGCGATTATGACATTGCGGGAGGCGGGGGACTTCGACCTCGGCATCGCCGCCGACTCGCGTACGTCGGGGCAGGACGGGACGGTCGTGGAGGCAATGGTAGCGCCCAGCCATCCTTCCATTGGCGAGCGGCTGGCGGATATTCCCTTCCTCCATGCGCTGCGCGTGCGGATTATCGGCATTCATCGCGCGCGCCATTTGTCCGGACCCGATCTGTCCAATACGCGGGTGCGCGGTGCCGACCGGTTGCTGATTGCAGGCAGCGACGATGCGATGCGGTCGTTGCGCGACAATCCGCATCTGATCGGCGTCGATGTCAGCCGGGTGCGCGCCTTCCGCCGCAAGAAGGCGTGGATCGCCATAGTTGCGATGGCGGGCGTGGTGCTGCTCTCGGCGCTCGATGTCATCGGCATCGGCCTGGCTGCCGTCATCGCGGTCGGTGTCATCCTGCTCAGCCGTTGCATCGACCCGGAAGAGGCCTGGGGCGCGATCGACGGTGACGTGCTGATCCTGATCTTCGCGATGCTGGCGGTCGGGCTGGCGCTCGAACAGGCGGGCAGCGTCGCCTTGATGGTCGGCTGGATCACCCCGCTGCTGCAAAATGCACCGGCCTGGTCGCTGGTTTTCCTCATCTATTTCTTCGCCCTGATCCTCTCTGAACTGCTCAGCAACAATGCGGTGGCGGCCCTGTTGACGCCCATCATCATCGCGATCGCGCAGCAATTGGGGGTCGATCCCCGTCCCCTCATCATCGCGCTGATGATCGGCGCATCGGCCTGTTTCGCGACGCCGATCGGCTATCAGACCAATGCGCTGGTCTATGCCGCGGGCGATTATCGCTTTGCCGATTTCGTGCGGATCGGCGTGCCGATCAACATCGTGGTCGGCATCGCGGTGTGCAGCGCGCTGGTGTTGCTGGGTTAAGCGCCAATCCGGTTGGGCTGGCTCTGTTCGCAGGGCCATGCCTCCGCCAGACCGGATCAAACGACAAGGAACCGTTCCATGACCAGCCTGCCCTTCACCCAGGTCGATGCTTTCGCCGATGCCCCTTTCACCGGCAATCCGGCCGCCGTGATGCCACTCGATGCCTGGCTCGACGATGCCACGCTGCAGGCCATTGCGGCGGAGAATAACCTGTCGGAGACCGCCTTCACGCTGGCGACGCCTGACGACCCGGAGGCGGACCATGTGCTGCGCTGGTTCACGCCCACCGTTGAAGTCAAATTGTGCGGCCATGCGACGCTCGCCAGCGGCCATGTGCTGATGGGGCAGGGGGATGTGGTGCGCTTTCGCACGCGCCATGCGGGCATATTGACCGTATCGCGCGCTGGCGAGGGCTATGCGCTGTCGCTTCCGGCCTGGGATATGGCGCCCCGTGCTTTGCCGGAACTGGCGGCAGGGCTGGGGGGCACTCCAGTCGAGTCGCATTGGCGGGATGGTGGCTACAGCCTGTTCCTCTTCCCCGATGCCGCTGCGGTGCGCGCGCTCGCGCCCGACTTCGCGGCGTTGAAGGCGCAGGGCGACGTCATGCTCATCGCCACCGCGCCGGGTGAGGATAGCGATATCGTCAGTCGCGTCTTCGTGCCGGGCGGCGGCGTGGATGAAGATCCGGTCACGGGGTCCGCCCATGGCCTGCTCACCCCCTTCTGGGCCAAGCGCCTCAACAAGACGACGCTCAGCGCGTTTCAGGCGTCGGGGCGCGGCGGTCGGCTTGGTTGCACCCTCGATGGCGACCGGGTGATCCTGACCGGCCAGTGCCGCACGGTGATCGAGGGCCGCTTCCACCTCTAGCCTGGAAACAGCCCGATCACGCGTGCCAGTGCCGCCTTCACCGCGGCCCGCTGTTCCTTGTGTGGTGACATGCCGATCCGTACCACGGTCAGGCGCTGGCTGGGCGACACGAGAATATATTGGCCATTATGCCCCACACAGCCGAACAGGCTGGTGGGGGCCAGGCCCGGCATCAGCGCGCTTTCGCTGCCTTCGCGGTTGAGCCAGAGATGCGCGCCATAGGCCGGGTTGCGCTTCGATGGCGTGCGCATGAAGTCGACCCATTTTTCCGGCAATATCTGATGCCCGGTAGGGCCGCGCCCCTGCCGCCGCAGCAATTCGCCAAAGCGGCCATAGTCGCGCGCGGTCATATGCATCATGCTGCCGCCGATCATCGTGCCCGCCGCGTCATATTCGGGCGTCAGGCTGGGCAGCTTGCCCGGAGCCTTCAATCGCCCGTCGATGAACATCGCCATCGCCCGGCGCCGCACGTCGGGATCGCTGCTGTTGGTCAGCATCCGCGTCATCAGGTCGGACAGGATGATGCTGCTGCCGGTCGAATAGGCGAAGTGGGCGCCCGGCGCCTGACCCAGCGGTTTGGCCTCGGCATAGGCGCGCATATCCTGTGCGCCGTCGGTGAACAGCATCCGCACCGTGTCGCCGCTCTGGATCGGTTCGCCATCCTCGACATGATCGAGACCGCTCGTCATCTGGAGCAATTGGCGCAGCGTGATCTTGCCGCGCGGGTCGCCCGGCTGGCTCCACGCTGCCACCGGCACCGGCGCGTCGATCGCCAGCCGCCCGTCCGCCACCATCAGCCCGACCAGCACCGCCGTCACGCTCTTGGCGATCGACCAGGACAGGAGTTTCGTGTCCGGCCCGAAACCCGGCGCATAGCGTTCCGCGACGATTTCGCCGTCGCGCATCACCAGCAGCGCGCGGGTGTCGCCCATCGCCGCATCGTCGAACAAGGGGTCGATCGCGGCGCGCAGCGCAGCCTCGCCCACTGTCGCGTCGCGCGCCACATGGTAGAGCGGCTGCGGATCGGCCGCGCGCACGCTCCATAGCCCGCCCGCGCCGACGAGGGCCACCAGGGCGGCGCCAAGGCCAAGCCGCTTTACGCTGTTCCATTCGATCTTCATAAGCCGCGCCCTTAGCCATCCCCAACCGAGTCGGGAATATGCCGGGCCGCCGGACGATCATTTATCTTGCCCTTGTGCTTATCCTGTCGCTGCTCGCCGTGCTTGGCTGGCATTGGAGCGGTTTGCGCGGTCAGGCAGAACTGGGCACCGCCTATGGCGCGCGCCTCGCTTGTTCGTGCCGCTATGTCGAAGGGCGGGCGATGGGCAGTTGCGAGGAAGACAAGGAGCCGGGCATGGCGCTCGTCACGCTGACCGACCGGCCCGAAGACAGGGCCGTGGTGGCCCGCGTGCCCTTGATCGCCACGCGCACCGCCCGTTATCGACCCGGCTGGGGCTGCCTGCTCGATCCAACCTCTTAAGCGGCGGCAAGGCTGGCCCCCCGCGCTTTCCCCCGCTAAGGCCGCGTCATGCGGCCCGACATTCCCACGCTCCTTCACGACATATTCGGCTTCACCCGCTTTCGCGGGGTGCAGGAACAGGTGGTCGCGCGCGTCATGGCGGGCCAGCCGACGCTGGCGATCATGCCGACCGGGGCGGGCAAGTCGCTCTGCTACCAATTGCCCTCGGTCGCGCTCGACGGCTGCTGCGTCGTCGTCTCGCCACTGATCGCGCTGATGCACGACCAGTTGCGCGCCGCCACGGCCGTCGGCATTCGCGCCGCCAGCCTGACCAGCGTCGATGCCGACTGGCGCGAGACGCAGGACCGGTTGCGCAATGGCGATCTCGACCTGCTCTATGTCGCCCCCGAACGCGCCAGCCAGGAGGGGTTCCGCAATCTGCTGCGATCGGCCAGGGTCGCGCTGTTCGCCATCGACGAAGCGCATTGCGTGTCCGAATGGGGCCATGATTTCCGCCCCGACTATCGCCTGCTGCGCCCGCTGCTCGACGAATTTCCCGATGTCCCCCGGCTGGCACTGACCGCCACGGCCGACGCGCATACGCGCAAGGATATTCTCGTCCAGCTCGGCATTCCCGACGATGGCCTCATCATTTCGGGCTTCGACCGGCCCAATATCCGCTATGCCGTCCATCCGCGTGATGGCCTGACGCGGCAGCTGGCCGATCTGGTCGCCGCCAATCCCGGCCCCGGCATCGTCTATGCCCAGACCCGCGCCGCGACCGAGAAGCTCGCTGAAACGCTGGGGCGGGGCGGTCGCGCCGTGCGCGCGTATCATGCCGGGCTCGACCCCAAGGTCCGCGCCGCCAACCAGTCCGCCTTCATCGCCAGCGAGGATATGGTGATGGTCGCCACCGTCGCCTTCGGCATGGGGATCGACAAGCCCGATGTGCGCTTCGTCGCGCATGCAGGCCTGCCCAAGTCGATCGAGGGCTATTATCAGGAATCGGGCCGCGCGGGCCGCGACGGCGAGCCGGCGGTCGCGCATCTTTTCTGGGGCGCGGAGGATTTCGCCCGTGCCCGCCAGCGAATCATGGAACTGGAACAGAGCCGCCAGCAGGGCGAGCGCACGCGGATCGCGGCGCTGGGCGCGCTGGTCGAGACCGCGACTTGCCGCCGCGCCATATTGCTGCGCCATTTTGGCGAAGATCCGCCTGCCATGTGCGGCAATTGCGACAATTGCCTCTCGCCGCCCGCCAGCATCGACGCGACCGAGACGGCGCGCAAATATCTGTCCGCCGTCTATCGCACCGGCCAGAGTTTCGGGTCCGGCCATATCGAAGCGGTGCTGACCGGGGCGCCCAACGACAAGGTACGCGAGCGCGGCCATGACAAGATTTCGGTGCATGGCATCGTGTCGGGGGACGAGATCGTGCTGCTGCGTCCCGTATCGCGCGCGCTGCTGGTGCGCGATGCGCTGGAAACCACCGAGCATGGCGGGCTGATGCTTGGCCCCAATGCGCGGCCCATCCTGCGCGGCGAGGAAGAAGTCCGCATCCTGGTGCCGCCCAAGCGCGAGCGGCGGTCCCGCAATGCCCGCAACGGGGCCGACGCGAACCCGGTCGGCGATCCGCTGTTCGACGCGCTGCGCGCCTGCCGCCGGGAACTGGCGCAGGAGGCGGGCGTGCCGCCCTATGTGATCTTTCATGATTCGACGCTGCGCGAAATGGCCGAACAGCGGCCGTCCTCGATCCGCGATCTGGGCACGATCAGCGGCGTGGGGCAGAAGAAGCTGGACGCCTGGGGCGACGCCTTTCTGGCGGCGATTCGGCCGTTTCTGTAGCGCCAAGGGTCACAGGTCCGCGTCACATCGAAATTCACGATGTCGTGGGCGCATATTCGGGCCGATTGCGACCGAAAAGTACCGGTAAATTGCGTCCGAAGACCCGGTAACGCGACACCGGCGCGACAGTGACGCGCCTGTGACGCGGCAGGCACGCGACGGTCGATCCGGGATGCAGGGCAGGGTGGGGTGCGAGCGCGTTTCATCCGACAGTGTAGATCATTGGAAATCCTACATTGGAAGGGCTTTGCGCAACGACGGGAGGAAGAGGCCGCTCTTGAATCCTGATCCTGACCGGCGCATGGCCTGTGCCAAAGGAGAAGCCCCATGTTCCGCAAATTGACCGACCGCATCCTTGTCTCGCCGCAGATCACGCTGGATCAGGTGGCCGACGCCAAGGCGCAGGGCGTGACGATCATCGTCAACAACCGCCCCGATGACGAGGAACCGGGACAGGTCAACGGCGCGGCGATCGAAGCCGCTGCCAAGGCGGCGGGCATCGCCTATGTCGCGGTGCCGGTGGCGCATGGCGGTTTCGCGCCCTGGCAGTTGGACGAGATGGCAAGCGCGCTGGAACAGACGGAGGCAGGCGGCAAGATGCTTGCTTATTGCCGGTCGGGCACGCGCAGCACCTTGCTATGGGCACTGACCCGCGCGCGCGCGGGCGATGATGGCGACGTGCTGGCGGCGCAGGCGGCAGCGGCCGGCTATGACATCGCGCCGGTGCGGCAGATCATGGATGCGGTGAAGGGGCAGTGAGAGGGGTCGGGTGAGGCCTCTCGATAGCGCGCTACATCAGCGTCGAGCCCCCTCTTCCAACTGCGCCTAGGTGCCTTTGGCACCAAGGCTTCCTATCCTTCTCCCCGCCGGGGAGAAGGGGGGGCTGAGGCCTACCCGCATTCCACCGTTACATGCGCCATGCGGGGGAGCGCGTGCAGGCGCGCGCGGACGGCGGCACCATTCGCGCCCGGTGCCAGGCTGAGGATGACGGCGTGGGCGTGGGGGCCGATGCGCCAGACGTGGAGGTCGCGGATGGTGGCGCCTTCGGCTTCCGCCAGCGCGCGGACCTTGGCCGTCAGCGCGGGTTCGGCGGTGTCGAGCAGGATGGCGGCGGTGTCCTTCATCAGGCCCCAGGCCCAGCGCGCGATGACGATCGATCCCAATATGCCGACCGCAGGGTCCAGCCACCACCAGCCGAGATAGCGCCCGGCGAGCAGCGCCGCGATCGCCAGCACCGATGTCAGCGCGTCGGTCAGCACATGGACATAGGCGGCGCGCAGGTTGTTGTCGGCATGGCCATGCTGGTGCCCGTCATCATGATCATGTCCGTGTCCATGATCATGGCTATGGTCATGGCCCAGCAAAAACGCGCTGATGATGTTGATGATGAGGCCGACGATCGCCACCAGCGTCGCTTCACCGAAGGCGACCTGCACCGGTTCCAGGAAGCGCATCCCCGATTCGATCGCGATGAACAGCGCCATGAAGCCGAGCAGCAGCGCCGACGCAAAGCCCGACAGGTCGCCGACCTTGCCGGTGCCGAAGGTGAAGCGCGGATTGCGCGCATGCCGCCTGGCATAGCCATAAGCCGCCGCCGCCACGGCGAGCGCGCCCGCATGGGTCGCCATGTGAAAACCATCGGCCAGCAGCGCCATCGAACCGGTCATCCAGCCCGCGACGATCTCCACCACCATGGTCGCGGCGGTCAGCCAGACGACCCACAGCGTCCGCCGGGCATTTTTATCATGCCCGTCCGACAGATAGATATGGTCGAAATAATGGCTTTCCTCGCCATCCATGCTGGCGGGCGATGGCGCGTGGTCGTGATGGGCGTGGCCGTGCCCGGTGCCGTGAGAGTGATCGTCGTGCATCGTCATTTCCCGTAACGGCGGATCAGCGCCAGCATCTCTTCGGCGGCCGCCGCGCGGGCCTCGTCGGACAGGCCGGGGCAGGCGACATGTTCGCGCATATGCTGCTCGATCAGTTCCTCCATCAGGCTGCCGACCGCGCCGCGCACCGAAGCGACCAGTTGCAATGTTTCCGAACAGCCCGCCTCGCCCGTCAGTTGACGCTCGACGGCGGCGACCTGCCCCGCGATCCGGCGCACCCGCGCCAGTAATTTGTCTCGATCCGCGACTATATGCATAGGGTATCCCCCTATACTATAGGTGCGGTCGCGACAAGGCCCATCACCTGCCCCAAAAACCATAGCATGCCACCACTTCGGCCATGGCTTTGCCAGCCCCCCTCGCCTAACAGGGAGCAATGACGAACCGGTTGGACTGCGATCTGGCGATCCTTGGCGGCGGCCTGTCCGGCAGCCTGATCGCGCTTGCCTTCGCGGCCAAGCGGCCCGATGTCCGTGTCCGGCTGATCGAATGCGGCGCAGCGATCGGCGGCAACCATATCTGGTCCTTCTTTGATGGCGACGTGGCCGCGCAGGATCGCTGGCTGGTCGACCCGCTTGTTACCCATCGCTGGGCACAGGGGCATGAGGTCCGCTTTCCAGGGCATCGTCGCCGTCTCGACACGGCCTATAACAGCATCGCCTCGCCCCGGCTCGACGCGCATGTCCGCGCAACGCTGGGGGATGTGACGATGACGGGCGCGAGCGTCGCCGCCGTTAGGCCGACCAGCGTCCGCCTGACCGACGAGCGGGAGATCGACGCGGGGGCTGTGATCGATGCGCGCGGGGCGGCGGACCTGTCGCCGTTGCGCTGTGGCTGGCAGAAGTTCGTCGGCCATGCGCTGCGGCTCGATGCGCCACATGGCATCGACCGGCCGGTGATCATGGATGCGACGGTCGAGCAGATGGACGGCTATCGCTTCGTCTATCTGCTGCCGTGGGACGAGCGCACCATCTTCGTCGAGGACACTTATTATAGCGATACGCCCGACCTGGACGTGCCCGCCATCGATGCGCGCATTGCGGCCTATGCCAGCGACAAGGGCTGGACCGGCACGGTGATCCACCGCGAACAGGGCGTGTTGCCCGTGGTCCATGGCGGCGATTTCGATCTTTATTGGCCCAAGGATGATCCGGTCGCGCGCGCCGGCGTGCGGGCCGGGCTGTTCCAGCCGATGACCGGCTATTCGCTGCCCGACGCGGTACGCTTCGCTACCTGGTTGGTCGATCAGCCGCTCGATCAACTGGCGACCGTCACGCGCGCCCATGCGGCGGCGCATTGGCGCAGCGGTGGCTATTATCGGCTGCTCGGCAAGATGCTGTTCGGTGCGGCGATCCCCGACCAGCGCTGGCGTATCTTCGCGCGCTTCTACGGCCTGCGCGCGCCCCTCATCCAGCGTTTCTACGCCGGACGTTCCACCATTACTGACCGTGTCCGCATCTTGTGCGGACGCCCCCCCGTGCCCATAAGGGATGCCATGCGAACATTGCTGAATCCGCCCGCCTGATGACCAGGAAAGCGATAATCATCGGCGCGGGCTTTGGCGGCCTGGCGCTGGCCATCCGCCTGCAATCCGCCGGCATCGACACCACGCTGGTCGAGGCGCGCGATCGCCCCGGCGGCCGGGCCTATATGTGGCAGAAGGACGGCTTCACCTTCGACGCCGGGCCGACCGTCATCACCGACCCCGATTGCCTGAACGAGCTGTGGCGCCTGTCCGGCCATGACATGGCGCAGGACGTGACGTTGATGCCGGTCAGCCCCTTCTACCGGCTCAACTGGCGCGACGGCACCAATTTCGATTACAGCAATGACGAAGTGTCGCTGCGCGCCGAAATCGCCAAGCTCGATCCCGGCGATGTCGCGGGCTATGAGCGCTTCCTCGATTATGCCGCAGGCGTGTTCGAAGAGGGCTATCGCAAGCTCGGATCGGTCGCCTTCCTCGACTTCGCCTCGATGATCAAGGCCGCCCCGGCGCTGGCCCGCTATCAGGCGTGGCGGTCGGTCTATTCGGTCGTGTCGTCCTATGTGAAGAATGAGAAGCTGCGCGAGGCGCTGTCCTTCCACACGCTGCTGGTCGGCGGCAATCCGATGAAGACCAGCGCCATCTATGCCCTGATCCACAAGCTGGAAAAGGATGGCGGCGTCTGGTTCGCCAAGGGCGGCACCAACAAGCTGGTCGAGGGCATGGCGACCCATTTCGAGCGGCTGGGCGGCACGTTGCGGCTGGGCGACAAGGTCACGCGCATCGAAACCTATGGCGACAAGGTCACGGCGGTCCACACCGCGTCGGGCTGGCGCGGGGAGGCCGATGCCGTCGCCAGCAATGCCGACCTGATGCACAGCTATCGCGATCTGCTGGGCCATCATCCACGGGGACAGAAGCAGGGCGGCAAGCTCGCCAACAAGCGCTGGTCGCCCAGCCTGTTCGTGCTGCATTTCGGTATCAAGGGCAGTTGGCCCGGCATTCCGCATCATATGATCCTGTTCGGGCCGCGCTATGAAGGGCTGCTCACCGATATTTACGATCATGGCGTGTTGCCGGAGGATTTCTCGCTCTATCTGCACCACCCGACCGTGACCGATCCGTCGATGGCGCCCGAAGGCCATTCGACCTTCTATGCGCTCGCCCCGGTGCCGCATATGGGCAAGCTGCCGATCGACTGGGACCAGTTTGCGCCAGCCTATGCCGAGCGTATCTTGGACGAGATCCAGCATCGGTTGATCCCTGACATCCGCTCGCGCATCGTCACGCAATTCCATTATGCGCCGTCCGATTTCGGCCGTGACCTCAACGCGCATCTGGGCAGCGCCTTCAGCCTGGAGCCGTTGCTAACGCAAAGCGCCTGGTTCCGCGCGCATAATCGCGACGATGTCATTCCCAATCTCTATCTGGTAGGGGCCGGCACCCATCCCGGCGCGGGTATCCCCGGCGTGGTGGGCAGCGCCAAGGCAACCGCCGCGCTGATGCTGGAAGATCTGGGTTAGAGACGATGAAGAAATTGGCGGTCTATTGCGGTTCGGCGACGCCGGCCGACCTGACCTATATCGACGCGGCGCGCATGGTGGGCCGCACGCTGGCGGAGCGGGGCATCGGCGTCGTCTATGGCGGCGGGCGGCTCGGCCTGATGGGCGCGGTCGCCGATGCGGCGCTGGAGGCGGGCGGCGAGGTGATCGGCGTGATACCCGAAGCGCTGGTCGGCGCGGAGGTGGCCCATCGCGGCTGCACGGAGTTGCACGTCGTCCAGACGATGCATCAGCGTAAGCAGCTCTTCACCGACCTGTCGGACGGCTTCATCACGCTGCCCGGCGGGGTCGGCACGATGGACGAATTGTGGGAAGCGATCAGTTGGGCGCAGCTTGGCTATCATCAAAAGCCGGTCGGGCTGCTGAACGTCGCGGGCTTTTATGACCAGTTGATCGGCTTCAACCGGCAGATGGTGGAAGCGGGCTTCATCCGCGCGCAACATGCCGGCATCTTGATCCATGCCGAGGGGATCGATGAACTGCTGGATGCGCTGGCCGCCTATCAGCCGCATGAGACCATCTTTGCGATGAAGGCGGATCGGCTCTAATCCTGTAGCGCAAGCGTGGGGATAGGGGATGACTTGGGCAGGCGGGCAGGGCATGGCGATGGCATGACCGACCTGCCCATATTCGACCGCCCCGCGCTCGTCGCCCATGCCAGACAGAGCATTGCGCGCGGCTCCAAATCCTTTGCCATGGCATCGACCCTGTTCGATCCGCAGACCCGCGAGCGCGCCTGGCTGCTCTACGCCTGGTGCCGCAAATGCGACGATATCGCCGATGGGCAGGATCATGGCGGCACATTGCAGGGCGTCGTGGACGGGCAGGCGCGGCTCTCGACCATCCGGGTGATGACCGACAGCGCGCTGCGCGGCGAACCGACCGGCGATCCGGCCTTTGACGGCTTTGGCGTGGTGATGCGCGAATGCGCCATTCCGGCGCGCTATGCCCATGATCTGATCGAGGGGTTTGCGCTCGACGCGCGCGAATGGCGGCCGCGCAGCCAGGACGATATGCTGCGCTATTGCTATCATGTCGCGGGCGCGGTCGGCTGCATGATGGCGGTGCTGATGGGGGTCGATCCCGATGACCAGGCGACGCTCGACCGCGCCTGCGACCTGGGGCTGGCGTTCCAGCTCGCCAATATCGCCCGCGACATCAGCGAGGATGAGGCCGCCGACCGTTGCTATCTGCCGCAGGAATGGCTGGCCGAAATGGATATGCCGCCCGGCGAACATATGAAGCCCTGGCTCCGCCCGCGTCTAGCCATATTGGCGCGGCGCATGGCGGACATGGCCGCGGCCTATGAGGAAAGCGCGCGCCATGGCACTGGCGCGCTGCCGCCACGGGCGGCCTGGGCGGTGCTGGCGGCGGCGGGCATCTATGGCGACATCGCCCGCGAAGTCGCGCGCCGGGGCGAGCAGGCCTGGGACGCGCGGGTGATCACGACCAAGGCGGCGAAGCTCGGCTGGGTCACGCGGGCGGGCATGCAGGTCATCGGTCGCGCGAGGCGCTGGCCTGCCGATGCGCCCCGGCCCGCGTATTTATGGACGCGCCCGGCCGTTTGATCGCAACGCACATCGCTGTTGCCCGGCGGAGGCCGGGGTTCAGTCTCACGGTCTGAACTGGGCCCCGGCTTTCGCCGGGGAACGACATCCATTGCCGCTAGACATGCCCTTCACCGCGAGCGCAAAAAAAGAGGGCCGATGCTTTCGCACCGGCCCCAGGGCTGTTCGCAGGAGGAACAAGGTGGGGCGAGCGGGCCATGTCCCCGGTGGGGCGGCCCGCCCTGCCAAACTTACATATTGTAGGCGCGCTCGCCGTGCTCACCGAGGTCGAGACCTTGATGCTCGACTTCTTCGCTCACCCGCAGACCGGTGACGGCCTTGGCGATGAAGATGGCGATGGCGGTGCCGACAGAGGCCCAGACGATGGAGACGACCACGGCGATGATCTGCGTCATTACCTGGGCGCCCATGGCGGTCGAACCGTCGCCGGGGCCACCCAAGAAGGGCTGGTAGACGATGCCGGTGCCGATGGCGCCGACGATGCCGCCCACACCATGGATGCCGAAGGCGTCCAGGCTGTCGTCATAGCCAAGCTTGGGCTTGATGACCGACACGAAGTAGAAGCAGATGATCGAGGCGATGGCACCAAGGACGATGGCACCGAATGGCCCGGAATTGCCCGCAGCCGGGGTCACGGCGACCAGACCGGCGATCACGCCGGAGCAGAAGCCGAGAGCCGAAGCCTTGTGACCATGGGCCTTTTCAGCGAGCATCCAGAACAGCGCCCCTGCCGCGGTGGCGACGAAGGTGTTGATCATGGCGAGCGCCGCCGTGCCGTCGGCTTCCAGTTCGGAACCCGCGTTGAAGCCGAACCAGCCAACCCAGAGCATGCCGGTGCCGATCATCGTCATCGTCATGCTGTGCGGGGCCATCGGCTCCTTGGGATAGCCGATACGCTTGCCAAGGATGAGGCAGGCGACCAGAGCGGACACGCCAGCGTTGATATGCACCACGGTACCGCCGGCAAAGTCCAGCGCGCCCATGTCGAACAGCAGACCGCCGCCAGCCCAGACCATGTGGGCGATCGGGAAATAGACGATCGTGAGCCAGATGGCGGTGAAGAGCATGACCGCCGAGAATTTCATGCGCTCGACCACCGAACCCAGGACCAGGGCGGCCGTGATGGCGGCAAAGGTCATCTGGAAGCTGACGAACACATATTCCGAAATCACTTCGTCGGAGAAGGTGGCGGCCGTGCTGTCGGTGGTGACGCCGACCAGGAACCATTTGCCCCACGAAATGAAGGCATTGCCTTCAGGACCGAAGGCCAGGCCATAGCCGTACATGACCCAGATGAGCATGGCGAGGCAGGCGGCCGCGCCGATCTGCGTCATCGTCGCCAGCATATTCTTCGACCGGGTCAGGCCGCCGTAGAACAGCGCAAGGCCGGGCAGGATCATGAGCAGGACGAGGACGGTCGATGTCATCATCCAGGCGTTGTTGCCCGGATTTGGCACGGCTGCGGCGGGTGCCGCTTCGGCGGCATCCTGCGCCCAGGCAGGCAGGGCGGCGAAGAGCGACAGCCCCGCTGCCCCCGCCATCCCGCAAAGTTTCTTGGAAAAGGTCATCATTCCCCCCTTCTTACAGCGCGGTTTCGCCGGTCTCGCCGGTGCGGATGCGCACGGCCTGACCGACATCGAGGACGAAGATCTTGCCATCGCCGATGGCACCCGAATTGGCGGCCGCCTGCGTCGCTTCCACGACGCGCGGTGCCAGGTCGTCGTCGCAAACGACCTCGACCTTGATCTTGGGAACCATGTTGGTGGAATATTCCGCGCCGCGATAAATTTCGGTCTGCCCCTTTTGGCGACCAAAGCCCTTCACTTCGCTGACCGTCATGCCTGCGATGCCGAGCGAGGATAGTGCCTCGCGAACATCGTCGAGCTTGAACGGCTTAATGATAGCCATGACAAGTTTCATGTCGCCCCCTGTTACTGGTGTGCGGGGACATACTCAGCAAGAGGCGTGCCAATTTGCTAATGGCGCGTTAATACGGGCTTAGCGTGCGGCGCGACGAAAAGCAGCGCCGAAAAATTGAGCAGCGGCGCGCGCCTGCTCAAAAAACAGGCAGCATCAGCCTACCATTGGCTGCCTTCTGCGATGGCCGCCTCTTCATCGGGCAGCGTCGTGCGCCCTAGGGCGGCGTTGCGGTGCGGGAAGCGGCCGAACCGTTCAATGATCGCGTGGTGATCCCGCGCAAAGCCGAGCCAATGATCGTTGCCCGCCCCTTCGAACAGGGTCAGCGCCGTCTCCTGATCCTCCAGCGCCTCGCTATGCATGAAGGGCATGTAGAAGAAGAGCCGCCCGGTGCCGCCGATCTGAATGTCATAGCCATGGGCGATCGCCCCGCGCGCGACATCGCGGGCCAGCGGATCGCTGGCGAAGGCCTGTGCGGTATCGCGGAACATGTTGCGGGGCAGTTGATCGAACAGCAGGATCGCGGCCAAGGCCTCATCGGCGCGGTCGAGGAAGGCTTCGGGCGGCAATGCCTGCTTTTCCTGCCACAAATCGCCAAAACGGGCGATGCAGCGCTGGTCCAATGCGGGGTCTTTCTCCCACCATCCGGCCTCGCCGACTTCGTTGAACCAGAAGTCGAGCAGGGCTGCGGCCCAGTCGGCGGTCACGGCATCATGGCTGTCGGTGAGCATGTTCATACCGACCTATACAGACGAGCGGCCGATCCGGTTCCACCATAGACCGCTTCTGGCGATCAGGTCGCCGTGCCACCCACCGTCAGCCCCTGCAGCAGCAGCGTCGGCTGGCCGACGCCTGCGGGCACGCTTTGCCCGCCCTTGCCGCACATGCCGATGCCTTCGTCCAGCGCCCAGTCGTTGCCGATGCCGACCACCTTGGTCAGGGCGGTGGGGCCATCGCCGATCAGCGTCGCGCCCTTGATCGGGTCGCCCAGCTTGCCATTTTCGACTTTATAGGCCTCAGTGCAGGAGAAGACGAACTTGCCCGACACGATGTCGACCTGGCCCCCGCCAAAGCTTTTGGCGAAGATGCCGGTCTTCATGCGCGAGAGCAGCTCTTCGGGATCGTCATTGCCGCCCTTGATGAAGGTGTTGGTCATGCGCGGCATGGGACCATGGGCATAGCTTTCGCGGCGGCCATTGCCGGTGGGTTCGACCCCCATCAGCCGGGCGTTGAGCCGATCCTGCATATAGCCGCGCAAGATGCCATCCTCGATCAGGATGTTCTCGCGCGTCGGGGTGCCTTCATCGTCGATCGACAGCGACCCGCGCCGGTCGGCGATCGCGCCGTCATCGACCACGGTGACGCCGGGCGCGGCGACGCGCTCGCCGATGCGGCCGGAAAAGGCGCTGGTGCCCTTGCGGTTGAAATCGCCCTCAAGGCCATGGCCGATCGCTTCATGCACCAGCACGCCGGGCCAGCCGGGGCCAAGCAGGACGGTCATCTCGCCCGCAGGCGCAGCGACCGAGCGCATGTTGACGCGCGCCTGGGCCAGCGCTTCGTCGATCGCGCGGTTCCACACGGCCGGGTCCATGACCTGATCGTAGAGATAGCGTCCGCCGATGCCGAAGCTGCCGGTTTCGCGGCGGCCATTGTCTTCGAGGATGACCGAGACGTTGAGGCGCACGAGCGGGCGGATGTCGGTGGCGGTAAAGCCGTCGGCGCGGACGATTTCGACCACCGACCAGCTGCCCGCCAGATTGACCGATACCTGCGCGACGCGCGGATCGCGGGCACGGGCGGCGGCGTCGATCGCGGCGCACAGCGTCACCTTTTCGGCGAAGGGGACGATCTCCAGCGGATTGGCATCGGTATAGAGATGGCGGTTGGTGCGCTGCGGCGGTGGGGCAGGCGGCGCGGCGGCGGGATCGAGCAGGGTCAGCGTCTGCGCCGCCTTGCGGATCGCCGCTTCGCTGATGTCATTGGCATGGGCAAAGCCGGTCATTTCGCCCGACACGCCGCGCAGGCCGAAACCGGCATCGGTCGAATAATCGGCGGTCTTCAATCGACCGTCATCGAAGCCGAAACTCTCGCTCGCGCGATATTGGAGATAAAGTTCGCCATCGTCGCAGCTTTTGAGCGCGTCGGCGGTCAGGCGGCGAGCGCCGTCGGGATCGAGCAGGCCCGGACGATAGAGCAGGCCACGGGCGTCGGTAAAGTGCGCGGAAATATCGGTCATGCCATCCGATATAGGGACGGCATCACCCAAGCCCAACGGAAAAGTTAGAGGCTGGCCCCGGATGCGATGTCGGGCTTGTCGCCAATGTCCGCCGTGTCGGCCACGCCGCCCATCAGCACGAAGCGCCGGTCGCAATAGCCGCAATCGACATAGCCATGTTCGTCAATCTCCAGAAAGATGCGCGGATGGCCGAGCGCGGCGGGAATGTCGCCTGATCCGTCACAGGAAACGCGGGTTTTGGAGACTCGGAGGATTTCTGGCGGCTGGATCATGGCTGGGGGAATTAGCAGTGCGGACGCTGCGCCGCAATATGCCGCTACATCAAAGGTAGCGGTGGTGCCTTGCATGGGAGCGAGGCATCGCCTTTCCGGGCCTTGGCAGCGGGTTGCCAGTCGGTGCAATCCTTGGCCGCGATCACCGCGAGCGGCGACAGCATCAGCAGGGCAGGCGCGAGGGTGCTGCCGAGGAAGATGGGGTTGGGCATGGGAACAAGATGCCGCATCCAGGCTTGCTGCACGATGAACGTTACGCAGGCGGTCGGATTGATGGTGGCCTCGCAGCATAGGTGCTCGGCGTTTTGCCGGAAACCGTCCGCCGGACGGTTTCTGTTCGGCAAAACTGGTGGGCGATGACGGGCTCGAACCGCCGACATTCTCGGTGTAAACGAGACGCTCTACCAACTGAGCTAATCGCCCCCTTTGCGGAGAACCGCCTATCTAGGCGAAAAAGCGGTGCCGTCAAGCCGGGCCGTCACGACAGGCGCGTCAACTCGCCAGCAGGCGGCGGCTGGCCCCGAACCAGCGGATCATGGCGTCGGCGGCGTCCTGCGCCAGGGCGATGAAGATGCGGCGGCCGTCCTGCGGGTCGGCCTGCCGCTCGACCAAGCCCTTGGCGGTCAGGGTGCGAATCCAGCGTAGCGCCGTGGTCGGCGGCACGGCAGCGGCGATGCACAGGCTGGAGACGGAGACGCGCTCCTGCTCCAGCCGGGCGGCGAGCAGGTCGAGCAGCATGTCCCAGGCCGGGTCGGCGAACAGGTCGCCGGGTAGGAAGTCGGCGCGGATGCGGCGCGCACGCAGCAAGTCGCGCACCTGCGTCGCGCTGAGCGTCGGCGTCTGCGCATAGCTATGGGGCGCGGCGGCGCTCATCGGCGCGAGCGCGGGCATGCCTATATAGTCGCTCGGCCGGTCGGCGATGCGCGGGCCGGGGTCGAAGGAGGGTGCGGCAAAGTGCGACCGCTGCGTCAGCGCGTCGAGCGTGCGGGCGAGGCGGCTGACCTCCGCGCTTAACTGTTCGAGCCGACTGCTGTCGCCATCCCGGTCATGGACCTGACCGGGAGCGGGGCGTTCTTCGCCTGCCGTCACCAGGGCCGCGGCCAGGTCGCTATGGTCGGGGTCGCACAATAATTGGGTGTGCGATCCTTGGGCCGTTGCATAGGCCAGGTCGATCGTCTCCCATCCCGCGACCAGGATGACGGCCATCCCCTGTCGGACCGCCTGTGCCTCCACTTGCGCCAGCAGCGATTCCAGCGCGGGGGTCGATGCGGGGCAGAAGAGCAGCAGCACGTCGCATTGCAACTGGCCATCCAGCCGGGCCGGAGCGTCGGCGAGCGGCGCAACGCCGAGCAACCGCAACCCGGCGGCATCGGCCACCGGCGTCAGGTCCGCCGCATCGATTCGGTCGGCGACGACGAGCAATCCTGACCGATGATCGCGCCGCAAATGATCCGCCCTGCCCATGCTGTAGGAAAAATCTTCCATTATTGCCCCGCCCCGTTCTAGCTTCGTTCCTGGGAATAAAGCAAGAACGGATCAAAGCAGCCGCATCTGTCGCCATAGTGACGATAATCTGGTGCAAAGGGGTGGGATGCTGGCTCTGTACGGGTGTTTTTCCACCATCTTCGCGCCGATCTGGCGGGAGGAGAGTGGGAGTCGCCCCATCCCTCCATTATGGAGTCATTTGTCAGATGGCGCGCGCGAAGGCGATGTAGAGCGCGCGCAGCCGCATCGCGACCGGGCCGGGGGTGCCGTCGCCGATCCTCTGCCCGTCGATTCGCACCACTGATTGGCAGAGGGTCGAGGCGCTGGCGATGAAGGCTTCCCGCGCGGCGAGCGCTTCCGCCACGGTGAAGGGCCGATGCACGACTGCGATGCCGCTTTCTTCCGCCAGTGCGGTCAGCGCCGCGCCGGTGCAGCCCGCCAGCACCGCCTGGCTATAGGGTCGGGTGACGATGCCTTCGTCAGTGACGATGAAGGCAGTCGAGGATGCGCCTTCGGTCACGAAGCCATCCTCGACCATCCACGCCTCCTGCGCGCCCGCGTCGCGCGCGGCCTGTTTCGCCATGACCTGGGCGAGCAGCCCGACGCTTTTGATGTCCCGCCGCGCCCAGCGCAGGTCGGCCATGGTTGCGACGGCGATGCCCGTGCGCACGGCGGGCACGTCGAGCACCGGCTTTTCCGCGACGAACAGGAAGAGCGTGGGTTCGATATCGGGCGCGGCCAGGAAATCGCGACCCGCCTCCGCCCCGCGCGTGAGCTGGAGGTAGACCAGCCCCTCGGTCACCCCGTTGCGTGCGACCAGTTCCCGCTGCACCGCCTCGATTTGCGAAAGCGACACGGGCAGGCGAATGCCGAGCGCGTCCGCCGACCGCTCCAGTCGCGCGAGATGGCTGGCGCTGTCGATCAGCCGCCCGTCGATCACCGCCGCGACCTCATAGACGCCATCGGCGAAGAGGAAGCCGCGATCGAGCGGTGAAATACGCGCCTCGTCCAGTGGCAGGAAGGTGCCGTTCAGATAGGCGATCGCCATAAGGCCCGTCCTCCGCTCTGATCCGTCTCTAACCGCTGAAGCTGACGCCGATCCAGAGCGTGCGCGGCGTGCCCAGATCCATCGATCCGCCCGCATTGCGCGTCACGATCGTCTCATCCAACAGATTTTCGCCCCGCGCCACCAACGTCACGCCGCCCGCCAACGGCAGCCGCGCGATGGCATCGACGGTGATCGCGTGCGGCAGGACGTCGCTTTGCAGATCATCCTCATATTGTTTCGCGACATAGCGCAGCGTGGTCGACAGCGTCGGTCCCTGCGCCGGGCTGTAGGCGATGGTGGCGCTGGCGGCATGGCGCGGGCTTTGCGCCGGGGTGAGGCCATCGAACGCTTCGCCCGGCGCATGGACGCGGCTGCGGCTATAGGCATAGGAGGCGGACAGGCGCATGGCGCCGGCCGTCGCGTCCGCCGTCAGTTCTACCCCCTTGGCGACGATCCGGTCGATATTGCGGCGTTGGCGCGTGGTGGCGGTCAGCGTCACATTGGCGACCGCATCGTCCAGCCGGTTGATGAAGCCGGTCGCCGACAGGCTGATGCCCGGTGCCGGGGTCAGATCGATGCCGACTTCCGCGCCTTTCAGCTTTTCCGGCGTCAGCGCGTCATTGGCCTGCGTCGTGATCGGAAACACCACGAAGGGGCGATAGAGTTCGTTGAGCGTCGGCAGGCGGAAGCCGCTATAGGCCGCGCCGCGCAGGGCGATCGCGTCGCTCGCCCGATAGAGCGCGCCCGCCCGGCCCGACACTTCCCAGTCCGACCGGTCGGCATAGTCGCTCGACGTGCCGACGCCGCTGGTTGCGCTGACCTGCCGGTAGAAGCCGTCGCTGATCGACCAGCGATCGGCGCGCACGCCGCCGGTTAGCACCAGCCGCCCGTCCGGCCCGGCGGGCGTCCAGTCATCCTCCACGAAAACCCCGCGCGTCCATTGCTGCCCCCCGGCATGGCGGCGGAAGGTGGCGGGATTGCTGGCGCTATTGGCATTATAGGCGTCCTCGAACATGTCGCCGCTCGCAAAGCGGCTGTCGACGCCCACGCGCAGCACATGCGCTTCCCCCACCGGCGGGCGCAGCTCGATCTTGCCGCCGATCCCGGTCGAGGGCGTGTTGCGCTGATCCAACGTCCGGCGGAAGGTGGAGGAGGAGATGACGATGTTCGAGAAATTGCGCACCTGCACATAGGCGAGCGCATCGACCTGCCACCGGCCGCGATCGATATAGCGGATGCTGGCGTCCTGCCCCTGGCTGCTATTGTCGGCTCCGGCGAAGCGCAGCGTCCGCTGATCCTCGAACAGGGTCGCGCGAAATTGCACCTCCGACGTGGCGGAGATCGGCGCGACCGCGCGCAAATTGGTGGACCAGCCATCATAGGCGGCGGGCACGGTCGCGGCAACGCGCTGGTCTTTGGGCGTGGTCTGGAACCCGTCGCCCCGGTCCCACCGTCCCGACAGCGAGACATAGCCGCTGCCAAGGTCGGGCGTGACGCTGGCGGACAGTTCGGTCGAATCGCGGCTGCCATAGAAGGCGCTGGCGGCAAAGCCGGGCAACTGGTCGCGCGTCGCGCTCGCCAGTTCGATCGTCCCCGCCACCGCGCCCGCGCCGAACGCGCCGATGCCGCCGCCGCGCGTCACCCGCACCACCGAAAGCCGGTCGGGCACCAGCGCGCTGAAGGGGATATAACCGAAAAACGGGTCCGCCATCGGCACGCCGTCGAGCAGCACCAGCGTCCGGCTCGACGCATTGCCGCCCAGCGCGCGCAGCGTCGCCCCCTGCGCCGAGGGGTTGGCCGATCGGCTGTCCGACCGGCGGAATTGCTGGAAACCCGCGACATCGCCCAGCACGCTTTCGATCCGGCCCGACGCGCTGTCCTGCAGGCGTTGGCGGTCGATCACCACGGATCCATAAGCGGGCGTGCCGGGCGGCAGGTCCAGCCCCGCGCCGGTCACGACGATGGTGGCCGGGTCACCCGCCGCCGGTTGCGCCAGCGCGATCGTCGGCAGGAAGAACAGGATGGCGGGGAGGGGGAGAGATTTCATGCCCCCGCTCTCCCCATTTCGGCCGCCTTTTGCAAATGGAAAGGCCGCGCCTCACTCCAGTCGGCGGATCGCCCGTTCGTCGCAAGTGGGCGTGACGCGCTCGACCGGACTGACGCCGGGCACCTGGAGCGATTGCCCGATGCGCAGCGGCGCGAACCGCTTGCGCGCGATCCCCTGGCAGCGCAGCGCCAGTTCCAGCATGCGCGGCGGCGTGTCCCATTGTTCGTAGGACAGGCGGAACGTGCCCCAATGAATGGGGATGGCGGTCGAGGCGCCCAGCCGCTTGAACATCTCCACCGCCTGCACTGGCCCGACATGCGCGTCCGACTGCATCTGCCCCTTCCAGAAGCGGAACGCGCCGATGGGGATCAGCGCCAGCCGAATCGGCCCGATCCGGGCGGCCTCGATCGGCCAGCCCATGTCGCCCGCGCCCGTGTCGCCTGCAAAGAAGATATTGCCCGCCCGCGTCGCGATGACGAAGCTCGACCACAGCGCCCGGTTGCGGTCGCTGCCCCAGCGGCTGCTCCAATGATGGTTGCGGGTCACATGCACGCGATAATCGGGGCAATGTTCGTAATTGCCGCACTGGATCACCGCGCCCGGCGCCAGCCCGTTGAGCGCCGCGCCGCTGACCGACTGGCCCCAATCGAGCGCGGTCGCGGGAATGCCATGCGCGCGCAACAGCGCGTCATTGCCAAGGCTAGTGACGATCTTGGGCTTGTCCCGTTCCCACAGGCGCTTGAGCGTCGGCAGGTCGAGATGGTCGTAATGATTATGGCTGATGACGATCAGGTCGATCTTGGGCAGATCGTCGAAGCGGATGCCCGGCTCCGCCACCCGCTTGGGGCCGACGGGGGGCAGGGGGCTGGCATGGTCCGACCAGATCGGATCGGTCAATATGTTCAGCCCCGCCGCCTGCACCAGCACGCTCGCATGCCCGACCCAGGTCGCCACCATGCCGCGCGGCGCGGCGAAGGGTGCGGGCTGGGCGGGCTTGACCGCAATCCCGACCGGCCATTCCGGCCGATCGTCATCGCCCAGCAGCCAGCGCAGCAGGAAGCCCGTCCGGCTGGTGCCGGGCGGCGCTGGCGGTTCGATCGCGCCATCGGGATTGAAGAAATGCGCGCCATCATAATGGCGGCTGACCGGCCCGTCATAATAGATGCGGTCGAGGAAAGGCGGAACGATGGTGATCGCGAGGCACAACGCCACCACCGCGAACAACAGCGCGACCCCCAAGCCCCTGACGATGCGGATAAGGCGACCCATGCGGAGCGCCATAGCGGACGGGGGCGGGGGAGCAAGGGGGGTGTGGGGGTGATGATGGGCACCCTATAAGATTATCCGCGCCTCTTAATCTCCCCTCCCCGGCGGGGAGGGGCCGGGGGAGGGGGAGCGAGGCAAAGCCGAGCGTCCACGCCGGCGGCGGCACACCCCCACCCAACCTCCCCCTCAAAGGGGGAGCGGTTTATAGGGAGGCGCAGGCAATTCATGCTCCGTGCCCCAGCTTGCCAGCCATCGATCGACCTCCTCGGCCGTCGCATGCAGCCCGGTCGCCTGAAATTCCTCCCACGCCTTGAGCGTATCCTGCCGCAAGGCCTCGCGCTGTTCCTCGCGCTCGACATATTGGGTGATAGCCTCGCGCATGATCCAGTGCGCGCTCCGCCGCCGCGCCTCGGCCAATTGCCGCACACGCCCTTTCAGCGCGTCGTCGAGCTTGATCGATGTGGCGACGGTCATCGCATGGGCCTCCATAGTGAAAGGTAATACCTTACGCTACTGTAGGTGTTCGGGGCGCCTATGTCCATCGGGCAGCGTCGCTCACGACCTCCCCCGCTTCCCCCGCTTCCCCCGCGCCGCCGTCATCGGATCGGGCTTCGTCGGCGGGGTCCAGCCCGGCGGCGGGGTCATGCGTTGCTGGCTGGTGCCAAGGCCCATTGCGCCGGGTCGGGACCGCTCCACCCCGGACAGGTCGGCCGCCTTCGCCTCCGCCGCGCTGGCGCCCCCGCGCATCAGGCTGATCGCGTCGCGGCACCGCTTCGCTTCCTCGAAATCGAGCGCTTCGGCAGCCGCCGCCATCTTGCGTAACAGGGTTTCGATCGTGTCGTCCATGGCGGGTGAACGCGCGATCGGTGCGTTAGGCTGCATGGCGGCGAGCGTCGGCCAGTCGGCGTGGTGTCAACCAAGCCCGGAACGGACCTTCGTTCGGCCGCCAACCGCCATCGCCTCACCGATACCGCCTCACTGATAATGCAGCTTCTTGTCGAACCCCTCATTCGCCTTGGCCATCTTGGCGATCTTGCGCAGCTGGCTGCGGACATGCCGCTCGAACCGCCCATCGTCATAAACGCCCGTCGCCGCATAGTCTTCCTGGCGGATCAGATCCTTGAGGCGCTGGGCGAACAGCGCCTGCGTCTCGATGCAATCGGGCAATTGCAGGGCACGGCACACCCATTCCTCGGCAGCGGCCTTGTCATACTCATCGCGCGATTCATAACCGCGCCGATCCGCCGCCGCCTGATCCAGCCGCGCCGCATCGCACCGCCGCGCCAACCAGTGCCGCACCACCGCCCCATCCCACGCTATCGACGGCTCGCTCATGATTTACTCCACATCTTGGTCATCATGGCACCCATAGAGGAGGAGAGTGGAGAAGCTACCATGATGGAAGGAGGCAACTGCTCGACCGATATGCGGCAGTTGTCGCCGTTCGCCTGCAATTTCTCTGCGTTTAGAAGCGGACACTCGCGCGTTGGACGTCAGAACCCGCGCAATCGATCCCCTGTCGCGCTGATCTCATAGCAGCCTGAGCTTACCGATTCCGATAGGTTGACGAGGGATGGCCACAGCGTCAGCAGTCGTGCTGCGATACGCTCCGTTGGCCATTTGGCAACCGATGGTGATGGGAAGAAGCCGATCAGGCCGGAGGCTAAGAACAACTGCCGAGACGGACGCTTCTTTGCAATGTTGCGATCTCCAGTCAGAACGCACCAGCGCCCTTCCTGCCCGAGCATCTTGATCCAATCTTCGTCAGAGAGGTTACCTCTTCCAAACTTGTCCTTGATGTGGATGACGACATGCTCGTCATCAAAGAACGCGCCGAGCCCTCGGGCAAGGCGTGGAGGCAGGTTGTTATCGACTAGGAGCTTCACGCTGCTTTGCGATTGCCGATGCTGACCTCGTAGGCAATGGCATCACGGATTACGCGTGGTTTGATCTCGTAGACCTTCGCTGCCCGATCCACCGAACCTTCTGCCTCCACAATCTCAACAATTCGCGCAGTGGAGATCCCATAGTCGGCTAAGATCGGTTGGCCGAATGAACGGGTGGGATCTGCCACGACAGTCTTCTTGCCATGCAGCAACCACCAGCGCTCTGCACCAGTCGGACCAAAATCCAAATCCTGTAGGCTTGGCTCGACTACCCTTTTGAAAACACCTTGGCTCTTGCGCAGGTCGATGAAAACTGGCTCGTCGAGGTTACGGGTGATTTCGAGAAAGATTGTCTTTCCATCGGTCTTGAACTGTTGCGTCGAAAATGGGCGCTCATCGCCCACAATCTCTCGGGCGCGTTCAATGCACTTCCTGATCGTAGGGAGGCCGATGCGCTTCTCGCGCAGTGCGTTAACGATTCTCGCTTCAATGAGATCGCGAAATCCAAGTAGAACGCCGTCCTCGTCATGCGCATATTGGGGACGCCATAGGGCGTCCTCCGAACGACCATCATGTGCATAGCCAAGGAGCCACCGCCGCAGGGTGGCGGGGCTCATCCCGACCATGCGAGCCGCTTCCAGTGCGGTGTATACACCTATGCCAAATTCAGCGGTTTCCATATCTGCTTTATAGCCACAGCGTTTGCCGCGCGCCAAGCGCTTTGCTTGCAACTGGCTGTTATGCAATTCGACGACCGTGTGGCATCGAGATGGCTTACAGACCTGCCAACCCTTCAGCGCCGATGGCGATCTAAAATGTCGGTCGCAGACGCTTTGCGTCTGGACCAATAGGAGCGGCTAATCATCACCACACCGACGGCGGCGGTGAACGGGCGGCAGCAGTTGGGAGTAAGTGGGTGCTATATATAACGCCTATTTGACATTGGTCATCCAGACCGATCTGACCCCACGCAAACGTCAGATATCTCTGTACATCCGCTCTGAACCGGTCGTTCTGCAACCGGCCAACACCCCTCTGTCCTACATCCCCCAAACCATGCCACACTCGCCCCGCTCTTTCTCGCCGTCCGTCCCCCTCGACCCGCGCGCCCATAAGCGCGCGCCCGCACCTCGCAAAATTTCTCCTATTGCGAAATCGACGCTACCCGTCCGTTCGCCTACGATTGCGTGGCCTGCGACGGTGTGAACTTCACAGATTTGGCAAGGGCGCGCCGGCCGCTTTGCCGGGCCGCGCTTAGCCCTGGTCCTGATAGGCCATCTGCAAAATGCCCCAGTGCCGCCCCTTCACATGGATCGACGCGATCACCTGTTTGAGCAGCAGCACTTCGCCGCTGGCGGTCAGACGGCGATAGGCTTTGATGCAGAAGGGCTGGGTGGTCCGCGCCTGTTCGCGCGTGTCGGGAAAGTCGAAGATCAGCCCCTGCCGCGCATGTTCCGCGTTCCAGGCGTCGTCGCCCGGCCGCTGCGGCTGCGCGCGTTCGGGCATGGCCACTGCGCCATAGGCGTTGCGGTCGGTGAAGGTCATGCCGAACAGCCCGGTAAAGCCGCGTGCCCGTTCCTGCTGCGCGCGGGCGACGGGCAGGATCACCGCCTGCACCGGATGCGTATATTGCGGCGGGTTGGTGCCGGGGATCGGCGCATAAGCGTCGCTGAAGATCGCCGCTTCGCTTGCCTCACCGCGCTCGATCGCCCGCTCTATGGCGTCCGCGACCTTTTGCGCCGACTCCAGGCTGAAGCGGATATAGGGCGAGTCGGGAATATCGACCCCGCTTTCGGCCAGATATTGCAGCAGCATATTGGTGTCGCTGCTGGCGGTCGACACGCGGCCCGACAGCCGTTGCAGCCCGTCGGCATTGGCGCTCGACGTGCTGGCCAGCGTCGCGATGCCGGTGCGGATTTCGCCCGCGGACCCGACCATCGACGCGATCCGCCGCGCCACCGTCTCGCTGTTGCTCGACAGGTCGAGCATCAGCGCGGCGAGCCGTTCGACCAGCGTTTCGATGTTGCGCGTGTCCGACTGGGCGGTGCGCGCGGTCTGCGCGCCCTGGGTGATGCTGGCGAGCATCCCGCCCGCCTCGCCGGTCAGCGCAGCGATCGACTGTTCGATGGTCTGGGTGGCGGCGGCGGTTTCCTGCGCCAGTTTCTTCACCTCGGCCGCGACCACGGCAAAGCCGCGCCCCGCATCGCCCGCCCGCGCCGCCTCGATCGTGGCGTTGAGCGCTAGAAGGTTGGTCTGGCTGGCAATCCCGCTGATCATGCTGGTGACATGGGCGACGGTGCGCAGCGCCTCGCCAAAGCCGTCGAGCCGCGCATGGATATGGCTGACCTGGTCGATCAGGTCGACGAAATTGCTGTTGGCTGCGGAGAGCTGGCGGCCCGAATCGTCGATGATGGCGCGCGCCGCGATCGCCTGTTCCCGCGCATCCTGCCCGGCCAGCGCCACGCTGTCGCCATCGCGCGACAATTGCCCGGCGGCACCGCTGATCGCCTCGATCATCTGCGCCTGCTGCGTCACCCGGTCGGCCAGTTCGCTGATGTCGGCCTGCAAATCGAGCGTGCGAATGCCCAGGTCGCCCGACAATTTGGCGACCTTCATGACCGCTCTGGCGACGGTTCCGATGTCTGCGATATTCCCCATTTCCATGGGGGTATCGCAGCATGGTGAAGGAAGCGTTAGCGCGCGCTCACACCCCTTCCAGCAAGCCTTCGCGCTTGATCTTTTCCTGCCAGACCAGCGGGGCGAGATGGTGGACATTCTGCCCTTCGCTGTCCACCGCGACGGTCACCGGCATGTCCTGCACATCGAATTCGTAGATCGCTTCCATGCCCAGATCCTCGAAGCCGACGACCTTCGCGCCCTTGATGGCGCGCGCGACCAGATAGGCCGCGCCGCCGACCGCCATCAGATAGGCGCTCTTATGCTTGGCGATGGCTTTGGTCGCGGCGACGCCGCGCTCCGCCTTGCCGACGCAGCCGAGCAGCCCCTGTTCCAGCATCATGTCCATGAAGCTGTCCATGCGGGTGGCGGTGGTGGGACCGGCCGGGCCGACCACTTCGTCGCCGACCGGATCGACCGGGCCGACATAATAGATGACGCGGCCCTTGAAATCGACCGGCAGCTGTTCGCCCCGGCTCAGCATATCCTTGATCCGCTTATGCGCGGCGTCACGGCCGGTCAGCATCTTGCCGTTCAGCAGCAGCCGGTCGCCATGCTTCCAGCTTTGCACTACTTCCGGCGTCAAGGTGTTGAGATCGACGCGGATCGCTTCCTTGCTGGGCGTCCAGTTAACATCGGGCCATTCGGACAGCTTGGGCGCTTCCAGATAGGCGGGGCCAGAGCCATCGAGCGTGAAATGCGCGTGGCGGGTCGCGGCGCAATTGGGGATCATCGCCACGGGCTTGCCTGCCGCATGGCAGGGATAGTCGTAAATCTTGACGTCGAGGATGGTGGAGAGGCCACCCAGACCCTGCGCACCGATGCCCAACGCATTGACCTTGTCGAAAATTTCGACCCGCATCTTCTCGATCTCGGTCTGTGGCCCGCGCGCCTTGAGTTCGCCCATGTCGATAGGCTCCATCAGACTTTCCTTGGCCAGCGCCACCGCCTTTTCCGCGGTGCCGCCGATGCCGATGCCCAACATGCCGGGCGGGCACCAGCCAGCGCCCATTTGCGGGATCATGTCCAGCACCCAGTCGACGATCGAATCGCTGGGGTTCATCATCTTGAACTTGGTCTTATTCTCCGACCCGCCACCCTTGGCCGCGACATCGATGACGACCTTGTTGCCCGGCACCATCTCGACCGACAGGACGCAGGGCGTGTTGTCCTTGGTATTCTGGCGGGAGAAAGCGGGATCGCGCAAGATCGAGGCGCGCAAGCGATTTTCGGGGTTCAGATAAGCGCGCCGCACGCCCTCATCGATCACATCCTGCATCGAGCGGCTATTATCGTCCAACCGGCATTCCATGCCCCATTTGACGAAGACATTGACGATGCCGGTATCCTGGCAGATCGGACGATGCCCCTCCGCGCACATGCGGCTGTTGGTCAGGATCTGGGCGATGGCGTCCTTGGCCGCCGGGCTTTGCTCCGCCTCATAGGCTTTGCCGAGCGCGCGGATATAATCCATCGGGTGATAATAGCTGATGAACTGGAGCGCGTCGGCCACGCTCTCGATCAGATCGGCGGTTTTGATGAGCGTCATCTTACCCTAGTCCCCATATCTGCGGCCCGGCCCTGCACGGCGGGTTCCTGCTTGGGCTGGGGCTATACGCATCCCCGCTCCCAAGTCCAGCGTAGGCAGACAGGTACATAGGTGCGAAGCCCGACTCCGGCCGCGCACGCATTTGCGTGGCAAGCCCCTATATATTTTTTTGGGGCCACGGTCCCCCTTGCCTTTTGCGGGGGGCAGGGAAGTCCATGCGTCGCGGCGTTGCGACAGGCAAAAGCGGCGATGAAATGAATCGGGCGAGCGACGAACGGAGTCGCTAAACGGTCATTTACCCTCTTGCGTCCCAAAGGGGCTATGGCACTATCCCTTGTATCGGGTTAACGGGGGTCACCCAACAGATTGTGATTGCGTCGCGGAACCTGGTTTCGCTTGAAGGGCATTTTGTCCGTGCGATCGCGGTCTTGCGGGCCTCGTTCCGGTCCCGGCACGAAACGGTTTGCGGCTGATGCGCGACTGGATGGCGCGGGGCTTGACCGAATCGAACGGAACAGGAACATTCGGGGGCTGAGATGGATTTTCGAGATAGCGGACAAGGTGGTACTGGCGACGTGGCGACTGTGATGGATGAAGTGTTGGACGCGGTAGCGGCAACGAATAAGGCGGCTCCGGCCAAGGCGCAGCCCAAGGAGGCGGCACCCCTGACCTCCTCGACCGTGGTGGAGCGTCGTTTCGATATCGTGACCGATGCGTCGCGCGATGCGTTGCTGACCGAATTCGGCAAGGATACGCTGAACGATCGCTATCTGCTGCCCGGCGAATCCTATCAGGATCTGTTCGCCCGCGTCGCGTCGGCCTATTCGGACAATCAGGACCACGCTCAGCGTGTCTATGACTATATCTCCAAACTCTGGTTCATGCCCGCCACCCCGGTCCTGTCCAATGGCGGCACCGGGCGCGGCCTGCCGATCAGCTGCTATCTGAACTCGGTGGACGACAGCCTGGAAGGCATCGTTAACACCTGGAACGAGAATGTCTGGCTTGCCTCGCGTGGCGGCGGCATCGGCACCTATTGGGGCAGCGTGCGCGGCATCGGCGAGCCGGTCGGCCTCAACGGCAAGACCAGCGGCATCATTCCCTTCGTCCGCGTGATGGACAGCCTGACGCTGGCGATCAGCCAGGGCAGCCTGCGTCGCGGTTCGGCCGCCTGCTATCTCGACGTGTCGCACCCGGAAATCGAAGAATTCCTCGAAATCCGCAAGCCCAGCGGCGACTTCAACCGCAAGGCGCTCAACCTGCATCATGGCGTCCTTCTGACCGACGAATTCATGGAAGCCGTGCGCGACGGCCGTGAATTTCATCTGCGCAGCCCCAAGGACCAGTCGATCCGCTCCACCATCGACGCACGCGCGCTGTTCCAGAAGCTGGTCGAAACCCGGTTGGCGACCGGTGAGCCCTATATCGTGTTCAACGACACGGTGAACCGCATGATGCCCAAACATCATCGCGACCTGGGGCTGAAAGTCTCGACGTCCAATCTCTGTTCGGAAATCACCCTGCCGACCGGGCGCGATCACCTTGGCAATGACCGCACGGCGGTCTGTTGTCTGTCGTCGATGAATCTGGAAACCTGGGACGAGTGGAAGGACGAAAAGCTCTTCGCCGAAGACATTATGCGCTTCCTCGACAATGTGTTGCAGGACTATATCGACCGCGCCCCGCCCGAAATGGCGCGCGCCAAGTACAGCGCCAGCCGCGAACGCTCGGTTGGCCTTGGCGTCATGGGCTTCCACAGCTTCCTCCAGGCGCGGGGCATCCCGTTCGAGGGTGCGATGGCCAAGTCGTGGAACCTGCGCATGTTCAAGCACATCAAGGGCCAGGTCGACGAAGCCTCGATGCAGCTCGCCATCGAGCGCGGCCCGTGCCCGGACGCCGCCGACCAGGGCGTGATGGAGCGTTTCAGCTGCAAGATGGCGATCGCGCCGACCGCGTCGATCAGCATCATTTGTGGCGGCACCAGCGCGTGCATCGAACCGATCCCGGCTAATATCTACACCCACAAGACGCTGTCGGGCAGCTTCTCGATCAAGAATCCCTATCTCGAAAAGCTGCTGATCGAGAAGGCGAAGGACAGCAATAATGTCTGGAACTCGATCCTCGAACATGGCGGCAGCGTCCAGCATCTCGACTTCCTGAGCCAGGAAGAAAAGGACACGTTCAAGACCAGCTTCGAGATCGACCAGCGCTGGCTGCTCGAACTCGCGGCCGACCGCACCCCCTATATCGACCAAGCGCAGTCGCTGAACCTGTTCATCCCGGCCGATGTAGAAAAATGGGATCTGCTCATGCTCCACTTCCGCGCCTGGGAACTGGGCATCAAATCGCTTTATTATCTGCGGTCGAAGAGCGTGCAGCGCGCCGGTTTTGCGGGCGGCGTGGAAGCCGACAACACGATCGATGCGCCCAAGTTCGAAATCGAAAGCACAGACTATGACGAGTGTCTGGCCTGTCAGTGATTTCGGTCAAAGTGATACTTTGACCGAGTAGGAGGGTCGTTTTGACTGATGGTTGGATTTTTCTTACTATTGTGTCGCTTATTTCACTCTGTGTTTTCTTCAATGGCGTTCGTTTCTCGCGGATGACTAGAAATCCGTTTGAAGGGCGCAAGATTTTTGGCCAGCCGATTCAAGGTACTGAACTGTCGGTCAAAGACATAAATATGATTGGAAGAATACAGATGGTTTTTGCGCCTCTGTTTCTACTGATTATGATGGCGATGATATTCGGATTATTTGGCCCTGTTGAGGGCGTTGAAACGATCAAATTTAACTGAGGTTCACCATGTCTCTTCTTCAAGCCTCCAAGCAATATAAGCCGTTCGAATATCCCTGGGCCTACGACTTCTGGAAGCGCCAGCAACAGCTGCACTGGCTGCCGGAGGAAGTCCCCTTGGGCGAGGATTGCCGCGATTGGGCGCAGAAGCTGTCCGATCATGAGCGCAACCTGCTGACGCAGATCTTCCGCTTCTTCACCCAGGCCGACGTGGAAGTGCAGGATTGCTACCACGAAAAATATGGCCGCGTGTTCAAGCCCACGGAAGTCAAGATGATGCTGACCGCGTTCAGCAACATGGAGACTGTCCATATCGCGGCTTACTCGCATCTGCTCGACACGATCGGCATGCCCGAAAGCGAATATAGCGCCTTCCTCCAATATAAGGAGATGAAGGACAAGCATGACTATCTGCAGCAATTCGGCGTCGATACCGACGAGGATATTGCTCGCACCCTGGCGATGTTCGGCGGCTTTACCGAAGGCCTGCAGCTCTTTGCGTCCTTCGCGATGCTGATGAACTTCCCGCGCTTCAACAAGATGAAGGGCATGGGCCAGATCGTCACCTGGTCGATCCGTGACGAGACGCTGCATTGCGAGGGCATCATCAAGCTGTTCCACGCCTTCTGCGCCGAACGCGGCTGCCTGACCCCGGCGGTCAGGGAAGACATCATGGACATGTGCCAGAAGACGGTGCGGATCGAGGATGCGTTCATCGATCTGGTCTTCGAAATGGGGCCGGTGCCTGGCATGACGGCGAAGGACATCAAGAAATATGTCCGCTACATCGCCGACTGGCGGCTGGGCCAGCTGGGCTTCAAGCCCATCTACATGATCGAAGAGCATCCGCTCCCTTGGCTGAGCCCGCTGCTCAACGGCGTGGAACATGCCAATTTCTTCGAAACCCGTGCGACGGAATATTCAAAGGGCGCGACGCGCGGCCAATGGAACGACGTATGGGACGCCTTCGACCGCCGCAAGACCCGCGCCGTGCCCGCCAATGCGGACGAGGTCGACCCGGACATGTTCAAGGCTGCCGGGATCGCGGCGGAGTAAAGATTGCTGTTTGCTAAAATTTAAGGGATCATACGATGCCCGATAGTGTCGTCACTGAAGATTATGGCAAGCATGTGATCAAATCGGCTTTGCTGAAAAACGTTTGGACAGCTCGCGCATTTCGCGGTTACATTGTTGTGACTACGCAATCTGGATTGAATCGAGATGCAGCTATTGCGCAAGTAAAATTGGAACTCGCTCGTATTGGTGATAAAGAGTTAAGCGAACAGTCGAGTGATGGTGCGCCTCCTTCTCGTGTTTATTTAGGTGCATTTCAGAGGCTTGATCAATTTTTTCCCGAAAGTTACCGGGCAATGCTTCGCGCTCACCTGCAAGCAGATGATTATATGATAAGCGCTAATCGGCTGGCTAAGGCCGCCAATTTTGACAATTGGTCAGCAGCCAACCTGCACTATGGGAAATTAGCCCGGCGTGTTGCGGAAGACATCGGTTACGAACCTCCGGAAAGGGAAAACGGAACACCGATTTGGACATACGCAATTGCAAAAGCGCCAGATGCTGATGCTGACAATTTAGATCAGGCGCAGCTATATGCTGCTCTTGAACGGCATTTGGAAGCGCCTCACTTCGAGTGGCTTTTGCGCCCACAGGTTGTCGAGGCATTGAAGTCGCTTGGATATTGACCAATGCCCAAAGTCTTTCACTGGAACGGCTATCGCTTCCACTTTTTCGCTAACGAAGGTGATCCGCGTGAGCCGGTGCATATCCACGTTCGCAAGGGGCGGGACAATGCGAAATTTTGGCTTTGGCCTGAAGTGGTGGTAGCTGAACGCCGCGGTTTTCCTGCCCATATGCTTTCGCAACTTTCCCATGTTATAGAGGCTAGACGCGAAGAGATAGAGAGCGCTTGGAATGACCTTTTCCCCTGAACCCCTCGCCGTCCGGTTCGATGCGGATAGTTTCTGGGTCGAGCTTGATGATGGTCGTACGCTGGGCGTGCCGCTCGCCTGGTTTCCGCGCCTGTTGCATGCGACGATGGAGCAGCGCGCCCAGGTCGAACTCAGCCGTGCAGGCCTGCATTGGGAAGAATTGGACGAGGATATTTCGATCGCGGGCCTGCTGGCAGGCCGGGGCGATCAGACCCATGCGCGCAAAGTCGCCGCCTGATTGCGACGCGACGCGCCGGTGTCGTGATGGTCCTGCAATAAACCTGTTCTCGCTACCGCAGCCATTCCCCATCGACCAAACCCACGATGAACACCCTGTTTTGTTCCGTTCATGCAACATCCTGTATCCACTGGGGTTCTAACAGCAGAGACACGACCCCAGGGAAGGACCCGCCCATGACATTCACCTTCAAACAGGCCATTGCCGCCCTGTCGCTTGGCGCGATGACGCTGACTGGCTTGGCTACCACCCCCGCCTTTGCGCAGCCGGGCCGCGACAATCGCGAACGGCGCGAGGATCGCCGTGATGACCGACAGGATCGCCGCGCCGACCGCAAGGATGACCGTCGCGACAATCGTCAGGATCGCCGGGCCGACCGCCGCGATGATCGCCAGGACCGCCGGGTGGATCGTCGGGATGATCGCCGCGACTGGCGTCAGGATCGCCGCAACGACCAGCGCGTGACCTATCGCCGCCCTGGCCGTCCGGTCTACAGCTATGACTGGAACCGCCCCGACCCGCGCTATGGCCGCAGCTATCGGCCCGATCGCTATTATCGCGCTGGCTACCAGCCGATCCGCGTCGATCGCCGCACCCGCATTTATCGCGGCTATGACGACCGCTATTATTGCCGCCGCTCGGACGGCACCACGGGCCTGATCGTCGGCGCGGCGCTGGGCGGATTGCTCGGCGGCCAGATCGACCGGGGCCAGTCCAACATCGCCGGTATCCTGATCGGGGGCGGCGCGGGCGCGCTGCTGGGCCGCGAAATCGACCGTGGCGGCGTGAACTGCCGCTAACAGGAGAATAGGGGCGCTGCGTTCAACACCAGGGACGCCGCGCCCCGTCCCATTCCCGCGCCAGCCCTTCGGCCACCAGCATCCCGCCGATCGAGCTACCGCCGCGCGTCACGACCCGCAACGACCGGCCATAGCGGTCCACATCGCGATCCACGCTGTCCAGCGTGAAGGGACCGGCATTGAGCAAGACTTGCAGCCGCTGCGTGGCCTGCGCGCCCAATGCGCCCTCGGCGGCGCAGCGCGGCCCATGGGTTTCGGGTGTGTCGATGTCGGCGATCCGATATTTCGCGCCCTTGAACCAGAATGTGTCGCCATCCACGACGCAATCGACCCCGCCGCCGCTATGGCAAAAGCCGAACTGCGCCGATAGCGTATCGCTGCTCTGGCTTTGCCCGGTTACCGGGATCGTCGGCAGCGTTCCCCGCTCGATCCACTCCGGTCCATACCAGCCCAGCAGCAGCCCCAGACATAGGATATAAATGAAAGATGGGCCGCTGATGGCACCGCTGCGCTGCTTGCCGCGCCCATATGCTTGTCTTGCCATCGGGCGAGCGTAGGCGCCCAACAGCAAATGACAGGTTAAAGCGCGACCATCTTCGCTCCGATCCGGCGCGTTTTGACCGGGATCAAAGACAGGGCGCACACCAACGTCATGCTGAAAGGGTTATCCGAAACGGAGCCATCTCCCATGAACGCAGCCGCGCCGCCCAGCCCCTATGCCTGTATCGGCGGCGAACCCGCCGTTCGCGCCATCGTCGCCCGCTTTTACGATCTGCTGGAAGAGGACAAAGCCTATGCGGACCTGCGCAACGTTCACGCAGCGGACCTCGGTCCGGTACGGCACGGCCTGACCCGCTTCCTGACCGGCTGGCTGGGCGGCCCGCGCGACTGGTTTGAGCGCGGGCCGTGCATCATGTCGCTGCATCGCGCCTTTCCGATCACCCCGGCGTTGGCGGATCAATGGGCGATGGCGATGACCTGCGCCATTGCAGCGCAGGAGGATATCGATCCCGCCATTGCCGATTCGATGACGCAGGCGCTTGGCCATATGGCGCGGGGCATGATCAATTTCGGGCTGGATGGCAGCGCCGCCGCCTGACGACTTACTCGTCGTCTTCGGTCGTTCCGAAGGCGTCATCCTCATCGTCCATCTGCGGCTCCCCCGCATAGGCATCCATGTCGATCCGGCCCGACCGGTTCATATCGTTCATCCGCTCGACCAGGTCGGGCACATCGTCGGGAATGATCTGCGCCGGATTGGCATCGCCGCCCCGCTCGCTATCTTCCGACGGATCGGTCGCGCGCGCCTGCGCGTCGGCGGCGACGTCCTGCGCCTGCGTGCCCGCATCGGCCTGTTCGCTATTGTCTTCCGTGTCGGGGGTAGGGCGGTCCATGGCCGGTCTCCTTATAGGGATTGATCGCTCTTCAACGGTCGGCATCGCAGCGCGTTCCCCGGAAACCACTGGACAGAGCGAGGGCAAAAGGCCAAAGGCCCAGGCGATCCTTTTCGCACTGCAACAGGAATCCCCATGCCTCGCCAGCTCATCTCGTCCGGCTCGCCCTTCGAGGCGCAGGTCGGCTATTCGCGCGCCGTCGTCCAGGGCGACTGGTGCTTCGTCGCCGGAACCACCGGCACGGACCCCGAAACCAAGACGATGCCCGACAGCGTGGTCGATCAGGCCGCCAATGCGCTCAAGGTCATCGGCAAGGCGCTGGACGATGCGGGCTTCTCGTTCGCCGATGTCGTGCGCGTTACTTATTATATCACCGACCCTGTTTATTGGGACGATCTGGGCCAGGCGACCGCGCCGGTGTTCGGCACGATCCGTCCCGCCGCCAGTTGCGTCGTCACCGGCCTTATCAAGCCGGAGATGAAGATCGAAATCGAAGTCACCGCCTTCAAAGGATAAGTCGCCATGATCACCATGTACGGCATCAAAAATTGCGACACGATCAAGAAGGCCCGTAACTGGCTGGACAATGAGCGCGTCCCCTACAGCTTCCACGACTATAAGGTTTCGGGCGTGGATAAAGCCAAGCTGGAGGAATGGGTCATGGAACATGGCTGGGAAACCATCTTCAACCGGTCTGGCACCAGCTTTCGCGCACTTGATGCGGGGGACAAGGCGCATATCGATGCGGACAAGGCGATCCTGCTGATGATCACCAACCCGTCGCTGATCAAGCGGCCGATCCTCGACACCGGCAAGGGCACGATCATCGGGTTCAAGGCCACGACCTACGAAAACGCGCTGCAAGGCGTTTCGGCTTGAGGGGCGGGGATGTGGTGCGGATCGGCTTGTTGCTGTTGATGAGCCTCATCCCCCTTTCTGCCGCGCGGGCCGATCCGCTGATCATCGCCCATCGCGGTGCCAGCGGGGAGCGGCCCGAACATACGCTTGCCAGCTATGAGCGGGCGATCGACCAGGGCGCGGACTATATCGAGCCGGATCTGGTGCTGACCAAGGACGGCGTCCTCGTCGCCCGGCATGAAAATGAGATTGGCGGCACCACCGATGTCGCCAACCATCCCGAATTTGCCGATCGCAAGACGAGCAAGACGATCGACGGCCTAGAAATGTCGGGCTGGTTCACCGAGGATTTCACCCTTGCCGAACTGCGCACGCTGCGCGCCCGCGAGCGGTTGCCGGACCTGCGCACTGCCAACAAGCGGTTCGACGGCCTCTATCCGATTCCCACCTTCGAAGAGATAGTGCAACTGGTGCGCGCCAAGGAGGCCGAGAGCAGCCGCCGCATCGGGCTTTATCCCGAAACCAAGCATCCGAGCTATTTCGCTGGGCTTGGCCTGCCGCATCAGGCTCCGTTGCTCGATCTGCTGAGCCGCTATGGCTATCAGACCGAGGCAGATCCGGTCTTCATCCAGTCGTTCGAGGTCGGCAATCTGAAAGCGATCCGCGCAGCCTCGCGCCTGCGCCTCATCCAGCTGGTCGATGCCGAGGGCGGCCCTGCCGACCTGCCCGGCACCAGCTATGCGGATATGCTCACCGTTCAGGGGCTGACCGATGTCGCGGCCTATGCCGATGGGATCGGGCCGTCGACGGCGCTGGTGATCGCACCCGAAGGGGCGACTGCGCTGGTCGGGCGCGCGCATGATGCAGGCTTGCAGGTCCATGTCTGGACGATGCGGATGGAAAATAGCTTCCTGCCGCCGCAATATCAGCGGCTCGACGATCCTCAGGGGTTAGGTGATTTCACGGGCTATGTCCGCGCCATCGTCGCCACCGGGGTCGACGGCCTGTTCAGCGACTTTCCAGGCCAGGCGCGGGCGGCGCTTGTGCCCGCGCGTTGAGCGGGTTGTAAAATCGGACGAGGGGGCGAATAACGACGCTATGTTGTCCCAGAAGACCCGTTACGCCATCCGCGCGCTGCAACATCTTGCCGATCGCTACCGCCAGGGTCCGGTGCCGCTCGGCGAGATTTCCACACGCCAGAATATCCCGGCGAAATTCCTGACCGTCATCCTCTCCGAATTGTCGCGCGAAGGGCTGGTCGCGACCCAGCGCGGGCGGGACGGGGGCTATTGGTTGGCGCTGGCGCCGGTCGATATCAGCTATGGCGACATCGTGCGGATGACGCGCGGGTCGCTCGCCCTGACCCCCTGCGCCAGTCGTTTCGCGCATGAAAGCTGCACCAATTGCCTGCCCGAGTCGGAATGCCGCCTGCACCGCGTAATGCTGCGCGTTCGCGATGAAACTGCCAAGGTGCTGGACAGCATCAGCCTGGCCGAGCCCTTTGCGGCGCTGGACGAGGCGGTCTAGCCTTGCGCCCGCCGCCTCGCTTCGCCACATCGGGGGCATGACGACACCTCCGCTCAAAGCCATGCTGATCCCGGTCACCCCGCTCCAGCAGAATTGCACCCTCTTTTGGTGTACCCAAACCATGCGCGGTGCCTTCGTCGATCCGGGCGGCGACCTGCCGGTGTTGAAACGCGCGGCGGCGGAGCAGGGGGTCACGATCGAGAAATTGCTCGTCACCCATGGCCATATCGACCATTGTGGGCAGGCGGGGGTTTTGGCCCGCGATCTTGGCGTGCCGATTGAAGGGCCGCACGAAGAGGATCGTTTCTGGATCGAGCGCTTGGCCGAAGACGGCAAACGCTGGGGCGTACCGGGGGAGAGCTTCGAGCCTGATCGCTGGCTGCAGGATGGGGACCATGTGACGGTCGGCAACCTGACCTTCGACGTCATCCATTGTCCTGGCCATACGCCGGGCCATGTCGTGTTCCACCATGCGCCGAGCAAACTCGCGATCGTCGGTGACGTGCTGTTCCAGGGATCGATCGGCCGCACCGATTTCCCGCGCGGCAATCATCAGGATTTGATCGACGCGATTACCGGCAAGCTGTGGCCATTGGGGGGCGACACGGCCTTCGTCCCCGGCCACGGCGCGATGAGCAATTTCGCCCATGAACGCCGCACCAACCCCTTTGTCGCCGATTCGGTGCTGGCGGGCTAAAGCCTACACCTGTGCCGCCAGCGCGGGCGGCACAGGCACTTCGCGCGTGGCGGTGTAGGCGATCGTCAGCGCCGTGATCGCGAGACCCACCATCACCAGCCAGGTGACCAATGCGCCAACGGCCCGCCAGACGGTGGGCTTGTCCGCATCCATGCCAAAGCCGTGCGCTACGCGCGCCAGCACATAGACCAATGCCGCGATGGACAGCCATAAGGAGCCACCCACCGCTAGCTCGACGAGGGCGAACAGGATCAGCACGATCGGCGTATATTCGATGAAGTTGGCCTGGGCGCGCATCCGCCGCGCCAGTAGCCCGCTGCCGCCGTCGCCATGAAGCACCTTGTCCTTGGCGCGCAGCCGGACGCAGCGAATCGCCAGCCACAGGTTGAGCAGCGCGCAGGCTGCGGCAAAGGTCAGCGTGATCGGCAAAGCCATGAAAATTCCCCCGTTGCGGTAGGGCTTCAGTCTAGGGCGTGGGGCGCGATCGGCAAGGAAGGACTTGCACCCCGAACAAAAACCGCTATAGGCGCAGGGCTTCGCGATCACCCGGGCCGCATGGGTCTGCGGCGCCTTGTGGCGTCTGCGTCTCCATCGGAAACCGGCCAGTCGCACAACCAGATAATTTACGGAACAAGGTGCCGACATGGCTGTCCCCAAAAGGAAAACGTCCCCCTCCAAGCGCGGTATGCGCCGTAGCCACGATTCGCTGCGCGTCGAAGCATTCCAGGAATGCTCCAACTGTGGCGAACTCAAGCGCCCGCACAATCTGTGCGGTGCCTGTGGCCATTATAACGGTCGCGAAATCGTCGCCGTCGGGGCGTAAGCCAGTCTCGATCTCCGCAAAGGGGTGATCAGCGTGTCCAGGCAACCGCGAATCGCAATTGACGCGATGGGCGGGGATGAAGGCGTGCGTGTGATGATCGCGGGTGTTGCACTCGCGCGTCACCGGCACGATGGACTCCTTTTCACCCTGTTCGGTGACGAAGTGCGGATCAAGGCCGCGCTCGACAGCCACCCTAATTTGCGGGCCGCATCGGACGTCGTTCATGCCGCTTCGGTGGTCGATGGCGCGGACAAGCCCGGCGTCGCGATCCGCAAGAAGGACAGCTCGATGAGCATGGCCATTGCGGCCGTGAAATCGGGTCAGGCCGGGGCGGCGGTATCGGCGGGCAATACCGGCGCGCTGATGGCGATGGCGAAAGTGGCGCTGCGGACCATGCCGGGCGTCGATCGCCCTGCGCTGGCCGCGATGCTGCCGACGCTGGGCGACAATGACGTCATCATGCTCGACCTGGGCGCCAATACCGAATGCGACGCGCGCAACCTCGTCCAGTTCGCGGTGATGGGCGCGGCCTATTCGCGTATCGCCTTCGACCTTGAACGGCCGCGCGTGCGCCTGCTCAACATCGGCACCGAGGATCTCAAGGGCACGGACGAGATTCGCGACGCCGCCGCCATATTGCGCGCCGCCGACACCCTGCCGCTTCAGTTCGATGGTTTTACCGAGGGCGACAAGATCAGCCGCGGTGATACCGACGTGATCGTGTGCGACGGTTTTTCAGGCAATGTCGCGCTCAAGACGGCGGAGGGCACCGCCCGCTTCGTTACCGACGTGCTGCGCAAGGCGTTCACCAGCTCGATCCGCTCGAAGATCGGCTTCCTGATCTCCAAGCCTGCCATGCACCTGCTCAAACATCATCTCGACCCCAACAACCATAATGGCGCGGTTTTCCTGGGCCTCAACGGCGTCGTCGTGAAAAGCCATGGCAGCGCCGATGCCAAGGGCGTGGCCAATGCGGTCCATGTTGCCGCGCGGCTGCTGGAAGAGGACATCACCCGCCGCATCGCCGCCGATATGGCGGGCATTGCGGACCTGTCGGCTACTAAAGCCGCCAAGCTGGAGCTGCCCGTCAAGTGATCCGTCGATCGATATTGCTGGGCACGGGCTCGGCCCTGCCCGTTCGCGCGGTCAGCAATGCCGAACTGGCGCAGACTGTCGATACCAGCGACGAATGGATCGTCGAGCGCACCGGCATCCGTAACCGCCATATCGCGGGAGAGGGTGAAACGACCTCTACGTTGGCGACCGATGCTGCCCGCGCTGCGCTCGACGCAGCGGGTGTCGCGGCGCAGGATATCGACCTTATCATCCTGGCGACGGCAACGCCGGACCAGACTTTTCCTGCCACCGCGACCACCGTCCAGGCCGCGCTTGGCATCGACGATTGTGTCGCGTTCGACGTTGCCGCCGTGTGCTCAGGCTTTCTCTACGCCATGACCGTGGCGGACAGCATGATCCGGTCGGGCGCCGCGAACCGCGCGCTGGTGATCGGCGCGGAAACCTTCAGCCGCATCCTCGACTGGGAGGATCGCGCAACTTGCGTCCTGTTTGGCGATGGCGCGGGCGCTGTGGTGCTGGGGGCGGAGGAAAGCGCGGGTGGCGCGCGCGGCATACTGGCGTCGAAACTGCACGCCGACGGTCGCCATAACCAGCTTCTCTATGTCGATGGCGGCCCGTCAACGACGCAGACCGTGGGCAAATTGCGGATGCGCGGGCAGGAGGTGTTCCGCCATGCGGTCGTCAACCTCGCCTCGGTCCTCAACGAAGTCATGGCGATGGCGGGCCTGACCAATGCCGACATCGACTGGCTGGTCCCGCACCAGGCCAATGCCCGCATTCTCGACGCGACGGCGCGCAAATTGAAGCTGTCACCCGACCGGGTGGTGGTGACCGTTGACCGCCACGCCAATACATCCGCTGCGTCGGTTCCGCTGGCGCTCGACCTCGCGGTGCGCGACGGGCGGATCAAGCCGGGCGAACTCATCGTCCTGGAAGCGATGGGTGGTGGCTTCACTTGGGGCGCCTGCGTCATTCGCCTGTGACGTAACGGCAGGCAATGCTTGCACATTTGGCATAAATCGGTCAATTTGGCGCTCTGTCATCGGGGAGCGACGGGTTATGAGCGGCACGGGTACATTGACGCGCGCGGATCTGGCGGAAAGCCTCAACCGCCATGTCGGCTTGTCGCGGGCGGAAGCCGCTGCGCTGGTCGAATCGATCCTCGATCATATGTCGGTCGCGCTGGAGCGCGGCGAGAATGTGAAGATCTCCAGCTTCGGCACCTTCGTCCTGCGCGACAAGACGCAGCGCATGGGTCGCAACCCCAAGACCGGAGTCGAGGTGCCGATCCAGCCGCGTCGGGTGCTGACGTTTCGCGCCAGCCAGACGATGCGCGACCGGGTCGCCTGATTCCCATCATAGCCCGCTGGCTTTTTCTTCTTTCTCCGACATTTACCATGGTTGACGCGCGCCCGGCTGTGGGTGCAACATCGCTGTCATGAAAAAGACGGAGGGGGCATTTCTGACCATCGGCGAACTGGCCGGTGAACTGGGTCTGGCCCAGCATATCTTGCGCTATTGGGAAACGCGGTTTCCGCAGTTGCGACCGCTGCAACGTTCCGGCAATCGGCGCTATTACCGCCCCGCCGACGTCGATCTCGCCCGCCGCATTCACCATCTGCTCAACGTGGAGGGCTTCACCGTCAAGGGTGCGCAAAAGGCGCTGGAGGATGGCAATGGTGCTGCTCCTCCGGTTTCGCCGCCGCAGGCCGAAGAAGACCTGCTGACGCGTCTCGAAACCATCCGTGCTACGCTGGCGCGTGCGATCGCTTTATAGCGTTCGCGCATAGATGAGGTCGCGGAACGGCACGTCCCCGACCATGAAGGTCAATTCGCCGATCTCGCCAAAGCCATGTCGCGCATAGAAGCGACGTGCGCGTTCGTTCTGCGGATAGACGGCAAGTAGCAATCGGCGCGCCCCGCGCCGCTGCGCTTCTTCGACCACCAGCGCCATGATCGCATCGCCATGCCCGCCACCCTGCCAGCCATGCAGCAGGTAGACGCGCTTCAATTCCACGTCACGCGCCGGGTCGGTGGCTATCGGCAGGTCGGGCGGGGTGATCATCGCATAGCCCACCGCCGCGCCCAGCGGAGTTTCGCCGATCAGTACCGTCTGCGCCGGATCGGCGAGCGCTGATGCATAATAGGCCTCGCCATGCGCGGTGCGGATATGGGCGGTCAGCGCCGCGCCCGGATGATCATGGGCAAAGCTTGTGAGGAAAGTCGCGCCGCCCAAGATGGAGAGGGCAGGGGCGTCGCGTGCCTCCGCCCGGCGCCACGTGATCGGCGTCACCGCGAACTTGGCCCCAATGCGGGGTCGAGGTCGCGCGGTCGGGTGAAGCTGGCTAGTGTTGCGACACCTTCTTTTGCCTGCGACCAGCGGTCGATGGCGAGGTCAAGCACTGCTATGCTGGCGGTCGGGAACTTCGCCTCCACATTCTCGCGCAAGTCATTGTTGCCGTCATCCGGGACGAGGTCGAGGATCAACTCCTCCAGCCCCGGATTATGTCCTGCCATCAAAACGCTGTCGGCCTTGTCGGGCAGGTCGCGGACGACGTCGAACAGGATGGGGGAGGAGGCGAGGTAGATGCGCCGGTCCCAATGCGCGTCGAGTATCTGACCATAGCCCGTGAAGAAGACGTCCAGCGTCTCCACGACCCGCACAGCAGGCGAGGCGACCAGCATGTCGAACTGCATGGCGCGGCGCGCGGCGAACTGGCCCATCAATATGGCAGCCTTTTCGCCCCGGCGGTTCAGCGGCCGGTCGAAATCCCGAGCCACCGGATCGTCCCAGTCCGACTTGGCGTGGCGCAACAGGGTCAGCCGTTTCATTCTGTCTCCTGGGGGGGCATGCCGGATTCGGCCCCCTGATGCCCCAAAGCGGCGGCTTCGCCAAGCGTTTGCGCGCGCGCACTGGCGTTGACCGCCAGGATCGCTTCGTCCAGCGTCAGGCGACGGATGGGCGTTCCCGGCGGGAAGGCGCTCAATAGTCGGCTGGGCATGGCGGCCGACAGGATCACGAAACTGCCCCTGTCCTCGGCCCGGCGGATCAGCCGTCCGAACGCCTGCGCCAGCCGCGCGCGGATCAGCCGGTCGTCATAGGCATTGCCGCCGCCAGCCAGTCGCCGCGCCGCGTGCAGCACTGTAGGCTTGGACCAGGGTACCCCCTCCATCACCACCAGCCGCAGCGAATGGCCCGGTACGTCCACACCATCGCGCAAGGCATCGGTGCCGAGCAGCGAGGCGCGCGGATCGTCGCGGAAGATATCGACCAGCGTGCCGGTGTCGATCGGGTCGACATGCTGCGCGTAAAGCGGAAGGCCCGCGCGCGCCAGCCGGTCGGCAATGCGCGCGTGGACGCCGCGCAGCCGCCGGATCGCGGTGAACAGCCCCAGCGTGCCGCCGCTCGCCGCCTCGATCAAGCGGCCATAGGCACCGGAGAGCCCGGCGATGTCGCCCCGTTTGATGTCGGTGACGATCAAGACTTCGGCGCGCCCCGGATAGTCGAAGGGGCTGGCTGCCTCGAACCGCTCGGCACCATGGGGCAGGTGGACTGCGCCGCTGCGCCCCTCCGCATTGCTCCATTCGCCGCCGCCTTTGAGAGTCGCGCTGGTGACGATCACCCCCTGCGCCGGTTTCAGCACAGCTTCGGCGAGCGGACGGCTGGGGTCGAGCCAGTGGCGGTGGATGCCGATGTCGAACTCGCGCCCCTCGATCCTGTCGACGGCCAGCCAGTCGACATAGTCGGGGTCCGCCGGGCCGCCGATGCGCGTGAGTAGCGCTAGCCAGGCCGCGATCAGGTCGCGCCGCCAGCCGAGCGATGCCACTGCGCCCTCGATCCGCGCCCGCGCCGCGCTGTCCAGCCAGTCGGGCGCATCCTCTATCACCGCTTCCAGCCGCCGCCCCAGCCGCACCAATGGCTTGATGAGCGCGTCGAGCGCCAGCGCCGCTTCCTGTGCCGCCTCGACCAGTGCGCCGTCCGGTTCGGCCAGCTCGGTTTCCATGCCATAGCCTGCATCCGCCTCGCCCGTATCGGCGGCGCGGGCGTAGACGGTGGCGCGTACCGCGGTCAGCAAGGCTTCCAGCCCCCCGAACGGTTCGCCTGCGACGACGCGCTTGAGCCATTCGTCAGCGGGCAGCGCCTGCGCTGCGTCGATCGCTGCGCGGATCGCTTGTCCGCCTTCCTCGTCATAGCTGGCAAGATCGGACAGGCGCGCCGCCAGCCCGCGCCGCCGCCCGCGCGATCCGCCCTCCGGCCCCATGATCCAGCGGCGCAGCTCGATCGCTTCTTGCCCCGACAGCGCGACTGAAAAGGTCGAATCGGCGGCATCGAATAGATGATGGCCCTCGTCGAAGATGATTCGCTGTGGTCGCTGGCCGGTTTCCCGCCCGCGCGCGGCGTTGATCATGACCAGCGCATGATTGGCGATAACGATGTCCGCATCCGCGCTCGCCCGCGACGACCGCTCGATGAAGCATTTGCGATAATGGGGGCAGCCGGCATAGATGCACTCGCCCCGCCGGTCGGTCAGCGCGGTCGATCCATTGCGCCGGAACAGCGTTGGCAACCAGCCGGGCAGGTCGCCGCCGACCATGTCGCCATCCTTGCTGAACGCTGCCCAGCGCGCGACCAGTTGTGCCAATATCGCCGCGCGGCCGGTAAAGCCGCCCTGTAGCGCGTCTTCCAGATTGAGCAGGCAAAGATAATTTTCCCGCCCCTTGCGCACCACCACCCGCTTCGCCGCAATGGCGGGGTCGGGAAAGAGGCGCAGCGATTCGCGATCGAGTTGGCGCTGCAGCGCCTTGGTATAGGTCGACACCCACACCGTCCCCTGCGCCTGTCCCGCCCAGAGCGAGGCGGGGGCGAGATAGCCCAGCGTCTTGCCGATGCCGGTGCCTGCTTCGGCGAGCAGCATATTGGGTTGGTCGCGATGGCGACGCGGCAGGAAGGCAGCGCTGGCGGCGGCGGCATAAGCGCGCTGACCAGGACGCGGTTCGGCTCCTGCACCGGTCAGTGCGTCGAGCCGGGCCAGCACCTGTCCTTCATCCAGCGCGATCGTGCGCGGGGCGGGGCGGGGCTGCGCCTCCTCCCATTCGGGCAATTTGGAAAAGAGCCAGCGTTCGGCTTCCTTGGGCTTGGCGATGCGCGGCGCGACCAGCGGTGCCCAGGTCCAGCGCAACCGGTGCAGCGATTGCGCTGCGGTCCAGCCGCCTTCGCGCTCGGTCCAGTCGGTCGATCCCAGCCGATCGAGCATCACTTGTGCCGCTTGTTGCAGCAGGCCGGGAATGTCGCCTTCGCTGGCCGGAACCGCCAAATTGAGCGCCGCCGCCAGCCCCTTGGGTGTGGGCACCAGAAAGCGGGCGGGGTGGAGAAAAGCCCATAATTCCAGCAGGTCGAGGCCGTTCAATTCGGGATAGCCGAGCCGCTGGCCGGTCAAAGGTGCATTGAGCAGCAGCACGGGGGTTTCGGCCGCGCGGGCGATCGCTCGTCCCTTGGCGAGCCCCTGCGTGCGGCCGCTATCGCGCAACCAGATGCCGCCATGGCTGGCGTGAAGGGCGGGAAGGTCGGCGGGGTCGATCACCTGCCCGGCTTAGGCGAACAGGAACAAAAGGAAAACCTGTTTTGGTTGGCTTTCAGCCTGTACGGCGGCCAAATCCGCCACCCCCCATGCCCATGGATTGCGGGCGTGGTTGAAAGGGGAGTGGCGCACGGCGGGCTGCCTTTACCGCTTCTAGCTTTTCGAACAGCGGCCCCTCGGTCAATTCGTAGGGAAAGCGAATGCCCATCCGGTCCTCTTCGGACCAGCGAACGGTGCCGAACACGCTATAGCCATCCAAGTCGAGCTGGCACTGGGATTTCGGGGGGAGCGTGCAGCCAACGACCTGGGCACCGCCTTCGCTCAAGTCGACGATCACGCCGCGCAAGCTGTCGAGCACCGTCGTGACGACGATGGGGATCTCGACGGAGATGCGCTCACGGCTGCGCTTGATCTGCATATCGCCTCCAATCACCGCAGCCATTATCAACATTCAAGGTTAATGAAAGGCAAAGACGGCCAATTCCTAACGGGGATTGTCAGCAAAAGCCGTTCCCTTTCGCGGGGCGGGGCGGTAGAGGCCGGGCATGACCGTATCCGACACGCTCCGTACCGCCGCGCAGGCGGCCAAGGCCTGGCCCTATGAAGAAGCGCGCAAGCTGCTCAAACGCTATCCGCCCCATGGGCCGGACGGCGGCGTTCCGGCCAAGGGACATATCCTGTTCGAAACCGGCTATGGTCCATCGGGCCTGCCGCATATCGGTACGTTCAACGAAGTGCTGCGCACCACCATGGTCCGCAATGCTTGGCATGCGCTGTCGGATGTGCCGACCCGGCTGATCGCGTTCAGCGACGATATGGACGGGCTGCGCAAGGTGCCCGACAATGTGCCCAACCAGGCGATGTTGACGCAGCATCTGGGCAAGCCGCTGACACAGGTGCCCGATCCGTTCGAAAAGTTCGAAAGTTTCGCGCACCACAATAATGCGATGCTGCGGGAGTTTCTGGACCGTTTCGGATTCGATTATGAATTCGTGTCCGCCACCGACCGGTATCAGGCGGGTGCGTTCGACGATGCGCTCAAAAATGTCCTGCGCCATTATCAGGCCATCATGGACATCATGCTGCCGACCCTGCGCAAGGAACGGCAGGCAACTTATTCGCCGGTGCTGCCGATCAGCCCCAAGAGCGGCATCGTCCTGCAGGTGCCGGTCGAGGTGATCGACGCCGACGCTGGCCTCATCCGTTTCGAGGATGAGGGCGAGATGATCGAACAATCGATCCTGTCCGGGGCAGCCAAGCTGCAATGGAAGGTCGACTGGGCGATGCGCTGGGTCGCGCTGGGCGTCGATTATGAGATGGCGGGCAAGGATCTGATCGATTCGGTGACCCAATCGTCCAAAATCTGCCGCGCGCTCGGCGCACGGCCGCCCGAAGGCTTCAATTACGAGATGTTCCTCGACGAAAAGGGCGAGAAAATCTCCAAGTCTAAGGGCAATGGCCTCAGCCTTGAACAATGGCTGACCTATGGTCCGCAGGAAAGCCTGGCTTTCTATGCCTATCGCGAGCCGAAGAAGGCGAAGCAGTTGCACATGGGCGTCATCCCGCGCGCGGTCGATGAATATTGGCAGTTTCGCGGCAATTATGCCAACCAGGCGATCGAGCAGCAGCTCGGCAACCCGGTCCATCATGTGCATGATGGCAAGCTGCCGGACGGCACGCTGCCAGTGACTTTCGGCCTGTTGCTGAACCTTGTCGGCGTGATGGGGGATGCCAGCCGCGATCAGGTTTGGGCCTATCTCAAAAATTACGTCGCTGATGCCAATGCGGAAACCTACCCGGAATTGGACGCGCTGATCGGCCATGCTCTGGCCTATCATCGCGATTTCGTGGCCCCCACGCTGCAACGTCGCGCGCCCGACGAGCATGAGGCGGCGGCTCTGCGCAGGCTGGATGCGGAACTTGCCGCGCTGCCGGAAGGCGCATCGGCCGAGGATATCCAGAATATCGTCTATGCCATCGGCAAGGACGAGGCGTTCGGTTTCGCTGAACTGCGCGACTGGTTCAAAGCGCTCTACCAGACGCTGCTCGGCGCGGATCAGGGGCCGCGCATGGGCAGCTTTATCGCGCTTTACGGCATCGCCAACAGCCGCGCTCTGATTGCGGAAGCGCTGGCGGCGTAAAGGCAGCGCTTCGCGCTGGAACATTTGCCCGGACAAGCCGTTTGCGGGTCAGTCCACCCCCCTTTCGGACTGATGGCGCGCCCTGCGTGCCATCGGCCGCGCCTGCCCGGCAACGGGCAGCGCGGCCAAGGGATGAAACCAGAGAAACGGCCCCAACGCTTGTGCGTTGGGGCCGTTCTCCTGTCGGCGGACTCTTACCAGAAGAAGCCGCGATGCACCTGGATCACGCGACCATTGCGCACATTCACCAGCATCACATCGTTATAATGCCGGACCCAGCGCTGGTTCATGCCCGGACGGGGCAGGCGATAGCGATAGGGGTCGCTGATATAATAGCGCGAGTTGTAATAGGCCGGGCGAAGCTGCGCGCCTGCATTCCACTGATTGTAGCGGAAGGGGGCGCGCCAGTTGCCGGCGCGATAGACGCTGCGATGGCTGCGGCGATAGTCGCGCCAGTCTTCGCGTACTTCGCGGCGCGCCTCGCGCACGTCGCGTCGTTCATCGCGCACATCGCGGCGGTCGCCATAGCGCTGCGCCTGGCGCAGATCGCGCTGCTCTTCGCGCAGTTCGCGCTGGCTTTGGCGGACTTCGCGGGCGGACTGCGCCGATCCAACGCTCGGCGCAACCGTTGCGGCCAGCAGGCCCAGGATGATCAGTTTACGCATATCTCGTCTCCATTGTGTCTGGCGGCTCAACCGAGAGGAAAAGGTCCGGTTCCGCTGCCAACACACAGAGATATGCCGCTCCGCGGCTGAACGATGCGCGAATGCGTCTGTCAGTTTTCAGTCATTTATGTCGCAAATTGTAACTGTCATCCCGTGCCCCAGCGATGCTCGCGAAACCATTTGGTCACGACATATTTGGTGCCAGCTTCCACGGGACGCGCGGCGTGCAGGCTCATGGCGTTGGGCGCGCCTGTCCGGTCCATATTGTCCCATGCCAGCAACATGCCCTCAACCGGCGGCACCATGAATTCGCAATGCGGGAAATGCGTCTCGCCGCCCGCTTCCACGTCCGACAGATAGATCATGGCGGTCCAACTACGCTGTCCGCCGCTCTTGCGCATCCGCTGCCAATAATCGGCGGTGACCGGAAAATAGTCGCAATGAACCTTATATTCCTGCCCCGCCGCATAGCGCTGGCCTTGCAAGGTTTCGCCATGATCGGCGGGCAAGCCGGTCAAGGCGCAGATCCGATCGCTGACCGTTCGGACCAAGTCGTCGAAGGGGTCGAGATTACAGCTATGGCTGGTGCGATAGTCCGCATTCGCGCTGCCCGAAAACAATGTCGATGGCTGCGCGCCTGCGTCGATGATCGCGCGGAGACCCGCACATTCCGCGCTGCTCAGAAAACCGTGGCGTCCGAAGATGTCGATCCGGTCGCTGTCGATGCGGCTGACCATCGGGTTGCGCTCCAGCCGAGCGCGCACGCCCGCACCGATCTGTGCGCGCGCAGGGGAGGCAATGCCGCCATCATCCACTATGTCCGTCATTGGGGCTTCCTGCCACAGACCGCAGGCGCATGAAAAGACCCCGAAGCGTTGCCGCTCCGGGGTCAGGGGTTCCTGAAGGCCAGTTCAGGAAGTATCGTCACGTCACCAGAAGAACCCGTGGATCACATCGACGACATAGCCATCGCGAACATCCACCAGCATGGCGTCGTCATAATAGCGGACCCAGCGCAGCGTGCCGTAGGCAGGCGGCAGGCGATAGGCATAGGGATCGTTCAGCCAATAATTATTGGCATAGAGCAGGCTGGACAGGGTGATCCCGACCGAAAAGCGACGATAGCCATAGTCCCACCCACGCGGGGCATAATAGCGGCCCATGCGGAATTGGTTGCCATTGCGGCTGCGATAGCTGTTCCAGTCATAGCGCCGATCCTGCCGCCAGCCATTGTCCCAGCGCCTCTGGTTGCTCCAGCGCGCGCGATCGTCATAGCGGCGGCCATTGTTCCAATTATTGTTGCCGACGCCCGCTACCCAGCCACGGTTATTGTTCCACCGCTGGTCGTCGCGCCGATCGTCCCTGCGGTCGTCGCGCCGATCCTGTCGATCATCACGGCGATCGTCGCGTCGATCATTACGCCAGTCCTGCCGTCCATCCCGGCGGTCTGCGCGGACATCCCGGCGATCGTCTCGCCGTTCCTCGCGTCGGTCCTGCCATCCGTCGCGTTGGCCAGGTGTGGTCACGACCCGGTTGGGCAGGTTGCGATCAGGCGTGGCGCGCACGCGCGGGTCGGCACGGCGCTGATCGCGCATGTCGGGGCGATAGGGTGCCATCCCGACGGCGGGCCTTGGTGCCTGGGCCGGACGCTGTATCTGTGGTTGCCCTTGCGCGCTTACATTCCCGCGCTGCTGCCAGCGGTAGGATTGCTCGCCTTGCGGCCGAACCATGCGATTGCCCCGCTGTTCGCCCGCACCACGATCAGGCCGTTGCATCCGCTCGCTGCGATTGCCACGGTCGCGCGGCTCACTTTGTGCATAGGCAGGCGCGATGCCGCTCAGCAATGTCGCGCTCATCAACCCCGCCAGCATCATCTTCCTGAACATGGTTCGGACTTTCTTCATGCGGGCACACATTGCGCCCTGATGGTGTACGACTATGCCATTCGGCGTGTCGCAAGTCTGAACCCGTTCGTCAGCCATTTGAAAGCATTGGACGATGGTGAACATGGACTATGGTTCATCTTGCGATCATGATAAATATCGCGTGCCCGATGTTCGATATGTGCTGTGCAAGCATAAAAGCTGATCCAGATCAGTGCAGCGGTCACGAACTCGCTATAGGACTGCGCCGTGAAAAAATCCCCCCATGTTGGCGCAATCCGCCTGGCCTTGCGCGACGCAACGACAGACAATCATCGACAGGTCGATGCGTTGTTTGCTGATCATGCGATGGATTCGCCCGACAGCTATCGCCGCTTTCTGACGGCCCATGCCCGCGCTTTGGGTGCGCTGGAGCCGGTTGCACGGCCGTCGGTGCCCCGCCTGCCGCTGTTGGCGTCCGACATCGCGGCACTGGGACAGGCCATGCCCGCGCCCCTGCCGCTGGAGGATCGTGCCAGCGAGGGCTATCGCTGGGGGCTGCTCTACGCGCTCGAAGGCTCGCGGCTTGGCGGTGCCATGTTGGCGCGCAAGGTCGCACCCGATCTGCCCACTGCCTATCTCTCGGCGGTCCATGGCAAGGGCGAATGGATTGCCTTCCAGCACGCGCTCGATAGCGCTGGTGCGGAAGGCGGCGAAGGCTGGCTGGACGACGCCGTGCAGGGTGCCCAGGCGGCCTTCGCCCTCTTCTCGCAAGCGGGCACGGCAGAGCGAGCGGCTGCGCATGGCTGATGTCGACGGAGCGACTGGCTTCGCCGTCGACCTTACCAATTGCGATCGCGAGCCGATCCATGTCCTTGGCACGATCCAGCCGTTCGGTTTTCTGATCGCGCTGACTGCCGACTGGCTGGTGTCGCGCGTATCGGCCAATAGTGCCGCCTTCATCGGCCATGAACCCGAAGCCTTGCTCGGCCAGCCGATCAGTGCGGTCTTTTCCGCCGATGCGATCCATATGCTGCGCAACCGCATCACCCTGCTGCGCGGTCCCGATTCGGTCGAGCGTATCTTCTCTCTGGCGCTGATGGACGGTGGCCCGGCGTTCGACATCGCCGTGCATTTTTCCGGGCAGTTGGTTGTGATCGAGGGCGAACCCGCTTCCCATGACGAGATGGAGGCAAGCAGCATCGTCCGCTCGATGGTCTCCCGGCTGGCGCAGGTGGAGGGCATGGCCCCGTTCCTGCGCGATGGCGCGCGGCAGGTGCGGGCGCTGACCGGTTTCGACCGGGTCATGGTCTATCGCTTTGCGGAGGGCGGCGACGGCGAGGTGGTCGCCGAAGCGCTGCGCTCTGGTGTCGATAGTTTTTATGGCCTCCATTACCCCGCATCGGATATTCCGGTGCAGGCCCGCGCCCTCTATCTGCGCAATATCTTCCGCGTGATCGCCGATGTGAAGGCCGTGCCGGTTCCGGTGGTGCCTGCGCTCGATCCCACCGGAGCGGCGCTCGACATGTCGCTGTGCCTCACCCGCGCCGTGTCGCCGATCCACATCGAATATCTCGGCAATATGGGGGTGGGGGCATCGCTCTCCATCTCGATCATCGTCGAAGGCAAATTATGGGGGCTGTTTGCCTGCCACCATTATGCGCCCCGCCTGCCGACTTTCGCGCAGCGCAGCGCGGCCGAATTGTTCGGCCAGATCTTCTCGATGATGCTCGAAAGTCGCGAGCGTGCCGAAACGGCCACCTATGAGGGCAAAGCGCGGCAGGTGGCCGACCGGTTGATGGCTGCCGTCGCGCAGGATCATGACCTGCTGTCCAATGCCCGCTGGCTTGGCGACATCATTTTCGACACGATTCCGGCCGATGGCGTGGGCATCTATATCGACGGGCAGATGACCTTTTCCGGCCTGACGCCCGATCCTGCGGCCTTCTCGGCCATCGTCACGATGCTCAATCGCGTGGCGGCCAGCCAAATCTATACCACGGACAATCTTTCTGCGGTGCTGCCGGGTGCGGCCGATTATGCCGACCGCGCAGCCGGACTGCTGGCGATCCCGCTGTCGCGTCGTCCGCGCGATTATGTCGTGCTGTTCCGGGCCGAACAGCTGCGCTCGGTGCGCTGGGCCGGGCAGCAGGACAAGCATATCGAATATGGCCCCAACGGCCCGCGCCTGACCCCGCGCAAGAGCTTCGAAAGCTGGTCGCAGCTGGTCAAGGGCGTAGCGCTGCCCTTTGCCCCTGCCGAATTGCGTGTGGCAGAAGCGCTGCGCACCGCCCTGCTCGAAGTCGTTCTGCGCCTCTCCGATTCGGCGGATCAGGAACGGCAGCGCGCCAACGAGAAGCAGGAATTGCTGATCGCGGAACTCAATCACCGTGTCCGCAACATCCTTTCGCTGATCCGCGGCCTGTTGTCGCAGACCCGTGATAGTGCGGCGACGGTCGAGGAATTTATCGGTACGCTCGAAAGCCGCGTCCATGCGCTTGCGCGGGCGCATGATCAGATCACCGCTGATCGCTGGAGCCCTGCGCGCCTGTACGACCTCATAGAGGTGGAAGCAGGCGCCTATCTGGGCGAGCGCCGCGACCGGGTGCAATTGTCCGGTCCTAATGTGTTGCTGACGCCCGGCTGTTTCACCGTCATGGCGCTGGTCATCCATGAAATGCTGACCAATGCCGCCAAATATGGTGCGCTGTCGGACAGCGGCACCGTGACGATCGACTGGCGCGTGGACGAGGATGGCAGCCTGCTGCTGGACTGGACTGAAAGCGGTGGCCCCGCCGTGGTCGCGCCGACGCGCCGGGGTTTCGGCTCGACCGTCATCGAACGCTCCATCCCCTATGATCTGGAGGGACATGCCGAAATCAACTACCGGCTGGCCGGGATCCAAGCGCATTTCTGCATTCCCTCGCGGCATATCGTCTCGGTCCTGCCCGAAGCCGTGTCGCGGGATCGGGCAAAGCCGGCAACAGCCGTGACGCCCGGCCTGCTGCGTGGCCGCAACGTCCTGCTGGTCGAGGATAATATGATCATCGCCATGGATGGCGAGGATGCGCTGCGCGATCTGGGGGCCGACGTCTCGACCGTCGCCAGCGTCGGTCGCGCCCAGGAAGCGATCATGGTCCAGTCGATCGACCTGGCGGTGTTGGACTTCAATCTCGGCCACGAAACCAGCCTGCCGGTGGCGGACCTGCTGACACAGAAGGGCATCCCCTTCCTCTTTGCCACCGGCTATGGCGACGGACTGGAATTGCCCGAACGGTTCGCGCATATCGTGCTGGTCAAGAAACCCTATTCGGGCACGACGCTCGCTCAGGCCTTGGGACCGATGATCGCGCCGTCCGACTAAGCAGTCAGGGTTTTCCGAGCGCTGGCACCGTCTTCGAAGCATTTTCCGGGGTGATGCCGGGCGGCGGCGCGGCGGCAACCCGTTCTTCCCCGCGCATGATTCGTCCCGCCCTTTTGATCGCGCCACGCAACCGGGGATAGATGCCGCATCGGCAGATATTGGTGATCGCGGCGTCGATATCCTCATCGCTGGGGTCATTGCTCCGGCGCAGCAGCACCGACGCGGCCATGATCATGCCGGGAATGCAATAGCCGCATTGCGATACATTGTCGGCGGCGAACGCTTGTTGCAGCGGATGGCCGCGATCGGGCGACAGCGCCTCGATCGTCGTGACGAACCGCCCTTCGGTCTTGCCGATCGTGACCTGGCAGGACCGGACCGCTTCGCCGTCGATGTCCACCGTGCAGGCACCGCAATCGCCGGTGCCGCAGCCATATTTGGTGCCGGTCAGGTTCGACGCATCGCGCAACGCCCAAAGCAGCGGCGTTTCCGGGTCCATGCGATATTGTACGGGCCGGTCATTGACGGTGAAGCGGGTCATGCCGCGTTTTCTTCCTCCGCCTCGGCCTTGTGATAGAGGACTTCGTTGCGGATATGGATGGTGCGAGCGGCCAGCCGGATTTCCTGAATGAAGGTGCCGAATGCCGCTGCCTGCAACAGCATCGCCAGAATGAACAGGATGGCAATCGCCGTGCCGAGATGGGCATCGACCAGTTCGGAGGCGAACAGCAGGATCACGACCAGGCAGATGGCGCAACCCGACGCCACGCACAGGAAAATCGCGCCGTTGACCACGCTCATCCGCCGGTCGAGTACACGAATTTCGCCGACCAACCGGTCATGTTCCTCGCCACGCGACACCATCACGGCCTTTTCGACGACCCGCGCCCGATCAATGACGCGCGCCAGACGCGCGGCGCAAACGTTGAGGAATGCGCCGATCCCGGCGAGCAGAAACACAGGTGCCACGGCCAGCTGGATCGTCTGGGCGACCTGCGAAACCTGGGGCAGGGAAATAAAGCCGCTCATCACGCTCCTGTTCGCCTGTTGATCAGGCTGCGCCCTTAGCGGGCGTGTTGATACCCATCGACTGGAGATATTTCTTCACGTTGCGCGCGGCCTGCCGCAACCGCTGCTCATTCTCCACCAGGGCGATGCGGACATAGCCTTCGCCATCCTCGCCATAACCCACGCCTGGCGCGACCGCGACCTTGGCATGGGTGAGCAATTGCTTGGAAAATTCGAGGCTCCCCATCTCTTTGAGCGCAGGCGGCAGCGGTGCCCAGGCGAACATGGAGGCGGGCGGGGCAGGGATGTCCCATCCGGCGCGGCCGAAACTTTCCACCAGCACGTCGCGGCGCTTGTGATAAAGCTCGCGGTTCTTTGCGACGATATCCTGCGGCCCGTTGAGCGCTGCGCAAGCCGCTGCCTGAATCGGTGTGAACGCGCCATAGTCCAAATAGGATTTCACCCGGCTCATCGCCGCTATCAACTGTTTGTTGCCGACCGCAAAGCCGATCCGCCAGCCCGCCATGGAATAGGTTTTGCTGAGCGAGGTGAACTCGACTGCGATGTCCTTCGCGCCCGGCACCTGCAGGATCGAGGGCGTCGGTTTGCCGTCATAATAAAGTTCGGAATAGGCAAGGTCGGACAAGATCCAGACCTTATTCTCCTTCGCCCAGGCAACGAGCCGCTCGTAAAAGGCCAAGTCCACCGTCTCGGCGGTCGGGTTGGACGGATAATTGACGACCAGGATCGACGGGCGCGGCACGGTGAAGGCCATCGCCCGGTCGAGCGAGCGAAAATAATTCTCATCCGGCGTGGTCGGCACCGACCGGATCGTAGCGCCCGCCAGGATGAAGCCGAACATATGGATCGGATAGCTAGGGTTGGGGGCCAGTACGACATCGCCCGGCGCGGTGATCGCGGTGGCGAGGCTCGCCAGCCCTTCCTTCGACCCCATGGTCACGACGACTTCGGTTTCCGGGTCGACATCGACGCCGAAGCGGCGACCATAATAATTGGCCTGTGCCTTGCGAAGGCCGGGAATGCCCTTGGACTGGGAATAGCCATGGGCGTCGGGCTTGCGCACCACCTCGATCAACTTGTCGATGACATGCGGCGGCGGCGGCAGGTCGGGATTGCCCATGCCAAGGTCGATAATATCCTCCCCCGCCGCGCGTGCCGCCGCCCGCATCGCATTGACTTCGGCGATGACATAAGGGGGCAGGCGCTTCATGCGGTAGAATTCTTCGGACATTATAGGGGCTTTCCTGAAAGCTCTCGGTAGGGAATAGTGCGGCGCACGCCGTTGTCGCGTCACAATCTGGCTATAACCGGCCAGCCTGCGCCACGCCAGAAAAAGCGGCGCGATGAATTGATGCCAGGAAGAGGAGAGTGGCCATGGATAAAGCTGATGTCATGGAGCCGCATCTGCCGACGCTGGACCAGATGCAGCAATGGACGCATGCGATCGGTCGCGCCCAGCAATTGATGCTGGAGCAGGCGGCAGGCGCGTCGGGCATGACGCTGCCTTTCGATCCGCAAACCGTGGCGCGCATTCAATCGAGCTTTGCCGACGAAGGGCTGGCAATGTGGCAACGCTTCATCGATTCGGGCGGCATGTGGCGAGATGAACCAGCCCCCGTTCCGGCCGACAGCCCCGCCGCGCGCAAGGACCGCCGCTTCGCCGACCCGGCCTGGACGCAAAATCCCTTCTACGACATCATCCGGCAGAGCTATCTGCTGGTATCGGACTATATGACCCAATTGGCCGATGCGGTGGATGGCGTGGACCCCAAGCAGAAGGCCAAGCTGCGCTTTGCGACCGGGGGCATGCTCGATGCGCTGTCGCCCTCCAACTTTCCGCTGACCAATCCGGCGGTTGTCCAGAAGACGATCGAAAGCGGCGGCGAGAATCTGGTCAAGGGCCTGCAGCATATGCTAGCCGACATGGAAAAGGGGCAACTGACCCACACCGACGGCACCCAGTTCGAACTGGGCCGCAATATCGCCGCGACGCCGGGCAAGGTCATCCATGAAACCCCGCTCTACCAATTGATCCATTATGCGCCATCGACGGACACGGTGCTGGAGACCCCGCTGATCATTTTCCCGCCGTGGATCAACCGTTTCTATATTCTCGACCTGTCCCCACAAAAAAGCTTCGTCAAATGGGCCGTGGATCAGGGGATCAGCGTCTTCCTGGTGTCGTGGAAATCCGCCGATGCCTCGATGAAGGATCTGACCTGGGACGATTATATCCTGCGCGGCCAAGTCGATGCGATCGACACGGTGCGAGGCCTGCTCAAGGTCAAGAGCGTCCATACGATCGGCTATTGCGTGGCGGGCACCACGTTGGCGGCGACGCTGGCGCTGCTGGCGGCACGGGGCGAGGCGGACAAGGTGGCGAGCGCGACTTTCTTCACCGCCCAGGTCGATTTCAGCAAGGCAGGCGACCTGACCCTGTTCGTGGACGATGAACAGATGAAGCTGGTGGACAAATTATCGACCGGCGGTTTCCTTGACGGGCGCTACATGGCGCTGACCTTCAACCTCCTGCGCGGGCGCGACCTGATCTGGAACTATGTCGTCAATAACTATCTGTTGGGGCAGGATTATCCGCCGTTCGACCTGCTCTACTGGAATGGCGACACCACCAACCTGCCCGCGCGCTGGCATCGCGACTATCTGACCCAGCTCTATCGCGACAATCTGTTGGTGACCCCCGGCGCAATCAGTGTCGATGGCACGCCGATCGACCTCAAGACGGTGCAGACGCCCGCTTATGTTCAGGCTGGCAAGGAAGATCATATCGCGCCGCTGGAAAGCGTCTGGAAGCTGACTGAAAATCTGTCCGGCCCGATCCGCTTCGTGCTGGCAGGATCCGGGCATATTGCTGGCGTCATCAATCCGCCTGCCGCCAACAAATATCAATATTGGGTCTGCGACGAGGCCCAGCCGACGCTCGACGCCTTCGTCGCGCAGGCCAAGGAAACCAAAGGAAGCTGGTGGCCGGACTGGCGCGGCTGGCTCGAAACGATCGATTCGCGCACCGTCGCGGTCAAGGGCGCGCGCCAGCCAGGCAAGGGGCGGCTCAAGGCGATCGAAGATGCGCCAGGGCGCTATGTGAAAGGCGAATAAGCACGCCCTTCACCACGCTGCGGCGAGCCGTTCGCGGTATGCGACAGGCCGCAGATGGCACTTTTGTTGCACTGCACAATAAATCTTGCAATTTCTTATTCGCAGGCTTATTGTGCAGTGCAACAAACGGAGGATGGTCATGGCTGTTACCCCAAAGACCGGACGCAATGCCCAGCCCGGTAAACGCGACTCGGCGACATTATCGGCAAGCGAAGCATTGAAAGCGGCTGAGGCGGCGATCGAGCCTGCACCGGCCGTTCGGAAACCTGCCCCGCGCAAGGCGGCATCGAGCGTTCCGGCGATGGACGCCAATCCATCGGCTAAATCGGTCCCCGCAATGGACGCCAATCCGTCCGCCAAATCCGTGCCTGCGATGGATGCCAATCCATCCGCCAAATCGGTGAAGGCAACAGATGCCAGTCCCGCGGCGATCGTCGCTGCAACGACGGCCGTCGATGCCATGCCCGAACCCGATACGGAAGTGGCCGCTGAGGCGGCCCCCGAAGCTGAGACACCAAAGAGCCTCGACGAAAAGGCCAAGACGACCGCAACCCTGCCGCTGCCGGCAACAGAAGGAACGAAGATCATGAACGACGTGATGGAAACCGGAAAGAAGTTCGCCGAGGACACCAAGGCCAAGCTCGAAACCGCCTATGCCGACATGAATGAAAAGGCGAAGGCCAGCGTCGAGAAGTCGACCAAGGCGATCGAAGAAATGAGCGACATCGCCAAGGGCAATGTCGAAGCCATGGTCGAATCGAGCAAGATCGCTGCCAAGGCCATGGAAACGATGAGCCAGGAAGCCGTCGACTACAGCCGCAAGAATTTCGAGAAGGCTACCGCCGCCCTCAAGAGCTTCGCGACCGTCAAGACGCCGACCGAATTCTTCCAGCTGCAGAGCCAGATGTTCTCCAGCAGCTTCGACGAATTCACCAAGGAAGCCGCGAAGAACAGCGAAGCGATGATGAAGGTTGCTGGCGACATCGCCCAGCCGCTGACCGCGCGCGTGACGCTCGTCACCGACAAGGTGAAGTCGCTGGCCGCTTAAGCGCCCGCGCTTTCCTGCCTGTAGTTGAAAGGGCGCTCTTCCCCGATGGGAAGGGCGCCCCTTTGCGTTAACGCTGAAATCCGCTCTGCTGCACCGTCCTGCCCCATCGGCCCCTTGCCATGGCCGGACAAATCGCCATATTCTGCAGCATCATGAACAGCATCACCTCAGCCTATGCCGACCCTGCGACAATGGCGGGTCAGGACCAGGACGACCAAGGCGAAGGCCCTGGCGGCCCCAGCGTCGGCATCGCGACCCGCACCCGTACGCGCACCAAAAAGCCTTCGCTTTACAAGGTGCTGATGCTCAACGACGATTACACCCCGATGGAATTCGTCGTCCACGTTCTCCAGCATTTCTTCCGCATGGACATGGAGCAGGCGACCCGCGTCATGCTGCACGTCCATCAACGCGGCGTCGGCGTATGCGGCATTTTCAGCTACGAAGTTGCAGAGACCAAGGTCAACCAGGTGATGGATTTCGCCCGGCAGAACCAGCATCCGTTGCAATGCACGCTGGAGAAAGCCTGACCATTCGGGTGCATGGCTAAAAGCGCATAGCGCTTTTGTTGATCGGTAAAATCGATCATCGAGCGCGGTATATACTGTTTTGTCGAAATGCCATTCGGGCCTATTCTCCCCTCATCCAAGATGAGGAGAATGATGATGGCCGACAAGCCGACCATGACCACCAGCGCGGGTGCGCCGATCGCCGACAATCAAAATAGCCTGTCTGCAGGGCCGCGCGGCCCCTTGCTGCTGCAGGACTATCAATTGATCGAGAAGCTGGCCCACCAGAATCGCGAACGGGTGCCGGAGCGAGTCGTGCATGCCAAGGGGTGGGGCGCGCATGGCGTGTTGACGATCACCGGTGACATTTCCAAATATACCAAGGCCAAGGTGCTACAACCCGGCGCGCAGACGCCGATGATCCTGCGCTGCTCCACCGTGGCGGGCGAAGCGGGCGCCGCCGACGCTGAACGCGACGTGCGCGGCTTTGCGCTGAAATTCTATACGCCCGAAGGCAATTGGGATCTGGTCGGTAACAATACGCCGGTCTTCTTCGTGCGCGATCCGCTGAAATTCCCCGACTTCATCCACACGCAAAAGCGTCATCCCCGCACGAACTTGCGGTCACCCACCGCGATGTGGGATTTCTGGTCGTTATCGCCCGAATCGCTGCACCAGGTGACGATCCTGATGTCCGACCGTGGTCTGCCCACCGACATACGGCACATTAACGGCTATGGCAGCCACACCTTTGCGCTGATCAACGATGCAGGCGAGCGCTTCTGGGTGAAATTCCATTTCAAGACGATGCAGGGTCACCGTCATTGGACCAATGAGGAAGCGGCACAAGTCGTCGGCCGCACCCGCGAATCCACGCAGGAGGATCTGTTCGAGGCGATCGAGACCGGCAATTTCCCCAAATGGAAGATGCAGGTCCAGATCATGCCGGAAGCGGACGCCGACAAGACGTCCTACAACCCGTTCGACCTGACGAAGGTTTGGCCCCATGCGGACTATCCGCCGATCGACATCGGCGTGATGGAGTTGAACCGCAACCCCGACAATTATTTCGCGGAAATCGAACAGGCGGCGTTCAGCCCGTCCAACATCGTGCCGGGTATCGGCTTTTCGCCCGACAAGATGCTCCAGGCGCGTATCTTCGCCTATGCCGACGCCCATCGCCATCGCATCGGCACCCATTATGAAGCGTTGCCGATCAATGCGCCGCACTGTCCGGTGAACCATTATCACAAGGATGGGGCGATGCGTTTCTTCCCCAACAATCCCAATCCGGCGGCCTATTATGAGCCGAACAGCTTTGGCGGGCCGGTCGAGGATCATCGCTTCGACGAGCCGCCGCTCAAAATATCGGGCGACGCCGATCGGTGGAACCACCGCGAGGGCAATGATGATTTCGTCCAGCCTCGCGCGCTGTTCAACTTGTTCGACGAAGGGCAAAAGGCCCGCCTGTTTGCCAATATCGCCGCGGCCATGGGCGACATCCCCGACTTCATCGAAGAGCGTCAGTGCAAGCTGTTCGATCAAGTCCACCCCGACTATGGCGCAGGCGTGCGATCGGCACGTGCGGCGATCAAGGACCGCAACCCGTCCATCTCCGCTCCCACCGATCAGACCCTGGCCGACGCATCCGCCTGACAGCCGGTCTGATAGCGCCCGTCCAGTCTTCCCCCGGTGTTTGCGCGCCGGGGGTTTTCTTTGACTTTTGTTGGACAAAAGGAGCCGTGAGCAAATTTTAACGATATCGCTCTATCCCAGGTTGGAACATGCAACGTTCCACTTCTCGACTATCCCGCGCCTTGCTTTCGCTGGTTCTGACCGGCAGCCTTTACTTTGTCGCGGCGACTTTTGCTTTGCTATTGTCGCGCTTCGAGGGCGGTCTGGCGTTCATCTGGGGTGCGAACGCCTATGTGATGGCCAAGCTGCTGACCACGCGGGTCCGGCGCTGGCCCCCCATCATTCTGACCTGCGCCATAGCGAGCGCCCTTTCTACCAGCCTGTTCGGCATGGGGCCGCTGGCGGCGATCCCAATGGCGGTCATCAACATGGCCGAAGCGTTGATCGTGGCGTTGATCTGCCGTCATTTCCTGTCGGATCGGCCGACGATCGGCGCCACCCGGCCGTTGATGATCTTCATCCTGGCTTTGTGCGCAGTGGCCGACGTCATCACGGGCATCCCGGCGGCGGCGGTCGCGTCGTTGTTGACGCCGGTGTCGTTCGGCGCGTCGTGGGTCCAATGGTATACCGGCCATGCGCTGGGCGGGCTGATCTGCGCGCCGATATTGGTGATGCTGATGCAAGGCGAGTTGCGCCGCTGGCGGCGGGACAAGTCGAGGGCGGAAAAGATCGAGGCCGTCCTCATCTTGGCGCTGTTCACCCTGATCATCGTCCATATCTTTTACTGGGCGCGGTATCCGATGCTGTTCGCGCCGCTCCTGCCGCTCGTCCTGATCGCCTTTCGCGTCGGACATATGGGTGCCGCGGCCTCGATCGTGATCCTGGCGCTGGTCGGTGGCACGGCCACGCTGTCGGGCGGGGGGCCGTTGACGATCGTGTCCGCCGATATGGGCGCGCGCATCCAGGCGTTCCAATTCTATCTGGCGCTCAGTTTCCTGCTGTCGATGCCGGTCGCCGCCGAATTGAACGGACGCCGGCGCTTGTTCCAACTGTTGCGGGAAAGCGAAGCACGTTACCGGGCGATCGCCGAACATAGCGGCGACGTGGTGCTGAACATCGGCGTCACCGGCATAATCGACTATGCTTCGCCCTCGGCCTTCGAACAGGTCGGTTGCGCCCCGGAATTGCTGATCGGCCAATCCGCCGCCGATCTGGTCGATCCGCAGGATCGGCCACAGGTGATCGCCGCCCATCGTCGCGCCCTGATGCGCCCTGGGTCGATCCACACGGTCGAGTTCCGGCCGCTCCTGTCGATCGGTGCCATGGAATGGTGCGAAATGGTCACACGCGCGGTGGTCGACGAACGGGGGCAGCCCAGCGGCGTCATCAGCACGATCCGCGACATGTCCCGCCACAAGGCGCGGCAGCGCGCGCTGCAACAAGTCGCAGCCCGCGATTCGCTGACGGGGGCGGATAGTCGCCGCGCCTTCCTCGAAAAGCTGGAAGCCGAGATATTGCGGACCCGGCATGGCGTCCGGTCCAGCCTGCTGCTGATCGACATCGACCATTTCAAGGCGGTCAACGACGTTCATGGTCATGGTGTCGGCGATGAAGTGCTGACCGCCTTTGTCGATCGGTTGACGCCGGGGCTTTCTGCCCAGGACAGTATAGGCCGGTTGGGCGGCGAGGAGTTCGCGATATTGCTGCCGGACAGCGACATCGATCGGGCAAGTCTGCTCTGCGAACGTCTGCGCGCGCTATTGCTCGATCCGATCCCGGTGTCCTGTGGCAAACATATCGGCATCACCTTTAGCGCGGGCCTGGTCGAACTGGATGACACGTCCACGCGATCGGCGATGCTCGAAGCGGCGGATAAGGCACTCTACCGCGCAAAACATAGCGGCCGGAACTGCCTGCGCCTCGCCGCCTGAACCGCCCGGCGAGCTTTCACAAAAAATGTCGATGTAATGTTGTAACCTACGCTGGCTTGGCCTATGTGGTGTCCATGTCCTCGACCCTTCGCCAATCCCTGTTGACCGGTCGCGTCGATCGCATTGCGATGGCGCTATCGGGGCTCTGCGTCGCGCATTGCTTCGTTACCGCCGTCGTGCTGGGCGTATTGGCCAGCGCCGGGGGCATTTTCGAAAGCCCGCTGTTCCATGAGGTCGGCCTGGTGCTGGCGATCCTGTTGGGCGCGATCGCGCTCGGCCATGGCGCGATGGTCCACCGGTTCATGATGCCCGCCGCGATCGGTTCGCTCGGCCTTGGCGTCATGGCGGGCGCGATGACGATGGATCATGGCTGGCAGGAAAGCATCTATACGCTGATTGGCGTTGCCATCCTCGCGCTCGGTCACGACCTCAATCACCGCGCCGGGCGCTAGGCTCGGCCATCGTCGCTCGTCAGAGCGGCTTATGGCTGTTGCGATGCTCGCCCTTCACCCATCGCACCGTTCCGGTGCTGGCGCGCATCACGACGCTTTCGGTGGTCAGCTTGCCGCCGGGCAGGCGCTTCACCCCGTCGAGCAGTGATCCGTCGGTGACGCCGGTGGCGGCGAAGATGCAATCGCCCTTGGCCAATTCCTTCAGGTCATAAATCTTGTCGAGGTCGGTGATGCCCCATTTGCGCGCGCGCTGCTTCTCATCCTCGTTGCGGAACAGCAGCCGACCCTTGAACTGACCCCCGACGCAGCGCAGCGCCGCGCAGGCCAGCACGCCTTCAGGTGCGCCACCTGACCCCATATAGAGGTCGATCGTCGTTTCCGGGTCGGTGGTGGCGATCACGCCTGCCACGTCGCCATCGGGGATCAGCATGATGCCGCACCCAATGGCGCGCAACTCCGCAATCAGTCGCTCGTGGCGCGGCCGATCAAGGACGCACACGATGATGTCGCTCGGCTCCACACCCTTGGCGGCGGCCACGGCTTCGACATTCTCCTTGGCCGACCGGTTGAGGTCGATGACGCCATCGGGATAGCCGGGGCCGACCGCCAGCTTGTCCATATAGACGTCGGGCGCATTGAGCAGTCCACCTTCCTCGGAAATGGCGAGGACAGCCAGCGCATTGGGTCCGGCCTTGGCAGTGATGGTGGTGCCTTCCAGCGGATCGAGCGCGATGTCGATTCGCGGACCTGTGCCGATCGCATTGCCGACCTTCTCGCCGATATAGAGCATCGGCGCTTCGTCGCGTTCGCCCTCACCGATGACGACGGTGCCGTCCATATAGAGGTCATTGAAGGCCAGGCGCATGGCTTCGACGGCGGCGGCATCGGCGGCCTTTTCATCGCCCCGGCCGATCAGTTTCGACGCGGCGATCGCGGCCGCTTCGGTGACGCGGACCATTTCGAGCACCAATACCCGATCAAGGGGCGAACTTGCCTGTACCATCGTCATTCCTCTGCCTTTTCTTATGGGGGCAGGCGATAGGCGGTCGCCCCAACCTTGTCGAGCAGCATGGCCATGATGCCGCCATGATCGCTTGCTCTTGTGAGCGCATGGTTCGCCTGACCCTCTTTGCAACCGTCCTTCTCGCAAGCCACCCAGGCACGGCGCTGGCGCGCGACACCGAATCGCTGATGGCGGCCTATCGCACCAAGACGCAGGTGATCCGGCGATGCGACCGTAGCGGGGACGCCATCGTCGTCTGCGGGGAGAGCCAGGCAGAGCGTAATGCGCGCGAGCGGCTCCCGCTCCCGCGAGAGGAGGCAGACAGCAACGCACCGATGCGTGGTGACACGCCCCGCGCCTCGGCCGCGCCGGTCAAGCAAGGCAGTTGTGGCGTATCGGGCGGGCAGGGGGCGGGTTGCGTCGGTGGCCTGTCCGTCTTGAAGGCGGCCGACATGATCGGCAAGAGCATCACGGCGATCGTCGACCCCGATGCCGACCTTGCCCCACCGCCCCCACTGCCCGATCGCTTCAAGGGCACGGGGCAACGGTGAGCGGCACTCAGTCGAGAATATGCATCACCATCGGGGTGCCGAGCAGACTGTCCGACCCGGCGAGCCGTTCGAGCGTGTCGCGGATGCAGCGTTCCTCGCCCGCATGGGTGACGATGGCGACCAGCACGCCGTCTTCCTGATGCGCGCCGCGCTGAATCATGCTTTCGATCGACACGCCCGCATCGCGCGTGGCGGCGGCGATCTCCGCCAGCACGCCGGGACGATCCTGCACCATGAAGCGCAGATAGGTGCGGCCGATGCGCGCGCCGGCGTCGGCGGTGTTCTGCGGCGTCAGGGCGGCGACCGGCATGGCGAAGGCATCGCCATATTCGTCGCGCGCCACGTCGATCAGGTCGGCCACCACCGCCGACGCGGTCGGCCCATCGCCCGCGCCACGCCCCTGGAAGAAGAGGCGCCCGACGAAATTCCCTTCGGCCACGACGGCGTTCAGCGACCCGTCCACATGCGCGAGCGGGTGGTCGAGCGGCACCAGCATCGGATGCACCCGCTGGAACAGCCCGTCCGCGCCATTCTGCGCCATGCCGACCAGACGGATGCGGAAGCCCAGCGCGGCGGCCTCGGCAATGTCGGCGGCGATGACGTCGCGGATGCCGGTGGTGGCGACCGCGTCGAAATCCAACTCCGTACCGAACGCCAGGCTCGCAAGTATGGTCAGCTTGTGCGCCGCATCTACGCCATCAATGTCGAAGCTGGGATCAGCCTCGGCATAGCCCAGTTCTTGTGCTTCCTTGAGAACCTCGTCGAAGCCCCGACCTTCCTTCTCCATCGTCGTCAGGATGTAATTGCAGGTGCCGTTGAGGATGCCGTAAACACGGCTGATCTCGTTGGCGGCAGCCCCTTCGCGCATCCCCTTGATGACCGGGATGCCGCCCGCGACCGCCGCTTCATATTTCAGGGCGATGCCGCCCTTTTCGGCAAGCCGGGCGAGGTCCAGTCCATGATGGGCCAGCATCGCCTTGTTCGCGGTGACGAACGGCTTGCCCGCAGTCAGGCACTGGCGCGCCAGGGTGAGGGCCGGGCCGTCCGATCCGCCGATCAATTCCACCACCACATCGACATCGTCGCGGGTGGCGAGGCTGTTCATATCGTCCACCCATTCATAGGGTGACAGGTCGACGCCGCGATCCTTGTTCCGGTCGCGCGCGGAAATGGCGACGATCTGGATCGGGCACCCCGCACGCCGGGCAATCAGGTCGCCATTGGTGTTGAGCAGCCGAATGACCCCGCCGCCCACCGTACCGAGACCGACGAGCGCGACGCGCAACGGGGCATGGCGGTGCAGATTGGTCATGGTGGCGTCACTTTCTTGGCGAAGATGATGAAAGCCGGGCTGATAGCCGCCCGCGCCCGGCGGTCCAAGCAAAAGCTGCCCTCCTCGATCATGGCGCTATGCGGGTCCGTCCGCATGGTCCCAGCGCTTCGATCACCAGGCGATAGTCGGCGCGCGCTGCCTCTGCGTCAGCCACGGCCAAGGTGCGGACCGCGCGGGCGGGGAGGACAGGGGGCAGGCTGCACGCAAGTCGATACCAGAGCAGCGTACCGGGCACTGGCGCGCGCGCCGCTTCATCGACGATTTCGCCGAGCGCGACGGCCCAGCGCGGCGGCTGCCCCGGACGACGCAGCACCGACAGCGATACCGGGTCACCATTTTCGGTCCGCAGGAAAATCTGCGTCTCGCCTTCGCCCGCCACCGTGCCCGCCACATGGAAGGCATCGCCCAGGCCTAATATGCGCGGCGGCGCATCGCGCGCGACCATAGACGACAGGAGGGACTTGACCCTGTCCACCATCACTGGCGTCGCTGCGATCTGCGCGTCGGGGGCGACCAACTGCACTTCGCCGGGGCGGGTCGCGGGACGGGCGAACAGGATGAACGACGCCTTCTTGAGCTTGGGCAGCTTGCCGCGGGCGTCCAATCGCGCGTCGTACAGGTAGGTTACAAGGGGGCTGATTCCCGCCTCGCCGCGAATCAAGCTCGTCACATCCGCCTCGATATAGAGCCGTTTATGCCCCGGCGGGACGCCTTGCGCCTGATCGGGCTTCAAAGTGATGATGTTGCGGATTCGCACAACCGCGACCATCGGGGCGGTATCGGCGAAGTCGGCGAGGTCTGCGTAGGACAGGCCCGTACCGGTTCCGGCCGGTTGCGCTACCATCGGCTGTTGTAGCGCTAAAGCTGGAAAAACGGGGATGTTTGCGGCCAAAATGAGGCATGGCGGCAGGAGGCGGCGGATCAGGGTGGCGGGTTTCATGGTCAGCTTCGTCCTGTGTTATTGGCCAGTGGCAAGGATGTCACAGGCAAGTCATTCCTATATGAAGTGGTAACCGCAAATGAACATATCGATAAAGCGTTTGCGTGCCGCGATGCACCGCGATAGGAGTTTGCGCGGTAGCAAATAGAAGGACAGGGGCCAAAGCTGACCGGGGGGAGCCCGGACGGTTGGGGTCGTTTTTGGCTGATTTGTAGAACCCATTGGTAAGATGAGTTAAGGAGTGTCGTTGCTGAATGGCCTATGCTGACCACTCGGAAGGATCGAGTCGCACGATATCGATCATCATCGTCGCCCTGATTCACGCTGTTCTTGGCTATGCCTTCGTCTCCGGCCTTGGCATGAAATATGTCAAACAAGCGGCAGAACAGCTGAACGTGATCGACGTGAAAGAGGAACCGCCACCACCGGACGAAGAGCCGCCACCGCCGCCGCCAGATCAGCCGATCGAGCCGCCGCCGGTAGTGGCTCCGCCGCCGATCGTGCAGACTCCGACCCCGGCGCCGCCGATTCAGACGGTTCGGACACCGCCTCCGGTGTTCAACCCCGTCCCGGTCGCAGCACCGCCCCCACCACCGGCTGCACCGCCGCCGCCGCCTCAGGCTGCAACGCGCGCTTCGCCGCGTGGGTCGCCAGGCAGCTGGCTCAGCGATGCCGACTATCCGAGCCGCGCACAGCGCGAAGAACGTTCGGGTACGGCTGGTTTCCGTCTGGAAATTGGCCCGGATGGTCGCGTGACCAACTGCACCATCACTTCATCGACCGGTCATTCCGATCTGGATGAAGCGACCTGCCGCCTGCTGCCGCGTCGCGCACGCTTCAAGCCGGCCAAGGGTTCCGATGGCAGGGATATGTCCGACACGTACAACGGTCGTATTACTTGGCGTTTGCCGGAATAATTCAGAACGGAAGGGCGGGCGCACCGCGCCGCCTTTCCTTCGCTTGATCTCATTGAGAGGGAAGTCTTGATCATGTTGAACTCCATCATCGCGGCCGCTGCCGCACCTGCCGCGGAAGCCGCCAACCCCTACGGCCTCATGGAAGCTCTGGAACAGGGCGGCATCATTGCCTGGACCGTGTTCATCATCCTGGTCGGCATGTCGGTCGGCACCTTCTATGTGCTGTTCACCAAGCTGATCGAACAGCAGAAGGTCATCAACCAGTATAAGAAGGTCCGCACGACCTTCTGGCGTTCGAACAGCCTGAAGGAAGGCGTCGCCAAGCTGGAAAAGAACAGCGCCTACAAGCAGTTGGTCGATGACGGCATCGCCGCTCAGGAACAGCACAGCAAGCTGACCGATCCGGTCGAAGCGCATGACTGGCTGCACGGTTCGCTGGCCCGTTCGGAAAATGCCATCAACTGGAAGCTGGGCGGCGGTCTCGCTTTCCTCGCGACCGTTGGTTCGACCTCGCCGTTCGTCGGTCTGTTCGGTACGGTTATCGGTATCTACCGCGCGCTGATCAAGATCGGTGCTTCGGGTCAGGCATCGATCGACGCCGTTGCCGGTCCGGTCGGTGAAGCGCTGATCATGACCGCTCTGGGTCTGGTCGTCGCGGTTCCCGCCGTGCTTGCCTACAACTTCCTGCAGCGCCGTAATAAGGCGATCGCCGAGGACCTCTCGTCCTTCTCGACCGACCTGCTGGGCTACATGGTTTCGAACGGTGCAGTGAAGCCGGTTGTCGGCACGCCTGCTCCTGCCCAGGTGGGCAAGCCGGTTCCTGCAGCCGCCACCAAGGCCTGATCAAATATGGGAGCCGGAATGCATCGCGCATCTTCGGCTCCCAAGATCGCCGCTCCTGGCGTGCGGTCTAAAATGACAGACATGTTAGGATACTGATCAATGGCAATGAGCGTTGGTGGCTCCGGCGAAGAAAAGCCGATCACAGATATCAACACGACGCCGCTCGTCGACGTCATGCTGGTGCTTCTCATCATCTTCCTGATCGCCGTCCCTGTCGTGCTTCAGACGGTCGATCTAGAGCTTCCCAAGGTCGAATTCGAACCGACGACGACCAAGCCGGAGAACGTCTCGCTGTCCATCATGCCAGCAGAAGACGGTAGCTGTGCGGTTTACTGGAACATGACCAAGGTCAATTCCGAAGACCTGCTCAACCGCGCCGTTGCCAAGCTGGAAGCGGACATCAAGAAGGTTGGCGGCATCGAGAATATGACGCCGGAGGATCTGCCCGAAGTGCATATCCGCGGTGACATCAATACCCCCTATCGGTGCATCGGCGGCACGATCTACACGATGCAGCGCGCAGGTTTTCCGAAGGTCGGCTTCATTTCCGAGCCGGAACCAGGTATGAAAACTACCCGTATGTAACATCCGATACGTGCTGATTATTGTGAATTTCTAGGAGTACGCCCCATGGCAATGAGCGCCGGTAGCGACGATGGCGAACCGATGATGGAAATGAACACGACGCCGTTGATCGACGTCATGCTCGTGCTCCTCATCATGTTCATCATCACCATCCCGATCCAAACCCACGCGGTGAAGATCGATCTGCCGCAGTCCTCGACGAACGACGCCCCCATGGTCGATCCAGTGAAGAACAAGGTTGCGATCGACGCAGCCGGGATCATCACCTGGAACGGTTCGGCGATCGATCTGCTGACGCTGCGCCAGTATCTGCAACAGTCGTTGCGCCTGCCCGTCGAGCCGGAACTTCAGTTCCAGCCGAACGCGCAGACCCGCTATGTGACCGTTGATGAAGTGCTCGCCGAGATCAAGCGGGCAGGCGTCACCAAATTGGGTTTCGTCGGCAACGAACAATATGGCAATTTTTAAGGCCTGATCTGCCTCTCTCTGCCCGCGTCAGGACTTCCCAGTTTGGCGGGCAGTGGATAGCAGACGGACCTCATGATCATGCCGGACCATCAGGGGTCGCCTTCGGGCGGCCCTTTTTTTTTGGTTTTGACCTATCTCCAGGACCGCAAAACTGACCGGATATGTGCGGGTTTAACCATTTCCTTACCTCAATCCCCGACACTGAACGGTGAATGGAATGAAGTGCAAGCCATGGGCGCCGATCGACATCATCAAGCCAGCCATAAGGCGCGCGCTGCCGAACGCCGTCATGTGCGGATCAGCGTCAAGATTCGGCGGCCCGGCGAAACCTGGGTCAAGAGCGCGATCGCCGATCTCTCGGTGTCGGGCTTTCGGTTGCAAAGTTTCATGAAGCTGCTGCCTGGTGGCGATTTATGGATCATGTTGCCTGGCTTCGAGGGGCGTCGTGCGCGAGTCCTCTGGACGCGCGGGCATGAGGCGGGTTGCGCCTTTGAAAACCCGCTCCATCCGGCGATCCTCGACCATGTCGTGAAACTGCACGAGGCCGCCAATCGCGCCTGAAGGACGGCGCAACGGTACGGGTCAGGCGGCGGGCATATCCTGAAATTGCAAGCTGGCGAGCCGGGCATAGAGCCCGCCTTGGGCGACCAGCGACGCATGGTCGCCCTGTTCGACGATCCGGCCCTCATCCATCACGATGATCCGATCGGCCGCGCGCACGGTCGCCAGCCGATGCGCGATGACGATGGTGGTCCGTCCCTGGATCAGCCGCCCCAACGCATCCTGCACCAATCGTTCGGACTCCGCATCCAGCGCTGATGTTGCCTCGTCCAGCAGCAGGATCGGCGCATCACGCAGCAGGGCGCGCGCGATCGAGAGCCGCTGGCGCTGGCCGCCCGACAGACGCGCCCCGCCTTCGCCCATGAATGTGTCGAGACCCTGCGGCAGCGCGCGCAGGAAACTTTCGGCGTTGGCGGCGCGGGCCGCTTCCCAAATCTCGTCATCGCTGGCATCCCAGCAACCATAGCGCAGATTGTCGCGTGCTGAGGCTGCGAAGATCACGCTATCCTGCGGCACCATCGCCATCATAGCGCGCGCAGCGGCTGGATCGGCATCGGGCAGGGCCACGCCGTTCAGACGCACGACGCCTTGGTCGGGATCGTAGAAGCGCTGCGCCAACTGGATCAAGGTCGTCTTGCCTGCGCCCGACGGCCCGACGACCGCGACTGTCTCGCCCGGCGCGATGTCCAGCGACACGCCGTTCAGCGCGGCTTGATCGGGGCGGGTGGGATAATGAAAATAGACATCGGCAAAGGTCAGCCGCGCGCCATGGGTGGTGACCGGGATCGGTACAGGCACGGCAGGCGGCAGGATGTCAGGCGTCGCGCTCATCAATTCGTGCAGGCGGCTGGCCGCCCCCGCGCCGCGCAACAGGTCGCCCCAGCTTTCGGACAGCGAACCGAACGCCCCTGCGACCAGTCCGCCGGTCAGCACGAACGCGGCGATGCTGCCGCCCGACAATCGCCCCGCGGCAACATCCAGCGCGCCCTGCCACATGACGGCAGTGATTGATCCGAACACCAAAGCGATCACTACTGCGGTCATGATCGCGCGCAGCCCGATGCGGCGGCGCGCGGTCGCAAAACCCGCCTCGACGGTTGCATTGAACCGCATCGCCTCGCGGGCCTCCTGGCCAAAGGCCTGCACGATCTTCATCGCGCCCAACACTTCGCTGGTGACGCTGCCGACATCGGCCAGCCGATCTTGACTGGCGCGCGACAGGCCGCGCACCTTGCGGCCCAGGCTGATCAGCACCAGCAGGATGACGGGAATGCCCAGCAACAACAGCGCCGCCAGCTTGGGTGCCAGCGCGAAGAGATAGATCAGCCCGCCAAGCCCAGTCACCAGATTGCGGAGCGCCACGGACACGGTCGATCCGACCACCTGCTCGACGATAGCCGTGTCGGCGGTCATGCGCGACGCGATTTCGGACGGGCGGTTTTCTTCAAAGAAGCGCGGTGCCTGCCGCAACAAATTGGCCTGGGTGGCGCTGCGAATATCGGCGACGACTCGTTCGCCAAGCCAGGACACGAAGTAAAAGCGCAGCGCGCTCGCCAACGCCAGGATGATGACGATCAGCAGCAGATATTCGAACCAGCGGCTGATGTCGCCGCCGCCCATGAACCCCTTGTCGATCACCAGACGAAAGCCGCTGGGGATACCGAGCGTCGCCGCCGACGAGACGATCAACGCAGCCAATGCCCCGGCAATGCGCGCCGGATAGCGCCGGGCGAACCGCCACAACATCGCCAGGCTGCCAAGGGCGGGTCGCGCATTGGCGCGGACGGTGGGTTGCGGGCTATCCTCCATGCGCGGCGCTTAGCAGGCCGCCCCTAAAGCCTCAATGGGGCGTCCTGCCCATGGGGGCGATGGTGCCAGCGAGGTGCAGGATGCGGCGCGTGTCACCCTCGCCGGTCAAGGCATAGGCCATGGTGCCGACTTCCCAATAGGCCACCACATCGCCCGCGCGTCGGGCGACCAGCGGCGTGGCCTCGGCGGGGGTTTCGGCCTTATCGGCGAACAGGGACAGCGTCTCCTGTTCCGGCGTCACGATGGTCATCGCGATGGCGGGGCTGTCGGTCGTTGGAAATAGTTGAACGTCGGTCACCCGCCAATCGCCCGGCAATGCAGGCAGGATGATGCCGGTCGACCGCTGGATTTCCTGCGCGTCGAACGTCGCGCTTTCGATCTGCGAGGCCATGCCCTGCCGCAGCAGTCCGGCGCGGCGCGAGGCGGCCGCTTCGTCCAGAAAGCTGCTCGCCTGCGCGCTCTGGGGAAATTCGCCCAATTCGCCCCGCGCGATCCAGCCGATGCCCAGTAGTGCGGCAACCGCTGCCGCGCGGCGCATATGCCGCCATGTGCGCCCATCCTCATTGTCGTTGGCGACCGGCGCGGTCAGATCGCGGCGACGGCCGACCAGCGTGCCCTTGGTCCCGTCGCGCATCAGGCGAAAGTCGATATGCGGCCAACGCTCGCGCCAGCGCCGCGCAACGATACGTTCGCCCGGCCGCGCGGCATCGTCCAGCAGCACCACGCCATTGGGCGACAATCGCGCAAACAGGCTGTCCGCCGCGCCCCGTACCAGCGGATGAACGCTCCAGGGCGGGCCGTCGATGATGATCAGATCGATGCGCTCCGGCACACCCTCCAGCGCATACCAACGCCCGGGCCAATCGGCGCTGTCATGGGTCAGCGGCGCATGGCGGATGTCGGCGTCGATCGCATGGTCGCCCAGCCATTGCCGGGTCGCCTCGACAAAGCCGCCATGCTGGTCGAAGCTGTGCAACCGCCCGCCGCCGTGCAATTGCAAGGCTCGCGCCGCGATCAGCGAGGAAGCGCCTGCGCCCAACTCCACCACATGGGCGGGACGTAGCCGTGCAATTTCCCGCACGATATGGCGCAGAAAACCGACATCGGCCTTCCAACTGCCCAGATGTGGGAGCGCGTCATGCGGCAGGCCGAGTTCATCGAGCAACGCGCGCTTGTCCGCGGGGCGTCCGCCCGACAAGCTGGCGAGCAACCACGGCCAGCCGATCGCACCGAAACCGATGCGCCACGCCATGTCCGACAGGCGGCGCGGCCACTCGCTTTGCGCGGCATGGGCTTCATTGAGGGGCAAAAAGCCGGTCAGGTCGCGGGATGTCACGGAAAATAGGCTCCTTGTTGCATCATGGGACTATGCCGGACTTTATGTTTCGCTCATATGACGGTCTCGACCATGGTCAACCGATGACGCAGGAAAGCGCGATGATCCGTATAGTCTCTGCGACCGTCGAACGCTGGCCGGTGGCAGGTGCCTTCGTCATCAGCCGGGGGGCCAAGACGCATGTCGATGTCGTCGTCTGCACCGTGGGCGATGGCACCCATGTCGGGCAAGGCGAGGGCACGGCCATCTATTATGAGGGCGAAAGCGCGGAAAGCTGCGTCGCCGCCCTGCACGCCTATACCGGACCATTGGACCGCCAAGCCTTGCTGACCGCCATGCCGCGCGGCGCGGCGCGCAACGCGCTCGATTGCGCCTTATGGGATTTGGAGGCCAAGCAGGCGGGCGCGTCGGTGTGGCAGTTGGCCGGTCTGGCACCACCCGCACCGCTGGCGACCGCTTTCACGATCAGCTTGGGCGATCCCGATCGGATGGAGGAGGATGCGCGGGTCGCGGCGGCGCGGGGCTTTGCGTTGCTCAAATGCAAGTTGACGGGGGAGGGCGACCAGGACCGCATCGCCGCCGTGCGGCGCGGCGCACCCACGGCGCGGCTGATCGTCGATGCCAATGAAAGCTGGCATGATCGCGACATCGCTGCAGAAGCAGCAGCACTCGCGGCCTTGGGCGTGGAGATGGTCGAACAACCGGTAATCCATGGGCAGGAGGCGCGCCTCGCGGGCGTTCATGCGCCGCTGCCGCTCTGCGCCGACGAAAGCTGCCACACGCGCGCCGATCTCGACCGGCTAGGCGATTTCGACGCGGTCAATATCAAGCTCGACAAGGCAGGCGGGCTGACCGAAGCCTTGGCTTTGGCGCGCGAAGCGAAAGAGCGCGGATTCCGGCTCATGGTCGGCTGCATGCTCGGCACGTCGCTTGGCATTGCACCTGCCGCTCTGTTGGCGCAGGGCGCGGACTGGATCGACCTGGACGGCGCGCTATTACTGGCGGAGGATCGCGACGGTGGGCTGGCGCTGTGCGACGGGCAACTGCAACCCGGCCCGCTCTGGGGCATGGGCTGATCCGTTCAGCGACAGCCTCATTCCTTCTCGACCTGGCGCACCGCCTGAACATCGGGATAGGGTAGAACCATCCGCCCGTCCGGTGCCGCGGTAAAGCTGGTCTGGGTTGGATAGGCGAATTCGATTCCGCGTTCGTTGAACTGGCGCAGGATGGCCAGGCCGACCTTATGCCGGATGACGTAGATAGCATCCCAATCGGGCAGATAGACGTCGAACTCGACTTCGAAATCCAGGCTCGACGCACCAAAGCTGATGAAACCGGACCGAACGAAATTCGCGCCGAGATCCGTGACGATCGTTTTCAATATTTCGGGAATCTGTTCGGCGACGTCGGGCGGCGTCTGGTAGATGACACCGATCGCGAATTTGATCCGGCGATGGTCGAGCGTGAAATAGCTGGTTATCTCCTTCTGCAGCAGATTGGCGTTGGAGATCACCTTCTTCTCGCCGGTAATGGCGCGCAGGCGGGTGGATTTCAGACCGATTTTTTCGACCGTGGCGGTCGTCATGTCATAATTGATCGTCTCGCCCCGGCGGAACGGCTTGTCGAAGATGATCGACAGGGCGGCGAACAGATCGGAAAATATGCCCTGCGCCGCAAGGCCGATGGCGATGCCGCCAATACCAAGACCCGCGACAAGTCCAGTGACGTTGACGCCCAGATTATCCAGTACGACGATCGTCGCGACGGCAAAGAGGACGACGCTGACCAACAGGCGGATAAGCCCCATCGCGTTCGCGAGCGTCTCGCCGCCGCCATCCTGCGCCAGCGTCTTGCGCTCCACCAACCCCAGGATGATCTCGCGCGCCCACAAGGCCGCTTGCCACACCGCCGCGATGGTGAAGAGAAAGGCGATCGTTTTGTAGAGCGGAGCCGGTGCATCGGCATAGCCCGCCACCAGCCGCGCCGCGACCATGACCATGAAGAAATGCGTCGTGCGCGCGGCGGCCCGCCCCAGCACATTGGCATAGCCTAGCGGATCGCCGCGCGTCCCCTTGTGCCGCTTGCCAACCCCGCGCAGCGCCGTCAGCGCGAGGTAGATCAGGACGCCGACACCGATGGCGATCAATATCTGGACATAATGGACGGCAAGCCAGTCGCTGGTCGAGCGCCACATCGCGCCGAGATCGGGCGGCCGCACCGTGATGACGGGGTCGGCGGGGGTTTTCGTATTGGCCATGCTATCCTGTAGTCTGTTGAGTGCGGATCAGGCCGCCGCTGCAAGCGGGGCGCAGTCCACCAAAGTATCGAGAAAGGCGATCAATCCGCGTTCCTCTCGCGACAGATATCGTGTTCGACGCGGCAAGCGAAGCTCGTCGCGCCATTCATCCTGCCCCTCCTTGCATAGGGCAATAAGTGCGGGATGAACATAGGATTTGCGGCTGATCGCCGGCGTGTTGCCCAAAGCCACCGCCACCGGGTCGATCATCTCCTTCAAAGAAACATGCCCGGCCGCCAATGTTTCAAAGGCGATCGTGGACGCGCCCCAGGTGCGGAAATGCTTGGCGGTGAACGGCCCGCCCATGGCATCGGCGATATAGGCATTGACGTCGCTTGACGTGATCGGCCGGGCTTCGCCCTCCTCGTCCAGATATTGAAACAGATGCTGGCCCGGCAGATCCTGTACCTGCCGCACGAAGCGCAGCAGGCGACTGTCGGTCACGGTCAATTGTTGTTCCTTGCCCGACTTGGCGCGATAGCGCAGTGTCAACGACCGACCGTTGAGGTCGAGGTGACGGCGACGCAGCGTCGTCGCGCCGAAGCTCCTGTTGGTCGTGGCATAATGTTCATTGCCGACGCGCAATTTGGCGAGGTCGAGCAAGCGTATGACCGCCGCAATGGTGCGATCCTTGCGCAGCCCCCGCTTGGACAGGTCCGCCTCCAGCCGGGCGCGCAACTTGGGCAGGGTGCGACCGAAATTGGGGCATCCAGCATATTTCTCCGCCTCGCGCGCGGCGCGAAAGTCGGCATGATAGCGATATTGCTTGCGCCCCTTGTCGTCATAGCCGGTCGCTTGGATATGCCCATAAGGCGAGGGGCAGAACCAGCAGTCGCGATAGGCGGGCGGCAGGGCGATGGCGTTCAGCCGGTCGATCTCGTCCCGGTCGGTGATCCGCGCACCATCGGCGTCGCGATAGGCCCAACCCCGTTTCAACGCGCGGCGCGTGATGCCGGGCACGCTGTCATTGGCATGAATTATGGCGGTTTGGGGCATAATGTCCTTCTCGTCTCCCCAAACCCGCCTTTCGTCGCTTCGTTCCGCAACCATGGGGGCTCCGGGCCGTTAAACGGCCATTCCCCCCATGCAGGAGACGCTTATGTCCGCCATCGAAAACAGCCATATTCTCATCATCGCCACGGATGGGTTCGAACAATCCGAACTGTTCGATCCGCGCGACATGTTAATGAAAGCCGGTGCCAAGGTGACCTTGGCCTCACCTGAGAGCGACCCGATCCAGGGCATGAAGCATGATGAAAAGGGCGATACCATCACCCCCGACATCACACTCGATGCCGTTTCGATGGACGATTATGACGGGCTGATCCTGCCCGGCGGCGTCGCCAATCCCGATACGCTGCGCGTGAATGAAAAGGCGATCGCGCTCATCCGTGCCTTCGCTGATGCAGGCAAGCCCGTCGCCGCCATCTGCCATGGTCCCTGGCTGCTGATCGAGGCGGGCGTAGTGAACGGCCGCACCGTCACGTCCTGGCCTTCGGTGCGTACCGACCTCACCAACGCCGGTGGAACGGTTGTCGATCGGGCCGTCGCGATCGACGGCAATATCATCACCAGCCGTAACCCCGACGACATCCCTGCCTTTGTCGAAGCCTTTACGAAGGCCGTGACCGAAGGGGCCAGCGTAGCCGCCTGAACGATGTGCCGCCGCCCGGATGCCATGGCACTGGGCGGCGGCGCAATACCGATAGATGCGCGAGCGCCAGCGTGGCGCATAATGTGCCACCCGCCAGCATGTGGGCGCGGGTCTCCGGCGCTAAGACGGCGATCATAGCGGAGGCGCACGATCCGGCGATGGCCCATCCCAGCGCCCGGCCATCGCCATCCGGTCCGCGCAGCCAGAACACGCATCCGCCCATCCCGACCAAATAGGCGCTGGTGTAGCGCAGCGCCGCGACATCGGCCCCCCATAGCGGCAGCATCAACAAAAGCATCAGCACGATCCCGCCGCGCGTCAGCCGTCCCATGGCTGGCGCGAGCAGCGGATAGAGCAGCATCTCGCACGCCAGCACCGCCATCAGGATCGCCAGCGCCTCCGTTGGTCGCCCCGCGATGACGGCTACGGTGGCCGTTCCGCCCCAGGGGAACAGCCGTCGCGGGGCCATGCGGATATGGCTGACCCAATCGCCCACGCCATCGCGCCTCTCCCAGCGTCGATCGGCAAGGCGCAGTTGGAAGCCGCCCATCACGAACAGCGCGCCGACACCCGCCGAAAAAAGCGCCGGTGCCATCATCGGCGAGGCCAGCAGCAGCCCCAGCAACAATCCATGCGCTAACCCCAGCGCCCGCAATTCTCCGCTCATGCCGGAACGCCCTGCCGCGCGACGAGCGCTGCGGCCAGATCCTGCCGTGCCGCCGTCTTGCGCTTGCGGGTCAGATAGGTGTCGAGACCAATCTGCAGCGCCAGCATCATGAAGATGAATGGCTGATAAGCGATACCCACGAACAGCGATCCGATCATATAGACGATATGCCCCTGTTGCAGCGCCAGCGCGAAGGGCGAAATCCACGCTTCCTGCGGTCCGTCGCGCTTGCGGTAGAAGCGGCGGATCGATTCGGTGCGAATGAAGCAGATAAGGTGAATGAGCGCCCAGACCGCAAAGCCGAAATAGCCCTGCTCACCCAGCAGCTCGAAATAGGCGCTATGATAGGCGCGGCCCTTGTCCGTGACGATCCGGCTTTCCAAGCGACTGCCGCCGCTGTCGGTCACTGTGCTGCGCGCGACATAGGTAAAGCTGTTCTGCAGATAATTGTCGAACCCGCCGCCGCCCGGGTGGTCCTTCACATAGTCGAGCGTCCACATCCACACCGCGACGCGGGTGGAGGCGCTTTCGTCGCCCTGATGATTTTCGATCGTCTGCATCCGCTGCGTGAAGCTGGCGGGCAAGAAGGGGATCGACACCAATGCCGCCAGCAGCATCAGCGGCCCATAGACGAAGCGCCGGGGCGACCGCATCAGCATCAGCCCGGCCATGATGACGATGCAGACAAGGCCCGTGCGGGCCTCTGTGCCGATCGGCATCAACAGGCAGGCGAGGCACAGGCAATAGCAAAAACCCTTCACCTTCCAATCGGGCGGAAAGATGGTGCCATGTTTGGCGAGCCACAGGATCAGCGGGATCAGCGAGATGGCGACGCAGCTGATGATGGAGCCTTCATATAGCCCGCTATTATTGTCGACCATCAGGTTGAGCACGCCATAGCCGCCACCCGACAAGGCGGTCTTGAGGCCGCCATTGATGATGATCGTGCTGGCGCACAGGATCATGAAAACGGTCATCGCCTCGATTCGCAAGCGCGTGCGCAACACCAGCGGCAGGAACACGCCTGCGATGATCGCCTTCCACACCCAATTCCATTTGGTCAGCGCCTCGACCGGGAAATCGGCGGTCATCGTGGTATAGCCGCACCAGGCAAGCAGCACGAGCATCAGCCCCTGCCGCGCCGAGAATCGGCAATCCTTCTTGTCGTCCATCACCAGCCAGGCGCCCACCATCGCGCCAAAGGCGATGAAGGAGATCGGGATCGAATTGAGCAGGAAATAGGACAGGCGCTGGGGCGAGACGATGTCGATATAGGCATAGACCGCGACCAGCAGGAACGGCCGCCTGAACCCCATCAGGAAGAAGACGCCCAGAAAGGCGAGGAAGAACAGGTCACGCATCGCCCGTCTCACCCTCTGGCTCTGGATCGCGATCAAGGTCGGGGCGCGACAGCAGGCGCCAGGCCGTCAGCAGGATCACGCCATGGCTGACCAGCAAGGATAAGGTGTCGATCATTGCGTAATGGGGTTCCGGGTGCGCACCTCCCAGCATGTAGCGCGACGGGGTTGACGGCGCGTTAAGCTGCATGTCCATCCCGCATAATCCCTGCGTGACCACAGCGGCCCTCTGGCGCGTCGCACCGGGCAGCAGATTGCGGGCACAATGTCGTTGCAGATACAAAGCATCCTACGATATCCCAAAGTCCCGGTGGGCTAGGATTTACAGATTGCACATGCCAAAAAGAAATCTGCCGTACTCAGCCGCTGAACTTGCGTCATCATCTGAAGTCGCAAAGTTGATCGCGGAGCGCTTTCACAACGGGAAATCCTGTTCCTTGATGCGTTATGGCGACACATCGGGGCGCCTTATCGCGAGGCCTGATCTTGGAACGTCCGAATATGAGTATCTGAAATCTTTTCTGGGATTATCGGTAACGCCCGAGCAGGTGGATTTTCTTGCTGGCTGCGTGGAGCGATCTATAGTGTCGGCGGACGTAATCGGCCTGCGTTCTGATCTGCTGGGACAGGATATCTCGGCACATATATTACACGCGCCCGATGATGCCATTCGCCGCCGTCTGGTAGCCACATATCCCATACGTGAATTTGAACGGACACGGTTGGGGCCTGACGATGCGAGGCGGCTCGCGCAAACCCGAAAAGCGATGGAAGCCTTCGTTCTTCCAGAAGGCGCGCTGCTTACCGACGCCTGGGTCCATGTATCCCTGGCGGAAGCTGGTTTCCTGTCGGCCCTCATGTTTGACGCTTCCTCCTTCGCTCTGGTGACCTCTGCAGATCGTCGGGCGGTTGTTGAGCGTATTGCTGACGCCTTGCCCAATCGGATGCGCTACTTCGAGTGCCCTTGCTACCCCAAGGCAGAGCGCAAATGGGGTGGTGATCATGCTTTTCTCTGGCAACGATGGATGTCGCTCGCGGACGCGATCGTGCCATCCTATCCCGGTGAACCGATGTTCATTTCGGCAGGCATATGGACGAAGGTGATTGGACCAATATGGGCGTCGCGCGGCGGCATAGCACTGGATGTTGGCTCGGTGATGGATTATCTTGACAGGGCAGCAACCAGACCCGCCGTGCTGGCCACGCGATATGGCGATGCCCGAACTGTGCCAGACACGCTTTCACTGGAGGCGCAGTTGCAAAGCGTAAAGCCACTGGCCAATTTTCTTATCTGACTGCTGGGCAAATCGCGCCTAGCAAGAGCGGGAGACATGGCGTTCAGGCACAGTTGACGAGGCGTTAATCCTTTTTGGGCAGGAAGATGTGGCTATGACTCGCATCCTCCATGTGCTGGACCACAGCCTCCCGCTCCACAGCGGCTACACCTTTCGGACCCGTGCGATCCTGCGCGCGCAGATGGCCAAGGGCTGGGCGGTGCGTGGTATCACCGGCCATCGCCATGTCGCGCCACAGCCACAGGACGGCACGGCACCGCTGGAAGAGGCGGTCGATGGCCTCCATTTCCACCGCACGCCGGGACAACCCGCGACCGGCAATCCCCTGATTCGCGAATGGCGCGACATATCGGCCCATGCCGAAGCGATCGAATCGCTGGTGCGCGACTGGCGGCCCGACATCATCCACGCCCATTCGCCGGTGCTCAACGCCATCGCGGCGCAGCGCGTCGCCAAGCGGCACGGCATCCCGATGATCTACGAAATCCGTGCTTTCTGGGAGGATGCCGCGGTCGGCAACGGCACGGGGACGCAGGGCAGCCCGCGCTATTGGCTCACCCGCCAGCTTGAAACCCATGCCGTGCGCGCGGCCGATGCGGTGGCGGTGATCTGCGAAGGGCTGCGCGGCGACCTGATCGCGCGCGGCATCGACAAGGGCAAGATCATCGTGTCGCCCAATGGCGTCGACATGGAACAATTTGGCGATCCGGTCCCGCGCGACCCTGCGCTGACGGCCAGGCTAGGGCTGGAGGGGGCCGATGTCGTCGGCTTCATCGGCAGCTTCTATGATTATGAAGGGCTGGACGACCTGATCGCCGCGATGCCGCGACTCGTGCGTGCCCGGCCCAAAGCGAAGCTGTTGATGGTGGGCGGTGGCCCGCGCGAACAGGCGTTGCGCGAACAGGCGATGGCGTCGCCTTTTGCCGATCATATCATCTTCGTCGGCCGCGTGCCGCACGACCAGGTCGAACATTATTATGCGCAGGTCGATATTCTTGCTTACCCACGCAAGGCGATGCGGCTGACCGATCTGGTGACCCCGCTCAAGCCGCTGGAAGCCATGGCGCAGGGGCGGCTCGTCGCTGCGTCGAGCGTCGGCGGCCATCGCGAGTTGATCGAGGATGGCGTCACCGGCACACTCTTTGCCCCCGACGATCCGGCGAGCATCGCCGCCGCGCTTGCCGGGCTGTTCGCCGATCGCGCGCCCTGGGATGAACGCCGCGCCGTCGCACGCGCCTTTGTCGAGCGTGAGCGCAACTGGTCGGCCAATATCCTGCGCTACGAACCGGTCTACCAGCACTTGCTGGCCCAAGCCGACGGCGCGCGGGCGGCGGCCTGACGGCATATGGCGCCACGCGGATCAAGACCAGACCGGGCCATGGTGATGGCAGCGCTGGGCGGCCTCGTCGCCGCGCTGGCGGTGTTGTTGACCCCGGTGGGGCTGATCGAAATGCTGGTGGCGTCCAGTGGGCTGAGCGAAGCGCTGCCCGCCGCCGCGCCGCCACTTGGCCTCAAGGCCCGAATACTGATCGCTCTTTTCGCCGCTATAATGGTGATGGGGATCATTTTGACGATGCGGCGCGACGCAATTGTGGCGACGGAACCAAGTGAAAAGAAGCAGCGCGTCGAACGCGCAAAGGGAGCACGAAAAATGGGTTTCGCATTTTCCAAATGGGCCGCACTGGCGCGGGGCCGTTCCATCGAATCAGTCGAAGGCGCGCCGCCGACGCTGCGCCGGGCCGATGCCCATCCCGATGCGCCGGCGCGCGCACCGATCTTCGCCAGCCGCGACCTGAACGGCGTCGATATTTTCGCCCGCCCCGAATCAGGACGGCGCGGGCTGGTGGCGCAGTCCGTGGTGGAGGCGCCCGCCATCCGGTCCACGCCGGATTTCCCTATGCCCGCCGCGCCCCTGCCGGTTGCCGAGGCGGACTTGCCCCAGCCCGCCTTCCTGCGCCCGGCCGCGCCCATGGTCGAGCCGGAGGTGGCAGAAGAGGCCGTACCGGCCATCGAAGCCAAGGCACCCCCGGCGCCCCTGCCAACCCCAGCGCCGCGCCCCTCGACCCAGGGGCTTACGATCGGCCAGTTGACCGAGCGGCTGGAACGCGGCCTGTCCCAGCGTCGCCGCACCGCATCTGACGATGACATCCGGGTGCTGGCCGACATGCCGCCCGCCATGCCGGTGCCGGTGCGCGACACGCCCGATACCGACACCGACGCCGCATTGCGCGCCGCGCTGGGCACGTTGCGCAGCATGACCGGCCGGGCGCGCTAACTCTCCTACCATTCCTCGATCGTCAGCGCCGACAGCTCCACCCATAGGCCGTCGGCGCTGTCGCCCTCTGCATCGACGCAGATGTCGGCGACGAAATGGCGCGGCAACACCCATTGCGCTTCGCTGATCCCATCGAGCAGGCGCGCCTTGCTCGCCTGCGCCTCCGCCCCGCTGATCGCCAGCCGCACGACATGGCGTCGCCCCTCGAACAAAGCGCTGGCCCAAGGGCGGCTCACTGCCCGTTCGACGCGGGCATTGTCGCCCGCCCGCGCGAGCAATTGGGCCAGCAGGCGGGGCAGGGGGTCGGCCGTGCCTTTTCCTATTGCTTGATTTCGGATCAGGTTGCCCGCGCGCACATGCGGATCGATGCTTGTCATTGGCCGCTGCTCCTGCGATATGTGTTCATGAAATGTTCTACACGTCTCTTTATCCGTTCGCCCGGCTCGCGTCCGCCGCGCAGGTCGAAGACCAGCCGTGGATCGCGCACGCTGGCCCGCCCGAAGGTGGCGGGCGGCATCTCGTGGCGGCGAAGGAATGTCTCGATCATGCGCAACAGCATCGGCCTCAATCTCCCCTGTCATGGCGACTCGCCCCGCGCGAGCCGTTAGGTATATTCCTATCTCAAAGCCAATTTCCTACTTGTCTAGGAAAAATCTTATCAGTAATGGACGGATCATGGATGAATCGCAGGACGCTCGTATCGCGCTGGAACGGCTGATCGCCGATCGGGGGGAGAATTATGCCGATCTGTCCCGGCTGATCGGCCGCAACCCCGCCTATATCCAGCAGTTCATCAAGCGCGGGACGCCGCGCAAATTGGATGAGGATGATCGCCGCGTGCTGGCCCGCTATTTCGGCGTACCCGAACAGATGCTGGGCGGGACAGCGGCAGCGCCCCTGTCGGCAACGTCCGGCCGGATGCGCAGCGTGCCGGCCGTGGTCGCCGTACCCCGGCTGGCGCTGGGCGCGTCGGCGGGCGGCGGCACGCTGGACGAGGATGAACGCGCGGCGGGCGTGATGGCGTTCGACGCGCACTGGCTGCGGCACTTGGGCGTCCGGCCGCAGCGCGTGTCGATCATCCGCGTCGATGGCGAATCGATGGCCCCGACGCTGAGCGACGGCGACGACATCATGGTCGATCATGATGATGATGCGCTGCGGCTGCGCGATGGCGTCTATGTGCTGCGGCTCGATGGCGTGCTGATGGTCAAGCGAATCGCCATGGGACCGTTGCGCGGCCGGTTCAGCGTGGTCAGCGACAATGTCCATTATCCCGACTGGGCCGATATCGACCCGGCGCTGGTGGACATCGTCGGCCGTGTCGTCTGGACCGGCAGGCGTCTGGTGTAGGGGATGAGGCCACCCTATCTGTGCGCCAAAGGAGTATCGGTGTGAACGACAATGGCGCGGTGATCCGCAAGGGCTTGGAGTGGCGCGGCGCGCGGCTGGCGCTGGCGACGGTGGTATCGACCTGGGGATCGGCCCCGCGCCCACGCGGCAGCCATATGATCGTCCATGAAGACGGCCGGTTCGAAGGCAGTATTTCGGGCGGCTGCGTTGAAACCGATGTCTTGCAGCGCGCCGCTGAAGTCATCGCCGGACGTGCGGCGCATGTCGAAACCTATGGCGTGGCCGATGGCGATGCGTGGGAGGTCGGCCTGCCCTGCGGCGGCGAGATCGCAGTGCTGGTCCAGCCGGTGGGGGAGGGTGGCTTTCCCCCCGACCTGTTCGAAGCGATCGACGCCGCCAGCGCGCGCGGGCGCGCCGTCACGCTGGCGACCGACCTGGCGACCGGAACGACGCAGGAAGGGAGCGGGGAGGGATTGTTCCTCAACCGCTACGATCCGCCCCGCCGCCTGCTGATCGTCGGCGCGGTGCAGATCGCCCAGTCGCTCGTGCCGCTGGCACAGGCGATCGGCGTGACCCCGTTGCTGATCGACCCGCGCGGCCGCTTCCTCACCGCCGAACGCTTCCCCGGCGTCGAACTGGACGACCGCTGGCCCGACGACGCCATCGCCGCGCGCTTCCCCGGCGAATCGACCGCCGTGGTCACGCTCAGCCACGACATCAAGATCGACGACCCTGCGCTGGCCGCCGCCCTGCGCGCACCGACCGGCTACATCGCGGCGCTAGGCTCGCGCAAAAGCCACGCGGCAAGGCTGGAGCGGCTCGCGGCCATGGGCTTTGGCGCGGACGATCTGGCACGAATCGACGGCCCGGCGGGGCTGGACATTGGCGCGATCGGCGCCGCGGAAATCGCGCTGTCGATCACGGCGGGCATGGTGGCGGGATTCAACCGGATGCGGTGAGGGGGAGGTGGATACAGGGCAGGCAGATTGAAGAACGAAACCGCCCCCAAATGCCGTCACCCCGGACCCTTCGACTGGCTCAGGACAGGCTTGATCCGGGGTCCATGAGCCTAAACCTCTCAATGACGCCGAACCCTTGAGCCAATAGATGCCGGGTCAAGCCCGGCATGACGGCAAGGGGGTGGATGGCGGACGTTACAGTTCCTTTCGCCAAACTGCGAAAACTGCGTTGTTCGTGGACCCCATCGCCCTGATCATTTCGCCGTGATTGAACGAAGGGAGTGCCGTCAGCCAATTGATTGCAGCATCCTCGCCTTTGGCCCCCTGAGGGAATGTACAGGCCATTTGGTCAGTAGCGTCGAATAACATCCACCACACATCTGCACCCCAAGGACCGCTGTCGTTAGTCTCGATGGCAACCCCGGATAAATCTGACTTAGCAACCGATTTTAAACGACCGGATTCGTTGCGGACGCTGATTTGATCATCTTCGATAGCGACTACCCACTTGCCTTCAGGCTGTAACGGCTTTGGCTTCTTCCTGAACCAGCTAAACACGCTCTCGTCCCCTTTTTGAGGTGATACTGTATCAGCTCAGTAAGCGTGTGTTGCTGGACGCTTCACTCCCCTAACAACACCGCCCGCCATTCTTCCCGCCATAGCGCGCCTCCTGGCGGTCGCGGAAAAAGGTGATGCGGTCCATCACCGGCTGCCCCGGATGATGGGCCTCACAATGCCGCAGATAGGCGTCATAGTCGGGCATTCCGACCATCAACCGCGCGGTCTGGCGCAGTGTGTCGAACAGCCCGCTCATGCCGTCGGGACCAGTTGCGCGGGGATTTCCTGCGCGGTCGGCTCTGTGCTGCGGCGCGCGGCGAGGCAGGTGCGGATCGTGAAGACCAGCAGCGACAAGACCACGGCGAGGAACAGCGCGACCAGCGTCGCGTCGATCCGGTCGTTGAATATGATCCGCTCCATCTCCGCCATCGACTTGGCGGGGCTAAGCACTTCGCCCTTGTCCGCCGCCGCGCCGAACTTGGCCGCATGAGCGAGGAAGCCGAGCTTGGGATCAGGCGAGAAGAGCTTGAGCCACCCCGCCGACAGGGTACAGACCAGCAGCCAGGCGGTCGGGATCATCGTCACCCAGGCGAAGCGGTCGCGCTTCATGCGGAACAGCACGGCCGTCGCCAGCATCAGCGCGATTGCGGCGAGCATCTGGTTCGAGATGCCGAAGACCGGCCACAGCGTATTCACCCCACCCAGCGGATCGGTGACGCCTTGATAAAGGAAGAAGCCCCAGGCCGCGACCGTCAGCGCGGTTGCGACGACGCCTGGCACATGGCTTTTGCTCTCCTTGAAGGACGGCACCGCCAGCGCGATCAGATCCTGCAGCATGAAGCGCCCGGCGCGGGTGCCCGCATCCACCGCGGTCAGGATGAACAGCGCCTCGAACAGGATGGCGAAATGATACCAGAAGGCCTTCATCGCCGGGCCGCCGACGACATGGCTGAAAATTTCCGCCATCGCCACCGCCAGTGTCGGCGCGCCGCCGGTGCGCGAAATGATGCTATGTTCGCCGACATCCTTCGCCGTCTGGGTGATGAGGTCGGCCGAGATCGGGAAGCCCATCGCCGTGACGGCGGCCGACGCGCTCGCGGCATCGGTGCCGATGATCGCGCCGGGGCTGTTCATCGTGAAATAGATGCCGGGGTCCAGAATCGACGCGCCGACCAGCGCCATGATCGCCACGAACGCCTCCATCAGCATCGCGCCATAGCCGATCACCGGGGCATGGGCTTCGCTGGCGATCAGCTTGGGCGTGGTGCCGCTGGAAATCAGCGCATGGAAACCCGACACCGCGCCGCAGGCGATGGTGATGAACAGGAAGGGGAAGAGGCCGCCCGCCCAAACCGGCCCGCCGCCATCGACGAACTGGGTCAGCGCGGGCATTTTGAGCGGCGGAGCCATGATGACGATGCCGATCGCCAGCGCCGCGATCGCCCCGATCTTGAGGAAGGTCGAGAGATAGTCGCGCGGCGCGAGCAACAGCCACACCGGCAGCACAGACGCCACCGCGCCATAGCCGATCAATATCCAGCACAATTGCACCGGCGTGAAGGTGAAGATCGGCCCCCAGACCGGCGAGGCGGCAATGGCCTGCCCATAGACGATCGCGGCGAGCAGCCCGACCAGGCCCAGCAGCGACACTTCGCCGATCCGCCCCGGCCGGATCCAGCGGGTATAGACGCCCATGAACATTGCCAGCGGCACGGTCGCCGCGACCGTGAACATGCCCCACGGACTTTCTGCCAGCGCCTTGACGACGATCAGCGCCAGCACTGCGAGGATGATGACCATGATCATGAACGCGCCGATCAGCGCGATCGTCCCGGCCCATTGCCCCATCTCCATGCGGATCAGTTCGCCCAGTGACTTGCCGTCGCGGCGCATGGAGATGAACAACACCATGAAATCCTGCACCGCGCCCGCCAGCACGACGCCCACGATGATCCAGAGTGTACCGGGCAGATAGCCCATCTGAGCCGCCAGCACAGGCCCCACCAGCGGCCCTGCGCCCGCGATCGCCGCGAAATGATGGCCGAACAACACGGTCCGCTCGGTCGCTACATAGTCCAGCCCGTCGGCGCGGCGGACGGCAGGCGTCGGCCGTGACGGATCGAGCCGCATCACATGGCGCGCGATGAACAGCGCATAATAGCGATAGGCGACCAGGAAGCTGCTGACCGCCGCGACCACGATCCACAGCGCATTGACCGCCTCGCCCCGTGACACCGCCACGACGCTGAGCGCCACCGCGCCGACAATCGCCAACGCTATCCAGGGAAGATGCCGGGTCATCGCTCTCTCTTGTGATCGTCGGTCAGGAGGGGGCACAGTAAGCCGCTTGCCTCAAAAGACAATCGCACGATGGTCGGATCAGCGCCGCCGCGCGAACGGCCAGTCGATCACGCCGCTCGCCCATAGCGCCCACCAGATGAGTATGGGCTGCAGCGCCAGGCGCGGTCCATGATACCACCAGCTCAAATGCACCCCGCCCAGCGGAATGTCGCCCAGCGCATGGTGGATATTCGCGGGCCATACGCACAGCGCATAGAGCGCCAGGCCGATACCGGCCGCCCTGCGCAGCGGCGGCAACATCAAGCCCAATGCCCCGGCAATCTCTGCTATCCCGGTCAACCAGACGACGGTGGCGGGGAAGGGCACCCAGTCGGGCGTGATCGCGATGAACCCGCCCGGCGACCGCAAATGCGCGACGCCCGCCACCAGATAGGCCAGCGCCAAAATGACGCGCGCAATCTGTCGGGCGCGGCTGTCCCGCCGCACCCTTAGTAGATCCCGCCCTGATCCTGCAAAAAGTCGCTGTCGGTACGCTGGCGGCGCTGGCCGGACGCGGCCTTGGCGGCGGCGACCTTCGCCTGCGCCTCGGCCTCCTCCTTGCGGATGGTACGGCGCGGTTCCGATTCGGGCTTGAACGCTTCCCAGATGACCGCGGCCTTGGGCTCGCTGGTCGGCCAGGCACCATAGACGCGCTTGCCCGATCGCCGGTCGATCGGCACCATGCGGATGCCAGCCGGGGCGACGAAGGGCGTCTTGGGCATCGTTTCCAGGATGGGGGCCATCGCCGCTTTCCAGATCGGCGCGGCGATGCGGCCGCCCTGCGCCCAACCGCCCAGGCTGCGCGGCTGATCATAGCCGATATAGACCCCCGCGACGAGGTCGGGCGATCCGCCCACGAACCACACATTGGTCGGGCCGTTGGTGGTGCCGGTCTTGCCGAACAGCGGGCGCTTCAAATCCGCCAACACCGTGGCGGTGCCGCGCTGGACTACGCCTTCGGTGATATGGACGACCTGATAGGCAGTCATCGGGTTCATCACCTGTTTGCCCTCCATGCCGAAGCGGGGCATCGGGTTGCCGTCCCAGTTCGCCATGTTGCATCCATCGCACGGCCGCCAGCGTTCGGGCCAGATCACCTTGCCGCGCCGGTCCTGCACATAATCCATCACCTTGGACGGGAATTGCCGCCCCTGATTGGCCAGCGTCGCATAGGCATTGACCATCTTCTCCACCGTCGTTTCCCCCGCGCCCAGCGCGAAGGAGAGGTAGGGCTGATAATCGCCGATGCCCAATCCCTTGATGGTCCGCACGACCTTTTCCATGCCGGTCTGGCTGGCGGCGCGCACGGTCATCAGGTTGCGCGATTGCTCCACGCCCCAACGCATCGTCTGCGGCCCGGCGCTGCCGCCGGAAAAATTGCGGAAGCATTTCTGCCCCAGGCCTGCGCCCTGATAGACGCACAAAGGGCCATCGACGATGATCGAGGCGGGCGTCATCCCGCTATCGAGCGCGGCGGCATAGACGAACGGTTTGATCGTAGAGCCTGGCTGGCGCATCGCCTGCGTCGCGCGGTTATAGGAGGAGAGGCGCGCATCGAACCCGCCCTGCATCGCGCGGATGCGGCCCGAATGCACCTCTTCCACCACCATGCCGCCCGACACTTCGGGAATGTTGCGCAGCGCCCAATTGGCACCATTGCGCGCCACGACGATCAAGTCGCCGGGCTGCATCGCGGAAAAGGCCGGGCCACCGCTCTTGCGATAGGCCATTTGCGCCGCGCTTGCGGGCAGAGTCCCGGTGCTGCCGTCGGCAAAGCCGATCTGCGCTTCCGAAGAGGTGCGGCTGATGATGACGGCGACGCGCCATTCGGCATAATCGACGTCGATATAGCTCGCCGCCAGTTCGCGTTCCCAGCCATTGTCGATCTTGATCTTGGCGACCGGACCCGACCAACCACGCCCGGCGTCGAAACGCAGCAGGCCGTTGCGCAGGGCGTTGGCGGTGCTGTCCTGCACCACCGGATCATAGGGGCTGCGCACCCACAGGCCACCGGCATAGACGCTGTTGGGGCCGTCTTCCGCCTTTTCGCCGAACAGGCCGATCAGGCGACGACGCACTTCCTCCATATAATAGCCGCCCGCGCGCGCATCGAAGCTGGAACTGTGCATGGCGACCGTGCCGAGCGGCAGCGCCGCCGCCGCGTTGCGTTGTGCAGGCGTGATCCAGCCGCTCTTCACCATCTCGCCCAGCGCCCAATTGCGCCGGTCGAGCGCGCGGGCCATGCCGCTTTCGCTTTCGGGGCGATAATTGGCCGGACCCTTGGGCAGGATCGACAGATAGGCCATTTCATGCAGGGCGAGGTCGGCAACGTCCTTGTTGAAATAGGCGCGCGAGGCCGCCTGCACGCCATAGGCGTTCCGGCCGAGGAAGATCTGGTTGAGATAGAGTTCGAGGATCTGCTGCTTGCTCAGCACATTTTCCATGCGGTAGGCGAGGATCATCTCCTTCACCTTGCGCGTGGGCGAATATTCATCGCCGATCAGCAGATTCTTCGCGACCTGCTGGGTGATCGTCGAACCGCCGCGTGCGCGCTGGCCGGAGCCGAGCTTGCTCGCATAATCGACCACCGCGCCCGCAAAGCCCGGAATATCGACGCCATGATGTTCGAAGAAAGTCTTGTCCTCCGCCGCCAGATAGGCGCGGATCAGCAGCGGCGGATAATCGCTATATTGCAACTGGACGCGCCGTTCGCGGGCATAGCTGTGGACTGGCTGGCCATTGATATCGCGCACGATCGTCGGCAGCGGCGGCTCATATTCGAGCAGCGTCGCGGCATCCGGCAGGCCGCGCGCAAAGATCAGCCAGAACAGCAGGCAAGCGGTGAGGAATCCGCCCAGCGCAATCGCGCCCCAGCGCACCAGCCGCCGCTGCCACAGGCGACGCAGCAGGCCGCCTGCGCCACTGGCGTCGCGACGCAAGCGATAGGCAAAGGATGACGGGGCGGTATCGGGGCTGGCCTCTTCCATGGGTACGAGGCTCTAGGGTCAAATTGCGGGCAATGCCAGTATGGATCGACGGGCGATGGGCTTACCCGCCCGCTGTGCCGCTCCGCATCGCCAGCTTCCGCGCAAAATGGACCTCGATCGCGCGGGCCACGCCGCGCGCGATCTTCGACTGGCCTTCGCGTGATGACAGAAACGCCGCGTCGTCGGCATTGCTGATATAGCCGGTCTCGAACAGGATCGAGGGCGTATCCGGCGCTTTGAGCACCATCAGCGACGCGAAACGATGATAGCTGCTGCGGAACGGCACATAGGGCGCGGCTTCACGCTGGAGCAACCGGGCGAAGCTCGCCGAGATATTGAGCGATTCGCGCTGGGTCAGGTCGATCAGGATTGAGGACACGTCGCCCGACTGGCCGCCCAGATTGACGCCATTGATGATGTCGGCCTTGTTTTCGCGCGCTGCCAGCCGTGCCGCCTCGCGGTCGGACGCGGTTTCCGACAGGGTATAGACGGTCGCGCCCTGCGCCTGCGTATTCTCCGCCGCGTCGGCATGGATGGAGATGAACAGGTCGGCGCCGAGTTTGCGCGCGATGCCATAGCGTTCCTGCAGAATCAGATATTTGTCATCGTCGCGGGTCAGCGCGACGCGCACCCGGCCCGATTTGACGAGCTGGTCGCGGATCGCCTGCGCGATCGCCAGCGTCACATCCTTTTCGCGCTTGCCCATGTCGGTGTTGATCGCACCCGGATCATGGCCGCCATGGCCAGCGTCGATCACCACCAGCGGCCGTGCGCCATCGCGCGACCCTTCGACTGAGGGCAGCGAGACGCCGCGTGCCGCCGCCGGGATCGGCACAGTGATCGAATGGAGGCGCTTTTGCGGGCGGGCCGCCATCTCGGCCGGCGCGTCGAAGCGCATGCGGCCCTTGCCCACTTCGCTGCGAAAGCGGCTGTCGGTCACGCCCTGCAGCGCGAAGCTCAGCGATTTGCCATCGGCGGCGATCTGTGCCTGGTCGAGCGTGGCGGGGCTGACGAGGTCCAGCACCACCCGCGCCGTGTCGTCGCTTAGCTGCCCCTGTCGCACGGCTGACACCGCGCTGCTGGCGGGGGCGAAATGGCCGCGTCCGACCTGCGCACCATCGATATCCAGCGCGATCCGGCGCGGCGCGTCCAGCAGGAAGGCCGACGCGCCATTCACGCGATCGTCGAAGCGGACAACAACCCGGTCATTCTGCACGAAGACACCGGAAATACCACCGGCGCTGCCGGGAACCGACAGGGCGATCGTGCTTGCCAGGGCAAGGCTCAGAAACATGTACCGCTTGTGCAACGCAGCCCAGTCAGCCGTCCAGCCAAATTTCATGCTGTTTACATCCGTCCAGCGTCCCCACGCTAAAGACCGGATTAAGCATCGCCGCCTTGGATTCGGTAAAATGAGAGAGTTAACAGCATTTTCAGCATGAAGCGGCAGAAGGGGCGTGGCGGAGGGTGTCCGCGACATAATATTTCCTGCAACCGTTGCTCCCTACCGCTTTGGCTGCTACCCATTCACATTCCTGCAATGTCCGTCTTTTCCATACGGCGCGGCGCAGGCCCAAGAAGACGGCAGGTTGGCGCGATCCGCGCCGCCGCGCCGATGTTATGAACAGGTTGACGCTGCATGAGGCATGAATTTCCATCCACGCTGACCCCGGCAACGGGCGTCGCGGCGTGGTTGGTTCGGCCCGGCGCCATGTCCGGCCCTGCCGACGCAGCAGACGCGCAGTTTTTCCATCTAACCCGGACGATGCCGACATCCGCGCCCTTACCGGCGCGCAGGCGGCCGTCCCTTCACTATCGCATGGTGGCCCGGCCCAGCGCCGTCGACCGCCATCGCCGGAGAATCATAAATGACAATGCGTATGCTGATCGACGCGCGCCACCGGGAAGAAACCCGTGTCGCGGTCGTCAAAGGTAACCGGATCGAAGAATTCGACTTCGAATCCTCCGAGCACAAGCAGCTCAAGGGCAATATCTATCTGGCCAAGGTGACGCGGGTCGAACCCTCGCTCCAGGCGGCCTTTGTCGATTATGGCGGCAACCGCCACGGCTTCCTCGCTTTCAGCGAAATCCACCCCGACTATTATCAGATCCCGCGCGAAGATCGCGAAGCCCTGCTGCGCGAAGAGCGCGAGCATGCCGAAGAAGAGGCCGCGTTGCGCGCCGACTTCGACGATGAGGACGAGGATGGCGAGGGCGTCGAGATCGTCGAAGCGACGCATCATCATGACGATGATGAAGATAGCGCACCCGAAGGCGAAGCGGCCGAGGGCGAGGCGTCCGAAGGCGGTCGTCCGAACCGGGGCCGTCGCGGCAAGCCCGGCGATGATGCCGCCGAGGAACTGCGCCGCAAGCGCATGGCGCTGCGCCGCCGCTACAAGATTCAGGACGTCATCAAGCGCCGCCAGGTGCTGCTGGTCCAGGTCGTCAAGGAAGAGCGCGGCAATAAGGGCGCGGCGCTGACCACCTATTTGTCGCTCGCCGGTCGCTATTGCGTGCTGATGCCGAACACCAGCCATGGCGGCGGTATTTCGCGCAAGATCAGCAACGCGGCCGACCGCAAGCGGCTGAAGACGATCATCGCCGAAATGGCGCTGCCGTCGTCCATGGGCTGCATCGTCCGCACCGCCGGGCTTCAGCGCACCAAGCCGGAAATCAAGCGCGACTTCGACTATCTCGCCCGCCTGTGGGACGAGATTCGCGAAAAGACGCTGCAGGCCGCTGCGCCTGAACTGATCCACAATGACAGTGACCTCATCAAGCGGGCGATCCGCGATATCTACAATAAGGATATCGAAGAAGTCATCGTCGAGGGCGAGGAAGGCTATCGCGCCGCTAAGGATTTCATGCGCCTGCTGATGCCGAGCCATGTGCGTCGCGTGAAGCAATATGCCGACCCGGTATCGCTGTTCCAGCGCGCCAGCGTCGAAGATCAGCTGGCCGCCATGTACAACCCGGTCGTGCAACTGAAATCGGGTGGCTATCTGGTCATCAACCCGACCGAAGCCTTGGTGTCGATCGACATCAACTCCGGCCGCTCGACCCGTGAACATGGCATCGAACAGACCGCCGTCGCCACCAACCTGGAAGCCGCGCGCGAAATTGCGCGCCAGTTGCGCCTGCGCGACATGGCGGGCCTCGTCGTCATCGACTTTATCGACATGGAGAATAACTCCAACATCCGTAAGGTCGAGAAGGCGATGAAGGAAGCGCTGCGCGATGATCGCGCCCGCATCCAGGTCGGCCGCATTTCGGGCTTCGGCCTCATGGAAATGAGCCGTCAGCGCCTGCGCACCGGCGTGCTGGAAGCCTCGACCCGCCAATGCCCGCATTGCGAAGGCACCGGTCTTGTCCGCACCGCCTCGTCTGCGGGCCTGTCGGCGTTGCGCATGTTGGAAGAAGAAGCGGCCCGTGGTCGCGGCAACTGCATCACCCTGCGCGCCAGCCAGGAAGCAGCCTTCTACGTCCTCAACAACAAGCGTCGCGAACTGGACGAGATCGAGCAGCGCTATGGCGTGCGGATCGAAATCTTGCCCGATGGCGAAGTCGAGGGTGCGCGCATGTCGGTCGAGGCCAGCGGCCCGCGCCCTGAGCGCGTCGTAAGCTACGCGCCGCTTCCCGAAGACGACGAGGATTTCGACGTCATCGAGGAAGAGGAAGAAGCGGAGGCCGAGGAAGAGGAGGCCGAAGAGCCCGAAACGCCGGCCGAAGCCGCCGATCGCGCCGAACGGGGCGAGGATCGCGAAGGCGGTCGCCGCCGTCGCCGCCGTCGTCGCCGTCGTGGCGGTCCGCGTGAGGATGGCCAGACCGAAGGCACCGCCGAGGGCGAGGGCGCTGTCGAAGGCGATAGCGAAGCCGATGCCGACGCAGAGGGTGAAGCCGAAGCCGAGTCGATCGAAGCCAATGATGGTACCGAAGAGGAAGGCGGCGCCCGTCGTCGCGGTCGTCGTGGTCGTCGTGGTGGTCGTCGCCGTCGCGAAGGTGGTGATGAGACTGTGAACGCGGAAGCCACCGAATCGGCCGACGCCGAGCCGGTCGTGGAAGATGCGCCGGTCGAGCAAGCGCCCGACGAGGAGGCTCCTGCAGAGGAAGCCCCCAAGACTCGCCGCCGTCCCCGTGCCCGCAAGCCCAAGGCTGAAGCCGAAGCGGTCGTAGAGACCGTCGAAGCCCCGGCCGAAGCGGTTGTCGCCGAGGAGGCGCCGGTCGAAGCCCCGGTCAAGCCCAAGCGCACCCGCCGCACCAAGGCGCAGATCGAAGCGGAAGCGGCTGCGGCGGCCGAAGCACCGACTGCCGTCGAAGCCCCCGCCAAGCCCAAGCGCACCCGCCGCAAGAAGGCGGACGCCGTGGCCCAGGATGCCGCACCCGACGCCGCGATTGAGGCACCTGCTCCGGTCGAACCGACACCGGCACCGGTGGCCGAATCGGTCGTCGCTGATGGCGATGCGGCAGAAGCTCAGAGTGACGACGGTCAGAATGAAGACGGCACGCCCCGTCGCGGCTGGTGGCAGCGCACCTTCGGCCAATAAGCCGGACGGGACGCCACCGCCATGAACAAGCGCCGCTGCCTTGCCGGTCCCGACCGGAGCGCAGCGGCGCTTTTCATTCCGCCCCGCTTCACGCGCGGTTCAGGGCGACCATGGCACCGCGCGGCGGTGATGGTCTGCTCTCCTATATGCCACGGTCACCGCTGATGCGGGGCCGGTTGAAACTCGTCGCGCTCGCGGCCCTGGCGCTGACCAGCGTCGCGCGCCCCGCGCTGGCGCAAAGCATCTTGCGCGATGCTGAAACCGAAGCCTTCATGGCGGATATGTCCGCCCCGCTGGTCAAAGCGGCCGGCATGCAGCCGCGCAATGTCGAGATCATGGTCATCAACGACCCTGAAATTAACGCCTTCGTTGCGGGCGGCCAATATGTCTGGGTGCATAGCGGGCTGATCGCGCAGGCGGACAATGTGAACCAGGTGCAGGGCGTGGTCGCGCATGAGCTTGGCCATATTGAGGGCGGGCATATCGTCCGTTTCGGCGAGGGCATGCGTGAGGCGACCGGCGTCACCCTGCTTAGCCTCGTGCTGGGCGCGGCGGCGATCGCCGCGGGCGGCGCGGAAGCGGGCCTGGGCATCATGGGCCTGGGCCAGCAGGCCGCGATGAGCCGGTTCCTCGCCTTTTCCCGCGGCCAGGAAAGCTCGGCGGATCTGGCGGGTGCGCGCTATCTGAGCGCCGCCGGGGTCAGCGGCAAGGGCAGCCTCGAATTCTTCAAGAAGCTGCAAAATCAGGAATATCGCCTCGCGATCCCACAGGACAATAGCTACGGCCGCACCCATCCGCTGTCGGGCGAGCGCATCAATGTGCTGCGCGAAGTCTATACCGTCGACCCGGCATGGGAAAAGCCGGTCGACCCGCAGCTTGAAGCCCGGTTCGAGCGCATCAAGGCCAAGCTCGTTGGCTTCGTGTCCGAACCGACGCAGACATTGATCAAATATCCCGAAAGCGACCAGTCGATTCCGGCCCATTATGCCAGGGCTTATGCCTGGCACAAAAGCGCCTATCCGCAGCGCGCCTTGTACGAGGCCGACGCGCTGCTCGCGGCTGCGCCGAACGACCCCTATTTTCTGGAGCTCAAGGGCCAGATATTGCTCGAAAGCGGCCGTCCCAAGGATGCGGTCGCGCCCTTGCGCGAAGCGGTCAAGCGCACCAACCAGCCGTTGATTTCCGTCCTGCTTGCCCACGCCCTGATCGCGACCGAGGATGAGGCCAATTTCGCCGAAGCCGAAGATGTGCTCCGCATTGCGGTAGCGCGCGACCGGGAAAATCCCTTCGCCTGGTATCAGCTGGGCGTGGTCTATGCCCGCCGTGGTGACACGCCGCGTGCCGCGCTCGCGACGGCGGAACGCTATGCGATGATGGGCCAGCATCCCATGGCGCTGCGCAGCGCCGACGCCGCGATGCAGGGGTTGCAGCAGGGCACGGTTGACTATCTGCGGGCGCAGGATATCGCCATGACCTCGCGCGCGGCGATCGAGCAGCAGCGGAAGAAAAGATAAAGATGACAGACCAGCCCCGGCCCAGCTTTCGCGCGGCCCTTTCCAACAGGACGATCCAGATGACTCTTGGCGCTATCGCCTTTATCGCGGCCGCCGCTGGCACTGCGCTCGCCGTGCAGGCACCCGCGACCGTTGCCGCTACGGATAAAGCAGCGATCGAGAAGATCGTCCATGACTATATTCTCGATCACCCGGAGATCATCCCGCAGGCGATCGAGAAATTGCAGGCCAACCGGATGTCGACCACCATCGCTGACAACCGCGCCGCGCTTGAAAAGCCCTATGCCGGGGCATGGGAAGGCGCGGCCAATGCCGACGTCACCGTGGTCGAATTTTTCGACTATGCTTGCGGCTATTGTCGCGCCTCGCTGCCGGACCTTGCCAAGCTGGTCGCCGCCGATGCCAAGGTGAAGGTCGTCTATCGCGAACTCCCCATCCTGTCGGAAGAAAGCAGCGACGCGGCCAAGGTGTCGTTGCTCGCCGCCGAACGCGGCCAATATATGGCCTATCACAAGGCCATGTATGGCGCGGGCCGGGTGACGCGCGACAGCATCATCGCTGCAGCGGGCAAGGCGGGGATCAGCAAGGCTGACGCCGAAGCCGCCATCGCATCGAGCAAATATGACGCCGAAATCCAGTCCAACATCGCGCTCGCCCAGAAATTGCAGGCCAGCGGCACGCCGACCTTTGTGATCGGTGGCCAGGTGTTGAACGGCGCGGTCGGCTATGATGCGCTCCAGAGCGGCGTCGCCGCCGCGCGCGGGAAATAATCCGACCGCCAAGGGCGCCACGCTCCGCCATTGACTTCCACCCCTCCTTTGCCTATCGGACGCACCCTGACTTGCGGCCGCTGCTTTGGCGGCCCTTTTTTGTCACGCCCGATTCTCTAGTTGTTTTTTGAGGAATGAACGATGAAGCGCACTTTTCAGCCGAGCAATCTGGTTCGGAAGCGCCGTCACGGTTATCGCGCCCGCATGGCGACCCCCGGCGGCCGCAACATCATCCGCGCCCGTCGTGCGCGCGGTCGCAAGAGCCTGAGCGCCTGATCGAAGGGTTGCCTTCGGCTACGCCTGCCATCATGGGCAAGCGGGCCGATTTTCTGGCGGCCAATCGCGGCAAGCGTGCACCCATGCCGGGCTTTGTCCTGCTGGTGCGCGACCGGGCCGATGGCGATCCGGCGATGCGCTTTGGCATCACGGTCACGAAAAAAGTGGGCGGCGCCGTCATCCGTAACCGGATGAAGCGCCGCTTTCGCGTTCTCGCGCGCGAATTGCTGCCGCTCCATGGCTTTGCCGGTGCAGACCATGTGCTGATTGGCCGCGATGGCGGGATCGAGCGCGATTTCACCCTGCTGCGCACCGAATTGCAAAAGGCGCTAGGCAAGATTGCGCGCGCGCCGCAAGCAGGCGATAGCCCGCCGCGCCATGGCGCGCGGACGGGACATGGCCGGGGCAAGGGCGGTGGCAGCGGCGGGGACAGGGGCAAAGTCCCATGATCGGTCGCCTGCTCATCCTGATCGCGCGCGCCTGGCAGCTTGGCCCTTCGCGCATCCTGCCGCCCTCCTGCCGCTTCGCGCCCTCCTGCTCGGAATATGCGATTCTCGCGATCCGCAAATATGGCGCGATCAAGGGTAGCTGGCTGGCGGGCAAGCGGCTAATGCGATGCCACCCATGGGGCGGGTCGGGCTATGACCCGGTTCCCTGACAAAGACACAAGAGACGGCGGAGCCGAATAGCGTGGACGACAAGAAGAATATCATTCTCGCGGTTTTGCTGACCGCAGCGATCCTGTTCGGCTGGCCCTATGTATCGGGCTATTTCTTTCCGGCCGCCAATCCGCCCGTCACCCGGATCGAAGGGGGCAAGACCACCCCGGTCGCCAACCCCGCTGCGGACCCGGCCGCCGACAGCCCCGCCGCGATTCGCGACCGCGCCGTCGTGCTGAAGGAAGGCCCGCGCGTCCCCATCCGCACGCCCAAGCTGGTTGGCTCGATCAACCTCAAGGGCGCGCGCATCGACGATATCGTCCTGCCGACCTACAAGGAAACGATCGCCAAGGATTCCGCCGACGTCCGTCTCTACAGCCCGGCCGGAACGCAGGATGCCTATTTCGCTGGCTTCGGCTGGCAGGGGGAGGGGCTCAAGACCCCGAACAAGGATACGGTCTGGACCGCGCAGGGCAGCGCCTTGACGCCCACCAGCCCCGTCACCCTGACGTGGAACAATGGTGCGGGCCAGCTCTTCGAAATCCGCCTGTCGGTCGATGAAAATTACATGATCACCGCCGCGCAGAAAGTGTCGAACAGCGGCACCGGCACGGTCGGCGTGAAGCCCTATGGCTATATTAGCCGTACCGGCGTGCCAAAGGATCCCGACACCTGGACCATCCATATCGGGCCGATGGGCGTGTTCAACAACGCGGCTAATTACGACGTCAACTATAGTGATCTCGACGAAGGCCCCTCGACCCGCGAGTTTCAGTCGAAGGGTGGCTGGATCGGCTTCACCGACAAATATTGGCTCTCGGCGCTCGTGCCTGGCAAGGATACCGACTTTGCGGGCCAGTTCCGCAAAGGGGCGGGCACCCAGTATCAGGCCGATGTCGCGCTCGGCTCGACCATGCTCGCGCCCGGCAAGGCTGTCACCCAGACCCAGCGCCTGTTCGTCGGTGCCAAGGAAGTCAAAACGCTCCAGGCCTATGAGCGCGATGGCGTGAAGCTGTTCGACCGTGCGATCGACTGGGGCTGGTTCTACTGGTTTGAACAGCCGATCTTCGCGCTGCTCCACTGGCTGTTCGAAACGCTTGGCAATTTCGGCGTCGCCATCATCTGCCTGACCTTCGTGGTCCGCGCGCTGATGTTCCCCGTCGCCCAGCGCCAGTTCGCCAGCATGGCCGCGATGCGCGCGGTGCAGCCCAAGATGAAGCTGCTGCAAGAGAAATATAAGGACGACAAGCCCAAGCTCCAGCAGGAGATGATGGCGCTCTACAAGACGGAAAAGGTCAACCCGCTCGCGGGCTGCCTGCCCATCTTCATCCAGATCCCAATCTTCTTCGCCCTCTACAAAGTGCTGATGCTGACGATCGAAATGCGCCACCAGCCCTTCGTGTTGTGGATCAAGGATCTGTCCGCGCCCGATCCGCTGCATATCCTCAACCTGTTCGGCCTGCTGCCCTTCACCCCGCCATCCTTCCTGGCGATCGGTGTGCTGGCGGTGCTGCTCGGCATTTCGATGTGGTTGCAGTTCAAGCTCAACCCGGCCCAGATGGACCCGATGCAGCAGCAGATCTTCTCGATCATGCCCTGGATGATGATGTTCATCATGGCCCCCTTCGCGGCGGGCCTGCTGGTCTACTGGATCACCAACAACTGCCTGTCGATGGCGCAACAATGGTGGCTCTACAAACGCCATCCTGCGCTCAGCGTGGCGGTCGTAAAATGATATCCTCCCCGGCACGGGGAGGGGGGCCAGCCGAAGGCTGGTGGAGGGGGCAGGCGGTCCATGCTTCCCTTTCATCGTTAGCGCTTGGGGCGCTCCCCCTCCACCGGCTTCGCCGGTCCCCCTCCCCTTGCAGGGGAGGAATGAAAGATGACTGATATGGAAGATCCCGACATCATCGAAGAAGCGCGCAAGGTCTTTTCCGGCCCGATCGCTTTCCTCAAATCCGCGCCCGCGCTGGAATTCCTGCCCGACATGGCAGTGAACGAAGTCGCCTTTGCGGGCCGCTCCAATGTCGGCAAATCCTCGCTGCTCAACGCGCTGACCAACCGCAACACGCTGGCGCGCACGTCGAACACGCCGGGTCGCACGCAGGAGTTGAACTTCTTCGACGTGGGCGAACCGCTGCGCTTCCGCCTCGTGGACATGCCGGGCTATGGCTATGCCAAGGCACCCAAGGACGTCGTGCGCAAATGGAAGTTCCTGGTGAACGACTATCTGCGCGGTCGCGCCGCGCTCAAGCGCACCCTGGTCCTGATCGACAGCCGCCATGGCATTAAGGATGTCGATACCGACATGCTCGACATGCTCGATGGCGCGGCGGTCAGCTACCGCATCATCCTGACCAAGGCGGACAAGATCAAGGCGAGCGAATTGGAACAGGTGTTCGTCGATACGGCCGCCGCGATCCGCAAGCGTCCCGCCGCCCATCCCGACATCATCGCGACGTCGGCGGAAAAAGGCATGGGCATCCCCGAACTGCGTGCCGCCGTGCTGGAAAGCGTGACCCAGGGCTAAGCGCTTGACGAACCGGCCCGGCATCGGGAAGGAAGCGCGCTTCGACAAGCCCGCCGCGACGCGCTAAGGAGCGTGCAGCGTCGGCCGGGCCGCCGTCACTTGGAGATGAGACTATGCGCGCCGAAGCGCAGCAATATATCGATCGTATCGACGCCGCGCTGGACCTGTTGCGCCGCTTCCTCGACTGGGACCGCGCGCTGCGCCGCCTCGACGAGTTGAACGCCCGCGTCGAAGATCCGACGCTGTGGGACAATGCGAAGCTGGCGCAGGAAGTCATGCGCGAACGCACCCGGCTGGACAGCGCGATCGGCGCGACCCGCGCGATCGCCTCTGAAAAGGCGGACAATGCCGAACTCATCGAAATGGCCGAGGCCGAAGGCGATGAGGATATGGTCAACGAAGCCATCGCCTCCTTGAAGGCGTTGGCCGACCGCGCCGATGAGGACAAGATCAAGGCGCTGCTGGCGGGCGAAGCCGATGCCAGCGACACCTATCTCGAAATCCACGCCGGGGCTGGCGGCACCGAAAGCCAGGACTGGGCCGAAATCCTGTCCCGCATGTATCGCCGCTGGGCGGAGCGGCGCGGCTATAAGGTAGAACTGGTCGATTATCAGGCGGGCGATCAGGCGGGCATCAAGTCCGCGACTTTCCTGATCAAGGGCGAAAATGCCTATGGCTATGCCAAGACCGAAAGCGGCGTCCACCGGCTGGTCCGCATAAGCCCCTATGACAGCGCGGCGCGCCGCCATACCAGCTTCTCGTCGGTGTGGGTCTATCCGGTGATCGACGACGATATCGATATCGAGGTCAAGGAAAGCGACCTCAAGATCGATACCTATCGCGCGTCGGGCGCAGGCGGGCAGCACGTCAACACCACCGATTCGGCTGTCCGCATCACCCACGTTCCGTCCGGCATCATCGTCGCGTCACAGAATGACCGGTCGCAGCACAAGAACCGCGCGACCGCGATGAACATGCTTAAAGCCCGGCTCTACGAAGCCGAATTGGCCAAGCGCGAAGCCGTCACGGCAGGCGAATATGCGGCCAAGACGGAGATCGGCTGGGGCCATCAGATCCGCTCCTATGTGCTGCAACCCTATCAGCTGGTGAAGGATTTGCGCACCGGCGTCACCTCGACCGCGCCCGACGATGTTCTCGACGGCGCGCTCGATCCTTTCATGGCCGCTGCGCTGTCGCAAAAGGTGACGGGCGAAAAGGTCGATGTGGAGGATGTCGACTGATGATGCGCCTGGCGCTGGTGGGCATCTCCGTCCTGCTGGCCGCTTGCGACATGCTGTCGCCGGGCGACGGGACCAGGCGCGCCGTCGCCGCCCAGCCTTTTCCCCAGGCCGATCGCCCGGTCGCGCCGATCGTTTCGACCCGCTGGTCCAGCGAGGAAGCGCGCGACCGCGTGCATGAGGCGGAGGATATCATGGACCGGGCGGGCATCCGCCCCGGCATGACCGTGGCCGACATTGGCGCAGGCGAGGGCTATTATACTGTCCGCCTCGCCGCGCGCGTGGGCGCGCAGGGCCGCGTGCTGGCCGAAGACATCATGCCCGAAGTGATCGAAGCACTCTCGCGCCGCATCACCCGCGAAAAATGGGATAATGTCAGCGTCAAGCTGGGCGCGCCCGAAGATCCCCGGCTTCCCGAAAATAGCTTCGACCGGATCATGATGGTGCATATGTATCATGAGATCGCCGAGCCCTATGCCTTCCTGTGGCACCTGTCCCCAGCGTTGAAAAAGGATGGCGAACTGATCGTCGTCGATGCCGATCGACCGACCGACCAGCATGGCACACCGCCGCGCCTGCTTGCCTGCGAACTGGCCGCCATGGGCTTCCGCATGGAAGAACTGATCCCCAAGCCGACCGCAGGCGGCTATTTCGCCCGGTTCCGCCGCATCGCCGCGCGCCCCGATCCAGCCAGTATTGTTCCTTGCGCGCTCAATGACCGATAAAGAGGGTTAATGCCGTCCTGAGGGTTCTTGTTGGGAACGCATCGTCCTCGCCCATGTTATGCTTCCCAACGGGAGGCACAGGATTGCAGGAACATCATTCGCTTGGCGCGGCCCGTCGCGCAACGCGGCTCAAATTGTTCGAGCCGGTTCTGTTACGCGTGCAGGGTTTGCCGGTGCGCGCGCATCTGCTTGACCTGTCGATGACGGGCGCGCTGGCGCATAGCGACAGTCCACCACAGGTCGGCGACCATGTCGTGATCGAAGCGAGCGCGCTGAGTGTGGCGGGGCGGGGCATGTGGGTCCGGGCCAAACGCTTCGGCATCCATTTCGACCTGCCGCTCCCGCAACCGACCGTCGATCGCGTGGTGCGCGGCGACTAGCGCCTGCGCCGCCAGCGCCGGAATAGCGACACCCCCAATAGCCCGCCGCCAACCAGCGCTGCCATCGCGCCACCCGCTGACGCCAGCGCCCAGGCTCCCGCCGCCAGCAGTCCTGTCAGAAAATCGACGATGATTAGCGTGAGGTGGATCATGGGGGAAGGGCGGGAGCCTTACGCCCCCAATTCCTTCGCCTCCTGATATTTCAGTTCCAGAAACCGGTTCTGCGTCGCCAATTTGTTGAGGTCGCCGCTCGCCAATTGCTCGCTCATCCGCGCGATTTCCGCGTCGATGACGCCCAGCCCGTCGATCAACTGCTGTTCGGGCACGCGCCCGTTCCGCTCTTCGCGCCGCATCGGCTGGGGGATGGACTGATAGCCGGTCACCAGTTCGGGCAGATGATCCGACAGCAAGCGGCGCACATCCTGCGCGGCCGGGTCTTGCGGGTCGAGCCGTTCCAGTTGCGGCGCCAACGTCTCCAGCTTGATGCCGATACTGTCGACCAGCGTGATCGCGGGCGCGGGCAGCGCCTTGCGCTGATTTTCCAGCCAGATTTCGGTCTGCAGCGGCAAGGCGGTGAGCGGCGTCTGCGCCAGCGCCTCGGACTTCACCTTCGTCTCCGTTGGCAACAGCGCAATCAGCAATAGCGCGGCGATCATCACACCCAGCGCAATCATCACGCCGGTGGTGCCGAGCGGCAGCACGAACCCTGCGACCAGGCTGCCCAGCAGCACCGCCAGCACAGCCCAGAAGGCATATTTGACCTTGCGCATCAGCCCGGCATTGCGCCGCTGCCGCGCCCGCGCGCTCAGGCTCTGCCCGCGCTCGCTATGACGGCGCAGCACAGCTTCGGCATCGGCCAAGACGCGATCGGACCGGCTCATAGCTGCAACCTCCGTTCGTTTCGAGCGAAGTCGAGAAACGCAGGCATTGCACGAGCCGCTTCTCGACACGCTCGAAGCGAAGGGAGAGGGGGGCAGATCATTCTCACCCCTCGATCGCGCTCAACAGCGAATTATCCACGCGTACATCGCGCGAAGCTTCGGCCTGGCCCTGCGCCCGCGCGATATAGCCCTTGGACTTCTCCACTTCGCCCGACAGCGTGGTCACCGTCGTCTTCATATTTTCTAGCGCCTTCATCTTGAACGCGTCGATATTGTCCATCGTGTCATAGATATTCTGGAACGCCCGTTGCAGCGTTTCGATCGGGATCGTGCTGGACGCAGCCTGCTCGTGGATTTGCGCGGTCTGGCTTTTCAGCAATTCGCCGGTGCGATCGATCATGTTCGCGGTCGTGGTGTTGAGCGCGCTGATCTGCTCCAGCACCAGCCGCTGCCCGGCCAGTGCCTGCGCCACCGTCACAGCCGTCCGCAACGCTGCGACCGTGGTCGTGCTGGCGCGGTCCACGCCCTTGACCAGTTCGATATTATTCTTCTTCACCAGATCGAGCGCCAGATAGCCCTGCACCGTCACCGCCATCTGCGTCAGCAGATCCTGCGTCCGCTGGCGGATGTAGAAGAGCGCGCTTTCGCGGATCGCCTTGGCCTTGGCCGGATCGCTCGAATCCAGCTCCAGCGCCTTGGCCTCCAACCGCGCATCCATCGTCTTGCTGATATGGATCATCTGTTCCAGCCGACCCATGGTCTGCCACATATTCTGCCGCTCCACGTCGATCGCGGCATTATCCTTGATCAGCGTATCCTTGCCGCTGGCCAGCGACCCCAGGATCGCATTGATATGCCCCTGCGCACTTTTATAGCCGTCGAAATAGTCGCGCATCTTGTTGCCGAACGGGATGATCCCGAACAGCTTCTTGGGCGCGAGCAGGTTGCCGCGCTTGCCAGGGTCCAGATCCTCGACCGTGCGGCGCAGTTCGGCGAGGTCCGCGCCGACCTTGGTGTCGCTGTCCATCGCGCGTACCGGGCGATCGAGGAAGCGGTTGCTGTGCCCGGCCGCTTCGGCGATTTCCTTGCGCCCCATATTGGTCAACTGGTCGACCCGCACGCCGAATTCGGGACTGTTGGCATCCTGCGCCACCAGATCGTCGATGAAGGCATCGACCTTCTCGTCCAGCTTGGACTTTTTCGCTTCGTCAATCGGCACCAGCCCGGCCGCCTTGTCGGCCGCGACGACCGGCACCGGGTCGGGCGCGGTCAGGTTCAACATATCGGCGGTCGCGGTCTGGGTCGCGGTGGGCGCAGTCGTAGCCATGCTATCTCCTTGGGTGTCATATCGATATAGAACACCTGCGCTTCAAGGCGCAATCATCACGATGATGATAGGAGCCGCGTCGCGCGATGGGAAGCACGAAGGCACTTGGCCTTTGGCTTGGCTGCGGCCCTGCTCTTGCCGCAACGCGTCATTTCCTGTAGGGGCGCGGCCGAAGCCTCTGCGTGACCTTGTGTCGGCGTGGGCCAACACATATCCCGAAGGCAAGACATGTCCCTGCGTAATATCGCCATCATCGCGCACGTCGATCACGGCAAAACAACCCTCGTCGACCAGCTTTTCCGCCAGTCCGGCACCTTCCGCGACAATCAGCGCGTCGAAGAGCGCGCGATGGACAGCAACGATCTCGAAAAAGAGCGCGGCATCACCATTCTCGCCAAGCCGACCTCGGTCGAGTGGGAAGGCACCCGCATCAACATCGTCGATACACCGGGCCACGCCGATTTCGGCGGCGAAGTCGAACGCATCCTCTCGATGGTCGATGGCGTCGTTCTGCTGGTCGATTCGTCCGAAGGCGCGATGCCGCAGACGAAGTTCGTGACCGGCAAGGCGCTGGCGCTGGGTTTGAAGCCCATCGTCGTCGTCAACAAGGTCGACCGCCCCGACGAGCGTATCCAGGAAGTGCTGGACGAAGTGTTCGACCTGTTCGTGTCGCTCGAAGCGACCGATGAGCAGCTCGATTTCCCCGTCCTCTATGCGTCGGGTCGCAATGGCTATGCCAATGAAGACCCCACGCTGCGGGCGGGCACGTTGAAGCCGCTGTTCCAAAAGATTGTCGATCACGTTCCCGCGCCCGCCGTGGAAGTCGATGGCGTGCCCTTCACCTTCCTGGTGACGTTGCTCGACCGCGACAACTTCCTTGGCCGCATCCTCACCGGCCGCGTGACCAGCGGTTCGGTCAAGGTGAACCAGGCAATCCACGCGCTCGACATGGACGGCACGGTCATTGAAACCGGTCGTGCGTCGAAGATCATGGCGTTCCATGGCCTTGACCGCGTCCCTGTTGACGAAGCCAAGGCAGGTGACATCATCTCGCTGGCGGGCCTCTCCGTCGCGACCGTCGCCAACACCATCTGCGACATCTCGGTCACCGAACCGATCCAGGCGCAGCCGATCGATCCGCCAACGCTCTCGATGCGCTTTGCCGTGAATGATTCGCCGATGGCCGGCCGCGAAGGCACCAAGGTCACCAGCCGCATGATCCGCGATCGCCTCGCTCGCGAAGCCGAATCGAATGTCGCCGTGAAGGTCACGGAGAGCGCCGACAAGGACAGTTTCGAAGTCGCCGGCCGCGGCGAATTGCAGCTTGGCGTGCTCATCGAAACGATGCGCCGCGAAGGCTTCGAACTCTCGATCAGCCGCCCGCGCGTGCTGTTCGGCACGGACGAGGACGGCAACAAGACCGAGCCTTATGAAACCGTCATGATCGACGTCGATGATGAATTTTCCGGCACGGTTGTCGAGAAGATGAACCTGCGCAAGGCGGAAATGACCGACATGCGTCCTTCGGGCGGTGGCAAGACCCGCATCACCTTCTCCGCGCCTTCGCGTGGCCTGATCGGCTATCATGGCGAATTCCTGTCCGACACGCGCGGCACCGGCATCATGAACCGCCTGTTCGAGAAATATGGCCCCCACAAGGGCACGATCGAAGGCCGCAAGAATGGCGTCCTCATCTCCAACGGGTCGGGCGAAGCCAATGCCTATGCGCTGGGTCCGCTTGAAGAACGCGGCATCCTGATGGTGGGCGTCGGCGAAGCGCTCTATGAAGGCATGATCATCGGCCAGAACGCCAAGCCCGACGATCTCGAAGTCAACCCGATGAAGTCCAAGGCGCTGACCAACTTCCGCGCGAGCGGCAAGGACGACGCCGTTCGCCTGACCCCGCCCTGGAAGCTGACGCTGGAACAGGCCATCGCCTATATCGATGATGATGAACTGGTCGAAGTCACGCCCAAGACGATCCGCCTGCGCAAGCGCTATCTGGATCCGAACGAGCGCAAGCGCATGAGCCGCTCGAAGGCAGCCTGACGATAATTCCTCCCCGTGCCGGGGAGGGGAACCATCGGCACAGCCGATGGTGGAGGGGGCGGGCGGCAACGCACCGCCCCCGATCTTTTTACAGGAGCCCCAAATGGCCGACCTCTATCTCAAGGCCCTCACCGCCGAACGCCGCGCGCTCTGGGCCGAATGCCGTCTCAAGGGGTTGGCCAAGGACACCCCCCAACGCCTGCGCATCGTCGAAATCGACGCCCTGCTGGCCGCGCACAAGGCCAAGCAGGACGCGAAGGGCGCCTGAGGCACCCTTGTGATCAGATAGCCAGCCCGACTGTCACCGACCCGGTAAAGCCGTTGGTGATGTCGCCGGTCATGGCGGGCGTCATCGCTGCGATCTGCTCTGCCGTGTTGTCGCCAAACACATTGTCATTGGCTGTCGTCGTGCTGGAGAAATTGCTTCTGCTGCTGGCATAGCCGCTTGTGGCGTAGATGGCGGTACAGGCCGCTGTCGGCATCGCCAATTGGGACGTCAGCACGCGATTGGCGTAGGTCGTCGCACGCGCTAGGCTGGGATAGACCTCGAAATGGATATGCGGGTATCGTCCAGCATAACATCCTGGAAAGATGCTGGTAAAAGTCACTTGTCCGTTGGCATCGGTCACGCCGACACCGCGCAGATAATTCTCGCCAGGGATATCGTATAGCGAATATTGGCCATCGCGCGTACAATGCCACAGATAGACTGCATAACCAGCCAACGGCGCACAACCGCTGTTCACATTCACGACAGTGATCGTCAATTGCATGTAAATCCCGGCAGCCGTGCCGGACGCCGTGCCGAAACTGGAGCGGATGTCGGCGCGAACGATGCCGTTGTCGTCCAGAGCGTTGACCACACTGCCATTGACGCTATTGGACCCATCAGCCGGATATGGTCCGTTGGTTTCGGTCGGATCGGCGATGCAGCTTTCGCTGGATGTGCTGGTCGTTCCGGTTGTCGATGTCGTCGTGGTGTTTGTGGTGGTTGTCGTCGAACTGGTCGTTTCCACCGAGCCGCTGGCGTCGCTGCCCCCGCAGGCGCTGACCATCGCTGCACCGCCCGCCGACAAAAGGAGCCGCAAAGTGCGCCGCCGACCGATTGCCTGGCGGGACAGAACGCTCATATGGCTCAGGTCATGGATCAGGCCGTGATCACGGGCATCTGCTATAGTCGTCACTCGTTTGCTCCTCACGCAAGCTTGGTCGGAACAGCAAACGTCGCGTCATGATGATTCCCGTCATGGCTAAGGCTTACCGTTCGCATAAGCCGGACGCGGCAGGCTCGCCAATGTCAGGCTGCTTGCCACCATCAGCGCGATGGTCAGCCACAGGAACGGGCCATAGCCCCCGGTCGCGTCATAGAGCGCCGAGGCCCCCAGCGGCCCGGTTGCGGTGCCGACCGACAAGGCCATCAGCAACCCGCCATAAAGCCCGCCAAAAGTCTTGAGCCCAAAATGCTGGGTGGTGAGATAGACGATCACGTCGACCTCCGCGCCCAATGTCAGCCCGATCATAGCGGCAGCCGCCGCCTGCGCGCGCCAGCTATCCCCGCCCATCAGCAACAGCAGGCAGCCGATGGCCGGCAGCAGAAAGACGACCGCCCCCACCATCGACCCGCGAAACCGGTCGAGCAGCAGCCCCGTCGCCAGCCGCCCGATCACCGAGAAGATACCCACCAGCGCCGCGATCCCCGCAGCCTCCATGCGCTCCGCGCCGCGATCGGTCAGGATGGGCACGAAATGCACGACCAGCGCGATGATGGTGAAGGTGAAGAGCAGGCTGGCGAGCAGCAGCCGATGATAGATGGAAGAGCGCACGCCTTCGCCCAGCGTCGCGCCCTCAAGCGCCGGCCGTTCTACCAGTGCGACTTTCGCCCGCCGGTCGTGCGCGCCACGAAAGAAGAGGAAGATCATCGGAAAGGCGATTGCAACCCAGATCGCCGCCTGGATCGGCGCCGCGGTCTGCCAGCCATGGCGCGCGATGAGCCAGCTACCCAGCAGCGGAAACAGGGCGGCGGCCAAAGAAGCGCCGCACAATGTCACCGCGAACGCCAGCCCCCGCGACGCGGCAAAGCGGGTCGCCACCGCACTGGTCCACACCGTCGCCTGCACCGGCAATGTCGCCAAGGCCAACAGACTCCACAGCATCAGCCACTGGGCCTTGTCCCCGGTCGCTGTCCCCAGCATGGCAAAGGCAGCACAGGTCAGGACCACACCGACCAGCCCGAACAGGCGCGGTCCCAGCCGGTCGACCATCAGCCCGATCGGCACCGAAAACAGCGCTTGCACCAATGTCGCCAGCGTCAGGCCGATGGTGGTTTGCGTCCGCGACCAGCCAAAGGATTGGCTGATCGGCTCGATATAGGGGCCAAGTCCATAGATATGGATGACGCTGGTGGCGTAGCCTAGCCCGGCCGCGATCGGCAGGATCGGCGCACGCCGCCATTCCGCCCCGGCCGTCATTGCTGCGCCTGTCTCTGCCATGGTCCTGCCTCTCCCGCTTCGCGTCCGTTGTTGCGGCGCATGATGCCAAGCAATTGGAAGAAAAACCATAGTATCTCATTTATTATGATCCGCGCACACGGCAAAGCGGCTGGCCATGCCGCTGCCCCGCTCATATAGTCGCGCCTGATTGTCCTCCCCCGCGAAAGCGCTTCATGCATCTTCTTATCGGCCTAGCCGGCATCCTGCTCATTCTTGCCGTTGCCCTCGCCCTCTCGTCCGACCGCCGCGCCATCAAGCCGCGCGTCGTCGGCGCGGCCTTTCTGTTGCAGGCGGGGATCGCCCTGCTGGTCCTCTATGTGCCTGCCGGTCGCGCCATCATCGGCGGCATGTCGAAGGGCGTGTCGAACCTGCTGGGCTATGCGCAGGCGGGCACCGACTTCATCTTCGGCCCGCTCGCCAGCCCGGAGATCGGCGGCGCCAGCTTCGCCATCGCCGCGCTTCCGGTCATCATCTTCTTCGCCAGCCTGGTGTCGATCCTCTATTATCTGGGCGTGATGCAGTTCATCGTCCGCTGGGTTGGCGGCGCGATCGAAGCCGTGACGGGCGTGTCGAAGGTCGAAAGCCTGTGCGCCGCCGCCAACATCTTCGTGGGACAAAGCGAAAGCCCGCTGGTGATCCGCCCCTATCTGGCCGCACTTACCCCCTCGCAACTCTTCACCGTGATGACCAGCGGCATGGCCGGGGTCGCGGGCACGATCCTGGCGGCTTATGCCTCCATGGGCATCCGCATCGACTATCTGCTCGCCGCCAGCTTCATGGCCGCCCCCGGCGGGTTGCTGATGGCCAAGATCATGATGCCCGACCCGCGTGTGCCGGTGCAGGGCGAATTGCCGCTCGGCGACACGCCCGACGTGCCTTTGCCCGAAACGCGGATCAGCGGCGTCGGCCCGGCCGCGCTACTCCCTGAAGGCACGCCGGGCGAACCCATGCCGGTCGCCAGCCATGACGAGGAAAAGCCCGCCAACCTCATCATGGCCGCGGCCCAAGGCGCACAGACCGGGGTGAAGCTCGCCGTCGCGGTCGGCGCGATGGTGCTGGCCTTCGTCGCGCTGGTGGCGCTCGCCAACGGCATATTGGGCGGCATCGGTGCCTGGTTCGGCTATCCTGATCTGAGCTTCCAGATGCTGCTGGGCTATGTCTTCTCGCCGATCATGTATCTGCTCAACATCCCTTGGGAAGAAGCGCAGGTTGCAGGCGGCCTGTTCGGGACGAAGGTCGTGCTCAACGAATTCGTCGCCTATATCAACCTCGGCCAGGTGCAGGGCGCGCTGTCGCCTGCGACCATTGCCATCGTTACTTTCGCGCTATGCGGTTTCGCCAATTTCAGCTCGATCGCGATCCAGATGGCGGTGACCGGCAACCTCGCGCCCAATCAGCGTCCAATGATCGCGCGGCTGGGGCTGAAGGCGCTGGTCGCAGGCAGCCTCGCCAACCTCATGAGCGCCGCGCTGGCCGGACTGATGCTCAGCCTGCGCTGATGTCTGCATTTTCGTTTGGTTAACGAAACTACTACCGCTCATCCTATAAATACGCTATGGTTAAGCCATGGGGGAAAAGACACTTTTCGCAATCGCGTTACCAATCATGCTGGGATCGGCAACCGTTCTGGCTCAGGCACCGACTGTGCAGGCACCAAAGCCGGGCGCGCTCGAAACCTATAAGGACTGGACCATTGGCTGCGACAATCGCAACCGATGCGAGGCGGTCGCGCTGATGCCCGAAGGCGCAGATTGGCCGGAGGTTCCGCTGATGATCGGCGTCGCGCGGGAGGCGGGGCCGGATGCAGCGACCGAAGTCTGGATCAGCCGCGAGAGCAAGGGCGTGGCGAATGTCAGCTTCCTGGTCGATGGCCGCACGGTGGCAACCGCGCGCGCCCGCGATGGCGAGGCAAAGGTCCGGGGACCGCAGGCCTCCGCCCTGGCCATTGCCATGGCGCGCGGCACCACGATGGACGTCCGCGCCGGAAACCGGTCATGGGGAACGCCTTCGCTCGCCGGATCAGGCGCTGCGTTGCGCTACATGGACGCGCGGCAGGGCAGGGCGGGCACGATGACCGCGCTCGTCGCAACTGGTCCCATGGGCGTGATGGCGGTCAAGCCTGCACCCACACCCCCGGTTATCCGCCGCGCACCAGTGCCCAGCGGTACAGCGCCAGCGCCGCTCTGGCGCGAGGAACTGGCCAAACTCGTGGCATTTACGGGTTGCGCCGGTGAAATGCGCAGTGACCAGACGCCGGAACTGCACCGCCTTAGCAAGACCGAAACCTTGATCCTCGTGCCCTGTGGATCGGGGGCCTATAATTTCACCTCGGTTCCGGTCATCGCCACCGGCATCGCCGGTCGTCGCACCTTCCGCTTCGCGCCCTTCGACGCCGCGCCCGGCTGGCTCAGCGATGACAAGCATCCCACCTTGGTCAATGTCGGCTGGACCCCGGAAAAATCCCGCCTCGACAGCTTCGCCAAGGGCCGCGGCATCGGCGACTGCGGCGGTAGCGAAGCCTATGTCTGGGACGGCACCCGTTTTCGTCTGGTCGAAGCGACCAGCATGGGCGAATGCCGTGGCGTCTGGCACTGGATTCCGACCTGGACGGCCCAAGTCGCGGACTAAGACAGCCTCTTGTCTACAGCGCTATCGCGCGCGCCAATCACTCGTCCGTTCGGGCTGAGCCTGTCGAAGCCTTTTCCTTCTCCTGCCAGATATCCGGTCTTTTTCCGCTGTGGCGTCGTCCCCTACGCCGCACGCGCCAGCATCAACGAAAACAGCCCGTCTGCATCGGTCCATTCACGCACCGGCTCCCAGCCACCCGACCGCAGCAGCAGCCGCCCGTCGCGCACGCCATATTTATGGCTGCTTTCGGTGTGGATGGTTTCGCCCTGCGCCATGCGGAAGCTCTCTCCCGCGACATGGAAATGCAGCGGCCGTATCGCCTCCAGATGCATTTCGACCCGCGCCTTGTCATCGTTCCAGATCGCGCGATGGGCAAAGCCGTCGATCGGCGTGTCGCCCTCCAACTCGCGGTTGATCCGGGTGAGCAGGTTCAGGTTGAACGCCGCCGTCACTCCCGCCGCATCGTCATAGGCCGCGATCAGCCGGTCGCGATCCTTGATCCGGTCCATGCCGATCAGCAGCATCGCCTCATCGCCCAGCAGGCGGCGCATCGCGCGCAGCAGGTCGACCGCCGCATCCGGCTCCATATTGCCGATGGTCGATCCGGGGAAGAAACCCAGCCGGGGCATGGCCTCGATCGCATCGGGCAATGTCAGCGGCCGGTTGAAATCCCCTTCCACCGGAATCACCGGCAGGTCGGGAAAGGCCTGCGCCAAGGTCGCACTGCTCGCCCGCAGGAAATCGCCGCTAATGTCGATCGGCACATAGGCTCCCGGCGCGATCGCGCGCAGCAGGTGCGGCGTCTTGCGCGAACTGCCCGCGCCAAACTCCACCACCGCGCGGCCTTCGCCCACCGCGTCGGCAAAATCTGCACCATGATTCTCCAGCAGCGCCGTTTCGGTGCGCGTGGGATAATATTCGGGCAGGTCGGTGATCGCCTCGAACAATTCCGACCCATGCCGGTCATAGAACCAGATGGGCGGCGTCGCCTTGGGGCTGCGCGACAGACCTTCGATGATGTCGCGGCGAAAGGCCGGGTCGACCGCATGGGCTACGGTCGGAGCGTCGTCTGTCAGCAGCATGGTCGTTACAGATCCTTCGCCAGTCGCAGCCCGGTGAACTGCCAGCGTTGATGGGGGTAAAAGAAGTTGCGGTAGCTCGCCCGCACATGGCCGCGCGGCGTGGCGCAGCTACCGCCCTTCAGCACGAACTGGCCCGACATGAACTTGCCATTATATTCACCGACCGCGCCCGGTGCCGCGCGAAAGCCGGGATGCGGGCGATAGGCGCTGCCGGTCCATTCCCACACATCGCCGAACATCTGCGTCAGCGACGCGGTGGCATCGGCGGGGTGGGGACGGGGGCAGGCGGCATCATCCAGCAGATTGCCCGACGTCGGCGCGATATTCTGCGCCGCACTTTCCCATTCCGCCTCGGTCGGCAGCCGCGCGCCTGCCCAACTGGCATAGGCATCGGCTTCATACAGGCTGATATGCGTCACCGGCGCGGCCGGATTGACCGGCTGGCGGCCATCGAGGCCAAAGCGGGTCCAGCCCTGTTCGCCCTGCGCCCAATAGGCTGGCGCATCGACGCTTTCCGCTTGCACCCAGGCCCAGCCATCGGCCAGCCAATGCGCCGCCGTGCGATAACCGCCATCCTCGATGAAGGCGATCCATTCGCCATTGGTGATCGGCCGGTGCCCCAGCGCATGGGGATGGAGCAGTGCCTTGTGCCGTGGTCCCTCGCAATCGAAGGCGAACCCGCCCCGGCCCTCGTCGCCAATCTCGACCAGCCCCTCGCGCCCTTCAATCCAGTGCAGGGCGTCGGGCAGGTCCATGGAGGCAGCAGCGGGTCCGGCGAACAGCGCGGGCTCCATCGGATTGAGCGAAAACAGATGCAGCAGGTCGGTCAGCATCAATTCCTGATGCTGCTGCTCATGATGCAGCCCCAGCGTCACCAGCGTCCTAGCCTCGCGCGACAGCATGGGGATCGCCGCCAGTAGCGCCGCATCGACATGCGCGCGATAGTCGCTTATCTCGTCCAGCGACGGCCGGGTCAGCATCCCCCGCATCGGCCGCGCATGGCGCGCGCCTTCGGCTTCATAATAGCTGTTGAACAGGAAGGCGTAGCGCGGATCGAACGGCTGATAGCCCGGCACATGATCGCGCAAAACGAAGGTTTCGAAGAACCAGGTGCCATGCGCCAGATGCCATTTGGCCGGAGACGCATCGGGCATCGACTGGACCGTCGCATCGGCATCGGACAGGGGAAGCCCAAGCGCCTGTGTCAGCGCCCGCACCTCGCGATAGCGCGACATCAGCGCATCCCTGTCCAACTCGGTCCAGCTTCTGGCCATGCCTGCCCCTTACGCTATGCTCGCATGATGATGGAGCAAAAAGCGCATGACTGCCCTTTAGGGTTCCCCTCCTTTTTCAGCAGCAGACCGGTTGAGCGGCGCGGCACACCCGGTCGCGGCCCTGTTGCTTGGCATCGTAGAGCGCCTGATCCGCGCTCGCGATCGTCTCGTCGATCGGTGTCCCCTGCCAGCGCGCGACACCGGCGGAAAAGCTGATTGCGCGGCCATTGACCTGGCCGATCGGATCGTCGCGCATCTGGGTGGCGATCCGCGACAGCGACCAGCAGGCCTCATCCTCGATACAGTCGGGGAAGAAGACCATGAACTCCTCGCCGCCCCAGCGCGCGACATGATCGACCCGGCGCAGCTGCGCCGCCAGCCGTTGCGCAAAGGCCGCCAGTACCCGGTCGCCCTCGTCATGGCCCATCCGGTCGTTGACCTGCTTGAAATGATCGATGTCGATGATCGCCACGCACCCCTTGCGCCGCGCCTGCGGCAGCATGTCGATCTGCATCAGGAAGCCGCGCCGGTTGGCGATGCCGGTCAGCGGGTCTTCATGCGCGGCGACGTTCAAATCCTGCATCTGCGTGCGGGTGACATGGGCGGCGCGATGCACCCCGGCATAGAGCGTCTGGATGACATCGCCGACCTGGGGCAGGGGCGTGGGGTCGCTATCCTGCCCTTGCAATGTCTGCGCCAGCGCATGGATGGGATTGAGCAACGCCCCGATCCCGTACAACGCAATGCCGGTGCCGATCACCGTCGCCAGCGTCAGCAGCACGAACTCGGCCAGCGCCAGCCGCCCGGTGGCCAGCCCCCAGGCCATATAGCCGAGCAGCGGCAAATGGGTGGCGACGAAGCAGAGGGTGAACAGCCGGAGCCTGAGCGAGCGGGGGAAAATGAAGGAGGTCGCGAGGTAGAAATGCATATCAGCCCAGTCATGATTATAGACCGGGCGGAAAATCGTCGGCGCGTCTAAACGCATCCTGAAGAAACAGGGTTAACGCGCGTCTCTGCGTTCAACTGTGCCACGCATGAGTCGAGCGACCCGACCGCTCAGCGCGATGCGCCCGGCACCCATTTGACATCACGCGCGCCATTGTCGTTCAGGCGGCGTGCCATGACGAATAGCAGGTCGGACAGACGGTTGAGATAGATCAGCGCCTGCACGTTCAGCGTCACATCGACCGCCGCCGCCGTCGCGCTGCGCTCGGCCCGCCGCGTGATCGCGCGCGCCAGATGCACCGCCGCCGCTGCCGCCGATCCGCCGGGCAGCACGAAGCTGTCGAGCGGGGCCAATTCGGCGTTCATCGCATCGATCTGCTGCTCCAGTCGCTCGACCTGGCTTTCGATGATCCGCAAGGCCCAGGGCGGGTCGCCCGCATCGGTGATCGGCGTCGCCAGATCGGCCCCCAGGTCGAACAGATCATTCTGGATCATCGTCAACCACGCCGCTTCGGGCGCATCGCCGATCGCCAGCACGGCCAAGCCAATGGCGCTATTGACCTCATCCACATCGCCCACCGCCTGCATGCGCGGCGCATATTTGGGCAGGCGCGTACCGTCGGCAAGGCCGGTGGTCCCCGCATCACCGGTGCGGGTGTAAATCTTGTTCAGCTTGACCATGTACTCTTACCCGTTGCCCTTCATCAGCAGCAGGAGCGCGACGATCACGATCGCGATGGCCTGAAACAGCACGCGGTTCATCATCGCCTTATTCTGCTTCAACCGCGATGGACCGGGACCGCTGCCTTCGGGCGCGTTCAATTCTTCCTTCGTCGTCTGAAGAAAGCTGATGATGCCACGGATCAGCGCGAACAGCGTCGCGGCCATGGCAAGGATGAGGGCGATGACGAGGACAATGTTCATGAATGCAATCTAGGCGCTTGCCAGCCTGATTCCAACCGGAAAGCGTCTGCCTCTTAGGGCAGCCGCAAGTTCCGCGGGATCGACGCCCTGCGCGCGCAGATCGGCAAGCGCGATCGACCCGTCCCGCTTGGCCAGCCGCCTGCCATCCGGCCCGACCAGCAGCGGATGGTGGCAATAGGCAGGGGAGGGCAGGCCAAGCAACGCCTGCAACAGCCGATGAATATCTGTCGCCCCTTTCAGATCATCGCCGCGCAGCACATGGCTCACCCCCATCGCCGCATCGTCCAGCGTGCAGGACAGATGATAGCTCGCCGGCGCATCCTTGCGCGCCAGCACGACATCGCCATGCGCCAGCGGATCGGCGGAATGCAGCGTCTCCCCCTTGTTATCGTCATCCCCGCGAAGGCGGGGATCCATCTCCCAACCTTGCGTCAATTCGATTCCGTCGCAGATGGGTTCCCGCTTTCGCGGGAATGACGAGGTAGAGAAAGCAAGCGCCCGCCACCTTACTGCCCCAACCCGCGTCACCGCCGTCGCCATGTCGATCCGCCACGCATGCGCGTCCCCCGCCGCGATCCGCCGCGCCCGTTCATCGCCATTCAACCCCCGACACGTCCCAGGATAGACCGGGCCCTCCGGCCCATGCGGCGCGGTCAAACTCGCCTGAATATCCGCCCGCGTGCAGAAACAGGGATAGAGCAGCCCCATGTCCCGCAACCGATCCAGCGCCGCCTCATACGCCGCCAGCCGCTGCGACTGGAACACAACATTCCCATCCCACGCCACGCCCAGCCAGGTCAGATCCTCTATGATCCCGGCCACATGCTCCGCCCGGCTGCGCGTCCCGTCAATATCCTCGATCCGCAGGCGAAAAGCGCCTCCCGCCGCCCGCGCCATGTCCATGGCCAGCAACGCCGACCAGCCATGGCCGACATGCAGCCGCCCGGTCGGGCTGGGGGCAAAGCGGGTCACCATATGCGGTAGGGCGTTCGTATCGGTCATACAGGCTCTTGACGGACGATATTGGTTGATGCTGTCATGCGGATGTCATGTTGCTGGTTAATCAGCGGCGTCGGCAAGGGGGTAGAAGGTTTCTATGTACCATCCCGACCTTATACGGCACCCGGAAAACTGCCCGGCGCTCGTGCTCAATGCGGATTACACCCCGCTCAGCTATTATCCGCTGAGCCTTTGGCCGTGGCAAACCGCGATCAAGGCTGTGTTCCTCGACCGCGTGGACATCATCGCCAGCTATGAGCGGCAGGTGCATAGCCCCAGCCTGGACATGAAAATCCCGTCGGTCATCGCACTCAAACAATATGTGCGCCCGTCCGAACATCCCGCCTTCACGCGCTTCAACCTGTTCCTGCGCGACAAGTTCGCCTGCCAATATTGCGGCGTCAGCACGGACCTGACCTTCGACCATGTCGTGCCGCGCCGCGCGGGCGGACGCACAACCTGGGAAAATGTCGCCACCGCCTGTTCGCCTTGCAACCTCAAAAAGGGCGGGCGCACGCCAAAGCAAGCGGGCATGCGCCTCCATGTCGAACCGATCCGGCCGACGACCTGGCAATTGCAGGAACATGGCCGTGCCTTCCCGCCCGGCTATCTGCACGACAGCTGGCGCGACTGGCTCTATTGGGATGTCGAGCTGCTGGCATGATGCGGGCGTTGCGGCTTGCCTTGGCCGTGCCGCTGCTTGGGCCTGGCCCGCTCGCCGCGCAGGAGGACCATAGCGGCCTGACCCGCGCCAAATATGTGCAAAACTGCCTGATGTGCCATAATCGCGCCGCGCCCGAAGGCCTGTCGCCCGACATCCTCGCCCGCCTTGCGCCGCAACCCGACCTCAAGCCAGCACTCGCCATGCCCGGCGTCACCTGCTGGCGCCGCTGCGACCGCTGTTTCGCGCCCGCGCCACGGCAGAAATAGTACGTTAAGCCCTTCAAATAACACCGTTCGTCCTGAGTAGCCCCTTCGACTGCCTGCTAGGGCAGGCGCTCAGGACAGGCATTGAGCGAAGTCGAAATGGCGTATCGAAGGATCATGCGCAGCCGCCAGATGCTTCGATATGAGCCTTCGACAGGCTCAGGCTCTACTCAGCACGAACGGAAATGAAGAGCACCTGCATCAAGATCAGATCGCTATCCGACCGGCAACCAGTCCAGGTCCATATCCTTCTGCCGATTGGTATAATGGCCGATCTCTTCCAGCCGGGGCAGGTCGCGCAGCGTGATGCGGCCGTTGGACCGGCTGATCAGCCCTTCTTCCTCCATTTGCCGGATCATGCGGTTCACATGCACCGATGTCAGGCCGATCGAATCGCCGATTTCCTCCTGCGTCAGCTTCAGGTCGAAACTGTCGGTGACGGCATCGTCGGTAACGCGGATGCGGTCGAACATGTCGAGCAGGAAGGAGGCGACGCGCGCCTTGGCCGATGTCCGCCCCAGCGATGCGAGCCGGTCGGTCATCGCCACCCGCTCCGCATTGGACAGCAGGAACAGCAACGCTGCCACACGCGGCGATTCATCGAGCAGTCGACGCAGCGCATGCTTGTCGAACGGACAGATAATCGCGTCGGTCAGCGCGATCAGCGATTCGGGCGCGCGGCTATAGATGGTGCTAGCCGACCCGATGAAGTCGCCCGGAAAATAGACGCGCAATATCTGACGGCTGCCGTCGGGCATGATGACGAAGCTCATCATCCGGCCTTCGCGCAGCACGAACAATTCCGTCACCGTATCATTGACACGCTGAACCATCGCCCCGCGCTTTACCTTGCGGGGGTTTTCCTCCAACCGTGCCAGTGCCGTCTTTTCCGCGTCCGACAGCGGCACCTGTTTGGCCAGCCTTGCGGCGAAACAACTCGTTGCCACCAATAACACCTTCTTCCAATTCTCGTTACGATGGCAGAACGCCTCAAGCGCCTTTTGGCTGCATTTGCGCCCGTCGCACTAAACTCGATCAAGCTGGCGACGATTGTTGCCGTTATATTGCGCGCACGCCGCGCACAGGTGACGAATGCTACGGCGTCCGCCTTGCGCGGCGCGCATTTGCCGCTATTAACCCTGTCCGATGGACCGCATTGATATTCGCGGCGGCAACGCTCTGAACGGCCGCCTTCCCATTTCCGGCGCGAAAAATGCGGCTTTGACGCTGCTGCCCTGCGCCTTGTTGACCGACGAGCCGGTAACGCTGCGCAATCTGCCGCGCCTGGCCGATGTCGACAGCTTCGGCCACTTGCTGAACCAGCTGGGCGTCTCGACCATGATCGAGGGCGCGAGGCCGGAGGATTTCGGCCGCGTCCTCACCATGCGCGCGGGTCGCGTCACTTCGACCGAAGCGCCCTATGACATCGTGCGCAAGATGCGCGCGTCGATCCTGGTGCTTGGTCCCTTGCTTGCCCGTGCAGGCGAAGCGCGGGTCTCGCTGCCGGGTGGCTGCGCCATCGGCAACCGGCCGATCGATCTGCATCTGAAAGCGCTCGAAGCCTTTGGCGCGGTGCTTGAAATCACGGCAGGCTATGTCCGCGCCAGCGTGCCCGATGGCGGCCTGCCCGGCGGCCACTTCACCTTTCCGGTGGTGTCGGTCGGCGCGACCGAAAATGCGCTGATGGCCGCCTCGCTCGCCAAGGGCACCTGCATCCTCGACAATGCCGCGCGCGAACCGGAAATCGTCGATCTGTGCAACCTGCTGATCGCCATGGGTGCCGATATCGAAGGCGTCGGCACAGACCGGCTGGTGATCCACGGCCGCGAACGGCTGCATGGCGCGACCTATAGCGTGATGCCCGACCGGATCGAAGCGGGCAGCTATGCCTGCGCCGTCGCCATCGCCGGGGGCTCGCTCGATCTCGCCGGGGCCAATGAAAACGACATGCACGCCATCATCGTCGCGCTGCGCGAGGCCGGGGTGCAGGTCGATCCCTATAAGGGCGGCATTCGCGTCGCCTCGGACGGCAAGCTGCGCCCGCTCACCCTTTCGACCGCGCCTTTTCCGGCTTTCCCGACCGACATGCAGGCGCAGTTCATGGCGATGCTGACCATGGCCGATGGCGCATCGGTGCTGACCGAAACCATCTTCGAAAATCGCTACATGCATGTGCCCGAACTGGCGCGCATGGGGGCCGACATCGCCGTCAACGGCCGCACCGCCGTCGTGCGCGGCGTGCCCCGCCTCGTTGGTGCGCCCGTAATGGCGACCGACCTGCGCGCCTCGATGAGCCTCATTCTCGCGGGCCTCGCCGCCGAAGGCGAAACCCAGGTCAACCGCGTCTATCATCTCGATCGCGGCTATGAACGGCTCGAAGAAAAATTGTCCGCCGTCGGCGCGGATATCGAACGGGTCAGCGATGGCTGAGGGCCGCGGCCTGGAGACGGATCGTGCCGCGCTGCTCGCGCTCTACGATCTGGACGCCGGTGGTTTCCGCAATCTGGACGAGATCACCGATTTCGCGGCAACGCTGTGCGACGCGCCGATCGCCTTGGTCAGCATCGTTGAGGATGTGCGCCAGCGCTTCCTGGCCCGTACCGGGCTGGACGCGGAGGAAACCCCGCGCGACGTCTCCTTCTGCGCTCACGCTATGCTGGGGTCGGAGATTTTCGTCGTCCCCGACGCGACCCAGAATCACCGCTTCGCCGACAATCTGCTGGTCACTGGCCCGCCGCATATCCGCTTCTACGCCGGCGCACCGCTGGTCGGGGCCGATGGCGTGCCGCTCGGCGCGCTATGCGTCATCGACACCAAGCCGCGCGCCGACCTGACGTCGATGCAGCGCCAGGGCATGGTCCTGCTCGCCCGGCAGGTGATGGTCGAACTGGAGGGGCGTCGCCGCGACCGCGACATCATCACCTTCCAGAATGAAAGCGCGGCGGCGCTCGCCACCAGCGATCGCATGTTCCACACGCTGGCCGACACCATGCCGCAAATGGTCTGGTCGACGCTGCCCGATGGCTTTCACGATTATTATAACGCGCGCTGGTATGAATATACCGGCACGCCTGCCGGCTCGACCGATGGCGACGGGTGGAGCGGCGTCTTCCACCCCGACGATCAGGAGCGCGCCTGGGGCCGCTGGCGCACCAGCCTCGTCACCGGCGAACCCTATGAGATCGAATATCGCCTGCGTCACCATAGCGGCGAATATCGCTGGACGCTGGGCCGCGCCTTGCCGATCCGCGATGCCGAAGGCACGATCACCCGCTGGATCGGCACCTGCACCGACATTCACGAACAGAAATTGATGATGGAAGAGCGCGAGATGATCGCGCACGAACTCTCCCATCGGATCAAGAACATCTTTTCGGTCATCGCTGGCCTCATTGGCCTGTCCGCGCGCCAGCATCCGCAGATCGGCGATGTCGCCGACGACTTGCGCGACCGCATCCTCGCCCTGGGTCGCGCGCATGATTTCGTACGCCCGCACAGCGCCGAATCCGCGCCGCAGCCGGGGCAGGGGGTCGGCAGCCTGTCGGGCATCCTCAAGCAAATCTTCGCGCCCTATCGCGGCACGGACGGCTCGCGCATCCGCCTGTCGGGCGACGATGCCGCGATCGACGACCGTTCCGCGACGCCTCTCGCGCTGCTCTTCCACGAACTCGCCACCAACGCCGCCAAATATGGCGCGCTCTCCGTGCCGGACGGGCGCGTCCATCTCGCGGTGAGTGCCGAAGGCGACGATATCCGCATCGACTGGCGCGAAGAGGGCGGGCCGAGCGTGGCGCCTTCCAGCACCGACGGGTTCGGCAGCCGCCTGATGACGCTCAGCGTCGAACGGCAACTGGGTGGTAGAATCGAGCGCGAATGGCGCTCGGAGGGCCTTGCGATCAGCCTCTCGATTCCGCGCCGTTCGATGAGTCGGACGGCAGGAAAGGAATAAAGCCCGCAATATCGGCGGCGCAGGGTTCCGGCGTATCCTCTGCCGCCAGTTGCAACGCCGCCACGATGCTATGAGCGCGAAACGGCTTAGTGATGACGCCCAGCGCCGCCACCGAAGCCGGGCCGATCTGGGCGGGATTGGCGGTCACATAGATGACCCGCACGCCATGATGCAGCGCCAATTCCATGCCGATCGCCGGACCCGTCGGCCCATCGCGCAGGTTCAGATCGACGAGCGCGATGTCGCACGAATCGGCGCAGGCGAGCGCCGCATCCCGGTCGGCCGCGATCGCGCCGACGTCGAATCCGGCGTCCTCGACGATCTGCTCGATTTCCAGCGCGACGAATATCTCGTCCTCGACGATTAGAACCTTCTTGCTCATTCCCATTTCCATATAATCTGGATCAACGGAATGTCCCGCACCGTGGTTCAGTTCCCCCGCTGGCGGATAAAGCCTTGAAAACTACACTATTGGACAGGGCTTACGCCGCCTCGCTGGTCCACAGCGTTTCGAATTCCGTCCCCTTCATCAACAGCACCGACGCCGGATAACCGCCCTCGCTTGCCTGCCGCGCCGTCGCCGTCGCGCTCTCGACCGCCGCCTCTTGGGTCGCGAACGGGCCATAATAGTTGTTGTTCAGATTGATCTTCCACGCGCCATCATGGTGCAGGACAATGTAGCGGGCATGCGGCAGTTTGGGGGGCAGGGTCTTGGTCATAATACCTCGATGTTATAATGGTGCCAGGCCATGATCGCCGCCGCGCCGCGATGCGGTCGCCAGGCGTCTGCCAAAGCGCGGGTCGCTTTCTCGCTCGGCCGTTCGGGCAATCCCAATATCCGTCCCGTCTCGATCTGCACGGCCAGATCCCCCGCCGGCCAGATATCGGGCCGCCCTTCTGCAAACAACAGATAGATTTCCGCCGACCAGCGCCCGATCCCCTTGATCCGCACCAGTTGCGCGATCGCGTCCTCGTCATCGGCGGGCAAAGCGTGGAGGTCCAGCGCGCCCGAAACCACCATCTCGGCCAGGCTCCGCGCATAGCCCTGCTTCTGCCGCGACAGCCCGCACGCCCGCAACGCATCATAGTCGCGCGCCAGCAGCACGTCGGGCGCACAGCCTTCGCCCAGTTCCGCCTCCAGCTTGCGCCACACCGCACCTGCCGACGCGACGCTGACCTGCTGCCCGACGATCGTGCGCAGCAATGTCTCATAGCCCGGCTCCCGCACCCGCGGTTCAGGATAGCCCGCCCGCGCCAGCGCCGCGGCGAACCCCGGCTCGATGGCGGCGATCGCGTCCAGGCTGTCGCGCAACTGCTGCGCCGTCGTCACCATGATGTTTCCCTCAGCAGCGCTTGATTTCCGGCCGTCCCTCCGTCAGAGCAGCGGAGATAATTTCCTAGGGGACTGGATAGATGCCGAAACTGATCGTGGTCAACCGTGCGGGCGAAGAACAGGCTGTCGAGGGCGACAATGGCCTGTCGGTGATGGAAGTCATCCGCGACAACGGCTTTGACGAATTGCTGGCCCTGTGCGGCGGCTGCTGCTCCTGCGCCACCTGCCATATCTATGTCGATCCCGACTTCGCCGATGTGCTGCCTGCGATGACCGAGGACGAAAACGACCTGCTCGACAGCTCCGACCACCGCAACGACACCAGCCGCCTGTCCTGCCAGGTCGTGCTGAGCGACGCGCTCGACGGCCTGCGCGTCACCATCGCCCCCGAAGACTGATCTCAAAAAATCCTCCCCTGCAAGGGGAGACGGAGGGGTGTCACCCTATCAAGTGGGCGACACCCTTTCCTTTCTTCTACCGACTCGCCGCCGCATAGAGCGCGATCGCCGCTGCATTGGAGACGTTCAAACTCTCCATCCGCGGGCTGATCGGCAGCTTCGCCAATATGTCGCAATGCGCCATGCTGTTGTGCCGCAAGCCTTCGCCCTCGGCCCCCAGCACCAGCGCCACGCGCGATTCGCCGATCGCCTCGCCCAGCACCGTGTCCGCATCGCCATCCAGGCCGATGCGCCAATAGCCTGCCTCGGCAATCTCATCGAGCGCGCGCGCCAGGTTCACCACCCGCACCCACGGCATGATCTCCAGCGCGCCCGACGCCGCGCGCGCCAACACGCCCGATTCGGGCGGCGCATGCCGGTCCTGCGTGACGATGCACAGCGCGTCGAACGCCGCCGCCGACCGCAGGATTGCGCCGACATTATGCGGGTCCGTCACCTGGTCCAGCACCAGGATCGGGCGCTTGTCGTCGCGCCCCTGTTCCAGCACTTCGTCCAGCCAGACATCGTCCAGCGGTTCGACTTCGGCGACGATGCCCTGATGCGGCGCGTCCGACGGGACCATCCGGCCCATGTCGGCGACGTCGGCATAGACGATCGGCAGCACCGGGGGCAGGTCGAGCGGGGCCAGCGCTTCGCGCGTGCCCCATATCTTGCGCACGATGCGATTGGGGTTGGCGAGAGCCGCAATAACGGCGTGACGCCCATAGAAGCGCGGGAAGGCGCCCTTGGGCTTGGCGGAGCGATGACCTCTTTTCATGATTGCGCTCATTTCACATCCACCCATTGACAGGCAAGCCTCGTTTCGCCATTGAGCCGCCTCCGGCGCGATGAAAGGCAGTTTTCTGTCATCGCACAGGGTACTGGACAGGTGGCCGAGTGGTTAAAGGCAGCAGACTGTAAATCTGCCGGGCTACGCCCTACGTTGGTTCGAACCCAACCCTGTCCACCACCCTTGCGCGTTGCGCCCCGGCGTGCGGCCTCTTCCGGGTTTCCGGCTGGCGCGCTCTCCCACCGAGCCCGCTGAGAGACGAAAGGGAAGCGCCCATGGCGTGGCTTATCCTCGGCATCGCCGTGTTCACCGAAATCTGCTGGGCCTTGAGCCTCAAATGGGCCGCAGGGGTCGCCACCTGGCAGGCGTCGATCGTGCCGATCGCGCTCAGCTTCCTCAACATGGGCCTCCTCGCCCTCGCCATGCGCGGCATCCCCGCCGGCACCGCCTATGCCGTCTGGACCGGCCTTGGCGCCGTCGGCGTCATCATCGGCGGCATCCTCTTCTTCGGCGACCGCGTGAACGGCGTGCAGATAGGCTTCATGGCGCTGATCGTCGTGGGCGTCGTGGGGACGAAGTTTTTCGCGAGTGCGTGAGGGAGGGGCGAGATAGCGCCAATTTCCGCCATTCTGGCACTGTTGCGCGGCTCTCATGACCGAACATCTCTCCGATCGTCTATCACCGATCCCGCCCCGCGATCGCCCGACATAGTTTATGCGTTGTTTACCTGGGCATGACAAAACAGAGCGTCATGAAGATATTTGCTGCCGGTAAAATGTCTGTCTCTACAAGGGCAGCTGTCACGCTTTCGCTCGTGATCGGATTATTGTTTTTAGTTTCGGGCATGGCTGCATATTTCGATATAAAGCGCCAAGCCCTGGACGAGGCGCTGATCCGGCTCGATGGCCAGAACAGGCAAGTGGCGGAACTTCAGGAGGGTCGGTTCACACGGCTCAGCGCAGCGCATGAACATGCCAAACAGCTATTGTTGGCAGAACTTGCTGAAGGTCCAAGCCCCGATGACGCGCGTAACCTCGACACACTTTTTCCGCGTGATCGTCGCGGGGGACGGCGAAGTTCGGACCTGCTATTCGACGGTGGCCGGACACCATTCGGTTATGTGCGTGGTGTGGGCGCCTATATCGGGACGGAACCGGATGCGAACCAGCGAGCGCTCATTCTCCGTGCCACACGGGTGGCGCACGCAGTCGGAGAAGGCATTCGCCCTGACCTAAAAAGTCTCTATTTCTTCACTCCGGACAATACGCTCATCATGTTCGCACCGGATCGTGAGGACAAGCTCGGCTTCTACCGGAAGAAAGCTCCCGGCAACCTTGATTTCCAACAGGAAACGTTCGCAAAGATCAGCACGGCTGCGTTGAATCCATCGCGACGGACACGATGTACACCTCTCGTGCATATCCTATACGATACATCCGGTCGAACTTGGACGACGGGCTGCATGACCCCTGTCGATTGGAACGGGCGACACATTGGTACCTGGGGCACGAGCCTTCTGCTCAATGATTTGCTGTCGGCCGATGAGTTGAATGGGCTTCACGCAACGGATACCGTACTCGTATCGGCCGAAGGAATGCTCATCCGGCATCCACGCTACACGCTTCAGAGCGAAGCGGGGTCGGAACAATTGTTGGACCTTAAACAGACGCGCGATCCGCAGCTTCAAGCCCTGTGGCAGTTCATTCGCAGCAATGCCGGCAAGACATTTTTGGGCCATGCGCCAAGGTTGGCCGCGCATGTATCGATGCGCACGATCAAAACGCCCGGTTGGTATGTGCTCACCATCCAAAATGAGGACGTGATACAAGCAGGCGCACTGCGTGCCGTTGCGCGCGTAGCCATAACGGCGTTTCTTTGCCTTTTGCTCCAGGGCATCGCTATCAGCCTGCTGATTCGACGCTATGTCGGAAGGCCGCTTGCGCGTCTGACCGAACGGACAAGAATATTGACCCGACGCTTCCAGTCCGACGTCGATTCTCCCGCAAGCGCGAGGCCAGAGCTCGACGAAGTGGAACAACTTGGCCACGACTTCGACGACATGGCGGAAAAACTCACGCGCGCCCATCTCAACCTGGAGCAGCAAGTCGCACAACGGACGGACGAGTTGCATCGCGCCAACGTTGAACTCAGCCGATTGGCCGACTGCGATACTCTCACCGGCGCCCCGAACCGCCGACGGATATTATATGATGTGGAAGAAAAGTTGGCGCTGCGGAACGCGCGCCGACTGTACATGCTCGTAATCGATATTGATCACTTCAAGCGCGTGAACGACACCTATGGCCATCTCGTTGGTGATCGAATCTTGACCGAGATAGCCCAGGACGCGCGATCGCTTTTGCGAGATAAGGATTTGTTTGGCCGGATCGGCGGCGAGGAGTTCATGGCGCTGATCGAGACCAGCGGTCCAGAAGAAGCAATCATCGTGGCTGAAAGACTTCGGTCTGGCATCGGCAAGACGAAACGAATATTCGCAGATGGGGCCGCTGGACAAATGACTGTCAGCATCGGAATCGCTAATGCGCACGGCAGATTGTCGTTCGCGCAATTATATGCAGCCGCCGATGCAGCGCTGTACAAGGCAAAACACCGGGGGCGTGATCAGTGCGTAATTGAAGAAGCAGACACTGTGAATTGAGCGTCGATCGGTTAAACCATCTCGGCCAGTGGTCGGCTGCGGTTGGCATCGTGGCATGGCAGCCAACCTAAGACCGTTGCTCCAAACCGCACATTCGCCGGTCGGCTTATTCCCCTGTCCTACATCCCCCCTATCATGCCATACTCTAAGCCGCTCTTTCTCCCCGTCAACTTCCCCCTCCCTGCGGCTCCCCCTCCGCACACCCACCCACTTCGCAAAAATTCTCCTATTGCGAAATCCGCGCCACCCGTCTGTCCCCACGCTTTTGCGTCGGCCACGACACTGTATACTTCGCAACCGCCCGCGCCCTTGCAAAACGCCGCTTCCTGCCTTTGCTGCACCGCACACCCATGCTAGGGGCGCGCCATGCTTAATCTGAATGCCATCACCGTGCGCCTGGGCGGCCGCATCATCCTTGACCGTGCCGCCGCCGCGCTGCCGCCCCGGTCGCGCGTCGGCCTCATCGGCCGCAATGGCGCTGGCAAGTCCACGCTGATGAAGGTGATGATCGGTCAGCTCGACCCGGACGAGGGCAGTTGCGACATGCCGCGCGACACGCGCCTTGGCTATATCGCGCAGGAGGCGCCGTCGGGCACCGCGACCCCGTTCGAAACCGTGCTGGAGGCGGACAAGGAACGCGCCGCGCTGATGGAAGAGGCCGAACATACGCAAGACCCCGATCGCCTCGGCCATATCTATGAGCGGCTGACGACGATCGACGCTTACACCGCGCCCGCCCGCGCCGCCCGCATCCTGGTGGGCCTTGGCTTTGACGAGGAAATGCAGGGCCGCCCGCTCGACAGCTATTCGGGCGGCTGGAAGATGCGCGTGGCGCTCGCCTCGCTGCTCTTTTCCAACCCCGACCTGCTGCTGCTCGACGAGCCCTCGAACCATCTCGATCTCGAAGCGACGCTCTGGCTCGAAAATTTCCTCAAAGCCTATCGCGGCACCGTGGTCATCATCAGCCATGAACGCGACCTGCTCAACAATGTGGTCGATTATATCCTCCATCTCGAAGGCGGGAAGGTCACCCTCTATCCCGGCGGCTATGATGCCTTCGAACGGCAGCGCGCCGAACGGCTGGCCCAGCTCGAATCGGCCCGCACCAAGCAGCAGGCCGAGCGCGAAAAGCTCCAGGAATATGTCGCCCGCAACTCCGCCCGTGCCTCGACCGCGAAACAGGCCCAGTCCCGTGCCAAGGCGCTGGCCCGGATGCAGCCGATCGCCGCCGCCATCGAAGATCCGACGCTGCATTTCGGTTTCCCCAGCCCCGCCGAACTGCGCCCGCCGCTCATCACCATGGACATGGCCTCGGTCGGCTATGGCGACACGCCGATCTTGAAGCGCATCAACATGCGCATCGACCCGGATGACCGGATCGCGCTGCTGGGCCGCAACGGTAATGGCAAGACGACGCTGGCCCGCCTCATCGCCGCGCAACTCGCGCCGATGGAAGGCGAAATGGCGTCCAGCCCCAAGATGAATGTCGGCTATTTCACCCAATATCAGGTGGAGGAGCTGGACGTCACCGACACGCCGCTCGAACATATGACCCGTGTCATGAAGGGCGCGACCCCCGGTGCGGTGCGCGCGCAACTGGGCCGCTTCGGCTTTTCCGGCGAGCGCGCGGTGCAGAAGGTCGGCTCCATGTCCGGCGGCGAGCGCGCCCGCCTGGCGCTGGCGCTCATCACCCGCGACGCCCCGCACATGCTGATCCTCGACGAGCCGACCAACCATCTCGACGTCGACAGCCGCGAAGCGCTGGTCCAGGCACTCAATGATTATTCGGGCGCCGTGGTGATCGTCAGCCATGACCGCCACATGATCGAACTGGTCGCCGACCGGCTGGTGCTGGTCGATAACGGCACCGCCCAGCCGTTCGACGGCAGCCTTGATGATTATACCGACATCATCCTGCGCAAGGCCGACGGCAACAGCAGCAGCGGCGACGCGCCCAAGGTCGATCGCAAGGCCGACAAGAAAGCCGCCGCAGAGTGGCGCGAAAAGCAGAAGCTGCTCAAGAATGCCGTCAACAAGGCCGAACGCGAAATGGCTGCGCTCACCGCCGAACGCACCCGCATCGACGCCGCGCTCGCCAACCCCGCCAAAGCAACGGCCAAGACCAGCGACCTGATGGTCCAGCGCGCCGCAATCGAAAAGAAACTCGCCGCCGCCGAGGAAGTGTGGATGGAAGCGGGCGCCGCGCTGGAAGCGGGCTGATCGACGCTAGAAGCAGCGCTCCAGCAGCATCAACGCCGGGTCACCGTTGACGGCGCGGGCGGTGAAGCCCATTTCCCGCTCCAGCGAGATGGCGGCATGATTGTCGCGGCTCTCGATCGACTGGAGCTTCTTGATGCCCCAATGCCGGGCTTCCTGCGCCATATGGTCGAGCAGAGTCCAGCCGATCCCCTTGCCCTTGAGTTCGGGCAGGATCGAAATGGCGACCTCGCCAATGTCACCCGCCTTGTCCGCCGCCAATGTCGCCGCCGCGATGATCGTCGCGCCGCCCGGCTCGAATGCCAACACCGTTTCATGCCGGTGATGCTCGAACGCGGTAATGTCATGCAGTTGCGCCGGGCTGACATGGCGCACCGCGCTTAGAAAGCGGAACCGCCGGTCCTCGTCGGATACTTCGTCGAAGAAGGCGGCGAGTGCGACCTCATCGTCATGGGTGGCCGGGCGCACCGTGAAGGGAAAGCCGTACCGGGTTTCAAGCGCGATCATCAACAATATCCTTTTGCATTCAGGCCGCCGCCAACGCCTTCACCAGGAAGGGCAGGGCAGCGCCATCGGGTTCGATCAGGGTGATCATATTGCCCGCCCGGATCGCTTGCGCATCCAGCCGGAACAGCCGTTCGTCATCTTCCTTGCCCGGCGCATAGGCCAGCGCCCAGCCTTCGGCCGTGCGCAACAGGCTGCCGTGCCGGTCGGGTTCGTTGGGCCAGAAACGCCGCACCGTCGCCAGTTCAGGATGGGCGCGATAGGCCGGTTCGTCGATCACGCCATCCTCTCCCAGCGGCAACCGCAGCACATAGCTGCGGGCCACCGACCCTTTGGGAAAAGCAGGGGAACTGGCCAGCTCCAGGCGTATCGTGGTCCACGTCATGCCGGAATGAATCGGATTTGGGCGCAGAAAATTCTATAAGGACTATCCCTGATGGTGCGCGCGCCGGGGCCAGCCTAGCCATCAAGGGGCGATAAACCCTGCCGGGAGACGTGCGATGAAATCGATCCTGCTGCATATTCATGATGATGTCGGCGCGGACAGCCGCCTGCAGGCCGCCTGCGACCTCGCCCGCGCCTACGATGCCCATGTCCATTGCGTCCAGGTAACGCCGCTGCCCGATCTGGTCGCGGCCGATGTCTATGGCGGCGCGGGCTATGCCCCTTCGATCGCGGCTGAACTGCATGAGATTGACGAGGCTTATCGCGCTAAAGTGGAAGCAAGACTGGGCCATGAAGATGTCGCCTGGGACTGGCGTCAGATCGACGGCGACAGCGTCGCAGGCCTGCTCTCCGCCGCGCGGCTGAGCGACGCGATCGTCGCGACCCTGCCCGAAGGCGGGCGAGTTCACCTGTCCGATCCCTTGCCGATCGTCGCCGACCTGGCGCTGGGCGGGCGGACGCCCGTGCTGGCCGTGCCGCAGGCGTGCAAGGGTTTTGCCGTCACTGGCACCGCGCTGGTCGCCTGGGACGGGTCGCCCGAATCCTGCGCCGCCCTGCGCGCTGCCGTTCCGCTGTTGCAACTGGCGCAGGCGGTGGAGATCGTGTCCGTCGAGGAAGCCGACAAGGCCGAATTTCCCTCGACCGCTGCACCCGAATATCTCGCCCGCCACGGCATCAAGGCGCAACTGCATAGCTGGCCGCGCAAGGGCCGGGCGGTGGACGTGGCGCTGCAAGAGGCGATCGGCACGCTGGCGGCGAACTGGGTCGTCATGGGCGCGTTCGGCCATAGCCGCTGGCGCGAACTGGTGTTTGGCGGTGTCACCCGCGCCATGTTGCGCGAGACGCACGTGCCCCTCTTGCTGGCGCACTGAAAGGCGACCATGGTCGGCGCATGGCTGTAGCAGATGATGAAAGCGATGCGCTGACCGACGCGCACAGCCTGGAACAGGCTCTGCTGGGATCAATCCTGGCGACCATTCCCGATGCACTGATCGTCATCGACATGCGCGGCCGCATCGTGTCGTTCAGCGCCGCGGCGCAGCGCATGTTCCAATATAGCGAAGCCGACGTGCTGGGCGAAAATATCTCGATGCTGATGCCCTCGCCGGATCGGGAGCGGCATGACGGCTATATCGGCCATTATATCGACACCGGCGAAAAGCGGATCATCGGCATCGGCCGCCTGACCGCTGCGCGGCGGCGCGACGGGTCGACCTTTCCCATCGAATTGTCGGTGGGGGAAGTGAACGACCAGGGCCAGCGCCTCTTCACCGGCTTCATCCGCGACCTGACCGAACGGCAACAGGCCGAGCGGCGCGTCGCGGACCTGCAGGCCGAACTTGCCCATGCCGGGCGCGTCACCGCGATGGGCACGCTTGCTTCGGCATTGGCGCATGAACTCAACCAGCCGCTGACCGCGATCGCCAATTATATGGAGGCCGGCCGCGACCTGCTCGCCGCCCCCGGCGACCTCGATCGCGCCATGCTGGGCGAAGCGATGGACGAAAGCGCGCGCCAGGCGCTGCGCGCGGGCGAGATCATCCGCTCGCTGCGCGAATTCATCAAGCGCGGCGAAACCCTGCGCCAGCCCGAACCGCTGCGCAGCCTGCTGGCCGAGGGGGCGGCGCTGGCCTTCATCGGCACCGACAGCCGCGGCATCGACATGGATGTGCAGGTCGACCGCCACGTCGATCTGGTGCTGGCCAATCGCGTGCAGTTGCAGCAGGTGATCATCAACCTCGTTCGCAATGCGGTAGACGCGATGCAGGATAGCCCGGCCCGCATCCTGCGCCTCACCGCCGCGCCCGCCGACGATGGCAAGGTGGAGGTGGTCGTCGCCGACAGCGGCCCCGGCCTTGACCCCGGCATGTCGCGCACGCTCTTCACCCCCTTCACCACTACCAAGGCCAATGGTATGGGGGTCGGCCTGTCGATCAGCCAGACGATCGTCGAAGGCCATGGCGGGCGCATCTGGGCCACGCCCTCGCAATGGGGCGGCACCGCCTTTCATTTCACTTTGGACCGGGCGGACGACCTATCATGAGCGAACCCTATCCCCTCTATGTCGTGGATGATGACGACGCGATCCGGCGCTCGCTCGCCTTCCTGCTCAAGACCAGCGGCTTTGGCGTGCAAGTCTTCGAAGGCGGGCTGCCCTTCCTGAAGGCTGCTGCGACGCTGCCGCAGGGTTGCGTCCTGCTCGACGTGCGGATGCCCGACATAGACGGGCTGGAGGTGCAGCGCGAACTGCGCGCGCGCGGCATCATGCTGCCGGTCATCATCATGACCGGCCATGGCGACATCGACATGGCCGTCGCGGCGATGAAGGCGGGCGCGAGCGATTTCATCGAAAAGCCGTTCGAAAAGGCAACTCTGCTCGCCTGCATCGAATCGGCCCGCAAACAGTCGATCGCCACGCGCGGGGTCGGCGCGCGGGCGCAGGAGGCGCAGGCCCGCCTCAACATCCTGACCGACCGCGAACGCGAAGTGCTGGACGGGCTGGTCGAAGGCCTACCCAACAAGACCATCGCCTATGACCTGGGCATCAGCCCCCGCACCGTCGAAATCCACCGCGCCAACCTGATGCAGAAACTGGAAGTCCGAAGCCTAGCCGAAGCCCTCCGCATCGCCTTTCACGCTGTCGAAGGGGCACCGGTGGGATAGGCCGGTCGATAGCGTAAGTTCTAAAATCCTCCCCTGCAAGGGGAGGGGGACCACGAAGTGGTGGAGGGGTATTGCCCGCTCAATAGCGCGAAACCCCTCCGCCAAGGCTACGCCCTGCCACCTTCCCTACTAGGGGAGGATAGCTGAAACGACCAAAATCAGCCGTTTATCCAAATTGACGACCGTGCAGATAGCGGACCAAGTCTCTCGCATGTGTCCCCCAATGGAAGAACTGAAGCCGAAAAGACCAGTGGGCATCATCGGGGCCGATATTATCGGCCAGCCATATTACGTCGCGCATATCCAAAGTGATATCGCCGATGTCATCAATGGCATCCCCCATTCCCATCGCGGTATGCGGATCATCTATGGGGTCTGCTAGCGAGTAAAGGCCGTAGGCGGGAAATCGAGCACCCACTTGACGAAAAAAGGCTAATACCAACGCGCGTTGGTGCTGACTCACGTCGGGGATTCCCAAGAGGCTAAGATTATGATTCGATATTGCAGGCACATGGAGGCTTGCGATGGCGGCGGCGATTGGTGTTCGAACTGACTACACATCAGCGGATTTGCGTGTCGTTGCCCGACGATGCGGTGATGGGGACCATGTGCGTCGTCTATTGGCGGTGGCACTGATCCTGGACGGCGGAAGCCGTAGCGAGGCAGCGAAAGTTGCCGGGGTGACGCTGCAAATCGTGCGTGACTGGGTTTTGCGGTTCAATGAGTGCGGCCCTGATGGCCTGGCAACGCGCAAGGCCCCCGGGCGGGCGTCGATCTTGAACGACGAGCAGCGCGCCAAGCTTGCCGAAATGGTTGAGACCGGGCCAATCCCGGCGGCGCATGGTGTCGTGCGCTGGCGACTGTGCGACCTGGCGCAGTGGATCCGGGACGAGTTCGCATTATCGGTCACGCGTCACACGCTTGGGAGAGAGCTTCGCGCTCTGGGGTATCGCAAGCTCACCGCGCGACCCCGTCACCGTGGCCAGAAGCCCGATGACATTGCTGTTTTTAAAAAGAGTTCGCTGCCCGTTTGGCGCAAATCAAACGACGCCTCCCAAAAGGCACGCCCCTAGAATTATGGTGGCAGGATGAAGCGCGCGTCGGCCAACAAACCAAGCTCACCCGGCGCTGGGCGAAACGCGGCACGAGGCCATCAGCGCCAAAAGATCAACGACGATCGTCGGCCTGGCTCTTCGGGGCGATTTGCCCCGCGCAAGGCAAGGCTGCAGGCATCGTCATGCCAAGGTGCAACAGTGAAGCGATGAATATGCACCTTCACGAAATTGCCTTCCATATCGCGCCGGGGGCGCATGCCGTGTTGCTTCTCGATCAAGCCGGATGGCATGGCTCTGCCGAACTGGTCGTTCCACCCAACATCACGTTGATGCCGCTGCCGCCCAGATGCCCAGAGTTGAACCCGGTCGAAAACGTGTGGCAGTTCATGCGCGACAACTGGCTGTCGAACCGTATCTTCAAATCATACGACGATATCATCGATCACTGCTGCTACGCCTGGAACAAACTCGCCGACCAGCCCTGGCGCATCATGTCCCTCGGACTACGCCAATGGGCACATGGGTTCTGATCAATGCGCATTGGTATAAATCGCTCTCGCGCGGCGGATCAACGTCGTAGTTTGTCGGCCCGACATCTGGTGCATCATGATAAGCCGCAATCAGTCGATCGAGAGCTGCTGTCAGCACAGCATCGGTAGGCACCGGACCGTCCCATACTACGGAAAGAAAATGGCGAGCTGCCTCGATAGCAGTTGAACTTTGCATCACCAAAGAATGCCACGCCATCTTGCGGTGTTCAACGGCCGCTGACCTCGTAAATTATTTCAAAGCCAAATAGGCCCTTACCCACCCTTTTCCGTCACCCCAGCGAAGGCTGGGGTCTCACGAGATGACGCGATAGAGGTGCGACAGGCACAAAGCTCAACTGTTCCGCGCCTCCACCTGAGATGCCAGCCTGCGCTGGCGTGACGGGTGATTTACACAATGTTGGCAGTATCCCGTTCCGTAGCGCCTCGAAGCAGAGCGTGTTCCCCCTCCCGCCGGCGGGAGGGGGTTAGGGGGTGGGCTTGCGCGAGGGTGCGTTTACCCACGCCGCTGCGACCAAGGGCCTGCTGCGCAACCCAACTCTCGCTGTCCCGCCCGCCCCAAAAAGCCCCCCCCCTAAAAGTCCGCCGCAATATCCATCAGCCCCAGCAGCTTCTTGGGCGCAACCTGCCGCCAGCTGGCGCGCAGCCGTTCTGCGATATGCTCCCAGTCGGTATCACCCAGGTCCAGGCGGATGCCGACCCAGTCGGTGCCGAAATAGGCCGGGCGATAATAGCGTTCCGGGTCGGCTTCGATCAGGTTCGCCTGTTCTTCGGGCGCGGTGGTCTTGACCAGCAGGGCGAGGATGCCGTCGCCATGATGGTCGCGGGTGAAATAGGCGAACTTCTTGCCTTTGACGATGCCGAAGCAGGGCATGCCGTGGGAGAGGATCTCGTCCGCCTGCGGCAAGGCCAGCGCAGTTTCGCGCACCTTGTTGAGCAGCCAGTCCGGGTGGCGCCCGCGGCTGACGAACGCAGCGAGGGTGCGGCTGTAGAGCTGATGCTCCGCGATCAGTGTGCGGGCGGCCAGCGTATCGGCATCGTCATCAGGCAGGATCGCGACCGGCGTCTGGCCCAGCACCGGGCCATCGTCCAGCGCCGCCGTCACGATATGCACCGAACAACCCGTATGGCTGTCGCCCGCGTCGATCGCGCGTTGATGCGTGTCCAGCCCCTTATATTTGGGTAGCAGGCTGGGGTGGATATTGAGCATCCGCTCTTCCCATCCCGCGACGAATTCGGGCGACAGCAGCCGCATATAGCCCGCCAGCGCGACAAATTGGGCACCCGCCGCGCGCAACTGCGCATCGATGATCTGGTCGAAATCGGCGCGCTTCAAGCCCTTATGGCTCTGGCCAAAGGTCGCAATCCCTTCAGCAGCAGCGAGTTTCAGCCCCGGCGCATCCGGATCATTGGCGGCGACCAGCACGATTTCATAGGGACAGTCGTCAGCCTTGGCCGCGTAGAGCAGCGCCGCCATATTGGACCCGCGCCCGGAAATCAGGACGCCGACTTTGGCTTTGTGCATTTTCACAACCTCCGTTCGGGCTGAGCCTGTCGAAGCCCTGCTCGTTACTTCAAAAAGAACGGCCCTTCGACGAGCTCAGGGCGAACGGTGTGTTACTAACCCAAATGCGTCGCCGACCAGTCGGCCTTCGCGCTCCAGGTCTCGGTCGATCCGCGCACGGTGCAGCCCTTGTCGCCTGCCTGCACCACGCCGATGCGGTGGACGCTCTCGCCCGCCGCAGCCAGCGACGTGGTGACGCCCGCGACATGCGCTTCGTCCACGGCCAGCACCATGCCGATGCCGCAGTTGAAAGTGCGCGCCATTTCGGCGGGATCGATATGCCCCTGCGCCTGGAGGAACGCCATCAGCCGCGGCTGTTCCCAGGTGTCGGCATCGACCATCGCATGGCACCCATCGGGCAGCACGCGGGGGATGTTTTCCAGCAAGCCGCCGCCGGTGATATGCGCCAGCGCATTGACCATGCCCGCGCGCACCAGCGGCAGCAGGCTCTTCACATAAATGCGCGTCGGCGCCATCAGCGCGTCGATCAGCAGCACTTCATTGTCGAAGATCGCAGGGCGATCGAGCTTCCACCCCTTGTCGGCGGCCAGGCGGCGCACCAGCGAGAAACCGTTGGAATGGACGCCCGACGAGGCGATGCCCAACAGCACGTCGCCCGCCTTCACCCGGTTGCCGGTCAGCACCTTGGTCCGCTCGACCGCGCCGACGCAAAAGCCCGCCAGATCATAGTCGCCCGGCGCATACATGCCCGGCATTTCGGCGGTTTCGCCGCCGATCAGCGCGCAACCCGCGATCCGGCAGCCCTCGGCGATCCCGGCGATGACGCGCTCGGCAACGCCGCTCTCCAGCTTGCCGGTGGCATAATAATCGAGGAAGAACAGCGGTTCGGCACCCTGCACGATCAGGTCGTTGGCGCACATGGCGACAAGGTCAATACCCACGCCGTCATGGCGGCCATGGTCGATCGCCAGCTTCAGCTTCGTGCCAACGCCATCATTGGCCGCGACCAGCAGCGGATCGGTAAAGCCCGCCGCCTTGAGGTCGAAAAAGCCGCCAAAGCCGCCCAGTTCGGCATCCGCGCCGGGACGGCGGGTGGCCTTGGCCAAAGGAGCGATGGCGCGCACCAGCGCATTGCCGGCGGCGATGTCGACGCCAGCCTTGGCGTAGCTATAGGATTCGGTATCGGTCATGGGAGACGCGCCTAGAGCAATCGATGCGAAAACGGAACCGTCCATCTGTTGGCCCCCTATAACGGGCCGCAAACACACCGTTCGGGCTGAGCTTGTCGAAGCCTTCTACTGAGCGAAGCGAAGCAGCTTCGCCTTCGGCTCAGCGCAGGGCTTCGACTTCGCTCAGCCCGAACGGCAAGTTGGGTGAAGGTTGGCGCTTGGCATATAGGGCAAATCCCGCCAAAAGGGCGCGCGTGAGCCTTGCCCAGACCTTTTCCCGCCTCTCTCTGTCGCCCGGCGCAGCCCTGCGTGCCCTGTCGCGCCCGGCACAGATCCTGTTCGCCATCGTGCTCGGCCTCGCGGCGGCCGCGCTGTTTGCGCAGATGGAGGGGGAGCGCGGCGTGCCGCCGATCGCCAGCGGCGGCGATTTCGAAGTGCGCGGCGTCAAGGTCGATGTCGTCGCCAAGGATGCCGACACCGCCCGCTATGCCGGCTGGCGCATGGCCCAGCGGCAGGCGTGGCGGATGCTGTGGAGCCGCACCCACAGCGGCGCAGGCGCGCCCGCCCTGTCCGATTCGCAGATCGAGGCGATGGTGTCGGGCATCGAGATCGATTATGAACAGGCTGGGCCGACGCGTTATGTCGCGACGCTCAGCATCCTGTTCGACCGCGCCCGCACCGGCCAGTTGCTTGGCGTATCGGGCAATGCGATGCGCTCGCCGCCCTTGCTGGTCATTCCCGTGCTGTGGGACGGCGGCTCGGCGGTCTCCTACGAACGTACAAATGAATGGCAAAAGGCCTGGGCACGCTATCGCACCGGCGACAGCGCGATCGATTATGTCCGCGTTGCCGGGTCGATCGCCGACCCGATCCTGCTGAATACCGGACAGACCGGACGGCGCGGGCGGCTATGGTGGCGCGTCCTGCTCGACCAATATGGCGCGGCGGATGTGGTGATCCCGATCGCCCGGCTCGACCGCGCCTATCCCGGTGGCCCCGTGACCGGCACCTTCACCGCCCGCTACGGCCCCGACAACAGCCTGATCGGTAGCGTCACGCTGCGCGCGTCCAACGACAGCGGCTTGCCCAAGATGCTGGACGAGGGCGCACGGCGGCTCGATGAACTCTATATTCGCGCGCTCAACGACGGCCGCCTGCGGCCCGACCCCTCGCTGATCATCGAGGAACCGGTCGATCCCGCCACGCTGGAGCTGGAAAATGTGACCGAGGCGATCGTCGAAACGACCGAATTGCCCACCGCCGCCACGACCGGCACCAGCTTTGCGATCCAGTTCGACACGCCCGATGTCGGATCGGTGACGCAAGGCGAGGCGGCGGTCCGCGCGGTGCCGGGAGTCCGCTCGGCGACGACCAGCAGCCTGGCGCTCGGCGGTACATCGGTGATGCAGGTCAGTTTCGAGGGCACGGTCGAAATGCTGCGCGCCGGGCTTCAAGCGCGCGGCTATACCGTCGCGGCGTCCGGCACCACGCTGCGGATCAGCCGTCGCGCCGCGCCCGCCGGACCCGCCCCCGCCGCGCAATGAGCCAGATCAGCCTGCCCTTCGACTGGCATGGCGATGCGCGCGACGGGGATTTCCTGGTCAGCGAGGCCAATGCCCAGGCCGTCACCCATTTGGAACGCTGGCGCGACTGGCCGCTGTCGGTCAGCGTGCTGACCGGCCCGCCGCGATCGGGGCGCTCGACGCTCGCCCGCCATTTCGCGCGCTTGAGCGGCGGCACCATCATCGACGAGGCGCAGGGGCAGGACGAACATCGCCTGTTCCACGCCTGGAACGCGGCGCAGACCGACCGGCGACCGCTGCTGATGGTGGGGCGCACTCCGCCCGCCAGCTGGACCGTCGCCTTGCCCGACCTGCGCTCCCGACTGGCGGCGGTGCCGCATGTCGCCATCACCGAACCCGACGAAGCGCTTGCCCGAGCGCTGATCGCCCGCGCCTTCGACCACGCCGGTGCGGGCTATGCCGCCGATCTGCCGGACTGGCTATTGCGCCGGATAGAGCGTAGCTATGGCGCGATCGACGCCGTCACCCGTTTGCTCGACGCGGCGGCGCTGTCATCTGGTCGTAAGATTTCCACCGCACTGGCGAAAGAGGCTCTGCAAGCTGCCGGATTTCTGCCTATAGTGCCGCCCGATCCTTCCACCGCCAACCGCGAGTAATCCGTGGCCGAAGCCGATCCCACACCCAGCCTATCGCTGCACAGCGAACGCTATTTCAACCGCGAGCTCTCCTGGCTCGCCTTCAACCAGCGCGTGCTGGAAGAAGCGATGAACCGCGCCCATCCCTTGCTGGAACGGCTGCGTTTCCTGTCGATCTCCGGCGCGAACCTGGATGAGTTCTTCTCCGTCCGCGTCGCCGGGCTGAAGGGGCAGCAGTTGCAGGATGTCGATCTGCGCTCGGTCGACGGGTTGACCGCAGGGCAGCAGCTCGCCGCGATCGCCGCCGAAACCGCGCGGCTGATGGCGGCGCAGCAAAAGGTCTGGGGCATATTGCATGGCGAGCTGGGCCAGGTCGGCATCGAAGTCATTGGCCCGTCCAGCCCCATGGACCCCTTATGCGAAGCCTGGCTGCGCGATCATTTCCTGACGCAAATCTTCCCGATCCTGACGCCCCAGGCGCTTGATCCGGCGCATCCCTTCCCCTTCATCCCCAATCAGGGGCTGTCGATCGTCTTCGACCTGCAACGCCTGTCGGACAAGCAACCGATCCGCGAGTTGGTGATGATCCCCGCAACGCTTGACCGCTTCGTGCGCGTGCCGGGGCCAACGGCCCGCTATATCGCGCTGGAGGCCGTGGTGCGGCGCTTTTCGGGCGATCTATTCCCCGGCTATCAGGTCCGCAACAGCGGCGTGTTCCGCATCATCCGCGACAGCGACATTGAAATCGAGGAAGAGGCCGAAGATCTGGTCCGCCACTTCCGCAGCGCGATCAAGCGCCGCCGCCGTGGCCGCGTGATCCGCATGGAAATCGAAGAGCGTATCCCCGAACCGGTCGAGGAAATGCTGCAGGACATGATCCAGGGGCATGAGGCGATCATCGCCGAGGTCGAGGGGTTTGTCGGCATTGGCGATCTGTCCGGCATCGTCGATGAAGACAGGCCCGACCTCAAATTCGAACCCTATGCGCCGCGCTTTCCCGAACGAATCCGCGAATATGGTGGCGATTGCTTCGCCGCGATCCGCGCCAAGGACATTGTCGTCCACCATCCCTATGAGGCGTTCGACGTCGTCGTCTCCTTCCTAAAACAAGCAGCGATCGACCCCGATGTGGTAGCGATCAAGCAGACGCTCTATCGCGCAGGCAAACAGTCGGCGATCATCCGCGCGCTGATCGACGCGGCGGAAGCGGGCAAGTCCGTGACCGCCGTGGTTGAACTGAAAGCCCGTTTCGATGAGGAACAGAATATCCTGTGGGCCGATGCGCTCGAACGCGCCGGGGTGCAGGTCGTCTATGGCTTCATCGACTGGAAGACCCACGCCAAGATTTCGATGGTGATCCGGCGCGAGGGCGAGCAGTTCCGCAGCTACTGCCATTTCGGCACCGGCAATTATCACCCGATCACCGCGCGCATCTATACCGATTTGAGCTTCTTCACCGCCGATCCGGCCTATAGTCGCGATGCCGCTGCGCTGTTCAACTATATCACCGGCTATGTCGAACCCAAGCGGCTGGAAAAGCTCGTCATGTCGCCGCGCGACCTGCGCGATCGGCTGTGCCAGCTGATCGATGACGAGATTGACCATTGCCGCGCCGGACGGCCGGGCACTATCTGGGCGAAGATGAACAGTCTGGTTGACCCCGCGATCATCGAAAAACTCTATGCCGCCAGCAATGCGGGCGTGCAGATCGACCTGATCGTGCGCGGCATATGCTGCCTGCGCCCCGGTGTTCCGGGCATGTCGGAAAATATCCGGGTGAAATCGGTCGTCGGCCGCTTCCTGGAACATAGCCGCATCGCCGTGTTCGGCAATGGCAAGGCGCTCCCCAATAATGGCGCGAAAGTCTATATCAGCTCGGCCGACTGGATGCAGCGCAACTTCGACCGGCGCGTCGAATTCATGGCCCCGATCGAAAATCCCACCGTCCATGACCAGATTCTCGACCAGGTGATGGTCGCCAACCTCATCGACACTGAACAAAGCTGGGAACTCGACAGCGACGGCCATTATGCGCGCGTCGATGCGGGCGAAAAGCCGTTCAACCTCCACCGCTATTTCATGACCAACCCGTCGCTGTCGGGCCGGGGTGCCGCGCTCGACAATGAAGCGGTGCCCACTTTGCGCCTGCGTGGGCGGGTTTGACCCTCATGAACTCGATGCTCAGCCGGGTCCGCGCCGCTGCCCAGACCATGGCGACCTCGCCGCAGCCCGCCACCGCGCGCACGGCGATCATCGACATCGGTTCCAACAGCGTGCGCCTCGTCGTCTATGACGGCCCGCGGCGGCTGCCCTTCATCCTGTTCAATGAAAAGGTGATGGCGGGGCTGGGTGCCTCGCTCGCCCGGACCGGGCGGATCGAGGAAGAACCGATGGAGCGCGGCCTGCGCGCGATCGGCCGTTTCGCGCATTTGTGCCAGGATATGAAGGTCGCGCATATCCGCTGCGTCGCCACGGCGGCGGTGCGCGATGCGACCAATGGCGATGAATTCATCGCCCGCGCCGCCGCCATGGGCCTGACCGTCGAAATATTGACCGGCGCGCAGGAAGCAACCGGCGCGGCCATGGGCGTGCTGTCGGGCATTCCCGGCGCGGATGGCATCGTCGGCGATCTGGGCGGCGGTAGCCTGGAACTGGCGCGGATTCGCGACGGCGCGGTCGAACAGACGATATCGCTGCCGCTCGGCGTGCTGCGCCTGCCCGAAATCCGGGCCAAGGGGCCGGGCGCGCTGGAACGGCGGGTCAAGGCGATGATGGAGAAGGCGGGCTGGCAGCCCGAACCCGACCTGCCCTTCTATCTGGTCGGCGGATCGTGGCGCGCGCTGGCGCGGTTCGACATGCAATTGACCAATTTTCCGCTGCCCGTCGTCCATCAATATGAAATGACCGCCGCGCGCGCCGAACAATTGACCCGCATCGTCTCGCATGTGGGCCGCGCGCGGCTCAAGAGCATCCCGGCGATGAGCGGATCGCGCATCCCGACCCTGCCCAATGCCGCTGCCCTGCTGTCGGTCGTGGTGCGACAATTGCGATCGAGCCGCCTTATCGTGTCGGCCTATGGCCTGCGCGAAGGGCTGCTCTACGAAGATCTGCCCGCCGATATTCGCCAGGATGATCCCCTGCTGGTCGCGGCCGAAGCGGAAGGCGAGGCCCAGTCGCGCTTCCGCGGCCATGGCGACCGCATCGAACGCTGGATCGCACCGCTCTTTCTGGACGACAGCGCCGATCTGCGCCGCATCCGCCGCGCCGCCTGCCTGCTCGCTGATGTCGGCTGGCGCGCCAACCCCGATTTTCGCGCCGAACGCGGGGTGGAGATCGCGCTGCACAGCAATTGGGTCGGCATCACCGCAGCCGAACGCGCGATGCTGGCGCAGGCGCTGCACAGCAATTTCGGTGGTGGCCTGTCCGTCCCGCTCGGCGTCGAACAGTTGGCCTCCCCCGAAGCGCTGCACCACGCCGCGCTATGGGGCCTTGCGATCCGCCTCGCACAGCGTCTATCGGGCGGTGTCGAAGGGCCATTGAACCTATCGCGGCTGGCGCGCGAAGGCGACCTGCTCACTTTGTCGCTGCAAAAGGACGATGCAGACCTGTTCGGCGAAGCCGTCGAACGCCGCTTGCGCCATCTGGCCCAGGCCATGAGCGTCAAATATCAACTGACCGCCTGATCTTCCCTCTGCCACCGCTGCCCGTCATCCCAGCGAAAGCTGGGTTCTCCATTCTTATAGAGGCTCACCTGAAAGAGAAGTGAGATGCCAGCGTTCGCTGGCATGACGGAAACAGACCCACCGTCTGTCTCGCGCTCCCTCCGCATCCTGGCGTGGCTAGGGATATTTACGCATAGGTCGGTGTCCACCGTCGCGTCATGCAGCGGACATGGACATGCAATTTGACGGGGCGCAAAATGGTGCCCTTCCGCTGATGACGCGCGCCTGCGCACCCCAGTCTTGCGACCAGTGCGGGGTGCGCGATCGGGCGATTTGTGCCGACTTGTCGGAGACGGATCGCGATGCGCTCAGCCGGATCGGGCGGCGGGTGACGCTGCATGCCGGGCAGACGGTGATGTGGGAGGGGGATGACAGCATGGTCGTCGCCAATGTCATCGAAGGGACGCTGAAACTGGCGACGTCGACCGGCGACGGGCGCGAGCAGATCGTCGGCGTGGTCTATGCGTCCGACTTTATCGGTCGCCCCTTTGGTGCGCGCACGCCCCATAGCGTCACCGCATTGACAGACGCGCGACTGTGCCTGTTTCCGCGAGGGCGCTTCGATGGCTTCGCGCGCGACCATGGCGACCTTCAGCATCGGTTGCTCCAGCGCACGCTCGACGATCTCGACCGCACCCGCGCCTGGATGCTGCTGCTGGGGCGCAAGACCGCGCGGGAGAAGGTCGCGACCTTCCTGCTCGACATGGCGCGGCGGTTGCAGGCTGACCCGACAGGGACGATCGAACTGCCGCTCTCACGCCAGCAGATTGCCGATATTTTGGGGACGACCATCGAAACCGTATCGCGCCAGATGAGCGACTTCAAGCGGCGCGGGATCATCGCGCTGGTCGGGCGACGCGGCGTGCGGCTGGTCGATGGCGCGGCGCTGGAGGCGTTGGCGGAAGGGGTCTGATGGCGCGCGATAGCGTGTCGCGCCTTCGATAGGGGGACACCCCTCCGGCTGGCCTGCGGCCATCCACCTCCCCTGCCAGGGGAGGATTTGATCGTCGAGGTCGTCGCGCCAGACCCTCTCGTACCTCTCTACGCACTATCCCGTAAAGACCCGCGCCCGGCGGTTTGACAGAGGTCAATGCATGGGGGCGGCCTGTCGAACACAGGGTCGCTGAGCCTTTTACGGGGAATATCATGGACCGATTGGTAATGAGGACGGGCGGCTGGTTCGCGCTCGCGCTGGCGGCCTTCGCGGCGATGCTTGGCGCGGTGGACAGCGGATTTGCCGTTCATATGGGGATCGTCTGCGCGGTCGGACTGCTGCTGGCGATCCTGACGATGCGCGGCGCGGATTATGCGGGGCTGGCGCGCGGCATGCTGAAAATGCCGGCCGACCAGGGCAAATATGATGATGATCCGGTCCGCTGGGGCGTGATCGCGACCGTGTTCTGGGGTCTGGCGGGTTTTCTCGTCGGGCTGGTCATCGCGTTTCAGCTGGCCTTTCCCGCGCTCAACCTTGGGCTGGAATATACCAGCTTCGGTCGCATGCGGCCGCTGCATACATCGGCGGTCATCTTCGCCTTTGGCGGCAACGCGCTGATCGCGACGAGCTTTTATGTCGTGCAGCGCACCTGCCGCGCGCGGCTGGCATTCCCGTCCATGGCCCGCTTCGTCTTCTGGGGCTATCAGCTGTTCATCGTGCTGGCCGCGACCGGGTATCTGATGGGGATTACCGAGGGCAAGGAATATGCCGAGCCCGAATGGTATGTCGATCTGTGGCTCACGGTCGTGTGGGTCTGGTACCTGCTGGTGTTCGGCGGGACGATCCTCAAGCGCTCCGAGCCGCATATCTATGTGGCCAACTGGTTCTACCTCGCCTTCATCATCACCATCGCCATGCTGCACATCGTCAATAATCTGTCGATGCCGGTCAGCCTGCTGGGGTCCAAGAGCTACAGCGCCTTTGCCGGGGTACAGGATGCGCTGACCCAATGGTGGTATGGCCATAATGCGGTGGGCTTCTTCCTGACCGCCGGCTTCCTGGCCATGATGTATTATTTCGTGCCTAAGCAGGCAGAACGGCCGGTCTACAGCTATCGCCTGTCGATCATCCACTTCTGGTCGCTCATTTTTCTCTACATCTGGGCGGGGCCGCACCACCTTCACTATACGGCGCTGCCCGACTGGGCGCAGACGCTGGGCATGGTCTTTTCGGTCATGCTGTGGATGCCGAGCTGGGGTGGGATGATCAACGGCCTGATGACGCTCAACGGCGCCTGGGACAAGATCCGCACTGACCCGATCATCCGCATGATGGTGATGGCGCTGGCCTTCTACGGCATGTCGACCTTCGAAGGGCCGCTGATGTCGATCAAGGCCGTCAACAGCCTGTCCCATTATACCGACTGGACGATCGGCCATGTCCACTCCGGCGCGCTGGGCTGGAACGGCATGATCACCTTCGCTTGCCTCTATTATATGACGCCGCGCCTGTGGGGCCGGGAACGCCTCTATTCGCTGCGGCTGGTGAACTGGCACTTCTGGCTCGCGACGCTGGGCATCGTTCTCTACGCCTCGTCAATGTGGGTGGCGGGCATCATGCAGGGCTTGATGTGGCGCGAATATGGGGCCGATGGCTATCTCGTCTACGCCTTCTCCGAAGTCGTGACCGCGATGTTCCCCATGTATCTGATCCGGGGTGCCGGTGGCCTGCTTTACCTCGCCGGGGCGATCATCATGGCCTGGAACATTGGCAAGACCATCGCGGGCAGCAAGCTGCGCGAGGAGAAGCCGATGCACGACGCCGCCTTCGATCCGGCGGCCGACAAGCCGCTCCTCGCTGCCCAGCCTGTATAAGGAGACGCCGACATGGCATCCAAATTCTTCGACCATGGCAAGCTGGAGCGGAATGTATCGCTGCTCGGTATTGCCGCCCTGATCGTCGTCGCCATCGGTGGCATCGTGGAAATCGCGCCCCTCTTCTGGATCGACAATACGATCGAGAAGGTGGAGGGGATGCGGCCCTACACCCCGCTGGAGTTGGCCGGGCGCAACATCTACATCCGCGAAGGCTGCTACAACTGCCATAGCCAGATGATCCGCCCATTCCGCGACGAAACCGAACGCTATGGCCATTACAGCCTGGCCGCCGAAAGCATGTACGACCATCCGTTCCAATGGGGGTCCAAACGGACCGGGCCGGACCTGGCGCGGGTCGGCGGGCGCTATTCCGACGAATGGCATGTCCAGCATTTGAAAGATCCGCGCGCCGTGGTGCCGGAATCGATCATGCCGACCTATCCCTTCCTCGCCGAGCGCGAGTTGAAGGGGGGTGATATGACGGCGGATCTGACGGCGCTGAGCCGGGTCGGGGTTCCGTACAGCGATGCGGACAAGGAAAAGGCCAATGAGGACCTTAAGGCCCAGGCCGATCCCAATGCCGATACGGCTGACCTGATCAAACGCTATCCCAAGGCGCAGGTGCGCGATTTCGATGGCGATCCGAACAAGCTGACCGAGATGGATGCGCTGGTCGCCTATCTCCAGATGATCGGCACGTTGGTCGATGTCGACGCCGCCAAGCCGCTCGAAGGCCAGCCGCAGCCAAAGGAGGGGACGCGATGAGCTATAACGCTTTGCGGCATTTCGCCGATAGCTGGGGCCTGGTCTTCATGGCCCTGACCTACATTCTCCTCATCGGCTGGCATTTTCTGCCGCACGGCCGCCATGCCAGCAAGCGCGCGGCCACCATGATCTTCGAGCCAGACACGGAAAAGACGGAGGCCGACCATGGCTGACGATAAGAACCCCAAGATCGACGCCGCCACCGGCACCCAGTTCAAGGGGCATGAGTGGGACGGTATTCAGGAATTGGACACGCCGCTGCCGCGCTGGTGGCTGTGGACCTTCTATGCCAGCATCCTATTCGCGATCGGTTATGTGATTGCCTATCCGGCGATCCCGATGCTCAACGACTATACGCGCGGGATGCTCGGCTGGTCGAGCCGGGGGGCGCTGGAACAGGAACTGGCCGCGCGCGCCGATCAGGTGGCGCCCATTCACCAGGCAATCGCCGCGACCACGATCGAGAAACTGGCCGGGCAGCCGCAACTCATGCAGGCCGCGATCGAGGGTGGGCGCGCCGCGTTCAAGGTCCATTGCGTCCAGTGTCATGGATCGGGCGCAGCGGGCGGCAAGGGCTATCCCAACCTCAACGATGATGACTGGCTGTGGGGTGGCGACCTCGCCACGATCGAAAAGACGCTGATTGATGGCATCCGCAATCCGGGTCATGATGCGACGCGCGTGTCGATGATGCCCGCCTTTGGCCGCGACCAGTTGCTCACCGCGCCGCAGGTCGATGATGCCGTCGCCTATGTCCGGGTCGCCAGCCGACAGGATAAGCCCAGCGCCGCCGCGCAGCGCGGGGCGACCCTGTTCGCCGACAATTGTGCGGTCTGCCATGGCACGGATGCCAAGGGCAATCGCGCGCTGGGTGCCCCCAACCTGACCGATGGCATCTGGCTCTATGGCGGCGACACCGAGTCCATCCACCAGAGCGTGTGGAACAGCCGCCAGGGCGTGATGCCGCGCTGGGACGACAAGCTCAGCCCCGCGACCATCCGCATGCTGGCCGTCTATGTCCATAGCCTGGGCGGTGGCGAGGCGACGCTGGTGGAAGCGGCGGCCGCGGCGGACAATGGAGTTGAAGGCAATGTGGCCCAATAAAGCCCCGATCCTTGCCTGGAAGGGGAGGGGGTGCGCTTTTAGCGCAAGGCTTGCGACGCATTGCCCGCCCCCTCCGTCTGACCTGCGGTCAGCCACCTCCCCGTGCCGGGGAGGATTGGGCGCATGTTGATGCCGACAGATACGAGCGATCTCTATGAGAAGCGCAAGGGCGTCTTCCCCAAGGCGGTGGATGGTTTTTACCGCCGCCTGAAATGGGCGATCATGGTGGTGACGCTGGGCATCTATTGGGTGACGCCGTGGATACGCTGGGATCGCGGCCCCTATGCCCCCGATCAGGCGGTGCTGGTCGATATGGCCAATCGCCGTTTCTACATGTTCGATATCGAAATCTGGCCGCATGAATTTTACTATGTCGCCGGGCTATTGGTGATGGCGGGCGTCGGTCTGTTCCTGGTGACGTCGGCGGTGGGTCGCGCCTGGTGCGGCTATGCTTGTCCGCAGACGGTGTGGACCGACCTGTTTCAGCATGTCGAACGCTTCATCGATGGCGACCGCAATGCGCAGGTGCGGCTGGCCAAGGCCCGCTGGACCCCGTCCAAGCTGGCGCGGCGGCTGGCCAAATGGAGCGTGTGGCTGATCATCGCCTTCCTGACCGGGGGCGCGTGGATCTTCTATTTCGCCGATGCGCCGACGTTGCAGCGGGAATTTTGGAGCGGCACGGCTGCGCCGGTCGCCTATGGCACCACCGCGCTGCTGACCGCGACGACCTTCGTCCTGGGCGGCTTCATGCGCGAACAGGTGTGCATCTATATGTGCCCCTGGCCACGCATCCAGACCGCGATGCTGGACGAGAAATCGCTGGTCGTGACGTACAAGGACTGGCGTGGCGAAAAGCGCGGCAGCGTCAAGAAGGCGGCGGCGCATCCGGGCGAATTTGGCGATTGTATCGATTGCGACCAGTGCGTCGCGGTCTGCCCGACCGGCATCGACATCCGCGAAGGGCCGCAGATCGGCTGCATCACCTGCGCTTTATGCATCGACGCCTGCGACAAGGTGATGGCGCAGGTCGGGCGGCCACGCGGCCTGATCGATTATTGTACGCAGGATGATGCCGATGCGGAGAAGCAGGGGGCAGCCCCCCGTCCGGTGCTCAAGACATTGCTGCGCCCGCGCACCATCGCCTATCTGCTGGTGTGGAGCAGCATCGGCGCGGCGATGCTGTTCGCGCTGGGGGCGCGCACTCGGCTGGACATCGCCGCGCAGCAGGACCGCAACCCCATTTTCGTGACTCTGTCCGATGGGGCGGTGCGCAACGCCTATACCATCAAGATCCGCAATATGGAGACGCGGCCCCGGCCGATGACGGTGCGGGCCGAAGGCTTGCCCGGCGCGCTGCTATGGACCGATGCGATGGCGCGTGAGCAGGCCCGCGCGACGGTGGACGTCACCGTGCCGCCAGACAGCGTGGCCAAGCTGCGCCTCTATGCCGCCGTGCCCGCCGCCGGGCCACAGCGGCAGGATTTCCGCTTCGTCCTGACCGCCACCGACCGCGAAGGCGGCACCGCCAGCGAACCCGCCCGTTTCGAAAGGCCGCAATGATGCGTAGCTCCACCCCCCGCCGTTTCACCGGATGGCATATGACCGGCATATTAGTGGCCTTCTTCGCCGTCGTCATCGCCGTCAACATGCTGATGGCGACGCTTGCGGTGCGGTCCTTTGGCGGGGTGGTGGTCGACAACAGCTATGTCGCCAGCCAGAAATTCAACGGCTGGCTAAAGGCGGCGCGGGCGCAGGAGGCGCAGGGCTGGCGCGAAACGATCGCGATCGATGCGCAACGACGGGTGCAGGTCGGCCTTGTCGATGCGGTGGGGACACCGCTGTCGGACGTGGGTGTCACCGCTACCGCCGCACATCCGCTGGGCCGCGCGCCCGACATCGCCTTATCGTTCCGCGAGGCTTCACCCGGCCGGTACAGCTCGGATCGCGCGCTGCCTACCGGGCGCTGGCGGTTGTCGCTTACCGCTGCTGACCATCATTTCGTCCAAGAGATCGACTGATGGCCAGCCAAGCCCTGATCCCGCCCGCAACGGACACCGAAACGGACATAGGCACGACGCAGATCAGCCTGTTCGCGGTGCCGGGGATGCATTGCGCGGGCTGTATCGGCAAGATCGAGAATGGCCTGGCCCGCACCCCCGGCATCGCGTCGGCACGGGTCAATCTCTCGGCGAAGCGCGTCACCATCCAGCACGATCCCACGCTCAGCCCGCCCGACTTGCGCGCTGCCATCGCCGCGCTGGGTTTCGAGGCGGAGCCGCTCGCCGATCCCGGCGTCGATGTGGCGGCGGCGGAAAACCGCATGCTCATCCGCGCGCTGGCGGTTGCGGGCTTTGCCGCGATGAACATCATGCTGTTGTCCGTGTCGGTCTGGTCCGGGGCGGAGGGCGGCACGCGGCAGATGTTCCACTGGCTGTCGGCGCTGATCGCGTTGCCGACGGTGGCCTATGCGGGGCGGCCCTTCTTCCGCTCGGCCTGGGCGGCGGTGCGGCAGGGGCGGACCAATATGGACGTGCCGATCAGCATCGGCGTGGCTCTGACGACGGGCATGAGCGTCTATGAAACCCTGATCGGCGGCGAAGATGCCTGGTTCGACGGGGCGGTGATGCTGCTCTTCTTCCTGCTCGCCGGGCGCTGCCTCGACAGCCTGATGCGGGGCCGGGCGCGTGCTGGTGTTGCCGCGCTGCTCAAACAATCCGCGCCGGGTGCGATGCTGCTGGACGATAGCGGGCAAAGCCGTTGGGTCGCGGCGAGCGCGCTGCGGCCCGGCATGATGATGCTGGTCGCCGCGGGCGAAAGGCTGGCCGCCGACGGGCGCGTGATGGAGGGCGACAGCGGCATCGACATCGCTTTCCTGACCGGGGAGAGCGCGCCGGTGCGCGTGCGTCCGGGCGATTTGGTGCAGGCCGGCGCGCTCAATATCGACGGGCCGATCCGCGTCGTGGTGACCGCCGCCGGGCCAGACACAGTGATCGCCGATATCGCCCGGCTGATGGAGGAAGCGGCGCAGGGCAAGTCGCGCTATGTCCGCCTCGCTGATCGGGCGGCGCGCTATTATGCGCCGAGCGTGCATCTGCTGTCGGCGCTATCCTTTGCCGGGTGGATGATCGCGGGTGCGGGCGCGCATCAATCGCTGCTGATCGCGGTCGCCGTGTTGCTGATCACCTGCCCCTGCGCGCTGGGGCTGGCGGTTCCGGCGGCGCAGATTGTTGCTTGCGGCGCGCTGATGAAGCATGGGGTGCTGGTCAAGGACGGTTCGGCGCTTGAACGGCTGGCGGAAGTGGACGAGGCGTTGTTCGACAAGACCGGCACGTTGACGCTCGGTCGCCCGGTGCCGCGCGATCTGGCGGGACTGGCGGCGGAGGACCGCGCCGTCGTGCTGGCCCTGGTGCAGGGGAGCCGCCATCCGTTGAGCGTTGCGCTGCGCCAGGCTTTGGAAGGCGAGGGTATCGTCCCGGCGGCGCTGACCGACCTGCGCGAGCAGGCGGGCGAGGGGATGACGGGCCGGTTGGGCGATGAGGCGGTGGCGCTAGGCCGTCCGCGCAGCCTCATCACCTTGTTCGATCTGGCGGCGGAATATCGGCGCGGCGATCGTGCCGTCCTGCTGCGCTTTACCGATGCGTTGCGGCCCGACGCGGTCGAAACGCTCGCCGACCTGCGCGCCATGGGCCTCAAAACGCTGATCGCCAGCGGCGACCGGCCAGAAGCCCTGACCGAGATTGCGCGCCAGACCGCGACCACCGCGATCGGCCATCTGCGCCCGCAGGACAAGCTGGCGCTGATCGAACGGTTGCGCGCGTCGGGTCATAGGGTGTTGATGGTCGGCGATGGGCTGAACGATGGCCCCGCCCTTGCCGCAGGCCATGCCAGCATGGCCCCCGCCTCAGCGAGCGACGCCAGCCAGCTGGCGGCGGACGCGGTGTTCCTGGGCGATCGGCTGGCCCCGGTGGCGATGGCCGTGCGCGCCGCGCGGCGGACGGTGCGGGTGGTGAAGCAGAATTTCGCGCTGGCGATCGGCTATAATATCTTTGCCGTGCCGCTGGCGATCGCGGGCCATGTCACCCCGCTGGTCGCCGCGGTCGCCATGTCGACCAGCTCGCTGATCGTCATCGCCAATGCGCTGCGGCTCAAGGGCGCGGCGCGATGACCGGCCTCACCGTCCTCATTCCCATCGCCCTGTCGCTCGGCCTGCTTGGCCTCGCCGCCTTTTTCTGGGCATTGGGCAGCGGCCAGTTCGACGATAGCGATGGCGCAGCGGCGCGCATCCTGATCGACGATGACGAGTGATCAGCGCCCGACGAGGATGAAGGGTGCCCAGATATAAGGCTGCGCCGCGCCGGGGCGGTTCGACCGCATCAGTTTCAGCATCGCGCGTTGCAGCGCCACCGCGCGGGGCAGGCCACGCTCCGCCCCCTTCACCGTTTCCAGCGTGACGAAGGCGCTGGCATCGTCACGCACCGGCCAGTGCGAGACGAGCAGCGAACCTGCGCCCGCATAGCGGAAGGCCTGTGCCAGCCCAGAATAAGCGGGGGCCTGCGCACTGTCGCCCGCCGCCGTGTTGCAGGCGGACAGGATCACCCAGTCTGCGCCGATCCGCATCGCGGCGACTTCGGACGCGGTGAGCAAGCCGTCCTCGCCGGTCGCGCCGGGGGCGGGGGGCGAGAGGACCAAGGCGGGCTCGGTCACGCCCTCCATCTGCCCGCTCACTAGGCCATGCGTCGCGAACAGGATGACGCCATAGGTGGACAGGTCGAGCGCGCGCAGGGCGCTTTCGCTGGCCGCTTCGCCCAGCATCAGGGTCGCGCCTTGCGCGCCATAGCGGCTGGCGACGCCGCGTACTTCGTCCGCCGATCCGGGCAGCGGCGGCAGGTGCGAGAGCGCTTCGCCATCGGCCGCGCCGCCCCGGTAATATTGGTTCGCGGCCATCAGCGTGGGGGCAGGGGTGGCGTTGGCCGCCGCTGGAAAGGGCAGGGGCGCGCCGACGCCCAAGAAGCGGGATGCGGCGACTTGCATGGGGCGCTTGTCCGCCTCCATTGCGAAGGAGGGCTGCACCGCCAGCGCATAGCGGCGGATCAGCCAGGGCGTGTCGCGCTCGACGGCGGCGACGGGCCGCTCAGGCAACAGTGCGAAGGGCAGGGAGGCGAAGGCACCGGTCGGCACGATCCGCAGCACATGCACCTTGCCCAAGGTCTCGCGGATGGCGGGGGTGAAGATCTGGCTATAGAGCGTATGGGCGGCGGGCAGGTCCATGCCGCCCGGCGTCATCGTCGCGCGCAGCCGATCGACCAGCGCGACCATCGCGGCGCGGCTCATCACCGTGCGTTCGACCCGCGCGCCGGTGCGGCTGATCGCCAGCAGATAGACATGACCAAAGGCGGGCGTGACCGCCAGCAGCGCCTCATCCTTGCCAAGCCCTGCCTGCACCTGCGCCAAATCGGGCTTCACCCCGCCGCGCGCTTCGGCCCAGCGGGGATGGTCGCGGCTGATCGCGGCGCGCAGGCCGGTCACTTCGGCATCGAGCCGGTCGCGGGCGCTGCGGGTGGCGGCGACATCGCCTGCGCTCGCCAGCGCCCGCAGCATCGCGCGGTCTGCGGTCTGGAGCGCGCGCACCTTGTCCTGCAACGCCCGGACCCGCTCGCCAAGCGCCGGATCAGCGACCAGCCTTTCAGTGACGAGCCGGTTGGCTTGCGCGATCTTCGACCCCGCTAGGATCGCCATGGCGTCGAGCGCCAGCGCCGCATCCTGGCTGTCCGCCGCGATGGCGAGGATCGAATCGAGTGCCGCGCGCTGTTCGTCGGCCAGTTCGCCATCGTCGCGCAGATTCTGCTCGTCGCGCAGCAGGGCGGCAAGCTGGGCCGCAGCGGCGGTGCGGGCCGGATCGCCATTGGCCCAGCGCTGCATCATCGCGGCATTGGCCAGCGCGAAGGCAGGGCTATTGTCGAGCGCGGCGGTTTCGGCGGCATAGTCGCGCGCCGCTGCCGCTGCCTTATCCCGCTGTTGCAGATCGAGCAGCACCGGGATGAGATGCGGATAGACACGCTGGCCCATGTCGCGGTCCTGCGTCGTTTCGGCGCGCACGCGAGCCAGGGCGGTTTCCAGCTTCGTCGCGGCCTCCTCCGGCCGTCCGCTGGCCTGGTCGATCAGGCCCAGCAAAGCGAGCGATCGGGCTGCCTGCGGGCTGGCTTCGCCCTCCACTGCGCGAAACCCCTTTTCCGCTTCGACATAGAGCGGCGCGGCATCGGCATAGCGTTCCAGCGGCAGCAATATACCGCCCAGATTATAGAGGCCATAGTGGAAATAAAGGCTCTTGGTCCCCACCGTCTCGCGCTTGATCGCAATCGCGCGCTGCAGATAGGCCAGGCTTTCTACCCGCCGCCCCGTGCGCGACAGGAGGATGCCCAACATTTCCAGCGCGCGGGCATAGCTGGGATGCTTGGTATCGATATGGGCGGTCGCGATCTCCACCGCCTGGCGCGCATAGCGTTCCGCCTCGGCATTGCGGTCGGCGCGAAGCAGCATTTGCGCATAGGTATAATAGGAAGCGACCGTGTCGGGATCATGCGGCCCAAGCCCGGTGATCCGCGCGTCCATGCTGCGCTTCTGCGCCTCCACCGCATCGCTGTTGCGGCCAAGGCGCGAATAGGCCTGTCCCAGCGAGAAGGCGATGTTGGACTTGAGCATATAATCGCCCTTGCCCAACGTCTTGGGATCGACCTGCGCGAAATGGCGGTCGGCATAGGCGCTGCCCTCCGCCAATGTCTGCGCGCCGGTCGCGACGTCGCCGTTCACGGACTGGATATAGCCTTTGATCGATAGGCCCTGCATCCAGGGGATCGGATAGGCGTCGCGGAAGGGGGCGAGCAGCGCCAACCCCTTTTCGGCCATCGCCAGCGCCTGCGGATTCTTGCCCTCGATCTGGTCCATCGACGCCAGGTTGATCGTCGCCACCGCGCCCAGCGGATGGGGCAGGCCGTTCACCTTGACTCGGCTGGCTGCCGCAACCAACTTGTGCCAAGCGTCGCGCGTCGCCGGACCCATCGCCTTGTCGAAATCGTCATTTTCGAACAGGGCCGTGCCGCGTGTCTCCATCGCGCGCAGATTGGCATAGCGGGCATCGTCGCGCTGGAAACCGCGCATCGCGTCCGGCGCGGCCAACGCCTGTGGCGCGGCCAGCGCCAGAAGCAGACTGATTGCGCGCGTCGAAAGCCTCATGCCCATGCCCCCAAGGTTTCCCCTGCGTCAGCATAGGCGCGCGGCGCAGTGCCGCGTCAAGTCACAACCGCAGCCGTTACGATCCTTGCGCCAGCGTCAGCCGCCAGTCCCAGCGTAGCGGATCGCCATCCATCACATCGACGCCCTGTGCGATCAGGGCGTCGCGGATCTCGTCCGACAGGGCGAAATCCTTGTCGGCGCGGGCGGTGGCACGGCGCTCCAACTCCGCCTCGATCGCGTCGGGGGTGATGGCGGCATGTTTGGGTTGCAGGCGCAGGTCGGCGCGGCCGAGCGTCATCAGGTTCAGCCCCAGCGCCGCGTCGAACGCCGCGATCAGGCACAGCTTTTCATCCACCGGGATCTTCTTGATCGCGATCGCTTCCTCCAGCAGTGGCAGGGCGCGGGGCGTCATCAGATCGTCGGCGATCGCTGCGTCGAATTGCTCCAGCAGCGGCACCAGCTTGGGATGGAGGTTGGCGCGCAGATAATCGAGCCGTGGCGATTGCCAGGTCACGCCCTCGGCGCGGGCCTTCAACCCTTCGACGCCCATCACCAGCCGCTTGAGGCGCGTCAACGCCGCCGCCACGCCCTCGGCGCTGAATTCCAATTCGCTGCGATAATGGGCACCCAGGCATAGCAGGCGATAGGCGAGCGGATGCACGCCTGCGTCGATCAGCGAGAAGAGGGTGGTGAAGCCGCCCTTCGACTTGCTCATCTTGCCGCTGCGATCGACCAGGAAATTATTGTGCATCCACCAGCGCGCGCCGGTGAAGCCCGCCTCTGCCGCGCCGACATCGCCGCCGCAGCAGGCGTGGAACGCCTGATTCTGGGCGATCTCATTGGGATGATGGATTTCGCGATGGTCGATGCCGCCGGTGTGGATGTCGAACGGATGGCCGAGGCGCGCCTGACTCATCACCGAACATTCCAGATGCCAGCCCGGCGCGCCCTTGCCCCATGGGCTGTCCCATTCCATCTGCCGCTGCTCGCCCGGCGGCGATTTGCGCCAGATGGCGAAGTCGGATGCGTTGCGCTTGCCCGCGACCGGATCGATCCGCGCATGCGCGGCATCGTCGCGGCCGCCCGCCAGCGCGCCATAATCCGGCACCGTCGAACTGTCGAAATAGAGACCGCTGTCCAGCTCATAGCAATGGGTCGGCGCGATCTTTTGCGCAAATTCGATCATCTGCGGCACATAATCGGTCGCGACCGTCCACTCGCTAGGCGAAAGGATATTGAGGTCGGCGATATTCTGCTTGAACGCCTGGGTATAATGGGCGGCGATGTCCCAAATGCTCTTGGCACTGGCGCGCGCCGCCGCCTCCATCTTGTCATCGCCCGCATCGGCGTCCGACGTCAGATGGCCGACATCGGTGATGTTGATGATGTGGGTGACCGACAGACCCTTCCACAACAGGGTGCGGCGCAGCGTGTCGGTGAAGACATAGGCGCGCAAATTTCCCAGATGCGCATAATTATAGACGGTCGGCCCGCAGCTATAGATGCGCGCATGGCTGTCCTCGATCGGCGCGAACGGCTCGATCGTGCGGGTCAGGCTGTTGAACAGGCGCAGCGGCGCGGTGATATGCTGGTCGTCGGACATGGCGCAAAGCGATGGCGCGAAGCGGCGCGGTGGTCAATCCTCCTTCTCCCCTCCCGCCTGCGGGAGGGGCCGGGGGTGGGCCTTCACAGCGTTGCGCCAACCCACCCCCTAACCCCCTCCCGCAGGCGGGAGGGGGGATATTTGTAATAAAATGTTGCATCTGCGCCCGGCCCTTGCACCGGCGCGTTCCTCCACCAATATGCTTGATGCGGGCCGGGCCCCTCTGACGATCTGGATTTCTCCCCCTTGTCCATATCGTGATGTCGGACCGCATCGGGTGCGCCCGGTGCAGGTTTTGCGGCAGTTACCCCCTCAATGTCGCAAGAGACCGCACCGGGCCACTCGATCCACCGTCTTGATGGAGTAAGAGTAGCCGTGAATAATCCCGTTCGTATGCCGGGCTATGGCGCGAGCCGGACGGCGCAGACCGACGCCGGGCTGCGCGCGCATATGCTGGGCGTTTTCCGCAATATGGGCCTGGGGCTGGTGATCACCGGCCTGGTCGCCGCGTTCATCGGCAATACGCCGGTGCTGGCCGCCGCGATCTTTGGCACGCCACTCAAATGGGTGGCGATCTTCGCGCCGCTGGCCTTTGTGTTCTTCTTCAGCTTCCGCATCGACAGGATGACGACGGCGGGCGCGCGGATGGCGTTCTTCGCCTTCTCCGCCGTGATGGGCGTATCGCTGGCCAGCATTTTCCTGGTCTTCACCGGCGGGAGCATCGCGCAGGCCTTCTTCTCGGCTGCGGTCATGTTCCTCGCCATGGCGCTGTGGGGCTACACGACGCAGCGCGACCTGACGAAGATAGGCAGCTTCCTGATCATGGGCCTGATCGGCATCATCGTCGCCAGCCTCATTAACCTGTTCATCGGCTCGTCGGCGATGCAGATGGTCATCTCGATCCTGGGCGTCGTCATCTTCACCGGCCTGACCGCCTGGGATACGCAGCGCATCAAGTCGGATTATTTCGCCTATGCGGGCCATGAAATGGCGGCCAAGATGCAGGTCATGGGCGCGCTGTCGCTGTACCTTAATTTCGTCAACCTGTTCCAGATGTTGCTCAGCCTGACCGGCGAGCGGGAGTAAATCTATGCGTGATCAAGCGGCGGTCTCCGCCATGCTCTGCCCGGTCTGTCATGTCGGATTGGCAATGACGGACCGGCAGGGGGTTGAAATCGACTATTGCCCACAATGCCGGGGCGTGTGGCTGGACCGGGGCGAACTGGACAAGATCATCGAACGATCGGGGCCGGGTAATGTCGCGGCGGCCCCCGTGGCACGGCCAAGCTACCGCCCCGATCGCGACTTTCGCGACGATGGGCGGGGCTATCCACAAAAGCGGAAGAAGAGCTTTCTGGAAGAATTGTTCGATTGAGGGGAGGCCGGTCCGGTGGGGATCGGCCTCTTTTTTGCGGCATAAGCAAGCAAGATCGAAGCATTCGCCGGGATGACGTGAAATTGGGCGCGCACCTTGCCTCCCCGTCATGCCAGCAAACGATGGCATCTCCCTGCCTTTTGACGCAACCTTGCAACTATGGCGGGTGGTTGGCTCTATATCATGACGAACCGCGCTTATGGCGTCTTATATATTGGCGTGACAGCCAGTCTGCCGCGTCGAGCCATGCAGCATCGCGACGGCGCTGGCTCGGACTTCTGTCGTCGCTATCGGCTCGACCGGCTAGTCTATGCGGAGCGGCACGAGACAATCATGGACGCCATCACGCGGGAGAAAGCGGTGAAGGCGTGGAAGCGCGCCTGGAAGGTCGAGTTGATCGAGAGCGTCAATCCCAAATGGGTTGATTTGTTCGATACATTGCATCTGGACTAAGGGACAGCCAGAACAAGTGAGATGCCAGCGTTCGCTGGCATGACGGCTAAAATATCGCGTCCGTCATCCCAGTGAAAGCTGGGATCTCTCTTCTTCTTCAAACAGGCCTCAATGCGCCGCGCCCCAACTCGGCCCCGTGCCAATCTCCACGCCCAGCGGCACGCTCAGCTTCACGATCGGTTCAGCCGCACTCTCCATGACTCGCCGGATCACCGCGCTCGCCGCGTCCACGTCCCCCTCCGGCACCTCGAACACCAGTTCGTCATGCACCTGCAACAGCATCTTGACCCCCGACAGCCCCGCCGCGTCCAGCGCCGGTTCCATGCGGGCCATCGCCCGCTTGATGATGTCGGCGCTCGTGCCCTGGATCGGGGCGTTGATCGCAGCGCGTTCGGCCCCTTGCCGTTCATGCTGGACCGATGCCTTGATGCGCGGGAACCAGGTTTTTCGCCCGAACAGCGTTTCGGTATAGCCGCAGGCGCGGGCCTTTTCGATCGTCTCGTTGATGTAGATGCTGATGCCGGGGAAGCGCTCATAATATTTGGCGATCATCTCCTGCGCTTCGTCCGCACTGATCTCCAGCCGCCCGGCCAGCCCCCAGCGCGAAATGCCGTAGAGGATGGCGAAGTTGATCGTCTTCGCCCGGCCGCGCGTGTCGCGATTGACCTCGCCGAACAGTTCCTTGGCGGTCGCGGCGTGAATATCCTCGCCCGCCGCGAAGGCGTCACGCAGCGCTGGCACATCGGCCATATGCGCGGCCAGCCGCAATTCGATCTGGCTATAGTCCGCCGCCAATATGACATTGCCGGGTTCGGCGACAAAGGCATGGCGGATCTGCCGCCCGACTTCGGTGCGGATCGGGATATTCTGGAGGTTGGGATCGGTGGAGGACAGCCGCCCGGTCTGCGCCCCGGTCAGCGAATAGCTGGTATGGACGCGGCCCGTATCCTTATTGATCTGCGCCTGCAGCGCATCGGTATAGGTGGATTTGAGCTTCGATAATTGCCGCCATTCCAATATCTTGGCGGCGATCGGTGCGCCCTGAGCCTGCAACTGTTCCAATATGGTGACGTCGGTCGAATAGGCTCCGGACTTGCCCTTCTTGCCGCCCTTATAGCCCATCTTGTCGAACAGGATCGCGCCCAGTTGCTGGGTCGATCCGATCGCAAAAGGCTGCCCCGCCAATTCGTGAATCTCCGTTTCCAGCGCCGCGATGCCCGCCGTGAACTCGCCCGACAGCCGCGCCAGATGCTCGCGATCCACCTTGATGCCGCGATGCTCCATCCGGGCGATCACCGATACCAGTGGCCGATCGACCAGTTCGTAGACGCGGTTTGCGCCTTCATTCGCCACGCGAGTCTTGAACAGGCGCCACAGCCGCAGCGTCACGTCCGCATCCTCGGCGGCATAGGCGGTCGCCTTGTCCAGCGGCACTTCGCCGAAGGTAATCTGGTTCTTGCCGGTGCCGACCACCTCCTTGAAGCTGATACAGTCATGGCCAAGATGCGTCCGCGCGGCCTCGTCCATGCCATGGCCCGACAGGCTTTGCCCGGCATCCAGGTCGAAGCTCATGACGATCGTATCGTCATAGGGGGTGATCTCGATGGCGTGGCGGCGCAGCACGGTCATGTCATATTTAAGGTTCTGGCCGACTTTGAGGACCGCATCATCCTCCAGCAGCGGCTTGAGCTTCGCCAGCACCAGCGCCTTGTCGAGCTGCGCGGGCTTTTCCGCGAACATGTCGCGCCCGCCATGGCCGACCGGAATATAGCAGGCCTGGTTGGGGCCGGTGGCGAGGCTGATGCCCACCAACTGGCACGACACGCAATCAAGCATGTCCGTTTCGGTGTCCACCGCGACGACCCCCTCGGCCCGCGCCTGCGCGATCCAGCGGTCGAGCGCCTCTTCGCTGACCACCGTTTCGTAGAGGCTTCGGTCGATCGGCGGCGCTTGCGGCGCGACCGGTGCGGCGATCGGCTCGGCCACGCCCGCAGCGGCGGCAGCAACGGCCACGGCAGCCGCAGGCGCGCCCAGCCGGTTGAGCAGCGTCTTGAACCCATGATGCGTCAGGAAATCCTGCAACGGCTCCTTGGGAATGCCCTTCAACGCCAAATCTTCGAGCGGTTCGGGCAGGTCCATGCTGTCGTGCAACGCCACCAACCGCCGCGACAGCCGCGCCATGTCGGCATGGGCGATCAGATTTTCCTGCATCTTCGATTTCTTCATCGACGGCGCAGCGTCCAGCGCGGCTTCCAGCCCGCCATGCTCGATGATCAGCTTCGCCGCCGTCTTGGGGCCGATGCCCGGCACGCCCGGCACATTGTCCACGCTGTCGCCCATCAGCGCGAGGACATCGCCCAATTGTTCGGGCTGCACGCCGAACTTGCCGACGACATAGTCGGCCCCGCGCCGCTCATTCTTCATCGTGTCGTACATGTCGACGCCGGGCTGGATCAGCTGCATCAGATCCTTGTCGGAACTGACGATGGTGACATGCCATCCCGCCGCGACCGCCGCCTTGGTATAGCTCGCGATCAGATCGTCCGCCTCATAGCCCGCCTCCTCGATACAGGGGAGCGAGAAGGCACGGGTCGCGTCGCGGATCATGGGGAATTGCGGGACCAGATCTTCGGGCGCAGGCGGGCGGTTCGCCTTATACTGGTCATACATGTCGTTGCGGAAGGTGTGCGATCCTTTGTCGAGAATCACTGCCATATGGGTCGGCCCTTCCGCCTTGCCCAATTCCTCGGCCAGCTTCCACAACATCGTCGTATAGCCATAGACCGCGCCGACCGGCTGGCCATGCTGGTTGGTGAGCGGCGGCAACTGATGATAGGCGCGGAAGATATAGCCGCTGCCATCGACGAGATAGAGGTGATTCTGGGTCATGGGGCAGGGGATAGCCGGTAACGCCGCCCCGCTCCAGTAGCGCGGTGCCGGCTCTATTCGTAACCGAACCATTAGCTGGCGGCCTTTCTTACCCCTCTCCCTTGAGGGAGAGGGCTGCGCAGACTTGGCAGCGTGCTGCCTAGTCGTAGCTGGGTGAGGGTATCGAACCACCGGGGATTCGCGCTGCCTCGGCGTCGCCCCCCTCATCCAACTGCGCCTAAGTGCCTTCGGCACCAAGGCTGCATATCCTACTCCCCGGCGAGGAGAAGGGGTGGTAAGAAGATGTTCCTCAAAGGTCGTCACCCCGGACCCTTCGACAGGCTCAGGACGGACTTGATCCGGGGTCCATGAGCCTCCCCCTCTCAGTAACGCCAAACGGTTGAGCCAATGGATGCCGGGTCAAGCCCGGCATGACGGCAAGGGGTGGTTTGCAGACTGTCAGCTAATGCGGCACAAGGGCATAGAGCAGACATTGGCGATATGAGGCTGAGAATGTTTCCTACATTGCGACAAGGCAAATCTGCTGTCAAACGAGCAGCAATCTTTTCGGCGATTATCTTCGTCCTATCAGCTACGGCACTCCTTCTAAATGTCGGTGTTCGCTTCGGGCCGACGTTCGTTCGTTCCATGATACAGCCAATAGCGATCTCAATGGACCTGCAAACTGATCAAGAGGCTCTGATTGTGCTGATTTCGATTTCAGCGGCAAGCGCCTTCCTAACGTTTGCGTGTTGGGGAGCCCTTCGCATTTTGGGAAAGGAATGACCAAGGTCTGCTTCCGATGATGCTCTGACTAGTCATTTGCGGAAGGTCCACTCCTAGCGACACCGCGGATCGCGTTGACCATCGGCATCGCTCACCTGCAAGCGCGTTACAGCCAACCTGTCACGCGACAGCACGGACAGACCGTCCCTCACCGATCGATCGCAATCAGCGCTGATGGTTCGCCGCGACCGCCTTCGCCACGCCTTGCATCAAGGCCCAGCGTTCGGGGATCGACACGGTGGTCGATCCAATCAGCACGGCCACGGCATAGCTGGTGCCATCGGGCGCGGTCATGATGCCGATGTCGTTATAGCCGGTCGAGCGCGGAGCGAGATCCTGCCCCGTGCCGGTCTTGTGCAGATAGGACCAGCCCGGCGGCACCCCGCCCTTGATCCGTTGCGGCCCGGTCTTCGCTTCGGCCATTACGGTCAGCAACAAGCGGGTGGATTCGGCCGACAGCATGTCGCCCTGCTTGAGCTTGGCCAGCGCCCCGACGATCGCGGTGGGGGCCGCGCCGTCCGGCGGGTTGGCGAGATAATTGTCCAGCGCCTTGACTCGCGCCGCCATCGGTAGCCGCGATCGCGCGGTGTAGAAATTGCGCCCGATCGAATAATCCTGCCGCCAGTCGAGGCCCGCCGTCGTCGCCTGCAACAACCGTTCGCCGGGGCCGAAGCGAACATCCTTGATCATCCGGCGCGCCAGATAGCTGCGCACCGCTTCCGGGCCGCCCACTGCGCGCAACAGCGTGTCGTTGGCGGTATTGTCGCTTTGCGTCATCGCCCGGCGCATCAGGTCGGAATAGCTGGTGGTCCAACCGCCCGCCTTCACCATCGCGGCCGAGGGTTGATGGAACAGGGTCAGGTCGTTTTTCGTAATCGTGGTCGTATCGGTCAGGCGCAGCTTGCCCCGGTCCACTGCGTCCAGAAACGTCAGCGCCACCCAGAATTTCGATACGCTCTGCTGCGGGAACAGGGCGGTGCCGTTCCAGGCGACGGTCCAGTCCGCATCGATCCGGCGGACTGCGATGCCGACCTTGCCGCGAAATCCCTGGCCCAGATTGCGGATCGCGCTGACCAGCGTCGGCGATGGCGCATCATTCTGGCTGACCGCGCGATAGGGTAGCGGCGGGTTGGGCGCTTGGCGGGTCGGCCAGCTATTGGTCGCCGGGCGCGATGTCTGCGGCGCGCTCGCCGCCGCCTGGGCCGGGCGCGGATCGGGCGCGCTCACACAGGCCGACAGGGCCATAACCAAGAGGACCAGACGCGCGACCCCGCCCCGGTTGTCATTCGATGCCATATAATCCCCGCACTTTGAGCGAACATAGGGGCGGCCCCCGCCCGGACGGGCAAGGACGATGCGACGAATGAGTCCACAAATGCGATGATAGGAGCCGGACGGATGCAACCCTTTGATCGACAGCGTCATCGCTCAGTTGCGGTTCAGCGAGTGGCGGGCAATAGCGGGCGGATGACAATGAAAGCTATAAACAGGCGCAATTGGCTGCTTGGCGCATTGGCGACCGGCGGATTGCTCCGGGCGGGGGTTGCGCAGGCCGCACCCTTTGCCTCGCGCCGGATCGCCGTGACGGTGCGGGGTACGGGCCGCGACGTGCTGCTCATCCCCGGTCTCGCCAGCGGCCCCGGCATCTGGAACGGCGTGCTGGCGGCGGTTCCCGGCTATCGCTTTCACCTGGTCCATGTGCGCGGCTTTGCCGGGCTGGCGGGCGAGGCCAATGCAGGCGGCGACGCGCTGCTCCGGCCGATCGCCGACGAGATTGCGCGCTATGCCAGCGCCACGGGATTGAAACGTCCCGCGATCGTCGGCCATTCGATGGGCGGCACGCTGGCGATGCTGCTCGGCCTCAAGGGGCTGGCGAGCCGGGTCATGGTGGTGGACATGCTGCCCGCTGGTGCCGCCATGGTCGGCGGCACGGCCAGCGGGCTTGGCTATCTCGCCGACCAGATTGGTGGCTATCTAACCGGTACGGCGGCGGGGCGGCGCTATCTGGGGCAGATGGTGGCGCAGACGCCGGGGGCCAAAGGCAGCGATCCCGATGTCATCGCGCAGGCGTTGCGTGATCTGGCGAACACCGATCTCGGCCCGCAATTGCCGCGCCTGACCGTGCCGTTGGAAGTCGTCTATGCAATCGGGTCGGATCGCGAACAGGCCGCCGCCATCGCCAGCCGCTTCCGCACCGCCTATGCTCCCAAGAAGGATGCGCTGCTGCGCGCCATCGGTCCCAGCGGCCATATGCTGATGGCCGATCAACCGGCGCGCTTCCATGCCGCGCTGGGTGATTTTTTGAAGCGCATTTGACGAGCGTCAAAGCCGATGATGGTGCAGGCGCGTACACCGAAGACCCCGGACAGGCTTTCAGCATGTTCCCCTCCCCCTCAAGGCGCGGCGCCCCCCGGCGACCGCGCCGCTTTTTTACGGCGCCAGCACCGTATCGACCGCCGCGTCCAGCATGTCGGGATAGTCGAGCGTATAGTGGAGGCCTCGGCTTTCCTTGCGATGCAGCGCCGAACGTACCACCAGCCGCGCGACTTCCAGCAGGTTGCGCAGTTCGATCAGATCGGGGGTGACGCGGAAATTGCCGTAATAATCGTCCACTTCCCGCGCCAGCAGGTCGATGCGGTGCTGGGCGCGTTCCAGCCGCTTGGTGGTGCGGACGATGCCGACATAATCCCACATGAAGCGGCGGATTTCCTTCCAGTTGTGCTGGACGATGACTTCCTCGTCGCCATTGGTGACGCGGCTTTCGTCCCACGGCCGGATCGGCGGCGGGGCTGGCAGCTCATCCCAGTTCGCGCGGATATGCTTGGCCGCCGCTTCGCCGAACACGAAACATTCGAGCAGCGAGTTGGATGCAAGGCGGTTGGCCCCGTGCAGGCCGCTCTCGCTGACTTCGCCCGCCGCATAGAGGCCGGGCAGGTCGGTGCGCCCGTCCAGGTCGATCACCACGCCGCCGCAGGTATAATGTTGCGCGGGCACGACCGGGATCGGCTCCTTGGTGATGTCGATGTCCAGGTCCAGCAGCCGCGCATAGATGGTCGGGAAGTGATGCTTCACGAATTCCGGCGGCTTGTGGCTGATGTCGAGATGGACATAGTCGAGACCGAGGCGCTTGATCTCATGGTCGATGGCGCGCGCCACCACGTCGCGCGGGGCCAGTTCCTCGCGCGGGTCGAACCGCGGCATGAAGCGCTCGCCGCCGCCCGGCACGCCGGGGGGCAGTTTGAGATGCCCGCCTTCGCCGCGCACCGCTTCGGTGATCAGGAAATTCTTGACCTCCAGATTGTAGAGGCAGGTGGGATGAAACTGGTTCATCTCCATGTTCGACACGCGGCATCCCGCGCGCCAGGCCATGGCGATGCCGTCGCCGGTCGCGCCGCGCGGCGCGGTGGAGAAGAGATAGGTGCGTCCCGCGCCACCCGTGCATAGGATCGTCGCGCGACCGAGTAGCGCATCGACATGCCCCGTCCGCTTGTTGAAGGCATAGACGCCCCAGACATGCCCCGCGCCCGAATAGCGCTCGCCATGGCGGGAGGTGATGAGGTCGATCGCGACCATGTCCTCCATCAGCGTGATGTTGGGATTGGCCCGCGCAGCCTTGAGCAAGGCGACCTGCACCGCATGGCCGGTCGCGTCATCGACATGGATGATGCGGCGGTGGCTATGCCCGCCCTCACGCGTCAAATGCCAGCGCTCGCCAAATTCCTCGCCGCCGTTGAACGGCACGCCCAATGCCGCCAGCCGGTCGATCGCGGCGGGTGCTTCGGACACCACGAACTCGACCGTCGCCCGATCGTTGAGGCCCGCCCCCGCGACCATCGTGTCATGGACATGCGCCTCGAAACTGTCACCGGCGTCGAGTACCGCAGCAATGCCGCCCTGCGCCCAGTTGGTCGACCCGCCATCCAGCGCGCCCTTGGCCAGCACCAGCACCTTGCGGTCCTGCGCCAGGTTGATGGCGGCCGTCAGGCCCGCCGCGCCCGAACCGATGATGACGACGTCGTAGGTGGTGATGGGCATTCTAATCTCCCCCCTCCTGCTTGCGGGAGGGGCCGGGGGTGGGCAGTCGCGGCGTTACCGCAGAAGAGCAGGTCACGTCAGGAAGATTTTCTTTCGATGACTGTCCAGTCCGGGCGATGTCCGTCTATTTCCCACAGGTCATGGCGAAAGCCGGTGATGCTGGCAGCCAGTTCGATGGGAATGTCGAAAACAAAATCAACTTCCGCGCTTCCCGCATCTTCCTTTTCCTGTTCGCCAAACAGTCTGTCTTTGATGGCCGGAAATTCCTCCGGCGGGTCACCGGAAACCGAAAGATCGTGCAACGATTGTTGCGCGTCATGGATGACGCTCCACAACTCGATGCCATCCTCTGCACCATGCACGGCACTATACATCAAGCCCTCATGCAACTGGCAACTGACTATGCGCTTGGTAGGAAACGATAATTTGATCGGCTGCGTTGCTGCCCACTCAAAGTCGTTAGACCAGATTATGCTCCAGCCATTGCGCAATTGAACGGCAGAAAAAGGGCATTCATTCGCCTCATCAGCTTCGCCAGTGTCTTTAAAGTCCAAAGCCTCCAGCAAAGCGGCTTTTTCAACGGACTCAAAAGCTAACCATGAGATTCTAAAGCCCACGATCCTACTCCTTCAAAATCACGCAGCCGCCGCCGTCAAATTCAAGAACACATCTTCCAGATCCGGGTCGCGGGTCACCACGTCGACGATCGCCAGCCCGCTCGCCTGCACGGCGCTCAGTACCTGGCCCGCATTGGCGCGGTCCTTGAGATAGGTGATGGTCAGCGTGCGCTCGCCCGTCAGTTCGATCTTTTCGAAGCAGGGGGCATCCGGCACCAGGGTCACGTCGCGATCGACCGTGACCTGCACCACCTTTTCCTGCGCCATCGCCAGCAATTCGCGGGTGGGTTTGTCGGTGATGAGCTGGCCATGGTTGATGATGCCGATGCGGTCGCACAGTTGCTCGGCTTCTTCGAGATAATGGGTCGTCAGCACGATCGTTACGCCCAGGGCGTTGAGTTCACGAACATATTCCCACAATTGCTGGCGCAATTGCACGTCAACGCCTGCGGTCGGTTCGTCCAGCACCAGGATCGGCGGACTATGCACCATCGCCTTGGCCACCAGCAGGCGGCGTTTCATGCCGCCCGAAAGCGTGCGGGCATAGGCGGTGGCCTTGTCCTCCAGATGGACGGCGCGCAGCAATTCCATCGACCGGCGCTTGTCCTTGGGCACGCCATAGAAGCCCGCCTGATTCTCCAGCGTCTCGAACGGCGTGAAAAAGGGGTCGAACACGATTTCCTGCGGCACGATGCCGATGCTGTTCTTCGCATTGCGCGGATTGGCGTCGATGTCGAAGCCCCAGATGCTGACCGACCCTGATGTCTTGTTCACCATCCCCGCCAAGATGTTGATCGTCGTCGACTTGCCTGCACCATTGGGGCCGAGCAGCCCGTATATCTGCCCGCGCGGGATCGACAGGTTGATCCCGTCCAGCGCGCGCTTGCCGCCCTTATAGACTTTGGTGAGGTTGCGAATGGCGATCGCGGGGGGGGGGGCGGGGGGCGGGCTGTCGGTCATGGCTGATCTCTATGGGGATCGAGGGGCACTAAGGAAAGAGGGCCGTCGGCTCAGTCGGCCCCGGCGACCTTGATCTCTTTGCCCAGCATCGATTGCACATACAGGCGCTGCACCGCGACGAACACGACGACCGTCAGGGGCGCGGCGAGCAGGACGCCGAGGAAGCCGAACAACAGACCGGCGGCGAACACCGCGAACAGCAGCACCGCCGGAGGCACGTCGACGGCATGTTTCTGGATCATCGGCTGCAGGAAGTTGCCCTGCAATTGCTGGATCACCAGGAAGAGCAACAGGGTCCACAGCGCGGTCATTGGCGATACGGTGAAGGCCAGCAGCACGGCGGGCACGCCGGAAATGACAGGCCCGATCATCGGGATGATGTCGAGCAGGCCAGCGATGACGCCCAGCCCGCCTGCAGCGGGCACGCCCAGCAAGGCAAGCCCGGCCCAGGTGAACGCAGCAACGACCAGAGAGGACACCGCTTGCCCCACCATCCATCCGCGCAGCCCGCCCGACGCATCGTCCAGCGCCAGCGCGACCGTCTCCTCGGCCCTCTTCGGGATCAGCAGCAGCAGGCCCCGGCGATAGGTGGCGGGATCGCCCGCCAGGAAGATCGCGCCGACCAGGACCAGCACGAAATCGGCAAGGCCGCTGCCCGCTGCCAACGCATAGCCGCCCGCCTGCGACACCAGTTGCGACACATCCTTGCCGCCACCCTCGACCAGTTGCCGCGCCCGTTCGCCAAGGCCATAGCGGTCGAGCAGCCCCTCCACGCTTTGCAGCGCGCGGGGGACGGTTTCGCGGATCGTATCGAACTCCTGCGCCAGTTGCGACCCGAACAGCGCGAACGCGCCCACGAACAGGGTGATCATGCCGATGACCGACAAAGCGAGCGCCATCGACCGCTTCATGCCGGTGATGCGGCACAACCAGTTGGCGATCGTGTCGAACACCGCACCAATCACGATCGCCGCGAAAACCAGCATCAGGAAGCGGGTCAATTCGACCATGATCCACACCAGGCCGACGATGCCCACGACCACCAATGCGGCATTGGCAACCCGGCCGGGGCTGTAGGCTGTTGCGTAAGACGCCGGTGTCGGCTGTGATTGCGCCGTGGCGGCGTCGTCATGATCAAGGGTCATGCACGCCTTCTATCGTGCATGATCCATCGTGCAACCTGTTGCTGGCGCGAATGCGCCACGGGCTATTCGGCGGTCGGCCCGGCCAACGCATCGCGCATGATATAATAGAGGCTGTGCTGCTCGATCGTGCCCTTGACCAGATGTGCCATCGGCCCTGAAGCACGGGCGAGGACATCGTCGCCGCCATGGGTTTCGGACCCCAGCGGCACCAGCGCCTGCTGGCGATAATCGAGTGCGGTGGTGTCGGTCTGGAGCGGGTCGGCGCGCGGGGTGTCGATCGTCGCGCCCGGCCCGTTGGCATAGCCCAATGTCGTATAGCCCTTGCCATCCTTCGCCTTGAGCGCCTGGCCGCCATTGGTCACCGCGCCCAGGATAGGGTTGCCCCGGCCGGGATAGCCGCTCATCGCGAACGTGTGGCTATGGTCGGCCGTGACCAGCACCAGCGTATCGGCGCGATCGGTCATGTCCATCGCGACCTTGACGGCTTCGTCGAGCGCGATCGTGTCTTCCAGCGCGCGGCGGGCGTTCCCGGCATGGTGGGCATGGTCGATCCGGCCCGCTTCCACCAGCAGCACATAGCCCTTGTCGCGGCTGCCCAACAACGTGATCGCCGAACGGGTCATGTCCGCCAGCGACGGTTCGCCGCCTGTGTCCTTGGCGCGGTCGGCCTCATATTGCATATGGTCGGGCTCGAACAGGCCTAGCAGGCGGGGCGTGCGGGTCAGGTCGACCTTGGCGAAATCCGCGCTGTTCCACACATAAGCCCCGCGCGGATTGCGCCGCTGCCAGGCTTTGGTCAGATCCTTGCGGTCGGTGCGCTTGCCCATGATGGTGGCATATTCAGGATCGCGCGCGGTGGTCGGCAGGAAATTGGCACGGCCCCCGCCCAGGATCAGGTCGAGCCGGGCACCGACATCGCCCTCCACCATCTGCCGCGCAATGTCGATGCAGCCCTGCGCGCGGGCGTCGGCCGTCAGGTCGCCATCGGCTTCCCAGTCGCGCTGGGCGGTTTGGGCATAGGTGGCGGCGGGCGTCGCATGGGTGATGCGCGCGGTCGAAATCACCCCGGTCGCCATGCCCTGACCTTGCGCAAAGCCGAACAGCGAGGGCAGGCGATGCGCCTTGCTCGTCGCGCAGTCGTTTTCCGGCACTTCCGGGCCGATGCCGATGACGCCGTTGCGCGTCTTGACCCCGGTCAGGATCGCCGTCGCGGTCGGCGCGGAATCGGACACCTGCCCGTCATGCGAATAGGTTTTGACCAGCGCCGTGCTGGACAGCCGATCCATGGTCGGCACGAAGGACTCGCCATCCACACCCTGCCGCTGCCCCTGATGGATGCGCGCTGCCGTCAGCGTACTGACGCCCATGCCATCGCCGATGAACAGGATGATGTTGCGCGCCTTGCCGACGACCGGCGCGTCCGCCTTGATCCGCGCCAGCTCGGCCATCGCCTGCGCCCGATAGGCGTCAGTAGTGCTGGCATGTTGCGCCAGCGCCGGGCTGGCAGCGACCAGCAGGGCAAGAACGGACGAACGGGCAAGACGGCGGGCAGCGACCATGAAGAGACTCCTTTGCCGCACCCCCTTCCATCCAATCATGACAGTCATGCTACATTATCCCTATATTTCGATATCTCTCGAAATGTCATTGACGGACCCTTTGGTGGGTCATATTTCGATAGGTATCGAATGAAGGACTCGTCATGGATCAGGACAAGGCCGTCGCGGCGCTCGCCGCGCTGGCACAGGACACCCGCCTTTCGGTCTTCCGCCTGTTGGTAAAGGCCGGTCCCGATGGCATGATTGCGGGTGCCTTGGCGGAGGCGATGGACGTGCCGCCCTCGACCATGTCGCATCATTTGGCAAAGCTGGAACAGGCAGGCCTCACCACCTCCTGGCGCACCAGCCGTCTCATCCATTATGCCGCCGACTATGCTGGGATGCAGGCGCTGCTCGGCTTTCTGATGGCCGATTGCTGCCAGGGTGATCCGACGCTGTGCGCCGGCCTTCTTTCTTCCATTTCGTGCGACGCCGTTTCCGAAGGAGCCCCAGCATGACCGACAAAGTCTATAATGTCCTGTTCCTATGTACCGGCAATTCGGCCCGCTCGATCCTGGGCGAAGCGCTGATGAACAAGCTGGGCGCGGGCCGGTTTCGCGCCTGGAGCGCGGGCAGCCAGCCCAAGGGCGCGGTCCATCCTATGGCCCTGTCCGTCCTGTCGGGGCTGGGGTTCGAGACGGCGGGCATGCGCTCGAAAAGCTGGGACGAGTTCGCCGCGCCCGGTGCGCCGCAGTTCGATTTCATCTTCACCGTCTGCGACAATGCGGCGGGCGAGACCTGCCCAGTGTGGATCGGCCACCCGATGACCGCCCATTGGGGTATCGAAGACCCGGCTGCTGTCGAAGGGGAGGGGCAGCGCGACGCCTTCCTGACCGCGCTGCGCTATCTGCGCAACCGCATCGCGCTCTTCCTCGAACTGCCGCTCGACGCGCTGGATGTCATGGCGACGCAGCGCAAGCTCAAGGAAATCGGCCAAAGCGAGGGTGCCAGCGCGCAGGCGGGAGCAAACGCATGACCCACGACATCATCATCTATCACAACCCCGAATGCGGGACGTCGCGCAACACGCTGGCGATGATCCGCAATGCCGGCATCGAACCGCATGTGATCGAATATCTGAAGACGCCACCGTCGCGCGCGCTGCTCGAAAGCCTGATCGCTCGCGCCGGGATGACGCCGCGTGCCCTGCTGCGCGAAAAGGGCACGCCCTTTGCCGAATTGGGGCTGGACGACGACAGCCTGTCCGACGCTGCACTGATCGACGCGATGATGGCGCATCCCATCCTCATCAACCGCCCGCTGGTGGTCTCGCCGCTGAGCGTCAAACTCTGCCGCCCCTCCGAAGCGGTGCTGGATATTCTCCCGGCGGCGCAGCAAGGCGCGTTCGCCAAGGAAGATGGCGAGCAGGTCATCGACGCCACGGGCCAGCGCAGCCCCAAGCCTGTCGGGAGCGAATAATCATGGCCACCGCACCCGCCTCGCCGCTCGGCCTGTTCGAACGCTGGCTCTCGCTTTGGGTCGCGCTGGCGATAGCGGTCGGGATCGTGGCGGGCAATGTCGCGCCCGGTGCCTTCGCGATGTTGGCCGGGCTCGAAATAGCCTCGGTCAACCTGATCGTCGCGGTGCTGATCTGGGCGATGATCTATCCGATGATGGTCGGCGTCGATTTCGGCAGCATCCGCGACATCGGCCGCAAGCCGCGCGGCCTCATCATCACCATCGTCATCAACTGGCTGGTCAAGCCCTTCACTATGGCGGCGTTCGCCGTCCTGTTCTTCGACTATCTCTACACCGGCCTCATTCCGCGTGGCGATGCCGACCAATATATTGCCGGGCTGATCCTGCTCGGCGCAGCGCCCTGCACCGCGATGGTGTTCGTCTGGTCGCAGATGACGCGCGGCGACCCGGCCTATACGCTGGTGCAGGTGTCGGTGAATGACCTGGTGATGATCGTCGCCTTCGCACCCATCGTCGCGCTGCTGCTCGGCGTCACCGACATCGTGGTGCCGTGGGAACCGTTGCTGCTCTCGACCCTGCTCTATGTCGTGATCCCGCTCGCGGCGGGGGCTTTGACCCGGCATCGGGTGATCGCCGCGCATGGCGGCGACGTGGCGGCGGTCGATGCCTTCACCGCCCGGCTCAAGCCCTGGTCGATCATCGGCCTGCTGGCGACGGTGGTGTTGCTCTTCGCCTTTCAGGCCGAAACCATCGTCGGGCAACCACTGCTGATCGCGCTGATCGCGGTGCCGATCATCCTCCAATCCTATGGTATTTTTGCGCTGGCCTATGCCTGGGCCTTTGCTTGGAACGTGCCGCACCGGATCGCGGCCCCCTGCGCGCTGATCGGCACGTCCAACTTCTTTGAGCTGGCCGTCGCGGTCGCGATCGGGCTGTTTGGTCTGTCGAGCGGCGCGGCGCTGGCGACGGTGGTGGGCGTGCTGGTCGAAGTGCCGGTGATGCTCTCCCTGGTCGCCTTCGCCAACCGCACCCGGTCGCGCTTTGCGGAGGATGCTGCGTGAGCGACACTATGCCGTTTGCCTATCTCCGCCCGCTGGCCGATCCTGACCATCTGCCCGCCTTGCACCCGGATTACGCCCATCGGCGGCCCGCACTGGGGCTGGGCGCTCTCGACCCGCGGCCGCGCATCCTGCTGCTCTACGGATCGCTGCGCGAGCGATCCTATTCGCGGCTGGTGATCGAGGAAGCCGCGCGCCTCCTGCAGTTTTTCGGGTGCGAAACGCGCATCTTCGATCCGCGCGACCTGCCGCTGCCCGATCAGGTGGCGGGCGACGATCATCCCGCCGTCCATGAACTGCGCGACCATTCGCTGTGGTCGGAAGGGCAGATCTGGTGCAGCCCCGAACGCCATGGCCAGATTACCGGCATCATGAAGACGCAGGTCGACCATCTGCCGCTGGCCTATAAAGGACTGCGCCCGACACAGGGGCGCACCCTGGCAGTGATGCAGGTGTCGGCGGGGTCGCAATCCTTCAACAGCATCAACACGCTGCGCATCCTTGGCCGGTGGATGCGGATGTTCACCATTCCTAACCAGTCCTCCGTCGCCAAGGCCTATGAGGAGTTTGACGAAGCGGGGCGGATGAAGCCGTCCCCCTATTATGACCGGATCGTCGATGTGGTGGAGGAACTGGTCCGCTTCACCGTCCTGCTGCGGCCCCATACCGACCAATTGGTGGACCGCTATTCCGAACGCAAGGACCGCGACGAGCCGGTGACCACCCATGTCGAGAAGGCGGGGCTGGCGACATCGGTCTGATATTTTGTCCGCCTTATCGCTCTTGCGCCTGTGCTGCATCTTGGATAGGGGGACCGCATCCATTGGACCCGGCATTGTCGGGTGGCTCGGCCCGGCGCCTATCCCCGGGATAACCATTAGCGAATTTGGGCTTCGCTTTTCCGAGTTATGAGCGTTCCCGCGCACTGACGTGATGCCCCGCTAGCCAATCTAGGGTTTTTTGAATGTTATCTATCGCCTCGCTGCAACGCGAATGGCTCGCCAATCCGCGCGCCGACATCCTGGCGGGGATCGTCGTCGCTTTGGCGCTGATCCCCGAAGCCATCGGCTTTTCCATCATAGCCGGCGTCGATCCGCGCGTCGGACTTTATGCTTCCTTCTCCATTGCCGTGATCACCGCCCTTGTTGGTGGCCGCCCCGGCATGATCTCCGCCGCCACGGCGGCCATCGCGGTGCTGGTGCTGCCGCTCATCCGCGATCACGGCGTTGAATATCTGTTCGCCGCCACCATCCTGATGGGCATCATTCAGGTCGTCGCGGGGTTCCTGCGGCTCGACATGCTGATGCAATATGTTTCGCGGTCGGTCATCACCGGCTTCGTCAATGCGCTCGCGATCCTCATCTTCATCGCGCAATTGCCGCAGCTTATGGGCGTGACCTGGGTTACTTATGCGATGGTCGCCGGTGGCCTCGCGATCATCTACCTCTTCCCGCGTATCACCAAGGCAGTGCCATCGCCACTGGTGGCGATCGTCATCCTGACGGTCCTGTCCATCTATGGTGGGCTGAACGTCAACACGGTGGGCGACATGGGCGAACTGCCTTCGACCCTGCCGGCCTTCCTCATCCCCAACGTCCCGCTGACGCTGGAAACGCTCCAGATCATCCTGCCCTATTCGCTGACCATGGCGGCCGTCGGCCTGCTGGAATCGATGATGACGGCGCAGATCGTCGATGACCTGACCGACACCGGGTCGGACAAACGCCGCGAGATGAAGGGGCAGGGCATCGCCAATTTCGCTACCGGCTTCCTCGGCGGCATGGGCGGTTGCGCGATGATCGGCCAGTCGGTCATCAACGTGAAGTCGGGCGGTTCGACCCGTCTGTCCACCTTCGTGTCCGGCGTGTTCCTGCTGTTCCTGATCGTCGTGCTTGGCCCGCTCGTGGCCCAGATCCCGATGCCTTCGCTGGTCGCGGTCATGATCATGGTGTCGATCGGCACATTCAGTTGGCGTTCGATCAAGGATCTGCGCACCAATCCGTGGCAATCCTCGGTCGTCATGGTCGCCACCGTCGTCATCGTCGTGTGGACGCATGATCTCGCCCAAGGCGTACTGGCGGGCGTCATCCTGTCGGGGCTGTTCTTCGCGAGCAAGGTCAAGCGGCTCTTCACGGTCACGTCTGCGCTCTCTGCCGATGGCAAGGCGCGCACCTATCGCGTCGCGGGCCAGGTCTTCTTCGCCTCGTCGGACAGCTTCACCGCCGCCTTCGATTATAAGGAAGTGATCGACCATGTCGTGATCGATGTCAGCGACGCGCATTTCTGGGACATTTCGGCGATCGGTACGCTCGACAAGGCGATCCTGAAATTCCGCCGCGAAGGCACCGTGGTCGAGGTCATCGGCCTCAATGACGCCAGCGCCGCGATGGTCGAACGCTATGCCCTGCACGACAAGCCGGGTGCCGACGCGCAACTCGGCGCGCATTGAGGAGAGACGCCATGACCAAGATACTCGCCTGTATCGACGCATCGGCCTATGCGGCCAGCGTCTGCGACCTGGCCGCCTGGGCCTCCAAGCGCCTCGCCCTACCGGTCGAACTGCTCCATGTCGTCCAGCGCCGCGATGCCGTGGCGCAGCGGCATGACCTCAGCGGCGCGATCGGCCTTGGGGCCAAGAGCGAACTGCTGGAGGAACTGACCCGGCTGGAGGAGGCCGACTCCCGGCTTCAGATCGAGCGCGGCCGCGTGCTGCTGGCAACGATGGCGGACCGGCTGCGGGCCGATGGCGCTCTCGCTATCGCGCCGCTGCACCGCCATGGCGGCATCGTCGAAACGATCATCGAGCGGGAAGCGGATGCCCGCGTCGTCGTCATCGGCAAGCGCGGCGCGAGCCATGAATTCGCCACCGACCATATCGGCTCGAAGATCGAGCGCGTCGTGCGCGCCAGCGCCAAGCCGGTGCTGATCGCCGCGCGCGCGTCGCAAGCCCCGCAGTCCGTGGTCCTCGCCTATGACGGCAGCAAACCCGCCGACCGCGCGCTGGAACGGGTCGCCAATTCGCCCTTGTTCGCCGGGCTGCCGATCCAGGTCGTGACGGTCGGCCCCGACGACGACAAGCATCGCGCCCTACTCGACAAGGCCCGCACCACCGTATCGGCCAGCGCGTCCGTTACCCTGACGATCCTGCCGGGCAAGCCGGAGGATGCGATCGCACAGCTGATGGCCGCAACGCCGCAAGCACTGCTGGTCATGGGCGCCTACGGCCACTCACCGCTCCGCACCCTGATCGTCGGCAGCACCACCACCACCCTCATCCGCACCGTCCATGCGCCGGTGCTGCTGGTGCGGTGAGAAGGGCTTAAGAGCACCACTCCCTTCTGTAATTCCGGACGCGGCACAGAGAACTTTCCCATGCCGATCGTCTCCCACGCCTTTTACCACACGCCAAACCGGGCACCGACAGATGCGAGGGGGTGGCGTGGGACGCGAATCCGCTAGAAATGCCCAGAAACGCTGGGCTTTTTCAGTTCGCTAGGGATTCAGGGAAACAAGGTCTTGGCGGGCGGCAGGGAGTAGAATCATATAGTTATTCCTTTGATTATATTGAATAAAAATAGATGTTTAAAATCCGTGCCCACATAATTCCCCACACTTCGTAAAAGTGTCGGCTCGGAGAGCGCTTCCTTCGGGACATGGATGCGCCATGGTAGCGAGGCTGCCCGTTCGCGCGCTCTCAAATCGCGCTGTAGCGGGCGGGCGGTCTCGCGGGCGGGGTCGTGCAGACCTGCAGGGCATCAAACAATCATCGTTGCATGTGATGTTGTGCCGAGTCGGCAGTTGAGTTGCCATCCTTGGCCCCGGTTTTCACATTGAGTAGCGTCTGAATCCTCCATGAGAGGGGGCCAGAATCCAGTTGTTCAAGCCCTACAGAAAATAAATTTATGTATTAGGACAGATATAGTCGCGGAATGTGTGAAATGTTCGCCAAAAACCATATAGGTTATGGAGAAAATGGATGGTTCCATGACCATGTAAGTGTTTAGGTCTTCAGATTTTATCATTGATATTCATTGAGTTGACTGCCGCCCATGGCTTGAGAATTATTTAGATTCGCTCGATATCGCCAGAGTTCGACTCGATGCGGACTTAACTTTGGGATAAGAAATTATGCAATCTATGCTTTGTTCAATTGGTGAAGCTGCCAGCGCATTGAGCGTAGGCAGGACATTCACTTACGGCCTTATAAAGTCAGGCCGCTTGGAAACGGTGAAGTTGGGGCGTCGTACCTTGGTTAAGGTGGATAGTATCAAGGTGCTCATTGATAGCGCCAAAGGCGGTGCCCAATGACCGAGATGGACGTAAACGAAGGGACCGGCGCTGTTACAGCAGCGACCGGCCCCAAGGTTGCCACCGCTCCGAGCCGGGCAACTTCTGATAGCTCAAATGAGCATTCGCCGCCAGACGATAAGGCAGGAGATATTGATGGAGCGAACCTGCTGGATCGCATTCATGCATTCCTCGGCCGCTTCATCTGCTACCCTTCGGCACATGCACATGTCTCACATGCACTGTGGGTCGTTCATGCTCATCTGATGGATGCATGGTTTACCACACCACGGCTAGCGGTGCTTTCGCCTGAGCCAGGAAGTGGAAAATCAAGGGTGTTGGAAGTCACTGCCCTGATGGTTCCAAATGCGCTGCTGTCGTCAAATGCGTCGGCTGCGTATATTCTGCGAAGGGTCGCGGATCAGGAGAACCGGCCGACCATCTTGTACGATGAAATCGACACGATCTTTGGCCCTACGGCGCGAGGCAATGAGGAACTGCGGGGAATGTTCAATGCCGGTTATCGGCGTGGAGCCAGTGTCGGACGCTGTTATGTAGACAGGGGCAAAGTCGTGCCTGAGGAGTTGGCGACCTTTGCTGCTCTGGCGATGGGTGGCCTCGGTCACTTGCCCGGCACCATCATGAGTCGGTCGATTATCATTCGTATGCGGAAGCGGACGAATGGCGAACGAGTTGAACCGTTCCAGCCACGTCTTCATGAAAGTCAGGCTGACGGTCTGCGTGATGAACTGGCAACATGGGCGGCCAGCGTAGCAAGCGCGGCGGAAGTCTTGCAGCCGATTTTACCAGACTGCATTGCAGACCGGAACGCGGACGTATGGGGGCCGCTTATCACGGTTGCCGATTTGGCGGGTGGCATATGGCCCGATGCTGCCCGGAGTGCAGCAATTCATGCGGTAGCCTCGACCAAAGCAAATGAACGCCCATCGCTGGGTGTTCAACTTCTGGCCGAAATTCGCGCTTGCTTCGGTGATGCGGATCGCATGACGACGGCAGACCTGCTGGACAAGCTACTGGAGGATGATGAGGCCCCTTGGGGAGACCTTAGGGGCCGAAAACTCGATGCTCGCAAACTCGCGGAAATGCTTCGAGAATATGGCATCCGATCGTCTTCGATTCGTATGCCTAGCGGGCAAACGCCGAAGGGCTACAAGCGGGATGCATTCCATGAAGCGTGGCGATGCTATCTGCCTGTGTCTCAATCAGACGCAACGGACGCAACATGCGCCACAGACAACAAAGTGTCTGAAAATCCCATCGTGAGAGATAAGGCAGCATTGTCACCTTGTGGCGGATATGAAGATGACGCCGCCGATAGCGGTGGCTGAAACGCGCCGAACGCCAAGCATGTTGCGGCGTGGCGGCGGTGGCGGTCATGGGAAGCTAAAGACATGACCATGCTGTCCCAACGTCTGGCCCTCACCTCGAACGGTGAGGGCCTTTTTTTATAGATTGGTTCGATCATGTCGGGAAAATATGGCATCGATCATTGCCGATGCTTCGTCGAAAAGCGTCTTGTTGAGTTCAGATTCCTCACGAAACCGGACGGCTTCTGCATTGCCTGCGGCGATCTCCATCGTCGCTTCACGCATGAGAGTTTGCCTGAATGAAGCCCGATGGGCCAATTGGCGCTCGCGCTGATCGGTAGCTGCGGACTCAACAAAACGGTTGAGCATGTTGATGCTGCTCGTAGCGGTATCGGCGAGGCCGAAAACGGCGTCGGCAGTGCTGTTGACGGTTCCTAACACAGAACCGACGATCATTCGGACGGTGGCCATATCCACTCCTGATTAAGCGGATGCGAAATTGCATACCATCATGGGCGTCAGCCCCTGTGTTTCATTGTGTTTGAATGCCTTCCGTGGCTCCGGGTGCGATGCAGTGGGGGTGGGCATAGACGGTATCTGATAGTCTACGGGGGGGGGGGGAGTTCTGCCAAGGATGGCAATTGCTCCACAACCTGCCGTCAGACGTAACAATGAAAATCTCTATATGGCTCGGATTGCATTATGCTGGAGAACCAAGGGATGGAGCAACTCATCCTTCCCAATCCCCTGCTGGTTGACCGCTCGGAGCGAAGGCTGCTCATCGGCCGCAGCAAAGCGAGGACCGATGAAGCAAAGTCGGGAGCGGAGGGCGGGCGGGCTGCCGAAAAACAACAATAATGCTAAAATCGAACTTATGAAAGGCGGCCTGTTGGGTTTCTTCTTTCTGGTTCCAAAATTGCAGCCTGCCTCCGCCCCTCTTCACTCCTGCCCCACCGCGCCTGCGGCGCGTGGGTTGGCTGATCGGTTGGAGACAGGCCGCTAAGGATGGGTGTGACATTTGGACATTGTGCTAAAAATTATCGAGGGGAGGCGGTTGGCGGCTGCCAGTCAAACATGTTCAATTGGCTGTTCGACGGGTTACATCGCCTTCCGAATAGGCAGCCAAATAGCTGTCAGCAACCTCATCACCGTAACGGCCCCGGAACTCATTCGGGGTCATCGTAACGAAATCACGATCCCGCTGGCTGGCTGACGATAGACCCTTGCCCGTTGCAACCATAGTTGCCAATGCATAGCCATTGGGGCGAGCGGTTTCAGGCATCCGGGCGGCTGCTTCGCGCTGTTTACGAACCGAAGCCTCAGTCACTTGGTTCATTTTTGCTGTGATGAAATCACCCTCTTCAACCGGTATATCAAAGATACCTGGATTGAAAATAGGATCACTAGCCAACATCTTATTTACAAGGCGCTGATCGGAGCTTGTTGAATCGATAATTGGCTTTGGCTCTAGGCTGGAAGGAACAGGCATTCCTTTTCCTGATGGGTTTTCGATGCTCTCCAACGGCGTCACTGGGCTTTGTTCCAAATTTTCATTTGCTTGCAAAGCGCCCGATTTCATTACCTCATCCTGTCGGCTGAGCCTCGGATAAATCAAATCATGAAAGTAGGTTGGGGCAATAGGGTCGTTCGCTCTATCCAATAATATTGCGAATGGAGAAAATATAACTGCGACGATAATAACGCCGAATGTTTTATTTGGATAAAATAGCAAACCTAGGCGAGATACTATAAATATAATGATCATTCCACCTGTGGCTCTGGCAATTTGATCTTGTGCCAATGCCTGACTGTAATTGAATGGCATGAGGTGAATGATACAGCTAATTATGAAAATTAACAAAAATACGGGGATCGTGACACTTTTATTGGTGCGGGGGGACTTGCGATATTCCTGATTGGATGCGCCATTCGATTTCGCAAGATTTATTTGCGGCTGATCGTAAGTCATCGTTGCTGACTTCTCAGGATAGATCGCCCGCGCGGACCTCATTGCTTTTCGTCCTATTAACTCCCACGGCTTCCGCTGCGGCAAGCCTTTTGGTGCAAGAAAGGCATAGCCACCCCAGATTAGCGCGAGTTGGAAAACCATTAGCGGCTGCCATGTAACATTGAGCAATGTAAAAAGAGTCCAGCCGCTGCAGAACATCAGCAGCCATTGAGGCATCCGCGCCTGCATGGCGAATAGGCTGACGATAATAGCGCCGGAGAATAACACTATGCCCATGCGGCTTCCCTCAAGCTGTTGAATGATGCATTTGAGCCTACCAGTTCCATCGATTTGCACCTAAATTTGATCTGTGGCCGGGTTCGGCCTCAGATACATCCTATTGTAGCGGCCGGGTTGTTGGTTTGGTCTTGGCTCATTGAGCGTCCCCATAATGGGGACGGCGCGGTTTACATATACTTAAAGCCCCGGTTCAGGAATCGGGGCTTTGTTGATGCAACGCGGGTGGGTGGTTTCACCCGATTATCGAGCGGTTATCGATGCCCTGAAAGAGGCCCGGACAAAGGCGGAAATCTCACAACGGGAACTTGCCCGCAGGCTGGGCAAGCCTCCCTCTTTTGTGAACAAGATAGAGCAGCTTGAACGGCGTTTGGACGTGCTGGAGTTTATCGCCATCGCAGAAGCTATGGGTATGCAGGCTGACGAATTGCTCAAGGATATGCGAAAGGCATTGCCGCAATCCGTCTGCTTGTAGTCGCAGTTTAATTATATCGCTATAGCTTGCCGAATTGACACGACCTTGCCGGAAAACTGATCCGTAGCGCAATATACGCCCCATGCTTCCATCAGCTTCCGGCGCTTGTCGAGCAAACCACCACGCTGATAGGCGCGTTCAACTTCGTTGCGGTTCTGGTGCGCCAGAGCCGCTTCCGCGACTTCGCCGGGAACATTTGTTTCTTCGGCTACCCATGTCCGAAATGACGAACGGAAGCCATGCACGGTTGTCGCCTCCTTCATGCGGCGAAGCACGCCTAGAAGGGTCATATCTGACATGGCACCGCCATTTGCGCCGGGGAAGATAAGGTCCGTTCCTTCGCGCCTGATCGCCATGGCACTATGAAGAACGGCCAATGCATGAGGCGATAGGGGGACGACATGTTCGATTCGCATTTTCATGTGACCGGCTGGAACGGTCCATAGACCTTTTTCCAAGTCGATCTCGCTCCAGGTCGCCAGCCTGACTTCCTGTGACCGGGCAGCGGTCAGGATGACGAACTCCAGCGCCAGCCTGCTCCATGTTCCTCCTGTTGCACGGAGGCGAGTGATAAATGCCGGTATGTCGGCATAGGGCATGGCGGCATGGTGCTTTCCGCCTTTCTGCTTGGGCAGTCCATTGCCTGCCGCCAAAGCGTCTGTTGGGGCTTCTGTTGATCGCCAGCCGCGAGCATGAGCAAAGTTCAGCACCGCCCTTATACGCTGCTTTACCCGCCTGCCGGTTTCGGGCTTCTCGGTCCATACCTTGGATATGGCCGTGATGATCTCGCCAGCGGTGATGCTGCCGACGGGCTTTGAACCAAGGGGTGGGAAGGCATAGGCTTCCATTGAGTTGATCCACTGATCATCACTCTTGGCATTGGACCACTGGCTCTTGTGCGTTTCATAGTAGACCAGAGCCGCTTCGCGAAAGGTGACGCTCTCCGCCTTGGCCTTGCGCTTCTCTGCCACAAGGTCACGTCCGTCCTCGCGTGTCGCCTTGCGGGCTTCGGCGGCCTTGGCTCGCGCTGCTGCCAGTGTCACCAACTTGGCGCTGCCTAAGCCAATATCACGTCGCTTGCCGTCATGTTGGACACGCAGGAGCCAACTTGCTCCACCAGTGCGGCTTACTTTCAGGAAAAGTCCGTCGCCGTCACCATAGTTTCCTGGCTTCGTCAGTGCTGCTTTCACTTCATTGGCTGTCAGCTTACCCATGGCAGTTCCCCACAGAATGAGAGCAGGCTTCCCCACACTTTAGAATTTCCCCACACCACTCCCCACATTTTAGCGCGGCTGCGGGCAAATTTCAATGAACGGCGACGCCCAATCGCGGCCAGAAAACCCGCAGAAGTTCTAGGCTTTCCGCAACTTTTGGCGAACGCTGATGAATAGGTAAATGGCGGAGCGGCAGGGATTCGAACCCTGGATACGCTTTTGGCGTATACTCACTTTCCAGGCGAGCGCCTTCGACCACTCGGCCACCGCTCCGCATTGCACTGGAAGTCGCGCTCCCTATCGCGGCGCGGGCGGCTAGGCAAGGGGATGCTTTACTTTCCTGTGCGGCCGCGCTCTGATTGCGGCATGATCCGGTTTTTCGCGCCCGCGCTGCTCGCTTCCCTCCTTGCCTCAACCGCCATCGCGGCTGATCCGCCGACGACGCCTGCTGCCGTCGTGGCGACTGCACCTGCCGATGCCTGGCGCGCGATTCCGCCCGAAGACCTGCTCGTCATGACGATCGAAGGGGGCAAGCGCGTCGTGATCCAGCTCGCCCCGGCCTTCGCGCCGCGCCATGTCGGCAATATCCGCACGCTGGCCCGCGCCCATTGGTGGGACGGGACCAGCATCAACCGGGTGCAGGACAATTATGTCACGCAATGGGGCGACGCGACTGAGAAGAAGCCGATGCCGCCCGGCATGATGCCCACCAGTCCGGCCGACTATGTCCGCTCGCTCGCCAATGTGCGGCTCGCGATCACGCCCTTGCCTCATCCTGATGCCTATGCTTCCGCAACCGGCTATGTCGATGGCTGGCCGATGGCGATGAACGGGGACGCGGCCTGGCTGCCCCATTGCTATGCTTCTGTCGGCGTCGGCCGCAACCTGTCGCCCGATGCGGGCACGGGGGCCGAACTCTACACCGTCATCGGCCACGCCCCGCGCCAGCTTGATCGCAATATCGCCGTCGTCGGCCGGGTGATCGATGGCATGGCCCATCTGTCCAGCCTGCCGCGCGGCAGCGGTGAGCTTGGCTTCTACACCGCCACCGAACATAAAATCCCGATCCTCTCGGTCCGCCTCGCCAGCGACCTGGCACCCGCGGAACAGCCCCGGTTTGAGGCGATGGACGTCGCTTCGCCCAGCTTCGCCGCCTATCTGCGCCTGCGCGCCAATCGGAAGGATGACTTCTACGATCTGCCTGCGGGCGGGGTCGACATCTGCAATGCGCCGGTGCCGGTCCGTCCGGCTCCCTAAAGGGAACATTCGCGCCCGCCGCCGCGCTATGTCATCCTGCAGGAAAGCGGCCCCGCCACGCGCCGCGCCATCGGGAGACATTGCATGATCGTCGGCACCGTCAGGGAAATCAAAAATCACGAATATCGCGTCGGGCTGACCCCCGAAAGCGTCCATGAACTCACCGCCCATGGCCATGCGGTGCTGGTCGAAAGCGGGGCAGGGGAGGGGATCGGTGCGCATGACGCCCTCTATGAAAAGGCGGGCGCGCAGATCGTCGCCACCGCCGCCGAGATCTTCGCCCGCGCCGAAATGATCGTGAAGGTCAAGGAGCCACAGGCCGCCGAGCGCGCGATGCTGCGGCCCGACCAGATCCTCTACACCTATCTCCACCTCGCCCCCGATCCCGATCAGACGCGCGACCTGATCGCCAGCGGCGCGATCGGCATCGCCTATGAAACCGTGACCGACGCGCATGGCGGCCTGCCGCTGCTCAAGCCGATGAGCCAGGTCGCGGGCCGCATGGCGATCCAGGCCGGCGCGACCGCGCTGGAAAAGGCGCATGGCGGGCGCGGCGTCTTGCTGGGCGGCGTGCCCGGCGTCCTGCCCGCCAAGGTCGCGGTGATCGGCGGCGGTGTCGTCGGCTTCAACGCGGCGCAGATGGCGGCGGGGCTGGGCGCGGACGTCACCATCCTCGACCGCAGCCCCGAAGTGCTGGAAAAACTCGGCATGTATTTCGAGGCGCGGGCCAAGACGCGCTTTTCCAACCGCGCCAACCTCGCCGACTGCGTGGCCGATGCGGACCTGGTGATCGGCGCGGTGCTGATCCCCGGCGCGGCCGCGCCCAAGCTGGTCAGCGCGGCCATGCTTCAAACCATGAAGAAAGGCGCGGTGCTGGTCGATGTCGCAATCGACCAGGGTGGTTGTTTCGAAACCAGCCACGCCACCACCCATGCCGACCCCACCTATATCGTCGATGGCATCGTCCATTATTGCGTCGCCAACATGCCCGGCGCGGTCGCGCGCACCAGCACCTATGCGCTCAATAACGTGACCTTGCCCCATGCGCTGCGGATTGCGGACCTCGGCTGGAAGGGCGCGTTGCGCGCTGATCCGCACCTGCGCGCGGGCCTCAACGTGGCCCAGGGCAAACTCACCTATCGCGCCGTCGCCGACGCGCTCGACCTGCCCTATACGCCCGCCGAAGATCTGCTCGACTGACCAAGCCCGCGCCGCCTTTGTGTCCGACTTGTGTCGGACAAGGTGCGGATTTGTCGACCTTGTTCGTCTAGCCAGCCAAGGGACCTGTCCTGTCAGCCCCTTGCTCTGGTTCCGCCGAAGAGAGGCATGGTTTTACGACATGGTCGATCTAGTTTCATTCGCCGCCTTGTTTGTCCGGGGCACCGACAGCCTGGCCACCGGCCTCACGCCAGCCATGGGAGCGCGCTGATGAACGGCGATGTCATGACCTGGTTGGTGCCGCTGCTTTCGATGCTGGCCGCTGGCCTGTTTGCGGGTTTCGCGGCTGGGATTTTCGGCATTGGCGGCGGTTTCGTCGTCGTGCCTGCGCTGTTCGTCGTCCTGCCGCTGCTCGGCGGCACGCCCGAAGCGATCGCCCATGTCGCCATCGGCACGTCGGCCGCCACCATCATCGTTACCTCGATCCGGTCGCTCCTTTCCCATGCCAAGCGTGGCGCGGTGGAGTTTGAAATCCTCAAGACCTGGGCACCGTGGATCATCCTGGGGGATGGCGTCGGCGTGCTGCTCGCGGGCCATGTCGATGGCCATATCCTCACGATGATCTTTGCAGGCGGCGTGTTCCTGATGTCGCTCAACTTCCTGTTGCCCAAGGTCGGCGACAAGGTGATCAGCCAGGACATGCCATCGGGCATCGCCCGTGTCGGCATCGCGGGCGGGCTGGGCACTTTTTCCGCGCTGCTCGGCATTGGCGGCGGCACGATCGCGATCATGGTGATGACGCTGTGCGGCCGTTCCATCCACCGTGCCATCGCCACCGCATCGGGCGTCGGCACGCTGATCGCCATCCCCAGCGCGATCGGCTTCGCGCTCATCGGCCTCAAGGAAAGCGGCCTGCCCTGGGGGTCGCTCGGCTATGTCAACGTGCCTGCCACGCTCGCCATCGCCTCCATGTCGGTACTGACCGCGCCGCTCGGCGTGGCCGTCGCCCATGCGCTGCCCGCCAAGCCGCTCAAGAAGATATTCGGCGTGTATTTGATCGTCATCGCCTTCGTCATGTTCCGCAACGCGCTCAAAATCTGAGCATCACGCCTCATCTCGTCCCCATAACAGCCTTTGTAACTGGCGGCCTTTGCCGGTATTTGCGAGGCGGGGGACGATATGGCGCAACAGGAATCGATCAATGTGCTGGTGGTGGAGGATGACGCCGCAGCGCGCGCCAACATCGCCGCTATCCTCACCCAGGCAGGCATGGTCGTGGACCAGGCGGAGGATGGCCGCATCGGCCTGCACCGTGCGGGCAGCGGCGCGCACGACGTCATCATCCTCGACCGGATGCTCCCCCATCTGACCGGCATCGACATCGTTACCCGCTTGCGCGTCGCCGGGATCGGCGCGCCAGTGTTGATGCTCTCCGCGCTCGGCCGCAGCGAACATCGGGTCGAGGGCCTTGAAAGCGGCGTCGACGACTATCTCGCCAAGCCGTTCGAACCGGACGAACTGGTCGCCCGCGTCCGCGCGCTGTGGCGCCGGGCCAGCCGCTCCACCCATGATCCGGTGCTGCTGTTCGGCGACCTCGAATGCCATGTGAAGGCGCGCACCGCCTTTCGCCAGGGCCGCCACCTTGCGCTGTCGCCCAAGGAGTTCGAGTTGTTCCGCTATCTGATGGACCATGCGGGCGAAGTGGTGACGCGCGAGATGCTGCTGCGCCATGTCTGGAAACTCAGCTTCGATCCGCAGACCAATGTGGTGGACGTCAATGTCGGCCGCCTGCGCCGCAAGCTGGAGGAGGGGTTTGATGGCCCCGTCCTCGAAACCGTGTGGGGCACCGGCTATCGCCTGATTGCCGCCGGATCGCCGGGATCGCCGGGTGCCTAAACCCGACCTGTTCCGCTCGGTCTTTGGCCGGGTGATGTTGTCCGCTTTGCTGGTCAGCCTCCTGTCCACGCTGGCCCTGTTCCTGGTGGTGCGCAATATCGTCGCGGCTGACGGTCGGGCAATGCTGGCGCGCGAGGTCGATACCGACCTCGCCGGACTGGCCGACATTCAGGTCAGCGGCGGCACCGCCGAACTGCGCGCGCGCATTGCCGATCGGATGGCGGTGGAGCGCGAGGATGGCGAGCGTGGCTGGTATCTGCTCGTCGATGGGGACGGGCGTCGTCTGGCGGGCAATCTCGACCGCTGGCCTGCCATCGCGCCCGAAGTGTCGGAGGCGCGCTTCGTTACGCTGCCCGGCGGCGACACGATGTTCGCGCGCGCGACCCGGCTGGGCGGCGACACGCGGCTGCTGGTCGGGCGCAGCAATTATCGCGGGGAGGCGCTGCTCGCCCGGCTGGCCATGGCCTTTGCCGGGGCGGGCGCGGTCATCGCGCTGCTTAGCCTCGCCGCCGGGCATTTCGCGGCGCGCCGCCTGCGCCGCCGGGTCGAAACGGTCAACGCCGCCTTCGCCGCCGTACGCGCCGGGCGCATCACCGCGCGGGCGCCGGGCGCTGGCGAAAATGACGAGCTGGCCGAACTGGCCGCCAACACCAATGCGATGCTCGACCAGGTCGAACGGCTGATCGAGGCGCAGCGCGCCGTGTCGGACCAGACCGCGCATGAAATCCGCACCCCGCTGATGCATCTCGACACCCGCATCCTCAAAGCGATGCAGGGGACGCAGGACGAGGAATTGCTGCGCACGCTCGACCAGTCGCGCGGCGAGATACGCAATGTCGTGCGCCTGCTCGATTCGCTGCTCGATATTGCGGGGACGCAGGCGATGCGCGGCGACCTGCGCGGCCTGCTCGATACCAATCTCAGCGAGATTGCCGACAATCTGGCCGACCTCTATGGCGCCAGCGCGGAAGAATTGGGGATCGGCTTCCACGCCCGCATCGCGCCCGGCGTCATGCTGCGCGCCGACCCGATGCAGATGACGCGCCTGCTCTCCAACCTGCTCGACAATGCGTTCAAATATGTGCCGAGCGGCGGCACTGTGTCGCTTACCCTGTCGGTGGGACCGCATATCGTCGTGCAGGATGACGGACCCGGCATCCCCGCTGCCGATCGCGATCGCGTGTTCGAACGCTATGTCCGGCTCGACGGCGCGCAGGGCGGGGGGCATGGCCTCGGCTTGTCGCTTGCCAGAGCGATCGCACAGCGGCATGACCTTTCCCTTCATGTGGAGGACGCCGCGCCCGGCGCGCGTTTCGTCGTCCAGCCGGAGGATGATTGATGATCAGGCTGTTGCCCGTCTTGCTGCTCGGCGCTGCGCCTGCCGCGCCCGCGGCGGACATGCGACCTGCCGATCCGGTGCTGCGGACCTTGCTGGAGGGCGATGCCGCCCATGCCAGCGGCAACCACGCCGCCCTGCTCGACACTGTCCAGGCCTTGAAGGCGCTTGGTGCCACTCCGGCCGAGGGGCAGGAGGATCTTGCCGCCCGCTGGACGCATGAAGCACAGGCCCATGGCGCGGCCCCGTCCACACTTGCCTTTCGCGGCCGTGCGCTTGGTCCCGCCTATCGGCGCGGCTCGCTGGTGCCCGGCGGCAGCGTGACGATGCGCCAGCTATTCCTCGGCGGCCAACGCGCACAGATATCGGTCGCCCCCGCAAATGGCAGCGCGGCGAAGCTCTCGATCCGCGTCCATGGCGCGGATGGCGAAACGCTCTGCGCCAAACCGGTCGGCGGGCCGCAGGCCGATTGCGCCTGGCTGCCGCTCTTTACCGATCGCTACGACATCGTGATCGAAAATGGCGGCAAGGCAGCCGTCGGCTTCTACCTCATCATGCGCTGAAACCGATCAATCCGCGTCCGGGTTACGGAAATTGAGCCGCCGCGTGACGGTATAGTCCAACACCCCTACCAGCAGATAGCTGATCCATTGCTTGATCAGCGTGAGCGGCGTGCGGCTGGCGCGGTGGCTCTCCAGCGTGATCGTCCGGCTCAGCGCCGCCTGCCGGTCGATCATCTGGCGCACCGCCGCCGCAAAGCCCGCATCCTCGATCCGCAGCATCACCTCCAGATTGACGAACAGGCTGCGCATGTCGAAATTGGCCGACCCCACGAACACCGCATCGTCGATGACGAACAGCTTCATATGCAATTTATGCGGCTGATATTCGGCAATCTCCACCCCGCGCTTGAGCAGCGGCCCGTATAAGAGCCGTGCCGCCGCGATCGTCGCGCCATTGTCCGACTTGGCAGGCAGGATCAGGCGCGCGCCGTCCCGCTGCGCCGCCCGTGCGATGCGCTTGAGCATACCCCGGCCCGGCGAAAAATAGGCCGCGACCATATCGACCCGCCGCGCCTGCTCCATGTCATGCTTGACCACTTTCGCCCATGGGCTCAGCCGCCGGGTGGGACCACCGACCAGCCAGCGAAAGGGGTCGGCCTGTTGCGGATGCAGGCTCGGATTCCAGCCCCGGACCATCCGCCGCAGGGTGCGGAAGCGTTGCTTGCGCGTCGAGACCCAGCGCCACAATTGCCCGTACCAGCGCGTCATCGCCTCGACCTGATCGCCCTCGATCATCAGCCCGAGGTCACACCAGCAACCATCCGCCGGGATGCCGAAATAGCCATCCTCGATATTGAAGCCGCCGATCATCAGCCGCTGGTCGTCGGCAATCGCCATCTTCTGATGATTGCGGATCAGGTAGCGGGTCGATCGCCGCGTCCCGAATCGCCCGAAATGCGCGCCCGCGTCGATGAGCGGGGCAAAGAAGCTGTCGGGCGTCTTGCCCGACCCGAAGCCATCGACCATCAGCGTCACGGCGACCCCGCGTGCCCGCGCCGCGACCAGCGCGTCCCGCACCAGCACGCCGCTGCCATCATCGGCGAAGATATAATAATAGAGTTTCAGGCTATGGCGCGCCCCTTCGATCAGGTCGATCAGCGCCTTGCGCAACGCCGTTCCTTGCGTGATGAGCCGCAGCCGGTTGCCCGCCAGCATGATGGTGATATCGTCCGCTTCGCTGTCCGCATCGGCCAGCGGCGGGGCTTGATCGTTGATCGCCATCTGCGCCTCATGCCCGTTTGCGCCATGATTTGCCAAGGCCTTATGCCCTTTTCATTGACTCCCATGGGTCATGCTGCTAGGCGACGAATTCGAAATTTCCCTTCGCTGTATTCAGGAGGCCCTGTTTGGCCCGCGTCACCGTCGAAGATTGCGTCGACAAAGTTACCAACCGTTTTGACCTCGTCCTTCTCGCCGCTCAGCGCGCGCGGGAAATTTCCGGCGGGGCCGAACTGACGGTCGATCGCGACCGCGACAAGAACCCCGTCGTCGCTCTGCGCGAAATCGCGGAAGAGACCGTTCTGCCTGACGAACTGCATCACTCGCTCGTCGCGTCGCTGCAGAAGGTGCAGATTGACGATGACGACACCCCCGATGAAATCGGCTCGATCGCCCAGTCGGCTGAGGCCCTCCGCCTCACCGCCGCCGCGCCGCCGCGCAACCAGAATATCGGCGGCGACTACGACGGCTGATCGCCTTATCCGTTTGGAGAGGGAAAGAGGCTCGGCCTGCGCAAGCAGGACCGGGCCTCAACCCTTTTTGGGCAAACGATAGAACGCTTACCCCTCCGGCCGCGCGACGCGCTTGCCCTTGGTCCGGCTGGTCAGGTGGAACATCTCGCACCGGTCGCAGCGATAGGGCCGCAATATAATCGCGGCGCGCACCATCGCCTCCCGCGCTTCCTCCTCCGACCCATAGCGCCGCTTGCGCGCGCAGACGCTGAGCCGGGTGCGTTTCATAGCGGCGGCAGCGCCCAGTCGATGCCCCCGCGACCCTGCGCTTCCAGAAAGGCATTAGCCTGCGAAAAGGGCCGCGATCCCAGAAAGCCATTATGCGCCGACAGCGGGGAAGGGTGGGCGGATTTCAGGATCAGATGGCGGCTCTGATCGACGAAGCCCGCCTTGCGCTGGGCATAGGCGCCCCATAGCAGGAACACGACCGGCTCCTCTTTCTGCGCCACCAGCCGCACGATCGCATCGGTAAACAGCTCCCAGCCTTTGCCCTGATGCGACGCCGCCCGGCCCATCTCGACCGTCAGCACGCTGTTGAGCAGCAGCACCCCCTGTCGCGCCCAATGTTCCAGAAAGCCATGCCCGGCCCGAGCAATCCCCAAGTCGCTCTCCATCTCCTTATAGATATTGCCGAGCGAAGGCGGCGTCCGCACGCCGGGCTGCACCGAAAAGCACAGGCCATGCGCCTGACCCTCACCATGATAGGGGTCTTGCCCCAATATCACGACCTTGACCTGATCGAGCGGGGTGAGATCGAGCGCGCGGAAATAGTCGCTGCCCTTGGGGAAAATGCGTTTGCCTGCGGCCTTCTCCGCCTCCAGAAAGGCTTTCAGCCCCTGCATATGCGGGGCGGCGAACTGGTCGGCTAACGCCTCACGCCAGCTTTCGTGCAGTTTGATGGTTCCGCTCATGCCGCCTGATGGCCCGGCGCGCAAAGCCCTGTCAATCGCGTCCGACAGGGTAAATGCGCTTGCGCGGCCCCTTCACATCCGCAAAACAGACGCCATGCGCTTCCATCGCCCGATCGCCCTTGCCGCCGCCTTCGGCCTGTTCCTGGCCCCGCTGCCCAGCGCCGACGCCTTCGGCCCCGTCAAATCCGCTGTCCAGCAGACCGCCGAAACCCGCCTGATCGCCCAATTTCAGCGGTTCGCCACTCTCACCGATGGCACGGTCGGCATCACCGTGCGCGACCTGACCAGCGGCGAAAGCCTCTCGCTCAACGGCGACACGCTCTTCCCGATGGCCAGCGCCTATAAAGTCGCGGTCGCGGGCAAGATCTTCGCGATGATCGACGCCGGGCAGTTGGCGCTGACCGACATCGTGCCGCGCGATGTCGCCACCATGGGGCCGGGTGCGCCGCTGCCGGTGGCGCGATTGCTCGACCTGATGCTGACGCAGAGCGACAATGAAGCCACCGACATGCTGGTCGCCCGCGCCGGTGGCCCGACAGCGGTCAATGGCTGGGTCGCGGGGCTGGGGATCAAGGGGCTGCGCGTCGACAGCAACACCGCCGACCTGCTCTACCGCGCTATGGACCTCGCGCCGCGTCCGGGCAATTTCAACCGCAACGTCGCCGCCGCGCTGGCCGCCGATCCGGCGCTGCGCACCCGCGACAGTCGCGACCTGCCCAATATCGCCTTCGCCCGCGATCCGCGCGACAGCGCGACGCCGACCGCTATGACCGACCTCGTCGCCGCGATCCGCACTGGCCGGGCGCTTTCGCCCGCCAGCACCCATGCCTTCATCACCATCATGGAACGCTGCCGCACCGGCAAGGCGCGCCTGCCCGGCATGCTGCCACCCGGCACCACCATCGCGCACAAGACCGGCACGATCAACGGCACAGGCAACGATACGGGCGTCATCACCCTGCCCGATGGGCGGATGTTCGCCATCACCGTCTTCGTCATGCAGGATCATCGCGGGCGTGTGATGCGCGACCGGATCATGGCGGAGGCCGCCCGCGCAGCCTATGATTATTTCCTGTTCGCGCCCGATCGCGCCTCGGCCTGACGCATAGGCCTTAACAGCAATCCCGGATGGCTTTAGGCTCCTTCCTTGAGAGGATTGCCGTGACCCGTCTGACCCGTTTCCGCGACTTCTGGCCCCATTATCTGCGCGAACATGCGCGCCCCGGCACCCGCGCGTTGCATTATGCGGGGACCAGCCTTGTCGTGTTGCTGGTGGCGGCTACCCCGTTCGCGGGGCGCTGGTGGATGGCGGCGGCGCTGCCGATCGTCGGCTATGGCTTTGCCTGGGCGGGTCATGGCCTGATCGAGCGCAACCGGCCTGCCACCTTCCGCTATCCGCTCTGGTCGCTGCGTGCCGATTTCGTGATGTGGCAGCGCTTCCTGACCGGCCATATCGGCCGCGATCTCGCCCGCGCCGGGGTGCGCCCCGATGGCACGGTCGATCCTGATCGACGGACGGTGGCATAGCCGCCGCTTGACCGGGCCGGACGCTCTGCCACAAGGAGCGCGATGGCTCTTACCGCATCCTTTTCGCTGCCCGATCGCGCGGCGCTGGCAACCCGTTGGCAGGCGCTCGAAGCACGCGCCGACGCCGCCTTCTTCCTTGGCTGGACCTGGACCGATGCCTGGCTCGACAGCTATGCCATCCGCCCCGAATTACTGGCCATCACGGACGACGACGGCAACGACGTCGCCCTCGCACTGGTCGGCCACGCGATGCAGCCGCGCCTGCTGGGCGGCGTCGCCACGCTCAGCCTCAATCAGTCGGGCGATCCCGCCGCCGACCGCCCCTATGTCGAATATAATGGCCTGCTGGCAGAGACAGGCCGGGAGGCGGAAGCCGCAACCGCTGCGATCGAAGCGCTCACCTGCCGCCGCGACTGGCGCGCGCTCCGCTTGAGCGGCATCGCGCCGGACTCACCGCTGCTGAATCTGCCCGCCCGCCGCAAGACGCGCCGCGACGTGTCGCCCGTCTATCAGGTCGATCTCGCCGCCGTGCGCGCCGCGAATGGCGATTATCTCTCGCTGCTCAGCGCCAACACCCGCAGCCAGATTCGCCGCGCGATGAAGGATCATGGCGGTCCCTTGCCCAACGTCGCCGTCGCTGGCCTCAACGACATCACCCCCTGGCTGGACGAGATGGCAGCGCTCAACAGCGGTCGCCATGCCGACAATGCGTGGGACGATGCGGGCTTCCGCGCTTTCGTCGCCACCATCGCCGCGCGCGGCTTGCCCGGCGGCTCGGTCGAACTGCTGCGCTTCACTGATTCAGGCGGGGTGGTCGGCCTGCTCGTCAACTTCGTCCATCGGGGCGTCGCGATGAACTATCAGTCCGCCTTTGCCGAACCGCGCACTGCCAAGGACAAACCCGGCCTGCTCTGCCATGCCGCCGCCGTCGCATATTATGCCGCGCGTGACCTGTCGCTCTATTCGCTGCTCGCGGGCAAAGATCGCTACAAGCAGAGCCTCTCCACCTGCGAGGAGAGCCTGGAATGGTGGATGATCGAACGGTTCAGCCCGCGCCTCGAAGCCGAAGCGCTGTTGCGCCGCCTGCTTAAACGCCCAGCTTCCGCATGACGCGATAGAGGAGGCGGCGCAGCCCTTGCCGTTCCGGCTGGGCGCTGATCGTACCGGTGGGCAGCCCGCGTTTGCGCAGCAGCGCGTTGAAACTGTGCAGTTCCCCCTCCGCCACGCTCCGCTCGGATCGCCATGTCACGGACAGGCTGACCGATACGGCCGGGCCATTCTCGACGAAATGGGGCGCTTTCACCGGCACATGGATTGCCTCGCCGGGCGCAAGCGGGAAGGCCGTGCCGTGCGCCTTGAACCCGTCCTGCCAGATGAGATTGCGATGCCCGCCGCCGTGAAAATCCTCGCTCTTCTGCGCAGGCACCAGCGCTTCGTCGCGCGCGGGAAAAACGGTCATAACCTTGCTTCCCATGATCTGGAGCAGGATATTATGCTCCGGGTCCATGTGGAACGGCGTGACGCTGCCCGGTGAGGTCAGGAAGATGAAGGCCTCGCGATGCAGCATCGGCCCGGTCGCGGCGCTGACGATCGGCGCCAGATCGGCGAGCGCCGCGTCGAGCAGCGCGCCATAGGCCGGATCGCGTTCGACATTCTTCAGCACCGCCCAACTGCCATTGGTCTCGATCGTGCGGATCGTCTCGCCCAACGTCAGCCCATTGGACGGCGTATCCTCCGGCCGCACGCCCAGCGGCAGCTTGCCCAGATTATATTCCACCGACGATGCTGGCATCCGCTCCGCCAACGTCGCGAGCGCATCCAGCGTCAGCAGGCCATGGCCAACCAGATCATGGGTCAGCTTGACCGGCGCATCGGGATAGGCCGCAGCGAAGGTCGCCCGCGCGCTGTCGGGGAAGGTGGCGACCCTGGCGGCCGCTATCGAGCTATGGGCGGTCATCCCTGTCCTTTCAAAAGTCTGGCGGCACGCTCGACGCCATTGGCGATGGCAAAGGCCGCCGCACGTTGCAGCTGCGCTGCGCCCTGGCCGTGGAGCGCGATGCGATATTGGACGATGGTGCGCCGTTCGGCCCACAGGCTGTCGATCATCGGATGGTCGGGCGCGGCGCAACTGTCCATCCAGCCGATCGCCGGATCGTCCTGCACCGCATGCAGGTTGGCGATCTCGATCAGGACGCCGGGCGAAAAGCGGCCATATTCCTCATCGATCGCGATCTTGAAGGAAAAGGCACCCGCGCCATGGCGGAAATTGACCAGCATCGCGATCGCCCGCCCGTCAAGGTCGAGCCGCAGCATATGCAGCCGCCCGGCGTCGAACCCGGCCGCGCAGGCAGCGCGGAAAAAGGCGGCGTCAGCGGGCTTGCAGCCCATCGCCGTACCCTCGCGGCCTTTCCAGCCCGATGCTTCGAGCGCCAGAAATTCCCCGCACCAGCGCGCCACATCGCCCCGATCGGTCAGCAACCGGCTTTCCACGACGCCCAGGTCCGCCAGCCGCTTTTGCAGCCGCCGCAATTCCTTGCGCTTCTTGGCCCGTACCTGGCTCTCCCAATAGGCGTCTGCGGTCAGGTCCGACCGCAGCATGGCCCGGTCATAGCGATGAATCTCGCGCCATCCGCGCCGTTGCTCGACGCACACCGCTTCGATGGCGGCGGCATTGGCCCCGGCCGCATCGATCGCTTCGAGATGCAGGAAGCCGCGCGCCCAGGGCGCGTCGTCCAATTGCGCCAGGAAGCTGCGCCACGCCGCAGCCTCCTGTCCCCGCCGGATCATCGGCGCGCCGAAAAAACAATGGTCATGGACCCAATTGCCGACGCAGCCGATCGGCAGCCGCCCATGGCGCGATCGCACCGTGACGGGCAGCAGGCCGATCAGCAGCTCGCCGTCACGCGCTTCGATCAGGCGAACGCTACCATCCGCTGCCAGATGATCGATCGCTGCGGCCAGCATGTCGGGCGCATAAAAGGCATTGGCCTCCGCTGCCTGGACGGCCAGTTCCTCCCAGCGCGCACGCTGCTTCATGGCCGCCGGATGGGGATAAGGGGGCAGGGGGTGGGATGCCATGTCCATGGTTCCGCCTTTAGATCGGAAAGATTAGGGAAAGGCTAAATCCTGCCCGCTAGGACGCGACCTGACGGGGCTTTACATATAAGGGCGGATCGTCAGACACGGATAGCCGATAGGCGTGGAGAAATGGCATGACGATTTTGGTCACCGGCGCGGCAGGTTTCATCGGTATGCATGTCGCCGATCGCCTGATGGCGCAGGGTCATGCCGTGGTCGGCATCGACAATCTCAACGATTATTACCCGGTGTCGCTCAAACGCGCGCGACTCGACAGCCTGTCTGCCGCCCATGGCAAGCTGTTTACCTTCCACGAACTGGATTTCGCTGACATGGACGCGCTCAATGCGACGCTCCATGATCAGGTGATCGAATCGATCGTCCATCTGGGGGCGCAAGCCGGGGTGCGCTATTCGCTCATCAATCCGCACGCCTATGTCCGCTCCAACCTGGCGGGGCATGTCAACATGCTCGAACTGGCGCGCGAACGGCGGGTGCGGCATCTGGTCTATGCCTCCTCCTCCTCGGTCTATGGCGGCAATGACGCGCTGCCCTTCCGCGTCGAGGATCGCGCCGACCATCCCGTTTCGCTCTATGCCGCGACCAAGCGCGCCGACGAACTGATGAGCGAGACCTACGCCCATCTCTTCCGTATCCCCATGACGGGCCTGCGCTTTTTTACCGTCTATGGTCCCTGGGGCCGCCCCGATATGGCGATGTGGATCTTCACGTCCAAGATCCTCGCGGGCCAGCCGATCCCGGTGTTCAACCATGGCCGGATGCAGCGCGACTTCACCTATATCGACGACATCGTGAGCGGCATTTTGGGCTGTCTCGATCATCCCCCCTCCGACGATGGCGCGCTCAAGGCGGGCGGCAGCCGCGCGCCGCACCGGCTCTACAATATCGGCAACAACCGCCCCGAAGAATTGATGCACCTCATCGCCGTGCTGGAGGACGCGATAGGGATCAAGGCCCAGATTGACTTTCAGCCCATCCAGCCGGGCGATGTCCATGCGACCTTCGCCGACATCAGCGCGATCGCCCGCGACATCGGTTTCGCGCCATCGGTGGGCATCGAATCGGGTGCCCCCCGATTCGTCCAATGGTATCGTGATTATCACGGGGTCTCATAAGGTTGCCGGACGCCGCACGCGCGAAGCTGAAAATGGCTGCGCGGCTGGTCGCTCAAAGCCGTCGTTTCAGCGGATTTTGGGGCGCGGACAGGGCCGTCTTTTTCCTGTAATGATTTTTTCGCAGTTGCAAAAAGGATTGCCATAAGTCCCTGAAACGGCGTAAACAGTCGCACCATGCCGGGCGGTATTTCCGTCCGGGGGTCGCGGAACAAGGGAGGACATCACGCCGAAATCGGCGGTTCGTCCACCGTCTCCGCCAGTGAGACAAGCTCGCGGCGGAGCGCGGAAAAAAGGGCAAACGCGTGTCAACATCAGCATCCAAGATCGTGCCTTTCGGCTCAGGTGGCCGTATCGTGGAGACGGCGTGCAGAAGCCTCTCCATTGCTGCGACCGGCCTTAACGAACTCGAAGCCCGCTTTGGCCAGCGGGAATTTGCCGCCACCTTCCTGCGCCTTGTCGGCGTCTTGATGCAGGTGCGTGGGCGCGTAATCGTCACGGGCATCGGCAAGAGCGGCATCGTCGCGCGCAAGATGACGGCGACGCTCACTTCCACTGGTACGCCTGCCATCTTCCTGCATCCCGCCGATGCGGGGCATGGCGACCTTGGCATGGTGACGCCCGACGACGTCGTACTGATGCTGTCCCATTCGGGCGAATCGACCGAACTCGGCCCGATCATCCAATATTGCAAACGCTTCGCCATCCCCTTGCTGGCGATGACCGCGCAGGCGCAAAGCACCGTAGCGCAGGCTGCCGACATCTGCATCCTGATGCCCGAAGTGCAGGAAGCCTGCCCCAACGCGCTGGCACCCACCACATCGACCACGGTGCAGATGGCGTTCGGCGATGCCCTCGCGATTTCGCTGATGGAAATGCGCGGCTTTTCCGCAGACGATTTCCACAAATTCCATCCCAACGGCCGTCTCGGCGCGCAACTGCTCAAGGTGCGCGAACTGATGTCGAAGGGCGGCGACGTGCCGCAGGTGCGTCAGGACGCCTCGTTGCTGGACGCGACGATCGAAATGACGCGCGCGCGCCTCGGCGGTACGGCGATCACGGATAATGAAGGGCGGCTGATCGGTGCCTTCACCGATGGCGACCTGCGCCGCGCCGTCACGGCCAAGCAGAATCTGACCGAACCGGTCGGCCGTTTCATGACGGTCACGCCCCACGCCATCACCCCCGACGATCTCGCGCATGAAGCGCTGCATGTCATGCATGAGCGCAACATCATGCTGCTGTTCGTCTGTGAGAAGGGCCGTCTGGTTGGTGCCGTTCATATGCACGACTTGCTGCACGCCGGGGTCGCCTGAACCATCTGGTCGTCATTCCCGCGCGGGCGGGGTCTTCCCGTCTGCCGCGCAAGCCCCTGCGCCTCATCGCGGGGCGCACGCTGCTGCACCGCACGATTGCCATGGCGCGCGCGGCGATTGGCGACAGGGCAGGGGTCGCGCTGACCGTCGCCACCGATGACGCGGAAATCGCCGATCATGCCCGCGCCGTGGGCTGCGATGCGGTGATGACCGACAGCGCCATCGCCACCGGGTCAGGCCGCGCGCTCGCCGCCGCCCTGGCACAGCCCATAGCACCCAACTTCGTCATCAACCTTCAGGGCGACTCACCCTTCCAGCCCCAGGGCGCGCTGGGATCGGTGATTGCCGCGCTGGAGGCGGGCGCCCAGGTCGCCACCCCGATCATCGCGCTGGACTGGCCCGCGCTCGACGCCCTGCGCGATCACAAGACCCGCTCGCCCTTCAGCGGCACCACCTGCGCCCGTGCGCCGGACGGCCATGCCTATTGGTTTTCCAAGGCGATCATCCCCGCCATCCGCAACGAAGACAGCCTGCGCGCCCGCCTGCCGCGCTCGCCGGTCTGGCGCCATGTCGGCCTCTATGGCTATGCGCTGGACGCGCTGCGTCGGTTCGAGGCCTGCCCGCCCACAACATTGGAAAATCTCGAAGGGCTGGAGCAACTCCGCTTGCTGGAGCTTGGCATCCCGATCATGACCGTGCCCGTCGATCCGCCCTCCTTCGATAGTTCGGGCATCGACACCGAAGCCGATATCAGCCGCGTGGAAGCATTGATCGCCGCACATGGCGACCCCACGCCTCCGCTCTGATGCGCCACCTCTTCATCATCCGCCACGGCAACACTTTCGCCAGCAGCGCTGAGGCCTGCCGCATCGGATCGCGCACCGACATCCCATTGGTCGAAAGCGGCCACGCCCAGGCCGAGCGCCTCGGCACCTGGTTCGCGCAACAATCGTACCCCATCCACCACTTGCTCAGCAGCCCACTCCTCCGCGCGCGCCAGACCGCCGCCGCGATCGCCGCCGCTACCGGCCATGGCCTAGATGGCACGCACGACTGGCTGGGCGAGATCGATCATGGCCCCGACGAAGGCCGCCCCGAAGCCGACGTCCTCGCCCGTATCGGCGCGCAGGCGCTGGCGGACTGGGAAGAACGGGGCATCGTGCCCGATGGCTGGATCGTCGATGCCGAAACCCGCATCGCCGCCTGGCGCGCCGTCTTCGCGCAAGCCGGGGAGGGGGCCGACCTGCTCGTCACCTCCAACGGCGCGGCCCGCTTCGCGCTGCTGGCGCTGGGCCTGCCGCCGCGGAAGCTGCGCACCGGGGCGTTCGGCGAACTGGCCGTCGCCCCTGACGGCAATGTCACGCTGGTCCGCTGGGACGAGCGACCCTAGCTGACCGCCGCTTCCAGCAAGCGGATCGTCCCGGCGTCCGCATCCATCTCCGCCCGCACGCCCACGGGCAGGCTGAACTGGTTGGCGACATGGCCGAACTGCGCGCCTTGGAAGGCGGGTATGCCGAGGGAGCCAAAATGCTGCTGCAACACTTCCGACAGGGTAAACCCACCATAGGACGGCCCGCTCGCCCCGCAATCGGTACATTGGCCGAACACCACGCCCGCCAGCCGCCCCAGCACGCCGCCCAGCGCCAGCTGGGTCAGCATCCGGTCGATGCGATAGGGCGCTTCGCCAATATCCTCGATAAACAATATCGCGCCGCTGAAATCGGGTAGCCAGCCCGTTCCCATCAAGGCCGCCAGCACGGTCAGGTTGCCGCCCAGCAATCGCCCGCTCGCCTTGCCGGGGTGAAAGGTGCGGATGCGCCCGGCGCGCGGGACCAGCCGGTCCTCATTACTGACCGGATTGGCAAAGGTCGGCATCGCCCCGTCGAACGCGACCGCACGAAATCCATCCCAGGAAAAACGGCCCCAACTGCTCGACGCATTGGGGCCGTGGATGGTGGTGAAACCCGCCCGCGCGGCAAAGGCCATGTGCAGTGCGGTGATGTCCGAAAAGCCAATCAGCAGCTTGGGATTGGCGCGGATCGTCGCGAAGTCGAGCAAAGGCAGGATGCGCGCGCACCCCCATCCGCCGCGCACCGCGAACACCGCGCGCACCTGCGGATCGGCGAACATCGCATTGACGTCGGCCGCGCGATCCTTGTCGGTCCCGGCCAGATAGCCATGGCGCGCGGCCAGATGCGGCGCAGGTCGGGGCACCAGCCCCATCGCCACGATCGTCTCCTTGACCAGATCGAGGTCGAACATATCGTCGGTAAAGCCAGCCGGTTCGATCAGCCCGACAACATCGCCTGGCCGCAGGCGCGGTGGCTTCACCAGCGTCGCAGGCAAGGGCGCAACCGGCGGTGCCTTGGCCGCCACCAACATCGCGCCCATGCCCGTCACCAGCGCGCGCCGATCCATCCACATCGTCAAAAGCCGCTCCCATCCTTGTGGCGATATTGACCGCTCGACCATCGCAGGTCGATATCGGCATAATGACAATCGCCGGTCGGTGGCCGCCCGAACGCCAGGAAAGTGCAATCGACGTCGCTTTCATTGACCAGATGATGGCCATTCGGCTCGCCCTTGGGAAAGGCCGCCATGTCGCCCGCGCGCAGTAGCGTGCGCCCATCCTCCTCGACCAGCATGGCTTCCCCCGCCAGCATCACGACGAACTCGTCTTCATCCTCATGCCAATGTCGGTTGGACGACGCCGCGCCGGGTTTCAGCACGACATGGCTGACGCCGAAATCGGAGAGATCGCTTGCAGGGCCAAGCCGCCTGACCCACCGCCCGGCAACGATGTCGGCATGGGGCGCGGGATAGCCGGTGGCATTGGTCTGCGCGATGGCATCCAGGTCGATCCGGGGCACGGCCTTGTCTCCTCCTGCTGGCCAAGCGGCCCGGCTTTCGCTAACGCCTGGGCATGACCAGCACCAGAGCCAATCATGATGTCGTGGCGCTTGCCGAGCAACTGCTTGCCTGCCCCTCCGTAACACCCGCGACCGGCGCCGTCTTTACCGCGCTGCAGGCTATGTTGGAACCGCTGGGCTTTACCGTCGATCGTTTCGTCACCGGCGACGCGCCTGACGGCCCGGTCGAAAATCTCCTCGCCTGGCGCACCACAGGCGGCGGCAAGCATTTCGCCTTTGCCGGGCATCTCGACGTCGTGCCGCCGGGGCCGGGCTGGACCAGCGACCCGTTCGTGCCCGAACAGCGCGGCGATCTGCTCTACGGCCGCGGCGCGGTGGACATGAAGGGCTCGATCGCCGCCTTCGTCGCGGCGCTGCACGATCTGCCCGACGACCTGCCCGGCACGATCAGCCTGATCATCACCGGCGATGAGGAAGGCCCGGCTGTCCATGGCACGCTCGCGCTGATGGAGCGGATGGCCGCGCGCGAACTGCGCCCCGACCTTTGCCTCGTCGGCGAACCGACTAGCTCGGCGCAACTGGGTGATGTCGTCAAGATCGGGCGGCGCGGCTCGGTCAATATGTGGATCAGCGTGGCGGGCAGCCAGGGTCATGTCGCCTATCCCCATCTGGCCGACAATCCGATCCCGAAGCTGGTCCGCATCCTGTCCGCCATCGAGGCCGAGACGCTGGACGAGGGCACCGACTGGTTCCAGGCCAGCAATATCGAAATCACCGACCTCGACGTCGGCAATCCCGCCCATAATGTCATTCCCGGCCTCGCAACCGCGCGCATCTCGATCCGCTTCAACGACCGGCATAGCGGCGCGTCGCTGATCGAACGGATCACCGCCATCGCCGCGACTGAGGGCGGCACGGTCGAGGCGAAGATCAGCGGCGAACCCTTCCTGACCCTGCCCGGTGCGTTCAGCGATCTGGTCAGCGGCGCGATCCGCGATGTCACGGGCCTTGTCACCGACCTGTCGACCACGGGCGGGACATCGGACGCCCGCTTCCTCTCGCGCCTTTGCCCGGTGGTGGAATTCGGCCTCAACAATGCGACGATGCACAAGCTTGACGAAGCGGTCGCGGTGCAGGATTTGCGTGATTTGCAGCGCATATACGCGCTGATCGTCGAGCGCGCGCTGCGGGGCTGATCAGCCCCGGCGTGGCTCTGGCTGGCGCAGCAACAGGACGCGGTCAGGGCTTTCGGTCAGGGCGAAACGGTCGAGATAGGCTTGTTCGCCCGTCGGCCGGGCGAGATGATAGCCCTGAAACTGCGTGCAGCCGATGACGCGCAGCATGTCCATCTGCGCCTCGCTCTCTATCCCCTCGACCACCACTTCCAGGCCCAGCCCTTGGATCAGGCCCACGACTGCCGAACAGATGGTCCGCGCCTCGGCCGACGTGGCTATGTCGCGTACCAGGCTGCGGTCGATCTTTACGCGATCCACCGGCAATTCCTTCAACCGCGACAGGTTGGAATAGCCGGTGCCGAAATCGTCGATCGCCACCCGCACCCCGTCGCGTCGCAGCGCCGCCAACTGATCCAGCACGCGCGGCTCCATCTCCATCGCCAGCGACTCGCTGATCTCCAGTTCCAGCATCGTCGTCGGCGTCTGGTGGGTGGCAATGGCGTGGCGCAGGCGCAGGAAGAAATCGGCTTGTCCCAGTTCGCGGGTGGAGATGTTGATGGCGATCCGTTGGCTTATGCCCGCCGCTGCCCAGCGCGCGGCGGTTTCGCACACCCTGTCCATCACCCAATCGCCCAGCGCGACAATCACGCCGCTTTCCTCCGCGACAGTGACGAATGCGCCCGGCATGAGGATGTCGCGTTCGGGATGCGCCCAGCGCACCAGCGCCTCGGCCGCCACCGCGCTGCCGCTGCCAATATCGATCTGCGCCTGAAATTCCAGGATGAACTCGTCGCGCTGCAACGCCAGCATCAAATCGCGTTCCAGGTCGGCCCGGTCGGATGCCTCCAGCGCCAGTTCGGCGCTATACATTTCCGCACGGCCGCGTCCCTCATGCTTGGCATGATACATGGCGACATCGGCGGCGCGCAGCAAAGCCGTCAGCGTCTCGCCATGGTCGGGGTAGCAGGCGATGCCGATCGACGCGCCCAGGTCGACATGCTGGCTGCCGAGGTCAAACCGTTCGCCCAGCGCGAACTGGATGGCGCGGGCAATGCGCGCCGCCGCGCTATGGCCGGGCAGGTTGGGGAAGAACATGGTGAACTCGTCACCCGCCAGCCGCCCGATCACGGCATCGCCCGACCCAGCGGCGACCTGCGCCATCACCACTTCGCGCAGCCGCCCCGCGACCCGCGCCAGCAATTGGTCGCCGGCCGCATGGCCCAGCGTGTCGTTGACGCCCTTGAACCCGTCCAGGTCGATGAAGAACAAGGCGGCCTTGCGCTCTTCCACCCGCTCGGCCAGATGCCGCTCGACCTGACGGCAAAAGCTGGTGCGATTGGCAAGGCCGGTAATCTGGTCGAACAGCGCGAGCGTCTGGACATGATCCAAATTGGTCCGCACCTGGCTGAACAGGCTTTCCATCGCCACGGAAAGATCGGGCATTTCGCGCGCGATATCGCCCGGCACCGGCGATTGCAGGTCGCCATGCGCGGCCGACACGAGCCGTTCGGTCGCCATGTCGATGGCGGTGGCGGTGGTCGCGACCGTTTGGCGCGCCGAAGCCCAGCTCATCGTCCCGCATAATATGGCGATGATCAGCGCGCGGCTGATCTGCCCGATGTCATCGGGCTGACCGGGCGTATAGCCGAGGATGAGCGACAGGATGAAGACAAGCGCGCCTGCGGAGCAGGCGAACGCAGCAGCGCGGCTTTTTAACGTCACCCCCCGCATCATCTGTCCCTGTCCCGGCGCACGCTCCACGATGAAGCCTTAGGGGGCAAGGATATGAAGGACGGTGGTTAAGAAAGGGTCAGCGACTTTGCGATGACAACGCTATTTTCGGCGCCGCAATATCAAATAGAGCGCGCCGTCGCCGCCGTGGCGCGGATGGGCGACACGGACGCTGGCGATCCGGTCGGCATGGGCGCTGGTTTCCAGCCAATGGCCGATCTCGGCCCGGATAGCCCCGCGCCGCGCCGCGCTGTCGGACAATGCGCCCTTGGGAGGCTTGCCCGTCACCACCAATATCACCCGCACCCCCTGCGCCAGCGCCACGCCCAGCGCCTGGTGCAATCGGGCATGGGCCGCCGACAGGCTATGGCCATGCAGGTCGATGCTCATCTCCGGGCTGACCGCGCCATTGCGGATGCGCTTTTCCCAACCCGTGTCCAGTACGGCGGCAGGCGTGCGGACAGGCGCAGGCGGTGGGGTGGGGCGGGCAGGGGGCGGCACGACTCGTTTCTGAGCAGGCGGATCGATCATCGCCACGGGCAGCGCGACGGGAGCGCGATTTTGCGGGCGCAACGGCCGCACTGTCCGGGCAAGCGCGCTCCACAGCGCCTGCTCATCGGTCGATAGATGCCGCCGCGCCATCGCCACCCCGGTCAGGGTCGGGTGAGGCGGGCAACCGACCCGATCGGCAGCAGAATGAGCGCACTGCCGCGCGCCGACATGCCGCCCGCAATGCCGCGCGCCCGCGCGCCCGCACCCCAGAAGCTATCGAAGCGATTGGCCCCCTTGATCGCGCCGCCGGTATCCTGGGCAATCCACATGCCATTGGGTTCGGCCCGGTCGAGCGAGAGCAGCACCGGCGCGCCCAGCGGCACATATTTGGGATCGGCAGCGACTGTCCCTTCCGCCGTCACCGGCACGCCCAACGCCCCGATCGGCCCCGCGCCGGTCAGTTCGCGGAAAAAGACGAAGCTCTTATTCTCGTTCATGATCGCCGCACCCTCGACCGGATTGGCGCGCAGATATTGCATGATGTCCTGCATCGACCCGGCCTTGATCAGCCCGCGATCCTTCATCAGCTTGCCGATGCCGGTATAATCGCGGCCATTCTGCCCGTCATAGCCGATGCGCATGACGCCGCCGTCGGGCAGGTTCAACCGCCCGCTGCCCTGTACCTGCAGGAAGAAGAATTCGACCGGATCAGCGGCATAGGCCAGTTCCAGCCCGCGCCCGGCCAGCGCGCCGCTGACGATCTGCTTGCGCTCGTCATAAGGCACGAACTTGGTGCCCGCGACCTTGCCCCGGATCGTGCGGCCTTTGAGGGCCTCGCTGAACTGGCCCAGATCGACGTCGATCAGGTCGGTTGGGCGGCGATAGATGGGTACATCATAACCCGGCTGGCGCGTGCGCGAACCGGCGATTTCCGGTTCATAATAGCCGGTGACGAAGGCCGCGCCGTCGCCCACCTGCACCGCTTCGAAATAGCGGGAGAAAAATTCGCTGGCGCTGGTGTCCGGCCAGCTCGATGCCGCCGCGCAGGCATTGTTCCAGTCCGACCCCCTGGTCAGTCCGCTCGCATCGGTGCGCCGCATCAGCGTGGGGCAGGATATGCGAAACGCCTGCAACGCCAGCCGCGATCGCTCGCCCGACGGGATCAGGCTGCCGACCTCCGGCCCGCGCGTCACGCCCAAGGCGGCGGCGGTGCCCGGCACCAGCGCCGGATCTGCCGGCATCTCGATGGGAAGGGTAGGACGCGGCGTGGCCGGGGTAGGGCGGGTAGCAACCTCGCCCGGCCGCGAAGGCGCAGGGCCAGTCGCGGACGGCGGGATCATGCTACCCGAACAAGCTGACAGCAGCAGGGCAGCGCCCAGCGCGCCCGCCCTAGAACGCAGCATCATGCGCCGATCACGCTTCGTCGGTTTCGCTGAGCTTCCAGTTGGGATCGGCACTGCGGACGTCGCGGGTAAAGGTCCAGATATCGTTGGTCCCGACCGCATCGGTCATCGACCCGGCGACCACATTGCCATCCTGATCGCGCGTGACCGCAGCGATGTCGGCCTCGAAGCGCAGCGCGATCTGCGCCACGCCGCCCTGGACGGAGGCTTCCATGATCTGCGCCTTCTCGATCCGCACCAGCCGGTTGTCGAGCACATGGCCCTCGGCCTCACGCGCGGCGATTGCCGTTTCAAAGGAAGCGCGCACATCATCATCGCACAGCCAAGCCAACTCGTCCCGATCACCGCGCCAAAAGGCCTCCAGCACCATGCGATAGGCGCTCTTGGCCCCATCGACGAACTGCGGCACATCGAAGCTGCGATCGGCGGCGATCAACGCGCGCACGCCATTTTCCGCCCCCGGCGCGATCAGCCCTTCGGCCAGACGCACCGAATCGCCCGCACCCTCGGCCATCGGCCGGGGTTGCAGCACCGTCACCTTGGCGCGGTCTTCGGCGGGACGGAGCGCAGGCTCCTGCTCGTGCCCGGTACGTTTGCCGAGCACGGAATAGAGCCGGAGCGCCAGAAAACCGGCTATCATGGCGAGGATGACGATCACATACACGGAAATCTATACCCTTTGCGCGGGGACAATGTTCCAACCAACATAGGCATGTTTGCATCCAACTTCAAATAGCCCCTTCGTGCCGGTGCCATTGCCCTGCTCCGCGCCCCCTGCTAAGCGCGCGGGTCACATCGCGGGGGGTTGCGGCCCACCGGACATTCTTGACCATATAAGGACGGACCATGGCCGACGAAGCCGATACCAACCCCTATATCAACAGCCAGGGCAACGGCGCCGACACCGCGCCGCAAATCGCGCTGATCAGCCAATATGTGAAGGACTTGTCCTTCGAAAATCCCAATGCCCCGGCCGTCTACCAGTGGCCCGACCAGCCGCAGATCGATGTCCAGTTCAACATCGGCGCGGACCGCGTCGGTGAAGAAGTGATGGAAATCTCGCTCAAGATCGACGTGAAGGCCACAGCGCCGCAGGGCACCGCCTTCGCCGTCGACCTGCTCTATGCCGCCATCTTCGGCATGCGCAACGTGCCCGAAGAGCAGATCCAGCCCTTCATGCTGGCCGAAGCGCCGCGCCTCATCTTCCCCTTCGCCCGCCGCGTGCTGGCCGACGCGATCCGCGACGGCGGCTTCCCGCCTTTGCTGCTCGACCCGATCGATTTCGGCGCGCTCTACCTGCAACAGGCCCAGGCGCTGGAACAGACCGCAGGCGAACCGGCCGGCCACGCCTGACACGCAGGATGACCCCTGTCTCCGTTCGCCCTGAGCTTGTCGAAGGGCTGCACTTTTCTTTGAAAAGGAAGTGTCGGGCTTCGACAGGCTCAGCCCGAACGGGCACGGGGGTAATGCCATGAAACTCATCCGCGCCCTGGGATCAGTCGGCGGGCTGACGCTCGTCAGTCGCATCCTGGCGCTGGTGCGCGATTCCCTCGCGGCCCGCTATGTCGGTGCGGGGTTCGCGTCGGACGCCTTCAACGGCGTCGCCTTCCGCCTCCCCAACATGTTCCGCGCGCTCTTTGCCGAGGGTGCCTTTTCCGCCGCCTTCATCCCGCTCTTCAACAAGAAGGCGGCCGGCGAGGGCGGGCTGCCTGCGGGCTATGACTTTGCCCAGCGCGCGCTCGCCGTGCTGCTGCCGGTCCTCATTCTCTTCACCCTCGCGCTGATCGCCGCCGCCTGGCCGATCACCTGGGCGCTGTCCGGCGGCTTTTCGCGGCAGAATCCGACGCCGGACCAGTTCGCCTTCGCGGTCACCCTGTCGCGCATCACTATCCCTTATCTGGCGCTCATCTCCATCGCCTCGCTGCTGGGCGGCATCCTCAATTCGCTCGACAAATTCTGGGTCAACGCCGCCGCACCGATCCTGCTCAACGTCGCGATGATCAGCGGCCTGTGGTTTTTCCACGGCGCGGATGAATATGAAACCGCGCGGGTGCAGGCGATTTCCGTCACCGTGGGTGGCGCTCTGCAACTGCTCTGGCTGATCTGGGCCTGTCGCCGCGCGGGCGTCTCGCTCAAGCTCCAGCGCCCCCGTCTGGACAAGGATGTCCGCGAACTGCTCCGCCTCATCGTGCCCGCAGCGGCCGGGGCCGGAGCGCAGCAGGTCAATCTGCTCGTTTCCACCGCGCTGTCGGGCTGGCTGCTCGCCTCCGGATCGATCACTTATATCTATTATGCCGACCGGCTGAACCAGCTGCCCTTGGGCCTGATCGGCATAGGCCTTGGCACCATTCTGCTCCCCACCATCTCGCGGATGCTGTCAAAGGGCGAGGAGGACGCAGCGATGGAGACGCAGAACCGGGGCATCGAACTTGCCCTGTTCCTGACGCTGCCCGCCACCATCGCCTTCCTGACCGTCGCCGAACCGATTGTGCGCGGCCTGTTTCAATATGGCCGCTTCACCGCCGAAGACGCGATGCGCTGCGGCTGGGCGCTGTCCGCCTTCTCGATCGGCCTGCCCGCCTATGTCCTCGTCAAGGTACTGACGCCGGGCTATTATGCGCGTGGCGATACGCGGACGCCGGTGCGCTACGCGATGCTGTCGATCCTCATCAACATCATCGGCAATGCCGCGCTGATCCCGACGCTCGGCCATATCGGCCCGCCGCTCGCCACCGCGCTCGCCTCCACCGTCAATGTGGCGATGCTCTATCGGACCCTCGTAAAGCGCGGCCATTTTGCCGCCGATGCCGGGCTGCGCCGTCGCCTGCCGCGTCTCGCGCTCGCCGCGCTCATCATGGGCGGCGCGCTGATCGCGGGCGCCAGCCTGTTCGATCCCTGGCTTACAGGGGCCATGGTCCAACGCTATATCGCGCTCGCCATACTTGTCGGCGCGGGCGTCACGCTCTACGGGCTGGCCTGCTTCGTCACCGGCGCTTACCGGCTGTCCGATATCAAGGCGCTGATGCGTCGGCGGAGCGCGAGCACAACGCAATAGAACGGATCATCCCATGCGCGTCCTTTCCGGCATTCAGCCCACCGGCAATCTGCACCTTGGCAATTATCTCGGCGCGATCCGCAACTGGGTGAAGATGCAGGACGAGATGGATGCGGACTCGCAGTGCTTCTTCTTTCTCGCCGACATGCACTCGATCACCGTGCATGAGGCCCGCGAACAGCGTATCCGCAACGTGCGCGACATGGCCGCTGCCCTGGTCGCCGCCGGGATCGACCCGGATCGCAGCGTCCTCTTCAACCAGGCCCGCGTCCCCGCTCACGCTGAGCTTTGCTGGTTGCTGAACGGCACCGCACGCATCGGCTGGCTCAATCGCATGACCCAGTTCAAGGACAAGGCAGGCAAGGACCGCGAAGGCGCATCGGTCGGCCTGTTCGTCTATCCCGTGCTGCAGGCCGCCGACATCCTCGCCTATAACGCCACCCATGTTCCCGTGGGCGAGGATCAGAAACAGCATCTGGAGCTGGCGCGCGACATCGCCGCCAAGTTCAACAGCGATTTCGGCGTTGATCTCTTCACCCTGCCGGACCCGATCATCCCCAAGGAATCGGCGCGCATCATGTCGCTGCGCGACGGCAGCGCGAAAATGTCCAAGTCCGACCCCTCGGACATGAGCCGCATCAACCTGACCGATGATGACGACGCCATCATGGCCAAGGTGAAGAAGGCCAAGAGCGACCAGGAAATGCTGCCCGAAACCGCAGCAGGCCTGGCGGGCCGGCCGGAGGCGAGCAACCTCGTCGGCATTCTCGCCACGCTGACCGCCCGCACGCCCGATGCCGTCTGCGCCGAATTTGCGGGGAAGGGCTTCGGCGCGTTCAAGCCGGCGCTAGGCGAAGTGCTGGTCGAAACGCTGCGCCCGATTCGCCAGCGCTTCCTGGAACTGCGCACCGACGACGCCGCACTCGACGCGATTCTCGACAAGGGCGCGGCCAAGGCGGCGGCGGCGGCCGAACCGACGTTGCGCGCCGCCTATGATGCGATGGGGCTGATGCGCTGACGGGCCTTACGGGTTATGGCCGGGCGTGGCGTCCTTGCGGTGACAGGACATGGTTTGCGCCCGTTCGGTTTTCTCGTGCGTTCAAATGATGTTCAGTTGCGGCTTGCTACAACAGGCCCCAATGATGCAGATAGATTCATGCCTGATACAGGACGCAGAAAAATGACCCGTTTCAAAAAGTTCGGTCTGTTCGCAGCGCCTGCCCTAGCGCTGGTTGCGCTGTCGGGCTGCGCCACGCCGTTCAAGGCCGATGTCGCCCGTTTCCAGCAGCTCCCGGCCCCCGCGGGCCAGAGCTACACCATCGTCGCTGACAATCCGCAACTCGCGGGCGGCCTCGAATTTGCCCATTATGCCGACATGGTCGGCCAGCGCTTGGCGCAGACCGGCTATGTCCCGGCCAGCGACCCCGCACGCGCCGACCTCATCGTCCGCGTCGCCTATGATGTCGACAATGGCCGCGAAAAGGTCCGCTCGACCGGCTTTGGCGGCGGTTATGGCGGCTTTGGTCCTTGGGGCGGTGGCTTCGGCGGTCGCTGGGGTCGTCCTTGGGGCTATGGCTTCTATGATCCCTGGCTGTTCGGCGGCGGCGGTTTCAACGACGTGTCCAGCTACACCGTCTATACCAGCGACCTCAGCATGAAGATCGACCGCGCTGCCGACAATCGCCGCCTGTTCGAAGGCAAGGCGAGCGCCCAGTCGCTGTCCAACAAGCTGACCTATCTGGTCCCGAACCTGATCGACGCGATGTTCACCAACTTCCCTGGCCAAAATGGCGAGGATGTGAAGATCACCCTGCCGCCCGAAAAGAAGGGCTGACGCAGCACATTATCGGGTCGGCTCCCAGCCATAGACCCTGATCCTGCCCGGTGCCTCGCAAGAGCGCCGGGCTTGTTTTTGTGCGGCCTACAGAACCTTCAGCCCCAGTTCGCCCAGCAACTGGCTCGCCTGCGCGCGCGAGATCGTCGCGCCGCGAAAGCGGCTGGCATCGTTCAGCCGCAATCCGCCCAGATCCGCGCCGCGCAGATCCGCGCCATCGAATCGGGCATCGGCCAGATGCGCCTCACGCAGGCTGCAATCCTCGAACTGGGCATCGCGAAAATCGCATTTGCGCAGGTCTGCCGCGCTGAAATCGATGCGTTGCAACACTTGCTTGCGAAAGGAAAAGCCGGGCAATTTGGCGTTGATCAGCAGCGTCTCGTCAAAGCGCAGGTCGAACGCCTTGATCTCCGACAGGTCGGCCCCGGTCAGCTTGCACCGTTCGAACACAGCCGCGCCCAACCGCGCCCCGCGCCACTGGCTGTTGTTAAGGTCGCAGGCGGAAAAGCGCGCTTCATTGAGGTCCGCGCCCACAAAGTTCGCAAACGGACCGCGGCAGGACCGCCACACCGTCCCCTCCAGCCGCGCCCCGGTCCAATCTACGCGCCGCAACTGGCACGTCTCGAACGTCCAGCCGGGCAGGGCCAGCCCACTCAGGTCCGCCCCCTTCAGATCGCAATCGATAAGGTGCCGGGACAACGCCCCCGCCAGCAACGCCTCGACCTCTGCCCGACCCAGCACCCGGTCGCGCACAGCCCGCTCGGCGGGCGTCAATTCTTCCGCTGCGGCACGGTGAAGGTGCCCGACACGCGCCCGCTCGGACTCGTCGTCGATCCCGCCGCGCCGCCCGAAGACCGCCCGTCCACGGTCGATCGCCCGCTATTGAGGTCCATCACCAGCCGCCCGCCGGTCAGCCGATTGCCGCCCTGCGTCAGCGCGACATTGCCCAGCATCGTGATCAGCTTGCTGTTGAGGTCGTAAATGGCGACATTGCCGCGTGCGGTCTGGTCGCCCTTGGTCACCACGACATTGCCCGACGCGTCGATCCGGTCGATCTCCACGCCGCTCGTGCCGCTGCCCGGCTGGTTGCGATAGGCCACCGTCATGCGCGCGGCGTTCAGCGTCATGCCCGCCTGCGTCACTTCGACATTGCCCGACACCACGACGCGGTCGGCGCGGTCCTGCACCTCGATCCGGTCGGCGTTGAAATTGACCGGCGCGTTGCTGTCATGATTCTGCATCACCTGCGCGCCTGCGCCCGCGATCATCATCCCGGCAGCGCCTACGGCACCGATCGTCAGCAAAAGGAAGGAGCGTGTCATCAGTTGCGCCCTTTGAGACCATTTTGTTCGATACGCAAGTTCGCCCGGCCATTCAACGTCACCGTCCGCGCGCCCAGGTCCGCTTCCAGATGGTCCGCGCTGAACGTCCCGATCGGGATGCGCCCGTCGACCCGGCCCGCGCTCTGCATCCGCCGCGATTTGAGGTCGATGCCGACATCGCGCGTGGTCAGCCTGTATCCGCCCGCCGCCTCGAACTGCACCGGCCCCTCGATGCCGACCCGCTCGCTGTCCATATCATAGCGGCCCTTCTGCGCGCTCAGCACGGCGGGGCCATCGGACAGCAGGATGCGCGCCGACATGGCGTTCAAGTCCACGATCGGCTCGCGCGAGCTTTTCTGCACCGCCGACCCCGCGCGCAGCGAAAAGGGCTGCCCCTTGCTGTCCTCGCCGCGATACAGCGCTTCGGTCACCCGCATCCGCTCCTTCGCCACATCGACCTTATTCTTGTCGAGGACGAAGCTCACCTTGTCCCCACCGGTAAAGGGCGCGGTCGCCAGCAGCGCGCTCAGCACGCCGACGGCCACAGGCAGCCAGTTTTTGAGCAGCTTGACCATGCGGTCATGGCTGCCCCCCGGCTGCGCCCATTGGCGGCGCACATCGCGTTGCTGATCGGCCTGGACGGACACGGCGCTGCTATTTCCTTACATATGCGCGAAAATGTCGATCTCCGGCCACCCGGCCAGGTCGAGCGCGGCACGGTGCGGCAGGAAGTCGAAACAGGCCTGCGCCAATTCCATCCGCCCTTCGCGCACCAGCCTTTTGTCCAGCTCGGCGCGCAACGCATGCAGATAGCGCACGTCGGACGCCGCATAATCCTTCTGCGCATCGCTCAGCACCGGATTGCCCCAGTCGCTCGACTGCTGCTGCTTGCTGATGTCCTGGCCCAGCAATTCGCGGACCAGTTCCTTCAGCCCATGGCGGTCGGTATAGGTACGGATCAGCCGCGACGCGATCTTGGTGCAATAGACGGGGGCAGCGACCACGCCCAGATAATGCTGGATCGCGGCGATATCGAACCGCCCGAAATGATAGAGTTTCAGCCGCTCCGGGTCGGCCAGCACCGCGCGCAGGTTCGGCGCGGCATAGTCGCTGCCCGGCTTGAACCGCACCAGATGCTCGTCGCCCTGGCCATCGCTTATCTGGACGACGCACAGGCGGTCGCGCGGGGTGATCAACCCCATGGTTTCGGTATCGACGGCGATCGGGCCGGGGGCAAGCACGCCAGCGGGCAGATCTTCTTCATGGAAATGGACGGTCATATCCTCCCTCTATGGGTAAAGCGGACATATCGCAATCGACGCTTTGCGGCGGCGGAAAGAAGGGGAATATTACCCGCAAAGCACAGTGGTTTGCGCAAAAGGAACGGAACGGGACCGCCCCTGTTAAAATCGTTCGCGCTCCCCTGAAAATTTGATATAGTGATTCCCAAACCCGCCTTTGCGGTGGATTTTGCATGTCATTCGCCCGACATGCGTGTCCGAATGGTCTTGGGGCGAAGCGAAAGTGACTAACAGGGCATGAGTTTTGACAGAGGTCGCCGCGGCGGGCGCGGCAAGGACAAGCGCGACGGTTTCGGCGACGACAATTTCTACGATCAGGGTGCCGGTGGCGGCGGCGGTGGTCGCGGTGGTTTTGGCGGCGGCTTCGGCGGCGGCGGTGACCGCTTCGGCGGCGGCGGCGGTTTCGGTGGTGATCGTGGCGGCTTCGGCGGTGGCGCTGGCGGTGGTGATCGCGGCGGCTTCGGCGGCGGCGCACCGCGCGGTGGCGGCTTCGGCGGCGGCGGCGGCGGTGGTTTCGGCGGCGGTGGCGGTCGTGGCGGCATGCCCGCGCAGGTCGTTGGCGAAGGCAAGGGCGTCGTCAAATTCTTCAACGGGCAAAAGGGCTTCGGCTTCATCGTTCGTGATGATGGCGGCGAAGACGTGTTCGTCCACATCAGCGCCGTGGAACAGGCTGGCCTGACCGGCTTGGCCGAAGGGCAGCAGCTCGGCTTCACCCTCGTTGATCGTGGTGGCAAGGTATCGGCGACCGATCTGGTCATCGACGGCGAACCGCTCCCCGTCACTGATCGCGGCCCGCCGCGCGAACCGCGCGAACCCCGCGCTGGTGGTTTCGGTGCAGCGCCCGGCGGCTTCGGCGGCGGTGCGGAACGTGGTGGCCCCCAGCGTCAGCTGACCGGCGAACGCTCCAGCGGCACGGTCAAATTCTTCAACGCGATGAAGGGCTTCGGCTTCATTCAGCGCGATGACGGCCAGCCCGACGCCTTCGTCCACATCAGCGCCGTCGAACGCGCCGGCATGGCCGCCCTCAACGAAGGCGACCGTCTCGACTTCGAACTGGAAGTTGACCGCCGCGGCAAATATGCCGCCGTCAACCTCCAGACGAAGGCCGACTAAACGGCCTCCTGACTGTCCCTGTTATGGGGAGAGGATAGAAAAAGGGTCGCCCCAAGGGGCGGCCCTTTTTTGTTGGGTGGGGAGGGGGGCGGTTATGCGCCAAAGCCGGTCATTTGACCTACGCGCGAACTACCCTAAAATCCGCTGTTCGTTAATCTGTTTGCCGCGAGAAGAAGGGTGTCGAGACCGCAACATAACAGCAATTGAGCGCTGCAAGATTGAAGTAAGCGAAATTGCAAGCTTACCCCCCCCCCGATCACCTATCGTCTTCAAGATCAGTCCAGTTGCAGTCGAAGTAACTCACAGCCAACTTTGGCGCGTATGCCGAGCCTCAATCCAACTTCAGTTTCTTCGACGGCCGTGACGGTCTCAACATCCTCATCGTTTATCCTGATGCTTCCAACCTCAGCAATCAAGGTGAGGCCCTTCTTGAAAACATAAAGCTTGTCACCGACTGTGAGTGTCGCGTTTTCGACTTTCGCGACCACTATATCGTCGCGAAATGTTTCAGATATCCGTCCTACAACCGTCGCCCGGTTCAATTCTTTTGCCCTACGGATAGTGTCATATTGGATGACATCAAGTAGACACCGACACATAGCGTCAAAAAAGTGGGTGAATTCGATAAGAATATCGTGGCCCAAGACGTCATCAACTTCACCGTGTGCCGCTTCGTTCCGGTAATCAACGATTTGCTTTAGCTCACTTGTTGCGGTGTCTGATAGCCGCGCTTGCTCGGCAAAGAATTTTTGAATGGCGGCGTGAGATCCAACCCAAGATTCCACACCACTTAGGCCGCAGTCATTAAACAGCCGTTGCAATTCGGCCATGCGTAAGTTTTGTTCAGTTCGTAACAAAGCCTCGGGTTGAATTTGATAGCCATCAAGGTCGCCAAGCGCCTCGCTGACCCCGGTGATCATCGCCGCGATATCGAGATTACGGTAGCGCTGCTTCTGCTGATCCTGGAGGATCTTTCCGATGCCCTTGGTGTACCGAACCCCAAAATCGGGACCAAGCGCTGACATTTTGTAGGCACCCGCTAGAAAGGCGAGATATTCCCGCAAAACCTCAATTACGAATGATTCGAATAGCGCGTAGCTGCGCGTCACAGCCGCACAATGATCGATCACTCGCCAGCTTGTCGGGTCGGATGCTTCGCCCATGATGCGGCGAACGTTCGAACATTTGGCGTTACCACTAGCACACTCGAAATCCGTCGCGCCTACTTGCGCCCGCAAATTTGCCGAAAAAGCGACATGCCTGCGTATCGCCTTAAAGCCGTTCAGAGTCCGTTCCAAGATTGCCGAATGCATCAGGCTATCGTCCGCTCTACCATCTCCTGAAATAAACGAATTCGATTGCGAATATCTTCTTTGGTATTTCCCCGGCCCGTGAAGGCACCTTGTTCTTCATCACGAAACATTTGCGCGGTCGCGTTTCGGATATCTACGGCCTTCTCCTTCACGCGCTGAGCACGGTCAAGGAAAGCGGACATCCCCACCATTACTGCATCGTAGAATGCTTTCTGCGCTTTCCCTATCCACTCATTTGCTTCTGGATCAAATGGCCTGAACAGAAGTTCTCCATAAACCTCCGCGTTTAGGTTCAGCGTCTCAGTGAATTCGCGCTCTAACACTTCTAAGTCTGTCTGGGTGAACGTTACCGCTTTGCGCATGTAAAGGTCTAAGAAGGGCTGCATGCCGCCAGAGTAGTGGTCGGCATGCCTAAGTGCGAAAAAGCGTAGGACAAGTTCCACATCCTCCATCTTCTCGTACAGCGCATTTTCCAACAAACCTTGTGTGGTATCAATCTCGTTCTCAACCCAAGCTGGGATACCCCAAGCCTCGCGAAATTTTGGCAGGCGAGAAAGTCGGTCAACGAGATCGTTCATCCGTCCCCGGTAAAGTGCGTTTCGAATCTCTTGTCGGCTTAGCTTAGTGCCACCTGTGTTGAGCCTGTCAAATACAGTCTCACGCAAAGTCGATGCTTCCTCCTCATCGGTCGTCGACTCCTTGAGCAGTACGATCGAAGTTATCGATCGGCGATCGAGACGGGACTGTCAGGATTTCCGTGTGTGGCCGGGCATAATGGGTAACAAGGAGTCCCACTATGTCACGACGCAAAGAATCCGTTATTCCCAATGCGCTTCTCGACGAGCTTTTGGCCGGAGGCGCTGCCAGTGCGGCATTTGAACAAGGTGGCTTGCTGGATTCGCTGAAGAAGGCGCTGACGGAGCGCGCGTTAAACGCGGAGATGGATCACCATCTTGCGACAGGCGAAGGTGCCGGCAACACGCGCAACGGCTATGGCC